>CBDCBP010000005.1:0-180706 GCA_965214315.1 Puia sp. | reverse complement strand
CGGCGCTCGAAGTCTTCTACGATAAGGCCGGCACCGCAGCACTCGAAACGACCGAATTGCTTCCAGCCCTCAACTACCACAAATCCCTCAGCGACGATCGGCCGATGTTCCTCTCGCTCGGTTTCATGGGCGGCATCATAGAGAAAAGTCTTGACCTCAGCAAAGTGACCACTAACAGCCAGTACAATGGCACCGCCTACGACCCGGCACTGCCTACCGGTGAGACCATCCTCACTCCTAATATCCATTACCTCGATGGTTCGCTGGGGCTCAGTTTTAACACCGCGTACGGCCCGGATAACCAAAACAGCTTCTACACCGGCGTTTCCTACCAACACCTGAACCGCCCTAAAAACTCTTTCTATGATAACCCCACCGTACAGCTCGACCCTAAAGTAGTCGTCTCCGCCGGTATCAAATCCATCGTCAACGACTATTCCTACTTCACGCTCCACGCCGATTGGTCAAAACAAGGCCCTGCCACCGAGGTCATCGGGGGCGTGCTCTACTCCTATCGATTGGGCAACGCTTACAGGATCGGTCACGACCCTGACGACTATCCATATACGTTTACCGTAGGCGCCCTCGTGCGCTGGAACGACGCCCTCATCCCCGTGATCAAGCTGGAAATGAACAACTCCTATAGCTTTGGCTTAAGCTACGACATCAATATCTCCTCGCTGAACACGGCAAGCGAAGACCGCGGTGGGTTTGAATTATCCCTCGTTTACTCCGGCTTCCTGAACCATGACAACTCAAAAGCAGCAAAATACCACATGCTCTCACCAAAATTCTAAAGTATTCCCCGCATCCACTCACAATACCTGTACGATCAGGAATTTAAGGTAATTTGTATTATCAAGGCCGGGTAAAATAGGATGATCACTTGCCTGCGTCCTGCATACTACCTGCCGCAACTTGCGCCGCGCATCCTTTGCGGCCAGCTGGATCGTCTGCAAAAAAAGCTCTGGAGAAACTAAATTCGTGCACGAAGACGTGACCAGAAAGCCGCCTGGCTTCACGAGCTTCATCCCCCGCAGATTGATCTCCTTATAGCCCGTAATGGCCTTCTGGATCGTTTCCCGGCTTTTCGTAAACGCAGGCGGATCGAGCATCACCACATCGTATTGACGTCCCTCCTTGCTCCACTGCTTCAACGCATCAAAGGCATTCACCGCCTCATAACGACATACCGGCGAAAGCCCGTTCAATTCCGCATTCCGCCGCGCTTGCGCAACGGCATTCTCCGAAATATCCAAACCCAATACCGACCTGGCACCATAAAAACCCGCATGCGTCTCAAAACTGCCTGTATAACAGAATGCGCCCAATACATGTGCTCCGTGCACGATGTGCCGGATCTCCCGGCGGTTATCATGCTGGTCCAGAAAATAACCGGTCTTTTGTCCATTTTCAATATCCACATGCATTTGCAACCCGTTCTCCTTTATGATGATCTGCGTATCAAATGGCGCCGACAGGAACCCCTTTTGCTGAGGTAAACCCTCCAATTCACGCACCGGCACATCGTTGCGCTCGTAGATGCCCCCTGGCCGGAAAATCCGTTCCAATGCATTTGCTATCGCCGGTTTCCATCGATCCATCCCCAACGAAAGGGTCTGCAGCACAAAAACATCCGAAAACTTGTCGATGATCAGGCCGGGAAGATAATCCGCCTCTCCAAACACCAACCGGCAATTGTCCGTATACCCCAATTGTGTTCTGTATCGCCATGCCCCCGCTAACCGATCAAAAAAGAAGCCTTCGTCTATCTGTTCCTTGTGATCCCGCGTCAACAACCGGACCGCGATCTGCGACTGAAGATTGATATATCCCCGCCCGATAAACTTCTTATCGTGCGTCAATAATTCTACTATTTCTCCGCCCGTACTGTCGCCTTCTACCCTATCCACTTCATTTCCAAAGACCCAGGGATGGCCATCCTCGACCCTCCGGCCAACCCTCTTTTTTAGAAAAACTTTTGTCATGGGCGCAAAGGTAAGATAGAAACCTTGTGCGGCTGTCAATTTGTCTTTATTTGCAGCTTGGCAGGAATATTGACAAACGTACCTTTGTGCCAATGTAAGGCATCTCCCATATTATTTTGTATGACTATGGATAGCAAGAACACAAACGAACAGACCCGCAACGACATGGACGACATGAATACCGATGAGAACATTGCGGGGACGACCCGATTTGAGGATATCGGTGATAAAGAAGAAGATGTCGAACGGCTGAAAGACGAACTACAGGAACAAAAAGACAAATACCTTCGGCTGTTTGCTGAATTCGATAACTTCAGGAAACGCAGCGCCCGCGAAAACCTCGATCTGCGCCAAACCGCGGGCAAAGAAGTGATCGTGTCCCTTCTCGACACACTGGACGACTGCGACCGCGCGGAGAAACAGCTCCAGACCACACAGAACATCGTCCAGATCAGGGAAGGCATACAGCTGGTATTTGCTAAACTCCGCTCCGCCCTGCAGTCCAGGGGCCTCAAAGCCATGCAGAGCATAGGAGCCGAATTCGACGTGGAAAAGCATGAGGGAATTACCGAAGTGCCGGTTCCCGATCCGGCGCTGAAAGGAAAAGTTATCGACGAAGTACAAAAAGGCTATTACCTGAACGATAAGATCATCCGCTTTGCAAAAGTGGTAGTAGGTAAATAAACCCCCGACATCCTGTAAAAAACTATGGCTAAACGAGATTACTACGAGATACTGGGCGTCACCAAAGGCACCTCCGCCGACGAAATAAAAAAAGCGTACCGCAAGGTGGCCATGCAATTCCACCCTGACCGTAACCCCGGCGATAAGGCTGCCGAAGAAAAGTTCAAGGAAGCCGCCGAGGCCTACGAAGTCCTCAGCGACGCCGACAAAAGAGCCCAGTATGATCGCTATGGCCACGCCGGCATGCAGGGCAACGGCCGTGGATCCGGCGGCGCAGGCAGCAACATGAACATGGATGATATCTTCAGCCAGTTCGGCGACATTTTTTGGCGATGATATCTTCGGAAGCTTCTTCGGCGGCAGCCGCAGAGGCGGTGCAGGCGGCGGCAGAGCCCGCGGCGTTCGCGGCAGCAACCTCCGCGTGAAGATCAAACTCAATTATGAAGAGATCGCCAAAGGCGTATCAAAAAATATAAAGGTCAAAAAATACGTCTCGTGCAATACCTGCAGCGGCAGCGGCGCCAAAGACAAGAATAGCGTTCAAGCCTGCTCCACTTGCGGCGGCAGCGGCCAAGTGCGACGCGTGAGCAACACCTTCCTCGGTCAGATGCAGACCGTCACCACCTGCCCCACCTGTAACGGTGAAGGCTCGATCGTTACCGCCAAGTGCCCCGTTTGCAAAGGCGAAGGCCGGGTCTACGGCGAAGAGACCGTCACCATAGATATCCCCGCAGGCGTACAGGAAGGCATGCAGCTCAGCGTCGGCGGCAGAGGGAACGCAGGAGAACGCGGTGGCCCTCCCGGCGACCTCATCATCCTCATCGAAGAAGAACAGCATTCCGAATTGCACCGCGACGGACTGAATGTAGCCTTCGAGCTCCATCTCTCTTTCGCGGACGCTGTCTTCGGCCTTCAGGCAGAAGTGCCCACTATCGACGGGAAAGCCAAGATAAAGATCCCTCCTGGGACCCAAAGCGGTAAGATCTTCCGGCTGAAAGGAAAGGGATTTCCCGGTGTAAACAGCTACGAAAGAGGCGACCAGCTCATTCATATCAACGTATGGACACCCCAGCACGTCACTCCCGAAGAAAAGGTCATATTGGAAAAACTCAATGAATCACCTAACTTCCAGCCGAAGCCGGACAAGAATGAACGCAGCTTCTTTGATAAAGTAAGAGAGATGTTCAGCTAGTTTTTACGCCGCCGTCCATAAATCTTCCGCGCCTTTTCGATCAGCGTAATAAACTCCTGCTGAATCGTATCGTCGGGACTGCTCGAATGCTCCGCCATGAGAATGGCATCTTTCCAGTCCGCCTGATGCGTAAATCTTGACTTTTTTAACAGCCCGCCAAAAAGCGCTATAGAAGAAGCAAAGCGATAACAAGGCTGCAAATCTCGGAACGCGGTGAGCTCACTGCCACATTCATAACTACTCAGCAGCGGCCGCGCATCATGCGGCAACCGATAGTTCAGCAGCACCGTCGCCAGCCGCCTTCCATCATGGACGGCGTTACTATCCGCATCCGTTGGCACGATCTCAAACAAGGCCAGCAGCGAATGCCCCGAGCCCACTTCCCCACCCTGCAGAACACGCTGAGAATCTGACAACATCTTTACCTTATTGTCGAACCCGATCAACCGGTAATCTTTGACGAGCGTCGAATTGAACTGGATATTTAAATAGGCATCATCCGCTACGGCATAGACCGTTTGTGTAAACTCTCTCACCAATACCTTTTCTGCCTCCCGCTCGTCATCCAGATAGGCAAAATTGCCGTTTCCCCTCTTCGCCAGCGCTTCCAGCTTGGAGTCCTTATAATTTCCCATCCCAACACCCAGGCAGGTAAGATAGATCCCCCAGTCCTTGTATTGCGTCACTAACTTTTCCAACTCTTCTTCCGAGGTCTCCCCCTCATTAAAATCTCCGTCCGTAGCCAGGATAACCCGATTGTTGCCACCCCTGATCAGCTGGCTCTTAGCCACCCGGTAAGCCGCCCGGATCCCCGCTTCGCCCGGAGTAGACCCCCCCGCCCCCAAGTCGTCAATGGCCTTCAGTATCTTGTTCTTGTCATGCCCTGACGTGGGCTCCATTGCCACTACCACCGATCCGCCATACGTGACGATCGACACTGTGTCCACATCCCGCAGGTTATTCACCAACAGCCCAAATGCCGATTTTAGCAAAGGCAGTTTGTTGGGGAGGTCCATCGATCCCGATACATCCACCAGCAATACCAGATTCGCCGGAGGGATTTGCGAAGGGTTCACCTTCCGTGCACAGACCTGCACAAACAACAACCGGTCCGCCGGATTCCAGGGACATTCCGACAACCGTGACTGAAACGCAAAACAACTGTCCCGCGGTGGATCGGTGTAACCAAAATTAAAGTAATTCAATAGCTCTTCGATCCGCACCGCATCCGGCGGGATCGTACTGCCCATGTTCAGGAAACGCCTGACATTACTATATGAAGCCTTATCGATGGTCACCGCAAAACCCGTCTCCGGAAACCGCCCCGCCGGGATAAATCCGTTCTCTACAAGCGAACTATACGTTTCCTGCCCCACCGTCCAATCCTTCCGCTCGGTCGCCCGGAAATCCTTCGTGACCGATAGCAAACCTCGTCTCACCGGTGGTGCGACTGTTGCGCTCACTCTCAATTGTATTGTCTGGTATTGATTTGCGTCGACCGGCAGGACCAACGTCTCATAGCCTTCCGCCGACAAGGTCAGCGTATCGGCTGCCGAAGGAACGGGTATGCCGAAAGCCCCGGAGCCACCCGAATGATACAGGTACCCACTGGAATGCAGCAGGATCTTTACCTCTGGCAAGAGACTGTTGTTCTCATCTTTCACCTCCCCGCGCAAATAGAATTGTCCACGCGACGACAAAAAGCACAAAGAACCCACTAACAAAAGTAGTGCTGGCTTCAATTGGATATTTTGATTAAAATTAATGCGTTTCTTCGGCCCTGTCAAGTCCCTTCTATCAACTGATAGATGGCCGGCAAATTTCTTCCAAGTCCATCATAGTCAAGCCCGTAGCCAAGCAGAAACTTCTTGGGCACCGAAAACCCGAGATAATCCACCTGGATCGGATAGACAGTTGCCTCCGGTTTGTGCAGCAGCGCCGCTATCTTCATCGAAGCGGGTTGCTGATGTTCCAGTTGCGGCAGGAACTCGCTCAAAGTCTTCCCCGTGTCCACAATGTCCTCCACGATTACCACATGACGCCCATGCAGATCGGCATCCAGCCCAATAGCCGTGATCACATGCCCCGTCGACTTCGTCCCCTTGTAGGAAGCCAACTTGATAAAACTGATCTCGGCCTCTATGCTGATCTTTTTAAAAAGGTCCGAGGCAAACATAAAAGCCCCATTAAGGACGGCAATGAACAGCGGCTTTTTCCCTGCATAATCCTCATCTATCCTCAAGGCAATCATCTCAATCTTTTTATCGATGACTTCCGCACTCAAATAAGGTTCAAAGCTTTTGTCGTGTACTCTTAGGATGGACATAATGATCGCTTATAATAAATGTTTACTTCCCATTGACCGCCAACCTGGGCCTCGCAGGCGCTGACCCCTGAAGATAGATCCGCTCGCCCGCAGCCGGCTCCAACCCCGCGCTAAGCTGGTTCATTTGCAGCAGGTCCTGATAACGGACGCCCTCCGCCTGACAGATCGTATAGACATCCTCCCCTTCCCGGACAATATGATATTCCGCGGAACCCGTCCGGCGCTTTCGCTGCAGATAGATCAATTGTCCCTTCTCCAGCACATCCTGCTCCTTCATATCATTGAATTCGAGCAGCCGCCCCAGGGGAATAGCATACTGTCCAGCGATGGCCAGCAAGGATAACCCTGCTTTTGCATATACAACTCTCGTCTTATTGATCATGAACTCCCCCACCGGATACAGGGATGCCAGTCTGTCCAAACCGCCATCCACGAACCCGCCGCCGGAAACAGCGCCGACAGGGGAAGGCGAACCGGCGACCGAAGCTGAGTCGACGATCGTTGCTGAGCCGACCGTTGAAGCTGAGTCGAATGCCGAATCCGGGCCGACTGTCCTGGGCTGAACCATTGTCGCTGGCGCCATTGGAATCGCTGGCGCCACTGGAACCACCAACACCACTTCATCTTCGGGCCTCATCTTCCCCATGGCGATCAGCGAATACTGCTGCAGGTTGTAGTCCTTTATCAGCTTGATCAGGATCTGTGAATACTTAATGTTCGTAGCATAACCGGCCTTTTTCAATCCATAGGCCCACCCTTCATAGTCCGCAGGGTTCAGGTCGAAAAGGAAAGAATACCTGCCGCTGCGGCGCAAAAAATCAGAATGATCTCTATAGGAATCCGCCGCAGTAGCATAGCTCCGGAAACACTCCTGCCGGCTGTCGTCATCGTGATAGACCACCTGACCCTTCCAGTCATCCTTGCACTTGATCCCAAAATGATTGTTCGATTGCTTTACCAGCTCACTGGTGCCCGCCTCAGATTCATGCAGCCCTTGCGCCAGGATGATCGCCGCAGGAATACCAGCCCGCTGCTCCTCAGCTATCGCCAGCTCCTTGTACGTATTCACATAACGTATCCCATTCACACCGACCTGCGCCGGCAGTTCCCTGCCCGCTAAGACCAATAACCCCAAAATGACCACTCTTATTCGCATCGGCACCGATTACTTTTTTCTGATAAGGAACAACCCATCCCTTACCGTCAACATGACCTTATCTACTGTGTGATCTGCTGCCACCAATTCATTGAATGCCTGTATCGCTTTCGCACTCTTGCCTTCTACAGGCAAATCCAGCACCTGTCCATGAAAAAGGACATTGTCCGCAATGATCAGCCCCCCGGGCCGCACACTCGGCAGCACCATCCGGTAATATTCCGCATAACTCACTTTGTCCGCATCTATGAATACCATGTCCCAGACCTCATCGAGGGCAGGGATGATGGCTAACGCATTTCCACGGTGCAATAGTATCCGATCCTGGCGATTTGCCCGTCTGAAATATTCTGCCGCCCGGTCCGCATCCGCCTCCCGCAGCTCGATGGTATGGAGCCTGCCTCCCTCTGCCAGCCCCTGGGCCAAACAGAGCGCACTATACCCCATAAATGTCCCGATCTCCAGTATACGACGCGGACGCAACAGAGTGCTCATCAAGTCCAGCAGCTTCCCCTGTAGCGGTCCGCTGAGCATATGCGCCTCAGGATGATGCTCCGCTGTATCTTCAGCGATCTCCTGCAATAGCGCGGGGAGACCGGAAGAATATTTTTCGGCATATGCCTGCGCCAACGGATCGATCAGTTCCATATCCAAAAAACTTTGCGCAAATATACACTAATTGACCGTCGGCCGGGACAGGACCCATAACCCTAAAAAGGTAAGGATTCCATTGATCAGCAGCAATTCGAGCCCGATCTTGAACCCTCCCAGCCACCGTGCGGAATGGAGGCTGAGGAAATAGCAGCAAAGGGGCGCCAGCAGACAAAGCGCCGTGACCTTCCAAGTGTTTGGCAAACTCCGCTTTGTAAAGATCCCAAAGGAAAAAAGACCTAGCAAAGGACCATAGGTATACGTCGCCAGCGCCAGAACGAGGTATACGATCGAATCTCTATTCATCCACTTGAACACCAGGATGCAACATAAAAATAACACGGCAAAGCTCATGTGCACCGTAAGGCGCGTTCGCCGCTTGTATTCTTCGGACCAGCCCGCCCGGCGCTTCATATCCAGCAGATCGATACAGAACGAACTTGTCAGCGCCGTCAACGCGCCGTCAGCGCTGGGAAACAAAGCCGAGATCAATCCCAGAATGAAAATGATCCCCACCGACTGCGGAAGATAATGCAGCGCAAGCGTCGGGAACAGTTTATCCCCGATGACGTTGTGCCCATCCAGCTGCAAAGTCTTCCCCTGGTATTCCGCTCCCAAATGCTGACTGTACAGATACAACAGACCACCCAACAGCAGGAACAAAAAGCTCACGAGCACCATGATAAAGCTAAAGGTCACGACATTTTTTTTGCTATCTCTCAGGTTTCTGACACTGATATTCTTCTGCATCATCTCCTGATCGAGCCCTGTCATGGCGATCATAATGAACATCCCCCCCAGGATCTGCTTGCCGAAAAACCCATCGCTGCGAAAATCCATATTGAATACCTGCGTGTATCCCTGGTTCCCCATCGCCTGCATCGCACCATGCAACGACATACCCAGATGCTGCAGGATATACACGATGCACACCACCAAACCCAACAGCATAAAAGTGGTCTGGAGTGTATCCGTATAGACGATCGTCTTTACCCCGCCTTCGAAAGTGTAGAGCAGGATCATGAGCAGGATCACAAAAGCGGTAGCCGCGAAAGGTATGTGCATATCCTGCAGGATAAAAGTATGGAGTACGTTGATCACCAGGTAGAGCCTGGCCGTAGCACCTACGGTACGCGAGATCAGAAAGAAGAGCGCGCCCGTTCGGTACGCCACCGGTCCGAAACGGGTATACAGGTAATTGTAAATCGATGTCAGGTTGAGCCGGTAATACAGGGGCAGCAACACAAACGCGATCACCATACACCCCAGCCAGTTGCCGATCAGCACCTGCAAATAACCGAACCCTTTAAGCGGGCCGCCCAAAAAGCTAAAATCACCAACCGTACCGGGAACACTCACAAACGTCAGACCGGATAAAGATGTACCGATCATCCCAAACGCCACCAGCATCCAGTTGGAATTTCGATTGCCGATAAAGAACGACTCATTATTCGCATGCCGCGACACGCGCCACGCCACCCCCAGCAGCAACAAAAAATACCCGATCACGAAAGCAAAAAGAAGAAAAGAAGACATCCTCCAAATTAGGAAATACAGGGATAATATATGAATTTTAATTTTGCCTATGCCAATAACCGCCGTCGCCGTGTTCTGCGGCTCGAAACTCGGAAAAGACCCCCTCTTCGCACAACATACCGTCGAATTGGGTCGACTCATCGCCACCCGAAACCTGAAACTCGTCTATGGCGGCGGAAAGGCTGGCCTCATGGGCCTTGTCGCAGACTCCGCCCTTGCAGGCGGCGCCACCGTCCTTGGCATTATTCCGGAATTACTGATGGAATGGGAGACCTATCATACCGGCATTACCGAACTACGGACCGTAGCCGATATGCACGTCCGCAAAAAAATGATGTATGAAAATTGCGACGCCGCCGTCATCCTGCCCGGTGGCTTCGGCACCCTGGACGAGTTCTTCGAAATGATCACCTGGAACCAGTTGAAGATACACAGCAAACGCATCTTCCTCCTCAACTCCGGCGGATTCTATACTCCCCTTATCGAACACCTCCTTAAACTGGAACAGGAAGGCTTCCTCCATGACCGCCTCGACGACCGCATCACGATCTGCAACACCCCCGGCGACCTCGACAGCTATTTCCGGTGAAATGGATAAATATCGAACCCCGCCCTTAGTACCGGCAAAGGGTGACCCAACGCATCATTGTAAGGCGAATTGACATTGTCGAGCGCATCGAACATCAACGCGATGTAAAAGCCGCTCTCGCCCACTAACCGCCGCCCATAGCCGATTCCCAGCAAAAGGCTCGGTGCATTGGCATTGTAATGGTAGTGGTCCTGGGTGCCCCCTGGCGTAGCCGTAGTGTTGGTCCAGTTGAACTCCGGCTGCGCGGTCAAAAACAGGAATGGTAACACATAGGCCCGGCCAAAAACACCGGCGCCATACACGAACTGCTTTTGACCGACATCATTGTTGTAATAATAACTGGCATCTGCCGAGACACTGTTGTACTGAAAATTGATCACAGCGCCTACATCCAGCCAGCGGTTCAGCGAAAATCCGATCTCCGGGTTCACCCCGATATTGAAATTATACGAACCGACGCCAAGGTCCAGCCCACCCCCAATGAACAGGTTCTCCTTTCGGAACCCCGTCCCATCCCCCTCGTCACTGTAGGTGTTTGCCCGATAGGGCATATGGTCCTGGGCGAAACCCACTCCGGTGATCATCAAAAAACAAAGCGCGAATACAACCTTCTTTGCCATCATGGTTTATTTGATTTATCGAATATCTTTCCCGCATTCAGGATCCCATTCGGATCGAACACCGCCTTGATACCCCGCATTAACCCGACCTGCACCGCATCGAAGACGATATCCAGGTATCCCTTTTGCACGAGGCCGATTCCATGCTCACCGCTGATCGTTCCACCCAGTCGCCGCACCAGCCCAAATAACGCCCGCAGGCTTTCCACCATTGCAGGATCCTCCTGGCTGTTCACACTGCCCTCCTTCTTGATTCGGATATGCAGGTTACCATCCCCCGCATGCCCATAACATACCGCATGGAAACCATATTCACGACCCAGATCCTTCACCCCCCTGATGAGCGCGGGCAGCTCGGCCCGCGGCACCACCGTATCCTCTTCGATCGTATACCCCTCTTTCTTCACGGCCTCCGCCACCCGGCGCCGGATCTTCCAAAGCTCCGCCTTCTGCGCCGCATCTTCCGCCAACAAGATATCCTCTCCCGCCCCATATTCCTCCAGCACCCCCGCAATCGCCTCCATATCCGTCATCAACTTCTCCGGATCATTCCCGTCCACTTCGATCAGCAAATGCGCCTCGATGTCCGCAGGAACATCCACCACACTGTCCAGGTAACGGGCAGTGATCCGCAATGCGTCCACTTCCACCAGCTCCAACGCACTCGGCACAAACCCCGCCCGGAAGATCGCCGCCACAGCCTCGCCCGCTTTCTCCAACGACCGGAACGGCACCAGCATCAACAGATCGTGACGCGGTAAAGGTAATAGTTTCAACACGATCTTCGTGACGATCCCCAGCGTTCCCTCACTGCCTACCACCAGCGCCGTCAGGTTATATCCCGTGGAATTCTTCAGCACATTCGCACCCGTCCAGATGATATCGCCAGTCGGCAACACCAACTCCAGATTTAACACGTAGTCCTTCACGACCCCATATTTAACGGCTTTAGGTCCGCCGCTGTTCTCAGCAATATTCCCACCGATAAAACAAGACCCCCGGCTGCTCGGATCGGGCGGATAGAACAAGCCCTTCGCCCGCACTGCGTCCTGTAACACTTCGGTGATCACACCAGGCTCCGTCACTACCTGCCCATTCCGCTCATCTATATCAACGATCGCATTCATCCGCTCCGTTGAGATCAACACCCCTCCCAGGTGTGGCAACGCGCCGCCGCTAAGCCCAGTCCCCGCCCCTCGAGGCGTTACCGGTATCCGATGCGCGTTGCAAAGGCGCATTACACCGCTGATCTCCTCCGCCGTCCTTGGCTTCAACACCACCTGCGGCATAAAGAACAACTGCTCGGTCTCATCATGTGAATACGGCTGCAACAGATCCTTTTCGGTCACCACATAAGCGGGCCCAATGATTTCCCTGAAAGCGACTACCAGCGCCGGAGTCAGATCTCCCATTTGTTGATTTTTGCGCAAAAATAGGCTATCCGCCTCATTGTTTGAAAGTGGGACACAAGGACTGCCTTTTGTCCCCATTGTATTGACTATAGAATCCCTGGTTGATCAGCGCAAACTCAAAGGCCCCATAGCCATTGTCATAGTTCTTGAGCGCGCTGGTGGTGATATCATACGTGAAGCATAACTTGACATTCTTATATACAAAACCGATCATGGGAATGACCGCATCGCCAAACCGGTTATACAACCCAAAAACCACCTGCTGATCTCCCTCATCCTGCAAATTGTACTGCACATTCAACCCAATGACCGCCTCCTGCGCACCCGCCATGGTCGTATAATAACCCATTGGATTAATGATGACCTGGTCAGTGGCCTTGATACTTGCATTCAGAAAACCGATGTACCGCCGCGCGATCTTGTCATCATATCCTACCGGATCGGTATTAAAGAAAGATTCCCGCGGCGTGTTGATATGCTGCACCGAGATCCCCGCATTCAGGTACATCTTGTTCGTGGGGAAATAGGCATAGTTCATCCCAAGCTGCATATCAAAGAAATTATCCGACGGATGGTCGATCACCACGCTCGTCGGCAAAGTATTGTCAAAGAATTTTCCATCGAACTGATCGGGAAACTTCAAATTGGTCGTGTTGATATGCTTGTTCACCCAACCTGTATTGAACCCCAGCGAGATCAGGCTCGCGTATCCCACCATTTGGTGATAAGCCACCGATCCATAAACTTCTGTGGTGGTAAGGGTGCTGGCCCCCGCATCGTCCCGGAGAATAACCCCGCCCAATCCCAGCCAGCCATTCTGAATCCTGTTACGCGCAACCTGTGCATCCCCCCAAACACTCATCGTCCGATAAGGTTCCTGCATGATCGCCGACCACTGATTGCGATAATTGGTACCCAACCGGTAATCCGCATCGGGAATAAACCCCGTATTGGCAGGATTGGTCAACAACGGAGAGTTGAACCACTGCGAAAAATGCATGTCCTGCGCCCATAGCCGTCCCATCCCCAAGAATAAGCAGCATCCCGCTACCAGTATTTTTGTCAAACCCCTCATCGTACCTATTAACGTTGTTTTCCGGATTTTGGTTGTTTTTTTTAACCAACTTAACTATCGCACCAAAGTTATGTCTCCTTTCTTAGTGACATGCGCCCCATTGCTAAATTCTGCCTCGAGCGTATAGGCATAGACATCCATTGGCTGGGGTGAGCCCAGATAAGTCCCATCCCACCCGTTGTTGGGGTCATCCGATTCAAAAACAATCTTTCCCCATCTATTATATATACGAAAATCCATGCGTAAGATGCCGAAACCCACCACTTTAACGATCGAATTTTGACCAAAACGCCCCGGCGTGAAGGCATTCGGTACATCCAGCAGCGGATTGATCAGCGCCGACACGTTCTGACAGACCGTGTCCGTACAGCCAAATTGATTCGTCGTCAATAGACAGACAGGGAAAGTGTCCGTTTGGTTATACAGGTGCTCGACCGTATCCATGGTCGTTTTGAATGTCGAATCCCCATCCCCGAACGCCCACACATAGCTTACCCCCCCTACAGATCCGTTGTTGAATACGATGGGAACATTGGCAACCGGCGGCATCGGCTGATAGGTGAACGCGGCCTTCGGCCTGACACTCACCACGATCGTAAAGCTCGTATCGCTCGTAACATTACAGGTACTCGGGTCCACTTCATGCAGGCTGATGGTGTAGGTGCCCGGGTCCTGGTACAGGTGCACTGGATTGACATCGTTGGACACATTGTTCTCCCCGCTCCCGGGATCGCCAAAATTCCAGGCAAAGGTGGCCCCCCCCAGCGACGTATTGTTAAACATGGCCATGTAAGGGGCGCAGCCCGTCGATGGAGTAATGAATTGCGCCTTCGCGATCGGCGACACCCGCAGCGTCTGGCTGGCCGTGTCCGGATAATTGCAATAAGCCGTATCGTCCAGGATCAGGTCGACCACATAGGTCCCCGCACTGGCATAACTGTGGTTCAAAGGCCCGGGTCCTGTTTGCACCTGGCCCGAATTATCCCCGAAATCCCATACGAACGATGTGGGTCCGAAGGGCTTGCCCGCCGGCGCCACCGAAGTATTGATAAAATCATAGTCCAGACTGGTACAAGGCGCGTTCGGGTCTTTGAGGACTGTAAAATCGACCGTTGCCCTATCAGTGCGGGCGATAACATGCCGGTAAGACGTATCCGCTATATTGCAGGTGTTGGAGTCAATGGCGATCATCATGACCGTATAGGTGCCGGGATTGGTGTAGGTATGATAGACCACATAGCTCGTCGTCGCCGTGTCCGGTGTGCCATCCCCATAGTTGAAGATATAAGACTTCGCGTTGCGGATCGTATCCATCAGCTGGGTATCCATCGGGATGCATCCCGCGGTGTCACCGGGCCTGCCATTCACCGATGCCTTCAGCCCCGCAGCCACCCCTGCAAAATCGAAGGCGATCTTCACCGCCGCCTCATTGCATCCATTGTTACCGGCGCCATTTACCGGCGCCCAGGCCCCGGGTGTCGTAGGATACCGCCCCGTCGCTTGCGGACCACTGCAGTTCGCACATATCGCCTGGTAAATGATGCCTTGCGCGTCGTACCTGCTCGTGCCGCCATCCACATGCTCACTGATGCTTTTTGAATTGTCATTCTCCCCGAAAAAAGTACCATACAGCAGCGACGACGCGTTCTTCTGCAAAACGATAAAATAGAAATCCCTGTTATCACTCAACTTCTTGCTCGCATTGGACGTCACCGGCATGCCGATGGTCCCAGAGAGTCCATATGGATCCGACTCCCCGCCAATGATCCACCCACCCCATCCGGACACGTAGATGTTCTCACACCTGTCGATCAGGAACGCAACCGGAGAAATATTGGGCAACCCATGTGTCGCTCCCGTGTTCGTCCCAAAAACGGTTGAATATACAAAAGCCGACAGATCCGGCTGTAGCTTCGATACGAATTGCCGCGCCCCAGCATTGCTATAGGCCGCATTGATCACCGGCCACACCCCATTTGTCGTCCCCATCACATAGGGGAAACCAAACCTGTCGATTTGCAGCCCGTACACGGCATCTCCATAGTTCGTGCCCAGATAGGTCGACCGGATCACGCCGGAGCCGTCAGGGGTGATCTCCGCCACAAAACCATCACAGATCCCGCCACCATAACTGCTCTGAACGACGCCAGGCTGCACACCCGGAAAATTCGATGAGGCCGTGGCGCCGGCCACGTAGATATTCCCGTTTATGGGGTTGGGCTTGATCACAAACCCCGCATCCGAGGCCGATCCCCCAAGGTATGTGGCCCAGATAAGATGGTTGCACGAGGGATCGATCTTCAGCACCACCGCGTCCTGCCTGCCGCCGGCAAACCGGGGTTGAAAGACATTCCCCGTGATCGGAAAATCCGGCGATTGCGAAGCCGCCGTCACAAGGATATTGTTCTGCCCGTCCAACACGACTTCACTGCGGGAATCGTCCCCATAATTGCGGATCAAACTGTCGGCCCGTTCATTGCGCGACCGCACCTGGTCATTCGTATTGACACAGTCGTCCGACGTGCCTCCGATCTTCATAGACCCGATAAACCCGCTGCCGGCCGAGTTCAGCTTCGCTACAAACATATCGGCGCCCCCGCCTGGCCCCGCCATCGTCATGGCCGGGAAATCCTTCGAATACGTCCTGCCCAGCACGATCAGGTTGCCCTGTGCATCGCAGATGAGACTGTGTGGTGTCTCACTATCACTGCCTCCGATATAGGTGGCATAGACCTTTGTCGTCCCGCTGGTATTGAATTTTATTATTCCCACATCGAATTCGCCGCCTCCATAGGCGGGCTGCAACGAACCGGTAGTATACGGATAAGCTGATCCAAACACAATTCCCCCGGCGTAAAAACTGCCGTCGGGACCAGGCGTGGCCGTAAACCCCCAGTTGCTTATCTTGCTGCCCGTGAAAGAACAGAAGACCACCGTCGGATCGATGACAAGCGTCGACCCGGGATCATGCTCGGGCACATCGAAGCTCACCGTGTTCCCGCCTTTGAGTGTATACCGGCAACGAACATCCGCCCGGCCGGCTTCATTATACTGATAGGACAATGGCTCCATTTCGGTGACATCCCCCACCGACGTGCCCACACTCAGCCGGCCCTTCCGGACACTCAGCTTATTAGCCCCCGCATATTGCATGCGTATCCTGCTGACATCGCCGCCCGGATGTACAATAATGTCGTATTTTAACTGCCCGTTGTTGGTATAGTAACGGACATCGACATTCGGGTAAAGGTTGCGATACGTCACTCCCTGGAACACCCTGCAATTGGTGCCCCACTTCGAAGAATCCCGGCCGATAAAATAATTGTTGTAGCCCGGCAACGCCTTGTCCGGCAATATCTCCACATCTTCGTTGGCATCCACGAAGCTCACCCGGTAAGCATGCCTCCGCAACATAGTCACGGCCGCCACTCTCTGCGCCGGTAAGCTTGTCTTCATGAGCCCCGGGGCCGGCGATCCCGTCACTTTCGCCCCCCCCGCAGCACCCGCCGTGACAGCAGCGAGACCATGATGCGCCCCTGTCAATGCGGTAAGGTCACCGGCATTGTACAACAATACCGAAAAGCCCTTCTTTTCAAGGAACAATGCACCCGTCGGCAACTCCCCTTTGAAGCGCACCTTTGAGTCCCATTGACCCTTATTCTCGGTGAACTCGATGTTGGAAGCCCCGTCCTGGGCAAAACCCCTGACGGCAACCGCAAGCAGCGCCATAATGATATAGAACCCTCTCTTCAAATCACACATTTTACAATGTACAAAAATCCCCTCCGACAAACGAACCTTATCTGATCAACGTTATATCTCCTTTCTTACTCGCATGCGAGCCATCCGAGAACTGCGCCTCCAACGTATAAGCGTATACATCCATGGGCTGCACCGTCCCATGGTAAGTGCCATCCCAGCCTATGTACGGATCATTGCTTTCAAACACGAGCTGCCCCCAACGGTTATAAATGCGCCAGTTCATATGCGTTATACCGAATCCCACAACCTTGACTATTGCATTCACCCCGAACCGGCCCGGCGTGAAAGCATTCGGTACATCCAGCAACGGATCGATCACAGCAGGCACAGGCTGACAGACCGTATCTGTACAACCGGAGGCATTGGTCACAACCTCACACACCTGGAATGTATCCGTCCGGTTATACAGGTGAACCACCGTGTCCGGCACCGTCTTCGTCTCCGAAGTACCGTCTCCAAAGAACCACTGGTACTTCACCCCGGGCGACGACGCATCCGTAAATACCGTCGGTGTATTCGGCGGCTGCGGTGGTAACGGCGAGTACGTAAAAGCGGCTGTCGGCTTGTTCTGCACCATAATCGAAAAACTTGTGCTGTCCATGATATTACAGGTCGTTGAGTCCACCGCCTTTAGCGTGACCGTATAGGTGCCGACACCCGAATACAGATGCGTTGGAGATGATAGACCGGACGAATCGTTCGCCCCGCTCGCAGGATCGCCGAAGTTCCAATAGAATTGCTGTCCGGCGATCGATGTATTGGTGAATTGGGCCGTGTAGGGTACACAGCCCAGCCCCGGGGTCGTAAAGGATGCTCTCACATTCTGCGCTACATACAATATTCTGGTCGTGTCCAAAGGGTAGTTGCAGTACTCCGTATCCAAAAGCGTCAACGTAACATTATAAGGGCCGGGCGCCGCATAACTGTGCGTCGGTTGATATCCTGCACCGACCGCCGGGATCACCGTCCCATCCCCAAGATTCCACATAAAAGCCGAAGGTCCGAACGGATAGCCGGGCGGCGCCCCACTCAGATTGGTAAAGAGATAACTCATCGACGTACAAGGCCCGACCTTCGCATAATCAAAATTCACAGAAGCCGGATTGTTGCCAACGATCACCGTATGCATGACAGTATCCGCAATGTTACAGCTCGCGCTGTCTATAGCAACCAGGGTCACCAGATAAGTGCCAACGTTGTTGTAAGTATGAGCCTCCGTATAAGAGGTCGTAGAAAGGACCGTCCCGTCGCCAAAATCCCAGATATAGGACTTCGCATTGCGGATCGTATCCGAAAAAACGGCCGTCAATGGCACACAACCCACACTGTCTCCCCTTCCATTCGTCACTACTTTCAACCCCGCCGCTACCCCCGCAAATTGAAAGGCGATCTTCACACCTGCCTCGTTGCAACCCGCGCCATTCGGCGGAGAAATGGCCCCATTCGCGGTAAAAGCAGCCCCGGCTGTCGTCGGGAATTTGGCGATCCCGCCGCAATTGGCGCAGATCGCCTCATAGATCACACCTTGCTGATCAAACCGGCTGGTACCCCCATCGACATGGTCGCCCAGACTGGCTTCGGTCTGGCCCTGTACAGTCCTGGTCGCCTCCACCTGACCAAAAAAACTCCCGTAAAGCTGACTGGCAGCATTCCGCTGCAACACAAAAAAATAAAAGTCCTGGTCATCCGTGGTCGCTCTGATCGCGCCGCTCGTCGTTATCAGCCCATCCGTTCCCGAATTCAAATAATTTTCGCCGATATCGATACCACCGCCCCAGCCGCTCACATACACATTCTGACAACGGTCGACAAGAAATGCAGTATGCGATATGTTGGGATAGGTCGTGCCGCCGGGACCAAAATTGGCAGAATAGACTATCCCCGACAAATCCGGCTTTAATTTCGTGATAAATTGTTTGCCGCCGGCCTGGTTGCCCCCTGCATTGAAAGGGGAGTTGAACACGGGGATCACCGAATAGGTGATCCCAGTTACATAGGGAAAACCATATTTATCGAACCCGATACCGTAGATGATATCGGTAGCACTGGTCCCAAAAAAGGCGGTCCGCATCATTGTCGTTCCATCATTACTCACCTGCGCCACAAACCCATCGACCCCGCCGTTGTTCGTCGCCGCAAGCACTGCGCCGCTGCCTGCACCGTGCGGAAGCGACCCCGAGGTACTCCCCCCTGCCACCCAGATCGTATTGTCGAGCGGATCCAGGCTCAGCGCAAAAGCCGCATCGGCGCCGGTCCCGCCCAGATAACTGCTGAAGATCACCGAATTCGCATCCGGGCCAAGTTTCAGCAAAACCCCATCCTGGGTTCCCCCGCCAAAAGTTGGCTGAAAACACCCCGCGGTCGTGGGAAAGTCGTCACTGCCGCCCGCCACCGCCGGCCGTGTACTGGCCGCCAGATAAATATTGTTGGCCGCATCCAGGATCACCTCACTGCGGCCATCATCACCATAATTCAACCGCAACTCCTGCGTGCCATCCCCAAATTCATTCACGTACTTGGGCGAATTGTTGACGCCGTCATTACCCGATCCGCCGATCTTCAGCGCGCCTATCAGTGTGCTTCCATCGGCACTCAGCTTCGCAACGAAAATGTCGAATCCCCCGCAGGGACCATAGGTAGGCAGCGTTACTCCGCCAAAAGCCGGGGAAGTAGTCCGCCCTGTTACGATAAGATTTCCGCCGGCATCGCAGACCATACTATGCGGCTGTTCATCACCGGTACCACCCAGGTAGGTCGCCCACAACCGTTTATTGCCGGAACTGCTGAACTTCATGATGCCGACATCATAGTCGTAATAGATGAATGACTGTTGGCCCGTTTGCTCCGCTATGCCTTCGGCGCCGTCCCCGCCGGCAAACGTGCTCTGAAAAGCACCCGTGGTCGTACCATATTCGTTGCCGCTGTTCCCCGAGCCATAGTCCAATACGATCCCCCCAAGGAACATCTCCCCGCTGTTATCATAAGTAGCCGTATACCCCCAGTTGTCCGAGTGACTGCCCGTGAACGTACAAAAGATCTCAGTGGGGTCTATGACCAGCGTGGCATCCGACGTATACGCGTCTACCTTGAACCGAAGCCTGTTCCCCTGCAACACATATTTCGCCCCCACCTCCGTCCTGCCCCGCTCATCAAATTGGTACGACCTGGGCTCCAATTCCCTCACTGTTCCTACCGACGTCTGCACCGACACCTGGTTCTTCTTCAACACCAGCCCCTTTTGCCCGTCATACCGCAGCACGATCTTGGCCGGATCGGCCCCCGGATGGACGATCAGGTCATATTTCACAAAACCTCCCTCCGTATAGTAATGGAGATCGATCCCGTCATACAGGTTCTTATAGGTTAGTCCCTGGAAGACCCCGCAATTGCTTACGTTTTTTTTGATCCCCTTGGATAAATAATTGTTATGATGCGGAAAGGGTTTCTCCGGAATGATCTCGACATGCTCATTCGCATTTTCAAAACTGACCTGGTAAACATGACTGTGCAGCAGGAATGGATCATCCGCAGCACCCGACCCCGGTCCACTCAGCGGCCGCCCGCCGCCCGGCGCCCGCTTCGGCCTCACCGAAGCTATCCCGCCTCTCACCCCGGCTCCCCCATGCATCAATTCATGGATCCGCCTCAGGTCATTGGTATCCTGTTGCAAGATGCGGAAACCTTTCTTCAAGATGGTGATACTCCCGGCGCCCAATTCAGCCTGAAACCGGACAGCAGTATCCCATTGCCCCTTGTTCTCGACAAATTCAAGGTAGGTGCCACCGGATTGCGCGGAGAGCTGAAAGACAGATAAGACAAGACAAGTAACAAAAATGCTTACTCTTAACAATTTGCGGTGTTTGAATAAATTGCTTACGAGATCTTGCTCCAGGCGGTCCTGCCCTGCTGCGCCTGCAGAAAGCTTCTCAATGCCCTGTTCTCTTCGAACTCCAGCTCGGGGTCCCTTTCCAGTAGTTCTGACGCCCTTTCCCGGGCCAGCTCCAACCACCCCCGGTCAAGAACAATATTGGCGATCTTAAAGTTCAATACTCCGCTCTGGCGAGTCCCCTCAATATCCCCCGGACCCCGGAGCTCGAGGTCCTTTTCCGCAATTTTGAAGCCATCATTGGTCTGCGTCAGTATATTGATCCGCTCCCTCGCCTCGCGCCCAAGCCGTTGACTCGTCAATAAGATACAAAAGCTTTTTTCCTCTCCACGACCCACCCGTCCCCGCAGCTGGTGCAGCTGCGACAACCCGAACTTCTCAGCACTCTCGACCACCATCACCGATGCATTCGGTACATTCACCCCGACCTCGATCACCGTAGTGGCGACCATGATCTGCGTATCCCCTGCCAGAAACCGGCGCATATTCGTGTTCCGCTCCTCAGCCTTTTGCCGCCCATCCACCCGGCTGATCCAATACGCCGGCTCCGGGAACCAGGCCTTTACGTTGAAATATCCCTTCTCGAGGTTCTCATAATCCATCTTTTCGGACTCTTCAATCAACGGAAAAATAATGTAGACCTGCCGGCCCTTTCCGATCTCATGCCGGATGAAATCCATCACCTGCGGCCTCCTGTCCTCGAAACGATGAACAGTAGAGATTGGTTGCCTTCCGGGAGGCAATTCATCCATCACACTATAGTCCAGATCGCCGTAAGCTGTCATCGCCAACGTCCTCGGGATCGGCGTGGCCGTCATCACCAGCACATGCGGCGGTATCTCAGCCTTTTTCCATAACCGCGCCCGCTGTGCCACCCCAAACCGGTGCTGTTCATCCACGATCACCAACCCCAGACGCCGGAATTGCACCGAATCTTCCAGCACGGCATGCGTTCCTATCAGGATGTGCAGCCGGCCATCGGCAGCAAGCCCAAGGGCCTCCTTCCTGCTCTTCGACCGCGAGGAGCCCGTCAGCAGCCTGATCTCGACAGGAAGCCCTTTCAAAAGGCCTGAAATGCCCTCAAAATGCTGTCGGGCCAATATTTCTGTCGGGGCCATCAGGCAGGCCTGAAATCCATTGTCTACCGCCAACAACATGCTCAACAGCGCTACAATCGTTTTGCCACTGCCCACATCCCCTTGTAACAACCGATTCATCTGCCGCCCGCTTCCCACATCCTTCCTGATCTCACGCAACACCCGCTTTTGCGCGGCCGTCAGCTCAAATGGCAGATACTGCGTGTAGAAAGCATTGAAGCGCTCTCCCACCTGCGAGAACACCACCCCTCGCGAAGACCGATGCCTCCGCGATTTGATCAACCCCAGCCGCACCTGCGCCAAAAACAGCTCTTCAAATTTCAGCCTGTTGACTGCTTGCGTATGTGCTTCGGGATTAAGCGGAAAATGCGCCTGCCTGTAGGCGTCATACCTGGGCATCCAATGTCGCGAAAGTCCCGAGACCTCTTCTACATACGTCTGCACGGGCTCCGGCAGATTTTCCGGCAAGTCTTTGAATTTCAATAAATTAATAAGTGTATAGGTCAGTTTCCCCAGCTGCCGTCCGCCCAAACCCCTGCCCTTCAGCTTTTCAGTCGTTGGATAGATCGGCTCCAGGTACTCGGGCCGGTCCGCCCCCTGACCCTGAAAAACTTCGATCTCCGGATGCGTAAGCTGCGGACTTCCTTGAAAAAAGCCAACCCGCCCATAGACCAAAAATTCGCCATCTACCTGCACTAGTTTCTGCACGCCATGGATTCCCTGGAACCAGACCAGCTCCAGCATACCCGAAGCATCCCGCAGCTCCGCCACGAACCGCCGGGCACTGCGCTCCCCTAACACCGACACGCTCCTGATCCTGCCCGCGACTTGTATGAAGTCCGTGTCGGGGCGGATATCCCGGATCAGATTGACCTTGGTCCGATCGATATGGCGGTAGGGAAAATGCTCCAGGAGATCCCCGAAGGTAAATATGCCAAGTTCCTTTTGCAGCAGCTCGGCTCGGACCGGCCCAACCCCTTTAAGGTATTCGATGGGATTGGACAGTATGGAGGCAATAGTTTGAATAGCGCCGGTATTTCGGCAAAAATAACCCCCTCAGCGCAAACTACCTATCGGACTTCTGTCCGATGGACGAACAAAAACTTCTATGATACCCGGCGTTTCAACACCCCGCCTGGGCGCCGGAAAAGAATCTACCTGGGAATATTCCAGCCGTAAAGAATCACGCACCCGGAATGGATAAAAATTATTCAGCGTGGGCATGTATTCAAAAAGAACGAGGTCATAATAATGCGTCCGGATCCTCGTCTCAAAACTATCCGCCTGCCGGTTGAACATCCCCACCCCGAGATGATACCACAACGGCAATTTCGAATTCTTCTCCAGGAAAAATGGAACTTCGGCAGCCAGCGGAGTCAGTTCCGACATATTCAACACCCGGAGATCGCCGGGAGGCGCTCCGGGATGACGCCCCTGCCGGTAACTGCTTATCGGCTCCATAGCCAGCAAGCGCCGTATGCCCTCGGCCGTCGGGGCTGGCATCGTGATCTTCCGAAAAGCCGGCAGCCCGCATTCCACCCACTGGTCCTGCGGAATTTCTTTTACGCGCGGGGTGTCCGTTACGATCGCATAGGTCTCCTTATTCACCACATTTTCCCCTGTGGGCGAGACCCTTGCCGTCTCCCGCCTGGGTATGAGTTTCGACAGTATACGCTGCCCGTAGCCCCACCATATGCCGCTCCACCAGAAAAAGATACCCAGGCAGAGGACCAGGATCGTGCCCGGTTTCACCATCCGCCCAGCCAGCAAAGGTGAGAGCAGCGAAAAAACGCAGGCAAAGCCAAAACTGTGAAAAAAGATATTGTTGTCAGGCGGCGTATAACTGGTAACCTGCAGTACCGCCGCCTCACCCAGCATGCCGATCGTCAGCGCCACCAGCAGGACCATCCCTCTATCGCCCCGCAGATCGGCCGGAAAGCGCCATCGAACCACCGCAAGCAGGATGATGACAAACAAATAAAATTTCAACCAGATCGAACCACCTAACAGTTCATTTAAGACATCGAATAGGGACACCCGTGAGGAATGCGGCGCCTGGCCATGGTTGAACCAATAGCCGAACCCATGCGACAAAAACGGCAATATCAACAGCAAGAGCAATGCGATGAAAAACCCGGCATACATCACCAAAGGAAGCCATTTTTTCCGCAGCAGACCGTCAATTACCAATACCCAGCACGCCACCAAAAAAGCAAGCCCGCCGCCGTCCTGTTTTGTCAACACCGAACAGCAGGTAAAGAATGCCGCTCCAACCAGCCATGCCAAATGATAACGGCCGCCAGTTAACCCGCCACGCGGAAAAAGATAGCGGCACAGGCACGCCAATGCGATCAATTGATACACAATGACCGAATGATTATACCACGGCCAGAAATTAAAAAATGAATAAGAAAGACAGAAAAGCAACACCGACGCAAACCGGATCCCGGGATCGACGCTCAGACTGCGCAGGATAGATCGGAAGGCAAGGCCTGCAACGATATTGATGAATACCTGCGCCTTCACCAGCGTGATCATCGCAGGACCGAATATTTTGAAAAAGATCGCCGGGATCACCCAATACATGCCACCCAACGGCACGCCAAAATCCCTGAACGGCAACTGGCCCTTGCTCATCCGATAAGCGCCTTCCCAGGAAAGAAAGATATTCACCCGGTAAGGCAACGATAGCATCAGTGGTATACAGGCAAGCAGGACTATGATCAATACCTCGATTCGGGCAACCAGGTTTCGCGTCATGGAAGGGGGTTAGCTTATTGATATTATTTCAATACAATATTAAAGTATTTGATCTTTTGTTTGTACTTTGTCGCGACAAATTAATACATGCCTACTGCCCTGATCCTGGGGGCCACTTCTGACATAGCCGTCGCCATCGCCCGCAAATTCGCGAACGGTGGTTATGATATCCAGCTGGCAGCCCGCAATCCCTCTAAACTTAGTGCACTTCAATCGGACCTGACCATTCGCTATGCGGTCAAGGCTACCGTACACGCATTCGATGCCGAACAACCGGACCAGCACACCGCTTTCTTCGAATCCCTGGCTCCGAAACCCGATGTCACCATCTGCGTTTTTGGCTACCTTGGCGTGCAGCAACAAGCTGAATCCGACTGGGCAGCCTGCGAACGGATCATCATGGTCAACTACACAGGTGCTGTGTCCATCCTCAACATCGTTGCGGAATATTACGCTTCGACGGGGAGAGGCACTATCACCGGCATCAGTTCGGTAGCAGGCGAAAGGGGAAGGATGAGCAACTATTTCTACGGCAGCGCGAAAGCAGGCTTCACGGCCTACTTGTCCGGCCTCCGCAACAGGCTTTACCATAAAGGCGCACATGTCCTTACCGTGCAGCCAGGTTTCGTATATACGCGCATGACGGAAGGCATGCCGCTGCCTAAACCACTCACGGCTACACCTGAAATGGTCGCCACTGCAGTCTACGATGCAACCCTCAAAAAAAAGAATGTGATCTTTGTAAAATGGATGTGGCGATGGATCATGCTCATCATCCGGAATATTCCCGAATCTATATTTAAAAAGATGAAATTGTGAGTCAGATCATTGCTTTCTTCGATTTTGACGGCACGATCACCACTAAAGACACGCTGCTGGAGTTTATTAAATTTAGCAAAGGCCGCCTTCGGTTCTATATCGGTTTCGCCATCAATAGCCCCTGGTTGATCGCCTTTAAGCTAAAGCTCATCGCGAACCAGACCGCCAAAGAACGCATCCTGTCCTGGTTCTTCCGCGGCTGCGATCTTACGGCCTTCCAAAAAAAATGCGACCAGTTCGCCACACAAATCCTTCCCGGCCTGATACGGCCGAAAGCAATGGAGGAGATTGAATTACTCCGGCAAAAAAACGCCACGATCGTCATCGTTTCTGCATCTCCGGAAAATTGGATCCGGCCATGGACCGGACCCAATTCAGTAAAATTGATAGCAACACGCCTCGTTACAAAACAAGATACGCTTACGGGCCGCATCTTTGAGCATAATTGCCACGGGGCAGAGAAAGTGCGCCGGATAAAAGAAGCATGTCAGCTATCGGAATACACTTATATTTATGCCTATGGCGACAGTTCAGGCGACCGACCCATGTTACAGTTGGCCCATTCAGCCTTCTACAAGCCCTTCAGATAAGCAGCGTCAATAAGTAGCCTCGATAACAACCGCCGGTGATAAATGGTGATAAATCTTGTTAACGATCAGCGCGACGCTGCAGTGATAGAACGCTTGCGGTAATAGATCGTCTTCGCACCCAAGAGCAGGCCTGCTCCGAGTAAAAAGACAAGACCTCCATTGACCGGAACCGAATTTCCACCACTTCCCGTCACAGGATTTGTTGACCCGGGACGGCCATGAGGCGAATAAGGATTGTAAGAATGATACCGGTCGTTGCCAACGGGAACAGCAGGATGATTGTCCCTGCGCTCCTGAATAAAGTTCCTGAACCAGTCATCGAATCCTCCAGCGTTGGTTTCAGCAGGTAAAAACAAAGGCGCCAGAACCAGTAATCCAATGGCAGCCTTCTTGATCGTTTTCATAATTGTTGTTTATTGAAGGTAAATAGATACGCACCATAGGATGGTGTCCCCATGAACGGAACTGACATCCATTAATTTGCCTATAGGATATTCGATAAAATTAAAGGGAGAGCAAAATTAAAGGGAGAGCCGATCTGATTCTACAGCAGTAGAAGATATATGCAAGCCTGTAAAAAACCCAAAGGAGATTGGAGGAATTGAGAGTGCTGTAAAGGTATAAATTTTCGACCAAACTACCCAATTTCCACAGTATTTTTTTTCACGCAATGGTCAAATTGTTTTGTACAAGCCGTGTACGGCATTATGCAAATACCCGGCCACGGCAGCCTACTGCGCAGTCAACCGGGTTAACTTATCGTATATTTCCCATCCAACACTATAGTTTTCACCTTTTTGTTTGTATTTTGTCGCGGTATCAACCTATTATAAGCTGTGGCCTATTTCAAACTCCTGAGACCCAAAGATTGGGCAAAAAATTTCTTCCTTTTCATCCCCCTGTTTTTCGCCGGCGAATTCCTCAATGCCGGAAAACTCATCAGCATCTCCTATGGATTTATCGCTTTCTGTTGTATTGCCAGCAGCATTTATATTATCAACGACTATAAAGACATCGAGGACGACCGCAAACACCCCGTAAAATGCAAACGGCCGCTCGCATCGGGCGCCGTCGGACCGTCGGCTGCGCTCATTATATGTGCTGCGCTGATCATTACCGGATTTACAATCGGTTGGTGGATAAGCCCTAAATTCCTCTTCGTCCTTGCCATCTATTTCTTCATAAATCTGGGCTATTCGATGGGGCTGAAGGCGATACCCATCCTCGACATGATGCTGCTCTCGACGGGATTCGTATTACGCATAAAAGCCGGCTCTGTTGCCGGGGGTGTCATCCTCTCCCAATGGGTAGTCGTCATGGTCTTCCTTCTGGCGCTATTCATGGCCATCGGGAAAAGAAGGGACGATGTGCTGCTTAAGATCAGCACAGGGACAGACATGAGAAAATCGATCAAAGGATACAACCTGGAATTCCTCAATACGATGCTCGCCCTCGTATCTGCAGTCATTATCGTGTCTTATTTCATGTATACCATGTCCCCTACCGTTGAAGCCCGGCTGGGCAGCTGGCGCCTCTATTATACCTGCCTTTTCGTAATGGCTGGGATCATGCGCTATCTGCAGATCATCTACATTGATGCAGACGCCGGTTCCCCCACGAAGATCCTCTATAAAGACCGGTTCATCCAGGGCACACTGGTCCTCTGGATCCTAAGCTTCATCCTCATCATTTACCTCCACGACCGCACCATTTTCCAGTGATCGTTCCTGCGTCAACCCCCGGCGAAGCAGCAACATACAGATATAAGGTAAGGGAGAAACAAGCAGCTCCTGCAGGTCGTCGGCTATGGATCGAACGGAAACCGGCAGCCGAAAAGCGAACCAGTCGAAAAAACCAAGCAGCAACAACAATAGGAGGGTCACAAAGTACAAAAGGTGCCAGCACCGCATCATCCAGCCAAAGACATCCCGACGCAAGGCAAAAAAACCCGCGCCATAAACCAACAGCACAAAAAACAGCTTGATAATATGACGCGCCCTCAACGGCATTTCCGCAAAGGCATTGTACAAGAACTCTATGTTATAAAAACAGAAAAGGAAAAAGATGACCCCCAACGCTATTCCAAACCTACCCTTGAGACGCACTTGGTTTACGGACATGGATAGGAGAATTTTTGTGCAGGGATAGGTTTTTTGTGAAGAAGAACCAAAGGATGAAAATAAGACAATAGATGAAAAAAGTGAAAACAAAGTGATGGGAAAAATCCAGATAAGCCTTATATCGCTCAAAGATCACCACCAGCGCCGCACAGCGCAGCACATTCAATACCGTGATCAACATGCAGCCCCCAACCGCAAAAATAACCCTGCGTTTCCAGGGGGCAGGGAAGCAATACAGGAATGCAACGTATAAAACAATTAATTCCAGCCCATTACAAGGATTGGCTACCCTTAGAGTCTGCAACCCGGCTCGCCGGATATCCATCGCCGTCGCCTGGTAGACGACACCGTCATCCGTGTCATCGTCCTTAACCTCCACCGCCCGGTACGGCGACTGGGGAGTAAATAAATTCAAAACTGATACAGTGGAAACCCCCACAAACCGGGTCAGTGCCCGGTCAGGAACAAGGTGGGGTAATAAAAGCGTAAGGTATAAAACCTTCCATATAACGAATATCGCCAATGCCCTTAATAAAAAGGTCAATACCGGACGCGGAAGCCGCGCCCCATGCCTTAACGAACCTGTTTTCAAAGCAATAGCTTAAGTAAAAAATACTTAAACGGCAAAAACCTACAGGGCGCTTTCCTCTTTGGCAGCGTTGCTTTTATCCACGATCATCTTCACGCCCAAACCTGCACCAACAACCATCAGTACGACCAAACCGCCATTCACGGGGACGCTATTGCCCGGCTTGGGATCTTTTTTGTGGTTCTTGTCCCAGGAATTCAGCCAGCCCAGGATGTCGCTGAGAATACCGGCTTTACTCGTATTTGGAACAAACAATAGCGGAGCAACGATCAATGCACCCATGACGATCTTCTTTGCAAATGTCATAACAGAAAAATTAAACTTTAAAAAAAATGGAAATCAAGTCAGGCTAACAATGGATAATGGAAGGGAATTTCAGATGACATCAAACGATAGAAAAGAATCAATTCTTCTTTCCGGATCAAAGGTGTGTGCAACGTAGATAGGTAAAGATACCAAAATATCCGCATGTGCCAATTTTTTGTCATATAAATTATCAACATTCGCATTTAATTCTTTTGTAATATATAGTTGCGGCTTTATTTTTTATATTTGCCGACCGGCATCGCCGCCGAAACAAATTTTTGCCCCCCCGAACCCCATGACAGAGATAAGCAACAGGGATTTTGTGATCGTAGGCCTTCAACCATGGTACATCGATCTTGGCTGCAACGCCAAGGATATTGCCTATCAACTGGCCAGGCGAAACAGAGTATTGTATATCAACGCGCCTATCAAGCGAAAGATCTACCTCGCCGGAAAGGATGCTAACTTCGATAAGCACATCAGGCTGCTTAAGAACAATGAAGACCAGTTATCCGCCATCAGCGACAACCTCTGGGAATTCTATCCCTCCTGCCTCACTGAATCGGCCAACTGGCTGCCCTCGACCGGCCTGTTCCGCCTCGTCAATTATTATAATAACCGCCGCTATGCCCGCGAGATCCGGAAAGCCTGTGCCCGCCTCGGCTTCCAAAACATCATCCTGTTGAACGACAACGACCCCTACAATGGCTTTTACCTTAAAGAACTGCTTCGCCCTGCTCTCTATATCTATTATATGCGCGACTTCCTGCAGGGCTTCGACTATTGGAAGAAACACACCAGCGTGATCGAACCCGAGCTCATCCGCAAATCAGATATAGTAGTTGCCAATTCTACCTATTTCGCCGACTATACCCGGTCCATCAACGAGAACGCATTCTATATTGGCCAGGGATGCAACTTGCAGGCCTTCGATCCCGCCTCCGTCGGCGCCCTGCCCAGTGACATCCAGCAACTCACGCACCCTGTCATCGGCTACGTTGGCGCCCTAAACTCCAGTCGCCTCGATCACGACATCATCGGAAGCATCGCCAGGGAAAATCCGCAATGGAGTATCGTACTGGTCGGCCCGGAAGACGATGCGTTCAGACAAAGCGACCTCCACCAGCTACCCAACGTACATTTTACCGGCGCACGCCCATTCGCCGATCTTGCCGCATACGTAAAATCTTTCGATGTCTGTATCAATCCCCAGTACAATAATTCCATCACCCAGGGCAATTATCCGTTGAAGATCGATGAATACCTCGCCATGGGCAAACCCGTGGTCGCCACCCGCACAACCGCCATGAAACTCTTCGAAGCCTATACCTTTCTGGCAGGCAGCCCGCAAGAATATTCGTCTCTCATCAAAAAAGCCCTGGAAACAGATAGCGCTCAACAGGCACAGGAACGGATCCAATTCGCCAACACACATACCTGGGAAAACTCCGTCGCCGCCATATACAGCGCCATCGCCGGTACCAATAAAAAAGACCGTTCCTGAAGAACGGCCTTTTTCTTATCGATCGATGTTTATCGTGTCTTACTGTACCACAAATTTGAGTGCGGTAGGCTTTTGACCCAGGGCGAATTGCACCCACAGCACATACGTTCCTCTGCTAAGGCCACTCACATCGATGGTCTCCATAAAAGTGGGCGCCTGTTTGTCCATGACGATTGCCTTCACCGTATTGCCCCTCATGTCGATGATCTGGAACTTGACCTGGCCCGTATAGCCGTTGTTGCCCGTAACAGTCATCTGCTGCCCGACTTGCACAGGATTCGGGAACAGACTGATGGCATCGGACAGACGCTGATTATCCATGACATGTACCGTTACCAGTGCCGAAGCAGTATCACCCGCCAGATTCGAGACCGTCAGCCGGAACACATAATTACCAGGCGTCATGCCCGCTATCCAACCGACAGCAGAACTGCCGTCCGTAACCGATAGTTCGCTTGGACCGGATATCTGCGACCAGGTGTAACTGCCGATGCTGCTTCCCGGTGCATAGCTCGCACTGCCGTTGAGGACCGCCGTATCACCGTTCGGATAATAGATCGTCGTATCCGCCCCTGCTATCGCCACGGGCATCTGGTTGGAACTAGTGTCGCTCGTGCTGCCGTTAGCAGTTACCATTATCGTCACACTGGCAGTGGCCGAAGCACCCGCATCATCGGTTACGGTAAGCTGGAAGACGTAGGTACCGATTTGCAACCCATCGAGCGTCGGCGTGGCGGTATTCTCATTCAGAATGGTCACACCACCCGCACCCGAGACCTGTATCCAGGAATAGCTGACTATCGTTCCATCCGTATCATAGCTGCCCGTGCCGTTCAACGCAAGCCCGTTGATCACCGAAGTAGTCTGGTTGGGGCCTGCATTGGCAACCGGTGGAACATGCGATTTGACCGTAACCGAGACCGTCGCCGTCGCCGTCGCACCAGTCGCATCCGTGACAGTCAGTTGGAAGGTATAGAGGCCTGCGGCCGCCATGCCGTCTATCGCCGTCTGTGCACTGGAGGAGGCGTCGATCGTTGCCGTCGTTGGTCCGCCTAGTTGCGTCCACGCATAGGATACGACGGTACCATTCGTCTCGGAGCCGCTTCCCGTCAAAGTAACATTATTGGTAGGCAAAGTAATCGTTTGGTTCGTACCGGCATTCGCGGTGAGCTGTCCTACAGGCAAGGGATTGACCGTAACCGTAACGATATCGGTCGCCTGAACGCCCGAGTTATCCGTGACCGTCAACTCAAAACGATAGACACCCTGCACCAATCCGCTGACCGCCGTCGCAGCACTACCCGCACTGCCGATCACAGCCGTCGAAGGTCCGCTGACCTGTGTCCAGGCATAAGTCACGATCGTACCATTGGTCTCCGATCCGCTGCCCGCCAAACTCGAACTACTCGTTGGTAACGTGATCGTCTGATCACTTCCGGCATTCGCCGAAGGAGGACCCGGCACCGCCGTCGCCGCCTTCACGGTTACCGTGACCACATCAGTCGCAGTCACACCCGAATTATCGGTGACCGTCAACTTAAAGGTATAGGCACCCTGCACCAGTCCCCCGACCGTAGTCGCGGCACTGCCCGCAGTTCCGATCACCGCCGTAGAAGGCCCGCTGACCTGCGTCCACGCATACGAGACGATCGTACCATTGGTCTCCGATCCGCTGCCTGCCAAACTCGAACTATTCGTCGGCAGCGTGATGGTCTGATCCGTCCCCGCATTCGCCGAAGGCGGACCCGGCACAACAGGTGCCGCTTTCACCGTCACATCTACCACATCACTCGCTGTCGCACCCGAATTATCTTTTACCGTCAACTGAAATTCATATGTTCCCTGCACAAGGCTGCTGACCGTCGTAGCCGCACTGTTCGCACTGCCGATCAGCGCCGTAGATGGTCCGCTCAGCTGCGTCCAGGCATACGAAACGATCGTGCCATTGGTCTCCGATCCACTGCCCGCCAGGCTCGTACTGCTCGTCGGCAGGGTGATCGTCTGGTCCGAACCGGCATTCGCCGAAGGCGGACCCGGCACGACAGGTGCGGCATTCACGGTAACCTGTACGGTCGCAATGGCCGTCACACCCGAGTTGTCCGTCACCGTCAGTTGGAACCGGTAAACACCGGCTGCCAGCGCACCTACCACGGTGGCTGCACTGCCTGCACTGCTGATCGTCGCCGTGGCCGGTCCGCTCAATTGCGTCCACGCATAGGAAACGATTGTTCCGTTGGTCTCGGATCCACTGCCTGTCAGCGTTACAGTATTGGCAGGCAGCGTGATCGTCTGAGGAATACCGGCGTTGGCCGAAGGCGGCCCGGGCACCGCAGGGGCAGGATTGACCGTTACCTGTACGGTCGCACTCGCCGTCACACCCGAATTGTCCGTGACTGTCAATTGAAACCGGTAGGTACCCTGTACCAGTGTGCCGATCGTAGTAGCGGCGCTTCCTGGCGTGCCGATAACAGCCGTGGAAGGTCCGCTTACCTGGGTCCAGGCATAAGATGCGATAGTGCCGTTGCTCTCCGATCCACTGCCAGCCAAGCTCGTACTATTCGTCGGCAAGGTCATCGTTTGGTCAGTCCCCGCATTTGCAGAAGGCGTGCCGGGAACGGCTACGGCCGGCAGCACCGTCACCATCACCACGTCACTGGCGGTCACACCGGAATTATCTGTTACTGTCAATTGGAAGTTATAGATGCCCTGCACCAAACCGGTGACGCTCGTCGCGGCGCTGCCCGCTGTGCCTAAAACGGCTGTGGAAGGCCCGCTCACCTGGGTCCAGGCATACGAAACGATGGTCCCGTTGTTCTCAGTGCCGCTGCCGGAAAGGCTCACGCTGTTCGCGGGTAAGGTGATCGTCTGGTCCGACCCGGCATTTGCCGAAGGAGGACCGGGAACGACAGGCGCGGGATTGACCGTCACCAGCACCACATCCGTTGCCGTTACTCCAGCATTATCTGTTACCGTTAACTGAAATTTATAAGTTCCCTGTACCAGTCCGCTCACCGTCGTCGCAGCACTTCCCGCCGATCCGATCGTCGCAGTCGAAGGTCCGCTTACCTGGGTCCAGGCATAGGATACGATGGTCCCATTGGTTTCGGAGCCGCTGCCCGACAGACCCACGCTGTTCGCCGGCAAAGTGATCGTTTGATCGGCCCCCGCATTGGCCGAAGGTGGTCCAGGCACCACAGGCGCCGCATTCACGGTCACTTGCACAGTCGCGCTAGCCGTCGCACCCGAGTTGTCCGTCACCGTGAGCTGGAACCGGTAAACGCCCTGTACCAGTCCGCTCACCGCCGTACCCGCACTGGCCGCCGTCCCGATCGTAGCCGCAGAAGGTCCGTTGACCTGCGTCCAGGCATACGAGACGATCGTACCATTGGTTTCAGACCCACTGCCAGCCAAAGTAACATTATTGGTCGGTAAGGTGATCGTTTGATTGGAGCCCGCGTTCGCCGAAGGCGGTCCAGGGACAACAGGCGCCGCGTTGACCGTGACTTGCACAGTCGCGGCAGCCGTCACACCTGAATTGTCCGTCACCGTCAACTCGAAGCGGTAAACGCCCTGCACCAGTCCGCTGGCGGTCGTAATAGCGAGACCAGCGCTGCCAAAGCTGGCGGTCGAAGGCCCGCTCCCCTGCGTCCACATATAAGAAACAATGGTCCCGTTCGTCTCCGCACCACTGCCCGTTAACGTCACACTATTCATAGGCAGCGTGATCGTTTGGTCGGAACCAGCATTCGATACCGGCGGACCAGGTACGACCGCAGCATTCACCGTCACCTGCACAGTTGCGCTGGCCGTTACACCCGATTGATCCGTTACCATCAGCTGGAACCGGTATACACCCTGCACCAATCCGCCCGCCGTCGTTGTAGCCAGACCCGCGCTGCCCAAATTAGCAGTGGAAGGTCCGCTTATCTGAGTCCACGCATAAGAAACGATGGTACCACCGCTTTCAGAGGCAGTCCCCACCAATGTCACCGTATTCGCCGGCAACGTGATCGTCTGATTGGAACCGGCCGAAACTGTAGGAGTGGAACCCGACACATTGCACACGATCTGCACGCTTGCCGTGTCCAGGCCATTGTGCGTATCCGTAGTCAAAACCTGGAATTTATAGGTCCCATTCGTCAGCCCGTTGATCACCGTGCTTTTCGAAGTCGGACTCACGATCGTAGCCCCGCCCGGTCCGGAGACCTGCGTCCACTGAAAGGCGGCATAAGCACAACAGATCGTATCCGTACCATTCACCTGGAATACCGGGTGGCCGGTCACAGCAACCGTTGTCGAACTGGTCGAGATCGTTTGTGAAGGACCCGCCCCACTCACCGGCAGTGTCGGCGTATAGACCGTAACCGGACTCGACAGCGGATTGACCTTTGTCGGCTTGGTCACGTCCCAAAGATTGGGATCGGAAGCATTGAACGCATCCCCGGAAAATAAGCCGTTACCCAAAACCAGCGTCTTGCCGCGGCCCCAGGAATACAGATTACCCGATGCATCCTTGGCAAACTTGTAAAAGGTAAAGAAAGGATTATCATAAATATCGGTAAACACAGTGCCGGGTGCGATAGCCGTAGGCGCTGTCCCATCCTCATAATTCCCGAAATCCCAGCCATAATGCCTCCAGTTCGGATAGGTATACCGGTTAATAAACTCAATGCCGTTACCCACTTCGCCCTGCGCATTGTAACCCGCACCGTATAGCGCACCCGAACTGTTGATGGCATGCATGGTGTTGGCATCCATGCTTATCTTCTTAAACGGCCCTGCCGTCCAGACACTGCTGACATCGGTCAGACTGGTATAGGAGGCAGCACTGGTTGCACCCCATGTGCCCCAGGAATCACCCCATGCGTAGATACTTCCCACCGTCTGGTCACCACTTGCCTGCGCCACAATGGCCATCACACTGTTGAAATCGCTTGCGGCAATATCGACCGCGGGACGTGGCGTGGACATCAAACTCGGCGTGGTATTGCCCTGGTTGTAATCCCAACGGTACACTTTCCCGTCCGTGGTCAGGGCTACGCAATGTTGCGCGCCCATCGCGACCTTCGCGAATTTGAGCCCGGCCGGCGACATCCGCATCGGCGCCATATTGATGGTTCCTGTGGTATGATACAGCAAATAGTAATCGATCCCGCCCGACCACAGGGAACTGTCCGACCGCTCGATGACATACGAATTCTGATAGGCCCATACATTGATCACATCATTCAGCGTGGCACCCGATGTATCGGTCGGTATCAGGGTCCAGGAAATGCTCCCCCCGTTATTGTAGTTCGAACTACCATAGAACTGCCCGGTGTTGCTTACCGCCCAAAGCTTGTTGAACCCGCCGTAGGCCGCCTTGACCGTTTGGCCGCCCGGAAGCGGCAAGGCAACAGGTGAGGCGCTGTTGTTGCTATAGGCATACAATGTATCGTTCGCGCCCCAGTAACCCGTCCAGTATTCCATCGGCACCACTTTCTTGATCGGAAGTGGACCAACACCCGTAGGACCACTCGGCCCGGATGCCGCATTGACGGTAACCTGGACCGTCGAAGTGGCCGTCACACCAGATTTATCCGTAACAGTCAGCTGAAAAGTATAAGTGCCCTGCGTGAGTGAATTCACGCTGGTCGTCGCCTGCCCGGCGGCAGCGATGGTCGCTCCCGAAGGACCTGCGGTCTGCGTCCAGGCGTAGGAAGAGATCGTGCCGTTGGTCTCACTGCCGCTTCCCGTCAACGTCACCGTGTTCGAAGGGAGGGTGACCGTCTGGGAAGTCCCGGCGCTTGCCGAAGGCGGCCCTGGCGTCGTTGGCGGAGGCGCCCCGGAACCTACAAGGGTCGTGTCCCCCTGACGCAGCATCCATTGGAAAATAGACCAGCCATTGACGTAAGTGCCCCTGGAGTTGGTATCCGTACTGGTAGTGATATAGGTCCCAAGCGGTGCGAACGACTGCCAGTTATGCTGATTGGGATCGTAGTCCGAATTCCAGCAGCAGTGCGATCCCCCGCCAAGGGTATTATACGTAAAATACGCCGACCCCTTTGCAGAGTCATTCATAGCCTGTTCCAACTGCGGCGGGTTCGGCGTTTGCGCGTCCGCATATCCCACCGTAAGGAAAGCCTTTCCATGATATTTTTTGGCCCAATGCCCAAAGATGGTCCAGTTTCCTGTGCTCGTAGCGGCACCAGACAAAAGCGTCACGCTCGTGATCGGCTTCATACCTGCTTCGTCCCCGGCAGTTACTTCATAAGAGAGCATACTCGACCAGGTAAACGCACCTTCCGAAAGACCGCCAAGATGGACTGCTTTCGGATTGATATGGTAATGTGAAATAAGATAGTTGACGATCTCCAGGTTACCCGGGACCGGCGGCTGCGGCGGATTGACGTCACAGATCATCGTCACCAGGATAGGATAATGCGTGCCATTTGCCAATACTACAGAGCCATCCCAACCATTCTTCAGCCAGTAATGGGGACCATACGTATACAGTTTGGTCGTATCATGACCCATTTCCCCTACCCCGGGCATCGTGATGATGGCCGGCCGGCTGGCAGTATCAGGATTTCCCGCCGTAAACAGATTGGCAGGCCTTGAAATTCGCAGGTAATAATTAAAAGAGTGCCATGCATCGTAATGATACACGTACATGGTATCATACGTAATAAAATTGTGGGTTTCACTCTGCGCTTTAACCCGGACGGGGACCGTCACCATACTCAACCATGCCCCAAAAACAATTAGTAGAATTCCTGGCTTCATAGACACATTGGATTAATGGATTAAATACATCAATCCCTTAAAGCATTGAATACTCGATTAAAAAAACCACATTGATTGAGGGAAACACAGTTAGGTCTACTTTTCAAGGGTTTTCCGCTTCGGTACGGGATTAATGTTCAGCGAAGCAGAAAAGACCAAAACTGTGCCAAATGCGTAGAAAAAACGCCCTATTTTGCCCACAAATTTCCCTAACCCTGGTAAACCGTTGATTCTTAAACGCAAAAATTCGACGCTCCAAGTTCCGGGCCCAACTAAAAAATTTGCCGGCATCATATAAGAAATTCGTTTAATTTCGTTTTTTCTTAAGGAATTACAGAAATGAAAGAAAAGAGGTCCTTTCACCAATTTTTTATGCTGGCCATAGCAGGCGGATTCTTAATTTACGTTTTTATCAAACTCGTGTTTTTGTAATGAACCATGGCCAGACATCTGCTTCAGGATCTTCGCTACAAAGTCAGTAAAAGAGTGTCCGATCTCACAGCCAGGACTTTTTTCAAAGAAAAATTGAACAACTGGCTGGGATACATATGTATCGCACTCCTTGCCTGTTTGTTTGGTACACTCGAATCCAACGATCTCATATCCGGTATCGCCCTCTTCGCCATCCTCGTTTCTTTATTGCTGGTCACCGTATTTTTCACCAACCCGCGATTCTGCTTTTATTTCTATCTTATCTTCGGCTTCTGGATCTATTTCTTCAACAGCTTTCTCTTCCACGGGCTCTTTCCCGTTGGCACCTTGTACGACGCCCTCGCCATATGCTGCCTGCTTGGGATCATGTTCTCCCAATTTAATTTCCGGGATCGCCTGCAGCAATTCGGCAAGATACCCCTCGTTCAATATTTTATAGTCCTGCTGTTCTACTACATTATGGAGATGTTCAACCCCAACTCCGGCGGACCATCGGCGACCGCATTCACCGGTCTTCGTAAATTCATTGATTTTATCATCATCTTGCTTGCCGCCTACATGCTCGTCGACTCCATGGAGAAAATTAGAAAATTTTCCCGTATCCTGCTGATCGCCGCCGGTATCAGCGCGCTTTACGGCTGCATACAGCAATGGCATGGCATCTTCCCCTGGGATATGGAACAGATCATGGCGGATCAGAATTCCTATAACCTCCTCTTCGTCAATGGTGAACTCAGGAAGTTCGGTACCATGGCCGATCCCACCGAGTATGGATTGATGATGGCGGCCTGTGCGCTATACTTTTTCGTCATTTCACTTTCTGAAAACAACAAGACCTGGCGCAACATTTACTTTGTGAACATCATCCTCATGGTCCTAGCGCTCGGCTATTCGGGGACCCGAACCGCGTATGCTTCCCTCATCGCAGGCCTGGGCTTCTTCATACTGCTCAATTTCGAGAAACGGCCGATAAGATGGCTGGCACTCATCGCCACCTCGATCTTCCTCTTCCTGATGTACGCCCCCATCTACAGCATCGCCCCCATCAGACGTTTTCGCACCACCTTTATCGGCTCAAAAGACCAGTCATACAAAGTGAGAATGGACGCGCGCGCCTTTATTCAACCTTACATCCGCAGCCATCCCATTGGCGGTGGTTTAGGCACAACCGGCATGAACGGAGCAAGAGAACATCCCGGACATCCGCTTGCCAATTTTCAGCCGGACGGCACCTATGTGACCAAAGCTACTGAAACAGGGTATATCGGCCTGGCCCTGACCTGCATCCTCTATTTTATGACTATGCGAATAGGTATAAGCGGCTTTTTTCAGGCACGACATCCACAGGTGAAAGTTTATTATTCTGCCTGTCTCAGCGCACTTTTTTCCCTTTATCTTGCGGAGTATACGCAGCCTGCTATCGGCGGGGTCTGCAATTCCTTATTCTATTTTCCGGTGATCGCCATTATGCTGAACCTAAAAAACATCGACCGCGACGACCCAGCGGCCCAACTTGCCTAATTTGCGCTCATGAGGACTAGGATCGCTACATTTTTGACCCCAACCCTGCGCCCGTTCGCCTTTTACGTTCTGGCAGCCCTCCTTTTTGCCCATCCCCTCACTGCTCAAAACACCAACCTGACTGTAAAAAAGGTCATCGTCGCCGAATATTATTCCTGGTTCCTGGCAAGCGACGGGCAGGTGTATGGGTATTGTAACTCTCAACGCGTTATCCCCTGGCCCATCGGCGGCCGGAAGGCCGTTGACGGCTCGGGCGGCTTCAATAAATTCCGGGTGCTCGACGACCAGGGCTTTATCTGGTCCTCGAGGGTCGACGGCACCAACCTGACCGACCGCTTCGATACCGATTCTTCCGGCGCCCCCTTTGACAAAAACATAGCAGTCTTCGCCTATTCCAACACAACGCTTACCATCCGCACCGATGGCAGTGCCTGGTACTTCGGCAACGACGACTACCACTTGCTTACAAAGAACGGCGGCGCCAACATGCGAGCCATTCAATTGTCCCCCAAGGGCATGGTTATAAAGAAGCTTGTACTTGGAGCGGGCAGGATCGTCGCCCTCACCAGAGAGGGAGCGGTTTATGAGTGGCTATATGGAACAGGTACTAAACCATCCAAAAAAACCATACCCGCACCAGCGATCGATATCTTCGCTTCCAGCTTCGACTATGCAGGTTGCATTATACCCGCCAGCCCCGGCGGCCACGGCGGTTACCCTTTTGTATGGGGCACGGCCTGGGGCAGTTGGGGCAGCTCAACACCCGCGTCCTATCCTCAACCAACGGCTGTAAAGAATCTCTGGGGCGTTCACTTTCCCATTGTAGAGATCGCCGCAGATTGCAACACTACCCACTATATCGACGCCCACGGCGACCTTTACGGCCTTGGCTTCAATCCCCAGGGGGAAGTAGGCAATGGTCAGGAAACCGTCAACAAATACTCCTACCCCACGTACCCAGGCTATGGCTGGGACTTTCAAAACAGTGAGAATCCCGTAACCGCACCCGCCGTACAGATCGGCAAAGGGGTCAAATGGACCCGGCTTTTTTGCAACAATTGGTTTTCCTTCTACAAATTCGCGATGGACAATGAGGGTAATTGCTGGTCTTGGGGACGAAACAAGTCCGGAGTCCTCGGCAACGGTTTGTTCCTGCTCCAGCAAGCGGATCATCCGAACACACTCGACGTATTGGTACCCACGCTGGTAACCCCCCTGAAAGCGATCCTCCAAACCTACAATTTCAATCCCCCATTCATCTCCGCAGGAGAAAATCGCACGATCACCGGTGATACCGCCGTCCTGCAGGGCGTGGCATCTCCACTCCGGCTCATCAAGGCTACTCCGAGGGCAGCCAACGGCATCGATACGGTCGGGTACAATATTGTCCGTTACAGATGGAAAAGATCCAGCGGCCCCCCCGCCACCATATTGACGCCGGATTCTTGCAGCACCATTATAACCGGACTCCAACCAGGCAATTACATTTTCAACCTGCAGGCCATCGATAACAATACCGGCGTTCAGAGCGTTAATGTGTCGATCACCGTAAAACCCAGAAAATGATCATTGCGCACATTTTGACTCTACTCGTTTTCTGCTATCTCTTGCCCGTATTGGCGTACCTGTTCGTGCTCGCCCTAGCCGGCCGCTTCGGCAGGCTTCGCCAGTATACCTCGGATCCGGATAAAAGCAGGATCGCCATTATCATCCCCTCCTATAAAGATGACGCTGTGATCGTTGAGACCGCCAGACAGGCACTGGAGCAACAATACCCCAGCGACCGGTATACTGTAACCGTTGTCGCGGATCAACTGCAGCCTGCAACCCTGCTCCAGCTGGCCCGATTGCCCATTCGGGTCATCGACGTAAAACTGGAAAAAAGCATGAAGGCCCGCTCCCTGCATGCCGCATTTCTGCAGCTGGATGGGGATGGGTACGACCTGGCCCTCATTCTTGACGCCGATAACATCATGTCACCCGATGTCCTCCAAAAGGTCAATCATGCTTACCGCAGCGGCTGGAAGGCGATCCAATGCCATCGTACGGCCAAAAACAAGAACAATTCCGTAGCCATCCTCGACGCTATGAGCGAAGCGGTCAACAATACCATGCTTCGAAAGGGACAACGTGTAATGGGACTCTCTTGCGCGCTGATCGGTTCAGGAATGGCTTTCAGCTACCAACTCATCAGCGATATCTTCGCCCTGCCCCAGATTCAGGACAATCCCGGTGAGGATCGGGAAATAGACATTCAGCTGGTCAAAAAAGCGATCTACGTGGAGTTTATCGATGACGCCTACATTTACGACGAAAAAGTGCAACGCCAGGAGGTATACCAAAAACAACGCACCCGCTGGCTCGGCACTCAGGTAGATCATTTGAAAAGTTTTCTATCCGCCGATATGAAGCCCTTGCGCACCCGCAAATTATACCTGCACAAAGTCTTTCAGTGCCTGTTCCTGCCCCGGCTGCTCCTCATGGCCCTGTTCCTGTTGATCCTGGCACTGTCCGCGGCCGATATCTTCTTCAGACTACATATCCTGTTCCCTGCTTTTCCCTGGTGGCTTTGCCTGATCGTACTGTATGCGATCACCCTGGTCATCAGCGTTCCAACTTCATTTTACAACCGCCAGACCATCGTCGCGCTGCTCAAGGTTCCCACACTGATGTTCGCCATGGTAAGAGCATTGCTTGGCATTAAAAAACATAAGACGGGGTTTCTCCATACACCAAAGGAATTCTCTAATTAGCCGCCCCGGCAGGAAATGAACCCTCGCCCTTTCCCTTTGCGGCGCCCGAAGGGAAATACCGGTCCTTTAATTTTATAAAAGGAGCTTCGTACCACCTAAAGCTGATCGCTGCCACCACATAAACGATCAGGAGGTATGGAATAAATAAAGAGGCCCTGAAGACGACGCTTTGCGGTTTTAATTTGTCCTGGAACAAATAGAACCAGATCAGCCAATGGTAGATATACATGCCATAGGACACCTTCCCCACGCTGATCAACCATTTCGATTCCAGCCATTTCCTTCCGCGGCCCGGAATAGCCGGCCGGCGTTCACTTACCAACAATAAGATAAGACTCGCAAACAACAGATTAAGCACCGTGTAGTGCCACACGTACACGTAATGCTCCGTGTGTCCAAAGCCATAGCCCAGATCGGTCAGATAAAAATTGTGCTGCCCCATGGACACATAGTTCGCCGCGCCGCAGACCAGCGCCAGCAGGACAGTTCCCGCAAATAGCCAATACGGCTTGCCGATCAGCTTGTGCAACGAGAACACCGGGATCAGTCCGCCCAGGAAGAACGCATCGAGGTGGCTCAGCGTGTTCCAATAAATGATCGTGGCCAATTGCTCACCTGCATAACCCCGGCCGATAAAGTGCTGGCCAATCAAGAAGCGGATCCCCGGGCTGATGACGATGACCGTGATCATCAACGCCTTGATAAAACGTTTGCTGCTGAGAAAAAGGATCAGGGGGAAGAATAGGTAGAACTGCTCCTCTATTGCCAGCGACCACAAGTGCGCAAAGGCAGGATCCATTTGCCACGTTGGAAAGGATCGGGTAAAGTTATACGTGTAGCTCAGCAAATATGGAATGTAAACGCGAAAAGATTCGGGAAAATGAAAGAGCAGGTAGACCAAAGCCAGCACAAAAAGGTAACCAAAATAGAGTGGGAAGATGCGGAGCGAACGCCGCACCCAAAACTTCTTCAACTTCCCCATGACCGGCGCCTCCCGGTTCTTCTCTTTCCAAAGAATACCGGTGATCAGATACCCGGACAAGACAAAGAAGAGCTGAACCCCGATCCAACCTATCTTGGTAACGCCCGAGTGAAGGCTCATGACCAGCACAATCGCAAACGCCCTTATTCCATCGAGGCTTTTGATGTATCCTTTCTCCGACATAGATGATTACCGGTAAAGGGGGGCGTTTCGAATAGGATACAACACCTGGTCAAGCGGAACCCCGATCATCCGCTCTATATCGATCCGGAGAAGATCCTGCTGCAGCTGGAGATTCAACGTCTTCGTCAATTCATCGTTCTTCAACCGCTGGGCGCCGATATAAGAGTCGACCGTGATCGTCCCCTTCCGGAAATTCTCTTCGGCCTGGGCGAAATTCGCCTGCACGTCATTGATCACCTCGGTTTCCATCTCGATCAGGCTCGTGTATAACTTGTATTGTTTGTATTTGGTCAGGACATTGGTCCGGATCGTCCTGGCCATGATCTCTTGCTGATCCTTGCCACGGGCCTGCGATTCCCGCGCGGCCTTCACTGTATTGCCCTGTGAAAAGATCACACCCAAGGGGATCGTTATCCCAAAGAAATATTTCGGATACACATAGGTCTGCCCGTTGACGATCTGCCCCTGGTTCTTGAAACTCTGGTCGTTGTACTGCGTCGAAACACTTAGCAAATTCAACCAGACCATCTTCGCCCGCTTTACTTCCAGCTCGTTGATGTTGCCCTGGTGGACCGTCTCATCGTATTCCGGCCCCTGCAAAGCCAAAAGCACCAGCTTGTTTTCATTGGCAGTATCAGATAGATCTGTCTTTATCCGCATGAGCGGCGCCTGCCCGGGCACTACCGGATTTGCAACAGGCGGGGTCGCAACAGGCGGTGTCACCGGCTTGCCCGGCTTGGCGGGAGGATTCTGAGCGTGAACAGACAGGCACAAGCATACCCCTGGGAGCAGCCACAAAAAAGGACGAAACATTGTCATATTGAGTTTACATTTTCCAGATCGATCATATTTAACACCGAGCCCGTGAACTTCCCATTAAGCTCTGTAAAGAATCGAATGGATTCCTTATCGATCTGCTTGATCGTAGACACCGTGGAGAAGATGGCTACGACACCGTCCACATATTGCACAAGCTCTTTGCTGTCGGAAAAGTCGTTCAGGGGAGGGCCCTCCAAAAAGATAAAATCGAATTTCGGGGCCAGTTCGTGCAACCGGGACAGCAAATTCTCGCGCGGCAGAATCTCTGACGGGGTGTAATCGCCCCCTTCCGATCCGATAACAAGCACTTCGCCCGCTTCCGATCCTATGTTTTTGGCGAAATGAGTAACTTTTTCATATAGCGAATTGCCTTCACCGGCGGCAGCCATCTTTTCCAAAACAGGATCGGCATCGAGCTGCACGGTAAGATCATTGTTGGAGAAATTCGTATCGATGATCAGCACCCGCTTGTGACTCATGCTCAGACTGAAAGATAAAGCCTGGATCAGCGTCGTCTTCCCCTGGCTCTTCTTCGTGCTCGTAAACAGGAAGATCTTTTTGCCGCTCGTCTCTATCTCATAGCGCAATTTGCGGATGGATTCCCTGAACACATTGTTTCGCTTGTGTTCGAGCAGATCACTCTCCTTGATCTTGCCCGCGACAATATCCTGTAATCGCTTATGCTTCAAATTCATGAAATTGACCATGCTGATGAGCTTCAACCCGACTTTATTGGCAAAGATCACCGGCGTCCTCATGGACGAATCCAGGTAAACCAGGAAAACAATGATCACGATCACGGACATGAACGTGATGGCGCCGGCCATGGCAACAACCAGCATCCGCTTCGAGGGCTCGGGTTCGATAGCCGGTTGCGCCTTCTGGAGCTGCCGGAAATTGTTCACCGAAGAGGAAGTGATGTCTAACGCGTTCTGATATTTCTGCTTGGCATCCAAATAGTCTTTCTCCGCCTGCTTCGCCTCCAGCATGAGCGTCTCGACATTGGCGTTCTTCGCACTGGAACTCGATACACTCTGTTTCAATGAGGCGATCTTCGCCTCCAGATCTTTCGCCTTCTCCTTGCTTGCTTCGATATTCACTTCCAGATCGTTCTTCTTCTCCAACAGTTCGGCACTCGCATCCGGGACCCTCGTGGTACCCGACGCCACAGGCATCGAGGCGGCATACTTGCTGAAGTATTCGGTCTTCAGCTGATTGTACCTGGCCAGTTTATCCTTGTCGGTATTCGACTTGAGGTAGTCGGTATAAGCGTCATTCATGGCCTTCCTCGCCTGGATCAACTCCTCATTGTTGTTGAGGTTGGGTGTCGTGGCATCGGGTTTGGCCGGCGTAGCCGCAACCCCCAGGGCGGTCAGCTTCTGATTGATCCTCCTCAGTTCATAATAGTCATCCGTCTGGTGGTTATTCTCCTCGGTCAGCGATTTCTCCAATTCAGTGATAAGATCGTACTTGCTGGTGTTCTCCGTGTTGACATCCACTGATCCGTCGCCTCTCAACAGCTTATTTTTTTCATCCAGATCCTGCTTCTTCTTGTCCATGATACTCTCCAGCGTATCGATCGATTCCTGAGATTTCGTGCTCCTGACACCCCTGTAATACCGCAGGAATTGCGTAAACATTTGATTGACAATGAACGCGGACAGTTCGGGGTTTTCCGTGGTGCAGTTCATCTCGATATAATCCGTCCTCGGCACTTGAAATACCTGGATGTTCCGCATCAGATCCTTGTATCCATAGCCATACAGGTCCAAAAACTCAAGCAGCTTTTTCTCATCCGGCTTATAAGAGGTGAGTACACTCATCGTATCCAGCTTCTGTTCGAATACCTTGCTCGCCAGCCCCGGATCGACATCCCTGTAGACCGAAGATTGCTTCTGACGGACATTTAATGGACGAAACGGGTCAGGACTCGATAAATCATGCAGTATCAGCTCGTAAGACAACAGACTGACGACGGATGGCGACTCCAGGGTGTTTATGGCATTGTTGAAGCGGATATCGAGGTCATACATATTCGCATCACTCTCACTTACCTTGATCTCATCGGGCGTGGCAAATCCGGTAGAAAACCGGGCACTCGAGCGGTAATTCTTGGGCTCATTTCGCGTCAACGTCCAGGTGACGAGAGAGGCCAGTATGGCTGACATCAGAATGATCCATTTCCGCTTGAGCAATACCCTTATCAAATAGGAAAGATCCATCAACAAACAATTTCGCCAAATTTAATCTATAAAATGTCAGGATACAACTGGTTACCCCAAAAACACCCAATTCAAGCGGACAAACGACGCATAATTATTTTTTATTTCGTTACAACCTCTTTTCCAATCGGTTATTAAAATAAAACCCAGCGCTTTTCCTTTTCAGGCAAAAGATGCATAAGTTTGACTCCGATAATGGACAGGCGTAAAGCGATTTTTGGGATCATCCTGGGCACCGCGGGTGTAGCCGGATCAACCCTGGGCTACCGCTGGTGGAAACGCTACCGCACCCCGGATCTCGACTGGCTCGAACAGCACCGCATTCTCATCGCCGCACTCGCCGAAACCATCATTCCCCGGACAGACTCCCCCGGCGCCAAAGATGCCGCCGTTGACAGTTTCATCATCAAAATGATCCGCGATTGTACACCCCGGAAAGAACAAAACAATTTCCTGGATGGCCTGAAGGATCTCGAGGAGTTTTGCCGCCACGAATACGGCCTCGCCTACGTGGAATGCAGCGAAGCTCAGCAGCATCAGACCCTTGAACATGTTGAACGTGCGGCCGTCTCCTTGCAGGGGAGGGTGGGAAAGGTCATGCTCCGGCTTAACGGCAGACCCTTTTTTCGCATCCTGAAGGACTATACTGTCGAGGGTTATTGTACCTCCGAGCCGGGAGCCACAAAAGGATTAGCCTATCTTTATATCCCGGGAAGTTTTCATGGCTGCATTCCGCTGCAGCAAAATCAAAAAGCCTGGGCGACCAATTAAACACCTTATGGGCGACCAACATGCATATGACGCCATCGTGATCGGATCCGGTATTACTGGCGGCTGGGCGGCAAAGGAACTAACCGAAAAAGGCCTGAAAACCCTCGTGCTGGAAAGAGGAAAGGACGTGGTTCACATCAAAGACTACCCCACCGCCCCATTAAATCCATGGGATTTCGAACATCGCCTCAACCATACCGAAAAAGAAATAGCCGCCAATCCCATAAAAACCGCCTACGGCGACGCCGCGGGCGACCTGTTCTTCGTCAACGATGGCGAACATCCCTATATCCAGACGAAGCCGTTCGCCTGGGTGCGCGGCTACCAGGTCGGCGGCAGATCATTGACCTGGGGCCGGCAATGTTACCGCTTAAGCGACCTCGACCTCGAAGCCAACGCCAAAGACGGCATCGGCGTCGATTGGCCCATCCGCTACGCCGACCTGGCTCCCTGGTATGACTATGTGGAAAATTACGTGGGCATCAGCGGCTCCACAGAAGGATGGCCGTCTTTGCCCGATGGAAATTTTCTTCCGCCCATAGAGATGAATTGTGTGGAAGATCACTTCTCCCGGCAAGTCCGCTCCCGGTTCAAAGACCGGATCGTCACGCACGGCCGCGTCGCCAACCTCAGCAGGGGCTGGAATGGCCGTGGACCCTGCCAATACCGGAATCTTTGTTCACGTGGCTGCCCCTTCGCAGGCTATTTCAGCAGCAACGCCGCTACCTTACCCGCTGCCGCATCCACCGGCAACCTCACCCTGCTGCCCGATTGCATCGTCTTGGAGATCATCTATGATGCCCGGCTCAACAGGGCCAGCGGCGTCCGAGTAATGCATGCGCATACAAAGAAGGTAACGGAGTATTTCGCCCGCGTTATTTTTCTCAATGCCTCCACCATCGCCTCGGCAGCCTTGCTCCTGAACTCAACTTCCAACCACTTTCCCGACGGCCTCGGCAACTCCAGTGGACAGATAGGCCACAACCTGATGGACCACTTCCTCGGCACAGGCGCTAACGCCGATCTCGACGGCATGGAAGATCGCTACTATTCCGGCAGAAAACCCGTAGGCATCTACATTCCCCGCTTCCGCAATATTTCACCTGCAACAGCCCGCCCCGACTATATCCGCGGTTTTGGCATTCAGGGTAAAGGCGCCCGGGCGGAATGGCGCGAAACGAGCGCGAGGAAGGAAGGGTTCGGGAAATCATTTAAGGAAAACCTGCTTAGACCCGGGCCATGGGGCATGTGGATGGGCGGCTGGGGCGAGACCCTCCCCTACTTCCATAACAAGATCACCCTCGACAAAAACAACCTCGATCCCTGGGGACTGCCCCTGGTCAAGATCGACTTCGAATATGGCGACAACGAAAAAGCCATGAGTAAAGACATCCTGGAAAGCGTGAAGGAAATGTATGCTTCGGCCGGCTTTAAGAATATCCAGGCTTATAGTTACCTCATGCCGGGCGGCAGCGCCGTGCACGAAATGGGCACCATTCGTATGGGAAAAGATGCCAAAACCTCCGCACTCAATAAATGGAACCAGTTGCACGACGTGAAGAACATATTCGTCACAGACGGCAGCTGTATGACCTCGTCCGGCACGGCGAATCCCTCACTCACCTATATGGCCCTGACGGCCCGCGCCTGCGATTTTGCTTTCTCGGAACTCCGAAAAGGCAATCTATGATGACGTTCCCCCCGGCGTCTTCTTTCTCAACATGCCCATTCCCTTCGAAAAGACGGTCTTATACACGTCAACGGAATGCCTGACTACTTCTCCCAGTTGCAGACCGATCTGGCGCCGCATCAAAAAATACCAATAAACAAAGCCCGCCAGCGTCGCCGTCATCGTCCCGATCGCAGCCCCATAGAACCCGAATCGCAACAGACAGAAATAATTGATGCCCAAGGAACCCGCCAGTACCAGCGAATTCGCGACGAACACCAGTTTTGGCCTCCCTATGGAATTCAAGAGATTGGCCGCCTGATTTTGCGCCGGCCGGAATATCCCCGTAACCATATACATCTGAAGGATCGGCGCCGCTATCGCATAGGCCTGACCGGCAACAAACGTCATAATGAAACGCGGGATGATCAGGATCACTACGGCCATCGGTAAGGTGAACGACAGCAGGACGGCCACCATTTTCTCATACAGGTATTTTACGCGGTGATTGCCTTCCAAAGCTGCTTGCGATGCCTTCGGAAATAGTACCTCTGCCGCGGCAAAAGAAGGGATGTCGACCAATAGGTTCACCCGGGAAGCGACAGAATAATAGCCGACATAACCCGGCGCGATCAATTTACCCGTCATCAGCTGATCCAGGTTCTGACTGATATTGGCGACCATCCCGGACCCAAAGATATACCCCCCATAACCGAAGATCCGCCTGATCCACACGATGCTTGGATCAAACCGGTAAAACAGGTATTTCCGGGTAAAGAAATACAACACGATCGTACCGGCCCCTATGGTCGCGGATTGGTACATGCTCAGATAAGCGAGGGAAATCGGTTGGTGCAGCAATTTATGCGTCAAAATGACCCCGAAAAAAAGTACCTGCCGCACAAAATATCCCGCGAAGCCGCCTTTGAAATCCAGGTTGGATTGCTGCACCGCCTCCAGGTGCGCAAAGAAGATCATACACAACATACCAGGTATGAACCACCGCAGCATTTGCCCCAGTTCCTCCCCTGTATGGAACCATATACTCAGCCATTCGGAGAAAAAGATCACCAGGAATACGAAAAGTAACGTAATGCTCGCGTTGATCAAAAAAGAGGAGGAAGCAATAACCGTTTGCTCGCTTTGGTCGGTGCTTGAACTAACGTACTTAATATGCGCATTCTTCAAAAGATTACTCTTCGTGGCTTCGAAAATACCGGTGATCGTCAGGAATATGCCCCAGGTACCCATTTGCCTTAGTGATAAGGACCGCGCAAGCAACACCAGGTTAATGAAGCCAAAAAAGGTCAGTGAGAAGCGTTGAAAAAAAGTATAAAATGCCGAACGTATCCAGTAGGACGAAAAATAGCTTTTCAAATGCGGTGTTTATGGTCTGTCGTAAAGATAGAGCAAATTCCGGTTGGAAAAAAAGACCGGGCTCCTGCACTTGATATATCAAAAATCAATGCCTAATTTTAACCCTTACATGCACCTTTGGCTCTATATCTTCCTGATCAGCTGTACGATCGTTCTGTATAATTATGCCGGATACGCCGTTCTCGCTTGGCTCTTCGGCCGCATCGCGGGCAGATACCGGGCAGCGGCTGCGCCCCCGGACTACCGGCCCTCCGTGTCTTTTATCGTAGCCGCATTCAACGAGGAAACAATTATTTCGGAAAAGATTCACAATTCCCTGCAGTTGGACTATCCGCGGGCAGCCATCGAATTTATCTTCGTTACAGATGGTTCCAGCGACCGGACGCCGGCGATCGTAGCCGCTACCCCCGCTATCCGATTGCTGCACGAGCCCGCCAGAAAGGGCAAATCCGCCGCCGTCAACCGCGCGGTGCTGCAAAGCCGGAACGATATCCTCATTTTCAGCGACGCCAACACCATGCTTAACACGGACGCCGTCAACAACATTGTCCGGCATTATTATGATCGCCTGGCGGGAGGCGTTGCCGGTGAGAAGAAAGTAATGTCGCTGGAATCCCTTCCTGCCGATGGCGGCGACGGCGAAGGTGTTTATTGGCGTTACGAATCGCGACTGAAACAAATAGATTCCGATTTCTACTCCGTAGTGGGCGCAGCAGGTGAACTCTTTTCCCTGCGCCGCGAGCTCTATACACCACTTCCGGACAACACCGTGCTCGATGACTTTGTGCTTTCCCTGAGAGTCGCCGGTAAAGGGTTCCGCATCCTGTACGAACCGCTCGCTTACGCCATGGAGCTCCCTTCCTCTTCCATTAAAGAAGAACAAAAAAGAAAGGTCCGTATTTCCGCCGGCGGCTTCCAGGCCATCGGCATGCTCTCCGGCCTGCTGGCATTCTGGCGACATCCCAGATTGACCTATCTGTATTTTTCCCATCGCGTGCTGCGATGGACACTCAGCCCGCTTTGCCTTGTCCTGGCCTGGGTCTCCAACCTGGTCCTCGTCTTGCAGCCTGCGGCAATCCGTCTCCTCCTGGCTACCGCAACGGCGCAGACCCTCTTCTATGGGTTGGCGGCGCTCTACCGGCTGCCACTTCCAAGCAGCCTGAAAAAAATGGCAAAAATACCCTATTATTTCACCTTCATGAACGTCTCGGTCCTACTCGGCTTCATCCGGTTTTGCCGCGGCAGCCAATCCGCCGTTTGGGAAAAAGCCAAACGGATGGAAGCCGTTCCTGCAACTTCGAACCCCAGACAATGACGTTTATGAGAAAATGGGTGGCAAAAGCCTTCAATACCGCAATACTCGAAAAGAAAAGAATGGCCTGGGTCGATTATCTTCGGGGCATCGCCATCATCCTCGTCGTCTACCGGCACGTCCTCATCGGCCTCGAACATAGCGACCTCTCCGTCCCCTCCTCGCTCATCACGCTCAATACAATCTTTTTCAGCTTCCGCATGCCCTTGTTCTTTATCCTTTCCGGGATCTTTATCAGCGGCAGTATCGCCCGCCGGCCGCTTAGTGAACTGCTGTATATCCGCTTCGAGAACCTGCTCTATCCCTATTTAGTCTGGACCGTCATCCAGATCACCTTGCAGATCATTACTTCCCGCTATTCCAACACCGGCAGGACCGTTCACGACTATACGCAGATCTTCTACAACCCGCGCGCCCTGGACCAATTCTGGTACCTTCCGGCCTTATTCATCACCACCATGGTGTTCCTGGTACTCAAGGTCAAAGCACGGCTGCCGCACTGGGCCCAATTGCTGCTGGGACTGGTTTTATATTATATCTGTCCCCTATTCCACGACGTTAGCCTGTTCTCCGATTGGATGGAATTTTACATCTTCTATGCCCTTGGCGACGCCATCTCCGACTTCTTCTTCCGTGAACAATCACAACGGTTCCTGGCAAAACGGGATACGCTGCTGCTGGCTATTCCGCTCTTCGTAGCCTCACAGATCTACTATATTCAGCACGACCCGGTAGGACAAATCACCTTTTTCGCGCTCGGCATCGGCCTGATCGGCTGTTTTTGCATGGTCGTCCTATCCTTCCACCTTCAAAAATGGGATGTCCTCCGCTTCCTCCGCGTCCTGGGATTCCATTCGCTTTTCATCTATGTCATGCATGTGCTGGTCGCTGCCTTCACCCGGATCATCCTCATGAAGGTCTTCGGTATCCACAATGCCGCATTCCTCCTCTTCTGCGGTATCCTGACGGGCGTAACCATCCCTGTCATCTTTTACAACTTGTGCGTAAAAGACAACTTCGCATGGTTCCTGTTCACCCTCAAAAGACCGGGGAAAAAAAGTACCCCGCCCGAACGGGATACAGGCGCCGTATCTGCTTAACGGTCATAACGGCGGATCACCTCCAGCGCCGCGGAATCGATGTGCCTGGCGGTATCCGATAAAGGCTTACCATACCAGATCGTCTCATATTCATTTCGAAACGCTCCGCTCGCTTGCGTCTTCGCCATCGTCTGCGCCGACACCGACGTGTAGGTAAAATAAAGCACCCACAGCGTACCCGGCAACACATATACCGTCAGCCATCCCCCTGCCAAGACCTTTCGCCAGCCCGGACCACGAAACGAAATGGTACAAAAGACCACCGCTATCAATGGCACCACCGGTACCCAGAAACGTGGATCATAAAAAGGCCAGTCGAACATCAGCACCGAATAGCAAAACAGGTATAACTTGGCTATCACCGGTATATCATTCTTACGGAAGAACAGCAAATACACAAACCCGGAAAAAAAGAAAATGCCGGCTACAAAAAACAATATCCCTACCGGACCGGCTCCAAAATAAGCCTCCAGCTTGATCCCTGGCATGTTGAGACAGAGCTCCGCCCACTCCGTAAAATGCCACTTCAACATTTTACCAAACGTAAGCCCCTCCCTGAACTGCTTGCCAAAAACACCCGTATAGTGGTTCAACCCCAACTGTTTCGAAAAGATGACCACGCCGGCAAAGATCGCAATGACAACAGCGAACAACAACCTGTTGCGCCGGATCAATTCCATCAGTTGCAGCCGGTATGCCCACACGAGACCCGCCGCCAACGCGGCTGCTAACGCCAAACCCACCGACCTCGTCACAAAGGCCAGCGCCGCCGCGGCGAATGCCGCCAACAGGTAAACGACCCGCTTCCTTTCCGTATAGCAGTGGAAATAATAAAGACTTGCCATGGAAAAAAAAAGATATTGCATCTCTGAAAGCGGATGCGTCACAAACTTGATGACCGTCCAGTTCAATAACACCAGCAGCGCAGGAATAAACGATGACACCCGGAAACCACATAACTTTCTCACGAAGTACAACCCGCCGAACAAATAAAGACAGTTGATGAATACCAGCACAGCCGACTTCAGGATGCCGATCTTGCTGAGCACCAGCAACAGTCCGGTGTATCCCCAGGGCAGATAATCCTTCGCTGCCACCGAATCCGGCGGACAACCCAACTCGACGCAATCTTTAATGGCAAAATAGCGCAGCATATCGGTATGCAGCCGCAAATGACTCATGCAATTCAACAAATAGATCGCCGCCAGTCCATAAAGCACGGCCTTCACCAGGTATTCATATCCTTGAACACCAGGACCGGCATATTTTTCGCGCATCATCGGTCGACTATTTGAATACATTATATTTCAGGATACACCAGATCGCCCGGAAGCCATCCCTCCAGCCGATCTTTTTGCCCTCTTCATACGTTCGCCCATAATAAGATATCCCGACTTCATAGATGCGAATACCCGGCACCCGCGCGATCTTCGCCGTCACCTCGGGCTCGAACCCGAACCTCTTTTCCTCCAGCTTTATTTGCTGAATGATATCCGTGCGGAACAACTTGTAACAAGTCTCCATATCCGTCAGGTTCAGATTGGTGAATACATTGCTCAGTCTCGTCAGGAATTTGTTCCCTATAGAATGCCAGAAAAAAAGTATCCGGTGAGAGTTCCCGCCCAGAAACCGGGAGCCGAAGACTACATCCGCCGATCCACGGGCTACGGGCTTCAACAAAAAATTGAATTCCTCCGGATCGTACTCCAGGTCAGCATCCTGGATAATAAGGTACTGCCCCGTCGACCGTTGGATACCGGTATGGATCGCCGCGCCCTTACCCTTATTCACTTCGTGCTTGACATATTGAATATTCAGCCCGGGGTGCAATTTTACGTATTCCAGCAATACTTCCTCCGTGTTATCCGTTGAACAATCGTTTACAAGGATCAGTTCCTTTTCGATGTCGCCGATAAGCTTTACTTCCGCAACCCGGTCCAGGATGAGATGAATGGTTCGACCTTCATTGTAAGCAGGAACGATAATAGAGAGCTTGGTAAATTTTTCCATTGAAAACGCAGAGATTGTTATTAGGGATCAAAATACAACATAATGGCTTGGTTTGCAATAATCCCTGTAAATTTAATTAACATTATATACGCAAATCTTTTATGACGCCTACACGACAAAAGAATCGACACAGCATCCCGCCGGTCTACCTGGTGTACGCAGCACTGGCTTTTTTCCTCGCGCTTTGGTATGCGTCGGCCCGCATTTGGGACGTAGATGAAGGCTGGACCTTTGTATCCGTAAAAAGTGAATCGATACAAGACCTGCTTGCTTACCGGCACTTCAATATCGCAAACAATCACCTCCTTAATTCTTTGTGGTTCAAAATGATGCAATTTGCCGGCTGCAAAAATGTGCTTTTTTACCGCGGCCTGAGCCTACTCTCGTTCTTTCCCTATGCCTACTTCCTGTATCGCGCAGCCGCTTATCAGGCAACAGGCCGCGTCGAAAAATGGCTTCCCCTTTTCTTCCTGCCGCCCGTCCTATTTTATTTTGCTGCGGGCAGGGGTTATGGGGTGGCCATAACGGCCTTCTGCGGTGCACTCTATTACTTGCAAACCTGCATCGACGACCTTAAAGCAATTAGCTATTGGAAATTTATTATCTGCGGAGCAATAAGCAGCCTTGCGATCGTCAGCTTCTTCTACCCTTTCGCAGCGATGCTCATCTATATCTATGCGGGGAAATACCGCACACGCTTTTTCACAGCCCGGGCGATCATCAGCGGCATCCTGCTGCTGTGCCTCACCGCCTACATCTACTACATCGGCAAAACCATCCTGCTCAACGACAAGATCATCAACGGGACCGATAACCTTTTGGCCAACGGCATGTATAGCACGTTTTTCGGTACGCTTGCCTTTTCAGATCTCATTCAATGGCCCGCTTTCTATACCCTGCTCCGCCTGGAAATGGTCAGCAAAATTCTCATCATTGTCACTTTCCTTCCTGTCGCAATAATCCTTTTATGGAAGTATTTACGGCAATACATCACCATTCCCGTCCTGCTTATAGCGACACTGCTTTTCCTGCTGGGCCATGTTGTCGTGCACGCCAAATATCCCTCCGATCGTTCCGCACTCTACCTCCTCTATCTGATCTATATCCCTGTCGTCCTCGTAATCGCCGGCACGGGCAACAAACTTTTTCAGGCGCATTACTACACTGCCTTCTTTTTCTGCTTCCTTAACCTGGCAGGCTTCTTCTATGAACTCTTCCAGCCAAACATCTATTCCACCCTCGCCCAATTACCCGCCAACCAATACACCGTTTATAGCGATTGGCCCAATTACGCAGATGACGCCTATACAGAATTGTACTTTGGGGGCAAGATCACTTTTCACTATCTGGCAAAGAGCTTCGAAACAGACCTGGCGCTGGTCGATCAAAAGATAAGAGCAGCAATCACTGACCCCCACGCCGATTTCCTGCTCCTTCAAATTCCGGCATTTACCCGCAACAAAGCGCTGTTCCAACACGGCTTCACCATCCAGCCCCTTCTTTCCTCCGGCAATAAGGAACTCTACCTTATAAAAAGAGAGACTGTCCGTTAGGAGCAGTCTCTCTTACATATGACGGCAAGACCTTTTTTATCTGCCGGTAGTCTTGATCACTTTCATGACTTGTCTTTCATTCCTGTTCGTGAAGATTACCTGAACGAAATAGATGGACGCACCCGTTCCCGCCGGCGCATCGACCTGGAAGAGATTCGTCCCTTCCATCAAGCCCTCATGCACCGCTTTATAAACAGTCCTGCCACTCACATCGGTCATCGTCACCACGATATTGTCACCCTCGTGCGCCGGTACCGACAGCGTGAATGAACTATTGAACGGATTCGGATAAGCGCCCAGCGGTTGTACAGGCACACTGTCAGTCAGCGCAGAATTGTTGAACTGCGCACCTGATGTATACTCGGTTCCGGCCACTTCCTCTGTAGGCGACGGCGATACGGAGCCACTCGAAGGCGTATACCCCTTGATCGTCACGTTTCCTAAGATAGCGAACGAAGAGTTGGAAGAGTCGTATGGTTTCACGGAGATGTTTACATTGCCATACGCATCAGGTGCTATACCGAAGAACGTCAAGGTACCCGAAGTATTCAAGTGTGCATTCAGGATACCTTGCTGCCCGTTGATGCGGTAGCGGCCGCTGGCGTTGGACGTAGGATCATCAGTACACGAAGCGAACATCGTGATATCGTATAGCTTGCTCTGATCCAGGTTCGTGATCGTCACATATGAAGTATCACCAGGGAAATCCAACCAGCCCTGATCCATCGCCGCATCCGGGAACACACCCGAATTGTTGCCGGTCTTCGCACCGAACGGATCGACCTCATCCCACTCAGTTGGCTGTACGAGACCAACATTGGTCGTCAAGCCGTTCTCGTCGGTAAAGTTGTTCCACACCGTACCAAGCGCCTGATAGGTCCAGTTCAGGTTATTGAACGGAGCCGGCGCACTTGGGAAGCTATAAGGTGCGTTCCATATTCTGTTAAAGAATAGGTAGACAGTACCCGCGTACGTGTAGCCTTCGACAGGATTGCTGTATGCCGAGTGTTGCGTGAGATTGACGGCGCGGACCGTATAGTCAAACGCAGTGTTAGCAGGCAAAGCGGAATCCACATAGGTCGTCGAATTGGGCGGGAGCGTATTGAGCAGGGTATAGGTGCCACCATGCGGAGCACGCCATACTTCGTAGCCGGTCTCGTTGCTGGCCCGATCCTGCCATTGCAGGGCGATCGTACCCGTCTTGCTAAAGTCCAGCTTCCTCAGATCGGCCGGAGCGAATGGTATGGAGCTGCCTGGCGTGTAAGACTCGATGACCAAAGAGCTCAACATCGCATAGGAAGCACCCGATGCTTTCATACAATTGATCACTACAGTACCTGTATTATCCGGGATGATCCCGTTCAGCTGCACCGTCTTATTAGAATTCTGCGATCCATTCAGCGAAACGGTCAGGCTGTTGATCGTGAAATTCGTCAGGGTACTCTCGCTGGTGAAATGGCTGCTGAAGAACTGGAAGTTGTACTGCATTGCAGGATTCAGACCCGTCACCGTGATCCGATGGTTATTGCTGTCGGTGGCATAGATCGAGGTGCCTTCTACCGACTCCAGATAGAGATCGGATCCGTTGCGGCGCTTCATACCGGTCGTACCCAAAGCAGACCACGCATCGGTGAGGGTCACCGTGATACCCGTTGGCGTGCCCGTCTGGCCTGCCAGGTTCACATAGGCAGTACCCGCATAGGGCAGATAAGAAACCTGCAGGTTATTCCATGGCGCAGGTGCAAGGCTAGTAGTATTGGTAAAGTTCAGATAGGTGTAATTCAGGCTCGAATCGACCACATTGATCGTGAAGCTGGCCGAACGGCTGGAATCGCTCAGGTCGGTGGCCGTGATCGTCACACCCGGGAAAGTCCCTTGTAACCCTGGCGTCGGCGTAATGGTGACAACACCGGTGCCATTGCCATTGTCCACGAACGAAGCGAATTGTGGCAGCCCGGTCGCCGTCAGGGTCAGATGGTCGGTGGGGTCATCGATCGCCGTTACATTGACCGTAGCAGTATGGTTATTGTACACTGTTACATTCGGGATCGCGGTGACCACAGGGATCCTGTCCGCCGTGAGCACACCCGCCTGGTTGCTGTAGGCAGAAGTCCCATTCGCATTGACCGCGTTCACCTTGTAGTACAATTGCGAATTTCCTGGCAGCGAAGCGGTATCCGTATAGCTGGTGCTGTTAGCCGGCAGGGTCGCGATCTGCGTATAATGCAGACTGTCCATTGCCGAACGGAACACCTGGTAGTTCTTCTCATTGTAGGCGATATCGGTCCAGTTCAGACCAACCCCCTTGGACACCAATGCTGCAGTTAACCCCGTCGGGGCAGCCGGAGCAAGGGAGTCGACGAAATGGTTCTGGATGACCAGGGCATTCAGATACCCGGGAGGATAGCTCGTCACCTTGCCGAGTGTAACGGTGATCGTTCCATTGGATGCCGGCTTGAGTGAAGTGAGCGTAACGGTATTTTGCAGGTTGTCCTGCACTTCGAGGGTAACCGTCTGGCCTTGGGCACTGTAGCTCGTCACCCCGTTATCGGAGATACCCGACAACACGCTGGATGCAAAAAACGTCAGGTCATACAACTTCGTGGTATCCAAACCGGATACTGCAATAGTCGGATTGGCCGGGCCGTTGAAGAACCCGAAATAATAGTATTCCTGCAGCACTACATCCGGATATACGCCGGAATTATTGCCGGTAGTAGGTCCGCCGTTATAAGGCGACCACCAGGAAGTCGGGCTGAAGGCTACACCGACAGTCGTTGTGTTACCGGATTGATCAAGCAAATTGGTCGAGGTCGGACCGGTCAGGTTATTCCAGGGAGCCGGAGCAGTCGCCTGGTATTTAACCCGCGTATAGATGCTCGTCTGCGGAGCCTTGTTGTTGATGGTGAGCGTGAACGTCTGCGTGGCGGAAAGCCCGTTTTTGTCGTTCAGGGTGACCTGGACAGTATAGGTGCCGGCGGCTGCAAAACCAGGCTTGATAACCAGGCTGCCCGTGCCCGAAGGCTGCTGGTTGATGTAATATTTGCTGCCATAGGTCGTCGGCACATTGGTCACGACATAAGTCAGCGTATCGGCCGGATTCACATCCTGGCCTACCAGCGGAATAGCAAGGGAATCTCCCTCATTCATGCTGTAGTTGGAGATCGGATTGATTGTAGGTGCAAAATTGTTGTTCACCCACAGGTTGAACTGCGTTTGCGACGTTCCACCGGACCCGTCGGTAGCCCTGACGGTCAACCCGGTATAGGTGCCCGAATCAGTTTTGGCCGGATTTAAAGTGATCGTTCCCTTACCGCTGCCATTATCGGCAAAGACGGCGAAAGCAGGCAGGTTCGAAGCCGTCAGCGTAACGCTGCCGGCGAACGTGGCGCTTACCGGGATCACGGTAGTGGTGCCGTAACGTGCCTGCTGGTTGGAGATCTGCGCGATCACCGGTGGTACATCTAAAGTTGTAGTACTGACTTCCGGAGCGAATGCGGAAGCACCGCCGGCATTCACCGCATCTACCTTGTAATAGTACTTTGCATTGGCGAAGAGCGCCGTATCCTTGTAAGAGAGTGTCGTCGGAGGCAGCGTCGCCAGCAGCACGTAGGCCTGGTCGGTAGTAGCGCTGCGATACAACTGGAAGCTCACAATGTTGGTCGACGTATCGCTCCAGCTGATGTTGACGCTGGAAGCACTGGCGGCAGTTGCCGTCAGACCGGTCGGGACAGCCGGGATCGTCGGCAAGGGGAAAGTCGTCGCCGTTGGCGGATTGCCATAGTAAACCGAATCCGGGATAGCCGTCACAGTTCCGGTGCCGCGCTGCCAGCTCGTCGTGAGTACATAACCACCACCCTGCTGGAAATAGGTCACATAAACAGGATAACGACCCACCGCAAGCGTTACCGTGCCCGAACGCTGCGTCTGCCCTTGCAGGTAGTCATTCTTCACCACCAGGTGCGCACTGTCGAACCCACCGACATACATATCACTGCCATCGTCGGAACTGGTATAGAAGGTGTATGACCCGGCCGTTTTGATAGTGATATAGCCGGAGAACTTGAACGCAAAATTGGTGGTAGCCGTCGCAGGCGACAACGACACATTGGTCAGCAGTCCCGTAGCTGTCGGCGTCAACGATGGCAACGCCGCCAGGTTATTGTACGTATACCCGTTATAATAGTTATAGGTAAGGCCCGAAACGCTGTTCGGATCGTAACCCGATCCTCCATAGGTGTTAACCGCCTGTATCTTGTAATAGTAGGCCGTCGAAGCCTGAAGTGCGGAGTCCACGTATGACGTGCTATTTGCTTTGGTCGTCGTAACGATCGAATAAACGCCATTCAGAGAGGTCGACCGGTACACCTCAAAGCCCGTTTCATTGCTGCTGTTGTCGGTCCACGTCAACTTGATACTCTTGTAACTGATCGCCGTAGCCGTCTCATTAGTCGGATAGGCCGGAGCCGTGCCGTTTACCGCAGCTGTTTCCGAGAATGCACTGTTGGGGACCGTTACAAAACTCCCGCCGGAAGACGGCGTCTGCCACTGAATGGTCATGGAATACCCCCCGCCCTGCTGGAAATAAGCGTAAGCGATGGGATACACTCCGGCCTGCAGTGTCATTGTAGCCGAATTCCGCGAAGTCGCCCCCTGCAGGTAATTGTTGTTGATCGTGGGCGTGCCCGTGTACGAATACGGCGATGTCGTCCCGTTCAACGAACCCAGCCACATAGCGCTTCCATCGTCCGACGTGGTCTGGAACGTATAGATTCCCGTGGTCGGTATGATGATATAGCCTGTCCACAAATAAGCAAAGTCGATGGCATCGGTAGCCCCGGCAATACTTACGTTCGGCATCACACCGGAGACTTTAGGCGTCAATGTGGGGAAATTCGGCAGAACCGAAATATTCGTCGGCAGGTTGTCGTAGTAAGAATAGTTCAACCCGTTGATCAAAGCCTCGCCGCTGACCTGCGGGCTCGAAGCAGATACATTGCCTGCAAGATCGCGCGCTTTAACCGTAATTGCATACGTCTGTTTGTGCGTCAGGCCATAGATCGTGAAGACCGTATCGGGTGCCGCGGCAGAAGAACTAACGGAATAGGCCTTCGAGCCATTTACATAAATGTCATACCCCACTACGCCCACGTTATCAGTTGATTGTTTCCAGGCGACCGTAATAGATGTCGCGGAAGAACCGGTGATCGTCAGCGAAGCAGGAGCGGTCGGTGCCGTTGTATCCGAAGGCGTGGTAGCGCTGGCCTCGTTGGTATTCGCGGCCGCACCAGTTGCACACACCGGCCGGACTACAAAATAATATTTCGTAGCGGCAAGTAGTCCCTTGACCGTATCTGTCACTATATTCTGGCCCATGATGGCGATCAACTTATAGGGTCCTCCCGACTTAGAGCCCTGATAAACTTCAAAACCGGTCTCATTCACCACCGGATTGGGGTTCTGATTCCAGTTTAACGCAACTACGGTATTGCTCACCGCTGTTGCCGTCAGCCCAGTCGCTGCGTCAGGCTTCGGCGTACCGGCGGCATTGACAACCGTGAACGGCGCTGAAAAAGCACTGGTACAGCCAAAAGGCTGCACGACCTGTACCGTATATTGCCCCGGCGAGGTGACCTGGAGCACACTGTCCGTGCCGATCGTCGTACTGCTCCCGACCTTCTGCCAGTTATAGGTAGAATAACCGGACGGCACCTTGATATTTACATAACTGTTGTCCAGCGCAGGGATGACATCGCTCATCAGACCGGCCACCGTAATGGTAGGCGACGCGGTCGGCGTCTGCCAGGATATCCGCAACGGAGTGTGCGACCAGTCCGACACAAAGCTTCCCCGGGTGACCTGGCAATCGTACGTCCCCGTATCCGTGACGGTCAACGAATTGCTAGTAGCACCACTAATGATATTGCCATTCTTCCGCCATTTATAGGAGGTCATATTCGGCGCCACGCCGATCACTTGATTGATCGTTGTACCCGGACAAAAAGAAGTATGATTGAACAGCGCCCATGGATTAGACCCGTAGGCAGCCAGCACAAATGGATAAAAATTGGGTTCTTCCCACGCCGAATCCCAGGTATCGTGCCCCAGGGTTGTATACAGTTTCCATAAATAATCAGCGCCGACTGCCTGCTCCTGGCTATTTACCTGCGCAGCCGTACTCGGAGGCGGATCGTTATCCAGTCCGCCCGAGAAAGTCCAGATCGGCGTAAACTCGGTGAGGGCTAAACTCTGCGCCGTACTATTGCCGGTATTGTTGGCCGACATTGGCAGGTTCGCTGCCGTATATTGCGGGTTCTGCAGGTGATATGCCCAGGAAGCCTGTCCGCCCATTGACAGTCCATTGGTGATGATCCGGAACGGGTCCAATTTATTGTTCGTCACCATATAATCGAAAATGGCGTCCATCGAGTTCACTACCGCCGTGCTCCAATACGTGACCGGTGTTTGTGGAACCAGCACATACCCGTCATACGTGCCGTTATTGATGGCGTTCATGAACGGTTGCCCGCCATGCACGAGCGACGTCTCATTGTTATAAATCGTCCCGATCTCCCCTGCACCATGCCAGAAGATAATGATCGGATATTTCTTTCCGTCATTAGCCGTCGGGTTATAAGACTTAGGGTAAATAAGCCGGAATTGAACACTATTGAAGTAATAGCATTTCCATTGGTTGGTATTCCAGCTCAGCGTATGCGTCCTCACCCATTTAATAATGGCCCCACTTGTCGCATTGGGATTGGTCGGACTGCCTTTTGCCGTTGTAGAATCGTAGGTATACACGGAGTCCGCCGGATTCAGTACGCTCTGGCCATGAACGGCACCCGCAAAGGACGAGACAAGTACGATAAGGGATAATAACAGTTTTTGTGTAAAACTTTTCATGTTAATTGACTTAAGGGTAATGGGGCTCAGGGAAATAAATTTTTTATTTAAAAAGTACGATTTTGCGTTTTACACAAGGCTGACCTTACAAACAGATCGGAAGGTTTGTCAAAATGACCCGCATAGCAAAACAGATCACGAAAGGATAGTGTATTTAAAAAGGAAAAACGGCACCAGAGGAGATCGGAACGATCAATCAGTTATTCATGGAAAATGGAGAACGAGTGTTCAGGAAGGAAAAAGGATTCTTAATATCCTCGCTGCAAAGTAAATCAATTTCTTTCATTTTTTTTAATTTTTTAACAAAAGAAACAAAAAGTTCATTTTTACTGAGGCCACGCCCCATCTGCGTTTCGGCGCCTTCATTACCAGGTTTTTATAACATTTTTCCCGCCATGACACTTTGATTTATTTGTACTATTTTAGTCTCCTCAAGCCCCTTGATGAAAAAAATACCCACTAACAGGGATACCTTACTGATCCTTGTAGTCTTTTTACTATCCCGGTCCATTGTTCAGCTGGCAGGCGTCAGACTGGATTATCAGGCGCTCTACCGGAACTGGCAATACTTGGACGTCCAAACCCTGAAAACATCCCTCCTCGCCGGTTTGTGGTATGACCACACCCAACCCCCATTTTTCAATCTTCTGCTCGGCATCGTCCTCCAGACATTCGGCGACCATGCCCGGCTCGTTTTCGTCCTGCTCCTGAAGGCGATCTCCCTTGCAAACACCTTCCTGCTCCTGGGCATATTAAAAAGCCTGCTCCCAACCCGGTCCGTCCACCGGCCCATATGGATAGACCGGCTCCCATTGGGCTTTAGCCTGCTCTACCTGCTCAGCCCCGCCACCATCCTGTTCGAGAACGAACTGTTCTATACCAGCCTCATTTCCTTCTTTTTCCTCATCAGCGCGCGCTATGTCCTGATCCTCGCCCGATCCCCGGCCATCCGATGGGCGTCTGCCGCCGGCCTTGTCATCCCCCTGCTCGCCATCTGCATGACCCGTAGCCTCTACCACCTCCTATGGCTGCTCATGCTGACGGCCGCCTTGACGTTCTGCTTCAGAAAAAAGGCCGGCATCGGCCGTCTCGCCGCCGGCAGCACCCTTATCCTGCTGCTCACCTTTGGATGGTATGTCCGCAACTATGTGCTGTTCGGCAGCTTCTCCTCGTCCACATGGATCGGCATGAACCTCGCCCGGAACGTCTTCCACGATGCCACCATCCGGGATAGCACCGATATCGCCGCTATCGAACCGTTTTCCACCATCTCCGCCTATACGCCCTTTCTCTCAGCCGCGGATACCGCATCTTACAACCACATCGGTCTGAGAGACCTCCACGAAGAAAAGAAGAACGACAGTTTCATCAATGAAAAAAATGTCGGCTACCTCGCCATTTCAACATTGTACATGCTGTCCGCTAAACACCAGATCAGGTCGCACCCCGCGGCCTTTCTGCAGAACGTCGCACAGTCGTCGATCATTTTCTTCGCTCCGGCCACCCGCTATTCCGTCACGGAACCGGAAGCCCGCAAGATCATGTACTACGACCTGCCCTACTCCTTCAACCTCTCCCACCTTGCAAAAGGCAAACAACAACGCCGGATCGCGCTCACGCTATCGGCTATTCCAAAAATGATTATCTGGCTGATCGTTATTGGCTGGTGGTGCAGCAGGATCATCAAAACACGCACCATCGACGCGCTTACCGGCTTTATTTTCCTCGTGCTGGGTTATGTCTTTTGCGTGAGCTCCGTCTTTGAACATTATGAGAATATGCGCTTCCGGTATGAGGTCGAACCCCTGTTCCTGATTTTGGCGGCGCAGGCATTGACGGTATGGGCCTGGCGCCACTACGACACCAAACGCTCCGCCCGCCCATCAAGCACATCCGCATAGATCTGCTCGATCGTTCCGGTCATCGTCGGGATATTGAACCGCTCGTTGATCGTTTCGACTACCTTTTCCTCGAACCGCTTCCGCTTCCCACCGTCATTCCCGAGCTCCACCAAGGCGTTCGATAACGCCTCCACCAGGCCTTCCGTCGGGATCACTATTCCATTCACGCCGTCTTCTAACACTTCCACCGTGCCATCTACCCCGGTGGCGATCACAGCCTTACCCATCGCCATCGCCTCCAGTAAACCGATCGGCAGCCCCTCCCACAAAGAAGGCAAAACATAGATATCCGCGGCATGCAGCACATCCGGAACATCCTGCCTGAAAGAAAGAAAACTGATATGCGATTCTATCGCCGTTTCCCGGCCCAGCTGCACCGCCTCTGCCTTCAACTCGCCATCACCGACCATCAACAGGTGCATGTCCGGAACCTGCGGAAAGGCCTTTGCAAAGGCCCTGATCATCGCCAACGGCTGTTTTTGCAGGGTGAACCGCGCAATAAACAAGACCAGCAGCTTTCCGGGAGCAATACCCAATTCCGCCCGCACGTCCCGGGTCACGCCGGCAGACGAGAATTTGCGCTGATCGATGCCATAGTTCACCAACACCGACCGGAAACCGGGAATGTATCGCTTTCCCATCGTCTTATTCGCCTCGGATACCGAAATGTTGACAGCCGTCCTTCCGGTAATGTACCGCTCCCCGGCAATACGCAGCGTCCGCACCAGCCCTGATTGGTCAGGATGAAAAGACCACCCATGGATCGTATAAACGACGGGAATACCAAGCGACCGCGCCGCCCAAAGCACATTCGAACCCGCCCTCGTACCATGCGCATGGATCAGGTCCACCTCCTGCGCCTTCAACCACCGCTTTACTTCACCCCATTTCCGGACATCGAAAGGTTTTTCCGTATAGATCACTTTCGTCTCTACCCCCAGTTCCCGAAGCCGCTCGATCATCGGGCCATCCGTAAAAGAGAGCACGATAGGCTCAAACCGGGTCCGGTCAAGTGATGCCGCCAAATTAAGCAAATGGGATTCTCCGCCCCCGACCTTTCCCTGCCGTATGCATTCCAGCACTTTCATTTTTTTTGCTCCTTTCATTTGTCAGTTATAGGTGATACGACGATCGAATTGCCACAGGACGCCTTTCCAGAAAGAACGCAGGTGATCCCGCTGCCCCCTGAAGAGGTAGACAGCCGTATTCTTCGGGATCGTCAGACATACAAAATAAACGGCAAAGACCAGAAAAGCCGCCGGCGACACATTGCGCCGCATGAAAAGGATCCTGTTACGCGTCAAATAGAAAGTCTTTAATGCACTCGATTTCCCGGTGGTCATCGATTCTTTATGATAGATCAGCGAAGCCGGCTGGTAAAAGATGCGAAACCCGTTCTTCCTGATCTGCTCCGACCAATCCAGCTCTTCATAATAAAGAAAAAAGAACTCTGGCATCATCCCCGCCTTGGCTACGACGGACCGGGCAACCATCATCGCACCCCCATGCACATAAGGGGTCTCCTGCAGCTTGTCGAACTGGCCCGCATCCTTTTGACCCCTGCCTATCATACCATTGCGGCCAGTGAGGATATTGATCGGCTCATAGCCGGCATATTCAATGACGCCCTTGTCAAAAAAGTAATGAAATTTAGGGCTCGCCATGCCCGCATCCGGAAATTGATCGAAAACCGCCAATAACCCCTCCAGCAAATAAGGTGTGAATTCGGTATCGTTGTTGACGATAAAGAGATAGTCTCCCTTTGCCGCCCGGATGCCCGCATTGTTGCCACCCGAAAAACCCAGGTTGTCTGCATTCCGCACGATGACGGCTTCCGGGTAAACAGACAAAAATGCCTCGCTCGGGTCTTCCCGGCTGGCATTGTCCACGACTATGACTTCAATAGGCCGATAGGTGTTTCGCTCCCGGATCGACCTGAGCAGGTCACACGTCACCTCCGTGCCGTTCCAGTTGAGTGTTATGATCGATATTAAAGGATAGATCCCCGTCTGCATCCTAGAAAAATCGTTACCAGAAGAATGGTCAGACACAACGCGTGCTTTATACATTCTCTTTCTGCAACAATGCAGAAGGCGTATTCACAATGATCCAAAGATCGGTAGCAAAACTGCACTTGGCAGCGTAGTCGATATCGATCGAGATCCTTTCGTCCGCAGACATCTCCTTCGTACCCCGCTTCTTCACCTGCCACAATCCTGTGATACCAGCCGGAGCGAGGAACCTCGCCGCATAGTCATCGGTGGTCAACTTCTCCGCTTCATACAAAGGCAGCGGACGGTTACCCACCAGTGACATGTCACCCCACAGCACATTCAGCAATTGCGGAAGCTCATCCAGGCTGGTATTTCGCAGAAAGCGGCCTACCCTCGTAATACGCGGGTCGTTGCTGACCTTAAAGAATACCGGGTTATTGATCGCAGCATATTGATTCAAATGAGTGAGATCATCCACTTGCTTGTCCGCATCCTGGACCATGGTCCTGAATTTTATGAAATTGAAGATGCGATACCCCTTGCCCGCCCGCTTGGAGACATAAAATATCGGTCCCCGAGACTCCAGTAAGATCGCCAAAGCGATGAGCAGGAAGATCGGACTCAATACCAGCAAAGCAAGACCGGCGCAAAGAATGTCGAACATCCGCTTAGAACCGAATCCGAAAGCGAACAAATGACTTTCAGGATGTCTTTCCTCGATCTGCGGCAGGATATTCCGGTGATGTGCAGCCTTCATCTTCCGAAGGAACCGCACCTTATTGCCGAGCGCCAGATCATCACACTTATCAAGATAAATGATCTCATCAGGCCGTACATGCGTCCGGTAGCGTGTCATATCTTTCTCGCCAGGGCCGGAAACGACCAAGATAAGCGGGATCCCCCGCAAACCGGCATGCTCATGCAGGAAAGAACGCAGTCCGATCAGCTTACTCAGGTCAAAACCAGCTTCGCAGAAGATCACCTCCGGCAGCATGCTATCCTGGTCATCCAGCATCTCCAGCAATTCCGCTTTTGCCTTACCAAGATTAGTGACCGATCCGCGCACGCTATAAATACTTGCCAGTCTGTCGATGCTCGACGCTTCCTTGCCAATAAAATAAGAACCAGTGAACTTAAAATTCCTTTTCCGGGGCAGCGAACTGTACCGAAGGGAATACCAACTTGTCCTTTTGTCCTTGCGGACTGTTTGGGGTAATGTTAAAACATCCATACAACAGGTTTACGGTTTCATATATACGGTGGCTCAGGTATGCTAAAGCTTTCAGGTGGCTTGCAAACAAAAAATTTATTGTACTTCTAACGGTTTACAGTTCTTTTTCGGAGGGCCTTTGCGGGAAACGCGGGTCAACCCCTCAGACCCGAAACCTCTCTATCCCACTCCCCAGTCACAACCAGGTCACGCACTGCATCCAATAATTCGATGGGATTGAACGGCTTCATAAAAAATCGCACCACCCCAAATTCCATACACTTCAGCTCCGTCTCCTGCTGCGCCAACCCCGACAAAACCAATACCGGTATCCCTCCATGCATCCCGCTCGTCGAAAGCTGCTGTATCAGCTCCCAGTTCTCCATATCCGGAAGCTGGGGATCGACTATGATAAGATCCGGTTGACTCCGGTTCGACAAATAATAAACGGCAGAGAATCCATCCGGAACTGTTACTACATTATAATCCTGCCCAAGAACAGTTTGCAACAAATATCGAATCGCCTTGCTGTCATCAACGGCCAAAATCTGCTTCTTCATCTCGAAAGATCATTTTAAGGGTTTACTCGAACGTAATCTTTCCAGGATTTGAAATAAAATGCGTCGGAATTACAGAGGTATTGGCTTTTAGGTACTTCCAAAGAAAAGAAGCAGGCTTTACCCAATAGTGATGTGGATTGTTGGCAACTATAAAGTTAGAATCGAAAAATGAGGAATTTCAAGGATTATTTGGCAGAGCGCGTTAGATATCAAGATGCCTAATGTTCAGAGGATTTAAAACATGGCAGGCTTTATAGCGTCGTAAAAATACGGATTTTTTCCTTTTCATCAAATAATTCAGGGATTATTTTTAAATCTGGCAATTATCCCCAAACACCTCATCCAACGGCTGTCACGTATGGACCAAAGATAAAATTCAAAACTTTAGGCAACACAGGCGTTTTTTTTTACTTTAGGCCGTCGAATTCACCGACGGCTTTATTCCCCCAAACAAGGTTCAATGCGCTTTACCGGAAAAATTTCCCTTCATCTGTTCACTTTCTTCACGCTCATCCTCGCACTCCTCTTCTACTGGAAGGGTTACGACAAACCGCTTTACGGCATTGATGACGCAAATATTTACATGGTCTATATGCGCAACGTCGCGCAGGGGCACGGATTCGTCTGGACCGTGGGCGGCGAAAAGGTCGAAGGCTTCACTTCCTTGTTGTGGACACTGATCGGCGCACTATTTTATAGGGTCGCCGGCGAGCAATACGTGTGGCTGCTGCTGCTGCTCAGTTTTTTCTTCACCTATGTCACCGTGTACCGCATCCTGTCCTTTATCAGACGGTGCAACGGGACCTCGGACAAAGCCATTACGGCCACCGACATCCTGGTGCTCTGCCTGTTGCTCCTGCCGCTGGGCTTCCTGGAATGGAACATCCTGGGTCTGATGGAGACAGGCCTCTGGCTGTACCTCATCATCGGCAATACCCTAATGCTGAGCGATTATTATCTTGCCGGCAAACCCCTCCCTGCCATCCCGTTCGCCGCCTCGATCGCCATCATGATCCTGACGCGCCCGGAAAGCATCGCTTATGGGATGCTGTTCATCGCGATCGCCTTTATCCAGCAAGCCACGTCGCGCGGATTGAAACAGGGCATCAAAGCCATCTTTGCTCCAATTTGCGCTTACGCCATTACCCTCGTTGCATTGATCCGTTGGCGCCTTTCCTATTTTGGCTACCCTTTCCCCAACACCTACTACGCCAAAGTATCCGGCAGTGAAAAAGACAATATAACTCACGGCCTGGGTTACCTGCATCGGCTCTTTTACGAATATCCGCAGGTAGCCTTCACCGTTGCGGCGTGCCTGCTTGCGCTCGCGCTCACGGCGATCAAATGTATAAGAACAAAAAAAATAAGCACCCTGACGACGGCAGATAAAACCCAGCTTATCCTCATCGCCGTCATCCTGCCTGGCCTGTTCCTGCCCGTCCTGACCGGCGGCGACCATTTCAAATACGCCCGGTTCTACCAGTGCATCATCCCCCTCACTTACGCCGCTTTCTTTAACCTGTCCTTCTGGAATCAGTACCTGGGAAATTATCCCCAGCCCTCCAAAAATATCCGGATCATGCTTACCGCCGCCGCTTGCTTCGGCATCTTCTTCATGGCAAAATCAACGTTCTACGATTTTACCACCGACGACAGGATCACAAATACCCGGATCTCCCCGGAATTCTACCACGCCCGCATGGGACGGACCATCGCGCAAGCTGAGAACAGCACCTTCGCCCAAACGGCCAGATACCCCAGCGTCGGCATCCTGGCAGCCGGTGGATTCGCCTATACCTACAAAGGACGGACAGTCGACCTTATGGGACTGAACGACACCAGCATGGCCCATGCCACCAGGATCAAACAAGGCTTCAGGAACCACGCTTCCTTCGATATAAAAACGTTTTGGAAACTAAAACCGGATGTGGTGGGAACATTTTATGGCGGAGAAATCGTCAGGGACACCAACCTGTTCAACCTGCCCGAGAATACCGATACTTTTCGCAAAGGAATTTTCGTGTATGTGGCCTACAAAGGCATCTTCGACCAACCCGACTTCATCATGGGTTACCTCCCGGCGCTCGTCAGGGAAAAAGACAACGATTACTATATTTTCGCTTACTACAGCCGGGAATTTCTAGGCGAACTCGACAGAAATAAATATGATATTATCCTGCTTCAACGAAGATTCAAACCCCGTTCCTCCTGATCCGAGGCTACCGCGATGATCGACAGCCCTATCCTTCTTCCCGTCAGCCTGTCGGCAAGCCGCATGATCCCCACCAAACCGTTGTAAAGCCGCAATGGCCCCTTCTTTATCTTGTCCATACGCAAGACGCTGCCCGAGAACCACCAGCCGCCGATCGCCGCCGCATTGAAAAATTCCAGACGCAACAACCTCAAACCCTCCCCCGCCAAAAGCTCACCGAGGCTATTTTTCGTATACCTTCTGAAATGGCCCAGTTCCTTGTCCATCGGATTGTAAAGCCAGGGATATGCCGGCACCAGAACGATCAGTCTTCCGCCGCCTTTCAACAGCTTGTGCGCATTCCTGATTGCCAATACATCGTCTTCGATATGCTCCACGACGTTCAACGCGACGACAGTATCGAACCGGCCCATCAATTGCTCGTAGGCGCGTTCAAAATCGGCCGCCGCCAGATCTATCGATAAAATATTTTTAAGGGAACGCCGCTCACCAAAGGTCCGGCTCAGCCTCCTGCAATACTCAGGTTGTAGATCACTCAATGTGACATCCGTAAATCGATCCAGCAAAAAGGCAGATATATTCCCGATACCGCTTCCTATCTCCAATATCGAACCCCGGCAATGCCCTTCGATCCGCTCGAACATCCATTGGTTGAATCGTTCCGCGTCCGAAAATAGTTCCAACGTTTCCAGCCCTGCCCGATCTTCCTGCATTAAGTTTGACTCGGCCATCTGCATAATTCCCCGCAATATACAGCTTTCCCCTATCCCTCCTATCTCACAACACCAGCGGATTCAGTTCCGACGCCGCCAGCCTCCCCGGAGGAAGTCCATTCAGCCACATGTTAAGCTCATATTCCTGACCCGGATGGACCGGCCTCGCCACTCTCGCCCCATCCGCCATATAGGTGATCGTCATCATTTCCCGGCGCTTGTCCGATAGATTGGCAGAGGTTTGATGCACCGTGTTACCATAGTGCCAACTCGCGTCTCCCGCCCGCATGCCAGCCGCCCGGCTCAATGGGAACTGCCGCTCCCGGATGTACTTCCGGTACGTACTGTCCGGTTCCATAGATAACTTTGGATCCATGATCGTTCCATATTTATGCGAACCGTCGGCAAACACGAACATTCCCATATCGATCTGCTGGTCCGTCAACGCCAGCGCCACCGTTACCGTATCCGCTGTATCCAGGGGCCAATAATATTGGTCCTGGTGCCAATAGGTTGCCCCGCCGCCCGCCTCTTTCAACAAGGCATGATCGTGATAGATCCTTACGTTAGCAACCCCTAGAAGATCAGCCGCCACCTGCCCCAACCGCTTCGACAACACCAGCTGCCGCACGCCCCCGTCGACCCGCCATAAATTTACCATCTGGCCAAATGCCCGGCCATAGATGCCCTTCTCGGGCAGCTTTTTCTTTTCCCGCCCCTGCCGCTTCACCGCGTCCACTACCAGCTGCCGGTAAACGGCCGCTTCCGGCACATCGAGCAGACCCCTCACCAACAGGTGTCCTATATCCCTGAACTCATCCCTTCGCGCGGTCGAGATTACAAGAATGTCATCCAGGGAAGGCGGTATGTTGACAGCATTCATCGATGCCGCAAATTAATGTTTCCTTTTATGCGGTACTATAACTTCATCACCTTTTTAATCACTTGCCAATCCGTGCCTCCGATACGGACCACATAAACACCCACAGGCAAACCGGCCAGCGAAACTTGGACTTGCATGTCCGGCAGCGTCTTTTCAAAGCTGTAGGTCTTCAGCAACCGGCCCGAAGAACTGATCACCTGCACCAGAAACTTACCCGTCTGCGGATTGCTCATCGATAGCTGGAAGGCATCCGGCGTCGGGTTAGGATACAATAGCAGCATATTCGCCTGCGCCGACAATGAATCATTGAAAGCTGACACTGACTCGGTCGTTCTGTCGCCTGCACCGGTTGCCGTGGTCGTCGACCCCGATGTGGCAAACGACATCCAATTGATGTTCCACGCAGGCGACCCCAGCGTAACCACCTTCAGGACCTGGGACCCTGCGGGTAGCGTCACTGTTGCATTGAGCGTGGTCCAAGTCTGCCAACCACCCGTGTTGGGTACCGATACCGTCGCATAGACCGTCCCGGAACCGCTCTCCAAGGCAAAACTCGCCCCGGATTGCGCCGATGCCAACCGTAGCCCCACCGAATAGGTGCCGGCAGCAGCAACATTGACATTGTAGACCATCCAGTCACCGGTATAGATCTCGTCGACATTCTTCCCACCACCTGCATCCGATGTATTCTGCGTTGAGACACCAAGAGAACTCGCAAAATTTTCCGATTGTATCATGCCGGGTATGGCATACACCGCCGAGCTTGACGCAGTAAAGGACATCCAATTGATGTTCCACGCGGATGCATTCAGCGATGCCAGCTTCAGTGTCTGCGTACCGGCCGGCAGCTGCACCGTTGCATTGATTGTCGTCCAGGTCTGCCACCCGCCTGTATTTGGCACCGACACCGTCGTATAGACCGTCCCTGAACTGTTCTCCAAGGCAAAACTCGCCCCCGATTGTGCTGATGCTACCCGAAGCTGAACTGCATAGGTCCCGCTAGCAGCCACATTCACATTATAGCTCATCCAGTCGCCGTTGTAGATCTCGTCGACATTCTGTCCTCCATCCACATCTGAAGTATTCTGCGTCGAGACGCCAAGCGAGGTGGCATAATTTTCCGACTGTATCGTTCCTGGTATGGGATAAACACCAGAGTCCACTAAAGCATAGGACATCCAATTCAAATTCCAGGTGGCCGCACCCCCGGTGGAAAGCACCCTGATCGTCTGTACTCCCGCAGTCAGATTCACCGTCGTGGTAACAGTCGTCCAGCTCTGCCACCCTCCCGTATTGGGCACCGATATTTTGGCGTAAACGGTGTTAGACCCGTTGTCCAGCTGAATGTTCGCCCCGCTATTGGCCGTAGCCACCCTAAAGCTTACCGTATAGCTGCCAGTTGTCTGTACCTTGACCGGGTAAGACATATAGTCCTTATAAGTGATCCATCCCACATCCAGACCGCCGCCCGCATCCCCGGTCGTTTCGGTGCCTACCCCAAGCATGGTGCTATAGCTTTCCGCCTGGATCGTGCCAGGAATAACTTGCTGGCCTGCGCTCCCTGCCACGGACGAGAACCAGTTCAGGGCCCAGATCGGAGTTTGAGTAGATAGTAGCTTAAGTGTTTGCTGACCCGCGGCTAAGTTGACTACTACATTGACCGTCGTCCACGTTGTCAGGCCGGATGTATTCGGCACCGTTATCGTACTCAACGCAGTCCCAGCCGAATTCAGTACCTGGAAACCGGCACCCGTAGCTGCACTGGCCACCTGGAATGACATGGTATAAACGCCGGCCGAAGCCACATTTACATTGTAAGTGATCGCTTCTCCCGATGTGATCGAAGGAATAGCCGTCGTGACATCTAACGGCTGAGATTGGCCGGTAGCAGCGCCGCTCAGCGAAGCATAGTTCGCTGCCTGGACCGTCCCGGGCAAATTATAATAGGTGGTATTGGTGCCTGTAGCGGCATTCACTACAACATTCACATTAGCGCTTGCCGATACCCCATTGGCATCGGTTACCGTCAGCTTGAACACATAAGTGCCGGCTACCAGGTTACTGATAGTCGGACTGGCGACACTCGTACTGTTGAACGCATATTGAGTCGGCCCGCTCACCCAGCTCCACGCATAGGCCGATATCGTGCCGCCGGACTCCGTACCACTACCGGACAAGGTTACCGCATTCACCGGCAGCGTCACTGTCTGGTTGGATCCTGCATTGGCTACCGGAACAGGTTTGGCCCCGCCAACCAGCGTGGTATCCCCCTGACGCAACATCCACTGAAAAATAGAAGAGCCATTTTTATACGTACCCGCGGAATTCGCAACCGTCGAGGTGGTGATGTACGGGCCCATCGGGGCGAAGGATTGCCAGTTATGCTGGGTCGGATCATATTCCGAGTTCCACCCGCCATGCTGACCGCCATCGACAGTGTTATAAGTAAAATAAGCCGACCCCGGCACCGCTGCATTCATGGCCGCGGCCAATTGGGGGGGATTGATGGTCTGCGCGTCGACATATCCCACCGTCAAAAACGCTTTTCCCCCATAGGCTTGCGCCCAATGCCCGAAAACGGACCAGTTTCCGGTGCTGGTTGCCGCCCCCGACAATAATGTCATACTGGTCACCTCCCGGCAGCCAATATCGGCCCCCGTTTGCCCAGTCCCCGTCGTATCCGTGATCCCCAACATTCCAGACCAGGTAAAAGCACCTTCAGACAAACCAGTAATATGAACGCCATGCGGTTTGATGTGATAATGTTTGATCATGTAATCCATTACCCAGAAATTTCCGGCAATGGGAGGATCGGGCGGATTGACATTGCAGATCATGCTGATGAGAATCGGGTAATGCGTGCCATTCCCCAACACGACCGAACCATCCCAGCCGTTCGCCAGCCAGTAGTGCGGCCCGTATTTATACAGATTGTTTTCGTTGGAGTTCATTTCCCCAACACCGGGCATAAAAAAGATAGCCGGCCGCGATGCCGTATCCGCACTTCCACTGGTGAACAAATTGGCTGGGCGGGAGATCCTAAGGTAATAGGTAAAAGAAAGGTACGGATTGTAACGATAGGTGATCGTTGTATCGTACGTAATAAAATTATTGGTTTCACTCTGCGCATGCAGCCTTCCGGAAATAAACAGGCCTAAGATCAGGGTAAAGATAATCCTCATAAGCTTTTAATAAAATATTAGACAATAGGTTACAGGCCGGGTACACAGACCCGAAAAAATTTTAGCAACAGAATGACCTTTGGGTACAATACCCAGAAAATCAACTCATGGATCGAAACATAGGAATAAGCCTCTTCGTCAAGTTTAGGGGGAATATGGCGAGGCGTTAGCAACTCTTCGTGAAAACCAGGCAAGCTTGCTAAAAGGGGGCACAACAATTGCACCGTCTCAAGCGCTTAATGCAAACCAGAATCATGCCAAACTGGAGGTTTTCCACTATTAAACTTTTGCTCATTCCAATCCTGACAAACAGCATCAAAGCCTTGCCGCAATGATTAATTTTTCAGCGCAAGCACCACGACTGACATGGGCGGCAGGTACGCGACCAGATCATTGCCGTCCTTCTCCGCCCCACTGAACACCGCCGGCACTACGCGGCCCGGCTGCTCGAAAGAATTGTAGTCGTTGAACTTTGAAGATGTCAACACCTGTCCCTGCACAGACGCGAACGAGAAGCCTCGTCCCAGGTCCATTCGCACCGATACCGGCTTGACAGGATCGAGGTTTACCAGCGCAACATGCACTACGCCGTTGCTATCCTTCGCCGCACTGGCATTGACGGCCGGGACCTTGCCGCCCCCGTAGCTATATTCCGGAGCAAACAGCTGAATCGCCAGCGAATGCGCATTCTGAAAGACCTTATACAGGTCGAAAACATGATAGGTAGGCGTCAGCAATAGCTTGTCCTTATCCGTTAAAATCAGCGCCTGCAGTACATTCACCGTCTGCGCGAGATTGGCCATCTTTATCCGGTCCGCATGATTGTTGAAGATATTGAGTGTCGTCGCCGCGATCAATGCATCCCGCAGACTGTTCTGCTGATACAAAAATGCCGGATTGCTCCCCGGTTCCGCATCCGTCCATATACCCCACTCGTCGACAACCAATGATATCCGCTTCTGCGGATCATATTTGTCCATGATGGCCGAATGTTTGCGCACCAGGTCCTCCATCCGCAGGCAGGCCGCCATTGCTTTGAAATACTCATCTTCGCCGAATACCGTCGCAGAGCCCTTGTGATGCCAGGGACCCGCCAGCGTATAATAATGCATCGATACCCCCCAGGTACGGTCCCGGTCGATGTTCTTCATCAACGTCTCGGTCCAGTCATAGTCATCGCTGTTGGCACCGCTGGCAATCAGCTTCAACGACGCACCCGGATAATTCTTGCAGAATTCCGAATACCGGTTGTACTGCCCCGAATATAGCTCAGGCGTCATCGATCCCCCGCAACCCCAACTCTCATTGCCCACACCCCAGAACGACACTCCATACGGCTGCGGATGCCCGTTATGCCGCCGCAGGTCTGCCAGCGTGCTTCCCCCATTATAATTCAAATACTCGATCCAATTCTCCATTTCCTCCGGCGTGCCCGTACCCACATTACCGGCAATATAAGGTTGACAGCCCAACATTTCGCAAAGTTTCAGGAACTCATGCGTGCCAAAGCTGTTGTCTTCCGTTACCATGCCCCAGGTAGTGTTTACAGTCTTCTTCCGCTGCTCCTTCGGGCCGATCGCATCCCGCCAGTGGTACTGGTCGGCATAACAGCCACCCGGCCAGCGCAGCACCGGCACCTTGATCTTCTTCAAGGCTTCCACGACATCCATCCGGATATGATCTCCCGTCCAAAAGCCGTCATAGATACAACGCCCCAGGTCTTCACTGAAATGTCCATATATATACTTGCTGATCATCGGCCCGGCGGTATCCCGGATACTAAGCGACACAACGCTTTGCGAAAAAACAGCAATTGGCAGAAAATAAAGCAGGAGACAGCCAAAACACCGGTGGAAGGTCATATGCTCAGATCGTTTAAAAACCTAAGATAAGCGTTTTTTTGACAATTAATAAAGTTTTTGGCGTCTTCCGGAACGCGCTTGACCGCGTCATACCCTAGTCTGGCCGTCGCCACGCATAAACCACTTCTCCGTCACCAGCTTCTCCAGCGCAAAAGGCCCCCTTGCATGCAGCTTTTGCGTCGAGATACCGATCTCTGCACCCAGTCCCAATGCTGTTCCGTCGGTAAACCGGGTACTGGCATTGGCATAGACCGCCGCGGCATCCACCTCCTGCAAAAATTTTTCACATTGCCGTTTATTGCGCGAGACAATGGCTTCGGAATGACGTGTTCCGTATTTTTCAATATGCTCCAACGCCTCATCGATCCCCCCGACAACTTTCACTCCACATTGCAGACTAAGGAACTCCCTTGCAAAATCCTCCGGCCGCGATACGCCCAATAGCGGGTACCCCTTTAGCTCACGCCACGCTTCCCGATCCGCCAGGATCCTAACCCCATGTGCCTCGAAAGGACCGCGTAGCAGCTGCAACAGCGGCGCCGCCACCGCACGGTCAACCAGCAACGTATCCATCGCATTGCACACAGACGGCCGGGATACCTTGGCATTCACGACGATTGCGGCCGCCTTTTCAAGATCGGCTTCCTTTTCCACATAGACATGACAAACCCCCGCGCCCGTCTCGATCACAGGCACCAGGCTATTTGCACGCACATGTTTTATCAACGCATCCGATCCCCGCGGGATCAATACATCCACCCACCGCGTGGCCGTGAATAGCTCTTCCACGGTCTCCCTTTGCGAAGGTAACAGCGTCACACAATCGGTATTGACTCCCGCCGCCCTTAACGCTTTCCGGATCATCATCATCGCCGCCCTATTCGTCTGCTCCGCTTCCTGACTTCCCTTGAGCACACACCCATTCCGGCTGCGCAAGCAAAGCGCTGCGATGTCGAAGGTAACATTCGGCCTCGATTCGTAGATCACCCCGACAACCCCCAGCGGCACCGTCCGCTTTTCCACTTTTAAACCGTTGGCCAACACCCGACGCTCCAGCAGCTTTCCCGAGGGATCGGCCAGCCGGCTTATCTTCCGTATGCTTTTCGCAATCGCCTTCACCCGGTGTTCATTCAGTAACAGCCGGTCATTCCTCGGGCTGCCGGACTCCTGACGGCCCAGGTCCCGGGCATTGGCACGCAACAGCGCCCCGTTGTCAGCCTCCAAAGCCGCCGCCAGCAGCAGGAGCGCCTGCTTCACCTGTCCCTCTGCGGCCGTCCTTAATCCTGCTGCCGCCCGATGCGTTTTCCGCAGCAGTCCTTGTATCTTTTGCCCGTTCATATCAAAATAATACGATGTCATCTGCATGCGCGGCCAAAACGTTTTTACGTTTCAATCCCGCCACCACTTCTCCCGCACTCATTTTCACCTTCGCCACACCAATGATCTGCTCCTCCTCATCCTTGAGCTGCACCACTTCCCCCGCACCGAACTTCCCCTGTACCCGCCGGATACCCACACTCAGCAGACTCCTTCGCTGCTCCAGCGCCTTCACGGCTCCCTTGTCGACAAAAATACTCCCGAGCGTAATACTCCCGCTCGCCAGCCATTTCTGCCTCGCCCGAAGATTGGACACCCTGGGAACAAAACTCGTCCCCACCTTACCTGCCAATGCATCGCTGAACGGAGCCACACCCTTCACCCCACAGATCACTACCCTTATCCCCAACGAACTGGCCAGCCGCGTAAACGTTAGCTTGGACAACATCCCGCCGAGACCCGTACTGCTCTTAGCCTGATCCACAAAACCGAGTATCCTGCTGTCCACCTTTTCCACAAGCGGAATGATCCGCTTTTCCGCATCCATGAAACCACCTACACTCGTACAAAGCAGCAAAGCCTCCGCATCGAATCCAATGGCCGTCAACGTAGCCAGCTCATCATTGTCTGAAAATTTCAGTTCGACATTACTGACCAGGTCATTCTCATTCATGACCGGCAAAATGCCGTTCTTCCAGAACTCTTCGAATGTCTCCTTGAGTTGAAGGAACCGCACTCGGCTGGAAAAATGATGCCGCTCGCAAAGCGCTTGCGCCACCGGTATGCCGTAAACCGAGAAATGTTTTTGATAATGCCGGATGAGGATGGGATTGCCAACGGCCGCCGCAGCCTTCCGCTCGGCAAGCGTACCCTTGTAGCCGGAAAAAAAAGACCTGCCGCTGCCGACCGCCCCGCTCGAGACCAGGATGATCCGGTAGTCGTCCGCCAAGGCGGCAATTCCGGCCGCCACTTTCTTTATCGTGGCCTGCGCGATCGCCCCCCCTTCATCGGTAAGGACGGCCGTGCCCAATTTTATTACCAATACCGGCTTTTGCATCCGCAAATGTATCCCATTCCCCCGAAAAAAGACGCTCTCGAGACCCGCCTCAAAGTAACCGATGCTGACTCGCTGATTATTTCTGCATCACCACCACACCATTCATCAAAAACGTATTCCCGCCAGCAGCGACAATATTATAAACAGGCTGCAACCCGCCGGCAGCCTCTTCCTTATTCCAGACCACAAATTCCTGATAGCCACCGTTGGTCGAAGGACACAAGACCCTATCGCCCGCCGAAAGTTCGCCCGCCTTCCTCACCCCGCGCGCCGTCATCATCGGATGATTCGGCGTGGCCTCCAGCACCCTGGAAGCCAGCACCACTTCATGGCTGCCGCAACCCGCTGCCGACAACAAGATCAGCTTCGTGATCGCATAGTTCTTTACGGCATGCACGGTAAGTGCCTTCACCCGTACGGACTGCTCCTGGTGACTGACAGGATCGACTGATACCACCTCATCCCCCGGCCGCACAACGCTCACCATTTTCTTCGTACCATCCGCCATGCTCACCTGCATATCCCCTGGAAAACAGATATCATTCCCATAGGTGCCTGCCTCCCGGCTCACCCCTACACCCGGCCCGCCCGACGCCGCCCTGTACAGTTGAAAGCCCAGCTCTTCACTCAACACATATGATAGCTTTAAGACGTAGAAGGGCTCTTCTTTGTCAATCGCATGGACATCCTCGAAATACTTTCTCCAGATCTTTGGATCGGCCTTATATCCGGGCATGCAGGCCGTATACCGCTTCCCGCCCTCCGTGGTGTAATAGATAATGGTACCAAGTTCAACCCGGCCATCTTTCAGGATCAACTTGTAAAGATCGATCCGCTTCTTCTTGCCATCATCCCCGGTGATAAAATAAGGCTTGCCGAATCCACTGTGATCCAGGATGTAGGTATTCTCGATCTTGACATACGTATCCTTGTCCAGATCTCCCACACTAAAACCTTTCGCCTTATCGTATTCTTCGATCGTAAGGGCGCGGACGGCGGCCGAATCCTGCGCACGCACGACGATTGCGCCGGCAAGCAGCAGGCAAACCGCAAAAACAATGTTCTTCATCTTCATACCAAACAGGCCCCCGGCCAAAGCAGGAGGCTCTTTTTTTAAATTATTTAGGAGATTTCTTTGAATGCCGCAGCAAAGGCTTCCATCTCGTCCATCCGACCGATGCTGATCCGGCAATAGTCCTGCGTGCCGACCTTCCAGTATCGTACGCCGACACTCCGTTTCATCATCTCGTCGGCAAATTGCTTGCCATCCATCTTGATGGGAAACAGCACGAAATTCGTGCTCGAAGGCACATAAGCGTAGCCTTCCTTTTTCAACACCGCATACAGGTAATCCTTGCTGGCCACGGTCTTCTGCAACGCCCCGTCCAGGAACTCCCTGTCCTGATAGCTGGCGATAGCCGCCTGCAGAGTAGTCGTGGAGATGGACATGGATGCTTCCGTATACAGACCCAGTTTTTTGATGATGTCCGGTTGCGTGATCACATAGCCCAGACGCAAGCCCGCAAAGCCATATAGTTTGCTGAACGTCCTGGCCACAATGATATTCGTTCCACTATTGATCATCGGTATCAGGGTCTTGCCTTGCGGATCGGGCAGGTAATCAATATACGCTTCATCCACGAATACTGTTACCTTTTTGGATACCCTGTCCACGAATGCCCTCAGTTTGTCCGAATCGACCACCGTGCCTGTCGGGTTATTGGGATTGCAGATATACACCAACACCGTGTTATCATCCACGGCCTTTTCCATCGCATCCAGGTCTAATTTGTATTCCGGCGTCAACGGCACTTTCACCCATTTGGCCCCGACCCGCTGCGCCTTACTGGGCAGGTCCGCATAACTGGGATCACCTGTCACCACATTGCAACCCGGCTTGTAATAGGCCAGCGCCGCGGCCATCAGCAAGGGGGAAGAACCGGAGGCCATCAACACATTCTCCTGCTTGACCTTCTCAAAATCAGCAATCTTGCCGACCAGATCGCCCATCGACCGAATCGGGTATTGATAGCCTAAAGGCAAAATATCGACGATCGCCTTCTTTGCCTTGTCAGAAGGGCCAAACGGATTTTCATTCGCATACAACCGCGCCTTTAACGGCTCAATGGCACTAAGGCCGATCTCCCTCTCCGTCCACCCTTCGGAACTAAAAGCGGATGCGGCGTGGCCCGTTACGGACCCGCCCGCGAAAGGAGCTGCCTGAACTTTGTTCAACAGGCTGCCTGCAAAAGGTATTGCTCCTGCTAATAAAGCGCCGGTTCTGATTAGATCGCGACGACTGATTGAGTTGCCCATAAAGCGTATATATTTAGTTGGTGGTAAAATCAGCTTCCCATTACCGGATACGAAAAATTTTGTCCCCTCACCCGGCTGTGTAAGGCCGCTACAACACTGCGGGCCGACTCGAACGCCCCCGCCATCCATGCATTCAGATAGGTCATGTGTTCACCGGCAAAATACACCCGCCCGTCCGGTTCCAACAACGGCCTGTACAAGGTCTGCCTTTCCTCGGGCGAATACAACGCCCATCCGCCAAGATTGTACTTCGTCTTATGCCAGCTGACAGAAAAAGAGCGTTCGAATTCCTGCTTGTACTGAGGGTGGATCATGCTGCCTTTATCCAGTGCCAGTTGCTCTCGTTGTTGATAGGAAAGATTGCCGGTTGCTACGGCCTTCTCGTTAAAGTTATAATATCCTATTAAAATCCCCTTACCGCCTAAATAATCATAAGAAGGATAAAAGAGCTGCGTCAGCTGATTGTTCGTATGGGTGATGCCCCCATATATCCCTTCGTCCTCCTCCCAAAACCTGCGCTTGAACTGCAGACCGATCTTCCCCGTAGACATGTATACGACCGAATCGATCGCCCTGCTTACATCAGAAGAGAAATTGTGCTCGATATTGCTCAACACCGGCAGTGGGATCGTACAGATACAAAGCTCAGCCGCAGCCTCCTTCTCGACACCCTTTTCCTTGTATACCACTTTCACGCCCTCTCCCTGGTTATGGATCGATTTGACCTCCGCCTTATAACGGATCAATGCCCCCACCTGCTGCTCAAATGCGGCAGCGATCCTGTCCATTCCGCCCACCGCCTGGAACAACGTTCCCTGCAATTCATAGGTATATTCCGCTACATTGTAAAAATCCGGATCAAGCAAACCCGATTGCAGCATCGCTAATAAAGGGAGCGGCTCCCCGATCTTCCCTTCCCTATCACCAGGCCCAGGAGACTCCATATAACCCCGACGCGCCGACGCCTTGTACAATTTGTCGATGTCCAATCCTCCCTCCGCCCGCAAATATTCGATCAGTTTCAAGCCATCCTCCTTACTCATGCCCGCATCGATCTTTCCGCCATCCAGGCCCTTCGCCAGCAACTCCGACGTCCATCCCCGCATGTCATTGTGTACTTCCCTCACTCTTATCTTCCTGTTCGACAATGGCCCCTTCCCTTCGCTAAAGTAGTAGGCATTCTCATTGACATTGTTATACACCTGTAACGCAACCTTCAGTTCCTTGCAATAGTGCAGCGTCAATCCGTGATGATGGGGAATACGAGACGGACCCGCATTAAAATACTGCCCTTCATCAAACCCTGCCGCCTGTAGGCCCGCCCCCACTTCCTCATTCACCGATCCCTTCCGGATACTCCAGCAACGACCTCCGGCCCGCTCCCGGGCCTCCAGGATCGTACACCGATAACCCAATTTCCGGAGCTCATAGGCGGCGGACATCCCCGCCAACCCAGCCCCGAGAATCAAGACTTGCTTGCCATCCCCACTTCCCTCCAGCTTGAAAGGATGCGCAGGTACACCCTGTAAAAGTCCCATGGCCATCATGGCCGGATAAGCGCCTCCGGCCCAAACTCCTGTTCTTCTGATGAAATCCCTACGTGTAATAGAATTCAAATACTAAAAATAAAATATAACAATATTTACTTAAAGTTAACGGAAAACAAGCAGGAGACCAATAAAAAAAGCCGAATGCAGGTGCATTCGGCTCAAAATTCAAGTATGATCCGATTACTTCTTCAATCCATCCGCCAGCGCGTCACCGATCGGCACTCCCCATCCGGTCACCGCATCATAACCCGGCCCCGCCGAATAACCACCAATCGAAGCCGTATCATTGTTCCCAGAGGTGATGTCCCGGCAGCCCGTCTGCCCCAAAGTCTGCCCGTTGGCGTTCACCGCATACAACAATGGACTCAGAAAGCCTACCGGCGCCCCCAGCGAAGCATTCAACCGCGCGATCAATGAAGCCCATAAAGGCGTAGCCGCAGAAGTGCCGCCACTGGGCGCTCCCTGCCCATCCACCACTGTCCAATAACCCGTGTTGGCACTCGCGTCCGCTGCAACATCCGGCACAACCCGCCCTTCGATGGAACCGGGATTCACCGAGTCAACCGTCACCGTCTGCCAGGAAGGCCGCGGGAAGATCGTGCTGACCCCGCCGCCCGTACTCCCGCCATTGTCTTTCCGCAACCCATCCCCATCTTTCCAGGCCGTCTCCCTTATAACGCCCGACGACAACTTCTTCAGGGTGGTGCCTCCCACCCCGAGCACAAAGGGGCTGCTCGAAGGAAAATCGACATGCGCATGTCCATCCCCGACTTCATCATCCGAGCCGTCGTCACCCGCCGCCACGCAGACCGTTATGCCCAGCAGACTCGCCGCCTGCAACGAATCATTGATCGCATCCAGGGCGCCGCTCGACCAGGCCCCCGGCGCATCCTCGGCGTAACCCCAGCTACACGAGATCACTGTCAATGGGTTCGTCTGATCATGTATCGCCGTATCGACGATGTTCACCCACCCATTCTCGTCAAAGGAAGAAAAATAAACGACAATGGTCGCGGCGGGACAAACCCCTGCCACCACTTCCACGTCCAGCATGACCTCTCCCTCTGCACCGTCCTTCGAATCCGTTGGAGTATTGTTGACAGAGACTGTATTGACCTTCGGAACGGCCACACCGGCATTCTCACAAAAGGTCGCAAGATCATCCGGAAAAAAACCGCCGCCAAATTCAAGCAGGCCCACTGTCTGCCCCTGCCCGTCACCAGCCGGAAAGGAATAGATCGCCGCCAGCTCTGCCGGATAAAACCAGCTTCGCGCTGCAGCCGCCCGCGTCGCAAGTTCCAATGACGTCTTACGCCTACGCAACGGCCGCCGCTTCACCATTTTCCGATTGTCCAGACCAAACACCGCAACGACGATACCGTCCAGTTCCACAGGTATCTGCAGATCTCCCTTACGGCCACGATAATTTCCCTCTATATGCGTATAGTGGAAAAGCTTTACCTGAAAGATAGCTTCTATGACCAATGCCCTTCCGCCGGCCCTTATGCTGCAACTGAGCGCATCTTCCCTGAATATTTGTAAACCCAATCCCGAAAGCACATCCGTCGTCTTTTTAAGGTCCGCCGGAGATGCCCCATACTGCGCCTCCAGCTCGGTCAGGTTAAGCATTTTAACATTCCCCCCAACCTCTGGCAGTGCTTTTTTCCGCCGCACCTTCACGGTGATTTCGATCCATTCGTCCGGATCGGCCGCCCCCAAAACCTTCGCCCCCGGCCGCATAGCCCGCGTACTGCCCGATAAAATTACATGCGATCCCGTCTTATAGACTGCCCCGCCCGCCGGCTTTTGACGCTGTGTATTCATATTAGTGATGATTTCCCGATTATATCAAATATTTCATTCTTCCCCCGGATGATATTGCTTCTCCAAATTTTTCTCCACCTCCTCCTTATAAAATAATACCTCCTTGAATTGACCCGTCAGATACATCCCCGCCTGATCCGAAAAATGCGGCGACATCGGATCACTACTCTCCCCGCCTGTAACGATCGTCCTCGCCTTCACCCGCTTTCCAAACTCCACCGCCGCTACAAAACTATTCCCGCTATAGCCATAGCGCTTGACCGTATTCGACATCTCCTTGCTCACAAAAGAAGGCAGCTCCCCAAAAGCCGAGGAGACCAGTCCAACCGCAATGCTCGGTTCGCGATCATCATACGTCTCGACGATCTTACCCGTCAGTCGCTGATAACGGCATCGATCACCCCATTCGATCTTCCAGGTCCCATACCGCTCCTTGAGCTCATTGACCACAGCCATTAACTCCGCCGTCTTCTGCCCAGCCGTCGTTCGCTCCACTTCCGCCTTCACGCTGCCAACCGCATTAGAAGCCTCCTCCGAGGTCCTGGGCTTTGGAAGGAAACCCGCCAACCGCGTCGCCCACTCCACCGCAAGATTGGTGGCCACACTATGCACCGCCGAACGCCGGTCCCATTTCCGCAGCACGCCAATGGGCTCCTGTAGCACCGTCCGGATACTGTCCGGTGCGGCAGCATAAGCGTCGAAAAGCGGCGGCAATAAAATGTCAAAAGCCGTCAGATAATGATCGTACCCCTTGGCAATAAGACTGTCCAGCGTAAAATGACTGGCGCCCATCAGCAAGCTGGCCGCATTCAGCGCGCGGAAGTTTTCCCCATCCGGCGCCATATAAGCCGGATAGTGCTTCCGCTCGGGACTACTGCTGCCCGATAAGCTGTAGGGCGTAGAGTTGCAATTCTGTATCCACCCGGTAGCCGGATTATAGACATGTACGATCTCATCCAACGTATGGACACCCTTCCACTCGGTAGCCGCAATCGATCCATCAACCGGTAAAGACCAATCATATGAACTATCCCGCCGCGGAATAAAATTGCCATGCCAATAGGCAATATTGCCCTGGTCATCCGCATACACCGTGTTGTTGGTCGTATTGGCGCGAATGTCCATCGCCTTCTTATAGTCTTCAAATGTATTCGCCTTCGTGATCGACCAGGCTTCCAGCAAAGCATTCAGCGACCGGTTGTACTCCTTCAGACTAAGCCATTTGCCCCCGCGGCTGGCCATCACCGGTCCATGCTGCGTATAATAACCATTCACCGGCAATGTCTGTAGCCCATTGTCATTCTTATAATAAATTGTAAAAGATTTTTCAGTCACCGGCTTTCGCTGACCCTCGTATTCATATACCCATCCCTTTCCTTGCTGACTGACTTTCTCCGTATACAGGTCAGCCACATCCGCATAACTGCTGGTATGCATCCAGCCGCAATGTGCGTTGAAACCCTGATAAACAAAAAATTGCCCCCAAGTGACAGCGCCATAGACATTCAATCCTTCCTCGCTTACCAGTTGCACTTCCATCCGAAAATAAAAAGGAACATGCGGATTAATATATAGCTCCGGAGCCTCCGATGCCGTCCGGAATCCCGCCAGTGCAAATCCATTTGACCCCCGCTCCTCTTCGTCCGGCAACATGACATCCTCAGGCGCAGGCCCATCAGAACCTTTCATCCCCCGATCTTCCAGCACCATCTTTTCAACATCCGACAGCGCCGGCGATCTGCGCGCTGGCCGCGCCGCGGCAACCACTGCATGATCGCTATAAAAATTCTTGATCTCCTCCAGCCTCACCCCGCCCATACTCGTCGCAGATACACTCCCATCCGTAAATAAGAGCGCATACCACGGTTTAAAACGCTTTAGCACCAGGGGCTTCGTACCGGGATGCTTGTACAGATAGTAGTTGACCCCATCGGCAAATGCGTCGAGCAATTGATGCATCCAGAACGGACTGCGCTGGTAATCCACAACCGCCTGTGCACTGTCGTAGATCAGCCGCATCATCACATCCGTATACAGATAGGATTCGCCATAAGCCTCCGCCTGCCGGCCCAGCATCTCCAGGTAATTCTTTTCGACCCGACCGAAGTCCTCCTGGCATTCGGCATACAAAAGCCCAAATACTGCCGCCGCGTCCGTCTTGCCATAGATATGCGCAACCCCCCATTTGTCACGAAGGACCGTCACCTGCTGCGCCTCCGCCTCACACCGGTGTTGCTCCTGCGCGGAAAAATCCTGCGCACCCGCCACCAGCGGAAAGCAGTAACAGATCATCATGAACAGCTTATCCATCCCCTAATTTAGCGCCCCCGCCCCGCTCTACCAAAACTTGATCGCCCTTAATCACACCCCCGTTCGGGAAGCCTCCAACAATTGGTCGCCATCACCCTTTCCGTCAGCGATCCAGGGAACCAACGCCGAACCCCCAAATATGGCCGCGTTTTTGTTCAATTCGCTTGGGAATGCCGGCTTATATGCGACAGAGAATCGTCCGGCAACGGCCTGTCACAACTGGCTTGTGGATATTTCTCTACAAGGCCGGGTATTCGTTATACAACGTGTGCGTGAACGTCTAAAAATGACTATGCTGAAGTACAAAAAAATATTATTGGTTGACGATGACGAAGATGACCGACAGATCTTTCAGGATATAGTTCGGGAAGTGGACCCTGATGCGGCGCTGGATTTCGCGGAGAACGGGTTGGATATGATTGCGATGCTCGAACAGATGGCTGACGCCGATTTGCCCGGTATGATCATTCTCGACCAGAATATGCCCCGGATGACAGGCAAGGAAAGCCTCATCTATCTCAAACAGATGCCACGCTATCAGCATATTCCGGCTATTGTCTATTCCACCTACCAGGTCAAGGATTTCTACCAGGAATGCCTGGAGCTTGGCGCAGAGGACGTCGTCGCCAAACCCGATACCATGCAGGCCTATCGCGAAATGATCGAACAATTCCTGGTCTCGCAGTGACTGCTACTCCACTCCTTTGACCTGCATCCGCAGCACATAGACAGATCCCGAAGCCGTAATGAACAGGGTCTTCTTATCCTTCCCCCCAAAACAAAGATTGGCCGTCCATTCCTCCGGTATAGAAATATGCGCCATCTTTTTGCCGCTGCTGTCGTATACTGTCACGCCATCGCCCGTTAAATAGACATTTCCCCGCTCATCGAGCGTCATGCCATCCGATCCCTGGGCGCAAAAAAATTGCCGCCCGGACAACAATCCATGGGGGCCAATGGTATACCGCCAGGTCTTCCCATCCCCTATATCCGCTACATACAAGCTATGACCGTCCGGCGTACCTACGATGCCGTTGGGCTTTCGCAGGTTCGCATCCACCACCACCGGTTGACGCTTGCCACGCGGCAGGTAGTACACTTTTTCCCCATCCAGTGCCGAGTGTGTCCTCGCCCAATAAGGACGCTGATAATAAGGATCGGTAAAATAGATGCCGCTATGTGCATCAATCCATAGATCATTCGGCCCGTTCAGACGACGGCCGCCTACATTCCGCAACAGCACCTTCACCCTCTTGTCGGGTCCGATCGACCAAAGTTGCTCTTGCTCATCGGCACACGTCACCAGCCTTCCCCCAGGGTCAAAATACATCCCGTTCGACCTCCCCGCACTATCCATAAAAAGTACCAATTCTCCGTCAATCGTATACTCCCAGATCTTGTTATTCGGTTGATCCGTAAAAAATATATTCCCTGCTCTATCTACGGCAGCCCCCTCCGTAAAACTGAATTGACGGCTTACCAGGTGCGGCCTGATGGCGCCTTCCGCTACTACACCGCCGGAATCATATGCCGATGCCTGCGCCATCACCCCAACCCCCAGCAGACAAAGCCCCAACCCCGGAAATACAAATTTCATAAGCAGCAATTTCAAGCAAGATAACCCTGTTATCTTAATTTTATTAATTCCCTCCTCTAACAGGTTATGATCGCTTCCGCTTATATTTGATTAAGCAAATTCCCATATGGTCTGGTACGAAAATGAGGTCCAACGACTGGAAAAAGAAAGGGCAGCATTGACCTACGATCCAAAATTGCTCTTTTATGGCAGTTCTTCCATCAGGCTGTGGGATACCCTCGACGCAGACTTCGCCGGATACCATCCCGTCAACCTGGGCTTCGGCGGTTCGACACTCGCAGCCTGCGACTGGTTCTTCGACCGCCTGGTAGCTCCCTTCCACCCGGATTCCATCATTGTCTATGCCGGGGACAACGACCTGGGTGACGGCCGTCATCCGGAAGAAGTATTCATCTTCTTCCAACAGCTGGTCAGCCGCACCCGTCAGCAATTCGGCAACATCCCCCTCGCTTTCATTTCCATCAAACCCAGCATCACCCGCTGGAACATCGTCGACAGCATCCGCTATACCAATAAAATAATCGAAGCAGAAATAAACAGACAGGCCAACAACCTCCATTTTATTAATATCTATGCCCGGATGACTGACAACGCCGGATATCCAAAACGGGAATTCCTGGAGCCCGACGGGCTCCATATCAACGTAAAAGGGTATGCGATATGGAAAGAGGTCATCCAGCAATATCTAGCTGTAAGGAATCCATGAGAAGGGAGTATCATAAGTGGTTCAGCCCCCACCTCTCGCGGGAAATGGAACTGCTGGTCTTCGGCCATGCCGGCGACCCGGTCATCCTCTTCCCGACCCGTACCGCACGCTTTTATGACTATGAGGACTGGCAGGTCATCGACGCCCTTCGGAAAAAGATCGAGACCGGCGCCATCCAGGTCTACTGTCTCGATAGCGTGGACAAAGAAAGCTTCTATGCCCGTGACGTCCACCCCGCTGAACGCATCTTCCGCTATTTTCAATATGAGAAATATGTACTGGACGAGGTCATCCCTTTCATCCGGCAAATAAACCCTCACCCAACCCTGATCGTAGCCGGCTGCAGCCTCGGCGCCTACCATGCCGCCAACCTTGCCTTCAAACATCCCCACCTCTTTCATAAAATGGTAGGCCTCAGCGGCCGCTACGACCTTACCACCGCCCTTGAACACTTCGATGATCTCTTCGACGGCTACCGCGACCAGAACATCTACTTTAACATGCCGGGACTCTTCATCCCCAACCTTTCCGACCCCAACATCATCGCCGAGCTTAAACGCATGGAGATCATCTTCGTCATCGGTGAAAAAGACGTCTTCCTCGAGAACAACCGCATCATCAGCAATGCCCTATGGGAAAAAGGCATCTGGAATGCGCTGCACCTCTGGGACGGTGAATCCCACAAAGCCCGCTACTGGCGCCATATGGTCCAACTCTACCTGTAATTTTATTGCTTGCCAACGGCTACTATCCATTCTCCGCCACTCCCCACTTTATTCACTACCGCAAAATTCCCCTGGTTCAACGCAAACGAAAGCTGCAACAAACTGTTCACATAAGCCAGTGGCTGGCCCACAGCCACCGCACCAAATGTCGATTCATAAGGCATGCTCCCCGTATAAACCACCTGACCATTGTGCATGACCTTCACCGTAAGCATCGCACCAAATGAAACGCCCAAGCGGTCAAACAGTTCCTGCGGAATATTTGTCCACACATTCCCGTATTGTACATCGAGCACCGGTATCGTGCCCTTGATAACCGTTCCTTCCATCACCGCCTTTTGATAAGGGATCGACACGACGGACTGATCCTTCAGCAAAGGCCCCACCTGCTCATAGGTGATCACGCCCGCCGCCAGCCGCGCCGCGGTAAACGCATACACATCCCTTCCATGAAAAGTATAGGATTTCTTCGAACCCTGCCTCCGGTTTACGACCTCATCGATCTCCCGGATCTGATCGATCCCCAGGGACTCCGCCAGCAACGTCAGGGTGCCATTGTCCGGCGTAACAATGAACTGCCCCGTCTTCGTCTTCATCACCACGCTTTTTCGCGAGGTGCCTACACCCGGATCTACCACCGACACAAATACCGTCCCAGCGGGCCAGTATGGCACCGATTGCTGTAATCGGTAAGCCGCCTCCCAGATATTATAAGCCGGTATCTCATGGGTGAGGTCGAACAACTTCAGCTCCATTGAAACCCCCATCGCCACCCCCTTCATCTCCGATACAGCCCCATCCTTTAAGCCGAAATCACTTTGAAAAACAACGATCTTGTTCTGCGCCGCGCACAAAAGACCCGCCGCCAAATAAAAGGCCAAAAGCACACTCCTGATCATAAACAGTCGATTTTATTCGTCAAATTAACGAAAAAATCACTGGCTTCACTCGCTTCGCAAAGACTTCACCGGATTCTCCAATGCCGCCTTCACCGCCTGAAAACTAACTGTCAGCAATGCAATCCCAACGGCCAGCACGGCCGCCACGGCAAAGATCTCCCAGCCGATACCGATGCGGTAGGCAAAATCCTGCAACCACCGCCGCATCACGAACCAGCTGAGCGGAAAAGCGATCAGCATCGCCACTACCACCAACCGCAAAAAATCCCGTGACAACAACCGGATGATGCCCCCCACCGAGGCTCCCAGCACCTTGCGAATACCGATCTCCCTCGTCCGTTGCTCTGCCGCATAAGCAGTCAGCCCAAACAGTCCCAGACAGGCAATAAAGATGGCCAACAGGGAAAACGAAAGCGAAATGCTCCCCATCCGCTGTTCATCCAAATAAATATTGTTGAATTCATCGTCCATGAAAACATAACTAAAGGGTTGCGAAGGCGCCATCTTCCGCCACTCTGACTCGATCTGCCCGGCAAGCCGGTGCAGACTGCCGCCGTTGTTCACACGCAAGGCAAGCCTGCCCTGGTCCTGTGCAAGGAACAAGAACATCGGCGTAACGACTTCCCGCAGGGAATTGAAGTTGAAATCCTTTATCACTCCTACGATATGGAACCCCTTCGTTTTTTTGGTCTTTATATCGTCGATGCGATACAGCTTCGTTTCCAGCGGGTTTCGCCCTTGCATCAACCGAACCGCCGCCTGGTTCACGATCACACCCGTGGAGTCCGTCAAAAAGTCCTTGCTGAAATTCCGGCCCTGCACGATTTTCATGCCCAACACAGGAATATACTGGTCGTCTATCGGCCAGGTCTGCATGCTGATCGATTTCTTGATGTCAAGATCAGGCGACAAAAAAATAGCATCGTCGTTCCGGTTGTCGGATGTGGGCAAATAGCCGCTCATCGTAACGCCTTCCACTCCCGGCAAATGCAACAGATTATCAGCAAACGTACGGGCTTCGTTCCCCATCACATAAGTATTGTTAATGATCATTACCTGACTGCGGTTGAAACCCAGTTCCCGGTTATGGATATAATTCAACTGCCGGTAGATCACTGCCGTTCCAACCAGCAGGAAAATGGAAATAGAGAATTGAAAAACGACCAGCGAATTCCGCAGCCAGCTGGTCTTGAACCCCGACGCAAAAGATCCTTTCAACACGACGATCGGCCTGAAGGCGGACAGAAAAAAGGCCGGATAGCTGCCCGCCAGCAAACCGACTAAAAGCACGAGACCTAACATTGAAGGCCAAAGCCATAACCGGGAAAAAAGCCCCAACTCCATATGCTTGGCCGAAAGCTGGTTAAACACCGGCAAAAGCAAATAGGCAAAACCCAACGCCAGCAGCATGGCGATAAAACCGATCAGCACCGATTCCAACATGAATTGACTAATAAGGCCGCTCCTCAATGAGCCTAACACTTTCCGGATGCCGACTTCTTTCGCCCGGTTGGCGGACCTCGCCGTCGACAGGTTCATAAAGTTCACACACGCGATCAATAATATAAAGGCGGCTATCGCCCCAAAAATATATACATATTGGATGTTCCCATTGGCTTCGAGTTCCGCGGTCTTGTTGCTATGCAGATGGATCGCCGTCAAAGGCGTCAGCGAAAAACCAACGGTATTGCCTGCCTTAAAGAAATCTTCAAGGGAGATGTTGACCGCGGCATGCAGCAGCGGCGCGACATATTTGGTAACAAGGCCGCCGAGCTTGACCTCGAATTTCCGGGCATCGGTCCCCTTCCGCAAAAGCAGATAGGTGTTGAAGTTATTGCTAAGCCACCCGTCGTCGTTCCGCCTGGCCTCGCCAGACTCGGTCATGGAAAGAAAAAAGTCAAAATGAAAATGCGACGCCACCGGCAAGTCCCGGATCACCCCAGTCACCTTGTAAGGGATAGAATCGTTCATCATCAGGGTACGACCGACCACATGTGTCTCATCGAAATACTTCTTCGCCGTGCGCTCAGTGATCACTACTGTATGTGCCTCCTTCAACGCCGTACGGGGATCGCCGGCTATCATCGGCAAAGTGAAGACATCGAACAGGCTGGAATCCACCAACACTATCGCATCTTCCTTGATGTTCTGACTCCCTTTCTTCACCAGCCTCCCCCCTTCCATCCTGAACCGAACTTCCTTTTCCACTTCGGGATAGTCCCGCAGCACCGCCGGGCCGGCCGGAGCAGGGGCCACCGCCAATATAAAATGATTCCCCCCGAACTTGATCTCCCCATCCAGGCGGTAGATCCTGTCAGCCTTATCATTGTACCGGTCATAGTTCAACTCATCCATCACAAAGATCAGGATCAGCAGACAGGTAGCCAGCCCAATGGCCAGGCCGACGATATTGATGGCAGAAAAACCCTTGCTTTTCCAAAGATTACGGAAAGCAGTCTTCAGGTAGTTTCGCAGCATAGTCTATAGGTTGAACCACTATGACGCCCGCCGCCAAAAAATGTTACAATTAATTTGGCCGCCCTGTGACCATATCTTCATAATTTAGGTACGCGTTTCCCCTTTTAAATATACCCGCATGATGCAATATCTACGCAAATTGGCCCGATTCGAGTCCCCTACCCGTTTGGATTGGTTCATTTACTTCCTTCTCTTCACTATTTTGCACATTCCGGGTATCCTCAATTTCTACCACAAGGACGGCGCCAACAACCCTTACCTGCTGTTTGCCCACTCGCTCCTGACAGGCGATCTCCGCCTTCCCGCCATGCCCAACTACCTCGACATGATCGCTTTCCACGGCGCCTATTACCTCCCTTATCCTCCACTGCCATCGGTGATCCTGCTGCCTTTGGTAGCTATCTTTGGCATCAACCATGTCAATACAGTATTCGTGGTGGTCATCATGAGCTGCCTCAACCTGTACCTGCTCTACCAATTGTTGAAACGCCTGGCCATTGACCAGATCTGGATTCCATGGCTGATCATCGCCTTTTTCTTCGGATCAGGATATTGGTATGCCTTATTCACCAGCCACCATGTTTACGCCTTCGCACAGATCACTTCCTGCACCTTTCAGCTGCTGCTGCTCTGCGAACTATTTGGAAAAAGAAGATGGTGGCTCGTAGGCGTCTATATCGGCTGCACTTTTCTGACCCGGCAATTGACTATCTGCTATCTGCTATTCGCCCTGGGCTATATGTGGTGGCTCCATAGCAAACAGCACGTGGAGATCAAACTGAAAGATCTCCTAGTGCTCTGCCTCGCCTGCGGCTTCTTCATCGCCCTCTACCTCCTCTACAACTTTGCCCGCTTCGGCAACCCGCTGGATCCCGGCTATGCGAATATTCTTTTCATCGGCGTACTCAAAGAAAGGGTCGACCGCTACGGCGTCTTCGGCATCCGATACCTCCTCTTCAATCTCTATACTTTCTTCATAAAAGGTTTCAACATCGAGTTCCAGGGACCGGCACTCATACAGATAAAAGACATGGACCTCTGGGGAACTTCCTTGCTTTCCGCAAGCCCTTTTCTAATAGCAAGCGTCCGTGCCAAATGGTCGGCAACACTCAAATGGTCGGCTTGGCTGACCATCTTCGGCATCCTCCTGGGCTTGCTATGCTATCACAACAATGGTTATTTTCAAACAAATACCATTCGCTTTTCCCTTGACTTCCTGCCCCTTCTTTTTGTACTGACTGCCTTGGGGATCAAAGACATCAATCCATGGCTGCTGAAATCCCTGATCGGCTACGCGATCTTTCTCAATCTGCTCAGCTTCATCATTCATTTCATCTACCATCCTTAATGCGGCAACGGTACGACAGGCAGACTTTCATTCCCACCCGCCGAAACACTCTGTACTGCAAAAAAATAATTGTCCTTGCTAAAAGGCAGGTCGACCTGCGTGCCAGTTACAAAGATCTTCTTTTCCCATACCGCACTGGTGGTCTGCCGCATCAGGATAAAATACCCCTTCGGCACTCCCGCCACCGGCGCCTTCCACGACAGCTGCGTCCCATTCGTCAGATTCCGGACCTCTACCTTCACTTCCTGCGGCATACCCGGTGACCTGGCCAGGTTAGCCAGATTGGCCAGGTTCATCGCCGTATTCTTACGCAGGTATTCAAAATCCATAAATTCCGTTAGGTCCCCATATTGCAAGCCTTTCTCCATCCGCACATCCTGGTGCTGGTGATTGAAGTTCTCATTCATCTCCGTGATCCGGACCGCCGTAAAACCATTTTCCACATACGGCGTGTGATCACCGCCACGCAAGAACCGGTCATTCCGGTAAACCAGCACGACCTCCAGGTTGTCGACATACCTTTCCCCGACCTCTTTCACGTAACGCGCCAGTTGCCTCGACTTCCCATCATTCTCCAGACCCAAGGCCCGTATCCTTGCCGCCACACTGTCCAATCTATAAAAAGGCAGCCCCTCACTAAACACCCGCACCCGCGTATTATCTATGATATTCGTCTCATTGCTATTGTTACTGCCCATGATATCATTGTTCAGCACCGCTTCGATATTCCAACCCGCCGCCTTCGCCTTCCTGGCCATATACCCCGACCCAAGCAGGCCCTGCTCCTCACCGCTCACCGTCACGAAGACGATCGTTGCCGGAAAAGCATGCCTGCTCATCACCCGCACACACTCCATGACCGCAGCACTCCCACTTCCGTCGTCATTGGCCCCGGGCGCATCATTCACCCCATCCATCACATCCGTCCGTCTGCTGTCTAAATGCCCGCTGATCAGAAAGATCCTGTTGTCGTTGGGATCAGTCCCCTTCAGGGTAGCTACCGTATTGCCCAGATTAATAGCAGTCTTGACGCGCTTCCCATCGCCTTCATAAGTGGAAGTATCTACAAAAGCCGTGAGCCTGCCATTACTCTCCGCCGCCCATTGTACGAACTTCGACAACACCCATTCCCGCGCAGCACCGATCCCCTTCTTCTTATCCGTCACCGTGCTCACCGTGCTCCTCGTCCCGAATGCTACCATCGTCCTGACAAACGATTGCAGTGAATCCGCATTCACTTCCTTCACCATCGCCTCGATCTCCGGATCACGGACGATTGTAGTCTGCGCGGAACAGGCTCCCGCACTCCCGGCCAGCAAAACAATTAATATAGCTTTTTTCATCCAACCAATATAGGAAAAAAAAAGCCCCGGCGACAAGCCGGGGCGTACTATAAAAAACATAGCACTATTTAAAACTCAAATGCACTTCACCGCCATTTCCATCTACGTGGATCGGCACCCCGCCGCCATTCAACGAACCATCGATGTGATGCTCGTCGACATTCCCGCGGAAATTGTTCATGGTCGTGCTATGCACTCGCTCCCCACTGATACGCAGATCCATTCCCTGGCCCTGCGGGAGTTGTAAGCTGATGTCACCACTCGAATTCTCGAGATCGACAGCTTTTGTGGAAAGAAAATTCACGTGGATATTCCCTCCGCTGGTGGAAGCCGTCAGATTCGCCGCCACATCTTCAAAGTCGATATTGCCACCCGAAGTATGCGCTTGCAATTCGCCGGTGATCTGACCGCCTTCGACCTGGCCACCGGAAGTCCGAACCCTGATCGTACCTTCGACATGCCGCAATCCTACATTCCCGCCAGAGGTCTGCATCCGGATCTTACCCTTACAATTGTCTGCTTCCATATTTCCGCCACTTGTCTCCAAATCGATATCATCATGACTGTCCCTGATAGTGACATTGCCTCCGCTGGTCCTGCCAACGACTGTCCCACTCAGTTGAGCCGCATCGAGGTTACCACCACTGGTATGAAAATCCTCCGAACCCGTCAACGCCTTGAGTTCGATATTTCCGCCACTCGTCCGAACCTGGCTGTTCACCGCCTCCGGCACGTAGATCCTAAAAGAGATGGAAAGACCATGGCGCCAGTTATTGTCAAAATTGTGTTTCTGATGCGCAGTAGCCACCAATTTGCTCCCTTCCATTCCGACTTCCAGATCATACTGCTCATTCAGCCGCTTTTGTATTTCTTCCTTTGTCAATTCGTCATTCCAGTTGTTGCTACTGTTGGCATATACTTCCACCCTGGCCTCTCCTGTCGCTTCTCCATACACTGCAATATTCCCACCCGAGGTCTGGGTTTGCAGTTCTTTCACCCCTCCGCGCGGAAAGGTCTTCACCATAAATGGTTCCCGGTGGTGGCTGCCATCCCATTGCGCGCGGCCGGCCAAAGCCGCCAGACCACCCATAAATAGCAAGACAAATTTTTTCATAACTATAGTTTTATTTTATAATGTCGTACTTCGCTAAAAGAATGTTGCACGCATCCCTTCGTCCGGAATCGAACAGTTTGCTGTATCGAAACCGAACATCCCCATCCCAAAACCTCACCAAACACGTTCAATTTCAACAGATAAAGCATTGACACCGACTATGTGGTCCAATTACGATGCCGAAAGCAGCTGATTTTCTTAATTTCATGTATGAATAGGGCCGTTCTACAAATCCTCTTTTCCCTGCCTGTCTTTCTTGCTTCCGTCCCCGTCATCGCCGGCCATCCGGCATCCACCCGTGAAGAGGCCATCGCATTGCTCAACAAAACAACGCTGCCCGACTCCAGCGCCCTATGGCCGAATATCAGGCCCCAACTGTTCCTGGCCAACCTGAAAGCCAATATCATCAGCCCGTTAAAGATATACCAGGGAACCAACACCAATTTCTGCGGCTATGCTGCATTGTCTTACCTGCCGCTGCAGGAAGACCCCCTCACCTATACCCACTTCATGCTCACGCTATACACCGACGGAAAGGCCACGATGGGAACAGTTCATTTCGATCCTTCACCTTCCATTCACAAAGCGGCCGGCACACTTCGCTTTAAAGGCATCCTCGATATCCGCCCCGCCGACCAACTCTGGTTCCTCGCCCTCGCTGACCATTTCCGATCCTATCTCAACTTCCTTAACCGCCGCTTCCACCCGGGCTCCGAAAACACATTTTGGGCCGCCGTCAACTATGGCAAATTCAACCGCATGATCCGCGAGCTGCTTGGCTACCGCGTCGAAGCGCGTGGCTCCGATCTGATCCGCCCCGATATCCCCGATCTCTATGATTACCTGAGAACAACTGTAGCCAGACCCGGCACAACCTTCCTTTACGTCAACAATACTTACCTGCATAAAAAAAACCACAACAAAGTCAAAGGCAGCTTTCCCACCCATTTCATCGTCCTCAACGATATCCACCGCGTCGACGGTAACCCTGATCTGGTAGACATCACTTATTGGGACTACGGCGGCCGCACCCTGCGCCAGGTCAGTCTCCGCTTCCTGAAAAAAATAACCTTCGGCATCACCCATTGCACCCCACCCGCTTCATGAACCGCCACAGGAAATACTGCCACCTAAGCCTCACAGCCCTGATCCCACTGTTTGTCGCCGCGTCCTGCGCCAAACTCAACATCAGCAACTACTACAGGCGGCACCAGCCAATTTTGGACAGCATCGAATACACCTATCGCGAAGCCTTTGTCAAAAAACCCTTTTCCATAGCATTCACCGACAGGTCCTTCGACCATGTCTCCCTCGAACTCATCACCGACACCCTCACTTATATCTATGAGTACCGGATCGACGAGACCAGACTGACCGACACCCTGAAAAAATATGGCTATGACACCACGTCCATCGGCTGGCTTATTCGCAACATGCGCACACGTGAATGCACCTGGATCGACAACCTGGATTATTATACCGACATCAATAAACATTCGCTGATTTACATTTCCCTCTGGCCCCGCAGTTTCAACTTCCCATTCGTAAACAAAAAGTATTATATCCTCACCTACTTCCAGCAGCCGCAGTACTTCGATAGCGAAGGACGCCTACTCGTAGGCCGCAGACTAAAACACATCCGCAAAATAAACGGCGACGTCTACCACCGCATAAACGACCGGGTCTGCTACGCCATCTCGGACCGCTTCCGCTAGCCCGTCGCCGGATCGCCGGCCCCAAACGCAACGCATAACGGTCGCGACGTGCTGTTACGCCATTTGTCTCTTGACCGTCCAACCATCCGGTAACTTCTCCACGATCTCGATATTTCTAAACTCCTGGCTCTGCCTTGCCCCGACCCGCCTGGCCCAGGCAGCCATCTGCGCTATGCCTTTCTTCAGATCGATACCTGTCGGCTCCCCAAAGACTGCCCGCGATTTCGAATGGTCCGAGTAGGCATGTAATACCTCATTTCGGGCACTCAAATGCGTGATATTGGGCGCTACCCCAAATTCCTCGCACACCACCGTTGCCAACTCATTGACCGTATATGGTTTGTCCGCCCCAACATTAAACACCTGGTTGTAAGCCGCCCCTACATTCACCGCATGGGCAATCGGAATAGCCACATCGTCGATATAACTGAACGCCCGGCTCTGCTTGCCATCGCCAAATATGGTCAATGACTTACCCTGCATGATCTGGTTCATAAAGATGCCGATGACATTCCGGTACCTGTCCCCGATATTCTGATTTTCTCCATACACATTGTGCGGCCTGAATACCACATAGTTGGACCCGAATAGCTCATGCGCCGCCCGCAGATCCAGTTCAACGGCATACTTGCTTACGCCATAAGGATCTTCCGGTTCCGGCACCATCTCCTCCGTCATCGGCAACTGCCCCTTGCCATAAACCGCGATGGAAGACGTGAACACAAAACACTTGACTTTATGCTTTACCGACTCATTGATCAGATTGACACTGCCGATAAGATTCGTATTGTAGTTGAAACGCCTGATAAAATGCGATAACCCCTCGGCCGCATACGCAGCCAGGTGATACACATAGTCAAACCGATACTCCTCAAAAAGCCTGGTCACCAGTTCATGATCCGTTATACTGCCCTGCACGAATACAGCGCCGGCAGGGATATGATCCTCAAAACCCCCGCTCAGATCATCCAATACCACCACTTCATGCCCAAGACCTAAACAATGCTTCACTACATGGGAGCCTATAAACCCTGCCCCGCCCGTAATCAATGATTTTGCCATATTTTCTTATTATGTCTTTAAATCCACGACGACATTAATCGTCAGGGCCACGATCACCGTGTTAAAAAGAAATGACAACATCCCATGCACCAGCGCCACCCGCCGGATATTCCGCGACGAGATCTCGATATCGGATACCTGAAAGGTCATCCCGATCACAAATGAAAAATAACAAAAATCAAGATAATCCGGCCATAGCTCATTGGGGATTTGCAATCCTACGGAATGGACATCGGGATCGAGCGGATGGTCGCCATAATATAACAAGGCATACCGGTAAGCAAACATAGTGTGAAGCAATACCCAGGAACAGGCAACCCCCGTCAGGTAGACCAGCGTCTCGACACCCTTTCCCAACAACCAGTTCCCCTTATTCTGCAACAATAGCAACACTCCCATCAGACTGCCGAGGATCGCCACCAGCACAATGAAAAAGACCACGATCCGACCCGCATCTTCCTGCTTGGCCAACACCCGGATCTGCCGCGGTCTCATCGTGGAAAAGATCACCCCGCTGATAATGATCATACACACACTAAAACAATCCCACCCGATCATCACCCGCGTCATATTCTCCATTCGCACAGGCATTAAACAGGCACTAATAATGGTAGCAACAGCAAAACTGACGAGCAGTTTGTAAATGGATGGTAACCGGTGAACCCATGAGGGACAATTAAGATATTCTGACACTAGAGCGGATAATTGAGCATTAAAAATAGTACAAATTGCTATATTTAGTGCAAATTCCAATCCATGGGCAACAAACCGTTCCTGCTCTGTATCCTCCTCGCCCTGCTTTGCTCCCGCTTGTCCGCCCAGAGGTATAACCCCGTCATCGATATCCTTCATTACGATTTCTCCCTGGAACTCAATGACAGCAACAACAATATCCGGGGCGAAGCGACGATCACCCTTAGCTTCAACACCGGCACCACGGATTTTTCCCTCGATCTCACTGCGCCAAACGCCACGGGAAAAGGCATGACCGTTTCATCGGTCCGGGAAGGCCAAAAGCATATTCTTTTCACCCAGGAATCCGAACACCTCGTCCTCCATACTGGCGGCTCCGCTCAAAGCCAACACGTCTACACGATCCAATACCAGGGCATTCCTGCGGATGGTCTCATCATTTCCAATAACAAATTCGGCCGCCGCGGCTTCTTCGGCGATAACTGGCCCAACCGCGCCCACAACTGGCTCCCCTGCGTAGACCACCCGTCCGACAAAGCCACACTGGACTTCCGCATCACGGCACCCGACCACTACACTGTTGTGGCCAACGGCGCCCTCCAAAGCGAAAAAACCCTGACCGGCCACCGCAAACGCACGACCTGGAAAGAGCCCTCCCCCCTCTCTCCAAAGATCATGGTCATCGGCGTCGCAGACTTCTCTGTCGATCACCCAGGCGACCCAATAGGCATCCCCGTTTACAATTATGTCTTCACGGAAAATAAGCAGCTCGGATTCGACAGCTATGCCGTCGCACTCAAAATTCTCCCCTTCTACATCAGCCATATCGGCCCCTATCCTTTCGAAAAAGAAGGTAACGTTCAGTCAAAAACCCGCTTCGGCGGGCTGGAGAACGCCAGCGCCATCTTTTACTATGAGAATTCCGTCGGCGCGCCGGACATCGAGTCCCTGATGGCCCATGAAATTGCCCACCAGTGGTTCGGCGATGCCGCCACCGAAAGCCAATGGAAAGACCTCTGGCTGAGCGAAGGATTCGCCACGTATATGACCCTTTGTTACCTGGAAAATAGATATGGCCGGGATACCCTCGCCAAAAGCCTGGCCGGGGATCGCAAAAAAGTCATCGCCTTCGAAAAGACCCGCCTCACCCCCATCGTCGACACGTCCGTCCAAAGGGACTACATGGTGCTCCTTAATCCAAACAGTTACGAAAAAGGCGGCTGGGTCCTTCATATGCTCCGCCGCAAACTGGGCGACAGCCTGTTCTGGAAAGGCATCTCTGCCTATTATGCCACCTACCGCAACAGCAATGCCTCCAGCGCCGATCTCCAAAAGACCATGGAAACTGTCAGCGGCCAAAACTTGCAGGATTTTTTCCACCAATGGCTCGACCAACCCGGCCATCCACATCTCCGCATCACCTGGCAATACCATCCCGACAAGAAAACACTTTTCCTCACCTTCCAACATACCGCCGCTTATAGCTTCCCCCTCGATTACAGCATCGATGGCATTATCCACCATATAAACCTCCCCGACCAGATCACTACCACCGAGCTTCCCTGTTCCCAAATACCAACCTCCCTCCTCCCAGATCCCAATACCGACCTCCTCGCCGACTTCGACGTCACCGGCAGCTAAAGCGTCTGGCGCTGCCGGATCAACTCACGTACCGCCGCCCGATCGGCAGGCGAATAGGCTCCGCTGACAATGATCCTCGTCAATACTTCATGCTGTTTTACACCGATGGGTATACCCTTGACATCTTTCTTGTATTGTTCCATCGATAAAACAACCTGCCGACTGTCGATCTCGTCCAACCGTTCCTTTAAGCTGGAAAGATTACCATCCGCCGCTACTTTCACCTTCAACATCTTTTCGATGCTGTCCGCCTGAACGATCAACGTGGCCATGCTATCACCCCTGCTGGCAACCCGCACACCTATCGTCACCCTTTCTCGCCCGCGCTTCATCGCCACGACGAACTGATCCAGTCCGGCCTGTTCCACCCGGACGCCATCCACATAGCCATAAAGCGGCTCCTGCTTATCCTGAGTACTGACGAGAAAAAGCTCGTGAGCGCTTCCCCCTTGCCGAAAGAAAAAAACCTGCTCCTTATACCCCGCCTGGTTGTCTGTCAGCACCTGCTCCATCGATTCGGGTGCCCCTACGGCATCCTGCTTTATAACACTCCGCGAACACTGTGTCAACAGCAGCACTACCACCGCAGCACCCAAAAGACCTGCCAACGCCCCCCGCATGGAAACAACCGCCTGCTGTTCCCGTTCGATCAACCGGGATACCCGCCTGTAAAACCCACTGCGCGATGGCGCTGCCGACAACAACAGTGACCGATGCTGCGTCACTAGCTTTAAATTCGTCAACGCAAGCGCCAGGATCCGCTCATCCCCGGCACTCGCCGCCAGGTCATCACAACAATATTCCCGCTCATTCCGCACGATACCGCTCAACACACGGTAAAAAGGATTATAAAAGAACAACACGTCAAATACCGATTGACATAGATTTACGAGGTAGTCCCGTCGCCGGATATGCGCCAATTCATGCGCGAGGATCATTTCCAATTGATCTGTCGGCACCTGGCTGACATAATGTAATGGCAATACAACCACCGCCTTCAATAGACCAAAGGTCAACGGCCCGGAAACCTGGTCCGAAACGATCAGCCGCACCGGTTGTCCCAATCCCATCTTTACCCGCAAACGCGCCAGCAGAGCGGAGACTTCCGAATCGACCAGATCCGGCAGCAGTCGCAGTTTCCGGAGTTCATATCCACTATACAGCAGACGCCCCGCAAAGAACGCGATCCCGAATAACCATCCCACTGCCAGCCAGGGAAACAGCCTTCCCAGGACGCCCAACCAACCCATTGGCCCCGCCAGCGGCACTTTTAAGGTGTCCGCACCCACTTTGATTGCGCCCGCCGTCGCCAACTGCCCCAAGCCAGCTGCAACCCCGGCGCCACCCAGAACACAATACTCCCATACAAACGTCAAAAGACCGCTCAGCACGGCCGTCGCAAGCACCACACTGGCTGCGGCATACCGCAGCCCGGATCGCCGCAACGGCGTAAGCAAAAGAAACACTTTAAGCAACGCCAGCAAACCCAGACATTGCCACAAAGAATGGATGATGGTCCACCCGATCACCCGGAACGGTTCCGCATTCAACCATGTTGTAAGTGTCATACCCTCATTTTTTTGATGTTTTTTTGAGCCGCTGGACCAGCTCGATTAATTCATCCAGCTCCTCCTCCTTCGAAGAATGCCCCAGGGCATGTAATGCCAGTTGCGCATACGATCCTTTAAAGAACTTATCGATCAGCTCCTTCACATTGCTGTTCCGGACCTTCGACTCCTCTATCGCTGCGGTATACGTGTGCAGGTTGTCCTTTACGACCCGCTTCACCAGCCCCTTGGCCGTCATGTTCTGCATGATCTTCAGCGTGCTGGTATAAGCACATTTCTTTATTTTGGAGACCTCCTCATAGACCTCCCGGACCGTAGCCCCCTTCTTCGCCCAAAGGATCTGCAGGATCTCGAGTTCCGCATCCGTGGGCATCTGTCTTTTGTCTTTTTTCATATTACCTGTATTGTCGTACGACGATTGTCGTAAACAAATATAGAAAGCTTTTTCACAAAAACAAAAAAAACCCGGCAAAGCCAAGTTCTTTTAATGAATTATGATGACAGCGCCAGGCCGATCATTAGGCATGTTATTCCCAAGTCAAAGCCTAAGCGGGGCCAATTTCTGCTTCGCATTTCAGGGCTGCGCCCCGCACTGCTCCGCGACAACCGCTCCGCGGTTGTCAGACCGCATCGGACAACGAAGTAAACGTAAAATCCCGCACCTTCATCGGCGGCACTAGATAGCTCCTGTAAGACTCCACACTAATACTCCGCTCCGGCTTGCCCAGTGTCTCCACATTGTTCAACATGATCACAGGACTCTCATTGAACCTGAAATTCTTCACCGGGAACTTGACCTCGCCATTCTCGATGTAGAATGTGCCATCCCGCGTCAAGCCCGTCAACAACAAGGTCTGCGGATCGACCATCCGGATATACCATAGCCGTGAGACAAGGATACCCTTCTCCGTGCTCTTGATCATATCCTCGATGCTCTGCGTCCCGCCTTCCATGATGATATTGCCTGGCCCTGGTACCGGCGCCACATTCTTCTGCGAAGCCCAATACCGGCTGTAACTTAGGTTCTTCACGACCCCCTTCTCGATCCAGCTGCGCTTTTCCATGAGCTGTCCCTCCCGGTTCCAGGTCGATGACGGCAGGTCAGTATTGAACGGATCACTGTAGATCGTAACCTGCGGGTCCATCAATTGTTCACCAAGCCGGTTGCCGCCGCCGGCCTTACTCATAAAGCTCCGGCCCTCATCTGCATTTCGCGCATCCAACCCAAAGAAGAGATTCTCCAGCATATAAGCCACCGCAACCGGTTCGAGGATCACCGTGTACTTGCCAGGCTCGATGGCCTTAGCGCCGATCGACCCATTGGCCTTGGCCGCCGCGATCTTCGTGGCCGCATAGGTGTCCAATTTATTGATGTCGTTAAACCCACGCGCCGCATAACCGGATCCGGTGCCCTCGTCATTGCGCGTAGTGATCGTAAACACGACATCCGTACGCTTGTTATACGCGAACAACCCCTTCGAATTCAGGACCGCGGAAAAATCGACACTGTCCTCCAGGTAACCCGCGGCCTGCAGTTTAGCATCCTTCGATACCTGGATGCTCTTCCCCACGGCCTCGGCCCTTAGGTCCGGGGTCATATCGGCCGTAGACTGCACAAATTCTATCGATTCCGGAAAGATCTGCGGTCCTAACAAGGGCATGTGCTCCGGATTTTCCGGCGCCAGCTGCGCCAACTCTTCCGAGCGCCGCACCACCTTCTCCAGGCTCTTGTCGTCAAATTCATCTATGGAGGCATTCCCCATCTTCTTACCAAAACTGGAGCTCACGGAAAGGCTAAGCTGGCTGATGTCTCCCGCCGTCGACACGGCATTCCGGGCATAACGGATATTGCCGTCCTCAGATCCCGTCAATGACAGTTCACATTCCTCCGCTTTCGAATAACTAAGCGCTTTCCTGAGCAAGGCCTGCGCTTCGTCTTTAGTTAAAATAGCCATACATTACCCGATTTTTCTTGCTGTATTAATAACGTTTACTCCATTAAAACGCGCGGTAGAACTGCCATGCGATACCGCATTGGATTGCGCCGGCTGTCCTTTCCCATCATTGAACGCCCCACCCAGCCGGTAGTCCCGCTCATCGGCGACTGCCACAAGCGAATTCCAGAATTCCTGGTTTATCGCCTGGTACGCCACATCCTTTAGCATACCCACGATCTGGCCATCCTTGATCTCATAAAAGGTCTGGCCGCCAAATTGAAAATTATACCGCTGCTGGTCGATGGAAAAACTCCCATCCCCAATGATATAAATACCCTTCTGCACATTCTTGATGATGTCATCTACACTCAACTTGTCCTTCCCCGGCTGCAACGAGACATTCGGCATCCGCTGAAATTGAACGTCGGACCAACTTTGCGCATAGCAACAGCCCTGGCTGTGTTTCAATCCGATGATATGCGCCTGATCCCGGATGGCCTGGTAGTTCACCAGTACCCCTTCCTTCACAAGATCCCAACTCCCGCACTTTACTCCCTCGTCGTCATAGCCCACGGCGCCCAGACTCCCCGGCTGCAGTTTGTCCGCCGCGATATTCATCAGTTTGCTGCCGTAATGGAAATTACCCGACTTCCACTTGTCCAATGACAGGAAACTCGTCCCTGCATAGTTGGCCTCATACCCCAATACCCGGTCCAGCTCCGTCGGATGCGCCACCGATTCATGAATGGTCAGCCAAAGATGCGAAGGATCGAGCACCAGATCATATTTGCCCGGTTCCACACTCTTCGCCGTGATCTTCTGCGCAACATCCGCCGTCGCATTCCTGACATCTTCCAACATGTCGTACCGGCCCTTGTACCGCGTCACAACACCCGTTACCTTACTTTCCGGTGTCGGCGTCAGGTATTCATAACCCATACCCACCGGCGAACTGAGCGACCGCCGCGTCTGGAACTTTCCCGAAGCCTTGTCGATCCTGGTTACGTTGAAATTGGGATAGATCCGATGGATGTCCTGATCGATATAACTGCCATCCGTACTGGCAAAATACTTCTGCTCATTGACGGAAAAAATAGCCGAATTGATAAAATTAGCACCGCCCGCAAGCGCAGCCCCGTTCACCTGCATCAACAGATCGATCTTTTCCGCCAGCGGTACATCAAAGGAACTCATGACGATCGGTGTCTTCCAACTCACCTCCCCATACCCTTGTTGGGGCGCCAGTTGCACCGGCTCGGTGATGATCTTCGCATTGGCCTTCGCCACCGCCACCGCCGTCGCTGCCGTCTTCGCGATCCCCGCCGGGGTCACGTCGTTCGTAGCCGCAAATCCCCAACTCCCATTCGCGATGACCCTGATCCCTACCCCAAACGATTCCGTGTTGGCGATCGCCTGTACCCGCTTCTCCCGCGTCACTACGAATTGATTCAGGTATCTGCCGATCCGAACGTCGGCATAAGAGGCGCCGCCAGATTTGGCAGCATTCAGGGCGATGTCGGCCAATTGCTTTTTGGCAGCCACATCCAGGCCGCCCTGCAGCGCCTCCGCCGGGTCGATCATCCTCGAACCGAAGGGAAGTTTAGGTATCACCAGGGACCCCAGTCCCATGCCCGTCATGTGTAGAAATTCTTTTCTTTTCATATCACAAGCTATTAAACTTTTATTTTAATGTTTACCCATTCATCCCGACAATCTTTCTCTCAACCCATAAAAAAAACACGGACAACAAAAAGATCGCATATAATATCCAGCGCGGAAAGAGGATCCATTCCCTGACCGTCTTACCCGTCCCCTTCCTACTCACAACCTTTGCAGGGCGGATCCCTTTCCAAGCCCCCTCGCCCCACACATAGTTCCAACTCGTGTCGCCACCAGGCACCCGCACAGCTTGCCAACCCGGCGACGCCGGCCAATATCGACCCTTCCAATGATACGACAAAGCAGCATCCTCCGCCAGGTAGACCGCCGTATTCCCTACAAGCCCCTCCGGCTCCGGCCGTTCGCTTGCCAGCTCCAATACTTCCGGTTCATCCACCCTCGGCAGCGCCGGCAGACATGTCCACGCGTCCTCCTGCTCTCCCGACTTTGCCGCTTGCCGCAACAGCATGGTCCAATGGACAGCATATTCATTCTTCCGCCCCGCCAGCCACTGACTATAGCTCGTGTTCGCTGCCGAATAGATCACCTTCCCGGCGCCGGCCAGCATTACCCCCGCCACCACCCTGCCCGCACTGTCCCGCTCCAACACCCGCATCCCCGGCCGCCCGATCCGTACCGCGCTGTCGACCCTGATCAACAGCCCCAACCCCTTCTCCTCCACTTGCCGCCACAAAACAGGTGTCACCTCGGACGAATCCGCGATCACCAGGTCGAAGCCGTCCAGCGCCTCCAACGATCGTCGCTCCATATTCACAAAACTCAACTGATATTTCCCCCTGCTTACCGCAACCTTGCCCGCCACGGCATTCCCTTCCTTACCCAGCCAGTTCATCAAAAAAGTATTGTCAAAATCCGGCGAGTTCGCCAACACCAATATCTTCAACGGCTTTCCCTCGACCACTTCAACCGGCACTTCCTCCCGCTCCACTGTGTCACGACCCGCCAGCACCATAAGGTCAAACACCGCCCTGCCCACAACCGACGGCACCGCCCGCAACTCAAATTCATCGCTGACATCCGCAGAATCCAACACGGTCCCCATGCCCATCAATAATATCTTCACCTTGCTCCCCGCCCAACGCCCTTGCACCTGCAATGGTTCTCCCTTACCAATCCGCCGGCGCCAGTCCACCGCCACTATACCCGCCGGCGCCTGGTGCGCTGCAATCCCGTCGGACTGGCGCTCCGCTGATTTGGGCGCCTGTCTGACTTCCGCAACTATCTGCCGCTCCCGCCAACGACCAAGCGGCAACGCCAAACCCGCCAACGCCACTACCGCCAGCAACACCGCTCCCAAGCGCACCAACAAAAGCGATTTCCGCTTTTGCCGGACTTCCTGCACCAACAGCCAAAGCAACAACAACAGGCAAAGCCCCATTACGATATACATCCAACCCGTCATTTGATCGATCGAAAATAAATTTGTTCCAATCCCCCATCCGCCACGCGGCGCAGAACCTGCGGCGAAGCCTGGGCCACCGGCAACAATGCAGCAATTCCTTGCTCCGCCACAACCACTTCACCCGCAGCCATACGCCCCCCGTCCACCACCTTCCGCAACGACACCAAACCCGGCAGGAACTTTCCAGGCCGCACAGCCGCTTCGGCCCCAAGCCGCCGCTCTACCTGCATCAAAAGGACCCGGTCTCCCGCCGAAAGCACGATACCGTGCCGGATCCCCTCCAATACCGCCAAACCACTTCTCAACACATCTTCTTCAGACACCCCCACCGCCTTTGTGACTTCCTGACCCGGCGGCAAAATAGCCCCCAACTCCCCCGTCAACCGCTTGTCCCGATTCAACGGCGTCATCTTGACGCCCGTCTTTGCCACGAACGCCCGCGATTGCTGTTGCAAGTCTTTTAATAGCCTCAACGCTTTATAGCAATAGGGCAAGGCCTCCCGCGGTTTGAAGCTCCGCAGCTGCCGTTCCGCATCCCACATCTCATTCAACGTCGCTTTCAGCTGCGCCTTGACACCCGGTTCAAAAAAACTGGCGTCTTCGGCATTGTCATGTTTGTCTGTGTATACGTCCAATATCTTCGTAGCATCTCCAAACGTCCCAAACGAAACAGTGTCCAACCCTGCTCCCCCGCCTTCTTCCGCTTCCTCACCCAGGAATTTCCCGTACCGCAGTCGCAGTAATTTCTGATCTATCCCCAGATCGTTGCTTTTATTATTAAAGGCCGCCGCACCGATCGTATCCTTACCCGCCAAAAGCTGTTCGGCCTCGATAATGATCTGCCGCTCGCTCCTGAAAAATTCCGGCTTGACATCCGTAGCCAGCGTCATCCCCTGCAGACTCATCAGCTGCGCCGTATCTGCCAGGGCAATGATATAGGTTTCCGACTTCGCCTCCTGTCCGTGATTATCCCTGGCCTTACAGTAAAAATATAGTTCGTCCCCCGGCTTCAATCCTAACGCCGGGAGGTCCAACACCTTATTCAGGTCGTATGACCTTCCGCCAAAGCTCCCATTCCAGCGAAGCTCCTGCTCCTTGAACTTAACCGCTTCGCCCTTGCCACTCGATACAGTCGCCATTATACTGGCATCGACGATGCCATAGTCATCCCGCAGCTCCGCCACCAGCGGTATCACCTCCGGTTCGCCATAGTCGATCATCGTATAGGAGGCAGGCCGGCGGATAACGATCTTCGGCGCCATATCCGGTATGATCTCCAATTTATACAGCGGTGATAACACAGTCCCCACCTTCACCTCATAAAACGCCGGCCTCAAAGCCGGCTTCGAGAGCCGCCATACGGTCTTACCGGCGTCCTCCGGCCGCAGGCACCACCGCACGCTATCATTGACAAAAAAGCTTACCGTATCTACCGGCGTATCGGTCACCAGTTCCCAATCCACGACCGCACCCGATTCCGCTTGTACATTCAGATCATGTTGTTCCCGCACGGCCTTACCTGTATATGCAGGCGCAAGGACCCGCACGGTCACCGTCTTCAACCCTGGAACCAGGGGCTCCCTTACACTTGCCGGCACCGCAGAAAGGGCCTTCATTGACACGACCCTCCGCCCGCCCATCAAGCTAAGCCCGCCACTTAGCAGGAGCGCCAATCCCAACCATCCCGCCGCAACAAAAAGCCGCCGCGAAAATGGCTTCGGCATCTCGAGCTTTCCAATCCTTTCCTCGACCCGCACAACCTGCAGCCGCTCAAGCCTCGTAAGCTCCCCCGCAGGTCGCAGCAAAAGCCCACAGCTGTCTTCCAGCTCCGGCAAGCGGCCATTCAAAAAAACCGCTATATCCGCAATGGTTAACCGCCAATAAGGAAAACGCACCAACGCCAACACAACAGAGACCCCCAGCACAAAAAGCCCTAGCCGCCAGGACCATCCCAAAAGCAGGTGCATGACCGCCCAAAACACCACACTTACCGCCAACGCCAAAAGCCCGCAATAGAGCAGGCCTTCCCTCTTCCACCTCCTATGCAGTAGTTCAAGCCTTCCCATACTGATTGGCTTTTATCCGCTCCAACAAAAAGATCGACAATATCAGCACCCAAGTAGCAGGACCAAGATCGATCCGCTCTACACCCGGTGTCCTGCGCCCCCCAACCCGCAAAACAGGCCTGATCTGCGCCACATCGAGCACCCTCCTGTCCAAACCCCCTGCCTGCTCGTCTTGTAACATCAACCCTCCCAGTAAAACCGGCAGCCGCCCACTCCAGGGAAGGTCTCCCCAGTTGGGATTGAGTCTGCTATAAAACCGAAATACATTCCCTTCTTTCGATAACACTGCCCTTCCAAATCCATCCCGCCATACCGGCTCCCCCTCAGAAACAATTTCCTGCGAAATGTGCACCCCCTCCATCCAGGTGTCCACCTCCACTTCTTTGCCCTGCGCATAACACCAGATCCATTCATACCCCTTCCCCACAACCGGCCGCGCCGACAACCAAAACAACCACCCGCCGTCACCAATGATGATATTCCTTCCCGTCACCCGACGCAAAGCCTTCACCGACGCCTCAATATACTTTCCGTCAGCCGCAAACCCGCCATCGGCAACGACCCTCACCCGAATAGCGGCCGTATCTATTTTCGCCCCCCGCCTCTCACTTGCGGCAACAACCCGCCTGGCCCATACAGTCCCCGTAGCCCGACTATTTCCCTCCAAAACCGTAACGCTATCGGCCAACGACGGCCACGCCGATTGCACCCAATGCGTCACCGAGTCCGCAGGCGCATACACTTCCCAATGAACTTCCCGGTCCGTCGACGGCCGCGAACCTGAAAACCTACCCTCCAACGCAGTAGAAAAAATATAGAAGGCCCTGCCCGGCAACGCCATACTATCCGCCTCCCGGAACCCGGCCCAGTTATTGGCTCCCCCACCCAGTTCGTGCCGCTCATAGCCCGCCTTCACCAACGAGTCGATAACCTGCGCAAAGGCCCCGCCTGAGCCTTCCACCAACACCCAACCCTTTCCTTTCGCCGCCATCCTCGTCCAATACGGGCCCGCCAGCAAAAAGGCCAATGCCAGCAACAACAGACAACGCAGCAGCAGCAGCCACCACTGCGTGATCCGCCGGCTCCAGGCCAGGCGCTTCGTTTCCCCGGATAGCAGCGCCACACTCCCGATCCGCAGCACCTTACCCCGCCTATCATTCCACAGATGCAACGCCACCGGAACGGAGATCGCAGCCGCAGCAGCCAGCCATATCGGTTGTAGCAGTTGAAGCATCCCTATCCGGTAAATTGTTGTCTTAGTTTTAAAAAATCCCGCAGCGCCTGGTCCAAGGGCTGGTCCATGCGCATGAGCTGATAAGCTATTTGCCGGTCGAGCAGCCGCGTTCGTACCGCAGACAACCATTCCTGCACCCGCTGTTTGTATTCCTCCCCGCCGGCCACACCACCCACCGGTTTGCGTTCCCCCGTTTCCAGGTCCTCGACTTCTGACCACCCGGTATAGTTCCCGGCTATCTCATTACCGCCCATTACATGAAAGACGATGATCTCATGACGCAACGAGGCTAGCAATCCAAGCAGCTCGTCGATCTCTCCCTTCCGCTCATACAGATCGGTGACAAAGATCAGCAGCTCCCGTTTTTGCTCACCTAAAAAGATATGCTTGTACCCGATAGGATCGCCGATCACACCGCCCGCTTCCACTGTCTCCAACTGATGAAAAAGCCGCGCCAGATGTTGCGGGTCTTTACGCGCCGGCAAAGAGAAGACCTGTCCCTCCCGAAACACATATAAACCCAACGCATCCCCTTGCTGGTTCGCCAGCCACGCCAGTGCGGCAGCCAGATGTTTCGCATAATCTAATTTCGTAAACCCTCCGCCGGACGCACCGCCGCCGGATGCAGCCCCTTCCCAATGCTCCATCGACCGGCTCGCATCCACGAGCAGCCGCACACCGATACTCGTCTCGATCTCAGACTCCCGGATATAATACCGGTCCGATCGTGCATACCGCTTCCAGTCCAGCCAACGCAGATCGTCGCCCGGCTGATAGCTGCGATACTGGCTGAATTCCAACCCTACACCCTTCACTTTGCTCCGATTGATACCCGCCATAAAACCGTCGATCGTCTGGCGGGCCGCCAGCGACAGGTCCTTGATGGCTATGATGTCCTGCCACCTCATTTGAGTCTTCCTCCCGCCCGCTCCACCGCCTTTACCAGGTGACGCGTGACATCATCTGAGGAAATATTTTCCGCTTCCGCTTTAAAATTTAACAGCACCCGGTGACGCAAAACCGGCAACGCCATGGCATGGATGTCTTCCGCAACAACGGCATATCGCTGATGCAACAACGCCCGGGCTTTGGCAGTCAATATCAGGGCCTGCCCCGCCCGCGGCCCGGCGCCCCAGCGCACCCACTCCTTCACATACCCATGCTCCGTCGTATCCGGACGCGTCGCCCTGATCAGCTCCGTCACATACCGCACCAACTCCTCACTGATACTCACCTCCCTCACCAGTTCCTGTAATTGCCTGATCTCGGGTCCGCCAAGCACGGGCTCGACATGAGGACGCCTGGTTCCCGTAGTGTGACTAAGTATAGCCATTTCTTCCGAAGCACCCGGATAGCCGATCTTTATATACAATAGAAACCGGTCCAGCTGCGCCTCGGGCAGCGGATATGTGCCGGCTTGTTCAATGGGATTTTGCGTAGCCAGAATAAAAAAGGGCCTGTCCAGCAGATAGGTCTGGCCACCATAGGTGACCTCGAATTCCTGCATGGCCTCCAGCAAGGCCGATTGCGTCTTCGGCGGCGTACGGTTGATCTCATCCGCCAGCACAATATTGGCAAACAATGGCCCCTTGTTGAATTTAAAGAAACGTCGCCCTGTGGTGTGGTCCTCTTCCAGTATTTCCGTACCCAGAATATCCGTAGGCATCAGGTCTGGCGTGAACTGGATACGCCTGAATGAAAGATGGAGCGCCTGCGCAAGGGTCCGGACCATCAGCGTTTTAGCCAATCCCGGAACCCCTTCCAACAGACAGTGCCCGCCTGCCAGCAAGGCCACCAGTATCTCCTCTACAATGGCTTCCTGCCCCACGATGACTTTGCCGATCTCTTTTTTTAATAGTGTAAGTTTTCCCAGTAGTGACTGCACTTGGCTTTCCACGAGTTCCAAATCGAATGGTTTATAGTTGAAATAATGACCCGCTCATTTGTCAGGCATATAGTTTGCAAGATCGTGCAGCCATTTGTCCATCAACCACCAGGCAAGAAGAGTGGAAATAAACCTGACCGAACAAGGAAATTAAAGATAAATTTGGCAACTTTAAAAAAATTCCAGGAACGGTGAACAGCTCCCCCGAAGACAAATTTACTTTCATGCGGCTCCGTTATAAGTCCGGTGACTGGGACACCGACCAGCGCATGCCCACCAATTTGCTGAATTCCCTTATCGAATACACCACCATACCCGTCAACCTCCAGGAAAAGGTGCTCGACCTGGATAGCCCGGAGATCTTTCACTACCCATTCGCCTATATTAGCGGCCACAAACTCGTGCAGTTCAATGCCCAGGAAAGTGCCAACTTCCGCAACTTTGTCGAAAATGGCGGCTTTGTCTTCGCCGATGACTGCAACCACGATATCGATGGACTCTTCGCAAAGTCCTTCGAAACCGAGATGAACCACCTGTTTGGCCCCGACTCCCTCAAGAAGATCCCCAAGAACCACGCCCTCTACAACGCCTTCTTCCATTTCGAAAAAGGACCGCCCAATACCACCTTCGAACTCAACGGCTGGGGCGACGACCTGGTACACGATTACCTCAAGGCCATCATGGTCAATGGCCGCATCGGTGTACTCTATAGCAATAAAGACTATGGCTGTGAATGGGATTATGACTTTCGCAACAAACGCTTCCTGGCGGAGGACAATACAAAATTCGGGGTCAATATCATACTATACGCCTTAAACACCATCGCTTCGCCGAAATGATCATTTTGGCGACCGCTTCCGCGCCATCCGCGCGAGCACGCCCGGCGCCAATCGATTTACGAGCAATGCCAACCGCTCCTCTCCACCCGACTTGCCGATATAAGCCTCATATACCCCCCGTTCGATCCCACGCAGCATTTGAGCCGCAGCCTTATCCACGGCAAAACCCTTCTCGATATTTTCCGAGGCCGTCCCCATCGGGGTCCCATCCTTCGTCAACGCGTTTTGCGAAATATTGGTCCGGATATATCCCGGGGTAAAGATCGTCACCTGCACATTCATCGCGGCTACTTCGGCCCGCAGACAATCAAAAAATCCGTGCAATGCATGTTTGGCGGCCGCATAAGCCGATCGCATCGGCGTACCGATCTTGCCCATCACACTGCTCATGACCACCAAATGCCCCGCCTTGCGCTCCAAAAAATGCCCCAATATCTCCCGTGTCAACGCCACATAACTAAAATAGTTTAACTCCATCACCTTCCGGTGCACCGACAGTTCCGTCTCGATCACCGACGAACGCTGCGTGATCCCGCCATTGTGGATCATGATGTCCACCTGACCAAAAGCGCCGATGGCCTCTGCTACCCGCGCTCCAAAAGCCCCAATGTCCATGAGATCCATCGGCAATACCCGCGCCTTACCTGGATGGGCACAAGCCAACTTCACCCGCTCCAACTCCTCCGTGCGCCTGCTGGACAATAAAACCCGCGCCCCCGCAGCGGAAAAAGCATAAGCCAATGCTTCGCCTATCCCCGAAGAGGCACCCGTGATCCAAACCACCCTCCCAGAAAAATTTCCCATTCCCTAAATTACAAAAGCCATCCCGAAGGATGGCTTTCTACTCGTCATAAAAACCGTATTATTTTGAACCCGTCGTATTAGTGCCCTGGTCCTGGTACTCCGGTCCCTCATTGCTGGAAGACCCGCCTTTTGGCTGCGCCGGCTGGGTGGACGGATACTGGTTCTGCTGATTGGGCTGGTTTTGATTGCCATTACCCTGCTGCCGGTAATACTGCCTGGAACGATTAAAATAATCATGCCTTGCCTGTATCACCGCATTATCCCGGTCCACTTTCAACTGGTCGATCTTCTGCCGCTTTTCACGATGTGTGAGCGCTTTGTCATGCCGGACATCCTTGATCTGCTGGTCATAGTCCTGCTTAACCTCCTTGATCTGCAATTCCAATTGAGTAGGCATCGCGCCATAACCATAGTAATAAGGAGGATATGCGTAAGGATAACCGTAGGCGCCATAATAGCCATAGGGATAACCCAATCCGAACCCGACCCCTACATAGGTACGAGGATAATATCCCCCACCATAGTATCCACCATGACCGAAGGCCACACCACCGCCATGTCCGCCAAACCGCTGAGCTGATGCACCAATGGTAAGACCAACCGAGAACAACAAGATGAATAAACTTTTGCCAAGCCTCATCCTGTCCCTGTTTCTTCTGTTTTGCTGTTTCATCGTTTTCATATCTTGAGTTGTTTTGTTTTAGTATATAAGAGTGCAAAAATCGTTCGAGGTTATATGGTAGTGGCAGCTTATAACCAATCTATAACATTCTATTTACCAGCCGATAACCTAAGAAAATGTGAAAATTTGCACTCGCTTGATTATCATTTCGCTATTCTCACTTATCCCCTATTCCCTCAAGCGCCGACTGACAGGAGAGCTGCCATCGCGGCACCCGCTCTTTCCCCTACTACCCCTAACTGTGCCTTTTAGTGCGCTTTGACGGACTAGCAACTAAGAAAAAACCCTTATGCTCGCCAAAAAAGGCAGCGGCCAAAAAAATATTACCATCCAGTTGCCGTTAACTTCCGGACCCAGTGTTGTATGATATTGATTGTTAAAGCGCTGAAACCCTAGCCGATGTTGTCCATACTCGATAAAACAACACGTTTGGCCTACCTATTTGTCTTCCCGCACAGCGGGCATTCCCTAATGGATATAGCGGCAGGGATAACCATTGGTGCGGGCGCTGCCGCCTTGATCAGCTGCCTGCTGACGATCCGCCGCCTCAAGGCCCGCGCGGCCCAACTCCGGCTGCAAGTAGACCAACAGGCCCGCCTCACCGATGAAGCCCTTCGCGCCAAAAGCTTCTTCCTGACCAATATGTCCCACGAGATCCGTACCCCCATGAACGGTATAATGGGCATGACGTCCCTGCTGGACACCACCGCGCTCAATAAAGAACAACGCGGCTACATCGATACCATCAGAAGCTGCGGCGATACCCTGCTGACCGTTATCAATAATATACTAGACTTCTCCGCCATAGAGTCAGGCAAGATCGACCTCGAAGAAAGATCCATCGACCTGCGCGCCTGCGTGGAAGGCGTTCTCGAGATATTCGCTTCCAGGACCCTCAACGCCGGCATCCTCCTCCATACTCAGATCGAAGAAGATGTCCCGGCCCGCATCCTCACCGATGGCCAACGCCTGCGGCAGATCCTGATCAATCTCGTAGGCAACGCCGTTAAATTCACACGCGAAGGAGAGATCTGCGTCCGCGTCTTTCACGGCCCTCTTCCGGAAGGCGCTCTCCCCGGCCGGCATTTGCTTGGCTTCGAAGTAAAAGATACCGGCATCGGCATCTTGCCGAGCCAATTCCATCGCCTCTTCAAACCTTTCTCACAGGTCGACTCCTCCGTAACCCGCAAATACGGCGGCATCGGCCTCGGCCTCTCCATATCCGACAGATTGGTGCAATTGATGAACGGTCACTTCACCGTGGAAAGCCAACCCGGCCTGGGCTCGGCTTTCACGTTCACTATCCTTACCAGACCCGTCATGATCAGGAACGTGCCCGCTTCAGCCCCCGCTATCCCACACCTGGCCGGAAAATATCCGCTCCGCATTCTCCTGGCTGAAGACAACCCGATCAACCAGCAGTTGGCCCTCATCATCCTCAATAAAATGGGTTATGAGCCATGCATAGCCGCCAATGGCAAAGAAGTCCTCGAACAACTCAAGAAGGACAGCTACGACCTCGTATTCATGGATATCCAAATGCCCGAAATGGACGGCCTGGAAGCCACACGTCTCATCCGTGCCAGTAAAAGCGTACAGCCCGTCATCATCGCGATAACGGCCAACGCCACCCGCAAGGACCGTGAGGATTGCCTGGCCACCGGCATGAACGACTACCTCAGCAAACCCGTCGACCTCGACCAGTTGACCTATATGCTTGAGAAATGGGGCCACCGAATCACCAGCCCCGCTTTGCGCTAAATTATTATTGCTTCAACAATTCCTTTACCGCCGCTTCCACCTGCTGGTCATGACCCATCGAGATCACTTGCGGCTCATTCCGCACCATGATATCCGGTTCCAATTGATGCCCTTCCTCAAACAACCCGTCCGGCGCCCTCCAGCCCCCCATTGGCATTCCAAACACCAACTTTGGATCGATCTGCTCTTCCCACCACACGAACGTCCCCGTGCCCGGAACAGGCATACCAACCGTTTTGCCGATACTTTTCAATTTGTACTCCGCCGGAAAAAGATGCGCATCCGAATAGTTGGACTCCCCGATCAACACAATCGACGGCTTCAACCATTTGTCCTCAGGAGCCGAGCCTACATACTGACCATGCGGAATAATATCAAATATCTTCTTCCCGTTCAGGAAATCCGATAGCTGGTCATGAATATTCCCACCCCCGTTCCATCGCGTGTCTATCACCAAAGCTTCTTTCCCGACATTCCTGCCCAACGCTTCCTCAAAGACCGTCCGCATACTCCCGTCATCCATCGCCCGCACGTGGATATAACCAACCCGTCCCTGCGATAACGAATCCGTCTCCTTCCGCCGCAATTCCACCCACCGCTTATACAAAAGCTCTGACTCCGCTCTCAGACCGATCGGCTTAGTGGTCTCCTCCCACCGGGCCCCAGTCGCCGGATCATACAAGGACAATAAGATCAGCTTCCCCACTTTTCGGTTCAGGTACATATAATGATCCACCGTATCCGTAATAGCCTCGCCATCGATCTTTTCCAGGATCACGCCCGGCTTGATCTTCTCCGAATGCTTGTCCAATGGACCACCCGGGATCACTTCAGCAATCCGCAACCCAGGTCCGGTATAACTGTAGTCATAAAAAATACCCAGACTGGCCGTCTGATCACCCGTCGGACCACCGGCGCCGGCATAATAACACCCCGTATGCGAAACATCCAATTCACCCAACATTTCACTTAACATCTCCGCAAAGTCATAGTCATTGTTGATAAACGGCAGGAACTTCTTATACGCCGAATAATAGAATTCCCAATCGATCCCGTTCATATTCACGACATAGAACTTCTCCTTCATCTGCCGCCAGGCATGGTCAAAGATATATGCCTTCTCATCCCCTTCTTTCAAAGCCATCTCCCCATTGATGCCGATCGGCTCCGCCTTGCCATTCTCCGCATCGATCTTCGTTATCCTCCCCTCCGCCAACACGAAGATCGACTTTCCATCCGGCGACAATTCCATCCCCGCGTAGCGCGCCCCAAGCTTGGCGAACAGCTTCGTTTCCTTCGTCCGCATTTCCGTCACCCACAGGTCGTACCCTTTCTCGAAACGACTCAGATAATACAATTTCTCCCCATCCTTGCTCAACAGCCAATCCGCGGCATCCGACGTATGCGTGGTCAATCGCAGCTTACGGTCCGTCAAATGATCCCAATCAATATTGATTGGCTTCACAGAATCCTTCTTCGTCGTATCCCCCTTCTTCTTCTTACCCTCGTCCTTGGATTTCTCGCCCGCATCCTTCTTCTCCTTGTCCTCCACTTCCTTCATCAACGCCAGGTCCTCCTTCGATAGCTTGAAACGGTCAAACGCTTCCTTCGAAAAGAAAAGCCCAAAGACATCCGCGGTAATGGTATACCCAGCCTGCTGCCTCGCACCTTCTCGGTCCGAGCCCCAGATCATCATCTTCCCATCCATCGACCATTTCGGCGAAACGTCGTTGTAGCCGCTTAGCGTCAGATCCACGACAGGTGATTTCCCATCTGCCGCCACCAATCCCACCTCAGGGGTCTGCACGCGCTCCGGTAACCCATACTGCACCAGGAACCACTTCCCGTCCGGCGACCATTGATAATACTGATCCCCATCTGCATAAGAATAGTTCTTATCCGCAGACAGGATTAACCTGCTCCGCTTACTGGCCAGGTTGATTACCTTCAGGGTAACCCGGTCCTCCAGATAACCAACTTCTTTGCCATCCGGCGAAAAAGTTGGCTGAAATTCCTCTGCCGGCGTGGCCACGACCACGTCCTCCTTCAATACCGTCGACGCAAAAAAATAGGGCTCCTCTTTTCGGGCAATAGACAGCGTATAGATATTCCAATTGCTGTTCTTCTCGGCCGCAAAAAGCAGGCTCCGGCCGTCCGGACTAAAACTGACACTCCGCTCCTGCCAGGGCGTATTAGTGATCCGCTTGGTGATCCCCCCGTCCACACTCGTCACAAATATCTCCCCCCGGAACACGAAAGCGATCTCCTTCCCATTGGGCGACAGCTTCATTTCCGTCACACCGCCATTGACCGGCAGGATCTTTTCCAGATTCGACCGCCCGTCTTCCATTATCCGGATCGCCACCCGTTGTGGCTCCTCACCGACCCGCTGCGTATAGATATCCCCGTCAAACCCAAAACACAGGGAATTGTCCTTCGCACGCGTAAGAAACCTCACGGGATGTTTGCTAAAATGCGTAAGGGCCACCACCGCCGCCGGATCGGCAAACGAGCTTTTATATACATTGAAACTTCCACCCTGCTCACTCAAGTAATAATAGTCCTTGTCATCTCCCCCAAAAACCGGGTTCTTGTCCTCCCCCTTGAAACTCGTAAGCTTCGTATACTTACCTCCTTTCATGTCATACACCCAGATATCCCGTGTAACTGAAGAAGTATGATGCTTGCGCCAGTCACTCTCATAGCCCTTCTGATCCTCAAAAATGATCTTGTCCCCGCCGCCATTCACCGTCGCATTCAAGGCCGGCACCGGCAATACCTGGCTCACTCTGCCCCCGCCTGCCGCGACACTATACAGTTCGGATAAAACCGGCGTCGGAAATTGCGCATCCGTCACCAGGTCCTGCCGCGAAGCCGAAAAAAATACCCGCTTGTCATCCGCTGAAAAACTACTCGGCAGTTCATTCCCGGAAAAATAAGTGAGCCTCCTGGCCTCTCCTCCCGAAGACGGCATCACAAAAACATCAAAATTCCCGTACCTGTCTGACGCAAAAGCGATCCACTTCCCGTCATGTGACCAAACCGGCGCATATTCATACGATTCACTTATAGTCAACGGCACCGCATCACCCCCTTTGGAGGACACTCTATAGATGTCCCCCTTGTAGCTAAATAGGATCGTGCCTCCATCGGGAGAGATCGCAGGATACCGCAGCCACAACGGGTGATCCTGTGCATTGGCGACCGTCGCGAACACCACAGCCAGCATTGCCGGCAAAAGTATTTTTCTCATAAAAAATTGTAATTGAATAAAAATAGACCCTTTTTTCGGGGTGCCAAAAAGAGTTGGTTATCATCCCGCATGCCATCACAACCGATTAAAAGTCATTCACTTAAATAGTCCACTAACCCGGTTGGCATAATAAAAAAGCCTTAAACTGTGTTTGTATGCGCCCTGATCTCGTTCTACATTTGTGCAACGAAAGGGATGATAGCTCTCCCACAACACACTCCAACGACTCCCGCCTGCCACTCCTTAACGACTCGCCTGCCGCTTCTAACGAAATTTGCCGCAAAACTTTTTTTAGTTAACAATTTCGTAAATATAAAATACAATAATCATGAAAGCAGTAGCAAAAATCATCGCAGTCGCATTTACCGCAGTAGTCGTTCTCGTAGCAAATCCTTTGGCCAGCCACGCAAACGGGGGCGGTTCCAAGAAGGTTTCTACCCTGACTGACGCTCAGGTATCCGTTAAGTACGTTGGTACTACCAACAATCAGGTCGTCTTCCAGGTTGTATTCGACAACCCAACAGGCGAAAAATTCTCCCTGATCATTAAGAATGACGCCGGAGATGTTGTCTATCACCAACAGTTCAGCGAAACACACTTCGCAAAGAATGTATACTTCGAAAATACCGACACCGAGATCCAGCCGACTTTTATCGTTCGCGGCTCTACAGGCAACGATGTCGTTCGTCACTTCCAGGTTGTAAAGACCGTTACTGAGAACACGACCGTAACGTCTCTCTAAATCATCCCATAAAAAAGAGCCCGGGCACATGCCCGGGTTTTCTATCTACTTAACTGTCGTCCGCTTAAACTTCGTATCCACCAATGCCCCACTCCGGTTATAACAAGGATCGGCCACCAGCAAAAAGGTCAACGTATCCCCATCGACCACATATTTGTACACCCCCTCCCCATCCGTACACGGATACTGACCATCGACATCCTTGATCCTGATCGTATCCCCGGCCGTCTTATAAGTCGAACGGACAATGATATCCCCCGAGCTTGAAGAACTAAAACTCGTATCGACCCCGATATGCATGGTCAACGTATCATGCAAAGCATCCACGTAAAACTTCCACGCAGTATTCTTCAGAGAAGATTGTGCACGCACGGTTGTCGAACCCGCACATAAAGCAAAAACAAAAAAAACAGCAGCTGGATAACGCATATAGGTAATTTTATTTCGCAATGTAGAAAGTCCCACCCCCCCCGACGCCCATCCCCCCAAAAGCTTATCCTAAAGGTAACAAAATCCCGTTTACCGCCCGGGTCCACCCATTCACCGGCATTTTCGCGCCCAATGACCGCCCAACCCTTGTCGCATCCGGGTTATGGCTTTATCTTAGCAGCCATGAGCAATTCTTTCGACCAACCCGTACTCCAGGTAAATAGCCTGGACGTCCGCTACGGCAACTTCCAGGCCGTCAAAAAGGTCTCCTTCCAGGTCAAACCCGGCGAGATCTTCGGACTCCTCGGCCCAAACGGCGCCGGAAAAACCAGCACCCTCAGCGCAGTGGAAGGACTGCTGACCCCAAATGGCGGCACCATCACTGTTGGCGGCTATGATAACCAGCGACAAGCCCTCTACGCCCGCGCGTCCATGGGCGTACAGCTGCAATCCACCAGCTTCCAGGCCGAACTGACTATCACCGAGATCATCCGGCTCTACGCCGGCATACATGGCGTACCACTAGACAAAGGCGAAATCGCCAATATCCTGGACCAGATAAAGCTTCCGAACGCAGGCGCTAAACGCTTTGGCCAACTGTCCGGGGGACAACAACAACGCGTGTCACTCGTCATCGCCACCATCCATAACCCACCCCTCGTGCTCATGGACGAACCCACAACCGGCCTCGACCCCCAGTCCCGGCGCCACCTCTGGGAACGCATGGAGGCCATGCGCGACCGAGGGCACGCGATCCTCCTCACGACCCATTCCATGGAGGAGGCCGAGTCCGTCTGCGACCGCATCGCCATCATCGACCACGGCCAGATCATCACCACGGATACCCCACAGGCCATCATCGACAATAACCGTGACAAACCCGAGGTCGTCCGCGCTTCCCGGAAAGGCCGTATCACCCTCGAGGACGTCTTTATCGGCCTTACAGGCGACACCATCCGGGCCTAAAACATCTACATTAAAAACAAAATGACCATGTCTTCCGCCATAACTCCTCCCGCTGCACTCCAACCCATCAACCGCATCGCGCCGGCCACTACACTGCCGTCTACGGCTGCTGTCTTCTCAAATCTCCTCCGCGCCGACCTCACTACCCAATGGCGCAACCGACGCGCCAGTATCATGGTGGTCCTCATCCCCTCCATCATCCTCATCACCTGGAAAGGCCTGATCGAAAGGTTCGGCGCACCTTTCGTATTATCCAACTGCATCACCGTCGGTCTTAACGCCATAGGCCTTATGGGCTATACGAATTCCATCGCCCGCGACCGTGACAAAGGCATCTTCCAGCGCCTCCGGATCACTCCCGCACCACGTTGGACCATCATGGCCAGCCGCCTGGCTGTCCAATTGCTTATGATCGCCATCGTCACCATCACCCTCTTCATCGTCGGCTACCAGGTCGATAATATCCGTATGCAGCCGACCAGCTACGCCCTCACTTTCCTGACAGCTATGATAAGCGGCGCGGTCTACCTCAGCCTGGGCCAAACGATCGTCGGCCTCATCCGCAACGCCGAGACCGTCAATGTCACGACCCGGCTGGTCTTCTTTCTGTTCATCATGACCGGCATGTTCGCCTCCTTGGGCCAACTCGGACAGATCGCCTCCAATATCTCCAAATGGTCCCCCTACGGCGTCGTTCAACGAATCCTCGCCGACGCCCTCAACCCCGGCGCCTGGAAGGCACAGTCTAACATGGCGCTCCTGACCACCATCGGCTATATCATCGTCTTTTCTGTCGTCGGCATCCGGAAATTCCAATGGCAGAGCAGCAAGTAAGAATAAACAGATTATAAAGATAAATTGCCGCCCAGCGTATAATAGCGACGATCATCCAACAGGTCGTTGCTTTTGCTGCGCACCACCCCCCTGCTCTCCAAAAAAAACGCCAATTCCCTGCCCCCGGGCAGTTCCAGGCGGTAGCCCGCATACACATTCGGCACCAGCAAGGAATTCACCTTGGGGCCAAATGATCCGGCGATGCCGCTGCCGTTGACGCCCGATTGCCGCTCCCCAACATGATACATCAGATCCATCCCCGCCGTAAACGGGCCAACCTCCAGTCTATTGACCCATCCTCCCGTCCACGAAACCTTGCGGGTCCGAACATCCCCCACCATCGGCCACATATAACTGATAGGCCCAGTCGAATCCAAGTCACTCCGCAAGGAGGTGGCATTGAGACCCGTTACCCAGTTCAAACCCTTTCCGTCCAATACCCTGACCCGTACATCCGCATGGCTCAGCTCACTCCGCCACTCCGGATAAGCCGGTACGTTGCCAAAGGCATAATTGCCTGCATACGCCATTCCCGAAGTAGAAAAATTCCTTCGCTCGAAAACATATTGAAAGTTCCACCGGCCATCAGGGGTCGCAAAACCGACGCCCGCTTCCCAGGTCCAATAGACCGGCGGCAGTGGCACCGGCACTTGCACTACCTGGGTGGCACCGCCATTCGTGCTTATGTCTACGGGCAACGAGCTGGGATGGTAAACACTATTCAATGAGCCCGTGGCGCCGCCCCCGGAGAAGTCATACAGTGTATAGTCGTCCAGGAAAACGTTAGGCCGCTGCGCATAGGAACCGAAAATTTTTAAGCTGCTTCTCCCGGCCGCCCGCCCAAAATGCAGGACGTCCAAGCCAACCGTCGCAAACGGGAAAACTTCCCTTGAAGCCGAATCCCGTCGATGACTGGCATTTACTTGAACCCCTGCTTGCAGGTCAAACGCTTTCCCCAAACGAAAGTCGACAGCAGGCGTCACGAAGAACAGCGCACCTTTCTGCTTCTGCAAAGCACCAAGAACAGGATAGACCGGCACTAAAACGCCGCCGCTGTAATAGGCAGTGGTAGTGGCATCGGCGGAACGCTCATCGATATGCTCATACAAAAAATTCAGTGAGGGACTGATATGAAAAGCGCCCACGGCACGTTCATACGCCACCCTGTCGCGGATGAATACCTGTCCGACCCTCCATTCCCGCAATTCCGCGTAGGAAGAACTTTGGCTCGTAGAGTCAACCTCGTACGCCGAAGAGATTGAATAGCGCTCGTTCCGTGAAGCAGTAAGATATTCCGCCTGCAGCGAATTGGTAAATCCCGGCAACAGATCCCAATGCCAACGCAGCTGAGGCACGATCAAATGCCCGCGAATATTGAAAGTATCCCTGAATGAAGTCTGATTACCGAAAGTATCCAGCAACTGCTTCACCCGCTGCGGCGCATAGCCCACCCTTAACTCAACAGAATTGCCCTTAGCCGGCCGCCAGACAAGATACCCGTTCAGCCGCCACCGTTGCAGATCGTTCGAAATATTCTCTTGTTTGGCGTTCAACGCAGCCACAGGGTTTACATCTCTTACCCAATCCGCCGAAATGCCGACACTCAGCTTGTTGAAATTGTGGTAAGCGGCCGTATAATATTGATGATAGATACCCGTATTCGTGTGCTGCCCGACCTTATCCGCATTCACCAGCCCCGTCTGAGCCGCGACCCTCATCCCGCCGTCGCCAGCCCCCCGCTTCGTCCTGATCACCACGAGTTCCTGTTGCGTCCCCCCATAGCCCGCCGCCGCTGTCGCATTCTCCACCAACGTCACTTCCTCGATATCGAAAATGGGATACATATTTACATCGGTGACCGGATTGCCATCCACGACATACGCCAGCGTCCCCGGACGTGTATACGCTCCGTATAACCAGACCGCAATGGCATCACTTAAATTGACAAAAGGCATCTTTTCCAATTCAGCACCCTTAATGCTGATCGCCTGCGTTAACCCTTTGTCCAGAGATAGCAGGCCGATATCTATTTTGGAAGAATCGCGTTGGGCGGATACAGCCAGCACAGACAGCACTACCGGTAAGCAGAAAGTGGCTTTTTTCATAAAGTGGTTTCACCCAAAATTAAGCTATTCCGGGTGATGACTCTTAGCAAGAACCGTACCTATTCAGACCGTAGGCTCTTCGCCGGATTCGCCGTAGCCGCCCGGATGGCTTGAAAACTAACCGTCACTACAGCGATGCCCACCGACAACCCCGCAGCCAACGCAAATACCCACCACTCGATCGCCACCCGGTAAGGATACCCCTGCAGCCACTTGTACATCGCAAACCAGGCCACCGGCGCGGCAAACGCAAAAGACAGCACCACCAATTGCAGAAAGTCCCTGCTCAACAGTGTCGCGATCCCAGCCACCGAAGCACCAAGCACTTTTCGTACTCCGATCTCCTTGATCCTGTTCTCCGCCATATAAGTCGCCAGCCCAAACAACCCAAGACAGGAAATGAACACCGTCAACCCCGCAAACAATCCCGCCAGCGTCCCTGTCCGCTTCTCCTCGTCAAACTTATACGCATAGTCCTCATCCACAAAATGATTTTCAAAAGGGTACTCGGGATTATACCGCTTGAAAATGGCCGCCGCTTTCTTCAGGTTATCGGCTACCAGATTTTTGTTGTTCAACCGCATGTGCATCGTACTGAACCATCCATTGCGTGCACCGCGCACGACCATCGGCCTGATCGGCGAGTACGGCGACTCGATGATGAAATCCTTCACTACCCCGATCACATGTAGATGCAGGGTATCGTCCATAATGCGCTGACCGATCGGCTCCTTGAAACGCATTGCCCTTACTGCACTCTCGTTCAGGATGATCCCCGCAGAGTCGGTTGGATAATGATCCGGATCGAAGTCCCGCCCCTTTACCAACTGCAGCCCCGTGGTCGCCGCAAAATTGCGGTCCGCGCAAGCCACCAGGAAATCCGTCTTGTCGTTAGGGTCCTTTCCCTCCCACACAAAACCCCAGGTATCGCTGTAGTTGTCCGTGATCGGAGAACTCGTCTTACAGACTTGCTTCGCGACACCCGAGCGCAACAGCTCCTGCCGCACCAGGTCATAGTTCTTCTCCAGGTCACCCGTCAGAAAATGGTAGACAAGATTGCCCTGATCGTAGCCGCTCTCCCGCTCCCGCGCATGATCGATCTGCTGCCTGACAATGATCGTGCAGATGATCAGTACGATCGCAAATGTGAACTGCAGTACCACTAGTATTTTTCTGGGCGTCACCAATGCATTCGCTGCCTTAAAACTTCCCTTCAACACCTTGACCGGCTGAAACGACGACAGATAAAAAGCCGGATAACTCCCCGCCAGCAACCCGGTGAAAAGGATAAATACCACAGCACTTACCCAAAATCCCACACTCCCAAAAGGAATGAACAGCTGCTTCTCCGTTAGCCTGTTAAATCCCGGCAGACTCAAGGCCACGATCCCGATCGCCAACACTGCCGCCAAAAATGACAAGAGCACACTCTCGCCTATGAACTGACCGATCAGCCCGCCCTTGGGTGCACCCACCACTTTCCTGATCCCCACTTCCTTCGCCCGACGCTCACTCCTCGCCGTGCTCAGGTTCATAAAATTGATGCACGCGATCAACAGAATAAACGCCGCCACGATCCCGAACAGCCGCACAAAAACAATCCGCCCCCCACTTTCCACAGACCCTTCGAAACGGGAATACAGCCTCCACCTGTTCATGGGATACAGGAACATCGCCCAGCGCTTTTCCGAGCTGTCATACCGTTGCTTGTAAACTTCCATCTTGGGCGCGATCGAAGCCAGCGAAGCATGCTGATTCAACAGTACATAGGTCCGCGTACTGTTATTGCCCCAATTGTTATCGTCATTCCCCTCCTTCCGCACAAAGGTCCAGGGCACCAGATACTTGAAGTCAAACCTGGTATTGTTCGGCAGGTCGTTTATAACTCCCGTGACCTGATAATTTTCCTTATTGTCGATCCGCACCACCTTCCCCATGGCATCCGCATTCCCAAAAAGCGTCTTAGCCAACGATTGCGTCACGACGATACTATGCCCGTCATTCAAGGCCGTTTTTACGTCCCCTTGCAGCATCGGAAAACTAAAAACCTGTAAGAAGATCGAATCCACCGCACTCCCCCGGATCATCAGCCGTTTATCCCCCACGCTAAACAAATGCTGCCCAGCCCAGTCCACCCGCACAGCATGCTCCACTTCCGGCAGATCCCGTTGCATGGCCGCGGCCAATACCTTCGGCGTTGTATTCCAGCTGTGCACCGCCCCGCTGAACTCCGCCCGGTTCCATAGCTCATAGATCCGATCCTTTTTCTCATGGAAATCATCATAACTAACCTCATTCTGCATCCAAAGCAGGATCAGGACAGCACTCGCCATCCCTATCGCCAAACCGACAATATTAATGAACGAGAACGCCTTGTTTTTCCACAAGTTGCGGAAAGCTACTTTCAGATAGTTTTTGAACATGAGAAACGCAGTTTCCAATAGGACGGCCCTCTTGCACAAATGTTGCACAATCCTAACAAATTCATCATAATTGGCCCTTTAACAAACCCTTGCACCCTTTCTTACGTTAATCTGGATAGTAAAACTCCAAAAATATGAACTATACGACCCTGGCTCTTGCCATTCTCGTCTATGCCCTGCCCGCGGCAGCCCAGTCCAAGAATTTTCCCGATCCCCCGGTCGCATCGGCAAAAGCAAAATATCCCCTGGTCTACACCGACGCCGAATGGAAAAGCCGCCTCACCCCCGACCAATACTATATCCTCAGGGAACAGGGCACCGAAAGATCCGGCACCGGCAAATACGACCACTTTTATCAAAAAGGAACCTATTATTCCGCCGCCTCCCTCCAGCCCGTTTTTAGCTCCGACACGAAATTCGACTCTCATACCGGCTGGCCCAGCTTCTATGCCCCCATCAATCCCGACGCCGTCCGACTGGTTAAGGACAATAGCGATGGAATGGAAAGGGTGGAAGTGGTCGACAGCAAAACCGGATCACACCTGGGACACGTCTTCGATGACGGCCCCGCACCTACCGGCAAACGCTATTGCATGAATTCCGCCGCGCTTATCTTTGTGCCCGCGGGCGGCCAAGCTCCTGTGAACGCAAAAACCAATTAAAACAATGAAGAAACTACTATTCGCCCTCAGCGCCTTTCTATTGCTGGCCGCCTGCGGTCAGACCCAGCCCATACACTTCCCGGCAAAAGAATCCGACAAACCTTCCTCCAACGAAGCCGTAGCCACCTTTGCAGAAGGTTGCTTCTGGCATTCGGAACTGGTGTTCCAGAGCCTCGTGGGCGTCCGCGACGCCGTCTCCGGCTATTCCGGCGGCATGGACAAGCATCCCAATTACGAAGCAGTCTGCACCGGCAACACCGGCCACGCCGAATCGGTCCAGGTATATTACGATCCCGCCAAAATATCCTATAAGACCCTCGTTGCCGCCTACTTCGCATCCATGGACCCGACCGAGCTCGACCGCCAGGGACCGGACGAAGGCACCCAATACCGGTCTATCGCCTTCTACCGCAACGACCAGGAAAAAAAGATCATCGAGGACGAGATCGCGCGCCTGACGGCTGCCAAAAAATACCCCCGGAAGATCGTCACCGAAGTAAAGCCTTTTTCCACCTTCTATCCGGCAGAACCCTATCACCAGGAATACATCGGCAACCATCCCGACAACCCCTACGTAGAGCACGTCTCCATACCAGACTGGCTCGAATTTAAAAAGACGTTCCCTGGTAATTTTAAGCCCTAATTAGTTATATTAGCGATCAACTAAGTCGATTGCTATGCCCACCCGGTTCGCTAACTGTCTGGCCTTATGTGTTTCCATCCTCGTGCTGCCAGGTTTCCTGGCAGCTCAACAAGGATCAAACGATAGCACCGCCCGCGCCACGGCCCTGTCCTTGTACCACGATCATGTCGGTGATGAGGCTGCCATCTACAACGGCCGCGTCTATCAACCGCACGACGGCAACCTCCAGGGCGGCGATCCCTACTTCAACGCCCCCCTCTCCGTTATCGGCTCACTCACCTTCGACGGGCTCGACTATACCGGCGTCCCTTTGCTCTTCGACCTTGTCCGCAACCAGCTCATCGTCACCGATCCAAAAGGCCAACTGCTCAGCATCTATAGCGATAAAGTGCAAAAGTTCACGATTGGGCGCCACCACTTCTTCCAACTCAGCATCGAAGGTTCCTCCGGTTTCTACGAGCTCGTCCGCCCAGGCCACGTCTCTTTCCTGGTCCACCGTTCCAAAAAGATCGAAGAGAATATCCAATATGACGCCCTCCAGCATTTCATCACCATCCACGACACCTACTTTCTCAACATCGACGGCCAAAACCGACCCTTTTCCTCAGAGAATAGCCTCCTGAAACTGCTCGAAGACAAAAAAAAATCCATCCGCCAGTTCATGCGTTCCCAGGACATCAAGTACAACGACGACCCCGAAGGAGCAATCATTAAGATCATAGATTTCTACAATCAACAGCCCCGCTAATGCGCCAAATGCAACAACCGGTCCTTCTGCTCCTCCTGCTTTTCGGCTGCGGCGCAAAAGCCTGGGCCCAACAGGCCGACCCTACCATGGGACACCACGTCACCGGCACCTTCAGCCACATCCCCCTCGACAGCCTCGTCACCCTCGTCGAAGCGCAGGTGCCCGTACATTTCTATTATAACAGCAGCCAGTTCGATAGTCTCACGATCGACCTCACCGTCAAGGACCTTCCATTCGACCAGTTCCTCGATCAACTCTTCAAGGCCACTCCCTTCCATTACGCCATAGACGCCCAGGGCAACACCTTCCTGTCCAAAGGCTATACCATCCAGACCGCCCTGCCGCAGACCTTCCTGCAACCAGGCCCCCCCGATAGCCTTCGCACCCGCGTCAGCTATGGCCGGGAAAAGATAAACCGCCGCACCCCCAACACCGAAAACAAACTATATGAGATCGGCCCACGGACAAACAATTTCGCCGCGGGAAAAGCCAACATCTCCGGCTATATCCACAACACCCGTACCGGCGAACCGATCAGCGGCGTGGTCATCACCCCGGAGGCGCCTGCCATCAGCACCGTCACGGACCGTTATGGCTATTATTCCCTTTCGCTGACGCGCGGTCATCACCTGCTGAACATCCAGGCCCTCGGCATGCGCGACAGCCATTTCCAAGTCCTTCTATACGCCGACGGCAAACTCGACATGGACCTCCGCGAACAGGTCACCACGCTCCGCGAGGTCATCGTCTCCTCCCAGAAAACACAAAATGTCAACCGCGTTCAGCTAGGCGTAGAAAAACTCGATATCCAAACCATCAAGACCGTACCTACCGTAATGGGCGAAGCCGATATCCTCCGCGTCGTCCTCACCCTCCCCGGCGTAAAAAGCGTGGGCGAGGCCAGCACCGGCCTCAACGTCCGGGGCAGCTCCACTGACCAAAACCTGATTCTCTACAATGATGCTACCATTTATAACCCGTCGCACTTCTTCGGGTTTTTCTCCGCCTTCAACCCAGAAGTCGTCAAAGGCGTAGAATTGTACAAAAGCAGCATTCCCGCTCAATACGGCGGCCGCGTCGCCTCAGTACTTGATATCACCGGTCGCGAAGGCAACAAAAAAGATTTTACCGGCAGCGCCGGTATTGGCCCCCTCACAAGCCGGCTCACCATCGAAGGCCCCCTCGATAAAGGCAAGACTTCTTTTATCCTTGGCGGTCGGATCACTTACGCGGATTGGCTCCTTAATATACTTCCCGACGAATATAAGCATAGTAAGGCCTCCTTCAGCGATGTCAACCTCCTCATTAGTCATACTGTCAACACCAAGAACACCCTTTATTTCAGCGGTTATATCAGCAACGACCGCTTCAATCTAAACAGCGACACTGTCTACAAATACGGCAACAGAAGCGCCAACATAAAATGGAAACATATTTTCGGCAGCAAATTGACCGGCGTTTATCTGCTGGGTTATGACCGCTATGTGTATAATATATCCAGCGACGCCAACTTCGTCAACGGCTACAAATTGGCCTTCGACATTAACCAGCTCAATGCCAAAGCGGATTTCAATTGGTATCTCGCCAGTCACCATACCGTTGATTTCGGTCTCAGTTCCATTCACTATACCCTCCACCCCGGCGACTACGAACCCTACAATAACAAATCCCTGGTTACACCAGATCGTATGCAAGCAGAATACGGCGAAGAAAGCGCGATCTACGTCTCCGACCGCTATACTGTGACCAATCGCCTTTCCATCGTCGCCGGCATCCGCGCCTCCTTATTCGAATACCTCGGGCCACATACTGAGAACCTCTACCCGCCCGGCCAGCCAAAATCTCTCCTGGATACTATCGGAACACGTACCTTCGGCAACGGCCAGGTAGTAAAAACATATGGCGGCCCGGAATACCGCCTCTCCGCCCGCTATGCCGTCTCCAACTCCTTCTCTATAAAAGCCGGTTATAATTCATTGCGTCAGTATTCCCACATGCTTTCAAATACGACTTCGATGGCACCGACCGATATCTGGACACTAAGCGATGCCTATATCCGCCCGACGCTCGGCGATCAGATCTCACTCGGCTTTTATAAAAATCTGGCCTCCAACTCGATCGAAACTTCCGTCGAAGTATACTATAAACACCTGCACAATTACCTCGACTACAAGCCCGGCGCCACGCTCATCTTAAACCCTCACATCGAGACCGACGTCCTCAATTCCAAAGGCAAAGCCTATGGCGCCGAATTCAGCCTGAGAAAGACAACGGGAAAGTTGACCGGATGGGTTAGCTATACCTGGTCCCGCACCTATTTGAAAACAGACGATCCCACCGCTGGCACCCCCGTCAACAATGGCGCCTGGTATCCAGCCGACTTCGACATCCCCAATGACGTCACTGCTGTCGCCAACTTCAAGATCAACCACCGCTTCAGCCTTTCCGGTAACACCTTGTACTATACGGGCCGCCCGATTACCCTGCCCTACGCCGCATATAATTATGCCGGATCCCAACGTGTCCTTTATTCCGAGCGCAACGCCTATCGGATCCCCGACTATTTCCGCGCCGACTTCTCGATGAACATTGACGGCAATTATAAAGTCCACCAAAAAACCCACGATTCGTGGACCATCGGCGTGTACAACCTCACCGGAAGAAAAAATCCTTATAATGTCTATTTCGTATCTGAGAATGGTACCGTCAATGGGTACAAATTGTCGATATTCGGCAGTGCCATTCCTTTCGTCAATTTTAATATCCGCTTCTGATGCAAACGATTTCAACACATACCCCCCGCAATAAATCGCTGCTTTACGCCTGGCTGTTGCTTGGGTGCCTAAGCTGTAAACAGGCCTATCTACCCCCTGCCATTTCCAACCCCCCGAGCTACCTCGTCGTGGAAGGTTTTATTGACAACGGACCCGATTCGACGTACTTCGACCTCACCCACACCTATAAGCTAAACGACTCTACTTCCACAACACCCGAACTCGGTGCGGGAGTCACCGTGGAAGGGAGCGACAACAGCGCCTACGTCCTGGGTGAAGTCGGCAATGGCCTGTACGGTGCCAACCTCCCTGCCCTCAATACCGCCGTTACCTACCGTCTCCACATCACCACTACAGGCGGCAAACAATACGCCTCCGATTTTGTCCCCGTCACTAATAATCCGCCGATCGATAGCATCAATTTCGTACGCGACAACAATGGCGTGACCATCTATGCCAATTCCCACGATCCCACAGGCAAAGCAAAATACTTTCGTTGGGAGTATGAGGAGACCTGGGAGTTCCATTCGGCCTACTTCGCCAGTCTTATCTTCGCAAACGGCTCCCTCCAGAACTACTCCCCCAATTTGATCTTTACCTGCTGGAAAGGGGACAATTCCACCCGCATCGTACTCGGAACCACCTCCCAACTCTCCAGCGACGTGGTATACAGGCAACGCATGGTCAGCTATCCGGTGGGAGCGGTCCAAATCAGTGTTAAATACAGTATCCTTGTCAAACAGTATGCCCTCACACAGGACGCTTTCACCTGGTGGGGCATAACGCAAAACAACACCGAAAATATCGGCTCGATCTTCGGTGTCCAGCCGTCGACCAACCAAGGCAACCTGCACTCACTGTCCGATTCGACCGAACAGGTGATCGGCTACGTGAGCGCCGGAAACCTGCAATCCCAACGCATCTTTATCACCAATGACCAGGTCTCTCCATGGGTCTACGAGCCGCCCTGCATGACGCAGCTTGTTCCGCTGGATAGCATTGCTGCATATTACCCGCTGGGCCTTTGGCCCATAGACTACAATTCCGCGATGACCGGCGTATATGAATCAAGCAATTATTGTATCGATTGCACCCTCTCCGGCACTAATGCCCAACCCTCGTTCTGGCAATAAAAACAAACATGAGAACCTCCATCATACCACTCTCTATCCTCCTGCTCTTGGCCGTCGCCGCGCACGCCCAGCCTGACCCGTTGGCCTACGTACAGGCACGCGTAGATCAGGATCGGTCGACCACCTTCCAGGAGAAACTCTTCGCCCACACCGATAAGACTTTCTACCTCGCCGGCGAGATCCTCTGGCTAAAAATTTACTGCCTTGATGCCACCACCCACCGGCCGCTGGATCTCAGCAAAGTGGCCTACGTAGAGATCCTGGGACCGGATAACAGGCCCGCTCTTCAGGGTAAGATAGCCCTTAACGAAGGACTCGGCGACGGCTCGTTTTCATTACCCCCCTCCATCCCTACCGGCAACTACCGCCTCCGCGCCTATACCAACTGGATGAAGAACGCCGGGCCCCGGGGTTTCTTCGAACAACCGATCACCATCATCAACGTCTTCGGCGGACTGCCCGCCAACGCCGATACTATGGATACCCTCACCCACCAACCCATTCCCAAACCCGAGCCCTTCCACCTCGCCCTCTTCCCCGAAGGCGGCGACCTGGTCACCGGCCTCCGCTCCACCATCGCCTTCGAAGCCACCGACGACCAGGACCGGCCCCTCACCGTCACCGGCTGCATCGCAGACGAACAAAACGACACCATCCTTTCCTTCCATACCCTTCGTGACGGCATCGGTACCCTCACCTTTATCCCCGCGAAAGGAAAAATTTACCACGCTCTTCTGCCTTGCCCCGATGGCATCACCCGCAGCTGGCCACTCCCGACGCCGAAGGACCAGGGCTGCGTGCTGCACCTCCGCGACCCCGACGCCCACGTCCTCACCTTTGTCGTCCAGACCAGCGCGGGGCGCTCCGAACGAGACCTTCACCTCTTCATCAGCACCGCCACCCGCGCCGCCTTCTCCAACCAATTTCCCCAACCTGCCGGAGACTCGGCCACTTTCACCGTCAGCCGCGACAGCCTTACGGAAGGCATTAACCGCTTTACGATCTTCGACGAGGCGGGACGCCCGCTCGCCGAACGCGCCTTCTTCCTGCCGCCGCACCACCGCCTACTCCTGACAGCAACAAGCGACCAGACAACTTATACCACCCGCCACAAGGTCCGGCTCTCGATCGCCAGCCGGTCCGAAGATGGCGACACCATCGCCTCCGACCTCTCCGTCGCCGTGTACCGGCTCGACACCTTGCAGGGCTATCCGGCTACCGACATTTACAACTATCTCTGGCTCTCCTCGGATTGGCAGGGTGGAACAGGCGGCACGCCATTAACCGCCGACCACACCGATACCTCGGTCTTCGACCTCCTCATGCTTACCCATGGCTGGACCCACTTCCGGTGGACGGATATTCTTTACCCTAACGGCCAGACGCCGGCCTTCGCCCCCGAACTCCGCGGACAATTCATCACCGGCCACCTCAGCGAACCGCATACCGGCGCACCGGGTAAGGGGATCATCACCTGGTTCACCGCCCCTGGCTCAGTCTTCCAATTCGCCAGTTCCATCACCGACAGCAGCGGCTGCTTCCACTTCGACATCAAAGACTTTTATGGGTCCGAAGGCATCGTGATCCATACTCCCGCCGACCAGCCTATCCACTACAAAATAGACCTCACCAACCCTTTCTCGGAACAGTATGATCCCACTCTCCTGGCCCCCTTCCGTTTACCCGATCCTCTCAGACAGACGCTCATCCGACATAGCATCGGCATGCAGGTGCAAAACGTATACACCGGCGATAGCCTTAGCCGCTACCGCCTCCCGCAGGTAGACAGCATCCCCTTCTACGGCAAAGCCGACTACACCTATCACCTGGACGACTATACGCGGTTCACATCCATGGAAGAAGTACTGCGCGAATACGTGCGCGAGATCAACGTCGGCCGCGAGCGCGGCCACCTCCACATGATCATGCTCAACGAACCGGCACATGCGACGTTTGACGACGGCAGAACCCTCGTCCTGCTCGACGGCATACCCGTGCCCACCGATAGCATCTTCAAGTACGACCCGCAAAAAGTAAAAAGATTGGATGTCATCCCCAGAGAATATATCCTCGGCCCGTCCCGCTTCAGCGGCATTGCCAGCTATACCACTTACAAGGGAGACTACGAAGGACTCGAACTCGACGTAAACTCCCTCCTTATCGACTACGACGGCCTGCAATGGCACCGGGAATTTTATTCTCCTGCCTACAATACCGATAAACAAACCCAAAGCCGCATGCCCGACTTCAGGAACCTTCTCTATTGGAACCCGGCCATACAAACCGGCAATGCCACCGCCAACACGGTCCAATTTTACACTTCCGACCTGCCAGGCAATTACCTTGTCGTAGTCCAAGGCATCTCACCCGACGGCCGCGCCGGCATCACCTATCAACATTTTACCGTTACCAAATAGTGGTCACCCACCTTATCTGAAAAGCACGACCGCAAAGCCCACTTTTCCATTGGCACTCCCATTCACGTAGATGTCGTATGGGATCACGACCTGATCGGGTGCCACCTGTCGGGCCTCCTGGAAATTCAACGTATTTTTCAAGCCCCAGAATAAAATACCTTCATTGGTGACTTGCTCTCCATGGGGATCGATGACCGTCGTAGAAGCATACATCTTTTGCCCATGCACGAAACTATTGTAAAGCAACACCATGCGGTTAGCCATCGGCACGATCATGTAAGACAAATTAGGACTGTTCAGTTCCGTGACCTGCTCCTGACTGATCATCCCGCTCCAGGTACTATCCTCCCTGCTTGCAGGGAAAAAATACATGCTCAGATCCCCCCGATCATGCCAGGGCGGATTCACGATATTGTGGTAACGCGCATACCCGTACCTCGGGCCCGGTAACCTTGCCATTGATGGACCGGTGGCAGGATCGGGAATAGCATTGCTTGCAAACAGGAATGCCGGATCATACCCCAGGTCGTAATCATCCTCGAACTGTTCCTCAGCCACATACGGCCGGCCATATTCCTTCATTAACAAGAAGCCACGTCCCGGGACAGCCACAAAATTCTCCTTCACTATATTGTCATTACGTACCCGCTTGGAACCAAGCGTAGTCAGCCGGTAAGAACTGTCAAAACTAAGCATCTTCGTTACCATGGAATAATGAACGGTCTCCACATTCTTCAGCGTCGAATAATGAAAGGTCGACAATACACCCGCGACCACATCCCCACTGCTATTGTCGAGCGATAAACAAACATCCTCCAACACCGACGTACCCGGCATGTTGATCTCCTTGCAGACGACCGCCGTATCCCGCGGCGAAAGATGAAAAAGCAAAAAATTATGGTTCGCCCTCGACGGTGCCATCATTAACCACTCTCCATTGTTCGCCAGCTTCACCGGTCCATTGTTAAAGTCTTCTACCGGATAACCCGAATAATCATCTTGTATCATCGGCTGCGTCAAATGCGGATGCCGGTAAACATTTTTACTCAGCAACTGCCAGTCCTGGTCAAAAAGAAACGCATGCACCCGCGGCGACCCCGAAGTCCCCTCAAAACCCAGTAACAATATCCTTGTCCTGTCCTGCGACCTGACCAGCATAAAACTATTCCCACCCTCACTAAAAGGGAATTCTGCTACATCGTGATCCGGACCATCGAAATGCCCATCCGGCGCATACCGCTGTAGCCGAACCTGCACAGACCTGTTATTCGCACTCAAAAGATGCAGGCGGTCAAAATGATCATCAGTAGTTATCAAGTATTCTTTTATAGCGGAGACGACGTAAGGCGGATCAGGGATCAGGCTAATCACATTCATCCGCTCATCGTATATAACAAAGTTGCGCTCCTCCGCATTCTCATTCGGCTCCCGGTGCAAAATCCGCTTCCGGGTAATCGACGAGACCCAATAAAAATCTCCCACCTTGCCCAACATCTCCTGCCGCACCGTAAACCTGTCCTTATAAGGCTCACAATACGAGACCTGCTGGGCACAAAGTAAAGAACAACGTACCAAAAGTAGTGCGTGTAGTGTTATCGTCAACCTCCATCCCATAAACATCTGCTCCCTTTTAAAGTTAAGCAATTTATCAATATGCGCCCCGCCCCTATGTTAACACGCTGTCAAGTCCAGGATTGGGAAAAAAATTCCAGCCCTGGGAGAAAATGAAGGCGGGCAAGGCGATGCACGCTTCGCATAACGGCCGGTCCTCTACCGTAATACCCTATAAACCATATGCGTAAAAATGTTTTTCGACTCCGGGGTCTCTCCACCTCCTCCCGGCACGCGCCTTGTCTCTATATATTCGGTTTTTCATAGGATATTGGATTTAAAAACGGGGCTGGATTTTTATCCTGGCCCTTTTTTTTGTCTTTTGACACCCCCGGAAGGGTCGCAAATCCTCCTCAATATTTGTATCTTGCCGCCATGCGCATCGCATTGTCCATCATCCTGGCCATCTTGCTTACCCCCAGGTCACAGGCCCTTCCAACCGTGCGAACCAGCCCCCTCCCCGGATGGCTCTATCCCACCCACCCGAACTTCCAAAAAAAACCAGCCGCGGACGACATCAGCAACGGCTATTATTACTCCCTGTACGATCTCCAAAGCAACCTCAATTGTAATACCGACTACACCCATTACATCCGCGACATCAGCAACGAATCCGGTGTGCAGAATGGCTCCGAGGTCTCCGTGTCCTTTGCACCCGCATTTCAACAGGTCGTATTCCACCGCATCTGCATCCTCCGGGACGGCGCCGCCATTGATCGTCTCCAACTCAATCATATAAACGTGGTTCAAGAGGAAACGGATGCCGGCGAATTCCAATACAATGGACTCAAACGAGCGTTCCTGACCTTAACAGATATCCGCAAGGGCGACCGCATTGACGTCGCATACTCCGTCATAGGTTTCAATCCCGTATTCGGCAACCACTATTCCGATGACTTCTCCTTCAATACCTCTACAGCGGTCTGCAATTACTATAAGACCATTATCACCAGCCGGCCCCTATATATTCAAACTATCAACAGCGCCCCGGCGCCGCAAGAGCAACGCCAGGGCAATACCCTGATCTATACCTGGGATAACCCAGCTTTGAGTACCGAAGAACACGGATCGGACGCCCCCTCCTGGTACAATAGCAACCCTACCGTCTACGTCACAGAATACCAAAACTGGGAAGCCGTCGTCCATTGGGGTCTGTCGACCTTCAAAGACTATCACTATCCCATTCCCGCAAGCCTGCAACAAAAGATTTCCGAATGGCACAGCCAGGCCAAAGGCGATAAGAACTGCTTCGCCCTGTTCGCCCTCCATTTCGTCCAGGACGAAGTACGGTACCTGGGCCTCGAGATAGGGGTCAATACACATCAGCCCCATTCTCCCGCCGAGACCTTCTCCCAACGCTTTGGCGATTGTAAGGATAAAGCCCTGTTGCTCGCCACCATCCTCCAACAACAGGGAATTCCTGCTTACACCGCTCTCATCAACACCGACATCCGTAGCCAGCTCACCCATGTCGCGCCGTCACCCGGGGCCTTCGACCATGCCATCGTTGCCATCGCACAGCCCGGCGGGTCCTTTACCTTCATAGACCCTACCCGTTCCAACCAACGCGGCAGCCTGCTGGACCTCTTCCTGCCCGACTACGGCTATGCCCTCGTCATACGCGAGGGAGAGACCAGCCTCCGTCCCATCACACCCGGCAGAATAAATGATTATACGATCACCGAATCGCTCGATGCGGCCTATTACGACACCTCCCGCTTCACCATTACATCAATATATGCCGGGGGCGCCGCCGATGAGATACGCCAGGTGTTCGCAGAAACAAGCCGCAAAGACCTCGATGAGAACTATCGCAAATACTATCAGTCGCTCTTTAACGACATCCAACAGGAGGGGAAGATCACCTATAGTGAAGACAGTGACAAGAACATCGTGACGGTGACCAAACACTACGCGGTACCTCAATTGTGGAATACAGGAAAAAGCGGTAAACGTTATTTTTCCTACAAGGTCAATATCCTCGATCAAAACTTACCCGACCCTTCCAAGACGGCCGACAACACCCCCTTGGCACTCACCTATCCCTTCAACGTCCACTATACCTTCGACCTCGCCCTGCCCGAAGATTGGGAATTCGGCGACGGCGAACTACATCTCCATAACGATGCCTTCCAGTTCGACTTCGTCCCCGAGATCCACGGCAGCAACATAACCCTGCATTATGATTTTCGCACATTCCAGGACCATATTGCTGCCGCATCCCTCCGGCAGTACAAAAAAGACTATGAGAACATGCTCGACAGAATATCGTTCGAATTATACAAATACATCACTCCGGAGAACACCGCTTCCAAACATACAAGCCAACATCCGGATGCGCGCGCATCGACAACCGGCTCAAAAGACTGGCAGGCATGCTGGCCCGCCATCTGGCTGACCTTCTTCTTTTCCCTGCTGTTTTCACGGCTTTTCCGCTACCTGGACATCCGCGGCGAAGACACACTGTACGCCCCCGGCTCCGGCTACCCGCTCGGCGGCTGGATCATGCTGCTCGGTATCAGCCTCGCCATCATCCTGGTGAGGGAAGTCGGCACTATCTTCCTCTCGGGTTTCTACAGCAATTCCCGGTGGGTGCATTGCGGCACGACCGGCGGTACCGCCCTCCAATACCTCTTCCTGTCCGACCTCGGCATACATCTCACCTTTATCGCCGGCTCCGGCTCCCTCTTATACTGGTTCTTCAGCAAACGCGATATTTTCCCCCGCATGTTCTGCTGCTTTGCCGCAGTCCTCATCACCGGCCGCGTCCTACTCCTGGGTCTTAGTTGGATCAGTCCCGCATCGACAACGCTTAACGGCATGCGATCCGGAATGGTCTTCGAACTCCTCTTCACCACCATGTACTCGGCCATCTGGATATCCTTTATCCTGAGGTCCGGCCAGGTCCGCAGTACCTTCCTGGAACCATACCGGGAACGCATCCACTAATTTTTCACCACCTGACGGATCGGCTTGACCGTCCTTAAATAAGTATAGATCGCCGCCAGGTCCTTCTCCCGCATTCCGGCAAATTGCAACCAGGGCATCGGCGTATTTTTTTCCCCGGGCCCAACCGGCCTTGACACATAACCGCTATCCGTATAGTGTTTGAATTTTCTTATGAATAACTCCCTTGTCCAGTTCCCAATACCCGTTTCCTTATCAGGCGTAATATTCGCACTCTGCACACCCTGCGGAAATTTACGCCCACCCCCGAAATCCATCCCGGCAATGAGCGTTCCTTTCTTCTCCTTCGTATGACAAACCATGCAGCTCGCCATCGTCACCAGATATTTTCCATAGGCGCTCGCGTTGTTGCTGTCCGGCGCACCCGTCAAAGCCGGTACAGCAGGGATCGTGTTGACGATAAAACTGACCGGGAAATCCAACTGCGTCGCCGGAACTTCGTTGTTGATAGCCGGCAACCCCCGCAGATAAGCCATGATACTGAAAATATCTTCCTGGTCCATTTGCCCATAGGCCGGATAGTTCATGATCGGGAACAATGCATGCCCATCTTTGCTCACCCCACTGGTGATCGCCCGGAAAAGTTCCGCATCGGTCCATTTCCCAATTCCATACGGCGTGATATTGGAGACATAGATATTCCCGGGAAACCCATCCTCCCTGCTAAAAACCCCACCACCCTGACCCTCGGAACCCGCCTTCACCGGCGCAGCATATACCCCTTCATCCCGTTCGCTATGGCAGACGATACAAACCGCTACAGCATTTGCCAGGTATCGGCCCCGCTCCACCCTGCCCGGTGTTATTTCTATTTTAAGGCCCGGAACAAGCCCAACACGCGGTAAGACTTTCTTTACGTAAAACCCCAGCGCCGCGACAGCGACAATTAATACTATGACAATAGTTAGAATGACTTTTATTGATTTTTTCATTGTGCTTCCCCATTTTGTACACCCCGAAAATATCCCGCCGATTCGGCGATCCCCGGTAACGGGTCATTCATATCCATTTCATGTTCAATACTGCAATAACCGGCATACCGGGTCTTTACCAACGCCTTCACCAACCCCGGGATGTCCAGCACCCCCCGGCCCAACTCGATCGGCTTCGCCTCCCGGCTGATAACCGCGAGGTCCTTGATATGCAGATCAAAGATCCTCGACCCATAATCGCGCACAACCGCTGCCGGATCGGCCCCCGCCCTCGCCGCATGCCCGATGTCCAGACAAAGCCCGATCCGCTCATCCAACCCCTTGACGTGCGCATATACATCAACCGGCGATGGATATAGCTTGTCCTCCGGCCCGTGGTTGTGTATCGCTACCCTGATGCCATACCCCTTGACCTTTTGTTCCATATAACCCAACAATTCCGGATTCGGCGCAGCGATAATCAAGTCTATGCCAATCGCCTTGGCATAGGCAAACGCATTGTCTACCTCTTGCGGCGTCTTCATATAGATGACTCCCGCAGCATAGATCCTGATCCCCGCAGCACTAAATTTCCCCATCACCGAATGGATGACATCTATCCCACTGTCAAGTGGCAGATAAAAATCCTTGATCGACAAAGCGCCGACGCCAACCCGTTTCATCATGGCAATACCCTGATCCAGCGGCACATGCAGAAACGTATAACCTGCAATTCCCAGGTTCAACGCTGTCGGCGCCACCCCTCCCGCGACGGCGACCCGCTCGCCGGCGTCCCTGCGTCTTGCAACTGCCGGTAAACCCGTGGTCACGAGTCCCAGTATGCCGGCGGCCTGCAAAAAATCTCTACGTGTACACATAACAATTCTATTATTCCCCAATATACAAAAACGACGCGGCTAATCGCCGCGTCGCAAATCCCTCCGACATAAAAAAACCGGCCAAGGCCGGTTCGTTAACTGCGGCAAAAGCCGTAATTACCTGGGATGGTGTTCGCCACCACCACCGTGCGGCTCGCCACCGGCGGGATGCGGCGCGGGACGGGGAGCCGGCGTATGCGTAACCTGTGGCCGCGGCTGCGTCGTGCGCACCTGCGGCTGGGTCGTATGCACCTGCGGCTGCGGATGATTCGCAGTATTCGTGTGACTTATCGCCGCATTATTCACAGGCCTGACCGCGGTCGGATTCCTATTTACCGTAGGCGCATTGGTATGTGTCGCGGCAGCATTGTTATGCGTCGTGGCGGGATTATTAGTCGTGGCAGGATTATTATGCGTTGCAACCGCATTGTTATGGGCCGCAGTGGCATTTACATGCGCCGCACTCGCCGAAGTAGCATTCGATGCATGCAATTGCGACACATTGGTCACAGGCCTGACAACAGCGGCCGTCGCCGGCTTCCCATGGTTCACATTCGCAAATGCACTTTTGTCCTGTCGCGCTACCTGCTCATGTTGCGTCTGCTCCGTAGTGGCTGAAACGTGGTGCTCATTCATGGCCACCTGCTCCTGGGCCGTAGGCCTCGCCTGTATCCCACCGGCGCCGCCATTATAACTAACACGGTTGTTCACGGTAGTATTATTGATGACCGTCCGATTAATATAAGTATTGTGTATAACGGTTGTATTCACATTAGTCACGGCTGTATTGTAGCGAAAATGACCGCCTTCCCAATTACCGCCCCCATACCCTACACCGCCATAGCCAAAACCATAATTGACGCCGCCATAGAAACCTACGTGCTGGCCCCAATAGCCGCCATGCCAACCATAATAGCCGCCGCTAAAACCCCAATAACCCGGCGTCCATAAAAACCCAACTGTTGGCGGCGAGGACCAATAGCCCGGCACCCAATAGTATCCGTCTTCATCTCCGCCCCATGCCCAATAGCCGGGCACCCATAAATAGCCATCGGTAGGACATGCGGGTTGAACGTACACTGGGATCGCAGGCGGCGCAATATGCACGGAGATGCTTACACTTATTTGTGCGTTTGCCCTTGAGCCAACCAGCAAGCTTCCAAGGGCTAAAAGTAAACTGAGTGATACAATCGTCTTCTTCATAAATTGTAGATTATAAGTTCGAGGAATAAATGCAATAACACAGCCAGTACTGGCAGAAACAAATTATATCTTGCAAAGCATTTGTTAATCCTATTTTAATGCCACCCTATACTAATATGATAGTCAAAAATTTACGAAAAAATATCGGCTTTTCCCGCAACATCCTGGCTTTGGCCCTTTTCCTCTTCGCAACTACTGCAGCCCGCGGGCAAAAAATTCTACGTGTCGGGGTCGCCGGTCTGCCTCCGCTCCGCTCACATACCCGCCCAGACGCCGTCCCCGCATATAACGCCATCGCCCAACACTGCTTGAATACTCCGACGCCACGGGTATCGTCGAAGCCTCCTGGAACTGGCTTTTCAGCATCAAAGACCGGCAAGTATTCGGAACTACCGGCTACCTTCATTCGCTAAACGATTAATCCATGGTCCAGCGGTTAAAGAGGCTGCCACCCGCTCAGTGCGCGAAAGCCGGCGCATCCCCTCTAAAAAAGATGCCTTAACTGCAATTCACCGTTTTTTTTCTACCAGAGAAAAATTCCTATCTTAGCGATTCCCCTAGGTACCTGGGTGCCTCCTCTTACCGCAAAGCTTGCAGCTGTCGCTCAAAAATAAACGATCAAATAAATTCTACGTACATGAAAAAATGCAGTTTTCTGGCCCTTGTTTTTTTGGCATTGACCATCAGCCACGCAAACGCCCAATCCTTCGAAGCAGGTTCGAACGTCATCAGCGCCGGCATCGGCCTCGGCAGTACGCTCGACGGTTACGGATACAACTCCTCTACCCCAGGTTTCAGTGTCCAATACGACAGGGGCATCTGGGAGGCCGGCCCCGGGGTCATTAGCCTTGGCGGCTATCTCGGATTCAAAGGCTACAAGTATTCCAACGCCGATTTCCAGGAGAAATGGAACTATACTATAGTTGGTGCCCGCGGCGCTTATCACTACACGGGACTAGACATCGAAAACCTAGACCTCTACGGGGGCCTGATGCTGTCGATAAACAATGTGAATTTCTCTTACCATTCCTACGACGGCAGCGCTTATAACGGGGGAAGTTATGGCAGCGACCTTGGGCTGTCTCCCTTTGTCGGCGCTAGATACTTTTTCTCCGGCAACCTGGCCGCTTACGGCGAATTGGGCTTCGGCGTCGACGTCCTTAATATAGGCCTTGCCTATAAGTTTTAGAGAAAGAGAACAAAGATATCATACCCCGACCCATGCCGGCTGGGATGCTCGGGAGTAAATTCCGCTGCTATCCTGGTCGGTTTTTTATTGCGCAATTTCAAACCGTTGACATGGGCACATACCCGTTCACCAAGTCAGCCCCAAGCCGCCATCGCTACACGGCCTTGCGGCATCCGTCAATGATCGTGACCCCAACAATTGTTAGACACTTTCCTGCCTCAGCCCGCCTTCATCACCCCAGCTTTCTTCCCGCTCCAGTCCGGAAACAGTATTTTATCGTCCGCAAGCAGGAGATGAGCATCCGCCACCGCGCTAAATACACTCCGAAAATCCGTCGTCACCTTCAGATCACGCCCGTCTTCCAGGTTCTCATTCGCAAGCTCGGCTACATCCCCATGCACCTTTCCACCCGCAACATGGTTGCCCAGAATAAAATTACAGCTCCCACGACCATGATCCGTCCCCCCGGTGCCATTCTGATGCACCGTCCGGCCAAATTCCGTCATCGTCATGACGGTCACCTCGTCTTGATAAACATCCAAATCCCGCCAGAAAGCAGCGATACTATTGCTCAGATCGGCGGCATTCCGCGCAAAGATGCCCTTGTCGGTACCCTGGTTGAAATGCGTATCCCAACCCATCGACTCCGTAAAGGCCACTTCCAGCCCTACATCCATTTTCACCAGCTGCGCGATCTGCCGCAGCGAATTGCCAAGGGGAGAATTGGGATAGATCGCGCCTGCTGCCGGCCGGTAATTTTTCACGTCAGCCTGCTGCAAGACCTTCATGGCCTCAAAACTTTCCTTGCCCGTATCATGCAAAAGCTCCGCCGAGGTCTGATCATACAGATCCTCAAAACTTCGGGACGCCGTATTGGCCGCCGCAGGATTTCCCCGAAGCTGGATGGCAAAATCCTGCAAATTGCTGATCGCCAGCGCCGGCATATCCCCATAAAAACAACGCGGCAGGGCCGATGTCATACTCACCGCCGTAAATGGCGTACCCGCATCATGTCCGAGCAACCCCACCGCCCTGTTCAGCCAGCCACTGGCCGTGCCCTTATTGAACGGCGTACCCGATTCCATATAATCCTGCGCATCGAAGTGCGACCGCGTAGTATTAGGCGAACCGATCCCATGCACGATGGCCAGCTGGCCCTCCTTATACAAAGGCTCGAAAGCCTTCATGCCGGGATGCATCCCCCAACGCCCATCCAGGTCTATTAAGGGATTACTCCTCCCAGCCGCTACCGCCGACAACGACAGGGCCGGCCGGGCTGCCGCCAGATAAGGATCTGCAAACGGCGTGACCGCCATCAGCCCATCCATCGCCCCTCGCTGAAAGATACACACCAGCACCCGCTTCCGTTTGTACGGACGGAACAGTTTGTCACCGGCCGCAGCCTCCGCCATGAACGGAGGAATGCCGCCCATCAAGCCTACGCCAAAAAGCGCCAGCCCCCCATGCTTCAAAAATGCTCTTCTCGATGCCATGCGTATTGATTTAAGTTTATCGTCTCTGATATTCGGGCGACCCTATGATGATCCCCACTACCTGCGCAAGCATCGGGTCATTACTGACCATATTCCCGCTTGTCGCCCCCCCGACCGTTCCTTCCACACCAGCACTCGCCGCATCCACCTTCTGTGCGATTCCCTGTTGATTTAACATCGGCGTCAAACGCTTCACCGTCGCATGAAGATCCCGCTCCGGCAATATAAGCGCTCCATAGATCAACAAAGCCGCTTGCGCACTCTCCGGTTCATGACCACCGTTCAAGGCCAACAGATCGACATTCACGCCGGGTATCCGGCCCGCGGCCAACGCCAACCCAAAATTCATCCGGTTCAGCAGCGATCCCGTATTGATCCAATACGCACCCTTGTCAGGATACCCCGTCGGCGCCTGATAATAATATTTCTTCTCCCCCATCCTGGTTACCCAGTTGTACAATTGCATAGGTTGTAAAATCGTGGCACGCAGACTGCGCACCGACCCTATCGCCAGCTCAAAAGGCGACTTCGTCTTCTCCCGCAAAGCTCGCGCATCCCAGAACTCCGGTGATTCCACCATGGTGAGCAACACCTGCCGGATATCCCCACTCTTATCCAAAAATGTTTTCGTCATCTTATCGATAAGCGAAGCAGGTGGTTCATCACTCACAAAACGCACCGCCAGTTTCCGACTGATAAACTTTGCCGTCGACGGATGCTCCGCCAGCATCCCCAGCAATTCCACCCCCTCTTCGTATCCACCCCCCGCCGGGAACACATGCCCCAAGACCGTCTTCTCCCCCCTGTCATGCCGGTTGGAATTGAAAAAGAAATCTCCCTCGTGCACAAAACCCCTGCTGGCGATCTGCTCATCGGAAAATCGCTTCAACATGGCCATGCCACCCTGCTGCATGGGCAATCCGTCAGACCGTCGGTGCCCCGCTGCCTTGGACGCCAGTCCGGCTGCCATAGGATAGACGCCCCAACCGGTCAACACCCGCGCAGCCTGCGTCACATCCTGTTGCGTGTAGCCGCCATCTACACCCAGGGTATGCAATTCCATCACTTCCCTGGCATAATTCTCATTGATCCCACGATTCTTCCTGAATTGCTGCACTGAAGAATCCATTACAGCCGGCTGAGCCTGCCCGGCTTCTAATGGACCACTACTCATAAAATTATCCAGATAATATAACATCGCCGGCGACTTCGCCGTCTTCAACAACAATTCATTGAACTTACCCAATGCATTTGGCCTGATCACATCCCGCTCATAAGCAGGAATAAATTCAGCGCAGTCGTTCTTCGTGATAGACACATTGAAATGATTGAACCAGAAATCCGTCATCACCTCCTGCAGCTGGTTCTGCGAATACGCAGCACGCAGGACCTTCTGACAAAAGAACTGCCTGAAAAGCTCCTGCTCCCGCTTCAAACCCTTCTGCTGCATATAATTTTGAATGACCGACCTGTATGCTGCTCGATCCGTCTTCACCGAGTCCTTATCTATCACTCCATCCCGCACCGCCATTCGGATCACCTGCCCATTTCGCGGATAGGCTTCCGCCACCTCCTGGTTGCTAAGCTCCAACGCATCATACTGGCCCAACAGCTGCTCCACCGAGTCGTCCGGCAGTTGCGCCGTAAGTTGTTGTACAAACCAGTTCTCCAACCCCATACGCGCCACACCATCCACCTGCCCCGGCGCCGCCCCGTACGTAAACCGGCTCAACAGATGCGCCGCCGCCTGCCGCTCGGTAAGCCCCGCCTGCCGATAGGGGAACCTGTAAACCGGCGGAAGTTGCGTCCCTCCCAGCCCATGCAAAGGCAGCCCTACAGCCAAAAAAGAGCTCAGCAGGACGTACCCTCCAATCACCGCGAGGACGAAACCCGTAACCTTGATCGCTGCTTTCATCAGTTGAAAATTTTAGGGTTGGATGCCCGTCACGCTTAAAGGTTTAAACACAGCCCTATTAAACCTTTTCACCTCCCGGCCGTCTCATAGTCAAATAAAAACACCTAAATCTACTCTGCATGAAGCGATTGCTTTTGCTACTCCTGCTCGTTGCCGGCCTCGATGCCCTTGTCCATGCCCAGGCGACCGACACTACTTTCCAGCCAGGAGCCTACAAGGCCGACCCGGCAAAAAGGGCCGCCCGCCTGCTGCGGATGCTGGAAAATCAACTCCACCTCACACAGGATCAAGTGCTTCAGGTTCAGGTCATCCTCATTACCCAAACCGTCACCATGGACAGCCTCCGCAATAACTCATCCGGCGACAAAAGAACCGAGAACCGCTCCCGCCGCGCCGTGCTCCAGCATACCGACAGCCAGATCATACCCTTGCTCACAGACGATCAGAAACAACTTTACCAGCAGTGGAAAGCGCAACAGAAAAAGAAAATGATGCAAAGACGTCAGGACAGCAACGCAGCCGACAGCCCTTACAATTCGCAATAAAAACCTATTTTCGCCTATCATGAAAAGAGCCGTCCAATTACTAGCCTATGTATTGGCAACAGCCCTGTCTTCGCATGCCCAAACCGCCGCCGAATCGACGCATCCATCCAAGCCAGTTCAACAAGCCGTGCATCAACTCGAATTGCTGGAGCGCAGCATAGCCGACCTCACACCGGATCAGGTGATCAGCCTCAATTCCATCCTGCTCGAGGAAACAATTACCCTGGATAGCCTGCACGAACACCCCTCTGTCGACCCAAAAGCCGACGGCCAGCGTCACCACAGCATCATGCACGATGCAGACGTCCACATCTATAGCCTCCTGAACGATTACCAGCAAGTACAATACGTGACCTGGAAACAGGAACAACGAATAAAGAATCTCGAAAAACAGCGACAGAAGGACCAACCGCAACAGGCCGCCGCCGATTCTACGAGTCGGCTTCCCCGCCAAAATCCCTAATCCTCTCCCACAGTAACTCATTCGGCTGCGTCTGCCGCGCCGCATCCGAATTGCCCATCCAAAACCCAGGCCGCATGACTGTCAGCATCGTCAACGCGATCAGCGCCTCTATCCCCCTACCGCAGCAGGCACATGCGAAGAACTCACCCTCGCTATCGCACACGAAATGTCGTGTAACATCCTGCGCCACGCCGAGAATGAACTACGATTTTAATAAAAGGGAAAAACGACCCGCCTCTCGATCGAAGCATTGTAACTTTTACCTACCTTCAGGGAATGAGAACCGCGACAATAGCCAAGGGCCTCATCCTCTTACTTACTACCAAAAACCTATACAGCCAGCCGGTGCTCATCGCCCGGCTGGATTCTTTTCTTCACACCCTGCCCGCCACCCAACCTGGCGTCGCCCTATCCATCGAAAAAAACGGCGAACCCATCTATATCAACGCCGCCGGCATCGCCGACGCCACGACCAACATGCCCCTTGATACGCTTACCAATTTCCGCATGGCCTCCGTCACAAAACAGTTCACGGCCATGGCTATCCTGCTGCTTGAAAAAGACGGCGCCCTTACGGTCGACGATCCTATCGGCCGCTGGCTCCCGGAACTCCCTCCGCAGATCGGCCAACAGATCCTTATCCGCCACTTGTTGACGCATTCCTCCGGTATCGTGGACTATGAGTCACTGATCCCATCCACCCAAACTACCCAGGTTCTGGACGCAGATATCTTGCAACTACTCGCCAAAAAAGATAGCACCTATTTCCCGGCGGGAACCCGATTCCAATACAGCAATTCCGGATTCTGCCTCCTGGCGCTCATCATTGAACGCGCCTCCCACCGATCCTACCCGGGCTTCCTCAGGGAACGCATCTTCCAACCCCTGCACATGGACAGCTCTTCAGTATACGAAGCAGGACAGCATATACCCTACCGCGCCATGGGCTACGCGCGCAATTCCTCCGGGCGTATCGTCCCATCAGACCAAAGCATCACCAGCGCTTCCAAAGGCGATGGCGGCGTCTACACTTCCCTTTCGGATTATGGTAAATGGATAAAAGCCCTGCAACAAAACAAATTGATCCGGTTGGCCGCCACGCTCCACCGGCTCCGGTTCGCGATCGCCGGCACAGCAGATACCTATTACGCAGCAGGCTGGTTCATCCGGACAGGCGCTCCACCATTCCTTTTCCACTCCGGCAGCACCTGCGGCTTCGCCAACTTCGTGATCCAATTGCCAGGCGACAATTGGTGCATCACCTATTTCTCAAATATTGCAGACAACGATAACCCCTTTCGCACCATCCTCCATATACTCCGCGACAGCGGATACCCCGATTTTTCATCCATCTTCCACCTACTTGGGCTTACCCGCTGATACACTAAACCGTTACAACCACTTTGCCCCGCGTCTTGTGCGAAGCGACCTGTTCGTGCGCCTCTCCCATCTTCTCCAATGGAAATACCTTAGACACTTCAGGCTTTAACACTCCGCCTTCCAACAGGCTCGCCAGGTGTTCCATATCCTCCCCACTGGATTGCACCATCATCGCAACCCCGATCATCCCCGTGGCCGCAGCCTTCTCTTTCACCCCATCATTCGCCCCCGAAGGAATGCTGATGATCGTCGCTCCCTTCTTCATTACCTTGAGCGACCGCTCTATGTTGTCGCCGCCAATGGTGTCCAACACCAGATCGACGTCTTTTACAACATCTTCAAAAGGAGCTTCCGTATAGTCGATGACCACATCGGCACCAAGCCCCAACACAAATTCCCTATTGGCAGCCGAAGCCGTTCCAATCACATAGGCGCCCGCATGCTTGGCGATCTGTACGGCAAAATGCCCCACACCACCCGCGGCGGCATGGACGAGGATCCGCTGGCCAGCCCTTAACCGGCTATGATCGGCAAACGCTTGCCAGGCGGTCAATGCTACAAGTGTGGTCGCAGCGGCCTTCTCAAAACTAACACCCGCCGGCTTGATGGCCAACTGGTCCGCAGGAGCGGCCATATATTCCGCGTATGCTTTGCCTTGCCCGGGAAAATTTACCATCCCAAATACTTCATCCCCTACCTCAAATGCCGGAGAATTAGATTCCTGCACCACTCCGGCCACATCCCAGCCCAATATCATCGGATCGGTACCCTTATACCGCCCCGCAACTCCCTTTCCTTCTCTCGTCTTTACGTCTACCGGATTGATGCTGATCGCCTTAACTGCCACCAAAACCTCCCCTTCGCTAATACCAGGTACCGGCAGTTCCGCAAGCTGCAATTGATCGATACCCCCAAAGTCCTTTAGAATAATTGCTTTCATAATGCACAAATCTAGCGTCTTACGTCCTGATTATAAACTAATTCCGGACAACAATCGTTTCAAAATCGAACAGAATAAGCACACTTTATATATAAGCCGCTGATTTTCTGCATCCTGCCTTCCGGCACTCCGTTTGGCGCAAAAAAAAAATACTCACTCAACTTACTCACATGGAGGGAGATAACCCCGCCCAGGCAAAGCGGACCGCAACTACGCCCGCCCACCGATGTGATCTAATCTTTCATAAGCCCCGCCACATATGCGCTGAAACCCGCTTCATCCACCCCCACAACCTGCTTCAAAGCAGCAAAAAAATTCGCCTCCCCCGCCTGCTTCGGTCCACAGGTTACCAACGGCAACGCAGCCGCAAAACCTTTCTCCTTCTCGATCCGCCGCACGATCAACGCATCGATCGCATAGGGCACGTACAACGGCCATGGCGAAGCCACCAAGGGTGTCCCATTCTTATACAGCGCGAGCCAATCCGCATCCGGATGCGCCGCAGCAAAGTCTTTCAACATGCGCAACACATCATCCCAGCCATATACCCGCCAGCTCCCGCCATACAGATAGGCCATTCCCTCGTCCATAGGCCGGTAGATCGCGGCACTCGATACGACCCGGTGCAGCCGGTCGTGCCACCAGTCATGCGGGTCCCACTCATTGAACCCATCCTTCCACTTCTCCCCGCTCACAACCACCGTCCGATTGCCATAACCCGAAGAAAATTCCAGCCCTGCATACCCATTATAATCCAACCGGTAGTCTTCGCCCAGCAGCTTCGTCGCTTCCAGCCAGTCGTCGCAACAGTAAAAGTCGAATTTGCTATCTGTTACCCCTAGCCGCTTATCAAAGGACCCCATCCGCTTCACGAACTCCCCCGCCTTCCTGACATTCAAATCCGATTTGTAATGAAACACGCAATTCCCAATGGCCCTCGTCTTCCATTCCGCCGTATACCGCTCCAACACCGAAGAAACGATCCATTTGTAACCGTCACGCCGTACCAGCACCGTACAACAGGCCTGCAATACCGGCGTTTCCCTCCGCATTCCCATATAATTCAACTGCACCAGGCAACGCACACTATCCAGTGAAACAACATTCCCCAAATAACACTGACAGGATGAAAGACTGTCCCTGGGGTTAGACACCTTGATACTTCGCAGTTCATCCATGAACACCGACGTTGCCGCCAGTTCCGCCCGCGACAAAAACCCATTCATACTGTCCGGCTTGTCGCATTGTGCCAGCCAACTCCGCAGCGTGCCAAGCAATCCCTCCCTTAACACCGAGTCCTTTGGCAACACGATACCTCTTGGAACAATAAGCGTTTCGACAGCGGTGCCTTGCGCAATGGCTGCAACCATCAGGCAACAGCATACCGCAGTGATAAGGATTTTTTTCATACCAGAAATATATGAAATCTTGCCGATCTTGCGTCCTGAAAGCAGCAACCGCCAATCCCACCTAAAGCCTCAGGTCACCTGATTAACACCACGGTGCCCTCGCGGGCTTCCACACCTTTCGTCAGCGGATTGTCAAATTCCAGATGCCACACATAGACCCCCGCCGGTTGCCGATGCCCATTAAAATTACCATCCCATCCCTCGCCCGTGTTCGCGGTGCTAAAGACAAGCGTGCCTTTTCGATCATACACCGCCAGCTGCCGCAACACGACCGCATAACCAGGCGGTATCCTGAACACATCATTGTGCCCGTCTCCATTTGGCGTGAACGCCGACGGCATCCTGACTGTATAATATACTTCAACGATCTCCACCGCCGAAGTCTTGCAGCCATCCACGGTAACAACCGAAAGCTGGTAGGCCGTAGTACTCACCGGCGCAGCTACCGGCTCCGCAATTAAAGCATTGTCCAGCCCGGCGGCTGGCGTCCACGCATACCCCGCTATCATCCCACTAACAACTGGCATTAACCGTAAAGAAGATCCGCCCGCAATGACCACAGCAGAATCCAGTCCGATCACCGGCAGCGGATATACCGTCATCGTCACGGGCTGGGCGGCGCCCACCTGCTGACTGCAGGCCAGGCTCCCCTTCATCACCACATTCACCATATCTCCGTTCCGCAAAGCCCCATCCGGGAAAACCGCAGTGTCCCCACCGGCCGCCACCCCATTCACCTGCCATTGGAAGCCAGGGGAAGGTCCGCCATTGTAAGGCACCGCAGTAAAGACAACCATACTGTCCGCACAGACTTGTTCCGCAGAAGCGCTGATCCCGACCATCGTAACCGGCACCGGCAGCACCGGCAGCGAAACAGTATTGCTCTGCACGGTTGGGTTGACCACGCACACCGCATCGCTCGTCATCACCACAGCCACTTTATCACCACTATGCAAACCGCTAAATGTAAAAACAGTACTGTCGCCGCCTGCCGGCGTCCCATTTACCTGCCATTGATAAATGGGTAAGAGCCCCCCATCCACAGGCGCTGCTTTAAATACGGCCGGCATTCCCAGACACACCACGGTGTCCGAAGATCCGACCGTCACCGCAGGTGACGGCAGCGGAATAACCTCTACACGCACTGGCTGGCTCGCCACCTCACAACTGGTGATACCCAGATTACCCGTTTGCGCCGCCAGCAACCGGTAAAGATAAAGCCCCGGCGCCGTGGCCGGCCGGGCAAGCATCGTTGTTGCCGCCCCGGTGATATTGCTCCAGGTTCCGCCGCTGTCAATACTCTCCTGCCATTGGACATCCTCAGACGGATAACAACTCTCTACCGTCGCATCAAACGTTAGCACCGGCTGCGCATTCGCACACAGTTGGATCGTGTCACCTGCAAACCCAGTCACCGTTTGCGAGATAGAAGACCCCGATGGACGGAACGTGATATCGTCAAGCCCTATATCATTGCCCTGGCCGCCCGGCGCATTGTTCGTCATCCGCAGCACGACCGAACTGATACCTGCCGGCGTAGTAAAATAAAACGCATATTGCTTCCACAACGGCCCTACCGTTTCGGCTATATCACCCGTAGAAAAGGATTGCAGCACCGTCCCATTGGTATTCTCGATGCTGAAAGTGATATTAGGGAGTATCTTCCCGGGCACCGATACCAAATTAAGCAGCCACGCCGCAAATTGATAGCTCGTACCCCCACAAAGACCGTCCACCTGCTGTACATAGAAATCATTCGGCTGATACGATGCGTTGATCAGCATAAAATGTCCATTCGGATTGCCCGTATGGTCCTGCAACACATCCCACCACGTATCCTGAAAACAATTGAGCGTCTCGCTGATAATGGTGTAATACCCGTCATTGGGACAATCTGCCGGTTGATAGGTGAGATTGGTAATGCCTGTCGCAAGCGGCGGCCCCACTCCGGCACCCTGCCCAAACGTGATGTCCACTATAGGATCACCTAACCCTCCCGTACAGGAGGACTGTGCCGCCGCCGCAATACCGGCCAACAACCACCCAATAAAAAGCAAGGTCTTTTTCATATAACATCCCTACTCCACCACCCCAGTCGTATTCCCGGGCCGTTCAAAATTCCACTCACTCCTGTCCAATACCCGCTTGCCCGGATACACCTCATTACAGGTGCTGCCATCATACAACCGGCCATTCTTCATAACATAATAGACGGAATTCGTGTTGCGAAGGTTGTCTAACGGATTTTTATCCAGGATAACAAGATCAGCCAGTTTCCCCGCCCGGATACTACCCAGGTCGTGGTCCAAACCCAACCCGGTAGCACCCAATATAGTGGCACACCGCAACACATCCATCGGGCGCATTCCACCCGATCCCATCGCCCACATCTCCCAGTGATACCCGATCCCCTGAAACTCGCCATGACTGCCAATCCCCGCTAGCGCGCCCGCTTCAACCATGGCCTTCATCGATTTCGCATGCTTCGGAAACACCTGCTCTTCGGGCATGAACCAGCCATCCTTGTCCCGGCGCGTCTTACCGGCAACTTCCTCATAAGGCATAAAATACTGCACCTTGGCATCATGATAAGGATTCTCCGTCTCCCACCAGTAGTTCTCGGCGAATGGACCGCCATAAGAAACGATCAACGTAGGCGTGACACACATTTGCGAGACAGCAATGGTCTTCACGAGATCTCCAAATAACGGATAAATAGGTATCGCATGTTCATGCCCAGGATAACCATCCAGCAGGTTCGTAATGTTCAGCTTCGTGTTCAACCCGCCTTCTGTAGTCGGCATCAGTTGCTGGTTACGCGCCGCCATGATGATCCACTGGCGTTGCTGCCGGTTACCCGTCAGGTACATTTTTATATAATGCGTATGATAATATTGGCTGTACTGCCGCAGGATATCCTCCGCCTGGGCAGAGTCCTTGACGTTATAATCCCAAAAACCCACACCAGGACCCGTACTGTAGATCCTGGGCCCAAAAACGGCACCGGCATCCACTTCGTCCCCATAGGACAATACATCCGTGCTCCCCGTCTGCGGGTCGCGGGTCGTCGTCACCCCATAAGCCAGGTTCATCGCATATTTCCAAACCTGGTTCTTATGCACTCCCCATTGCGGCCACATATGTGAATGCGTATCCACAAAACCCGGAACGACGGTTTTGCCGGCAATATCGATCACCCTGGCACCCGCCGGCACTTGCAAACTACCACCCGGCCCCACCGCCTTGATCCGATTGTTCTCGACCAAAATATCTCCGCCCTCGATCACTTGCTCGCCTTCCATCGTAATGATCCGCGCGCCCTTCAGCAACACCATCCCTTCCGGCATATCCCTTTTATAGTAAACGCTTACGGCCATCTCCACCGCCTTGTATCCCATATCGCCCTTCTTCACCGCAAGACCCATCGATTTGGCCACACTGTCCGCCTTCGCCTTAGCCAGACTGTCAACCCTCACTTTCGCCGTGTCCTTCTTCGCTTCCTTCACACTGTCGTCATACGCCTGCGCCGAATCCACATCATACACAAAATGCGCATTGCCCAGACTCCAGTGCGCCTTCCTGCCATCCGCCTCCCAAAAGGGAAACTCACCACCCAGAACCGTCAGCTTCCGCGCCGGGAATTGCGCATTACTCGCATCGGCCAGCCCTATCGTCACCGTCTTCCCCGTCTGAGGGATAACAGCCATGTATATCTCATTGTTGATCTGCGCGATCACCCGCTTGCCATTCGGCGACATCGTGATCAGCCCCGCCGTACTCGGCACACTCACCTCCGTCGCCCCAGCCGCTTCCTCACTCAACATACAGTTATCGCCCGAGATATGCCCGTGCTTGTAAACACTGATCCCAAAGGTCGTGATGCCTGTGATGTGTGCGATCACCTTCTCATCCGTCCCATCCCATTTGATGGACACCAGATCACCATTCCCGTTATTCAGGTAGATGCGGTCCTGTCCCAGCACAAAATGCGGATTGCTCCGGCCCTCAGCCCTTGCGATCACCGTAATGTCTCCTCCACCGGAAGGCATCCAACAAATTTCCTCTTCCCCATCATCATAGCCCGTCTCGATCGCGTCTTTATACTTTTGCGCCTTACTTCTCAAAAACACGAGCCGTTTGCCATCGTTGTCAAACACCGGCTGCTGATACAAAGCTCCGGCCTTCGTCAGTTGCTGTACAGGTCCCCCAGCGGCAGCAACAGTAAAGATCTGACCGCCCTGCGGTGTCCAACTCACAAAAACGATCGACCTTCCATCCTTACTCCAGGCCGGCTGCGATTCCGTAAAGTCATGCGTGGTCAGCCGTTTCGCCGTCCCCTTTGGATAATCCATCACATATAACCGGTCCAACACTGTAAACGCCAGTTTCTTCCCGTCGGGACTAGGCACTGCATCCCGGATCTGCGTAGCCAACCCATACGCACTATCACTTACCGGATACTTGAATTCCAGCCTCGGCCCCAACTCGAGTTGCAGATCCACGCTGAATGGTATCTCCATAGGCGCGGTCCCATCTACCGGGATACGATGCATCTTTCCACCGTAGGAAGCAATCACCGCCTTGCTGTCCGGCGTAAACGCCATGCCCGGCAAGACGCCCATGGTTGCGATCGATTCCTGGTCGTCCCGCTGCACGGGATAAGCCAGCCAGTGTTCATCCCCCGTCGACAGGTTCCGCAACACCAGGCCCGTCTTATCCTCAAACCGGCTGCCATAGACAAGCCATTGCCCGTCCTTCGACAACACGGGGGTAAACCCAGATCCATAACGGGAAGTGATGGTCCTCAGCTTGCTGTTCTCCCTGTCATACACGCCAATCTGGTATTGCGGCAGCGCCGCATTGTAGCTCCAGGGCCCATTGCGCTGCGAAAAATAGATGTAACGCCCATCCGGGCTTACCACCGGATCGATCGTCTTCAACCGCGCAGGCGTCGAGATCAGTTGCTCTCCCGCACCCCCATTCTTATGTACGAGGTAAAGCTGTACCTGCATCTTACCCTTGCTATATACAATGTAGTCGCCATCCGGCGTCCACGCCGCACTGGGAAAATTCTGGTCCTTCTCCTTGGTCACCTGGAAAGTATCCTTCTTCTCCAGGTCGATCCACCAAACATTCTCCGACCCGCTTCGGTCGCTCGAAAAAAGTACCTTTTTCCCATCCGGGCTCCAGCGCGGATGGGAGTCGAAGGCGATACCCCGCGTCAACGGCAGGGCGTTACCACCCGCTATCGGGACAGTATACAGATCCCCCATCATATCAAAGACGATCGTCTTCCCGTCAGGACTAACGTCCAGCGATGTCCAGGTGCCCTCAGTTGTGGTAAACCTCAATTTCCGCTGCGGTTTCAGCGGCAGATCTTTGTAGGAGGTATATTTCGTTGTATCCTTTCCGGTGGAATCGATCCCCGGCGTTGCTTCAGCTCTGCAGACACCCGATAATAGCAGAAAAATGATGGCCTTGGTTACAAAATGCATAGTTTATAATAGTTATAGCCGGGAAAATTAGTCAAAAAGCCTATCCTATGTCCATCCGTTCATGTATTTTTATATCGTCCGCATAAAACCGACTGCACATGAGATTACAAAACTGGGCCACCACCCTCGTTTTAACTTGTACTATGGTCGCCACCCAAGCGCAACAGGCCCCGATCCCCGCACCAAAAGAATTTTTCGGCTTCAACATCGGCGACAACTATATGCTGGCCAACTATACCCAGGCCGAAGCCTACATCAAAAAAATAGCTGCCGCCTCCGACCGCGCTAAATATACCGTCATTGGCAAAACTGAGGAAGGCCGGGACCAGTTCATGCTCATCATTTCATCCCCGGCAAATATCAAAAACCTCGACCGCTACAAAAGCATTTCCCAACAGCTCGCCCACGCCGAAGGCCTAACGAATGATCAGGCACACGCCCTCGCCGCAGAGGGCAAGGCCATCGTATGGATCGACGGCGGACTCCATGCCACCGAGGTGGTCGCCACCCAGCAACTCATTGAAATAGCGTACCAGCTACTCAGCCGCAATGACGCCGAGACAACCAATATCCTCGACAAGGTCATCGTCCTCCTCACGCACGCCAATCCCGATGGTATGGAGCTAGTCTCCAATTGGTACATGCGCATTCCGACCCCCGAAAGCCGCTCCCTCGAACATGTGCCGCGGCTTTACGAAAAATATGCCGGCCACGACAACAACCGGGACTTCTACATGCTCAACCTGAAAGAGACCCAGAATATCTGCCGCCAACTCTTCGTCGAATGGATGCCCCAGATCATGTACAATCACCACCAGGAAGGCCCCGCCGGCTCCATATTAGCCGGCCCCCCTTACCGTGATCCCTTTAACTACGTCTTCGACCCCCTTGTCATCACCAGCATTGACGCCCTGGGCGCCGCCATGAGCAGCCGCCTGAATGCCGAAGGCAAACCGGGTTACACCGAGCGCGGCGGTTCTACTTTTTCGACCTGGTACAACGGCGGCCTCCGCACCACCACCTATTTCCACAATATGGTAGGCTTACTGACCGAGATCGTCGGCTCGCCAAACCCCATAGATATCCCACTGGTTCCAAAACGACTCATCCCCAGTGGCGCCACCACCTTCCCCGTAACACCGCAGAAGTGGTTCTTCCGCCAGTCCATCGATTACTCCGTGTCCCTCAATTATGCAGTCCTCGATTATGCCATGCGCTACCGCGACGAGCTCCTGTATAACATTTATCGGATGGGGCGCAACTCGATCGACAAAGGCCAAAAAGACTACTGGACCCTTTCTCCAAAACGCATCGATGCGATCGATACCCTTGCCGCTCATGCCGCCCGCTCCGACACCACCCGATCCGGCCGCAAGGACGCCAAATCCACGCCCGACGCCCCGTCCGCGGCAGCAGTCCGGGAAGGTGCCATCCCCACAAAATTCTACGACAGCGTACTCAAAAACCCGGGCCTCCGCGACGCCCGCGGCTACATCCTCCCCTCCAGCCAACCCGACTTCCCAACAGCTACCCGATTTATAAACGCGCTCATCGGCGACGGCATCGCAGTTCATAAGGCAACGGCATCCTTCACAGTAGCGGGCAAGACCTACCCCGCCGGCTCTTATATCGTAAAGACCGCACAGGCCTTCCGGCCCCATATCCTCGACTTGTTCGAGCCCCAGGACCATCCCAATGATTTCTCCTATCCTGGTGGCCCACCCATCGCCCCCTATGACGCAGCCGGTTGGACCCTCGCTTATACCATGGGCGTAACCTTCGACCGCATCGCCGATCCCTTCGACGGCCCCTTTCAACGCATTCCCTATGGCGAGTTGCAGCCCATGCCTGCACCGCAGCGCGGCCACCCTTGGGACTCCCTCCCGCCGGACCACAGGCGCGCCTCCGACTTGCTCTCCTTGTCCGGCTTCCGCCCCTCTGACTTCGGGCGCGCGGCCGGTTTCCTGGATACCCGCTGCAATGCATCCTATCAAATGGTCAACGACCTGCTCAAAGCCGGCAAGAAAGTATACCGCTCCTCCAACGGCAACTTTTACACCGGTCGTAAACCCGCCGGCGGATGGCCGATCCACCCCGCCCGCATCGCCCTTTGGGACACTTACGGCGGCTCCATTTCTTCCGGCTGGGTCCGATTCATCATGGAACAATACCATTTTCCCGTCGATGTCATCTATTCCCCAGCCATCGATTCCGGCAACCTGCGCAGCAAATATGATGTGATCATTTTCGTAGCCGGTGCAATCCCGGGCCTCACCGAAAATGTTGAAACCAACCGCTATGCCCACGAAGCCAATGCCGACAGTTTGCCATCCCAATACCGCCCGCAGATCGGCCGTATTACGGCAAAAACTTCGATCCCCCAATTAAAGAAATTCCTCGAAGCCGGCGGCCACATCGTCACCATCGGCAGCAGCACGGCGCTTGCCTACCACCTCGGCCTTCCCGTTCACGACGCCCTCGTCGAAATGGCTGCAGGTAAAGAAAGAAAACTGCCAGTGGAAAAATTCTATATCCCGGGCAGCGTCCTCCGCGTCAGCATAGACACCACGAGCCAGCCGGCCTGGGGCATGGACTCCGTGGCCGATATCTACTTCGACCAAAGTCCGGTATTCCGCATCAATCCAGAAGCCTTCGCCAACGGCAGCGTCCATCCCATCGCCTGGTTCTCAACCGATAAGCCACTACGCAGCGGCTGGGCCTGGGGCCAGGTTTATCTCCGCGACGGCGTCGCCGCCTTCTACGCCACCGTTGGTCAGGGAAAACTTTACGCGTTCGGGCCTGAGATCACTTTCCGGTCGCAGACCCACGGCACGTTTAAACTATTATTTAACCAATTATATAACACCGCCCCCTGAGCGTACCACGGAGAACCATGTATGAGATTTCAGGATTTGTGCTACATTTGTCCTGATACAAAAGCAGGAGAACATGCCTGAAAATAGCGATTTCTATCCCCAGGTCATGCAGCGATATCCTAAAAGCTCGCTGCAAACCGGTGCAAATAAAGAGTTTATTGCGGCCCTGCTCCGGGTCTTCGAGGAAAAGGTCTTCAATGCAAGAGCGTTCGACGGCTTTGCCGTGCCGATCATCGTAGATTATATCCAGCGCACCCATATATATTACCTGGAAAAAAACCTGCCCGAAATAGAACAAAGCATCGTCCTGCTCGCCGGGCACTACGAATCCCAACATCCCATCCTCCTCGCCCTGCAAAACTTTTTCCTTCATTACGTACAGGACCTTTCCGAACACATTCGCGCAGAAGAGAATAACCTGCTGCCGTATATTGGCCTCCTCCTGGACGCCGCGCAGCCAGGCAACGGCTTCTCCCGCTTCGTACTCGCACGCAGCGAATATTCCATCGACCGCTTCCTAAGCGAACACCACGACACCGAGGATGAGCTGAAAGACATCCGCAAGACCATCCGGCTCTACAAACCACCCGACACCAACGAGTCACTCTACCGCATCCTCCTTTCCCAACTCCAAACCTTCGAACAGGACCTCTGCGTTCACGCCCAGATTGAAGAACAGGTTCTCATCCCCAAGGCCAAAGCCCTGGAAAAAGACCTCAACACCGAGGTCCTCACCCTCTCTTCATCTAACTGAATTGCGCCAGCGATAACACATTTCCCCCTGGATCCTTAAACCATGCCACCTGCGTCCCATCCGGCGCAGCCCACACCCCGGCCTTGTCCTGCCCTAACCCATCATATTGCTCAAATACCAACTCCTTCAACACCAATGCCGCAACAGCCGCCCTGATATCCGGCACCACCCAGCAAAGAATCGAATACGGCGCCGGCTTCAACTCCTGCACATAAGACATCCGAAGTTTCCTGCCGTTGACATCATACATTACTCCATAATCATCGACAGCCAGCACGGCAAGCCCTAGCGTCTCTTCATAAAAAGCCCGCGCCTTCAGCGGCTCCGCCGTCGACACGAACGCCATCAGATCAAAGTTTCCAAGCATATAAATGGTTTCCGTAAAGGTACCCACACCAACCCCAAAAAAGTTGTATATTTTGATTGAAATCGCCAACCGCATGAAGTCAAGCACCAGCCCCTTCCGTTCGAACTTCTACTTGTGGAATGGCGTCTCAGCCATCTTCTTCTCCAACTGCATTACTAACACCCATAGCCACAATACCCTCCAGATCATCACCGATATCCATGACCGGTTCCGCTGCCGCGTGAACGACGCCCACTGGCTTACCTGTAAGAACTTCATTATCAAACAAGACACCCCACACCAGCTTGACACCAACGACAGCACCCAGCTTATCATATACCTCGATACTGCGACCTCCGCCGCAAGATCCATCACCGCCCGTTACCTCCACAGTGACAACGCCGCCGAACCCGACCTAAATCTCTTCAGCATCATCAGACCCGGCGACCTCCAACAAGCCCTCCTGAAACCTGATCCGCAAACATTGCATGCCATTGTCAGCCGCATCCTGCAACAACTTTCCGGCGAAACCCCCACGTTGGCCAAAGACGACGACCGCATCCGCATCGTTAAACAAGCCATTGATGAAGGGCCACCCGACCAACTTCATATCACCCCCCTGGCCGCGCAGGTACACCTCTCCGAAAGCCGACTCCGCTCCCTCTTCAGAGCACAGACTGGCGTGCCCCTCTATAAATACATTCTCTGGAGCCGTATCCGCTTCGCCATTAACCTTATCATGACCGGCAGCCCCATCAACGACGCGGCCTGGGAAGCCGGCTTCACCGACAACAGCCATTTCCACAAAACACTTGTGACCATGTTCGGCATCTCCCCCTCGCAGTTTCTCCGGGACAACAAGACGATGGAAATTTTCACCTGCGACTCCTCGCCGCTCAACTTCGAGACAACTGTCTACGGCGTCAACGGTCACCGCGAAAAGATATACAAATGAAAAAACGCACCTTCCTCAAGACACTCGCCATAGGCGGCCTCAGCCTGACAACCACACCCGCTTCCCTACTGGTAAAAGACAACGAAACCGAAAACACGGCCGGGATCGAAGACAAAATAACAGACAGCCCGAAGCCACACCGCCCCTACAATACTCCCTATGCCGGCGAGAACCTGAACCGCATCGCCTTCCCCATCGGCGGCATCGGCGCAGGCATGTTCTGCCTCGAAGGCACCGGCGCCTTCTCTCACATGAGCATCCGTAATCACCCCGACATCTATAACGAACCCGTCCTCTTCGCCGCCATCGCCATTAAAGGAAAACCAAACGGCGCAAAACTCCTCGAAGGGCCCGTACCTGAATGGAAATACTTCGGCCTGCGGGGAACCGGCCTCGGCGCCAGCGGCGCCACTTACGGACTACCCCGTTTCGACCACGTCACTTTCACTGCCTCTTTCCCATTCGCCAACATCAAGCTGACAGACAGTGATATTCCGCTGCAAACACTACTGACAGGCTGGAGCCCCTTCATCCCTACCGACGAAGACAATTCCTGCCTCCCCGTAGGCGCCCTCGAGTATACCTTCGTCAATCCAAACAAAACTACCATCGACGCCGTCTTCTCCTTCAACGCCAAGAACTTCCTCGCCACTGACGACAAGAACACCAATAACATCACCTCCACGAATAACGGCTTTATCCTTCGCGAGAACGACACCGCCTTCGCGATCTTCACCGGCGAAGACGAGCAGGGTTCAAGCGAAACCATCGTCGACCACTGTTGGTTCCGCGGCGGCTGGTGGGACCCGCTCACAATGGCCTGGAACACCATCAAAGAAGCAAAAACAAGAGACATCCCTCCCGTACCCAAAGACGCTCCCGGCGCCTCCCTCTTCGTCCCCTTCCAGCTCAAGCCCGGCGCCACAAAGACCATCCGCATCCTGACAGCATGGTACGCGCCGCACTCGACCCTGCATATCGGCGAAAGCCTGCCATCAACCGATACCTACCAACCCTGGTACAGCGCGCACTACCCCGATATAAAAGCGATTGCCGATTATTGGAACACCAACTATAAGAGCCTCCGCCAAAAAACCACCCTCTTCCACAACGCCTTCCATGCGAGCACGCTGCCGCCGGAGGTAATGGAAGCCGTCGCCGCCAATCTCACGATCCTCAAATCCCCGACAACACTCCGCCAAACCGACGGTCGCTTCTGGGGCTGGGAAGGCTGCGGCGATGATGAGGGTAGCTGCGAAGGCTCCTGTACCCATGTATGGAATTACGCCCAGGCCATGCCCCACCTCTTCCCGGCACTCGAAAGGACCATTCGCGAGACCGAATACGGTGTAGATCAGAACGAAGAAGGGCACCAGCGCTTCCGCGCCAATATCCCCATCAGCCCCGTAAAACACGATTTCCATGCCGCAGCCGACGGCCAGCTTGGTGGAATGATGAAGACCTACCGAGAATGGCGGATCAGCGCCGATGAACAATGGCTCAGGCGACAATATCCCCTCGTAAAGAAAAGTATGGACTATTGTATCCGAACCTGGGACCCAAGAAAAAAAGGCGTCGTCGAAGAACCACACCACAACACCTATGACATCGAGTTCTGGGGCGCCGACGGCATGTGCACCAGCTTCTACCTGGGCGCACTTACGGCGATCATAAAAATGGGCGACTACCTGCACGAAGACACCGACGCTTACAAAGACCTGTATACAAAAGGACGGCAATACCTGGAGACCAACTTGTTCAACGGCGAATACTTTATCCAGGAAATAGCATTCAAAGGACTAAACGCCCCTAACCCCGCAAAAGCACTGTCTTTTGGCGGCGAGTACTCACCCGAAGCCATCGCCCTCCTGCAAAAAGAAGGACCAAAATACCAATACGGAACCGGATGTCTCAGCGATGGCGTATTAGGGGCCTGGATCGGCAAGATGTGCGGCCTCGACGACTTCATCGATCCACAAAAGGTACGCAGTCACCTGGTATCGACTCACCGCTATAACCTCAAAAAAGACCTTCGCAAGCACGCCAACCCCCAACGGCCCGGCTACGCCCTCGGTCACGAAGGCGGCCTACTGCTGTGTACCTGGCCAAAAGGCGGCAGGCTCTCCCTCCCTTTCGTGTACAGCGACGAGGTCTGGACCGGTATCGAATACCAGGTCGCCTCCCATCTCATGTCGATGGGCCGCACGAATGAAGGCCTCGAAATTGTAAGATCGTGCCGCGACCGCTACGACGGCCGCATCCGCAACCCTTTCAACGAATACGAGTGCGGACACTGGTACGCCCGCGCGATGTCCAGTTATGGCCTCCTTCAGGGTCTGACCGGCCTGCGGTACGATGCGGTGGATAAAACATTGCACATCCACTCTCAGCTAGGCGATTTCACCTGCTTCCTTTCGACTGCTACCGGCTTCGGGACGGTAACGCTCCACCAGGGCAAAGCCACAGTTCAGGTCGTCTATGGCTCGATCCCCGTAGGCAAGATCCAGATCACCTGAAAACCCTATTCGCTCCCTGCTTTCCGCCACATAGGCCGGCAAGCCAAACAAACTCCCCTGTACGCTGACGATACAACCGTTGTCCGCTTGTTAATGTCCCTCAATTTCCAATTCCTGGAAAATAAGTTGATCCGTTCTCCGTTGAACATCCGGAACATCCAATACCAATGCTATGACCTCCTTTAAGAAGCTAGCCCTCTCGGCACTCGCCCTGCTTATGGCCGCTACGCTACACGCCCAGCTCGAAGTCACCCACGTTTTTTTGCACAAAGAATCCCTTACTGGCTTTGGCGCCTTCTTACATGTAGGATTTCCCATTGCCAAAGGCGACGAGATCAGCGGCGAACTCGGCTTCGATTATTTTTCCCCAAACATGAACCATCTTGTTTTCGTCCCCTTCCTGGTCGGCTATCGCCATACCTTCGACAAGACCGGAGCAGGCTGGTACGCGGAACCGGTCGCGGGGTATAGTGTGGGCGGTACCGATATCCCAAGGACCGATGCCAGCGGCAACGTTCTCCTAAACTCCGACGGCAGCGAACAGGACCAAAAGTGCAGCGGCCCGATCGCCGGCCTCGGTTTTGGCTACATTATCCCCAACCCCGGATACCCCATCAATTTCGGCATTCGCTACGAACATATCTTCGTCTCCGGTGACCCCTCCCCCAATATGCTGAACTTCCGCATCTCCTGGTCCGTCCTCACGGGCCGCCGGCTTCAGGGACAGTAGCCAGCCAAGTACAAGGTCTGACTACTCATGCATTACTAAGACAGCCTTAAAACTCCTGTTGACTACTTTATTCACCGTGCTCGTACTGAAAAATCTGTACACAATATTGTGGTGCCGCTTCACGACACAAAGGATATCCGTGCTGCTGGCCACAATGTAATTGCTGATGCCCGCAGTCGGACTGTCTTCTTTCACGTACTGGAACTCTATTTGCACATTCGGCAGCAGTTGCTTCACCTTTTCCTCACCCGCCTCATTGGTCGTCCACGCCGCATCTCCAACGATATTCACTACATTCAATTTCTCCGATTTAAAGGCTTTCAGGAGCTCATTCAAGGCATTGAGATCTTCTCCCGATAAGGTCGTGGCAAAATCCGTAGCCAATGTGATCACCGGCTTCACAGGAAATTTAGTCTCCAGCGGGATGATCAGCGTTGGCGTCTTGGTCTTCTCTACCATTACACTGGCATTGCTGCCAAAAAGGCCGGCAATACCCGATGCCCCCATCGTACCCATCACCAACAGTTCGATCGAATTGGTCTCAATATACTTCGAGATCACCCCACTGACCGATCCGACCAAACAGGCCGACGAAACAGGTACGCCACTATAAATATCCCTGGCGGCAAAAGTATTCGCCCAGTTCTTTAGCGCTTCCCGCTTGCTGTTCTGGTATTCTTCTATATAAAGCGCGTTATAGGTATTGTTAAAAATGCCCTCAAAAGTACCGATAGCATGCAGGGCGACAACCTCGACTTTCAATACCCTCGCCAGTTCCATGGCATATTCCATAGCATTGGAGGCACAAGCGGAAAAGTCGGTAGCAACTAATATCTTTTTCATTTTTCGTAGTTATGGGGTGATCTAGATGAACAGATGGAAAAGCAGGAACAGCCCTAATCCCAGCAGCATCGACACAGGTAACGTCAGGATCCAGGCCATCCCAATCGCCTTGAGCGTGGTCGGATTGAGGTTCTTGGTGCCGTTACTCGCGACCATCGCGCCTGCGATCCCGCTCGACAATACGTGCGTCGTGCTCACCGGTAACCCAAGCGAGGAGCTAACCCCGATCGTGCTCGCGGCTACGAGTTCGGCACTCGCACCCTGCGCATAATTGAGATGTTCCTTCCCGATCTTCTCTCCGATCGTCATCACGATCCGCTTCCAGCCGATCATTGTACCGATACCAAGAGAAAGCGATATGGTCGCGATCACCCACACCGGCGCGAATTCCACCGACTTGTTGAGTGTCCCCGGAACGGCAGACAAAGTCTTTTTGTCTGCTTCGGGGATGCTGACACTCTTGTCACCGACAATCGCCTTCACGTCCTTCGAAACAGCCTGGATCTGCTTGCGATAACCAAAGACATGTTTGTCATCACGCGAAAGGCCGCTGGCAATAGTAGTTTTTGCAGCCGTGACGGCTGCTCCCAGATCCGCCAGTGTGGCTTTGCCCTTGTCATCAGTCGCGCTGATCTTCGGAAGACTTTGCTCGACACTGGTTAAAGATACCAATATTTTATCGTCGCCAACTCGTTGATCGACTGCGAATTTGGCCGGCAAAAAGGCAATCATGATCAACATGAGCAATCCAACGCCCTTCTGCCCGTCGTTGCTGCCGTGAAAAAAACTCACCAGTGTACAAGTGGTGATCAGCAGCAAGCGGATCAGTATCGGGGGCCGGTCATTCTCGCCCGTCGGCGCATGAAATAGGATTGGCGCCTTCACTACATGCCGCAAAAACAACATCAACAATGCCGCAACCCCAAAACCAAATACAGGCGACAAGACCAGAGAGAGCCCAATCTCCCCTGCTTTATCCCAGTTCACACTGCCCTTATAAAACATCGTAAACCCGATCCCCGCTCCGATCAGCGAACCGTAAAGCGTGTGGCTGCTGCTGCAGGGGATGCCCATGTACCAGGTGCCAAGATTCCACACCACCGACGACACCAGCACCGCAAGCACCATGGAAGCGCCCACCGCCGTCGGCAACGCCATTATCTCATTTAGCGGCACCAGTTTCAAGACCCCCATTGCTACCCCTACCCCGCCTAAAAAAACCCCTAGAAAATTAAAAGTCCCCGACCAGGGAACCGCTACCATCGGCTTTAATGCCTTGGTATAAATGACCGTCGCCACTGCATTCGCCGTATCATGGAAACCGTTGACGAACTCAAATCCGACGACAGCCAACAAGCAAAGAAAGAATAAGGCCAATAGGCCCGAGCTGAGATTCACTTCGCCTATGAACGGTAAAGTGATCAGGTTGAAGAGGACGTGCATAAAATGCGCAGGTTTTAGTAGGGATTAAACCTAGCGAAAAACCGTAGACCTCAGTCTGTCCATGTTAACACTTAATAAAGACGTAACATTAGGCGCGGGTCCACTACCGGCCCGACACCTATTTCCTAAAAATCCCCGAACTTTAAACAATGATCATCCGAAAAAAAGAGCACTGGTTCAAAATGCTGTTCATCTGGCACGGCTCCGTCCTGCCGCAGCTCATCCGCCGCCTCGGCCTCCTGCTGGTCATCTCCATCGTCATAACCTGGCTCCGGGAATACGTCATCCTGTACAACCTCCACCTTAGCCCGGCGCCATTTACCCTCTTCGGAATCGCCATGGCCCTCTTCCTCGGCTTTCGCAACAGCGCCAGCTACGAACGCTTCACGGAAGGCCGCCGCCTCTGGGGTGCACTGACGAATACCTGCCGTTCCCTGACCCGCGAAGCCCTCACCCTCAACGATAAACCACGCGACGTAAAAGAAACCACCCAGTTCATCAACTACCTTATCGCCCTGCCCTATATCCTTAAACATCAACTTCGTCAGACCGACCCTGCGCAGGACATCGACCGCCTCCTCCCCTCGGCCCTAGCCATCCGCGCAAAAGCGGCCCGTTATAAACCCATCTTGCTCATTAAGGAACTCGGCCAAATTGTCCAATCCGCCAAACATCGCGGCACCATCGACTCCATCGCCCAGCGATCTTTCGACAACAACCTCAACCAACTCACAGATATCATCGGCGGTTGCGAACGCATCGCCGGAACACCGATCCCCTATAGTTATAGTGTCCTACTCCATCGCACCGTGTACGTATATTGCTTCCTGCTTCCTTTAGGCCTCGTCGACAGCCTCGGCTGGTTTATGCCCATCTTCGTGACCTTTATCGCCTATACCTACGTGGCGCTGGAAGCCATCGCCGACGAACTGGAAAACCCTTTCGGCCTCGCCCCAAACGACCTCGCCCTCGACACCATCTGCCACAACATCGAAAACACCCTTTTAGAATTGGACGACCGGCCCCTCCAACCCAATCCACCCCCACCACTCTACATCGCTACCTAGCCCACGGCCTCCTTATTATATTTCCTGCGGTGATCCACAGGTGACATCGACATTACCTTCTTAAATTCGCCTCCATACCCCAAGGTGCACTGATAGGCGGGACAACGATCATTCGTTCACAATCCCCCGGCTTCCCAGGTAAAGGCCCTTATGTGCCGGTGCGCCCGCTGATCGTCTGGCGCTGCATCACCTGCGCCATCCGGTCTTAATGAGGGCATAGGCAGAACAAACGTTTGCGCCCAAAATACCCGAACGATCCCGTAAGTTTGATAAAACATCACCCCATGCATAGAAAGGACTTCCTCCAATCGGCTACCCTCTCCGCCTTCGCCCTGGCCGCAACGCCTTCCAGCCAACTCCTTGCAGGCCCGCGCAACAAAAAGGCCGCGCCAAAAGTGCGTCTTGCCATCATCGGCACCGGCCTCCGCGGTCAAAGCCATCTCGGCCTCCTATTGCGCCGCGATGACGTGGACGTCGTAGCCATCTGTGATATCGACGATTATATGCTGAACAGCGCCAAAAGCGCTATCGCCAAAAGCGGTAAGAAGCAGCCGCAAGTCTACACCGGAAGCCAATATGCATGGCAGGATCTGCTCAAAAAGGAACAAAACCTCGACGGCGTGCTTATCGCGACACCCTGGGAATGGCACAACCCCATGGTCATCGGCGCCGTCGAAGCCGGCGTAAAATATGTAGCGACCGAGGTCATCCTCGGTATCACCCTGCAGGAGCATTGGGATGTCGTCAAAGCCGCGGAGCAACATGGCGCAAACGTCATGATGCTCGAGAATGTGTGCTACCGGCGCGATGTCATGGCAATATTGAATATGGTAAGACAGGGATTATTCGGCGAATTGATCCACTTACAGGGCGGCTACCAGCATAACCTGCAGGGAATAAAATTCAACAACGGAAAAACCGACGGCGGCACAGGCTGCGAGTTCGGCGAGAAAGCCTTCTCGGAAGCCAAATGGCGCACCGAGCACTCCGTCCGGCGTAACGGCGATCTTTATCCCACACATGGCATCGGCCCATTGGCACACTACATCGACATCAACCGCGGCAATACATTTACCAGCCTCTGTTCCTTTTCCACAAAGTCCCGGGGCCTGCACGAGTATGTCGTCAAACATTGCGGCGAAAGCCACCCCAGCGCCAAGGTACGCTTTAAATTGGGCGACGTGGTCACGACGTCCATCAATTGCGCCAACGGCGAAACCATCCTGCTGCAGCACGATACCAACCTTCCTCGTCCATATTCACTCGGCTTCCGTGTCCAGGGCACCAACGGCTTATGGATGGACGTCGCCAATGGCGTGTATGTAGAAGGGCAGTCGAAGAACGACGACTGGGACCCGGCCAAGACCTGGCTCGACAAATATGATCATCCACTCTGGAAACGCTGGAACAGCGAAGCCGAAGGTGCCGGCCACGGCGGCATGGACTTCTTCGTCGTTCACGCCTTCATCGAATCCATCAAACGCAAAACGCCAACACCACAGGACGTCTACGACGCCGCGGCATGGAGTGCCATCACCCCGCTCAGTGAACAGTCCATCGAACTCGGTAACCAAACTGTCGCCTTCCCCGATTTCACCGGCGGCCAATGGATGTACCGCAAGCCCAATTTCGCCCTGTCCGACGAATATTGACCGGCAGCAATCCGCACACTTCAGCAAAAGCCCGAAAAAAAACCTTCGGATCAAATAGATTATCTAATGATTACTCCCATAAAAAGCGAAAGGCGGCTCCTTCTGAGGAAGCCGCCAATGGCCGAAAGTGAAAACCGTCCGTATAACTTCGAATGCTTTTCAATAGGTCAGCAACGGACACGACAAAGTTAAGAGCCATATATGTATCAAACTATACTACTTTGTGGCATTTTTAATTTGTGGAAAAATATCTACATTTTTAGGCATCATTTACACCATAACCCCTGTATATTAGGAATTTACCGCTTGGCAGGGTTTATGAACGTACAGTAAAAACCACCGCCATGAAATATAAGATCAAGAACACTTTCAGCATCCTTGTTTTCATATGCGTCACCGCTATGGCCCTTACAAGCTGCTACGAAACACATTATTACAACCACTACCATCATCATACAAGAGGGTGGTACGATAGACGCCATACACCGCCGCCAGCAGGCGTTGATTTCAACGTCGACGTTCGCTGATTACACTGTCACGAAGAACAGACCCGGGAGCGCAAGTTTCCGGGTCATTTTTTTGCTGAACTATAGGAAATTATTCCTAGGATATGGAATCCTTCGTATATTGGGTCTATCCAAAGAAACTGACATGCTAAAAAACTATTTTCGCATTGCCCTTCGCAACTTCTGGCGCAACAAAACCTTTTCGACAATCAATATCCTCGGCCTCTCGATCGGTATCAGCGCCTCCCTAGTCATCTTCCTCCTCGTCTGGCATGACCTCAATTTCGATAAGTTCGAACCCAGCCGCGACCGCATCTACCGCGTTGTCGGCCAAAGTACTGAAAACGGCAAAACGGGTTTCCAGAGTGTCGTCCCCGTACCTATGGCCGCAGTGATTCAAAAAGAAATTGCTGGCATCGAACTGGTCGCACCCATCCATACCATGGACCCGAATCCCAATGAGGACCCGACCAAAATGACCATCCCGTTTCCCGACGCCGCCAAGCCAACAACCCTCAAAGATCAAAATGACTTCGCAGCTGCCGACGCCCGCCTCCTGGACCTGCTCGGTTATACCTGGCTAATAGGCTCGTCGGCGACCGCCCTCAGCCAGCCTTACCAGGTCGTCCTCACCGAAAAGAACGCGCATCGTTATTTCCCCGGTATCGGGTACAACGACATCGTGGGAAAAACACTCCTGCTGAACGACACCCTCCCGGCCACCATTACCGGCGTCGTAAAAGATATCCGGGAAAATACCGATTTCTATTTCGGCACCTTCCTTTCCCGCGCCACGCTGATGACCGGCCCCATGAAAGAGAACTACTTCGAGAACTGGGGCTGGATCCTGACAACCGACCAGCTCTTCGTTCGCCTTTCTCCCGGCGCCTCCGCCGCCAGCGTCGGCCCACTGCTGACAAAAGTCCTGCGCAAATACGAAGACCCAAGGTTCGGCCATAACACGACCATCCTGCTGGAACCGCTGAGCGAACTTCATTTCGATACCTATTATGGCGGATTCGACGAGGGCCGCTCCGGACATAAACCAACCCTCTATGGGCTGGCAGCCGTAGCCGCTTTCCTGCTCCTGCTGGCGTGTATCAACTTCATCAACCTCACTACGGCCCAGGCGACCCAACGCGCCAAAGAGATCGGCATCCGCAAGACCATGGGCAGCCAACGCGGTCAACTGGCCATCCAATTCCTCAACGAGACCTTCCTGCTCACGGTCATGGCTACTGCCTTATCAGTAGCCTTCACGCCTCTGCTGTTAAAGCTATTCGCAGATTTTGTCCCAGCTGATTTCCACCTCAACCTTGCCCAACCCGCTATCGTCATTTTCCTCCTGGTCCTCGTCATGTCGGTTAGCCTGCTTTCGGGATTTTATCCTGCCCTCGTCATGTCGGCTTTCAAACCCGTGGCAGTGCTAAAGAACCAATCCCAAACCAATGCCACCAGCACCCGCACCGCCTGGTTCCGACGATCCCTTACCATTTCCCAATTCGTCATCGCCCAGGTCTTCGTCATCGCCACCCTTCTCGTCGGTAAACAGATCAGCTACGCACTCAATATGGACATGGGCTTCCGCAAAACCGGTATTATCTATTTCTCCATTAACCGCAGCCAACCCGCGATCAGGAAACATACCCTCGCCGCGGAGTTGGAACGTATCCCCGGTATTCAATTGGTGAGCATCTGCTCCGCGCCCCCATCGGGCCGCGGCGGTATGGGTACAGACATCGCCTACAACGACGGAAAAAGGGACATCAAAGCCGGAGCTGACGTAAAACAGGGCGACAGCAACTATATCCGCCTCTTCGATCTTCACCTCCTCGCCGGCACAGGGCTGCCACAACATGATACTAGCGCCAACGCCGTCGTGATCAACCGTACCCTGGCCAAAAATTTGGGATTCCAAAACCCGCAAAATGCCATTGGAAAAACCCTCGATTACAATGGCCATGCAACCACCATCATAGGTGTGATTACAGACTTTCACCAACATTCGATCCACGAGCGGATCAGGCCGATGTTGATTTCCAACGGCACGAAGGATGCCGCCAAAATCAGCGTTGCCCTTCAACCTTCAAACGGCGACGCTAGCGCCTGGCCCGCCACCATAAGCCAAATCGAAAAAGCCTTCAAAACACGTTATCCCGGCGAAGACTTCAGTTACGCCTTTGAAGATGAGACCATCGCGAATTTCTATACCATCGAACAGTACACCGCCCATCTCCTCAAGTGGGCCACAGGCCTGGTCATCTTTATCAGCAGCCTCGGACTCCTTGGCCTCGTCATTTATATCACCAACCAGCGCACAAAGGAGATCGGCATCCGTAAGGTCATGGGCGCCTCCGTCACCCGGATCGTTACGCTCTTGTCAACCGATTTCCTGAAACCGATCGCCATAGCGATCGCTTTGGCGATGCCGATCGCTTGGTGGGCCGGCAATAAATGGTTGGAGAGATTTGCTTATAAGACTACCCTGAGCTGGTGGATCTTCGTAGCTGGCGGCGCCGTATTGCTCCTGATTGCTTTGTTCGTACTCGCTTGGCGAACGGTCAGCGCAGCACGCGCCAACCCCGTCAAGGCCCTGCGAAGTGAATGATGGTTCATCTTTTTCTAAATGGACCGAGCGCTCGATTCCGCCATCCGTGGTAACCCCCGCTCACGAACAGTATCCACGCCAGGGCCAATGCAATTTTGGCCACCAGGGGAGCGGTGGACCAGTCCGCAACGGCAATAGCGACAAATGCCCATACGCCAACAAATGCGCATTCCCGCATGTTCCGCTTCCAAGTCAACACCAGATAGGCCAAGCTCGCAACGATCAACATCCCGGCCACCCATCGCGGCTCATTCAGCACAAAGAACGCTTTGTCCAGGCTTACGAAAAATGCCGATAGATTGGCCAGCAAAGCTACCATGATCCATCCCGTATAAAAACAAAAAGGCCACCACACAAAGACAATGACCCGCCACGGCGGATCGGTCAGTTCCATATCCGTCAACACCACGATGCGAAAAAGGGAGAACAATAACACCAGCATCAGCACCAGCGATAACGCAGTATGGCCATACAGCCAGGTGAGTACCCAGCCGCAGTTCGCCATACAGGTAACAACAAACCAACCTCCTACCCTTACAGCCGGGTCACCGGAGTCCGGCTCCCGAAAACTTTTCCGGGCGCCATATACCACAAAACCTATCAAGGATAAATAAATAAGTCCCCAGATCCCAAACGCATAGGGCGCCGGCGTGATCAGTGTCGGATACCTTGCCGACATAGTCGCCATGGTCTCCCCATTGAACCAACCCGCACTGCTCCCATAGCTGACAAGGATCGTCGCCGCCAGGCCCACGATATTGGCCACCGCCCATATTTTTTTTCTACTCATATGCTCACTTCGCGCCCGCGATGACTACCTCATTCGCCTTCAACACCCGGATAAAATTCCCCCCAAGGATCTTCTCCACATCAACCGGTTTATACCCCCGCTTCAACAACTCCCTGGTGATGATAGGATAAGTCGTCACATCATCCAGTTGCCGGGGCGGCGATTCGATCCCATCAAAATCCGACCCCAATCCCACATGATCCGTCCCTATCAACTTTACCATATAGTCAATATGGTCCAACAACAGCGAAAGCGGCGCCCGAAGCGAATCGGATTCCTGCGGATATTTCTTCGACATATATTCATTGATCGCATACTGCGGCGCCTTCACGGCATTCATACTGTCAAGCTCTGCCTTGTGCCGCTTCAGAAAACGGTTCACCCTAGGCGCATACGTGCTGTCCAGAAAACCCGAATAAAAGTTAACCTGTATCACACCTCCATTGGTTCCGATTGCCTTGATCTGGTCATCCTTCAGATTGCGGAACACCGGACACAAGGCATAAACACTGCTATGACTGCAGATAACCGGCTTATTCACCGTATGGATCGCATCCCAAAAAGTTTGCTCTCCCACATGGGAGAGGTCCACCAGCATTCCCAACTCATTCATCCGCCGGACGATCGCCTTCCCCTTTTCTGTCAGGCCATACGGTGTTACAGTAAAGGCATGCGACGATTCCTCGGCCGCACTCGTGGCCCAGGACGTACTATTGTTCCACGTTAACGTCATGTACCGCACACCCCGCCGGTAAAAACTGTCCAGGTAATCCATATTGTCCTCGATCATATGCCCACCTTCAACCCCCATCATGGCCGCCAGCTTGTGGTGCTTCACCGCCGCCATGATCCCCGTCACAGATGTCACCATCTCCATCTTGTCCGGATTGCGCGCCGCAATCGCGTAGAGACTGTCGATCTCCTTATTCGCTTCACGAAAAGCACTTCCTACCCCAAACCCATCATCACAAAAAATAGAAAAGACCTGCACATCCACACCCCCTTTCTTAAACCGGGCCAGGTCAGACATGGTTTTCCCTTTCAGGTCCGTCCCAATATCATACCCCTTCGACACCACCTCACTAAGGATATCATTGTGCGTATCCACCAAAATGGCTTTCTCATGCAACGCCAGATAGCCCTGGGCGCCGGCATGCAGTCCAATCGAAAAAACCGCCGCCATTATAATGCCCGAAAAGATCATCCGCATAATCGTATTATTTTTCTCTTTGAAGATCAAGATCCTGAAAATCGTAGCTAAAATCCGTCAACGGCGACAGCGGCTTCATCGTAATGCCCGAGGCTAACCCCCGCTCGTCAAGACTAAAAATAACGTAAGCATCCGCATCCATACTCCGGTCATTCCATTTTACGACAAACGAATTCCCTTTGTAGGCTAGCATTTCTCCGGTCAGTTTCGGCGAACGCTTGCTATCGAACCAGAGTCTTCCGTTCTTCACCGAAATCGTCACCTCTCCCAGCCAGGCGTCCTTGTATTTTCCTATATACATCGACCAGTCTGGCGAGGGGGCAGCATTGATAACCCCCCGCCGGCCGCCGGCCACTCCAGCCGCCCCCCGTCTTCCTGCAACTGTCTGCTTCGTCTGGAACTGGTTGACCTCTCCCCAAATGGAATCAGTCAGCTTTTTGGCATCGTCCAGCTGCTTCTTGCGTATCGCCGCATATTGCGTTACCCTGTCCGTCCCGGCCATCCCGAAATACCCGTCCTTTATCTGGTTGGTGATCGCCGAGAAGGCAAGGCCCTCCTGCTGATTGGTCAAAACGATAATTCCAAGCCCCAATTCAGGGATCATGGTGATCTGTGTAACCATTCCCTCCAACCCACCGGTATGGCTTACTTGCTTATAGCCATGTACATCGTTTACCAAAAAACCCAGGGCATAAGCCCCAAAATGCGTGTTGTAAGTGCCAGGCCCACCCACCGAAAGTATCGTCTGCGGCGCCCAACGCTCGTGAAACACCTCGTCACTGAACAACCGCGCACTATCGGCACCATATTTACCCCCTTGCAGGTGCAGCAGTACCCATTTACTCAAATCGGCAATACTGGAGTAAATGCCGCCGGCTGCATGGTCTACCTTACTGCGGCTGCGGGCAATGACCCGCACCTTCCCCTCTACCGGTGCATGCCCATCGATCACATCGCTGCTGTCCAACAGGCGGTCATAGCTCGCTGCGCTATGCGTCATACCCAAAGGTGCCATGATCCGCTTCTCGATGAAATCCTCCCAGCTCATACCGCTCACCCGTGCAACGACCACTCCCGCCACAATATATAAGTTGTTATCATACGCATACTCCGAACGAAAACTCGTCACGGGCTTAAGGAATTGCAGGTTGTGCAAAATATCCGTTATCGTAAAATCGCTGCTGTCCGGAAAGAACATGAGATCTCCCGCTCCAAGGCCCATCCCGCTGCGATGACAAAGCAGGTCGCGGATAGTGAATTCCTCGGTTACCCACGGGTCATACAGCTTGAACTCAGGAATATATTTTCGGACCTTATCGTCCCAGTTCAACTTGCCCTCATCCACCAGCATCCCCAACGCGGCCGTGGTAAAGGCCTTGCTGTTGGAGGCGATCCCAAATAGCGTATGCTCATCGACAGGCTGCCGCGTATCCAGCGACCGCACCCCATATCCCTTCGAATGAATGACCTTCCCATCCTTGATTACACAAACGGCGATCCCCGGAACATCAAATGCCTTCAAGGTCCGCTCCACCAGACTGTCGACGGCAACCGAACTCAACGGCTGCGCCTCCACGCATATAGAAAATGAAACAAATAGCAGATATATTAAAAAGATTCTCATGGCACCTGGCTTTCAATAAATATAGGCAAAAAAATCACATTATCCCCGCTAACCGCACATGCTGCAGCAGCATAATGGTCTTCCCATCCCTGATCTCCCCCGTCTTCACCATTTCTAATGCCCTGTCGATCGACAACTCCAATACCTCGAT
>CBDCBP010000004.1:0-165588 GCA_965214315.1 Puia sp. | reverse complement strand
CAGGTGATCAGCAAGGCCAGCACTGATCCTTTCGGCATCTTCCTTACGATACCCAGGATCAACGGGTATCAATATACCAATTCGATCCTGCTGGGGTCAACCTCCATCACGCGGCTCAGCAATGGGAATTCGAATGGCGGGTATGTGCGGGGTGTCAGTCTGCTGATCAGTGTCCCACCAGGGCCGGTGACGGAACCCTATACGATGACTTATGCGTATGCGATGGTGCTGGAGAACGGCACGCATAACAGCAATGAACAACCTTTGTTTCAGGCGACCCTGAAAGTGGGAGACAGTGTGATAGCCTGTGCCTCTCCCAAATATTTTCTGCCGACGCTTAACAATGCGGTTCAGGAGGAGGGCGCCACCCTGGATACCGCGGCAGCGAAGGCAAATGGGTTTTTTCTGAGTTCAAAGCCGTCGCCGAACACGCAGCAAGTGCGCGGAAATCCGGATGCGCATTTGCAGGATGTCTGGTATAAGAAATGGACGGAGGTGACCTTCGACCTGGGCCCGTATCGGGGGCAGCAGGTGACGCTCACTTTTGAAACGGATAACTGTGTTCCCGGCGGTCATTTCGCCTATTCCTATATCGCGTTGCGGAACACCTGTGGGGGTTTATTGATCAGCGGAGATACGGTAGGCTGTATCGGGAGCACGCTGACCTATTCCATTCCATCACTCGGGGGTGCCAATTATCAGTGGACTGTGCCTGGTGACTGGTCGATCGTTGGGAGCAGCGACAGCAATATTGTCTCTGTGAAGATCGGCACCGATCCGGGATCGGTGGTTGCCCACGAGCAGAACAGCTGTGCCAATCTCACGGCCAAACTGCCTGTCATAGCGGCTCCGCCGACGGTCGCCGGGGCACTTAGCGGCGGGACGGAAGTCTGTACCGGAGCCAATAGTGCGGTGCTGTCGTTGAGCGGCAACCTGGGAAACGTCCTGAACTGGCTGGCGGTTACCGGCGGGAACACTTATGTGACGATAGCAGACACCACGGATCAGTATACTGCTACTAACCTGACGGACACGACGACCTTTTACGCGGTCGTGCAGAATGGGGAGTCCTGTGCCATAGATACGGCCGCGGCAACGACGGTGAATGTGGACCGGTTGACGGTGGGAGGGGCCCTGAGCCCTGCCAATATGCAATTTTGTCTGCAGCAGACCAAGGATGCGTTGCTGACCCTGACCGGAGAGACCGGAAGGCCGGTCAACTGGCAGTCTTCGCCCGATGGGGCGGCGTGGACGGATTTTGCGCCGGCCGATACGGACTCCACGTACGAGGTGTCGGCGGGGTTGACGACGGATATCCAATATCGCGTAGTGGTGCAGAGCGGGGTATGTCCTCCGCAGAACAGTGCGCCCGCGGTTGTACAGGTGATCCCAACGCTGTTCCCGCAAGTCACCTACGATCCCCCGGATACACTTATTTGCTATGACACAAAGGCGCAGCTTTTTGCGACGGTCACTGTCGGAGGCGCCTATGCGTGGACGGCAGGAGAGCGCACGCTGTCCGATCCGTCGCCCGGGACCATCAATGAATTGCCTTATTCCATCTCCACTACGGCCAGTCCGCTTACTTCGACCGACTATGTGCTGACCGTCCAAAATGCGGGATGTCCCAACTCGTTGCTCGACACCTTCCAGGTGCGGGTGCTTCCGAAGATCGTTGTGGACGCGGGGAATGATACTTCCATCGTGATTGGTCAGCCGTTGCAGCTGACTGCCAGTTCCAACGATACGACCACGCCGGCGGGGGATACCTTCCTCTGGACACCGCCTACGGGTTTGAACAATCCCGGCATTTTCGATCCTCTTGCGGTCTTTACGACGGGGATGGATTCGATCCGGTATTTCGTGACGGCGACCACGGGCTATGGATGCACCGGTGCCGGATCCGTCCTGGTGAAAGTATTCAGCACGCCGCCGGATATTTTCGTTCCCAATGCCTTTACGCCCGGCGGGTCCACCAATAGGCTTTTCCGGCCCATACCGGTGGGCATATCTTCGCTGCAATACTTCAGGGTGTACAGTCGCTGGGGGCAGCTGGTCTATACCACCGCTATTATAGGCGATGGCTGGGATGGGTATGTGAATGGCCGGGCGATGGATACCGGCACCTATGTGTGGATGGTACAGGGGATTTCCTATACCGGCAAGACGGTTTTCCGCAAGGGAACGATGGTACTGGTACGGTAAAGTTTTGTATCTTTTGACACAAAACTGACGCTTCACATGCTTAGATCCCCGGTGCTGGTGCTGTTGCTTTTCGTTAGCCGGGCCCAGTCGGCCCCCCATTGTAGACACGGCGCAGATGCGCCAGGAGATCCTGGCTATTTATTCGCGGCAACCCCAGGCCAGGTTTGCATTGGCTTTCGAGGACCTTTCGACGGGGCAACGATTCTTCATCAATGAGCACGTCTCCTTTCATGCCGCCAGCACCATGAAGACGCCGGTGCTGATCGAGACGTTCAGACAGATCGCGGCGAGCCGGTTGTCGTTGGGCGACTCCATTCTCATCCACACGGATTTTACCAGTATTGCGGACAGCAGCCGGTATCGGTTGGACACGGCCGATGACAGCGAGCATGCGCTGTATGCTATGGCGGGGAGGAAGCTGCCATTGAAAGACCTGTTGTACAAGATGATCACCGAAAGCAGTAATCTTTCGACCAACCTTGTCATAGAACTGGTAGGTGCGCAGCATGTGCAGGCGACGATGCGGGAGATGGGCGCCAATGATATCCAGGTGTTGCGGGGGGTGGAAGACAATAAGGCTTTTCAGCGGGGGATGAACAATACGACTACGGCCTACGACCTGCTATTGTTATTCGACCGGCTGGCAAAGGGCACCGCGGTGGATGGGCCTTCCAGTGAAGCGATGATCCGCATCCTGCTCGATCAGCATTTTAAGGAGGTGATCGCGGGCATTCTACCTGCTTCGGTGCAGGTGGCGAGCAAAAGCGGCTGGATCAAGGGTGCTTGTCATGACAGCGGGATCGTATTCCTGCCGGATGGGCGGAAGTACGTGATCGTCCTGTTGAGCAGTGGGGTCACCGATGAGGCATCGGCCGCGGCAGTGGAGGCGTCGGTGTCGAAGCTCATTTACGACCGGCTTGTTGCGGGGCCGCCGCCGGGGCGGGCCGACAGCACGGATATCAGCGGATGGTTCCCGATTGTGGAGAAGATCTATAAAGCGTATGGGGTGGCGCAGCATTACCCGGGAATGGCTTTTGGGATCGTCGCCGATGGGCGGCTTGTCTATAGTGGCGGGGAGGGATGCAGTGATATTGCGCGGGGCGTGGCTGTTGATTCGAAGACGGATTTTAGGGTCGCCTCCATGACGAAGAGTTTTATTTCGGTGGCGATCCTGCAGTTGAGGGATGCGGGCCGGCTCAGGCTGGATGACCCTGCTTCGCGTTATATGCCTGCCCTCGCAGGCCAGAGGGGGCCGGGCTGCCGATGCACCCGAGATCACGATCCGAAACCTGCTGACGCATTCGGCGGGTTTCCCGGAAGATAACCCGTGGGGCGACCGGCAAATGGCGAATAGCGATGCGTCCTTGGTGGAGATGGTGCGGAAAGGGTTGTCTTTTTCGAACAGTCCGGGGATAGCGTACGAGTACAGCAACACCGGGTTTGCGATATTGGCGTATATCCTCCAGCGTTTGACGGGTCAATCATATGAAGCTTATGTCACCCAGCATATCTTGAAGCCGCTTGGGATGGACCATACTTATTTTGAATATGCGGATGTGCCTGCGGCGGCGTTGGCGCATGGATATCGTGAACTGAATGGGGGGTGGGTGGAGCAACCCATGCTGCATACGGGGATCTATGGTGCGATGGGCGGCATGATCACTACGGTGGAAGATTTCGCGAAGTACGTGGCTTTTCAACTCTCGGCGTGGCCATCGCGCAGTGGTGCCGATGCCGGGCCGTTGAAGCGGAGCTCGAGGCGGGAGATGCAGCAGCCCTGGGTATTCAATAACCTGAATGCGCAATTCAGTTATCCTGGCGGGACGGTTTGTCCGTTGGTGTCGTCTTATGGATATGGGATCAGGTGGTCGAAGGACTGTAAGGGGAAGACGATGGTTGGGCATACGGGTGGACTGCCGGGTTTCGGGAGCAACTGGATGATGTTGCCGGAGTATGGCGTGGGCGTCGTATGCTTCGCCAACCTCACCTATGCCAATGCTGCTGCGATCAATATGACTGTTTTGGATACGCTTGTGGCGCTGGCGCGGCTGCGGCCCCGGGTGGCGGCGGCTTCCGCGGTTTTGCTGGAGCGGCAGCGGGAGCTGGTGGCGTTGCTGCCGGACTGGAAGGGTGCGCGGGAGAGTCCGATCTTCGCGGGTAATTTCTGGCAGGATTATTTTGTCGACTCCTTGCGTAAGGAGGCTGTCGGGTTATACGCACGGGCCGGAAAGATCGTTGCGGTCGGAGCCATGCATGCCGACAATGGATTGCGGGGGTCTTTTGTGCTGGAGGGCGAACATGCTGACCTGGAGGTCCGCTTTACGCTGACGCCAGAGCATGCGGCCTTGATCCAGGAGTATCACCTGCGGCTGCTGGAAGCCGGACGGGCGCCCTAGACAGCGGGGCACCGGCGGTCCGGCGTATAAAAAAGCAATCGATTGGAAAATTTCAAAAAGACTCGTATAGCGCCGACGCCCAGTGGTTTTCTGCATTTGGGGAATGTCTTTTCGTTTGCGCTGACGGCGGCGCTGGGTCGTCAGCGGGGCGCCTCGATCCTTCTCAGGATCGATGACCTGGATAGGGCGCGGGTGAACCATGCCTATATCGACGATGTTTTTTCTACGTTGCATTTTATGGGTATTCCGTGGGATGAGGGGCCGACGGATGCGAAGGAATTCCTGTCTACCTGGTCTCAATTGTCCCGCATGGACCTTTATCGCGCTGCTTTGGAACAGTTACGCGCGGCAGGGGCCGTGTTTGCCTGTTCCTGTTCCAGGTCTGCCGTGCTGCGATCGAGGTCCGCCGGGCTGCGATCTGCGGTTGCCGGGCTGCGATCCGGGGTTGCCGCGGGATGTCCGGGGGGATGCAGTGAGCGGGGATTGTCGTTGGATGCTTCGGGAGTGGCGTGGAGGTTGAAGACCGATCTGCTGCTTGGTGAGCTGCGGGTCAGAACGATCGATGGATCTTATGTCGATGCGGTGTTGCCTGGTGACATGCGGGATTTTGTGGTCAAGAAAAAAGATGGTTTCCCGGCTTACCAACTGACCTCGTTGGTGGATGATGTCCATTATGGTGTCGATCTGATCGTAAGGGGAGCGGATCTCTGGCCGTCTACGCTGGCGCAGCATGGTCTGAGCTATGCGCTGGGCGCTGCTGATAGTAAGGGCGCTGCCGGTTTTAGCGAGGTTGCATTTTATCATCATGCTTTATTGTTGCGTGAAGGTGGCGGGAAGCTTTCCAAGTCGGCCGGAGACACCTCGATCAGGTATCTGCGGCAGTCGGGTTTTGGGCCTGGTGTTATCTACTCCCTTATACTCCGGATGATGGGCATCGATCAAGCCGTGAGTGGCTGGGCGGAGTTTTGGGTCAGGCTCGGTGTGTAGTGGGGCGGCTGGCGGCGATCAGGTTATCGACGCTCCATTGATAGGTATGCTGTGCGGCCAGGAGCAAGCTTGCGGCGCTTACGGTGAAAACGGAATAATTGACGGGAGACATGATGCCGCCGGTGATGCTCATGGCTAGCGCGAAACAAAGGGTGAGCACGCAGGTGGTCAGGGCCACCCAGCGGGTGAACAATCCAAGGATCAGGAGGGGGCCGGCGGTCACTTCAATAATCGTGGCGACCACCGCAAGCGTTTCGGCGAGGTCATAGGGCAGAAAGTGCATGAGTGTGTGCGCATAGGCGGAGAAATGTTTCCAATCGCCCCAACTGACCCAGGGTTTTCCGCAAGGACCCCAGGCTCAGAGGCGGTCGAGTCCGATGATAAAAAAGCCTGTTCCGAGTGCGAAGCGGGTGTAGAGTTGGGCGAGGGAGCTGAGCATGATCGTGTTTTTGAGCTTGTCAAATATCCTGGTTTCCCGGTTGAGGGTAGTCGACCAGACGGGAGAAAGTGGGTAGTCCAGCAATCGGCTTTGTGCAAAGGATGACGGTCTCATTTTCCTGAATCGCATATATGCGAAAGGAGGACAGGACTTGCGGTTCAAGCAGCCGGACCTGGAAACCGGCGGCTTCGAGTCTGTGTCGATAATCGCGAAGGGAGTAGATGCGGACATGATCATTTTGTCCAAAGAGTGCGGTTTGGAGTTCGGGATCCGCGATGGAGGGTTCTTCGATCGTCATGGTGAGGGTTTCAGAATAAGGGACCTGCAATATGGCAATGCCTTCTCCGCGAAGGACGCGGTAGATCTCGCGCATGGCGCTGCGGTCGTCAGGAATGTGTTCCAGGATATGATTGGCGATGACGACATCGAAGCTATTGTCTTTGAAGCCGAGATCCGTAGCATCTGCGAAGGTTATTTGCGGATCGATGTTTCGGTAGAAGGCAGGAGCCAAGTCGACCGTTTTTACGGCAGCATATTTTGCCAGCCAGCGAAAAAGGTTTCGCTCGGGTGAAAAGTGAAGGATTGTTTTGCCGGCAAAGGGCAGGCAGTCGGTGATGACTGCTTTTAGCAGCCGCTCCCGGTTTTTGCTTAGGCAGTGGGGACAAAAAACGTTGTCGCCGTAACCCGCGACAACGCTATGCGCCTTCAATGCAGCTGCAACAGCGGATGTGGGGTATTCGGGGACGAATTTCTTATACTCGGCACCACAGAAGTTGCAGGTATAGCCCTTCCCCCGGAATTGTCGCCAGGTAACACGATAGCGGTACTTGGTCATGGCCGCAAGCGAACTCCTGTAGAAGCTTTGCAAGGGGTGGTAGATGTTTGCCTTTTTTAGCCACTTCTTCAGGCGTTCTTTCATGCTACAAAATACGCAATTGCTACATTCCTTCGTCCGCGAGGCATATATATTCGTCGAGGGAAAGTGGCTGAATGCCCTTGTCCTGCATCTTTCCGATTAAATCCATGTGCCCCGTGATCGGCCAGTTCCATCGCTTTGGCGGGGCTGATCGTTTTACCGGAGGAGCGTCGCGCCATGTGAATCAGCCTGTGGTTCTGCCGATGGAAGTCTAGGGTCAAAGGCGGCGATCTCCCGGTACGCGTAGCCCTGCCAATACACCTTGAAGGGAATACGAAGGCTGGCCGGCATCGACGAATAGGACTAAAATTTTGTCCGATACTGTTTTTTGAGATGCCGCCGATCGGTATATTTAACGAATGGAACAAACAAAAAAACCGGCGATGATCGTCGGACCTGCGGATGGGACCGGTCTGGCTGTCGTAGGCGATTCTTATAGGACAGTGATAGGAGGCAAGGACACGGGCGGCGAATACGCCGTAATAGAGATGTTGGTTCCACCGGGCGGCGGTCCCGGACCGCATGCACATGCGGGCTTTGAGGAAACCTTTCACATACTGGACGGAGAGATCGAAGTGAAGACCGAACTGGGCACCCATACCGCCGGTAAGGGGTATTTTGTGCGGATTCCCAAGGGCGGCCTGGTCCATTGCTTCAAAAATAAGACCCAGCAAGTTGCACGCCTTTGGTGCGTCGTCGTTCCAGCCGGCCTGGAAGCTTTCTTTGAGGCCATTTCGAGCCCTGCGCCATTCGGCGAGTTCATGCCGCCGCCTCCCATGACACCCGAATTGCAAAGCAAAATGAAAGCCATTGCCGAGACATATGGTCAGGTGCTTTTCCCGCCGGATTATTTGGGTTAGGGAGTGCTCAATGTATAATCTCGTCATATAACATGTTCCAGCTAGGAGTACCGGATATGTGACCGAGATCGGGTCTCAATGGCGAACAAGGCAATGCAGGCGGCGGCGCAGGTGGTTATCGCGACGCAGGACACGTATAGGGTTCCGACGAAATTCGAACTATAATTGTAAATCAATATTTTATAGGAGACCTGTAAAACAAAACGTAAAACATTGTTTTGTGAAATTCGTGTAAATAACCACCCTTAATGAGACAGACGGTAGTTTATTTCGAGCGGACGATCTAAGGAAAGAAACGACACCGCCTTGGCGACGTATTCGAGTTGTATACATGAGTTGTTGCTAGATCGGCATTGGTGCGGCTGACTTCTAGGAAGAGGGAATAGGATAGGGGGGACAGTTGGATAATGTCGATTTGCGCCAATAGGAAGCGGCGGGTATGGTGTCCATAGCCGAGAAGTATTCCATTTGTTGTTCCGGCATTATAGCATTGCTGTCGATGCAGGGAACCGAGCATAACGGTCAGTCTGTTTGTTTCTAACTCGCACGACGCGTTCGGCGGATTGTGCTTCAGGATTTCGATTGCGCGCGGTCGACTGCCCATTCAGAAAGGGGGAGAAGTTTGGACTGGATATTGGAGTCAATGCGTTTGAGAAGCGAGCCATTTTTCCACTGTCATGGGTCGTTAGGCTGCTTTTATTGCGTCCCTAATATCGTTGATTAGGCGGTTGCCGGGTTGTATGGTGGGTCTTCTCGTTGTAGTAAAGCATGTACTCAGCGATGCATCGGTACAGTTCGAAGTGATCGTCTGCCGGATTTAAATACACGTAGCCGTGCTTGATGGATTTTCAGAATCGCTCGATCCAGCTATTGTCAGTTGTCCGGTCCTTCCCATCCAGGGAGATATGTATCCCTTCGGCTTTATTTGATGCCCAGACTCGCTACAAGCCTTTCGCGGTCTACATTCACAGGAAGGCGCTTTAAATGCAGGTTAAATGACGACTCGTGTTTGACGACAAGGAAGAAGACGAAACAATGCTTTGGCAATCGCCTGGGTGCTACCATTTTAGCGCATTGTTAAATATTTTTACTTCTTGATTCCAATATTTTGTCTTCTAAAATCTGTTTCAATTTTTCGTAACTAATATTCAGATTGTTAGTCGAAATACCGATCCCCGTTCCGAAAAGGTCATGGTTCTTCTGCATGATCTTTCTCTTAAAACCGGTGGATTGCTTATTAATATATTCTTGTTGATTTTTTACCACCAAATTCAGAAATCTCTGATTGGCTATTACTTGCTGCTTGACCGTAACAATATCCGACCAAGGAATAAAACCCGCACTAATTCCACTTGAATTGTCTGTTATCCCTTCCGTACATATGATTAGCGCGGGTTCGTTTTTAATTAACTTTTGCAGATATTTAGATCCAACAAAACCGAAAAAAAAGGTTGCAACAAATCCAACTATGAAAACTATCGTCGGGTTATGCACGAAGATGCTGAAAAACCTAGCGGGAGACAACATAAAACATACTCCCGCGATTATAAATAGCAAACAACCCGTGAACAATAACGAAGATTTTAACAAACTAAATTTTATTTTAATCGTTTCAAAATTCTGCATAATGCTAATATAAACACAAATCTTACTTTAATTTTATTCTTGGGATCGCTTTACAAATCCTTGGCCGACTTTAGAGCCTCACCAACTACCTAAAAAACCGCCTATTATCCCGCCAATTACTGCCCCTGGGACTGCCCCGACACCACCAAAAAGCGCACCTATCGCCGCCCATGCTGCTGCACCAGCTTCCGCACCTATATATCCCCCGACCAATCCTCCAACTGTCCTACCGGTTGCAAGCTGTGCGTTTGTCCCAAAGGCACCATTATCAGCTTGCATTCCTCCGTGGATATCGATTGCCCCCAAGACCAATGTAGCTGCTAATGCTCCAATGTGCCAGGCCTTCTCCTAACCCGAAGCTCCGTACGTCTTTATACCTGCCCTGCTGCTTCCTTGCCAACCTCAAAACCACTATTATTATTATTTATTTGAGCAGATATGTTTGTTGCTTCACTGCCCCAGGTTGTCTCGAACAACGATTGCGCCATTGCATTGGTCATTGTTCCTCCCCTGTAGGATTGAAGAAAAAAATAGATATGTGCTTTTGAAAAATTATCGTCGATGGTCTAATCGACGCGAATAATTTTTGGCAGTAAATTGCTGCCTACATTCTCGTTTCCAAGACCCCAAGGCAAATGCACCAAAGTCCAATTAAAAACAATACTACGGCACAGATTCTTAAATTAAGTAAAAACCATTTGGCGCTCATAAGGTCCCGCCTAGCTTCGGCAATTGCGTCTTTTCGACGGACCATTCGATGTGATATTGAATCCCTAAGCCTTGCAGGATTTATGGCTATCATTGCGCCCAAACAGCATAGGCACAAGCCAAGTAAAAATAGCCCTATTGCTGCTAAAATATTCATAGTTTCACCATTTTATACTCGTGTTTGCCACCCACGGATTTTATCGTCGGAAGGTTTTGTGCTGATCCCCTCGACTCGTCTTTGAACATGGCAATCTAATTTGTGGCTTGATTAATTGTATGAACACTTCGTAATCATGTCTATTAAAGGTTCAAGCGTAAGTCTGCTAGTCTAGTGCGAATTTAGGATCAAAACCAATAAAGTGATTTTGGAAATTAGTTTCATTTTGTTTCATTAAGAAGTGGCACCCTTAACCGATACCGACCACACAAGCGGCGCATATTGCTGAGAATTGTCGATGTAGTGTTGAAAATAGTACATTGAAAATAACCTAGGATGGATGTTATTGGAAACTCCTTCCCCAGCGCCAATAGGTATTACTCAAAACAATTTATGAATTACTTCCCCATTCTATAAGTTAGTTGGCGCTTATTCATGTTTCCACATATGATTAGATCACAGAGTTCAAACTTTGGTATTCGCAGTATATTAAAGTATGAAGTTAGGTCAATATTTACCCCTCCTTCGCCACAAAAACACTCCATTGCCGATCGGCTGTCCATCAGCAGTAATGGATCCGGAAACATCGCAAATTCCATACCTTTCCGATATATTTTTTTTATATCAGCACCTGTCTTGAAAATAATGAAAAAGGCATAAAAAGTGTCGATTTTCTTCACCCAACACTGTTCTATATTTGCTGTACAGAATCTCAAATCTTCGGTTTTGTTTATGAATTGAACGTTAAATGGATGAACTGGGTATTCGAAAACTTTATAATTAACTTTCTCAAAATTACTGCTAATAAAGTCTTTAAAGTCACTGTTTTTGTCAACAATATCTGAAATTTCCATAGATTTTTTTTTAAATAAAATTGCATGAAATATTGCGATACCAGTGTTTCACAGTAGAGCATATCTCACTATTTCCCAAAAAGTTCTTTTCGTATTCAAATATTGCATAACGTCTAGATGTCTAAAAAAATAGTTTGTGTTAGCATTTGGATGAAGCATCTACAATCGGCTCATAGAACCTTTGGCGGGTATACGTGAAATTGTACCTCCAGTTGAGCCAAAATAGAGTTGCATATCCTTTATTCAAATCCCTTGAAGATCGCCTTCTGTCAAAGCCTGATTGTTAATCCACAAATCAATTACGTCAGCAAAAGAGCGGTTTACTGCTTCAGGTGCCAAATCGGAAGCCATCCAGTTTGGTAAGAAACGGTGTAGTTTCCAGCTCCTCTTTGCTGAGGCATTCCAAAATATAAGGCGAAAGGAATTGTCACTGAACCTGTCTTTAGCATGTTTACTAGTTGCTGATTTGCTATCTTTCATTTCGTATAGATGATCTGGATGTTTTCAGGTATCATCAAGTCTCTTCTTTTTCCAACATACTGTTTCTTCGTTAACGGACCAAATAGAGTTCCATTTTTATTGGAAATGATCCAGAAGTTTAGCTTATTAGCAAATATGGACTTGTAATACGGATCATGTGTTATCAGGCTGTCTGCTTGTTCTTCGCTTTCAGCCAATTCTTTAGCAGAGTTTGTTGGATATTTCACACGATTAGTACGCAAATTAAATCCGATAATTGTTCTGTACTGAATATAATTCGGAATTTGCGCTGCAACGATAAAATCTGCATCATAGTTGTATCCAACAACCTCTGAATATATTTCTTCATGATTGGGCAGATGGCAAAGAATGTCCTTCACATCAGATCCCTCGTCTCTGTAAAAATAATTTCCACTCAATTCTTGTGAAGAGTCACTGTTTGGAACGCATTGACTTAAGAAAAAACATATCAAAAAGGCCCCAATCGTAAATCTAAAATAAGTTGTCATACGCGTTAATTAACATTTAGCTCGTTTCCTTCACCTTACTGGCAATGCCTCGGAACCTGTCAAGTTTGTCGGAGTCGATACTTCAGCACCCAGGAGCTATATTTATCCCACAGGGCGGACAGGTAAAAATATGTAAACCTCTGATATGAGTTGCCGGCACGCTAAAGTTCGGGTGGCCAGGCCTTGTTAAGGTCTCGTGTCGAAACAAGATAATAGACATCATGACGACACGGCTGCTGACAGGTGTTTGATTTTATGGCCAATTATGCCTATGACCCGGTAAATGAATAATCCGATTGCTCTAAAATTTTGCCATCACACACCAGGCCAACGTTCAAACCAGACAGCACGAAATGGGCAGCACTGCCGGCTTCAACTTCAGAACCTCATTCGGTGTCATTCCCTGAACGAAAGAAGGGGAGCGAAAATGGTTATATGGACCTGCCGGGACCGTGATGGTGCCATTATCTCTTTTACCCGGGGAGAGCGCCTGTTTTGGCAGAGGAGCAGATTCTCAGTCTAATTATTGAATATGTTTTTTTTACATATAATACGAGAATGGAGAGAGCTTCGCCAGATTTGGCCGTTTTCGCCGAAATAGTCATATGGTAATCTATTTTTATGTGTTAAATTGAATGTGATTTGTATATTTGTCTTGCGTCAAATTCAACAATTCACCTACATTAAAACTCATGAAAATGGCAGTCGCAAAATTAGAGTACATCTGGCTCGACGGGTACAAACCCATTCAAAGTTTGCGTAGCAAGACAAAGATCGAAAGGGACTTCTCCGGTCAACTGGAGGATTGTCCCTTATGGTGTTTCGACGGCTCGTCTACCGAACAAGCTCCGGGCGGATCTTCCGACTGCCTGCTCAAACCCGTTTATCTCCTTAAAGATCCGCAGCGGCGGGACGGTTACCTCGTCATGTGCGAAGTACTCAACCCCGACGGCACGGCCCATTCAAGCAACGGCCGTGCGCTGATTGAAGATGACGACAACGATTTCTGGTTCGGTTTCGAACAAGAATATTTTCTTTGGAATTCCGAAACAGATAAACCGCTGGGCTTTCCCGAAGGCGGCTATCCGCGGCCACAGGGTCCATATTATTGCTCCGTCGGCGCCAATAACGCCTACGGCCGCGACATGGTGGAAGAACACCTCGATGCCTGTCTGGATGCCGGCCTCAATGTAGAAGGGATCAACGCGGAAGTGGCCACCGGACAATGGGAGTTCCAGGTCTTCGCCAAAGGCGCCAAGGAAGCCGGGGACCAAATCTGGATCGCCCGCTACCTGCTGGAGAGGATCGGTGAAAAATACGGCATCTCCATTAATTGGCATTGCAAACCGCTCGGCAATCTGGACTGGAATGGCAGCGGCATGCACGCCAACTTCTCCAACTCCCTGCTTAGAACCTGCGGCAGCAGTGATATTTACGTGCAGGTGTGCGAGGCCTTCCGTCCGGTGATACAGGAACATATCGAAGTATACGGTCCCGACAATCACCTTCGGCTTACCGGCAAACACGAGACAGCAGCCATCAATGAATTTAAATTCGGAGTATCCGACCGCGGCGCCTCGATCCGCATCCCCATCGGCACAGTGGAAAGAGGTTGGAAAGGCTGGCTGGAAGACCGCAGACCCAATAGCGCCGCCGATCCTTATAAAGTCGCTGCGCGTATCGTCAAAACCGTCAAATCCGCCGAGGTCGAGCTGGCTAAACTGGTCGAAGCCAAAGTCGCGTAACGGAGCCAAAGCCGCTTGGAGGAGTCGCAGCCGCGTAACGAAGGCAAAGCCTCTTGGAGGAGTCAAATGCGCGTAACGGAGCCAAGGGGTTTTTCGCGGTCGGGCAGGCGAAGTAATGCGATTGAAGGACGTCCACCTATCGCGCAAATAATTAATTTGGACACTTGTATTGATAGGTGATTGCGCCGCCGTTGATGTTACCCGATATGATCTTGCCGTCGCTGTCGTACTTGTAAGTTGCCGAGATGGTATTATAAGCCGTGCAAACATTTTTATTGGTGACGGGATACATCAGCGGACTGATGACGCCGGCCGCCTGATAGGTAAGCGGGAGGTCCACATCGGCTTCGATCCAAAAAAGATCTCCTATTCTTTGAGACGTCAGGGCATCATAGGTAAAGGTCATGTCGGGTTGTTGGTTAAAGGTGACAGTCTGAAGATTGCCATTGCTGTAAGTATATTCGAACTCGCCGTTGTTGTAGTCGTTTGTCATGGATGAGGTCCGTTGCGCCGTAGCCACCTGTTGCCCAGAATAGGTAAAGGCATAATTCTGCCAGGAAGACACGGAACCGTCGGAATTCAGGACGGCTGCGTATATACTTGCTGTCTGTCCGCTGGCGCCATTGATCACGGCTACTTCGCCAACCGGTGTGCCGCTTGAATAAGTCGTCATAACCATGCTGTCTCCATTGTACCGGTACTTGATGTCGAGACTCCCCAGCAGGGATTCATTGAATGTCTGGTCGGCATTGTAGGTTATCGAAACCTGCTCTGAGCCATATAAATAACTGGTGATGAGGCATTGCTGCGTTGGCGTCGGAGGTGGCACGTTCCTTTTGTGCATGATCGGTGTATTGCCATATCCTGTCTCCCCGAGTAAAGGCAAGGCGGCGTATATGGATCTGGAGTCCGCCCAGATCGTGTTGCCATCGGGCGAGATGACACCGAAGTAGGGGACCCCTATAAAAATGCCATTGTCCCCGCCGCCGCCGTAAAAGTAGACCCTGGAACCTATTTGCTGATAACCAAACGCATAAGGTACGCCTTTGGGGATACCGCCAGGCCCCGTGTTTAGGTAGAGACCATTTTGGTAGTATTCCGTGACACTACCGCCCGTGACCCCGGCATAATAGTACGTCGTAAATATTACCCCATCGATATCCGGATAATCTCCCACTGCATTCCCTCGAGTCGTATCCGTTGTCCAAAAAGAAGGGTTAAGGCTATCCGGTGTTTGGGTCACTTTGCTTAGGGCTTGTGTATAAAATTGATTTCCCGCGAGGCCGTTCGACCCGCCTTGCAAACCCGAAAGATCGGCCGTGAAGTTGTACACCTGCGTGTCGGCAGTAGTTGTCATGTAGACTGTCGCCGATGGACCGCCGGCGTCTCCGGTGCCGACCTTGATAACTTTGCCCTGGAGGGTGTCATAAGGGCCAAAAGCGTTTCCGATCTGCAGGTAAAAAAAAGCGTAGGCTTGTACGGTACTGTCCGCATTGAAGTGTATCTGGATCGGCTTTTCATAATTCCGGCTCAGCTCGGTCATTAGCCCGACATAATCACTGTTGGCAAAGGGCAAACCGCCCTTCGTGCCCCCTCCGCCATTACCGGTATTCGTGCCTGTCCCGATACCCTGAGGATTCGATTTGTGGCAGCCGATGGCACAAAAAGCCGTCAAGGCGACAAGCATCAGCACTAGAGCTCTCATATAGAAATGTTTAAGCTGCAAATCTACCGCCGGCAAAGACAGCGAGGCGTGTCATTGTGCAAGCGACGATATAAATCGACGAAGGGAATGTGAGTGCGACTAGTCGACTATTTGGTTGCCTGGTTTATGGGGCACAATCGGGCATTTATTGGGGATAGCTTTACAAAAATATATTTCATGAGCGCTAACCGGCCGTCCATCCTCAATACGGGCATCATCCTGTTCATCTTTTCCTGTCCAAGACTGCGGAAAAACCGGCCGCCCCGTGTATTGGAAGATTGGGACCGCTACTTCGTTGTATGCGCGCACGACGGCCGGCATACCTGCCGGCGGTGCTTATTTGTGCCGCCTAATGGGCCAACCATCAGTTCCATTTTTGTATCGGGAACGGATGTCTATTGTGCCGGCAGCGGCTGTCAGGGAACGGGAATAGAAAATAACATTAACGTTATTTATCCGTTTGTGAGCGCGGCCGCATTTCCCGCTCATATTCCTGGACCAGCTTCATCACAAAGTTTTCATCGGCGTCGGTGATTTTTTTTGCACCACCTTTTAGAAATGCGGCGATCTTTTTGACGTCCGAGATCATAAATTGTTCCGGACATTCTATGAGTGTATTAAATCGTTTGGGCGTGGTATTGATAGCAAAGGAGAATGGCGTTTTGTCAATGACGGCCAACAACAGCCTGAATGACTTGACCTCTCCCCGGGCGTAGAGATCCCTCAATTCGACATCCCAGTTTTTTGCCATGCAACAAATGTGCATTGCAGTCGGGTTTAAATGACGGATAATGCATGTAACGGCTATTGAAAAGATCAAATAATATATTTAAATGCACGTATAGTCCATTTTTATTATTGATAATTACATCTTATTTTTGCGATGCTCCGGTTGGGTTATCCTTGATCATCAATGGCCCTCCCTCAACGGAACATAGCCAATCATGCGTATTGCGCATTTTTCCTCAGCAAGTTATATAACAAACAAAATTACAATTTTTGACCGGAGTGAAGTACCATATAAGTTGCATAGTAGGCGAGTTATTTAGTACATTCGCCCCGCGCCGACACCTTTCCTTTCCAATGAGCGAATACACTTTAAACCAAACTAAGTCCATCACTTCTTTGCTCTACATTTGCCAATCGCTGGGTGGCGCATGGAACAAATATTCCCTTCTTAAAATCCTTTACTTTGCGGAATGCAACCATCTGTTAGAGTATGGGCGGCCCGTCACTGGCGATGCTATCATCGCACTTGAACATGGGCCCGTTCCGGCCTTTGCCTACGGACTGCTGCTTGATCAATCCCTATATAACAGATGTTTTGCATTGGAGGATGATGTCGTCAAAGCCATTGGATCGCCTGAGATGGATGAGTTATCGGAAAGTGATGTGCGCTTCCTCGACGAATCTATTGCCGCGCATAGTACATTGGACTTCGCACAATTGAAAACGAAGTCGATTGGCAAAGCGTATACGCAAACCGTTAGTGCGCGCGGGTTGAACGCCATTATTTCCTACATAGAAATTGCCAAGGCGTCCGGCGCGAACAGCGACATGATTGCTTATATTTGTGATCAAATCGATCCCAACGATCGGAGTTAAATCCTCTTCTTATTGTTCAAAGGCTTTGTTCTAAGGACTTTGGTCAGTGATACTACACCGCCAAAAGTCAAGTGGCTTGTCGTCGTCGCGGAGACCGACGACATGATAGCTTTTGTTTACATCAATACCAACCCCCGTTATCAGCTCACGAATAGTCTTCTGGCATCTCAATTGGCCGTTAGCAGCATGGATTGCCCATTCTTGTCACACGATTCGTTCATAGATTGTGCCACCCTGCGCGAAAAACCCAAGCGCGAAGTTGAATTGCTGCTTAAGAAGGATTGCAATGTATTTAAAGGAATTGTCCCTGCGCCGATCTTCAGGCAGATGATGACGCTGATCCGTCATGCCGACTCGATCGAGCGACAACAAAAGAGAAAGTATGGCCTGATCCAATAAAAACGCTGCCGATCTGGCGAGTATCCGCAGTTGAATGCTAATAGGCATGGTTAATGGGTCGTCGTTCTGAGCTAATGCATCTTTCGCGTTGGGCCTGATGTTGAGCAAAGCATATCTGCAAAATTATCCAGGAACCTCCAAAAATTAAATAGTATCACTTACGCAAACCGGCGCGGGAATCCCCAGGGGTTGTTAGTTAAAGGATGCGGGCTCGCATTATTTCAACTAGGTTTTTTCATAGACTGTAGTTATTTTGCAGCGAATTGCTTAGTTTTAAGGCAATCTTTAATGTCTACGATGGCCAGGCCAACTGCCTATCTGGGCCGTTAAACTCCTATCCACATTATCAAACAGCTTTTTGCACGGCAAGCGGGAATTCGTATTTATTACTGTCATTAGTATGCAGGCAAATAGATTAGAGCAAACACTACTTAATAACGAAGACGCTGTCATGACTTCCTTCCGGGAGGGTAGCAAGGATGCCTTCAGGCTAATCTATGACCGGTTGGTCAGGCCTTTGACTTTTTTCGTGGAAAGCATCATCCATTCCCAGGTCGACGCGGAGGATATTGTAGCCAATGCCTTCTACAAGTTATATCACGCCCGCACGGGGCTGCATTCCTACGAGCACGTCAAACGATGGATGTATGTGACCGTCCGCAACGAAGCCATCGATTACCTCCGACAGCGGAGGAAAGTTCGTGAAAATCAACACGATATTTCCTATCTCGAGTCGGGTGTGGTGGAAATCGCCGAGACGGAGCGCGTAAAGGCTACGCTCCTTCAAGATGTCTATAAGGAGATTGAAAAGCTGCCCAAACAGCGAAAAACCATTCTCCGTCTTTACTTCTTCGAGCAAAAAAGCACTACGGAGATCGCGGAGCTACTGGATCTTAGCCCGCAAACGGTACTCAATCATAAGACCAAGGCCATCAATTCCCTGCGTGAAAGCAGCCTGCAATTCAAATGGCTCGTCGAGGGCGTGATCAGCTTAGTCGTTGCCTTTTATCTATTGAAATAGACATTTAATAAAAAGACAAGCCTTAGGGATGGTTAATGCGACAACCATTGCGTGAAGACGCTTAGTCGAACAGACTCGTTTAACCAGACTCGTCCACAAGACTCGTCTAACTGACCAACTATTTAGTTATGGATGCATTTGAAATCGACCCTATCGCGACCAAGTACGTGCGGGGGGAACCCCTCACGGCAGAAGAAGCAATCCTGCTGCAGGAATGGATCGGCGGAGGTGAGGGGAGGAAAGAACTCCTGGATCAGCTTCGCAGTGATCCTGAATGGACGAAACAAAACCTTACCCGATTGCAGGCGTCGCCACATAGCCGAATCTGGGAAAAAGTGGACTCCCGGTTAAAAGCCGAAGGCGTTTGGACTGCTTCAGCTGAGGCTGCTCCGTCCGAAGCAGTTGTTGTTCCGATGCATCGAAAGGCTGGTCCCGGCTGGTGGCGTTATGCAGCCGCTGCGGTTGTAATCGTGGCTGTCACCGGCATCACTTACCTGATTCGTGCTGCTCATTCGTCGCACGCTATTGTCGCTAAAACGCCTGCCCTGCCCGCTGACATCCAGGCTGGCGGCAACAAGGCGATCCTGACCCTCGCCGATGGAAAAGTTGTCAACCTTGACTCTGCCGCGGACGGCGTGTTGACGAGCCAGGGCAATACGTATGTCGCAAAGGCCGATGGCAAGTTGGCCTATAATATAGCCGCTTCCGAAAAACCGAAGACACCGACATATAATGTACTGGCTACTCCGCGTGCCGGACAGTTTACGCTTGCCCTGCCCGACGGCACGCATGTTTGGTTGAATAACGCTTCTTCGATTCGCTATCCTGTATGGTTTACGGGTGACACGCGTGAGGTCGAGTTGACCGGTGAGGCTTATTTCGAAGTGGCGAAGGATGCGGCTCATCCTTTTACCGTGCATATCCGCAACAGTGCCATTGGCACAGATGGGGGTACCGTCGAAGTGCTGGGCACTTCGTTCAATGTTATGGCTTATGCCGATGAAAGTGCCGAGCGCGCGACGCTTGTTGATGGGAGTATCCGGTACGTGCATGGCGCCTCCTCGGCCCTGCTCAAACCCGACGATCAATCGGTGTTTACACCGAACAGTGCAGTCAAGATCCTGCACCACGTTAATGTCGACGAGATTACGGCCTGGAAGAATGGCTTCTTTCACTTTGATCATTCCGATCTGCAATCGACGATGCGGCAGTTCGCCCGGTGGTATGATATTAAAGTCGTTTATCAAGGCGCCATTCCGCCGCAGGAGTTCGCGGGCAAGATCTCGCGTAGCATGCCCCTCGCCACTGTCCTTAAAGCGCTCGAGGGAGAACATGTACATTTTAAATTGGAAGGGACGCAGGTGACGGTGACGCCCCAATGAGTAGTTCAAATTTGCCATGTAGGGTAAATGGAGAATTGATACTATAGTGAAACACGGGGCCAGACTTGCGGTCGATAGTCTTCTAAAGCGGATCGAAGGCTATTCTTTTTCTTCGGCCTGATCAAATACGATATACATGGCGATGACGGCCTTTTGCAGTGTTTCATAAAATTCGAGCAAGACGGCGCGATTTTCGAGGATCTTTCCGCCGTAACGATCGCATAAACCACTCTTTAACAAATTCCAAAGAAACTCGCGGGTCATGCCCACCGGAATCGCGTGGCAAAAGGAAGCCATCAGCGCTTTTGGGTCTTTCAATTCTGCTTTGGTTAGCTCGAAAATGGTGTTTTTCGGATCGGTAGCTATGGTTACGGATGACATATGATTTAGTTTTTTGCTAGTAAATTTAGCAAAAAAAGAGGACTCTGGTTATTAAAATGTTTGTGAAAAGTTGTATCGCTGTTGAAGCGCTGGTGGACACGGAAGTTTTCAGATTAACTGTGCCAACCAGGTTGCTGCATGGGATAAATGAGCCTGGCGTTTTTCCGATGACATTCGATCGAAGTTATTTACCATCATTGCCAGCCTTGGATTGGTGACGAGGTAGTTGCGGTGTTTGTCGATGAATCGCCAGAATAAACTATCCCAGGTATACTGCCATGGGCCTTTGGCATAGTCTCCCATTTTTTGCAAATAATTGCTTCCGCTGATATATGGCTTGGTTGTCATCAGGCCGCCATCTGCGAATTGGGTCATTCCATAAACATTGGGGACCATTACCCAATCGTATGAGTCGATAAACAATTCCATGAACCATCGGTATACCTGGTCGGGATCAAATTCGCACAATAACATAAAGTTGCCGGGGACCATTAGGCGTTCAATATGATGGCAATAGCCGGTTCGCAGCAGCTTGCGGATGGTTTTGTCTATGGGGAGGATGCCCGTATGGCCGGTCCAAAAGCTGTCCGGAATAGCTTTTTTGTGTCCCCAGAAGTTCATGGTGCGTTGTTTTACACTCTCCCGTTGATACACCATGCGGATAAATTCCCGCCAACCAATCAATTGCCGGACAAATCCTTCGATAGAGTTTAGGGGTGTTTGGTCACCTGATGCAGCCAGGCACCGCGTCAACACCTGGCCGGGCGTAAGCATGCCTACGTTCAGCATCGGCGAGAGCACCGAGTGATGTAAGGCTGTTGCGTCTGCTACGATAGCGTCCTCATAGTGGCCGAAAGCGCCGAGCCTTTTCAACACAAATTGTTCGAGCCACTGTTCCGCATCTTCGAAAGTGACGGCGAACCAATGTGGCGGATCGAGCTGGCCGTAGTGATGTTGGAAATGATGTCCGACATAGTCGCGGGCCTCTTGCAACCATTCGTTATCGAGGGGAAGATCGACAGTTGGGGTGGGGTTTCCCGCTGGCCAACGCCGGCGGTTCTCGGCGTCGAAACTCCATTTGCCACCGTTGGGGGCGCCTTTTTCGTTCAGCAGGAGGTTTCTTTTCTCACGCTGCCAGATGTAGAAGGCTGTTTGATAATATCGTTTTCGTTCGTCGAAATACTTGTTCAACTCCTCAGGATCGTTCAAGAAGCCAGGATTGGGAAACCAGCGGATGGATAGGTGCCATTGTTGCGCTGATGATTGCAGGCGTTTTCTTAGCCAATCGTCATCGACCTCTGCTGCATAGATGGTTGCAAAGCCATCTATGGCGAGTTGCCTGACAAGTTCCCGAATGTCTGCGGCGGGGGCAATTGCCTCAACGTATTTTACGTCATAACCCTTTTTATTAAGCCGGTCTGCATAATACTTCATGCTTGCACGATGCAGAACCAGTTTTTGGCGGTGAAAGCGATATTGACTGAAAAAGAGCTGTTCTTCGACGAGGCATACCGGTATATTTTTATGTAGAGCGGGGTGATCCTTATAGAGTTGGTGGGGAAATATCAGCGTTATTGCATTCATTGAGTCTATTGGCAAACCTATTGGTTTTTTGTGGGATAAAGAGACAGAGGCCATCTATTTGGCGAAGCCGGATATAGGTGTTGCCACAGGATGTTCAGCAGTGAAATGAAGTCCTAACAATGTCGCGATGGTCTGGGCATACTGAGCCTGGTAGACCTGTCCGGGCGTCTTGACCTCGCCTTTAGCGGGGATGCCGGGACCGATGGCCAGGAAATAGGTCTCGTCGGAATGGGGGATACGCGCGCCATGGCTGGTCCAGCCGGAGCCTGTGCCGCGGCCATGGTCTGGGAAGATGAGCAGGTCGGTCTTGTCCCTGTAGTAGGGGTCGGCTTGCAGGGTAGACCAAATATCACTGAACATGGCGTCGGCATAGTGCGCGGCATCCAGGTAGTCGCCATAATCGGCGGCATGCCCAAATTCATCATTTTCCCCGAGGTCAAAATAGATGACGCGGGGATGGTCTGCCAGCAGGTAAGCCTTGCCAAGTTGATAGGTCGCCACGTCGAAACGCTCGCCGTTTCCGAATATCCCGGGGTACAGGTGTTGGGCCATATTGGCTTCTTTCTCTGCTGCGCTAAGATTGCTCCCTTTTATGTCTTCGCCAATAATATTCACGAGCATGCCATTTCGGTTGCGGTTGAGGATGCGGGCAACGGCGTCCCAAGAGGAAAAAGTGACGACCTTTCTGTGGAAGGCTGGATCTTTGTCCACGAACTCCAGGACGTTGGTGTTCGGGTTATCGGGATATTCGTTTGAGTTGACGGCGGAATCGTAAAAACCGGTGAAGACTTCGCTGCGGCCGGGGTAGGAGAACCAATATTTGTTTTCGACATTGACATTATTGCCGTAGTTGCGGTTCCCAAGAAGCTGACCATTTTGGGCGATGGTCTGCCATACAAAAGGCATGAGTTTGCGGCGTCTGGCATCTAGGTTATCCTCCCAGTATTTGCCGACGACCCAGGCTGAGTCCTTGTGATTAAACCGTTTGTTGAAAATTAGGCCGGAGTCGGCTCCCTCATACAATTCATGCCAGCGATAACCATCCATGAGGAATATCACCATGTTCCTGGCGGACGCCTGTTGAGCGTGCGAGATGTTGCCTAGTGTAAGGAACAAGACAAGTGCGGTTAAGATGTGTTTAAATTGTTTCATATTGTAAAAATAGGGGCGTTTTGCTCCTCCATTGACGGCGATGAGTTAACAAATATTAAACTTTTGTTTAGTAAGATTATTATTTGAAAATCAGCTGGAGTGATCATGCAAAATTTTCCAACCTTTCTTTGTAAGGATCATTACGAGGGAATAGCGACCGGCGCGTTCCGGCAAGTTATCGCCGGACAGGGTGAATTTTCCGGTTAACAAAGCGTAGTTCTCTCCCAGCATGGTTACCTTCAATTCATCGTAGTGCAGATGCTGTTTAGGCATTTTGCCATTGAAATAATGATGCTGGTAGAGGTCTTGGATGGCATTTAGTCCGACAGGGCCGGTCGGCATCATCATCGTAGATGTCCCAATATATATCTTCATGAAATTGTCGAGGTCACCCTTATTCCAATCGGTTTCAGAATCCTTCATGGCGGCAATGATCGCAGTCTCCTTTGACCGGCGTGTATGTTGGGCGACTGCAGGCAGGGAGAGAAGTGTTAAAAACAGCAGGCTGAATAGTGTGTGGCGGGTATTTGCGCCCATATGTGAGAGGATTTTGTTAATCTGGCTAAATTATGGAATTTATGGTACAGCCCTGCGATGAAAGATGCGCTTGGAATAATAGATGTGGAATGTCAAGTCGCAGGCTTCAATGGAAGATAGTCAAAAAAACTGTTCAAACAGGCGTACATTTAGTCACCCAAAAATAAAATCATATGGAACCTGAAGTACGGAAGGTGCCGTTGCACGAGATCCAGGATTTACGCAGCTTGTCCCTGCAGCAAAATACTTTTCAGTTCGTTCATGACAAATGCCATGGCGCCGGATGGGCGGACACCTATATTTTTTCATTGGGAAACGACAACGTAGGTTATGGTTCGGTGTGGGGAAAGGATGACCGTAACACGAGAGACACCATCTTTGAATTTTACCTGCTCGATCCATTTCGAAAATTCACCAATAAAATATTTCCGATATTCAGAACAGCCTGTGCGGCCACTTTTATCGAATGCCAGACCAATAACCCGTTGCAATCGGAAATATTCTTTGAATACGCCAAAAACATCGTTACAGAAGCAATACTTTTTGCAGATAGTTGCCAGACCCAGCTAAGTATTTCCGATACGTCATTCAGAAACAATGCAAGCGACAAGGAGGGCCCCGAGTACGTATTGGAGCAAAAGGGCCAGGTCGTCGCCAGTGGAGGGTATGTCAGGAACTATAATTTCCCCTATATCGATATGTACTATGAAGTTAAAGAAGGTCAACGAAACAAGGGATTTGGCAGTCTGTTCACCCAGGAATTAAAGCGGGAGGCTTATCGTTTAAAAAGAGTTCCGGCCGCCCGATGCAATATCAACAACCACGCTTCAAAGGCGACATTGCTGAGCGCAGGAATGAAAGTTTGCGGTTATATGCTGATTGGGGAGCTACCTGACAGTGTGGGCCTCCGCTAAGCCCTGGTTTCAGCTCCTTTAACGTACGTCCGACTTACCTGCAGTGTAGTAGTATAGTACAGGTAAGTGTGTGATGTGCGGCCGCATTTCGCTTTAATTTTATGACAATATCAAATCGTAAAACAAAAAAATGAAACGACTTACTGTAAGCTCATTGTTTTTTATAGCCATTGCCGTGGGTATTTCGGGCTGCTCCGCACAACCGTCTAACGACAATAAGCCTAAAACGGCTTCTCCTGAAAATGTTTCTTTTGGGGTAGCGAAAGTGCCGGAAAGCTTTACTCCGCAGAACTGCGCTATTCTATTGGTAGATCACCAAAAGCTCACTATTGACTGGGTTAAAAGCATGCCTAAGGAAACGGTTATAGCTAATGCACGTGTGCTTGCGCGCCTGGGAGCGGAAATGAACATCCCATTGGTGATAACGACGACCATGGAAACTACCGTGGTGGGTAGCACCATAAAGGATATCCAGGATCTTGCCCCAAGTCAATATGCCGCTCGTATCAAAAGAGGTGGCGTTTTGAATTGTTTCCTGGACACGGCCTTTAAAGAAGCGGTTAAAGCCACCGGGCGTAAGAACCTGATTATAGCGGGCCTTACAACGGATATCTGCCTGATGCATACTGTGGAGGGGGCGCTGAGAGAAGGATACACCGTGCAGGTTGTAGCCGACGCTTGCGGCAGTATGACTTCGTTGGCTGACGAGGTGACCTTTGACCGGTTGCGGGCGATGGGTGTGACTGTCACCGACGGGAATCAAGTGCTGACCGAGTTGTATACGGATTTTGGTACGCCGGATGGTCAAAAGGCGTCTAAGATCAACTTTGACGAAATCGTGTCTAAACTGAAGTAAATAGTTTTGATCAAATAGTCAACCTGCGTGAAAAAAAACAGATTTGCTGTAAGTGTACTTTCCATACTGATCCTGTGCGGTAATGTCAGTGCACAGCGTTTAATGGGTTTATCGCGTTACGATGATAATTTCAAGGCACTTGCTGCGGACAGTACACATCAGTTCACGATGTTTCCTGGAATAAAAACTGTTTATCTGGGGTCCGATCACAATTTTTTTATCGGTTTCGGCGGCGAAATCAGAGAGCAGGTCCAAGTATTCGATAATGAGTCCTGGGGTAGTTTGCCACCGGGCAGCAGCAAAAGCAATACGGGTAGACCTTATCTGCTTCAGCGTTATATGGGCCATACCAACTTGGTCTTGTCACGGTATTTCAGGGTGTTCGCTGAATTGAAGAGCGGACTTATCGATGGACGTGCGACAGGCCCCAGACCGGGTATAGACGTGGACCGTCTGGATTTGCACCAGGCGTTTGCTGATATCAATGTATATCCCACCGATCACTCATTTATCACGCTTAGAACTGGAAGGCAGGAACTTAATTACGGCGCCAGCCGTTTGATTTCGGTAAATGAAGGGCCGAATGTGCGGCAAGCTTTCCAGGGTATTAAGCTATTGACAGGTTTCGGAAATACAAAGATCGACGTGTTCTACTCCAACCCGGTTGCTAATTTATCCGGAACCTTTGATGACAAGGCGAATAAGGCCATCAAATTGTACGGGCTATATACCAGTTGGAAGACGCCGGTCTTGGCCGGCTGTAACCTGGATGTCTATTTCGTTGGCTACCATAACGACTTAAGCACCTATTTGAAAGGCAGCGGCAGAGAGGACCGGTATTCATTTGGGTTGAGGTGGTATAGCAACCCCGGATCGTCATTGAGTTATGATATAGAGACAATTTTTCAGTTGGGTAAACTTGCGGACGATGAGATAAGCGCATACATGGCGGTGGCCGAGTTGAGCTATACTTTTAAAAAGAGCTTGACCCAGCCCGCTTTTGGATTGGTAGCCCAAGTAGCGTCCGGCGACAAGGGGGACGTGGGGAGTCTCAATACGTTCAACCCGCTATACACGCGGGTATATTTTGGCTTAGGGATGCCTTACTGGCCTTCAAACTTGATTCAGCTAACCCCTACTTTTGAGATTAAACCGGTGAAAAAGTTAACGATCGATGCGGCAGCCCATGCATTATGGCGACAAAGTGATCAAGACGGGCTTTACCTGTCGGGCCGGCTAACGCGAAGTCCCTACGTGACCGGGTCAAAAACGATTGCAACCGCTAGCTTCGTCGGTTACCAGGAGGACCTTAATGTTTCTTATGCGATTATAAATTATTTAAGTCTTGAAGCCGATTTTTCCGACTTGCCTGTCAGCGATTATATCAGAGAGACCGGTATTGCAAAAGCAATCTTTTTCAGTAATATGCAGGTGAAATTCAGGTTTTAACCTATGGCAGTGGCGGACGAAAATAGTATAAGCAGGATCGAGGCCTTAAGTGATGGTGTATTTGGTGTGGCGATCACCTTACTGGCCGTGGAACTTAAATCACCGGAATTGCACATTGTAAGCAATAAAACGTTGTTGTATGCGCTGCTGGCGAATTGGCCGCAATATCTTACCATACTCAACAGCTTTGCTTCGGTCTTACTGATGTGGATCAGCCATCACGGGATGTTTAAGCTGATACGAAAGGCGAGCACAACCTTTATGGCTGCAAACGGCCTGCTATTGTTATTTGTAATTCTTACTATCTTTTCCACTAAAACTCTTTCGGCCTATCTGTTGAGTGAAGCTGCTAAAACTGCTGCTGTGTTTTACGCATTGATAAGCGTCTTGTTATGCAGCTCATTCAATTTGCTGTGGTATATCGCGACAAAAAAAGATGGTTTACTGAAAACGGGCATTCAGCCATTTTCGATTAAAGTTCAAACCCGGTCTTACCGGTCAGGTTTATATATATACTTACTGTCATTGGTTGTCGCCTTTGTAAGCCCCTGGTTAACGGTCGGTATTACTAGCGCCAGCTGGCTATATTGGGTGATAAGTTTTAAGAAGACAGAATTTTGACCATAAATGCTTCAAGAAGCGAGATATAATGTCTGAGGGCCTTCTTGTTTACCTATTAAATATCCTTTGTGGATCTTTCCCCATTTGTACATTGCTTCGAAGAGCGGCCTTAAGGTTTCAGCATGTTCGGTAAGCCGGTAGATAATTTGTACTTTTTCATTTTCTACAACTTCCCGTATCAGTATTTGATGTATTTCCAACTCTTTTAACTCGGCCGTCAACATCTTAGGGCTGATCCCACCCAGGTCACGTGTAATCTCGTTAAAACGTTTTGGACCATTACATAAGGTATAGACAATCGGGAAGCGCCATTTTCCGCCAATGGTAAAAAGCGTGTCCTGAATCGTCAGGTACTTTTCCAAATTGTTTAAATTTCTCATCAGATTAAATTTTCGATAGTATTTGACGCTCTTTCAATACCTCCTGGTAAACTTCTTCAAAAGGCCGATTTTTATGGTCCATCCACCGGTTGGTAAACATTAGATCGATGCCGCTAAGCATCTGTGCACATGCTTTGATATCGTCTACGGCAACGGTGGCAAAGAACATCTCATGCACTTTATGCAACTTGATCCTGCCGTGGTCTAGGAATTTAAGACCCTGACGGGTCAGTTTTAATCTTTTAGATCTCTTATCATGTTCGTCATCAAATTCTGAAATATAATTAGCCGCGATCAATTTATTGATCATTAGCAGTCCTGTAGACAATTCAATGAAATTCTGGTAAATGATCTCTGTTTTTTTGGGTGTCTTCGAAAAGAAGATGCTGTTCAATAGCAGGAATTCTTCCAGGCTGTTAAAGCCTATTTCTTTTAGCGCCATTTCTGCATAAAAAGTATTGAGTTTGTATAACCTGCCAATCAGCTTTGCGAGTATGATGTTGGGACTGGGCGGTTTCATTCCGTCCGGAAATTCGACCTCTAGGGTGGCAGTTTTTTGATGTGAAAGGTAATAGCGGCAGAAATCGGCCAGGTCCGCGTCAGGATACACCTCATCGAATGCAGACCATGTATTGATAAATCCCACAGCTTTATTCATTATTACATCTATATTGTTGTAAATATAGCAAATATTCAACAAAATAGGTACAATTTGTTTTTTCGATTTTTCATTCTTTGCAGCAAGCTGTTTTGCTGGCGTTTAAACAATTGCCTTGATGAAGTAACATGAGCGATTTTTGCGCGGGTTGTTTTCGTGACAGCTTAGGAGGATAGATCGATTGATGGGAACGATGTCTATGCCTTTCGATTGGTACTCCATTGGTCTTCCTTGGGATTGGTGGTTGGTCCAGCGTTCAGGTGGTAAGCGTTCAAGTGGTCAGTGTTCAATTTTTCTGTTTTAGCGACTTCGCGTGAAATCACCGCAGATTTTTACAAAATACAATGAAATACAAAGTATTCTGCGCTTCAGATGCGTTTATTGCACTTTCAGTAAGTCGAACCTCCCTTTTAAAATCTCCTTATATCTTTCTTTTCCTTCCTCACTTAAAAAACTGCGTCCCACCAGATCAAAAGCAGCCGGCAGGGCTTCCACAACCTCTCGTATGATGCTCACAGCCCACCTCGCCTGGAGACCTGCCTTTTCCGCAAATAGCATGAAAGACGCCGCTGTGTACATCCCATTGTCGTAAAAAGACTTTTCGTTGTAATCTCCATCATAAAGGCCGCCGTCAAGCGCCAAAAGACTATCATTGAGATGCAAACGCGTACACAAAAGGTCATACGCCGGCGCGAGCACAAAATCCCCCTGTGCAGTTTCCATCAACGCATAGTTCTTCAAATGCCCATCGCCGTTCGCAATGGCATAATTAACTACCAGCAGCCGGAAAAATTCAAGTAAGACCACCTGTTTGGCAGCCGCATATTTCCGGATCAACTGAACAATGTCCAAATATGAAGCATTGTATTTAAAGTTATCCCCCTCCCGTTCCGGAGTTTTGCCGAGCAAGCTCGCAAAGTCTTCGAGTTGATACTTACCCGACCCGTCAGGTTTATAGTCAAAGCGCCGTGTGATGTATGCCGGTGTGCCATCGTCAAAAAAGATCATCCCGTTCTCGGCTGTTCGGACGCCAAAAGCCTGTTTCGCTATTTGCATGCTAACGTGCTCATTTGCGGGCAGGTCCTTGACCCGTTCCAATCTTTCGGCCGGTATCGGTTTGAGGATATGCGTTCCCTGGCTATCAGTAAGGGAAAGACTATTCTTATCTTGCTTGAGGCTATACTTCTCCTGTACACCGCTAAAGCTGATCCGTTTTCGTTTTTCATTGTATTCATGGGTAAGATCCGCGTCTTTTCCCGGCGGACCAAAAGACAGGACATGCGGCACCCTTCGCGTTCGGGCACCAAATAGCGCCGCCTGCGCCGCAGGGCTATATGTAGTAAATGCCGCCCGCAATGTCGAAGGACACACAGTGATCTCAGGTAGTGGCATGGTTGTCGGTTTCCGCTTGTATACTTAAAGGACCAGGTCTGTCCCCATCACCCGTGGCCAGCAACAGGGTGAAATAGTCGTTTTCGTCAATTTTAAGCAGACGGTCCTGCACAGCCTTGTTGGCGCCTTCGCTTAGCAAATTGACGAATACCGGAAAAAGCACATCACTGATATAAGGCTCGGTTCTTAGCGGCAACGTCAGGCTTACCGGACGGCTGCCGGCAGTCGCCACATAGGCTGAATCATAGGTAAACAGATATTCCCTACCAGCTTTCGTCAAACTGCCGGCAAGTCGACCATTATAGTACACCGAAGCTTTACTCATACGTTGTCGGGGTTAGTGGAATCCGTTAAACGCAAATCAACCTCGAGTCCCAATACCTCGGCCAGCCGGATTAGGGTGTCCAGCGACGGGCTTGACTTGGCCTGCTCCACCAACTGGATCGTCCGGACGCTCACATCCGCCATGGCTGCTAATTGCGCCTGATTCAACCGCAACAGCTCCCGCCGCAGGCGCAACTTTTGCCCCAATATCACCAACGTAGAGCGCATATTTCTTCGCTTTCGATGTAAAATTAGCCAATTTCTCTAAAATAAAGAACAAAAGCGCAGTTTTATTTGCTTTTAAAAGAAAAAAGAGAATCGCATGACGTCCTTATCGGCGCTATCAAAGGGTGCAAAGACTTGCGGAAGATATCCTTGAAAATATTTCCTTGTGCACTATTTACATTACGAAAAGAGCGTATAGGTCCACACTTTATTTGTATCGTCGGGTTGCCGGGCTAGGGCCTTCTCCAGCGAATCGATCAGCGGCTGTCCCTGCTGCTGCGCGCGGACAGCAAATGCGCCTATGATTAAACCAAGTATCAAAACGGCGACACGCATTAGCCCTGGGTTCCTTTTAGCCGATCGACGGCGGATTTATAGCTTCGGCCGACCGGCAGCGGGATATCGCCTACCAGTATCTCGGCGCTGCCAATCTTCCGGATAAGATGCTTCTGTACTGCATAACTGCGGTGAATGCGCACAAAGCTGTGGAAAGCCGCCTCGTGTAGCAAGTTGCTCAGTGTCGACAGGACCGTATATTTCCTAGCGGAGGTTACTACGGAAGTATAGTTATTCAATGCCTCGAGGTAGATGATATCATGGAGCGCCAGCTTGATTTGTTTGGTGCCATCCTTTATAAAGACGGTATCGGCACCTAACGCATGGCTCAGCATGTCGGCTTTACACCTGATCGTCATATACTCCGTCAGCCGGGCGATCATTGCGGCAAAGCGACTATGCTCCAGCGGTTTGACGAGGAAATCGAGCGCTGCCACTTCGAAGCCCTCCACAGCATAATCAGGAAAGGAAGTGATAAAGATACAGGCAGGGATCTGCATCAGTTCGCGGCGGAGTTCGAGGCCGTTGAGCCCCGGCATATCGATGTCCAGGAAAAACGCATCCGGCGGCTCCTGTTTTGCCGCCTGCAGGGCTGCCTGGGCAGAGGAAAAACAACCTGTTATCCCGATAAAGGGATAAGGCTCCAGGTATGCCTGAGTCGTCAGCAGGTCTACGCGGTCGTCGTCCACCAGCATACAGGAGATTTTGTTTGTCATGCAGGTCTTGAAGATTAGCAGCCTCACGAATATACCCTTTTCTATTAAATGAGCGTCGTTCACCAAGGATTTTGGTCGTTTACCTATTGCGGCTTTTCCCTGTTTCTCCTGGGCCCTAAGTTTGCCTAGCACCCAAACAAACGCTTTATGCATCGAATCTCTACATTATTCGCTCTCCCCCTTGTTTTGTTTGCCCAGCTCCTGCCTGCCCCGGGGACCAAGGCGCAAACGCCCCAATCCTTCAGTTATCAGGCCGTTGCCCGGGATCCGGCCGGAAACCTCCTTGCGAACAAGAGTATCGGGCTGGAAATCAGTATTCTCGACGGTGGTTCCACGGGCACCGTTGTGTACACCGAAACTTTTGCCCCGCAGACCAATGACCAAGGCCTCTTCACGGTCGGCGTGGGTTTAGGTGTTCCGGTGACTGGTAGTTTCGGCGGCATCAATTGGTCAACGGGTCAGAAATACCTGAAGACCGCGTTCGATCCTGCCGGTGGAACTAATTACACGATTACAGGTACCACCCAACTGATGAGCGTACCCTATGCCCTTTACGCCGTATCCGCGGGGACGGCAGGCAGCGGAGTTAGCAGCAGCTACTGGTCGGCGTCCGGCAGCGATATATCGAATACGAATCCCGGTAATGTGGGTCTGGCAACAGGTGGCGCGGCATTGAACAATCTTGTGCAAATCGGTAACCCGCCCAGTTTCAATGGTAACATCCTGGCGCTGGGCGATGGCACCAACGGGATGTCGTTTGGTTTTTTGGGTGGCTCTTCTACCTGGTTAAGTAACGCCAACTTTTCGCTGATGCCTGCGTTTGGCGGCAGCGGCTATTTGGGTATCGGCACCCAGACGCCTGTCAACAAGGTCCAGATCGGTAACCCTCCCGGCTTTTCTGGCAACGATCTCGCCATTGGAAATGGCGCCCAGGCCACCTCGTTTGCATTGAGTCCCGCAGGCACGGTATGGTATAGCAATACACCATTTGCGTTGATGCCCGCCGGTGGAACCGGCAACGTCGGGATCGGCACTATTCCGAGCGGGACTTCCTTATTCAAAATGACCATCCAGCCGACTGCGAACGGCAGCGGGCTTCTTATACAAAGCAGTGGACGGGTGGCCATCGAAGCGGCCGGCGGGGACCTGGACATTGACAATGGGAATGCCAGCATTAACGGCGACGCCGGTATCACCGGCGATGTCACTATCGGGGGAAACGACCCTAACTCGGCTGCATTAACTATATGGGGTTCGAGCTATAGCGATAATTTGACAGGTGCGGGAGCCTCACTGAAGGCCTGCAACTTTTGCGGCACTTCTACCGTGGCTATTGACGCACGGAGCGGTGACATTTGGGCCAATGCTTTTTACGCCACCTCCGACGCGCGAGTAAAAAACATTATCGGCCCCAGCAATGCAGCTGACGACCTTGATAAGCTGAGCCGAATCCAGGTCACCGACTATACCATGAAAGATAGTCTGACCAATGGCGCCCGGCATTTCAAAAAAGTTATCGCGCAGCAGGTTGAAGAAGTGTATCCCGACGTGATCCGCAAACAAAAGGGATATATACCGAACGTTTATCAAGGATCAGAAGCGATCGAGCGGACAGGAAAGGGTTATCTTATCACGCTCCATAGCCCTCATGGTCTTTCGGCTGCGGCAAAGCGGCTTTGTGTTGCTGCTGATGGCGCCATGCAGACCTGTACCATCGTCTCGATCCCCAGCGACCGGCAGGTGGAGATCAGCAGTAGCAAACTTAAAAGTGGGCGGGTCTTCGTGTACGGTGAGGAGGTAGACGATTTCAGGTCCGTGGACTATGAGGGCCTAAGCACACTTACTATTTCCGCCACGCAGCAGCTCTCCAGATTGGTGACGCAGCAGGCGGAAGCCATAGCGCTTCTCAAAAAACAGGTCCGCGTGCTCGATGCCAAAATAAGCCACCGTAACGCCAACGTTGTTGAACCTTCGGCGCCCGGCAAATAAAACTCTTTCCATGAGAAAACGATTACTTTTCCGGGCAACCTGTTTTTTTCTCTTTTCCGGTCTCTTTTTGATCTATCCGGCCGCCGCCCAATCCCTAACTCCACAGGTGGTCGCTTCTGCAGGAAACTACCTCACGGGGAATAACGGCTCCATGAATTTCACCATTGGTCAAACCGCAGTCGGCAGCTTTCTTTCCTCAACCGGCTTCCTCACCCAGGGGTTCCAGCCAACTATCGGTTTTTCGAACCCGCTGCCACTTGATTTCCTTTCCTTCACTGCCAACCTGGTTGACAGCAAAACTTTACTACAATGGATCACAAGGAATGGGATAAACACCGACTATTTTGAGGTCCAACGCTCTACGAATGGCGTCAATTTCAGCAAGATCGCCATTCTCCCGCCTAAAAACCCCACGGATCAAGCAGCACTAAGTACCTATGGGGCTGTGGACAGCCTTCCTCTCCCTGGCACCGACTATTACCGGATAGAGGAAGCAGACAAGGACGGGCATGTCGCTTACTCGACGATTGTTATTGTGATGGTCAGTGAAGGCCCAAAGTTTATAGTTTACCCTAACCCTGCCGTCGACCAGGTACACTTCAGGATAAACGCTACTACCTTCGCGCAGGTAACAATCGCGCTATACGATTTCCGGGGCGGGCTGATTTCCGCCAGCCCCGTTCAGCTGGCACCTGGTCCAAACCAATTCGACATCGATCTGACCGATAAAGCAAAAGGGGTCTATATTCTCAGGATCCTGGGTGTCGAAGGGCTACCGACATTTTCGGTTTTAAAGGAATAAAGACATACAATAAGGAAAAGTTATCGGATGAGGTTTGAATACTGTTCATTGACGTGAGCAGGTCGACGATCTATGAATGGACCGCCGCCGGTGGGCTGCAGCGCTGGCTTGCGTTTTTGCATGCAACATACTTTTTGAGGTTGCGTTTGGCGCAGGCTATTCTTAGCCTCTAAACAAGAGGGCTCCCGGCGAGGGATGGGGCATAGCGAGCTCGCCATGTCATTCGCCATTTTTAAATGCAGTTCACCCATCCACTTTTTTTGAAGGGCCCGGCTGCGATAGTTTTGATCTTCAAATGGGAACGAGGAATACGAAAGATGAGTGTGCCCCAACCTTTATTTTATCATGCTAATTCATATCAGTTATGCAATTGAAAAAAATGCTTTCTGCCGGTCTCGCCCTGCTCATGCCGTTCTTGCTGCCGGCGCAAAACACGAATTCGGATGCCTTTCAGCGGGCGAATAATGCGATCAACAAGGTCCAAAATGTGATCGCTGTCTTTCAACCCCTGCTGCTAAAGGCGAGAGAATTGTATTATGACACCAGTCAGCCGGCCGGCGGCGGCAATCCTTCGGGTAGCGGGTATCCGGCGGGAAGCGCCACTCCCTCCGGGAACGGGTATCCGGCCGGGAATGGTTATCCGGCGGGGTCCGCGAGTTCGGCAGGAAATAGCTATCAGGCAGGCAGCGGCAATTCCGCGAGCAGCGGCTATCCAGCTGGAAACGGGTATTCCGCAGGGAGCGGTGGCTCCGCGGGTAGCGGGTATCCCACAGGCACCCAAAATACTTCGGGTAACACATCTACGCAAGATGGTATTTACCCGATGACCCAGAATTACTTGCAGGGCCAAAGCCTCCCGGTGAACAATCCGTCTTCCGTGAATAATGACGGCACTGGCAACTGGGGCAACCAGAACAACGGGCTCTATGGCAACTGTCTGGACGCGCTGACGGGTACGGTACTGGGAGTTGGCGAGGCCGTGCAAAAACCGGGATCGGTCGACCTGCTTTTTTTTGCACCCGATGACGGTCAGAACACGTACTACCTGATGACGCCGGACTTCGCCCGCAATAACTCTTCTGCCGATGCCATGAGCCAGCATGCTACTGCCGGCGTAAAGCAATGGGCGAATGTCAATGAGACGGAAGTGTCGCTTACCAGGATGTCGATCGGGCAATTCGACCAGATCCAGAACAACAACCAGATCACAAGCGTCGTGCTCAATGCCCCGAGCTATGCGGGTTATTATGCCTCGGTAGGAAGGAAACTGGACGGACAGGTTTTCGCGGTCAGGACCCAGATGGACAACCGTCAGCTTTATGCGCTGGTTGCGGTAGTACAGCAGATCGGTACCAGCGGGAGCAGCGGCTATCTTAAAATAAAGATTAAGGCCCAGGGCGTCGACAGCGGCGCCGGCCAGACTAACGTGAACGCATACGTGCGGTAATCTTCACATCTTAAAACCACTAAGCAATGAAGCTCAGCATCATCTCCCTGACAATTTTTGTCCAGTGTTGTTTCGCGATCCTGCGTCCCGGCATTGCAAGCGCCCAGCGGCGGCCAATCGATCAGCGGCTAACGACCTTTGCGGCAGCCCCGTCCTCCGTGCTGCAAGGCACCGTCACTATCTCTGCCAACCTGATGCAACCCATGGAACAGGAATGGCAAATGACCGCCGCCCAGCTCGGGGGCAACGCGATCCAGGTGCAACTGTGGCAGGTGACCTATCAATTGGACCCCAAGAACAACCAAACGACCAACATCATTTTCCAGCAGCGGGTCAATGCCCAGATATCCTATCAATTTAATGGGAACGCCATTGCGTACAGGATCACTGCCGTGCCTCCCTATAAGAACCTGGCGGTCGTCGTTGTGTGCCATACCCTTCAGTCCGCGTCCGGCGTAACGGTCATGGGCTTTCCCAACGATGGGCGCGGACATTCCCCGGGCCATCACTATACGAGCAATATCGGGACGTATCTGGCGGGGAATACGAGGTTCCAGACTACCCGGACCTCTGCCGCAGCCTATGGCATCTATTCTGTCGTCCATGGACAAACGAACCCTTCGACACTCGATTTCAAAGTGACTAGCGCCCTGGCAAAGGCGGGATGTCCGAATTGTTTCGATATCAGTGATCTGGATCCCAGCCAGCTCGTGCAGGATATCGGCCAGGCGGCGACCGTCGTCATCAACAGGATCACCTATATTTTCAATCAGGTAGTGGATGGCGTCGGCGGTCTGGCAGGACTTGCGATCAGTACAGTGGAACAGGGGATCGTACAGCTCGGCGGCTATTTTATCAACCAGACCGGCACGATCTTTTATGAGATTGGCGGCGCGCTGGTGAATCTTCTTGTCTATGGCAACACCCCTAGAATGCGCGGTCTCACTCAGGCGGAATACGATTGGGCGAATGCCATGATCTTCAATGGCAACCTTCCGGCGCTGAACACGATCATGGTGTTTAATTTCATGAGTCCCGATAATCATCGTTCCTACACATTTCCGAGCCTCGACGGAAGCAACGAGTACCTGAATATCGGCGACGCCTTCGATAATCCCATTGGTTATTCGAGCCCCGTCTATCCGGCGCCCGGAGAGCTGTTTATCCATGAGCTCACCCATGTCTGGCAGATCGGTCAGCTCGGGGCCATTGGAGATGTATCCACGTATTTCAAAGATGGCGGAATGGGTCAGTCCTATAATTACCAATGCACGGCCGGGGTCAATGGCAATTTCGACCTGGAGCAGCAGGGACAGATCACGAACTTCCTCTATGCCAAGCTGTACTATCCTAATAATTTCTATGCGTGGGACGGCTATCCCAATTGTCCATTTGAGCAAGCATGGGTAACCGCAAACATTCGGAAGGGCGTGCCCTTCGATACGGCCGCGATCTATGCCACCGTTGCCATGAAATATTACGGCTCAGGCGTATCGCAATTTGTGGGGAATGTCAGCAACGGGGTTGCCGTTGCCAGCCCCGGCAATGCCACTGATAAAGGCGGTTATTTTATGGGCGGCGGCCAGCCGGGGAGCATGCTCTATTTCTGGGGCAGGTCGAGACAGGCGACCGCCAACTGGGGTCCGATCAGGGCCAAGTATCTGTCGCTGGGGGCCGAGCGCGGACTGTTGGGCTGGCCCAACGCCGTGCTGATCCTCGGGTTGCGGAACGGGGGATCTTTCCAGCAGTTCTCCGGGGGATGGATATATAATACGCCACAATTCGGCACGTGGGTGGTCACTGAGCCCATCTTCAGTGAGTGGACAAAGCAAAAATGGGAAAAGGGGCCGCTCGGCTATCCGATCTCGGATTATATCCCGAATCCAGGTAGCAACGAAGGGACGATCAAAACACAGATAGGTTCCAGTGGCATTCAAAAATTCGAACATGGCATCATCACCCTGAGCGAACGGTTGGGTCAGGTGCAAACGCAGGTGATTATGAACAATCAGCTGATCAACAACAACCTTTCGAATGCCACGAAGCCAACCGGTACCGGAGCCACCCAGAGCCAGGTCAGCACGAACACCGTAAACACGGGGAAGCTGACGCCGGGTGAAAAGAATTCCCTCAACCCCCAGCCGCTCCCGCCAAAGCTGGCAAAACCGAACCAATGATATCCGGGATCGAGGCCTTTGGTCGACCTTGCGGCGGAGGGAATGTCGCAGCTATAAATGCCCTACGTCGGATCCGTCGGGTAAAGTACCAAACAATCTACCTTGGATTTCCCGGAATGGCCAAGAAGAATTGTTCTACTTCCCCACTGCATACCGGGTCCGATCCGCTGCTCCTGTTCGGCCAGACCCGGGTAGTTTTCCGCAAATACGTAGCGTTGGGAGCCGCTCCCGGCTCTTGCGATCTCTTTATACAGTTGCAGCAAGGAAAAGAAAAGGAGGTTGTTGTCAATGTGGACAATAATGTGATTTATGAACGGGCCAACTGGTAAGGAAAGATGGCAGGGGTTATTTAAATGGACAATCGGCTTTGGATTGCGTATTATATAAGGCGTGAGGAGTTAGAGCAATTGTTGCAGCATTGCATTGCCTCCTCTGCATACCGAGGATTAACAGCGCGTTGATCGGCGGAGCCTCTAATCGCCGGCCTCGAATGTCATTACTACCTCATACATGCCAGGTTCAAATCGGGCGATTGCTAACGCCTGTTCCAGGTTTTCGGTCGCCACAGTAAAGACGTTGATAAAGGTGAGGTAATGCTGTTGTGTAGAAATGCTGCAGGTATCGATTTTGTCATCATCGTAAAAGACTCCTTGCAGGTCGGGCTCAACTATGACTCGCTCGCCAGGACAATGGACGCGTTTCGACAGACACGGTTCTTTTCCCAGGCTTTTCTGGATAACTACAAGGCTGTGGCCGACACGATCAACAGCAAACTCGTACATGCCAGGCCGCTCATGGCCAACGAGATCAGTTTCGATTTCCAGGACGCCGACCCCTGGACCGGCGTTCAGGACGAAGATTCGGCCTATTGGGACAAATTCCAGATCGCCAACTATCTGGCAACTGCCGACTCCGCTTCCCTGCAATGGCTGATAAAAACGAAGGATTGGTCGACCGATCCCTATACCGTGGGATTTACCAAAGAAAATGGGCAGTGGAAAGTTGCTGCACCCGGTGGTTTCGATATAAAGAAGTACGACAAGTAGTAAGGAAAGGCGCTATCGGCAAGAAGCCCTTTATTGAGCCGACGACGATGGTATTGGTGCAGTTCGTTTATGGTCTGATTGCGCCAAGTTGCTGCATTAGCGCCAAATTATCAAAGTAGTCCTGCTCTTCCAGGATGATGCCGTCTTTCATGCGCACGATCGTCGATCCTTCTTCCGGCACCGTTTTGCCGGTGGCCGGCATGCCAAAGAATACGCCGGTATTCACGCCGGTAAAGGTCCAGTGTTTCGTGAGCTGATCCCCCTCACCGAAGATGTCTACTATTTCAAATTTTATGTTACTGAAACCGGTGATGAAGTTCGCGTAGTAGGCTCGCGCGCTGTCGATACCGACGATGTTTGGGTTCGCGTGGAAAATGACTTTTGGGGGAAAAATTGTGTTGGTTAAAGAGATCGAGTTTGCCCCGGTTAATGATAGAATCCCATACGCCGGAGTACTTTTTGATATTGGCGGCGACGATGGGGTCCTTATAATTGGAAGAATCGCGGAGGTTGCTGGAACATGCGGGAAAAATGACAACAATGGCTGCGAGAGAGGGGCGTTAGCTTCATGGTTAAATATAATAAAATTATATAATCTAACCGATTTGCCCCGGAGCAGTTCTCCTCAGGCAGGGGCACCACATTCAATTTTGATTGTCGCGGGACGGCTGACAAATACGATTCAAAAGGTCTGCCAGTCTGATGCCTGTTTTTTATTCTTTTTTCAATAATTATCAAATGGCGGTGGTAATAAGCGTCATCGAAGTTTTGAGGAAAACCGCCCCAGCTCTAAATGCCAAAAAAATGTACTAATATTATACTGGCAACCAAACCACCCATTATGTATTGCACGAACTGCGGAAGAGACATCTCCACGAGCGCGGCTTTCTGCCCCTATTGTGGAACAGCGACCGCCAACCAAAACGCTTCCAATCGGCCACTCAACCCTATCGTCGACGGCGTGCAACGCTACGACTGGCTGACAACCCTCCTCCTTTGCTTCTTTTTGGGCACCTTCGGCGTGCATAGCTTTTACACGAAAAAAACCGGCGTTGGCATAATCCAGCTGTTGACTTTTGGCGGCTTTGGCATTTGGTATTTGATTGACCTGATCATGATCATTACTGAAGGATTCAGAGATGGCAATGGTAACCTGCTTGTTCGCCGATAATACTAGCTATTTCATCGCCGCCTATGTGATACCTACCGCCGCCATGGAGAAATAAATCCACGTGAGCGGCAAAGTAATGGTGACCAAGCAAAACTACCTCCCGATCTCCAGGGGAGATATCCTCGTATTCCATCCCGGAGGGCGATACCGTCATCGATCTGCCCGAATACCAATCCTTGCGGCCGTATTATGAGGTGATCCGGGACCTCGGCCACGGAGACCCGGATGCCGGCAGGCGCATCGTGCTCGCTGACCCTTCGACCTATCCATTGAGCATCCGCCGGGTGGACAAACGGGAAAACGACATCAAACGCTGCATGGCTGTGCCAGGCGATACAATCGAGATGCGGGATGAGCGACTGTACATCAACGGACACGAACTGCGGTGGCCGGCAGGCGCACAGACCTATTTTCAGGTGGTGACGAACGGAAAACCTTTCGACAAGGCAGCGATGAAAGCGCAGTACAACCTCGATCTCGCCAACCCAGATGAGATGCGCTCGATCGACAACGCGGACACGTACGAGATGCTGCTCACCTGGCAAGCAAGTGAAAAGATGCTGACGGATAGCTTCGCCCGCCGCATCACCCCGGAGATAGATTTGTCAACCGGAGGAGTGTTTCCAAATGACGTTGGTCATCCGGAAAACACCTAAACTTTCAAAATGAATTACTACTGGATGATCGGCGACAACCTCCACGGGTCCCAGGACTGCCGGTATTGGGGCTTTCTTCCCGAAGACCACGTGATCGGAAAAGTCTCCCGGACCCTGTGACAGAATCGCCTTTTTGCGGGGCATCCATCAAAACCCTTCCCGAATGCAAATCGACACCAACCGGCCGGGCGGGACAAATCTGAACAAAAGCGTAACATTAAAAGACAGTTTTGGTAGACAGTAGGAAGCTAATCATAAAATCTTTTCTCACCATACCTCAAACTTGAAATCGGTCAAGCCTCCGTCATTGCGCTTAGCGGGGAACACCGGCGCAAGGGCTTAGGAAAAGCCTGGACTTCCAGATCCCGCGCCCATAGGTGCCTGCGACAATGGTGCTTGTGGCCGGATTGATGTATAAACTGCTCACAATAATTGCCGGCATCCCGTCCTGAAAGGGAATCCAGTGACCAAGGTTATCGTCGGTATAGAAGACTCCCTTATCCGTTCCTATATATACAGAATTGGCCGGGCTGCCAGGCACAGTCGCAATGCAATTCACAGGCACATTGGGGAGTGAGCCGGTGATATTTTTCCATGTTTGGCCGCCATCCCTTGAAAAACAAACCTTTACCGTGTCCACGTACCCGCTGAATGCCAACCAGACCTTCTTTGCATCCAAGGAGGAAATAGCGATCCCGGTGTTGGCAATCGAAGGGTAAGCAGCAGGCATGGTGGCTACAGTCTTGAATGAATTCAAGCTTGCGCCACTTGTCGATAGCAAGATCGTATTTGCCGTAGCGGCGTAAACCCATTGATTGTCGTTTGTGCCGACGGCCATTCCTTGTACCGGAGGCAGATTGCTTTGGACCGGAGTCCAGGTGTCGGCTCCGTTAGTTGTTACGGTAATGATATTCGGTTTCGACCCATCATTCCCCGCCGCAAATAATTTGTCGGGATTCAGTGGGTCCATTGCAAACAAGACAGCCCATGGATTTGGGGTTATCACAGTACTGCTGAGCCCGCCGTTCCGGCTCCGATAGGAGGTGCCATGATTCCCAAAATAAAAGGTATCTGATTTTTGTGGGTTGATAAAGGCATCGTTGCCGTCGCCACCTTCAATGATCTTGTTAATACCAGTGGACGCATCATACCAGGAGTTGCCGTTGTCGGTGGTGCCGAAAAGATACCAATTGGGCTTGCTGGGCGTACCCGCAACACCGCTGACAAGTTCTGCCGACATGCCTGCGGACAGATCGGCAAAAGTGTTGGTCATATCTGACGACACCAGGATCCCGCCGTCGCATCCTGCATAGATTTTTGTCGCGGTCACCAGGAGCGCGCGTTGGTCTCCATGTAGAACACCTACGGGGTTGGCCCAGGTTTTCCCGCCGTCGGTGGACTTGTAAAGCCCAGGGGCTTGTGACCCCCCCGCATAAAGGATAGCGGAATTGTGTTGGTCGATTCCAAAAGTGAGATCGTTCGCACTCCAGGAAGACTGGGTACCGAAATAATTCGGTGTGCCGGACACGAGATTGCCGCCGAAGGTTAGCCCTCCATCGGTAGAAAGACAGCAGTTAATTTGCCCGTAGCAACTGTACAAGACGTATACATCATTGCCGTTTGCGGGCGTTACACCGATTCTCGAATTGGTAAAGGGACAGCTGGAAAGGTCGGGTAAACCCGTCGTGATGCGGGTCCAGGTCTTCCCATTGTCGGTCGAACGCCAGAACTGTGCCCCGTTGACCGCATACATGATGGCGCTGTTGCCCGGCTTGAACGCGCAATCAACAAAATTCCCGGATTGTACAAGGGGCCAGGTCATCCCACCATCTTCGGTTCTGTAAATGCCATTGGACGTGAGGGCAAAAAGCACCTTGCTATTTGACGGGTCCATCATTAGCTTTGAGGGCCATACTTCATTTGCGGTATAGGCATTAAAAGTAAGCCCGGTCGTTACCCATGTTGTCCCACCGTCATCGGACCGCACTACCCCCGTGCTCCCTACATCACTACTAACAGCGCTCCCCCCGTCTCCGGTAAGCAGATAGATCTGCTTGGTGTTGCCGGGATTTATCGCGATACCCGAGACCCCGATCAGCGGCAGGGCGTCGGTAAGGGTCTGCCACGCGCCATTTAACCCGCCCGACCGGTTCACCCACAAACCTCCGTTCGGAGTGCCGCAATACAGGGTATTCGGATCGACCGGATCGACGGCAATACAGTTTACGCGGCCCAGTTGGCCGCCGGCGTTTCCTTGATAGGTCGTTGGCCCCAGCGGTACCCAGTCAAATGAATACAATGCTGGCTCTGAAAGATGGACCCCCGTGCTGGACTTGTAAAAAATTTCATACAGGTGAAAACGCTCACAGGCGACGACCACATGCCGGTACCCGTCATCGGACGTATAGAAGCCCGCGATGCCAGTGATGCCTTTAAAGTTAGCCAGGGCAGGCGCCGAAATATGAACTCCAATAGCAGCATTATAAAAGACTTCGGTAACCCTCCCATCACTCGTGGCCACGATCACATGCCGTGTTTTATCATCTGGTGTGTAAAACGCGGCGATGCCAGTGACACCGTTGAAACGGGCCAGAGCGGGCGCGGAAATATGAACCCCAATAGAAGCATTGTAAAAGATCTCAGTAATATTGCCGTCACTGGTGGAAACGATCACATGCCGGTTTTTATCGTCCGCCGAATAAAACGCGGCAATTCCGGTAATCCCTTTAAAATGTGCTAAGGCGGGCGCTGAAATGTGCACCCCAATGGCAGAGTTGTAGAAAATCTCGGTGACAGCGCCGTCACTCGTGGATACGATCACGTGGCGATAATGATCATCATCGCTGTAAAATGCAGCTATACCGGTTATCCCCCGGAAATTGCCCAGCGCCGGTTGGGAAATATGCACGCCGATCCGGGGATCGAAAAAAACCTCGGTGACATTACCGTCTGCGGTGGCGACGATCGTATGCTGATATCCGTCGTCCGAACTCACAAAGCCTGCAATAGCGACAATGTGACCAAAACACCCGATCTCATCCGCGGATACACCCGCTTTTGGATTGTAATATATTTCGTGGATGCCTCCGTTACCGGTCACGGCGATCGCATGGCGATTCCGGTCCTGCGGGGTGAAATAACCTGCGACGCCGGTGATATTGTTCTGCGCGATAGCGCCGAAATGAAAAACCGTGGCAAAAGCCAACGAAAACATGACGGCATTTTTCATGACCTATAGTAGTTGGTTATATGCAAGCTAAGGATTAAAAAATGTCATAAAAGGGTATTTTTCCCGATTTTAATCCTCAGTTTTAATGAATAGGACGGTTTAGTCAGCATCTGAACTAGGAATTTGGGCGGCGGGATGACGATGGATGTACAGTTTGGGCGCGTGGCGGTGGTTATTTGAACAACGAAATGCGGATGTCCGTTCGATGCTTAGTGAGGCGAATTTTGCCTCTTTTTGTCTCTGCTGACGCTTGAACTGATAGCCAAGCATGACAAAGGCGCTATACCTGTAGCGGAGTTTTGCCGGCTGAATGGTTTGACACAGGATGTGTTTTACTACTGGCAAAGGCGGTAGTTTCTACCTCTGCTTCTTAATCGGTGGCAAATTTTTCTGGTACGCAAGGCGAGCGATTCCGCGAGGGGGCGCTTTTAATTCTACAATGGAGAGATTTCTCCATTGCGAACATGGCAAAGTAGGTAGCGAAAGACCGGCGCTCTCTTTATTGTCCGCTATCCAACTGCCGCAATTTCCGATAAAGTCGAACGGAGCGTTGGTGGTGAATAAGGAATAAGACCCCATCCATCAAAAGAAGGAACCCACCTTGCGTCATCACGCTTGTACCATAGCCTTTTAATTGGTTCCGACTGTCCGCAGAGCGGGTGCTGGTAGTACTTGCTCGCTCATATAAATAAGATCCGGCTCCAATATAAGCAAGATCTAACCCGACGTTAAAAAGGTATATCTTCTCAATGCCTGCCTGCCCTCGCACATTATCCGAAAGGCTATACTGCTTTTGAGCAGCTTTCACTGCGTTAAGATAGCCCATTCCTGCTAAACCGAGATTCACGAGATTAAAGTATCCGTTCATTCGCCAAAAGTAGCTGGCTTGCCCGTGGGTGCTGCCAGCCAGAATAAAACCCGTAGAAATATTAGCAACAGCCCAACCGCCAAGTGTCATCATCGATCTTTTCACGAGTTGATTGCGCTCTGTGGCGATACTGTCGTTGTAACTCTTTTGTGCCTGCGTGACAGTTGCCAGATGCATGTTGAGGGCGACTAGAAAGGTGGCAGCAAATTTCATTTCTCTAAGATAGACTATCGGAACCTGATCTTCGACAAGATTAATCCAAAAGTCTCCATACGTTATGTTACCATGCGAGCCCAAGTAACCCGCTTTTTGTTGGTTCTTTCCCTAACAACCGTCGGCGCGAAGACCAACTTGCATGTCCAAAATGAAACCTTCAAAACATACACCAATCCACCCTTCCATTTTTCATTTCCAACTTCCCACTTCCTGGCAAATCAGCTAGAGCAAAATTGAAGAAGGCGTAACCGGCATGCCGATTAGCCGCCGACAGAAAGGAATCGGCGCGGGAATTTGGCTGTATTAAATTGGACTGGGGGGGCGCGTACCTATAGCCAAACTACTCACTCGTGCCCAGCAGCGCGATTGTGCGGGGATCTTCTTTGCCGTGGAAGTATTTTTCCAAGACCTGGGAGAATCCGGGATCGGTTGGCCTGACGTGGGCAAATAGCGTCATCGAGGAGTGTAATTTTAGGTCATCGGGGCTACCCATGACGGCTTCGGCGTTGCCCGTTGGGAGTGTCAGGAGGGCGTTGGAGATCTCGATTAGGCGGGGGCCGAGGATCGGGTGGTGAAGATAAGCAGTTGCTTCGGCCAGGTCCGCGATCCCATAGAATTTCGCATTGTCGCTATTGCCGAGGCCTTTTAGTTGCGGGAAGATGAACCACATCCAATGGCTGGTTTTGCGTCCGCGACGAACCTCGGCGAGGGCCTGGTCGTATATTTTTTGTTGGGCGACGGTGAATCGATCGAGGCTCATGAAGCAAAGGTAGCTGTTTGTTCGCCCTTTTGGGGCGCGCAGGCCACCGAACGATGACCCTTTGGGTCAGCCGGATCTCTTCTAGTTTGCTACTGCGATTAAGCAGGTCGACTGCGACTATCGAACTATTTTTTACGGTGAGCAATGTAATTGAGGCGGCAGTAATGGGCACTAAGGTTCGAGGTCCGTTCGCTCGAGCGTGGAATATTTTGAACTGTATTGATAGAATTGGCTGAAACCCTTGTCCGATAAGCGTTTTGGCGAATAGTTGATTTGTCTGGCAGGCGGGTTTGCAATAAAAAAGCAGTCTGTGGAGACTGCTTGTATTCTGCGGACTGGACGGGACTCGAACCCGCGACCTCCGCCGTGACAGGGCGGCATTCTAACCAACTGAACTACCAATCCAACCGCCGTTTTGGAGGAGTGTTTGGGCATTTTTTGCCTTCAAAACCCCCCGTTTTTCGGGATGGCAAAGATAAGAGAATTTTAGTTTTCGCCAACAAAACTTTTGCGTAAATTTTGCTTCCCTTAATTTTACGTTTTTATATATTAGCAGGTGAGCCAATGGCTTACCGGCCGAAGGCCCATCATTAGCAGCGCACGGGGAAATGGGCAAATTTCGGTGGAGACCATTACCCGGTGCGTACACAAACTATGGGGCAAGCAAAGAACCGTCAGTTCCTGGATTTTGAAAAACCGATCAAGGAGTTATTCGACGAGATCGAAAAACTCAAACAGACCGCTGAAAAGACAAAGGTCGACCTCAGCGATTCGATCCGGAAATTGGAGGATCAGGTCACGGAGAAACGCCGGGAGATCACGCAGCATCTGACGCCATGGCAAAAGGTGCAGTTAAGCCGCCATCCCGACCGTCCCTATACATTAAAGTACATCGACAAGATGTGCACCAACTTCGTCGAGCTATTCGGCGACCGGAATGTGAAAGACGACAAGGCCATGGTCGGCGGCTTCGCGCAGTTGGACGGCCAGACGGTCATGGTGATCGGTCAGCAAAAAGGCACGAATACCAAGATGCGGCAGCTGCGCAATTTCGGCATGGCGAATCCCGAAGGCTACCGAAAGGCACTCCGGTTGATGAAGCTGGCAGAGAAATTCGACAAACCGATCATCACACTGATCGACACCCCCGGCGCTTATCCCGGCATGGAAGCCGAAGAGCGCGGCCAGGGTGAAGCCATCGCCCGCAACATCTATGAGATGATGCGCCTCAAAGTACCCGTGATCTGCGTGGTCATCGGCGAGGGGGCATCCGGCGGTGCATTGGGCATCGGCGTCGGAGACCGGGTATTTATGCTCGAAAATTCCTGGTATACGGTCATCTCACCCGAGAACTGCAGCTCCATCCTCTGGCGCAGCTGGGATCAAAAGGAAAAGGCCGCAGAGGAATTGCGCCTGACACCGGACAATATGTACGAATTCGGACTCATAGATAGCATCATCCCCGAGCCGCTGGGCGGCGCACATTGGGATTATACAGCGGCAGCTAACCTGCTTCGACCGAAATTGGTGGCGACGCTGCATGAGCTTGGTCAACTGAAGCCTGAAGAACGCATACGAAAGCGGATCGAGAAGTTTGGCAAAATGGGCTTTTACAATGAAGTAGATGCCTGAAATCGATCATCGCTTTTAAATCAACATACATGACACTTACGGAAACACTCCGGGGTACCGGGGTAGCATTGGTAACGCCATTTCAGTCCGATCTATCAGTAGACTACAAGGCCCTCGCCAGGATCATCGACTTCGTGATCGAGGGTGGCGTGGACTATCTCGTCACCATGGGCACCACTGGGGAGACCCCGACCATCTCCAAAGAGGAAAAAAAGGAGATCGTTTCACGCACTTATGAGTTGGTTGCCGGAAGGGTGCCTGTCGTCGTCGGCGTCGGCGGCAACAATACCCGTGAGCTCGAAGCCGAATTGGCCACCCTGCCGCTAGACAAGGCCATTGCCGTCTTAAGCGCCAGCCCCTATTACAGCAAACCCTCCCAGGAAGGGCTTTTTCAGCATTATAAAGTACTGGCCGCCGCCTCGCCAAAACCGCTCCTCCTGTACAATGTTCCGGGTAGGACGGGGCGCAACCTCAGCGCCGCCACGACCATCCGCCTGGCGACTGAGGTAAAGAATATCGCGGGTATCAAGGAAGCCAGCGGCGACATGGCCCAGTGTATGGAGATATTGCGCGACCGGCCTGCGGCCTTTTTAGTGGTCAGCGGCGACGACGCGTTGGCTTTTCCCCAGATCGCCTGCGGCATGGACGGGGTGATCAGCGTTGCTGCCAATAGCTTTCCCCGGGTATTTTCCGATATGGTCCGGCTATCTTTGAAGGGAGACCTCGGCGGCGCCAAATTACTGAATGACCGCCTCATCGCCGGCTATGAGCTGCTGTTCGCGGAGAACAATCCGGCGGGCGTGAAGGCCGCCATGTTCGAATTAGGGCTGATCGGCAATTACCTGCGCCTTCCGGTTGTTCCGTTGAGCGAGGGTTTGCACCACAAGCTGAAGGAATATATGCGTCAGCGCTTGTAGGTGACTGCTTTCAGGGGCAAGTCTTGCAACCTTTGTCGGTGACTTTTTTCAGGGGCAAGTCAGTTAACCTTTTCCGGTGACACTTTCCAGGCCAGGTCATTTAAACTTTGTAGGTAACTCTTTTTAGGGCAAGTTGTTTAAACTTTGTCGGTGATCCCTTCCAGGGCCAAGTCGTTCAAACTTTGTAGGTGACTGCTTTCAGGAGCAAGTCAGTTAACCCTTCCGGTGACCCCTTCCAGGGCCAGGTCGTTCAGACTTTGTAGGTAACGCTTGTTAGGACCAAGTCGTTCAAACTTTGTAGGTGACGCCTTCGAGGGCCAGGTCGGTATTGGGGAAGATTTCCCGGGCCTCCTGTTCGAAAGCTTGTAATCTCTCATATTTGGAGCTGAAATGACCAATCAGCAGGCGTTGAACGCCTGCTTCCAGCGCGATGGTCGCGGCCTGGACGGTGGTGCTATGGAAGCGTTTGCCCGCCTGTTCGCCCAGGTCCTTGAGGTAAGTGGTCTCGTGGTACAGAAGATCGGCCCCCTGTACGCTTTCGGCTATCCGGGGGTCGAAGAGGGTATCCGCCGCGTAGGCATAAGACCTGGCCTTGGCTGCGGGTTCGGTTACGGTCTGATTTTCCACCAGTACCCCATCTTTCCGCAGATAACTCTCTCCCCATTTCAGCCGGTCGAAGAAGGACGCCGGTACGCCGGATTGCCGGGCCTTTTCGGGATTGACGCGTCTGAAGGGCCGGACCTCACGAAAGCGAAAGCCCCAGCACTCGATGCGGTGAAAAACGCGGAAGCAGCTGACCTCGAATTTTGCTTCACGGAGGATGGCCCCCTCGGTGTCCAGCACATGGAAACGGAGCGGATACGGCAGCTGGATGTCGGCGACTTTCAGCTGCAGCCCGACAATGTCCTGCAATGCCGACGGCGCATAGATGTGCATTTCCTGCGTCCTCCCCAGCAGTCCCATGGAGGTCAGCAGACCGATCAACCCAAAGTAATGGTCGCCATGGAGATGAGAAATGAAGATGTAATTGATCTTGCTTCGCCGGATCTTGTATTTGGCCATTTGCATTTGTGTGCCTTCACCGCAGTCGACCAAAAAGATCTGATCTTCCATAGTGACCACCTGTGCCGTGGGGTGGCGATCGAAAGCCGGAAGTGCGGAGTTGTTCCCTAAAATAGTGACGGCCAGCATTAGGCGAATTTCTGATGTTTTAAAGTGACGATCATTCTTGCCGGGAAAAATACATTAAAAGCGCTGAATTATTTGCAAAATGTTTGTTGCATACGCCGTGCGAAAGAGCGTGGTCATTGCCTGGTCCATGCTGCGATTAACCTGAAAGACCGGATGGATGAACAGGAGTTGGCGGCTGCCATCGCAGCCGATATGGCCGCGCCAAAGCGGCGCCGCCGACCGAAGGCTAGACGAGAAAAGTTGGGCAAAGGCCGGTATAAAGGCTGGATGCTCCTGGGCGGTATTATTTGTGCGGGCGATGTCCTAAGCTTTTGGGGTTGGGGTTCGAGGCCGCGCTGCAGGTGTCCGCCAGGCGGCCGCTGCCCATTCGAAAACCAGCAACTGCCCTTCATCCAACCTGCTGCAGGTTGGTCGGCAACGGAGTTTGAAGGATAGCGGGGAAAATGCGGGTTATCATTGAATTGGCAGAACTAGCGGCTGTTATCTTTCGTAAATAATTGGTATGCAGGAGAAATATTGCCGCCGGTGATTGGGCGGAGTGGGGGCCGACGGGAAGGCGGTCCGGGGTATGGAGAGGGCTTTGTGAGAGGGCTTTACGAGGCTTTGGGAGCGGGCTTTATGAGGCTTTATTAGAGGAGGGAAATGTGAGGCTTCATGAGAGGTTAATGTGAGGCTTCATGAGAGGTTAATGTGAGGCTTTATGAGAGGGAAATGTGAGGCTTCATGAGAGGGAAATGTGAGGCTTTGTGAGAGGTAAATGTGAGGCTTTGTGAGAGGGCAATGTGAGGCTCTATGAGAGGGAAATGTGAGGCTTTGTGAGAGGTAAATGTGAGGCTTTGTGAGAGGGCAATGTGAGGCTTAATTAAAGGGTTTTATAAGAGCGCTTTATGAGACCTTCTGAGAGGACTTTATGAGACGTTATTAGAGGGCTTTATGAGGCTTTGCGAGAGGACTTTATCAGGCTTTATGAGATGGCTTTGCGGGCTTTATAAGAGCACACTATGAGACCTTATGAGAGGGCTTTATGAAAGGGCTTTATGAGAGCGCTTTATGAGGGCTTTATGAAGCGGCTACCGGATATTTGGCGAAATATTTTGGTTCATGGTGATCGATCTTCCTGACTTTCTGTCTGTTAGATCAAAGGTCGGGACCCTTGAGCAACTCCCTTTCGACTTCTTCGAGGTGGATGATGTCCCAGGCCTCGCTTTCCGTGGGAGTGACGTTCATGAGTTCAAGGAGGCCGTTTTCTTCCAGTCTATCCTCTACGGCCGGGATGAGTCCGCAAATTACGAAGGAGGAACTGTTGTCGTAGAACACTTGTTGGATGCGAACCAGACACTCCGCAGCAGCGTCGTCCACCTCCTGGGTGTCTTTTAAGATGAGAACCACGTTTTTAACGTCGTTTTCGAGGACAGGCAGTAAACATTGATCGAGCTCGGCTGTCATATTTGCAGCAAGAACGGGTTCTGTGATGGTAATGACATGAAATTTTTCTCTGGTATCAATTTTGACTTGCATATACACTTAAGTTTATTAACGGCCGTTAATAAAGTGGCGGAATAGGAGTCAAAAATATTCGTTATTATTGTATAAAGCTCAATAACTTAAAAATGGATAATAATTTTTCAGCCCAGGTAAAGGAGATCATATCGTTCAGCAGGGAGGAAGCTTTGCGTCTGGGGAACGATTTTATCGGTACGGAGCACTTATTGCTGGGATTGATTCGTGAGGGAGACAATACGGCTGTCCGCATCCTGAAGAGTTTCAATGTGGATTTGTATGAACTGCGGAAGGAGGTGGAAATGGCTGTAAAGGACAAAACCGGGAAGAACATTGCCAATATTAATAGTCTGCCGCTGACCAAACAGGCGGAGAAAGTGATAAGGGTGACCGTCCTGGAAGCCAAAGCCCTGAAAAGCCCGACTGTAGAGACTGAACACCTGATGCTTTCGATCCTGAAAAACAAAGAGAATATTGCAACCCAAATCTTAAATCAATTCGACGTGGACTACGATCTGTTCAGGAACGAACTTGGCGTTGTGAAGAGCAACGATGTTCGGAGTGAATATGCGGAGGAGAACGACGACGATTTTGACGAGGAGAAGAAGTATTCACAGCAAAAAGCGCGTTCCGCTGGCAATGCCAAGAGCAAAACCCCGGTACTCGATAATTTTGGCCGGGATATCACCCGGCTGGCCGAGATGGGGGCTTTGGATCCGATCGTAGGCCGGGAAGAGGAAATCGAGCGTGTCTCGCAGATCCTTTCCCGTAGAAAGAAGAACAACCCGATCCTCATCGGCGAACCCGGTGTGGGAAAGACGGCGATCGTGGAAGGCCTGGCGTTGCGGATCGTGCAGCGGAAGGTATCCAGGGTCTTATTTGACAAGCGGGTGATCTCGCTTGACCTTGCCGCCCTGGTAGCAGGTACGAAGTACCGCGGTCAGTTCGAAGAACGCATGAAGGCCATTATGAACGAACTGGAGAAGAACCGCGACGTGATCTTGTTCATCGATGAGATCCACACGATCGTTGGAGCCGGTGGTGCCAGCGGGTCATTGGATGCCAGCAATATCTTCAAACCGGCTTTGGCCCGCGGCGAGCTGCAATGCATCGGTGCCTCGACGCTGGATGAATACCGGATGTACATCGAGAAGGACGGTGCACTTGATCGCCGGTTCCAGAAGGTGATGGTCGATCCCCCCAGTGTAGAGGAGACCATTCAGATCCTGAACAACATTAAATCGAAGTACGAAGATTACCATAATGTCACGTATTCCGACGACGCCATCGACGCCTGCGTGAAGCTCAGCGATCGGTACATGACGGACAGGCTGTTGCCGGACAAGGCTATCGACGTGCTGGATGAGGTGGGTGCCAGGGTGCATTTGAAGAACATCAATGTTCCACAGAACATCGTCGACCTCGAAAAAAAGATCGAAGATGTGAAGAACGAGAAGAACAAAGTAGTCAAGAGCCAGAAATTCGAAGAGGCTGCTTCCCTCCGGGACACCGAGAAGCGCTTGCAGGAGGAACTTGAGAAAGCCAAGGGCGAATGGGAAGAGGAAAGCAAGCACAAGCGCTATCCCATTGACGAAGAGAATATTGCCGAGGTGGTCAGCATGATGACCGGCATCCCGGTAAAACGGATGGTGCAGGCTGAGACGGAAAAGCTGAAGAATATGGCCATCGACATGCGCAACATGGTGGTCGGCCAGGACGACGCGATCACGAAGGTGGTAAAAGCCATCCAGCGGAACAGGGTGGGTTTAAAGGACCCTAAAAAGCCGATCGGCACGTTCATCTTCCTGGGGCCTACGGGTGTAGGTAAGACGGAGTTGGCGAGGGCACTGTCCCGGTATATGTTTGATTCCGAAGATTCCCTCATTCGCATCGACATGAGCGAATACATGGAGAAATTCACGGTTAGCCGCCTAATCGGCGCGCCTCCCGGATACGTTGGATACGAAGAAGGCGGTCAGCTGACGGAACGGGTCCGTCGCAAGCCGTACTCGGTGATCCTGCTGGATGAGATCGAGAAAGCCCATCCTGACATTTACAATATCCTGCTGCAGGTGCTGGATGATGGACAGCTTACGGACGGTCTTGGCAGGAAAGTGGATTTCAAGAATACGTTGATCATCATGACCTCCAATATCGGGGTTCGTCAGCTGAAGGATTTTGGGGACGGCGTGGGGTTTGCGACGGCTGCAAGGACGCTGAACGTCGACGAGAACAACAAGGCTGTTATCGAGAAGGCGCTTAAAAGGACTTTTAGTCCCGAATTTTTGAACAGGATCGACGATGTAGTCATCTTCAATGCCCTGAGCAAGGAGCATATCTTCCAGATCATCGATATCCTCATGAAGGGGGTGCTGAAACGCCTGAACAACCTGGGCTTTACCCTGGAGTTGACGGCGGAGGCCAAGAGTTTTCTGGCCGATAAGGGATATGATTCACAGTTTGGTGCCCGTCCGCTGCACAGGGCCATCCAGAAATACCTGGAAGATCCGTTGGCGGAAGAGATCCTCAACATGAGCATCAAGAATGGAGATGTGTTGATCGCGGACCTCGACAAGGAGAATTCGAAGATCAAGTTTACGCTGAAGGAAAAGGAAAAAGAGAAATCAGAAGCTTAAAGGTCATTGAAATAGAAAAAATTATCATCACCATCGATGGCTGGTCTTCCTGTGGCAAAAGTACGCTGGCCAGGCAACTGGCACGTGAGCTCCATTACGTGTACATAGATAGTGGTGCCATGTACCGGGCCATTACGCTCTATTTCTTACGGAACCATGTGGATTGGACGAGGCCGGAGGCGGTGGCAGAGGCCTTGTCACACATAGCGATCGAGTTCGTCACCAACCATAAAAATGGCGCTACCGAGATGTGGTTGAATGGCGAGAATGTGGAATACCTGATCCGTGATCTGATCATTGCCGAGAAGGTGAGCGAAGTAGCGTCGGTAAGGGCGGTCCGGTCCTTTGCTGTTGCGAAGCAGCAGGAGATGGGAAAAGATAAGGGCATCGTCATGGATGGCCGGGACATCGGGACGACTGTTTTTCCCAATGCGGAATTGAAGATCTTTATGACGGCCGACGAGTCGGTCAGGGTCCAGCGGCGGTACCGGGAGCTTTATGAAAAGAACCCCAATATCACGTTGGAGGAGGTGAAACAGAACCTGGCTCACCGGGACTATATCGACTCGCACCGGGAGATCAGTCCGTTGCGGCAGGCGGAAGATGCGGTAGTGCTGGACAATTCGCATTTGACGATGAAGCAGCAGCTGGTGATCGCCCAGAACTGGGTCAAGGAAAGAAGGTAAAGAAAAACCCGCCGGCCGGCGAGTTTATATAGTTGAAAAGGCCCGCATCAAGCGGGCCTTTTGTATGTCAGCGGAGGAAGAGTAGTTCGCGGTACTTCGAAAGGACCCATTCCTTGTCGTCGATCAGCACCTCTAATTTGTCGACGTGGTAACGGATCTCGTCGAAGAACGGTTCTTTTACCTGGCTGCTGTAGGCGATGGCCTTTGTGCGGGATTCTGTGATGTTATTGGCGATCTTGCGCGCTTCGATCATCTTACCGACTAGTTCGCTCACTTTGGAGATATGCTCGGAGATCTTTTCGAGGATCGCCTGCTGGTTAGTATAGGCGCTGTTTGGCAGACCGATTTCTTTCAGCCCCTTGATGTTCTGGATGAGGATGTTCTGGTATTTGATCGCCGGCGGGAGGATGTGGCTGGTGGCCAATTCCCCCATGATCCGGGCTTCGATCTGTACCCGTTTGATGTATTTCTCCAGTTCGATCTCGTGGCGGGCTTCCAGTTCGATATGGGTGTAAACGCCGTTGATCTCGTAAAGGTGTTTGGCCTTGTCGGTGATCATGGCGTCGAGTGCCAGAGGGGTCGTGCGCACGTTGGGGAGGCCGCGTCTTTCGGCTTCATGGTGCCATTCGTCGCTGTACCCGTCGCCTTCGAAGATCACTTTTTCGCTGCTGGCGATGTATTCGCGGATCACATGCATGATGGCGATCTCTTTTTTGTCGCCTTTTTCGATCAGGCTATCGACGTCTTTTTTGAATTTCTTCAACGTTTCGGCCATAATGCTGTTGACGGCGATCATGGCATTCGCGCAGTTGGCGCTGGAACCCACGGCACGGAACTCGAACTTGTTGCCGGTGAAGGCGAAGGGCGAGGTGCGGTTACGGTCGGTATTGTCTAGCAGCAGTTCGGGGATGCTTCTATGGAGGTCCAGTTTGAGTATCGCTTCGTCCTGTTCATCGAACTTATCACCTACTCTTTCCTTTACGTCGGCCAGTACCTTGCTCAGGTATTCGCCGATGAAGACGGAGATGATGGCAGGGGGCGCTTCATTGGCGCCGAGGCGGAAATCATTACCGGCCGAAGCGATAGAGGCACGGAGTACATCGGAATATTCATAAACGGCCTTGATCGTATTGACGAAGAAGGTCAGGAACATCAGATTGGTCTTGGGCGTTTTGCCGGGGGCCAGGAGGTTGACGCCGGTGTCGGTCGCCATGCTCCAGTTGTTGTGTTTGCCGCTGCCGTTGATGCCCGCAAAGGGTTTTTCATGGAGCAAGACCCGGAGCCTGTGCCGGCGGGCGACGCGGTCCATGATATCCATCAGCAGGATGTTGTGGTCGACTGCCACGCTGACTTCTTCGAAGATGGGGGCGCACTCGAACTGGGCGGGAGCAACTTCGTTGTGGCGGGTGCGCAGGGGAATACCGAGTTTGTAGGATTCATTTTCATAGTCGCGCATGAACGCGTAGACCCGTTCGGGGATGCTGCCGAAGTAGTGGTCTTCGAGTTGTTGTCCTTTGGCAGGGGCGTGGCCGAAGACGGTCCTGCCGCTCATCACGAGATCCGGCCGGGCGTTGAACAGGCCTTCATCCACTACAAAGTATTCCTGTTCCCAGCCCAGGGTGGCGGTCACTTTGGTGACGTTCTTGTCAAAGTAATGGCAAACATCTACCGCGGCCTTGTCGAGGGCGGCCAGTGCTTTCAGCAAAGGTGCCTTGTAGTCGAGGGATTCGCCGGTATAGGATACGAAGATAGTTGGAATGCAAAGCGTTTTACCGGCTCCGATCTCCATGACGAAGGCGGGAGAGGAAGGATCCCAGGCGCTATAACCGCGGGCTTCGAACGTAGCGCGAAGACCGCCGCTGGGGAAGGAGGAGGCGTCTGGTTCCTGTTGGATCAAAGCGGCGCCATCGAATTCTTCGATTGCGGTGCCGTCACTTTTTATGGTAAAGAAAGAATCGTGTTTCTCTGCTGTGGTCCCGGTCAGGGGTTGAAACCAGTGGGTAAAGTGGGTGACCCCTTTTGCCTCGGCCCATTGACGCATGCCGGAAGAGATCTGATTGGCTATGATGCGATCGATCTTTTTGCCGCCTTTGATAGAGGCATTGAGACTCTTATAAGCTTCGTCGCTCAAAAATTCACGTGCAGTCTTCATGGTGAAGACGTTCTCGCCAAAAATGGCGGTTATTTTAGCGGCGCCAGGGATCTGGCTTTCGGCGGTGGTTGTTAGATTGTCAATAGCTTTAAATCTTAATGAGGACATTATTAAAAAGTTTCAGCGAAACTAACTGTTTGCAGGGTATTAAACAATTTTTTGGCCTTTCGCTACCGAAATTGGAGCGTTAACGGGCTGTTTATGGATTATGCAAATTATTCATCATTTAAGATGAAAGTCCTGGAAAGCCAGGTATTAAGGGTCTGACAAGGCTGCCAATCTCTTACGGCGAATAGGCAGGGTGCCAGCAGGAAGGGCAGGTAGATGCTGCGGTAGCGGATGATGGCGCCGGCAAAGGGGATGATGAGGCCGATCTGGAGCATGCCGATCAGGGCAAAAAGAATGCAACAAACGGAAAAAGATGTTGATGCGGATCGCTTGACCAGGGCGGCGGCGGCCAGGACCCAGATGCACAATAGTTCCAGGGAGAAAAGCTGGTAGATGCGTTGGCCACCGTGGCCGGGCAACGGTTCGAAAAAGCCGTTACGCAGGGCGGCGGGTATTGCTTGCATTACGCTGATCCAAGAATTGGTCAGGACAGGGAGGTAGAGTTTCGAGTTGCCTTGCAGCACTATGAAAGTCTGCTGCTGGTGGGCGATCGCAGCGGGTATCCGGTTTGGCAGCAGGAATAACAGGACGATGACGGCAGTACCGATGCCGCCGATGATCCAGCGTTGCCGGCGTGTCGGGGGGCGGCGGGTAATCAGCCAGGCCAGTAAGGCCGGGGCGAGGACTAGTGCTACGGCAAACCGGAAGAAGATGATCCCCAAAAAAGCACAGGCAGCATACGCAATGGCGCGGCGACCGCCCTTGTCGAGCCAGTAAAAGAGGAGGCCCAGCAACGCGAAAAGGACGGCTTCGCGATGGATGCAGGAAGTCCAGAAGAGGGTCGACGGCAGGAGGAAGGCGGTAAGGGCGGACAACGGGCTCCCCGGGAATTGGCGGCGAAAGACGCGGTAGAGGGCGGTGCTGCCCAAGAAAACGGGGAATGAAAAGAGCAGGGTGTTGATCCGGATGTCATCGAAGGAGAGCCAGTCGAGGATGATCTGAATAAAGGTGATGGCGTTATGGGAGATAAGGTCCCAACTGGAATTGTAGCGCAGGAAGCCGTGCGGGTCATGGAGGAGTTGTGACCGTTCCACGAAACTGAATTGAAAATAGAACCAGATATCGCCGTGTTCGGGGTAGAAGCGCCAAGCGATCCAATTGTGGAGGCAGCCGACGCCGACATGGAGGCCAAACAGCGCGAGCAGAAACGCCGGCCGGATGCCGGTTTTCCGGAAGAAGGGAATCTTCCAGATGCCGAAGCCACATAACCCGCAATAAAGAATAAACAGCAGTACCGGCATAGTTGACACGATGGATTATCTGATGATTCTGAGAGCCTTTATCTTTTCCAGATAGAGTTGCGTCACGCGTTCGCGGGTGTAGTTTGCCAGGATCTTTTTCCTTGCGGCCATGCCCATTTTTTTCTTAGCGTCCGGGGCAAGGTGATAATAGGCGGTCATTTTCTCCGCCAGGTCTGGTCCATCCTTTGCCCGGCAGAGCCATCCATTCACTCCGTCTTCGACGATGGCGCGGCACCCGGCCGTGTCTGCGGCGATCAGGGCCTTGCACATGCTTCCACCTTCCAGCAGGCTGAGGGGCATGCCTTCCCGATAGGATGGCAGCACGATGCAATCGGCTTGTTGGATAAAGGGCGCGACTTGGTCTGCGTGGCCCAGGTAGGTGATAATATTGCGGTTCGTCCATTCTTCCACCTGCGCCCGCGAGATGGACACCGGATTGCCTTCGTCGAAAAACCCGAGGAGCTGGCACTGTACGGCCAGCCCTTGCCGCTGGAGCAGTTGCGCCGCCTCCACGAACTCGTAGACGCCCTTGTGCCGGATGAGCCGGCCTATGAGCAGGAAGGTGACGGGTGTTCGGCCAGGTTCGTAAGGGGCGGGGAAGAACTCGCCGGTATCTACGCCTTCACCCGGCAGCAGGAAGGCTTTCTCGGCATTGACCAGTTTGTCCCGGATGAAGATGTCGCGGTCGTCCCTGTTGAGGAACCAGACTTCGGCGTTCGTGGGAAGGGCGCGCCGGTACAATCGCTTCACGACGGCCTGTAACCAGCCATTGGTCGAAAAGCTATAGCCCAGGCCGGTGATGATGCTGATGGACGCGATGCCGGCGCGCGCAGCGGCGAGGGAGCCGAAGACGTTGGCTTTTATGGTGTAATGGAAGATAAGGTCAGGGCGGAGCAAGCGGTATTGCCGCAACAGCTCTCTATAGAGCAGCAGGTCGCTGAAGGGAGAAATGTTCTTGCTTTTGAGGTGGCGGATGGGGGTGTAGGACAGGCCATCGAGGTGTTCAAATGTGGGCGTGTACGGATCGCGGGGCGCCAGGACGAAGACCCGAAACCCTTCTTTCAGCAGTCTTTCAATAAGATAAAGCCTGAATTTGTAGATACTCCAACTCGTATTCGCTACAAGGGCAATACTCGGTTTAGCCGCCATAACTCGCAAACCTACATAAAAAATGGGCAATTGGCAATCGATAATGTGGGGGCCGAATATGGCGGGTCGTGACTGTTGCTGGGGAGAGTTTCGTAAGTTTGCGGCCTTATGGAGATTACCATTAAAACGGCCGAGCAACTCCGGCTTACGGGGGAGGAGTTCGGTCTTATCCAACAGAAGCTCGGCCGGGTGCCAAATTTTACAGAATTATGTGCTTTTAGCGCGATGTGGAGTGAGCATTGCAGTTATAAGAACTCGATCAAATGGCTGAAGACCCTTCCACGGGACGGCAGGAAGATGCTGGTCGCGGCCGGTGAGGAAAATGCCGGTCTGATGGACATCGGGAATGGTCATGGGGTCGTATTCAAGATCGAGTCGCATAACCATCCTTCGGCCCTGGAGCCATTTCAGGGCGCTGCTACCGGTGTCGGCGGCATCCACAGGGATATCTTTACGATGGGTGCGCGGCCGATCGCGTCGCTGAATTCCCTGCGATTCGGCAATCTGAAGGAAGCCAAGACGCAACACCTGCTATCTGGCGTTGTACACGGGATCGGACATTACGGCAATTGCTTCGGCGTGCCGACCGTTGGCGGGGAGATCTATTTTGAAGACTGTTATCATACCAATCCGCTCGTCAATGCGATGAGTGTCGGGATCCTGAAGAATGGAGAGACGATTTCTGCGACGGCGAAGGGCACAGGTAATCCTGTCATCTTCGTGGGAAGTGCGACGGGTAAGGATGGCATCGGCGGGGCGAGCTTTGCCTCTGCCAATATCACCGGCGAATCCACGAAGGAACTGCCGGCCGTACAAGTGGGTGATCCCTTCCAGGAGAAGAAATTACTGGAAGCTTGTCTGGAGGTCATCAAGACCAACGCTGTAGTCGGGATGCAGGACATGGGTGCTGCGGGGATCATTTGTTCAACCGCCGAGATGAGTGCAAAGGGCGAAGTGGGGATGCGGATCGATCTGGACAAGGTGCCCGTGCGCCAGGATAACATGAAAGCATGGGAATTGTTGTTGAGCGAGAGCCAGGAGCGGATGTTAATGGTGGTAGAAAAGGGAAGAGAGGCCGAGGTCATCCGCATCTTTGAAAAGTGGGACCTGCCGGCGGCTACGATCGGCGAGGTAACGGATGATGGTCTCCTGCATTTCTTTATGCATGGGCAATTGGAAGCGACCATCCCGGCATACGAACTCGTATTAGGCGGCGGCGCGCCGCAGTATGACCGACCTTATAGCGAACCTGCCTACTTTAAAAAGGTGGCGGCCTTCGATCCGGCTACCGTACCGGTGCCTGCCGATCTGCGGGGGGTGGCCGAACAGTTGGTAGCGCTGCCGAATATCGCATCGAAGAAATGGGTAGCCGTTCAATATGATAGCACGGTGGGTGCGGCGAATTCTTCTACCAATCAGCCCAGTGATGCAGCCGTTGTGTTAGTCAAGGGAATCGAGCGAAGCGAAGATTCCGAACGTACCCGAGGCATCGAAGGGTACGAGCGAGGAAAAGGCGAGGAACGAAGCCTTGACGAAACTCCGAACGAAGGTTCGGGCCGAAGTTCTGGAAAGGCGTTGGCGGTGACGACCGATTGCAACAGCAGGTATGTGTACGCCGATCCTTACAAGGGTGCGATGATCGCCGTTGCCGAAGCGGCGCGGAATATCGTCTGCAGCGGCGGTCAGCCGTTGGGTGTTACGAACTGCCTGAATTTTGGCAATCCCTATGATCCGGAAGTGTATTATCAATTCGTGCATGCGATCAAGGGGATGGGCGATGCCTGCAGGAAATTCGATACACCTGTCACCGGCGGAAATGTGAGTTTTTATAATCAAAGTCCTGATGGAGCTGTTTATCCGACACCGACCATCGGGATGGTCGGCGTGCTCGATCATATAAAAGATAAGATGACCCTGGACTTCAAGCAAGAAGGAGATGCCATCTATTTGCTGGGGGTCTCTCATGGAGACATCAATTCTTCTGAATACCTGCACAAGGTGCATGGAGTGGAATTCAGCCCCGCGCCGCATTTTGAGCTCGAAGAAGAATTCCAGTTGCAGCAGCGGCTGGCGGAATTGATCGGGAAGAAGGTCGTGGTCAGTGCGCATGACGTCAGCGAAGGGGGCCTCTTTATCACATTGGCAGAATCCAGTTTCCCCCGGGAATTGGGGTTCCGGGCAAAGTCGGGCGACGTAAGGAAAGATGCGTTCTGGTTTGGCGAGGCGCAGAGCCGGGTGGTGGTCAGCGTGAGCAAGGACCTGGAGGCGGAATTCCTTGCCCTGGCCAAGGGGATAGCAGTGGAAAAACTGGGCGTGGTGACGGGCGGTGGGTTTATCGTGGATGGCGAAGACTGGGGAAATGTGCGGGAATGGAAGAACAAATATGAGGGCAGCCTTGCGGCGTATATGGAAAAACTCGCTGAAATGGAAACGCTATGATTGACGGCACGAAGGAATACATCGTTGTTACAGGAGCCGCAGGCTTCATAGGAAGTGCGCTGACCGGTCTGCTCAATCAGCAGGGAGAGTCGAACCTCGTCCTGGTGGATGCGTTCGACAGATCGGACAAGGTTCCCAATTTAGAAGGAAAAGCTTTTAGCGCCGCTGTCGAGCGGGACGTTTTTTTTGACTGGCTTGCCGCCAATCGTCCGCTTATCCGCGGTTTTTATCATATCGGGGCGCGTACGGACACGACGGAGTTCGATTATGCGGTGCATGAGCGGTTGAATGTGGAATATTCCAAGCGCGTTTGGGAATATTGCGCGAAGCACGCGATCCCACTGGTCTATGCTTCTTCGGCGGCCACTTACGGAGCCGGCGAGAAAGGATATAACGACGATCATGCCGTGGTGAACGAGTTGAAGCCGTTGAATCCGTATGGCGTTTCTAAGAATGAATTTGACAAATGGGCCATTCAACAAGCTGCGCAGCCTCCTTTCTGGGTTGGGTTGAAGTTCTTCAATGTGTATGGTCCGAACGAATACCACAAGGCAAGAATGGCGAGCGTGATCTGGCACTCTTATAACCAGATCAGGAAGGATGGAGTGGTGAAGTTGTTCAGGTCGCACCGGCCGGATTTTAAGGATGGCCAGCAGCTGCGTGACTTTGTGTATGTAAAGGATGTGATCAAGGTATGTGTCTGGCTGATGCAGCGTCAACCGGCCAGCGGGCTGTACAATCTCGGTACGGGTCTGGCGAGGTCTTTCGAAGATTTGGTGAACGCCACCTACGCAGGGCTTGATAGGCCGGCCAATATTCAGTATATCGATATGCCTGCCGATATCCGGGACAAATACCAGTATTTTACGGAGGCCAATATGCAGAAGCTGAGGGCTGCGGGCTACACGGAACCATTTTATTCGTTGGAAGCCGGGGTAGGGGACTATGTGCGGAATTACCTGTCTAAAGGAACATTTTTATGAACAAGAAGATCGCCATTATCGGGGGTGGGAATTTAGGAACGGCCATTGCGGAGGGATTGATCCAAAGCGGGTTTGTCGATCCCAAGCATATCCTTATTACGAAGCGCAACATCCATACCCTGCATGAATTGGAGCGCCGGGGGGTGCTGGTGAGCGATAAGAATGAGGAAGCGGTCCGCTATGCCGACCTGGTCATCCTGGCGGTCAAGCCATTCCAGGTGGATGAGATCCTGCATTCGCTTAAGGGCGAGTTTCGGGTGGATGCACAAGTGTTGGTGTCCGTGGTGACGGGGATCAGTATCGATCATATAGCTAATTTGACGGGCAATAGGATGCCCATTGTCAGGGCCATGCCCAATACGGCGATCGCGATCCAGGAAAGTATGACCTGTGTCGCCGCAAAGAATGTGGCGGAGGAGCATTTGCAATATGTGTTGGATATCTTCAATCAATTGGGCAAGGCTGTACGGATAGATGAAAAGCTGATGGATGCGGCTACGGTATTGGGCGCATGCGGGACGGCTTTTGCTATGCGTTATATCCGGGCAAATATCCAGGGTGGCATCGAGATCGGTTTCGATGCGGCTACCGCCAACCTGATCGCTGCCCAGACGGTAAAAGGGGCGGCTGAACTACTGTTGAAGAAGGGGACCCACCCCGAGCAGGAAATCGACAAGGTCACTACCCCCAAGGGTTGTACCATCGCGGGGTTGAATGAGATGGAGCACCGGGGATTCAGCTCTTCGCTGATAAAGGGACTGGTGGCGAGCTATGAGAAGATCGCCAAGGATTGATCAATTTTCAATAGATGGTGCCTGCGTCCATATCGACCGTATAGATGCGGTGGACAGTAGCCTTCGTTGTCATGGTGACCGGGTACCAGCCGCCGGGCCTGGCGGGGCTGATGACGCTGCCGGTGGGACCAACGGTAGTCCGCGGCGGTTGCGTATATTCCTCTGTTGTACTTGTGCGCTCTTTATACGTCTGCCCAAGGAAATAAAAGGCGTTCCCTTCCTTCCACAATCGATGGAGCTTTCCATCCCGCATGATGAAGACCGAAGTTCCGTCGCTATAACCCCAGGCATCGTGGGAATAATAGAAGGAGCCGTTGGCGTCCTGGATATAAAGTACTTGCTCTTTTTGATCCTTCCCGATCTCAAAATGCAGAATGGAGGGGGCGTTGTTCCTGAACTCCTCGAAGCTGGCATACACGCCGGGGGCGAGGGACTGGTCGTGGGTGATCACTGCATCGAAGCGGGACCGGTTGAACTGGAGGATCTCCTGACGCTGGAGATGCCGGCTGCTTTCCGCCCGGAAGGTGACAAGGCCCGCTGCACTGTCGGCCATATCGCTCAATACCGCAGAAAGATCCTTATCCCAAAGCGTGTAATACGTGGACAGGTTGTTGTAGGTGTTCCCTCTTTTGTAGGTCTGCGTGGTGTCGTAGCGCATTACCGGGATATAGAAGCTGTCGGCGAAGGCGTATATCTCCGCTTTTAGCCGGATATGCGTTCGTTGTTCGAGGATGTCCGGATCGTTGACCTTTTCCTCTTTTAAATAGTTTGCGTCGGAAAGCCAGAGGTTGCGCAGGACGATGAGGGCCGAGTAGCGCGCGTCCGGCCGGGCAAAACGGGTGTTGAGGTAGTTGGCGATCGCTGTGGCGGCGGACTGCTGAAAAACGAGCTGCCGATTGCGCGTATGGCCGAAGACCGGGTCGAAATTATGAATGCCTATTCGGGCGGTATCCGGACGTTCATCTATAACCTCGAAATGGCTAAAGACACCAGGGTGATAGGGTAATTCAGCTGTATTCTTCAGATTGATGGTGACGGATGGCAACATGGCCATAGAAGACGATGATTGGGCCGATGCGGAAGCGCAAAAAAGGAGGGCGCAAATCATGGATAGTTGGATTTTCATAGCTTATGGCTGGTAAAATAGAAAAAAAACGCCTATTATTGAATTATATTTTATTGCATATATAAATGATTGTTAAATCATTATAAATGAGGGACGGACGGAAATGGGGTCGTAAAAACCCCGGGGATGGGGAGAATTATACGATTGCGGGCAAAATAAAGCGGTATTATCTTGCGTTTGTGTTTTGCCGGCGTTATCTTGCGCCCTCAAAAGACAGGCAGTAAAATTTTGCCTTGAAAGGCAAAAAGAGACCTACATCTTTGTCTTGAGAAGCAGAAAGAGACCTAAATCCTTGTCTTGAAAAGCAAAAAAGAGACCTAAATCCAATTAACATGATGAAGAAAGGAAAGACCCTAACCGTATTAGTGCTAGTTGTTGAAATCGCCTCCATTACGATCCTTCACGCAGTAAAGATCAGCCAAGCTGGAATCAAGGAATCTGAGCGGGCGGCGGTGAAAGAAGTGTCCAGGAGTGCTTCGGAGGTGGCGGGATCAAGGCAGAAATCTGCTTTTTCGCTGGCCGTGTTCAAATAATTTATTTTGTGCAAACTGAAAAAGGCTCAAGCTCTTGAGCCTTTTTTCATTTTTATAGCATTATAATTTCCTTTACTTTTGCCTGACCTCTTGGAATTTCCCTTCTATTTGGTCCAGTTAGCGGCCAGGATTGTTGTATGCTAAAGATATTGTATTCCGCCTGTCGCACATAACTACAACAATGCATTTAATAATAAGATAATTGACCATTATATGGCTAAGTATGTCTTTGTTACGGGTGGTGTGACTTCCTCACTGGGTAAGGGGATCATTGCCGCTTCACTAGCTAAATTATTGCAGGCCAGGGGGCTAAGGGCGACCATTCAAAAGTTTGATCCCTATATCAATGTGGACCCCGGAACCTTGAATCCGTATGAGCATGGGGAATGCTATGTGACGGAAGATGGAGCGGAGACGGATCTCGACCTTGGCCACTACGAGCGTTTTCTCAACATCTACACTTCCCAGGCCAACAACGTGACGACAGGAAGGATCTATCAGACGGTGATCAACAAAGAGCGGGAAGGTGCTTATCTCGGCAAGACCGTACAGGTCGTACCGCATATCACCGATGAGATCAAGCGCAGGATGTTGTTGCTGGGGCAGACCAACAAATACGATATCATCATCACGGAATTGGGCGGCACGGTTGGCGATATCGAGTCGTTGCCGTTCATCGAGGCGGTGCGTCAATTGCAATGGGAGATGCCGGAAGAGGACTGCCTGGTCGTGCACCTGACCCTCATTCCCTACCTGAAGGCGGCTAAAGAATTGAAGACCAAGCCAACGCAGCATAGTGTACGAATGTTGAGCCAGGAAGGTGTTCATCCGGACATCATCGTTTGCAGGACCGAAGAGCCTTTGAGTCCCGATATCAAGAAGAAAATTGCGCTTTTTTGCAATGTGAAGCCGGATGCGGTAATCGAGGCGCAGGATGCTTCCACCATCTATGAGGTTCCGCTGATGATGATGCGGGAGAAGCTGGATGTGATTTGCATGAAAAAATTAAATATTGCGCAAAACCGTGAACCCGATCTCCTGCGTTGGAAGGAATTTTTGGACAAGTTGAAATATCCGAAGAACAAGGTTACGATCGGGTTGATCGGAAAATATATCGAACTACAGGATGCGTATAAGTCGATCCTGGAGTCGTTCGTGCATGCGGGCGCCATGAATGAATGCAAGGTGCAGGTCGTCAATGTGCATAGTGAGTTTATTACGGATGAGAATGTGTGTGAAAAATTATCGAACCTGGATGGGTTAGTCGTGGCGCCGGGTTTTGGCCATCGCGGTGTGGAGGGAAAGATCATAGCGGTAAAATATGCAAGGGAGCATAAGCTGCCTTTCTTCGGTATTTGCCTGGGGATGCAGATGGCGGTTATAGAATTTGCCCGACATGTGCTGGGTTTGAAGGATGCGCACTCGACGGAAATGGATGTGCATACGCCCCATCCGGTCATAGACCTGATGGAGGAGCAGAAGAAGGTGACGTCGAAGGGGGGCACGATGCGTTTGGGGGCTTATCCCTGTGTGCTCAAGGAAGGGTCGCTGGCCAGTCACATTTATGATGAGAAGCCCGAGATCAGCGAAAGACATCGTCATCGCTGGGAGTTCAACAATGCGTATTTGCAGCAATTCGAGCAGGCGGGTATGACGCCCAGCGGGAGCAATCCGGAGAGCGGATTGGTGGAGATCGTGGAGTTACCTGCTGCGGTGCATCCCTTCTTCATAGGGGTACAATATCATCCGGAGCTGAAGAGCACGGTTGAGAACCCACAGCCGATCTTCGTGCATTTTATCAAGGCTGCCAAGGAATTCGCTGAGTTGCAGCATTCGGTGAAGAATCCTCTTCTTCAAAGCGAAATGATCTGATTTCACGGGTTTGGCCGGTGGTTTCCGCATGAAAAGGCGAGGCGCCTTTCGGACAGAACCGTATATTTGCATCTCTTAAAAAAGAACATCATTATGGGCTTCGATCGCAATACGGTTATTGGTTTTGTGCTGTTAGGGCTCTTACTCTTCGTCTATTTATATACCAGTACCAAGAATAGTCATGAGCTGGAAGCGCAGCGGAAGCATGTGGCTGATAGTGTGGCGTTTGTGACCAAGGTGCGGGAAGATGCCGCTACTGCTGCTGCGGCTGCTCAAAAGGATACCACTGCGAGCGGCGCTGCTGCAGCGGTCGATACGACGGGGTTCAATCCAGCTTTTAAAGGTACGGAGCATTTTGTCACGGTCGAGAATGCGTTGGTCAAGGTGGTTTTTAGCAATAAGGGCGGTCAGCCGGTGGATGTGGAGCTGAAAAAGTTCAAAGCCTATGACAGTACGCCGGTGAAGCTTGTCGGACCTGAGAGCCGGGTGAGCTATCCTATCAATACCGGATCCGGCGCCTCGGATATCACCAACCTCTATTTCAAGGATGGGAAGGTCACCAGGAATGCGGATGGAAGTCAGACGGTCCGGTTCGTGTTACCGGCGCCATCGGGTCAATCCATAGCGCATGAATATGTGCTGGCGGCCAATGACTATACGTTGGACTGGAACATCAATGTCGAAAATCCGGGCAAGCTCTTCAGCCAGAACAACCTGAATCTAAGCTGGAACCTGCAGACGGTACGGGCTCAAAAGAACATTACGGATGAGCGGCGGCTGACGAGCTTTTGTTATAGCGAAGACGGGCAATTCGATTACATGTCCGCGAAGACGGACCGGACCTTTGAAAAACCGGTTCAATGGATGTCGTTATCGCAGCAGTTCTTCAATTCGACGCTGATCTCGAAGAATGCCTTTAATGCCGGCACGGTCCACATGCAACGGGAAGCGGCCGATTCTTCCAATGTGGTGGTCCGGCTCCAGGCGAACATGCAGGAAAAGATCCCTGCTGCTGCTTCGGCCAGTCTGCCTTTCCGCCTTTACTATGGCCCCAATGATTTTTTGATATTAGACAAGGAAGCGGCCGGCATGACGCATATCATCGACCTCGGCAGGGGCATTTACTCCTTTGTGCGGCCGGTGAATGTGTATATCATCATGCCGGTGTTCAATTTCTTCAAGGCGCATATTGCCAGTTATGGGATTGCGATCCTGTTGCTGACGTTGTTCATCCGTTTGTTTACTTCCCCCCTTGTGTACAGCAGCTATCTCAGCGGGGCGAAGATGAAGGCATTGCGGCCGGAGATAGACACCTTAAAGAAAAAGATAGGCGATGACCAGCAGCAGATGGGGATGGAGCAGATGAAGCTTTTCAGGGAAGCAGGGGTAAATCCGCTTGGGGGATGTATACCGGCGCTGCTGCAGATCCCGATCTTCTTCGCATTGTATAGTTTTTTCAATTCCAATATAGGATTGAGGGGGGAGACCTTTCTTTGGTCGCATGACCTGTCCAGTTATGACGCCGTAGTGAACTTCGGGTTTTCTATTCCGGGTTATGGGGACCACGTCAGTCTTTTTGCGTTGTCCGCGGTGGCCACGAGTTTTCTTATATCATTGTATGGGATGAGCATGACACCGGACCAAAGTAATCCGGCCATGAAGTACATGCCTTATATCATGCCGGTGTTCCTGCTGGTCTTTTTCAACAGGCTGGCTTCCGCGCTGACCTGGTATTATACGGTCTCCAACCTGATCACGCTTGGATTGCAATTCACGATCCAGAACTATATCATCGACCATAAGAAGATCCTGGCTCAATTGCAGGCGAACAAGACCAAGCCGAAGACGAAGTCGAAGTGGCAGGAGCGGTTGGAGCAAATGCAGGAGGCACAGAAGGCGGCTCAGCCAGGGGCGCAGCGGAAACCGCTGCCGCCAAGGAAATAGTATGAAAAAGTATTCGATATTCCTGTTCTTGTTCGTGTGCGGTGCCATTGGCCTGGTATCGCCCCTGCAGGCACAGCGGAAGGTAGTCTCGGAGCTTACCCTGGTCTATGATTACACGGCCGGGCCCGTGAGCAAGGACAAACCCGGGAATACCGAGAATGCCACGTATACGGTCTACATCAAGGGCAATATGAGCCGCAGTGAGATGAGTAATTCGCTTTTTTCCTCTACCTCGATTTATGATGCCAATACAGGATTCGGGGTCATCCTGAAGGAGGTAAGCGGCCAAAAGCTGTTGATCAGGCTGAACCCCGATGACTGGTCGGAGAAGAACCGGATGTACGACGGCATTGTGTTCAGGAATACGGCAGAGAATAGTGAAGTGGCGGGTTTCCGCTGTGTGAAGGCGATGGGACAGACCAAGGCGGGGGTGACGATCACCGTTTTTTATACCAGGGAGCTTGTCACGGAGAACCGGCAATACGATCCTATTTTTCGCACGTTGGATGGGTTGCCATTGGAATATGAGCTAACCAACGGAGACATCAGGATCCACTATAAGCTTAGCAAGATCATTCAAAATCCGGTTCCGGCTTCAAAATTCGATCTTCCCAGCACGGGCTATCGCGAGATGAATTATTCAGAGAGCAAAAAGATGGGGCAGTAAATAATTGCGTAATTGCGGCTAATTAATTGCGACTGCAAAGATGTGAGGGCGTTAACTTCTACTTGTGCATGTTCACGTTGATCCGCAGATCGAGCAGGCGCATGTTGCTGCCGCTGGTGTTGAGGAACATGGAAGTGTTGATCCTGTATTTATAAGGCATCACATAGAGGCTATTGCCCTTCTGGTAAGTGACCAGCGTACTGAAAGAAACGTATTGCGGTGTCCTCACGGTAGCCAGCAGATAGTTGGCAGTCATGTTGGACCCGGCTTTGAGGGTAAAACCGCTTGTCGTCCGGATGGGGGTGAAGTTCGTTTTCAGCGGGACATTTTTGGTATCCTTCTTCTCGCCGCCGCCGCCTTTGCTGGCGAAAGCCAAGCCGACCACTGCAGCCATAAGGGCGCTGATGAACATCTTGCGCATCAATTTCCTTATTTGTATTTTAGTCGCTGTAACCATTTGTAAACAAAGATAGTAAAAAAAATTGGGTAAACTTTAACCGTCCATCATAAAAACTAGCATTCCTTTAACACGCTGGTTGTTAATGAGTTACAATTTAGTGAATTTTTATCACCCGCGCATTTACTTTTTTCGCCGGTAACTATTATTATGTACGTGGTATCGTCGAGGAGGGTTGCCGGAGGTGAGTGATTTTGTCTTACGGGAGCATGACCTCGTTTGAAAAATTTTGTGTCGGCAAATCAATATTCACGTAACTTAGAACAACCTTTAACACATGCAAGAAAATCCATACCATCAGGATCGGGAAGAAATGAAGGACTTGTTGAAGCAGTATCAGGATTTGAAGAGTGGCAGGCGTCATTCGTTTCTGGAAGAAGAGGCCTTTGAAAGAATAATAGACTACTTTGATGACACAGAAGATCTCACTCAGGCCATCGAGGCGGTGGAATTGGGAATAGAGCAATATCCTTTTTCTTCGGCACTGTTGGTAAAGAAGGCCGATCTGATGATCGCCACCCGGCGCTATAACGAAGCACTCACCATTCTGGAGCAGGTTGAATTATTGGACGGCTCCGACATCAACCTTTATATACTTAAGACAGATGCCTATCTGGCGCTGGATCAGCCGCAGAAGGCGGCGACGCTTTTGGAGAGTGCGCTGCTGCATTTCGAAGGGGATGAGCGTATCGAACTGTTGTTCGAGCTCGCGGACGTGTATGACGACTACGAGGAGTTCGACAAGATCTTCGATTGTCTGAAGCTCATTCTGGAGCAGGAACCGTCCAATGAGGAGGCCCTGTACAAAATATGTTTCTGGACCGATTTCACCGGCAGGAATGAGGAGAGCATCAAGCTTCATCAGCAGATCATCGATGAGAAGCCCTACAACGAGCTGGCCTGGTTCAACCTGGCGGCGGCCTACCAGGGGCTTAAGCTCTATGAGAAGGCGGTGGATGCGTATAAGTTTGCTTTGGCTATCGACGAGAAGTTCGACTATGCCTATCGCAATATGGGGGACGCCTACATCCGGCTCCGCAAATACCGGGATGCGATCGAAGCGCTGGAGAAGGTATTGGAGTTGTCGAGACCCGAGGATGTGATCTTCGAAGCGATCGGGCATTGCTATGATAAGCTGGACAATTACGCACAGGCCCGTTTCTATTATCGCAAGGCCTCGCATCTCAATCCTGACGACAGCAAGCTGTATTATAAACTCGCTTGTACCTACATCAATGAGGCGCAGTGGGGGCAGGCGGTCAAGCAATTGGATGCGGCGATGCGCATCCATGCCATGCAGCCGGAATACAACCTGGCCATGGGAGAATGCAAGATGCAGCTTGGGGATTTCAAGGAAGCCATTCAGTTCTTTTCCAATGTCGTTCGCATAAGGCCGAGAAATATCTCGAGCTGGGAGGCGTTGATCCGCTGCCTTTACAATGCCGAGTATTTCGAGGAAGCGCTCGAGCAGGTGGAGGCTGCTATTCGCATTACGGGGGGCAAGCCTTTGTTCATTTTCTACCTGACGGCGGTACTCTTCGCACTGGGCAGGTCGAAGGAGGGGCTTTTGCAGTTGGAGACTGCGATGGCGAAGGCGCCGAGGTTGCTGAAAAAGTTGCTGGAACTCAATCCTGTCATTCTGCAATACCAACCGGTGGTGGACATCATTGCCCGGTATAAGAAGAACAAGTCGATCTAAGGTTTTTTCCTTGCTTTAATTGCATTATAATCTTGTCTCATATGGGGCCGGCCGTTGTGATATAAGATAGTTTCCTATTTTTGCGCCGGTTACCAAGGAATGCCGAAGCAGGGGAATTCGGGCGGCGGCCTTCAGCAAGATTATATAACGGACATAAAATACCAGGATGAATTTTAAACTAACGCAAATGCCGGAAAGGCTGGAAAAGCCCCGCCAGTATGGAATTACGATGGTGATGGACAAAGGGTTGAGTATCGATGAGGCGAAGAATTTCCTGAGTGTGGCGCACCCCCACGTGGACATTATAAAATTGGGTTTCGGCACGTCCTTCGTCACCCCGAACCTGCGGGAAAAGATCGAGGTGTACCAGTCTTATGGGCTGCCGGTCTATTTCGGGGGAACGCTGTTCGAGGCATTCCTGATCCGCAACCAATTCGAGGATTATATTGCCGTCCTGAAAGATTATGGCATTGCGCATGTGGAAGTCAGTGACGGGAGCATTACCATACCCCATACGGAAAAGTGCGGGTATATCGAAAAGCTGACCAAGCATGCTACCGTGCTGAGCGAAGTGGGCAGCAAGGATGCGGCGCATATCATTCCCCCCTACAAATGGATCGAGTTGATGGCTGCGGAGCTTAGTGCGGGGGCAGCTTACGTGATCGCGGAGGCCCGGGAGGCCGGCAATGTCGGTATTTACCGGGGGAGCGGCGAAGTGCGGGAAGGGCTTGTACAGGAGATCCTGACGCAGATCCCTGCGGAGAAGATCCTTTGGGAGGCGCCGCAGAAGGCCCAACAACTTTATTTTATCGAGCTCATAGGTTGCAATGTGAACCTGGGCAATATCGCTCCTTCGGAAGTCATCGCCATGGAGGCCATGCGTGTGGGGCTGCGCGGGGATACTTTTCACCTGTTCCTGGACAAAGCGGCTTCGCGATGAGGACCTTCGGGTTGATCGGCTATCCGCTCACACATTCCTTCTCCCAGCGCTATTTTACCGAGAAGTTTGAACGGGAGGGGATAGCCGACACTATTTATTCCAATTATTCCCTCGCGTCTATATCGGAGCTTTCCGGCGTATTGGCTGATGGCGGGTTGCGCGGCCTGAATGTGACCATTCCATATAAGAAGGAAGTGATCGCTTTTCTCGATGCGTCGACTGCTGTGGTGAAGGAGATCGGCGCCTGCAACTGTATCAGCATCCCGGACGGGCGACGTTTTGGTCATAACACGGATGTGGTTGGATTCGAGCAGTCGCTCGTGAAGAAACTGAAGGGCCATCATCGTTCTGCGCTGGTGCTTGGCACGGGTGGTGCTGCGAAGGCGGTGGAGTGGGTGTTGCGTCGGTTGGGGATCGAATATCTGTCTGTATCGCGTGCGGCGGGCCCAGGGACGATCGCCTATGCCGATGTCGATGCGGCCTTGGTGGATAGGCATGCGCTGATCGTCAATACTACTCCGTTAGGGATGTATCCGAATGTTTCGGGTTGTCCGCCGCTGCCTTATACCGCGTTGACGCCGCGGCATTATCTGTTCGACCTGGTGTACAATCCGGCGCGGACGCTTTTTTTACAAAAGGGGGAGGCGCAAGGGGCGGTGGTGGAGAATGGCTATGAGATGCTGGTGTTGCAGGCCGAGGAAAGCTGGCGGATCTGGAATGAATGAGTGGTGTCAGGAAAGCTGGCAGTCTGGAATGAATGAGTGGTGTTAGGGAAGCTGGCGGATCTGGAATGAATAGTGGCGTCAGGGAAGCTGGCGGATCAGGAATGAATGGTGGTGTCAGGAAAGCAGCTTGTTGATGGCTTCTTTGGGGACGGCAACCAGTTTTTTGTGATGATAGTCGTAACAGACCATGCCGGTACGGGCGGTGCTGACGGTTACCCATTTTTCGCCGGTCTTTTTTTCCAATTTATAATACAGATCGAAACCGACCCGGTAAAGCTCGCCGGCCGTCACAGATGCCTGCAGGAGATCTCCGTAGAACAATTCGTGTTTGAATTCGATGGTGACATCGGACATGATGAGTCCGACGCCGGCCAGGTCCATTTCTTTATAGCCGTGGCTGCGAAGGAATTGCTCTCTCGACTCGTGCAGGATGGAGAGGATGGAATCGTTGCCCACATGGCCGCCGTAATTGAGATCGGTTATTCTGATGGGGATGGCTGTAGTGAAAGAGAAATGTTCCGGTAAGACAAGTTTTGTCCTGGGCATATGCGTTGTTTTATGGGCTTGTCGCCTGGCGCAGAAAGGCTACCAATTGGTCGGCGGCTTTCCGGCGGTGGCTATAGTGGTTTTTTTCTTCCGGGGACATCTGGGCGAAACTGCGTGTATCCCCTTCCGGGATGAACACGGGGTCATAACCGAAGCCGGCTTCTCCCGCCGGCGTGTTGGCGATATGGCCTTCACAGAGCCCTTCGAACAGGTATTCCCTTTCTGCCCAGATCAGGGAGATGACGGTACGGAAGCGGGCCTTACGGTTGTCTTTGTCGCCGAGGTTGGCCAGCAATTTTTTGATATTGGCTCCGGATGATCTTTGCTGTCCGGCGTAGTGTGCGCTGTGTACGCCGGGCTCGCCGTTCAGTGCGTGTACTTCCAGGCCGGTGTCTTCGCTGAAGCAATTTTCTTTGGTCAGCCGGTGGATGGTGGCCGATTTTTCCTTGGCGTTGGCTTCGAGCGTGTCCCAGGGTTCAGGGATGTCGATATCGATGCCAGCTTCGCGGAGGGTCACGACATGCAGGGATGCGCCGACCGCCAGTTTTATCTCTTTGACCTTGTGGTCATTGTTGGTGGCGAAGACGATGCGGGTTGGCGCGGTCATACGTCGAATAGTGTTTTTAGGCAGACCCAGAGCTTGCTTTTCAGCAGTTTGCTTTCTTCCGAATTTTGCACCAGCCGGCCGAGTGCGGGAGCGGAGAGATAGGTGCAGGCGTCATAGGGTTGCAGCCTGAATTCGGGGAAGTTGATCGGCAGTTTTATGGCAACGGGTTCCAGTCCGAACAGCAGGACGGCGGTGGGATGCAGCTGTTGGCGTAGTGCGGCAATGACTACGGAGGTGGTCGCGGCGTTGACGATGGCGATATCGCCGATGTTCATGCGGCAGGCTTCCAGTATCTTGGTGAGAAAGGAGAGCTGGTTATCGGGGAGGAAGGGGGTGCCGGGTGAATGAACGATGATCGCGATCTGTTTGCGGTTGTTGCCGAGGAATTTGTAGGGGCCGGGCGCCGGGGGGGATGGTGCTTTTGGAGTGGGCGCTGTTGCTATTGAAGTTGGCGTTGGTGCTGTTGGAGTTGGCTCTCGTTCTTTTGGAATTAGCTCTGGTGCTATTGGAGTTTGCTCCTGCGCTTTTTGGGTCGGCTCTTGCGTTTTTTTTTGGGTCGAGCCCTGTGTTTTTGAGGCTGGCGGGGTGGAGGCGGACGGTCCGAAAGGGCGAGTGGGGGGCCCGGCAATCGGTGTCGGGGCTTCGATGGCCTGTGGGGTTTCGACGGCTTGCGGCGTTTTGATGGCTTGCGGCGTGTGGATAGCCTGTAGTGTCTCGATGGCCTGCTGCGTGTCGATGGACTGCAGTGTCTTGATAGGCTGCGGTGTTTCGATGGACTGCAGTGTCTCGATGGACTGCAGTGTCTTGATAGGCTGCGGTGTTTCGATGGCCTGCGGGGCGTCGGGGGAGGCCAGCAGGGCGTCCTTATACCATTCGCCGACGACAAGGGCGGTGAGTTTGATGTCGTTTATGTTGTCCATGTATTTTGGCTGTTCCTGTCAGAAAACTAACAAATGTTAGTTGTCATTTTGCTGAGCAAAGATTGTTTGTTATTTTGTGGCAACAAAATTTACCGGCAACATGATCGCAACCCTGGATATCCAAGTTACAAAGGCGGCGCAGCGTAAAATTAACGAGATCGATTTTAACAACCTTCCTTTTGGTAAACATTTTACTGACCACATGCTGGAAGTGGATTATGCCGACGGCGAGTGGAAGGGGGTTAAGATCCGCCCTTACCAAGCGTTGACGATCTCCCCTGCGCTGGCTGCCATCCATTACGGGCAATCCATTTTTGAAGGCATTAAGGCCTATAAGGACAGGGATGGGCAACCTTTCATCTTTCGCCCCCACGACAACTTCCGCCGGTTCAATATTTCCGCGGAGCGGATGCAGATGCCTGCGGTGCCGGAGGACATCTTTATCGAAGGGATGCGCCGGCTGGTCGACCTGGATCGTGACTGGATACCCATGAAGAGTGATTATGCTTTGTATATCCGGCCGTTCATGTTTGCAACGGACGAGGTGATCGGGGTCAAGGCTTCCGATACGTATAAATTCATGATCCTGCTGAGCCCGACTGGCCCTTATTATTCGGCGCCGATGCGGATCTACGTGGAGGAGAAATATACCCGGGCCGTCCGGGGAGGTGTCGGGTATGCCAAGGCGGCGGGCAATTACGGGGGGAGCATGCTGGCTACGGCGGTTGCGAAGCAAAAGGGGTTCGACCAGGTACTTTGGATGGATGCTTTCGAGCATAAATATGTGCAGGAGATCGGGACGATGAATGTTTTCTTCGTTATCGGCGATAAGGTGGTGACCCCGGATCTGGAATCGGGGACGATCCTCGAGGGGGTGACCAGGGACAGTGCCATAGAGGTGCTTCGCCAGGAGGGGTATAAGGTGGAAGAGGCGCCGGTAAGCATCGACGAGCTGGTCAGGGCTTACCAGGCGGGAGCGTTGAAGGAGGTGTTCGGGACGGGAACGGCGGCTACCATTTCCATGATCAAGGAGCTTCAGTATGAGGATTATACGATGAAATTCGATACAGATACCTGGAAGGCGGCGCCAGCGGTGAAGCGCGCGTTGACGGATATCAGGGAGGGGAGAAGGGCGGACACCCTGGGCTGGATGTTCGCTGTATAGCCAGAAAAATTTGGATAATAAGCCGCGGCAGAGTACTTTTGCAATCCCAAAATAAAATTAGGTTTCAGAATGCCTACCATACAACAATTAGTTAGAAAAGGAAGAGAGATCATCCGTGCGAAGAGCAAATCAAGGGCGCTGGACGCTTGTCCTCAGCGCCGGGGTGTTTGCACTCGTGTGTACACGACCACTCCTAAGAAACCGAACTCTGCGCTGCGTAAGGTAGCGAAGGTAAGGTTGACGAATAAAGTAGAGGTTATCGCGTACATCCCGGGGGAAGGGCACAACCTTCAGGAGCACTCCATCGTGTTGATCCGCGGTGGTCGTGTGAAGGATCTTCCTGGTGTTCGTTACCACATCGTTCGCGGCAGCCTGGATACGGCTGGGGTGAAGGATCGTAAGAAGAGCCGGAGCAAGTATGGTACGAAGAAGGAAAAGGCCGGTGCAAAGGGTGCCGCTGCTAAGCCTAAAAAATAATTATAACCTAGTATAATTTAATTTCGTCAAATAATGAGGAAGACGCAAGCCAAAAAATTACCGCTGGCCCCAGATGCAAAATACAATGACATCCTGGTGACCCGGTTTGTGAATAACCTGATGTGGCAGGGTAAGAAGAACACGGCTTATAACATCTTTTATGATGCCATGGAGAAAGTGGCCAAGCAGACCAACGAAGAAGGGTATGATATCTGGAAGCGTGCACTTTCCAACATTACTCCTGCCGTCGAGGTCCGCAGCCGGCGTATCGGTGGTGCGACTTTCCAGATCCCTTCCGAGGTTCGCCCGGACAGGAAGATCTCTCTGAGCATGAAATGGCTGATCCGCTACAGCCGCGAAAGGAACGGTCGGAGCATGGCTGAAAAACTAGCCAATGAGATCGTTGCAGCAGCCAAGGGTGAAGGCGGCGCTTTTAAGAAAAAGGAAGACACGCACAGGATGGCAGAAGCGAATAAAGCGTTCGCGCACTTTAAGGTATAAGTGACGGTTTTTTATATATGACAACCCTGCGACGCTGGTAAAAAGGTCGCAGGGTTTTTAGTTTCCCAGCATTTTGCATCGGGATTTTTCAGTACCTTTGCGCAACTTTTCAATAAACAACAATGGCAGATTTAAAATTTCAAAGGAACTTCGGGATTGCGGCTCATATCGATGCCGGTAAAACCACCACCACGGAGCGGATCTTGCGCTATACGGGGATGATTCATAAAATCGGGGAAGTACATGATGGCGCGGCTACTACCGATTGGATGGAGCAGGAAAAGGAGAGGGGTATTACGATTACCTCCGCTGCCGTCAGCTGCCAATGGAACTTTCCTACCGATAAAGGAAAGGTGGATGCGAACACGAAGAAATATTACTTCAACATTATCGATACGCCGGGCCACGTGGATTTCACCGTTGAGGTGGAGCGTTCCATGCGGGTGCTGGATGGCCTTATCGCCCTGTTTTCCGCTGTGGATGGCGTTGAGCCTCAGAGTGAAACCGTTTGGCGCCAGGCCAACCGTTATCGCGTTCCGCGGATCGGTTTTGTCAATAAGATGGACCGTTCGGGTGCGGATTTCCTGATGGTCGTCACGCAGGTTCGGGAGATGCTCGGAGCGAAAGCGGTACCGCTGCAGCTGCCTATCGGCGCCGAAGACGATTTCAAAGGGGTGGTCGACCTTATCAAAATGAAGGGGATCATCTGGCATATGGAAACGGAAGGCATGACCTTCGATGAGATCCCTGTACCGGATGACATGATCGAAGAAGCGTTGGAATGGAGGGGTAAGCTCGTGGAGGCCGTTGCCGAATACGACGATACACTAATGGAAAAGTTCTTCGAAGACCCCAATAGCATCACCGAAGATGAGATGCATGAGGCGATCCGTAAGGCTACGGTGGACCTGAGCATCGTCCCGATGATGTGTGGTTCTTCCTTCAAGAACAAGGGTGTGCAGACGGCGCTGGATGCAGTTTGCCGTTATCTGCCGAGTCCGCTCGACATCGAGGACACGGTAGGTACCGATCCCAATACCGGCGAAACGATCACCCGCAAGGCTAACGCCAAGGAGCCTTTTGCGGCCCTGGCTTTCAAGATCATGACCGATCCGTTCGTGGGTCGTCTGGCCTTCTTCCGGTGTTATAGCGGTCACCTGGATGCGGGGTCCTACGTGCTGAATGTCAGAAGCGGTAAGAAGGAACGTATCAGCCGTATCATGAAGATGTTCGCTAACAAGCAGAACCCGATCGACTTCATCGAAGCCGGAGATATCGGGGCGGCGGTAGGATTCAAGGAAATAAAGACGGGAGATACCCTTTGTGACGAAGATCATCCGATCACGTTGGAGAACATGTTCATTCCCGAGCCGGTTATCGCCATTGCGGTCGAGCCCAAGACGCAGGCCGACGTGGATAAGATGGGAATGGCCATCTCGAAGCTGGTGGAAGAGGATCCCACGCTGCGGGTGAATACCGATGAAGATACCGGTCAGACCATCCTCCGCGGGATGGGCGAGCTCCATCTTGAGATCATCATCGACCGTATGCGCCGGGAATTCAAGGTAGAGGTCAACCAGGGTGCGCCCCAGGTTGCCTATAAAGAGGCGTTCAACGCGTCCATCATCCATCGCGAGGTGCTGAAGAAGCAGACGGGTGGGCGTGGTAAGTTTGCCGATATCCAGTTCGAGATCGGGCCGGCCGATGAAGAATGGCTGAAGGAGAACGAAGGGAAAGAGTTCCAGTTCGTGAACGATATCTTTGGTGGTTCGATCCCCAAGGAATTTATCCAGCCGATCTCGAAAGGTTTTGAGAGCTGTATGGGAACGGGTGTACTCGCCGGCTATCCGATGACGAGCATGAAGGTGCGGATCTTCGACGGTAGCTACCACGATGTGGACTCGGATGGTATGAGCTTTGAATTGTGCGCCAAGTCCGGTTTCCGGGAAGCGGGCAAGAAGGCCAAGCCGATCCTGCTCGAGCCTATCATGAAGGTGGAAGTATTGACCCCTGATCAATACATGGGAGATGTTACGGGTGACTTGAACCGTCGTCGCGGCATCCTGGAAGGCATGGACAGCAGGAACAACCTCCAGGTCATCAAGGCCAAGGTTCCGCTGCGGGAAATGTTTGGGTACGTGACAGAGCTTCGTTCCATGAGCTCGGGTCGTGCCACTTCGACCATGGAATTTTCGCACTACGCTCCTGCGCCGAATAATATCGCCGAGGAAGTGATCGCGAAGATCCGGGGCAAGAAGGTGAATGCCTAAAGCATAGACATGTAACAATATATGATATAAGGTCCCGTCAAAAGCGGGGCCGGAAATGCGGTAGCATTTCCCAACAATAAAAAGACAAGGCCGCCCCCATTTGATGTGAAGGGGCGGCCTTAAAATTTGATTAAAACGCACTATTGTAAAAAAGATAACGTTAAAAAGCAGATGAACCCTTTTAACTTTCCATGCGTAATCCAATCCAATAGTCAACTTAAAAACCAGCATATGAAAGGTAAATTTGTAAAACTGGCGTTTTTGGCGATCGTCATGATTGCTGCAGGTTCGATCTCGAATACAGCTTCCGCCCAGGTCTACGTGTCGGTGAGGCCCGTATGGCATCCGGTCGTTAGGCCCGTTGCTCCGAGTCCCAGACACGTATGGATCGATGAGGAGTGGGAAGCCCGCGGCGGCACTTACGTAGCCGTTGGTGGTCATTGGGCCGAGCCGCCTCATCCGGGTTGGGTATGGATCCCCGGTCATTGGTCGCATGGCGGCAGAGGTGACTGGTGGATCAGCGGTCATTGGCGGCGTAGATAGACCTTGCGCCAGTTCGTGTTAAAAACTATTGTGGCCCGGCTTATGCCGCGCCACCTTTTTTTTTATACCTTACGGCACTCAAAATGTAGGATATGTCGATCTCCCGTACAGCTTTGCCATTTGTGTTCTTGTTCGTTTCTTTTGCGCTGCGCGCTCAGCCTGGCTCTACTTCACTGAAATGGTCGAAAGAAGGCAATTCATTTTACAGGGTGAGCAATGGCAATATCGTGCAGGTGGATATTTCGGGGCAGGAGACGGTGATGGTCCCGTCGGAACAACTGAGGCCGGCAGGTGACGGGAGGCCCCTTGCCATCCGGGATTTTTCGTTCTCCCAAGATGGCAAGAAGGTCTTGATCTACACCAACGCGAAACGGGTTTAGCGATATGACACCCGTGGGGATTACTGGATACTGGACCGGGTGGCCCGGGTGCTGGTGAAGCTGGGAAAGGAAAGACCGGCGTCCTCGCTGCAATTTGCGAAGTTCTCCCCGGATGCGGGCAAGGTGGCGTATTCGAGTGAGCACAATGTCTACGTAGAAGACTTGGCTACCGGGCAAACCAGGTGCCTTACCTCCACCGACAAGACGCGGAAACTGATCAATGGCACTTTCGACTGGGCGTATGAAGAAGAACTGGAATGCCGGGATGGGTTTCGCTGGAGTCCCGATGGGCGACATATTGCCTACTGGCAGATCGATGCCAACCAGGTCAAGGACTACCTGATGTTGAACACCACCGACTCCACTTATCCATTTGTCATACCCGTGGAATACCCGGTCGCCGGGGAGCCGCCGTCTCCCTATCGGATAGGGGTGGTCGACGTTGTGTCAGGCAACAACCGCTGGATGGATATTCCGGGTGATCCGCATGACACCTACTTGCCGCGGATGGAGTGGGCGGCCAATTCGAGTCAGCTTATCCTGCAACAGCTGAACCGCAAACAAAACGATAGTAAAATATTGCTGAGCGATATTGCGACGGGGAGTACTGTGTCCATCTTTGACGAAAAGGACAGTGCCTATATCGAGTGTAAGGGGTTCTGGCAGGATGGGGTGATCGCCGGCTGGGATTGGATTGGCAATGGGGCGGCTTTTTTGTGGGTGACGGAAAAGGATGGCTGGCGCCATATCTACCGGGTGAGCCGGGATGGGAGAAAAGAGACGCTGATCACCAGGGGCAACTATGATGTGATCCAGGTGAGCCTGATCGATGAAAAGAGCAATTATGTTTATTTCATCGCGAGTCCGACCAATGCCACGCAGAAATATCTATTTCGCACCAGGCTCGATGGCAAGGGGGCGCTGGAAAGGCTCACGCCGGTGCGCGAATCCGGCGTGCATCAATACGATATTTCGCCGACCGGCCAGTATGCCCTCCATACCTGGAGCAATGCCGACACGTCCGAAAAACAGGAGTTAGTCAGTCTGCCTGCCCACGCTTCTATGAGCAAGGCCAAGGCACCTTCCGAAGCGGAGCCGGCGAGGGCGGTGGAGTTTTTTACCATCAAGACAGCGGACGGGGTCGACATGGACGGCTGGATGGTAAGACCTGTCCCATTCGATCCGTCGAAGAAATACCCTGTTGTTTTTTATGTCTATGGGGAGCCAGCGGCTCAGACCGTTATAGATGAATACGGAACCGGCATCAATCCGCTTTACAACGGGGATATGGCCAGGGATGGGTATATCTATATCAGTGTCGATAACAGGGGTACGCCGGCGCCAAAGGGCCGCCAGTGGCGTAAATCGATCTACCGGCAGATAGGCCGGCTGAATATCCGGGACCAGGCGATGGCGGCCATGGAGATATTAAAATGGCCGTTCGTGGATACCAGCCGGGTGGCTGTCTGGGGATGGAGTGGGGGTGGGTCAAGTACATTGAACCTGTTATTCCAGTATCCGCAGATTTATAAAACGGGGGTTTCGGTTGCGGCTGTCGGCAACCAGCTGAGTTATGACAATCTCTACCAGGAGCGGTATATGGGTCTGCCGCAGGAGAACAGGGCCGACTTGATGCCGGCTCGCCCATTACCTATGCGATGAACCTGCGCGGGAACCTCCTGTATATCCATGGTACGGGGATGACAATGTGCATTATCAGAATGCGGAACGCCTGCTGAATGCGTTGATCAAATATGACAAGCTCTTTCAGTTCATGGCTTATCCCAATCGGAGCCATGGTATTTATGAAGGGGAGGGCACCCGTGAGCACCTCTCCCATTTGTATACGGATTATTTGCGCAGTCATTGTCCCGGCGGGGGGCGATAGGGGTTTTGCCGATGGTCGCGCGGATGCGGCGCGGCGGGTGCGATAGGTTTGCTGTCGGACGGTTTGGCGGATGCGGCGCGGCGGGTGTTAATGGGGGTTTTGACGCCGGCTGGTTTGGTGGATGCGGAGGGTGATAGGGGTTTGTTGCATGGTCGCGCGGCTGCTGCGGCGGGCTTTAGTGGGTGCCGTTGTAGCTGTCGATCGCTCTTTGGGTATGCCGGATGTGTCCGGCGATGGGGATGATGCAGGATAGGGTCGAGGCGAGGCCGATAAAGATCAGCGGCGAAAGAACACCCGTATGGGGCGGGGTAGGCATCGGGGTATTGGGATTGGTGAGCGACTGGGTATACCATTTGACGGTGGCCTGGCTATAAGCGTTGTCGAGGCTGCGGTCGCGGTTGGACGTCACGATGAACCCTATCGCGCTCAGGGCGACGCCGCCGGCCAGGAGCCCGATGGAAAAGTAGGCGTCGGTGTGGGCTATCTTCAGCTGGTGCATACTGGCGGGGTTGTCGGCGAGGGCTACGCTGAGGTTTTGGAAGTTGAGCCGGTGGATGGCTTCATCCTGGTCTTTGCGGAAGTAGATGGCTCTTCCTTCGGAATAGGGGGTGCAGAAGGCATAGAGAGAGATGCGTTGGCCGGGAACCCGGAGGCGGAAGGAGTCGGCGGTATAATGGCTGGGGCTGCCGCCGGGGTGGGGGCCAGCCGTGCCGGAGTGATAAAGGCCGGGGCTGCCGCCAGTAGAGCCGGAACTATAATAGCCGGGGTGGGCGGTGGTGGAGTCTTTGGCGGGCTGCTGGGCGGAGGCAGCAAAGCTCATCAAGATGGCGAGCATGGCCGGTGTGGCGGGTCTTGTTAGGATGGCGAGCGTCGCCAGGATGGCGGGTCTGGGCCATTTGGCGGGTCTGGGCCATTTGGCGGGTCTGGTTTGGATGGCGGGCATGGGCAGTTTAGCGAGCCTGGTTAGGATGGCGAGCGTCGCCAGGATGGCGGGTCTGGGCGATTTGGCGGGTCCGGTTTGGATGGCGGGCATGGACAGGATGGCGGGCATGGACAGGATGGCGGGCATGGGCAGTTTGGCGGGCCTGGTTGGGATGGCGGGCAGGGGGAATAAGGGCTGTTTCATGGCTTTTTGTTCGATTTTTGCCAGTAAAATTACTTCGGGGCGGGGGTGGATGTTCATTAAAAAACCTTGTGTGGAGGAGGGTTGGGAGGAAAGGCAAGGCGGAAAATTGGGGGGTGTGGGGGCCCGCTCGTCACGCGGAGCGCCCTTTGGTGGACGAGTGAGCGGCCGGAAAGGGCCGGGCGTTGGTCGGTGGGCTGGCCGGGGGTCGACTATTCGGCCGTTACGATTAATTTTTCCAAAAAAAGTCCCCATTCCTTGGGCAATGATGAAAGGTTTCCCTACCTTTGCATCCCATTCGAAAAAATGGAAATTGGCTTATGTCTCAACGAATCAGAATCAAATTACAGTCATACGATCACAATTTGGTGGATAAATCTGCTGAAAAGATCGTCAAAACCGTTCGCAGTACCGGTGCAGTGGTGACGGGTCCTATTCCGCTTCCCACGCGCAAGAAGATCTTCACGGTGCTTCGTTCGCCGCACGTAAATAAGAAGGCTCGTGAGCAGTTCCAACTGCATACGCACAAGCGTCTGCTGGATATCTATACGTCTTCTTCGAGGACGGTAGATGCGTTGTCCAAACTGGATCTGCCATCCGGTGTGGATGTTGAGATCAAGGCGTGATGGGGAGTGCGCCGACCGCGCGGGGCGGCGAGTAAGAAGTCTTCGAGTAAGAAGTTTTCGAGTAAGAAGTTTTCGAGTTGAGGTGTCTTCGAGTTGAGAAGTTCTCGAGTCAGAAGCCTTCGAGTCAGAAGCCTTCGAGTTGAGAAGTGCTCGAGTCAGAAGCCTTCGAGTTGAGAAGTGTTCGAGTCCGAAGTCTTCAAGTTGAGAAGTGCTCGAGTCCGAAGTCTTCAAGTTGAGAAGTCCTCGAGTAAAAGCCTTCGAGTTGAGAAGTGCTCGAGTCCGAAGTCTTCGAGTTGAGAAGTTCTCGAGTCAAAAGTCCTCACAGGGTGTGGCGCGTCGGCTGAACAGTTCTTTTTATATCCATCTATAAACTTCCGGCTTCGGCTGGGATAAAATAGCGCTGGATCAAGATAGTTAATATTCCGGGCAACCGGGATGATACATATGAACAAGCCATTCAGGGTTTGTTTACTGCCGGTACTTCTGTTACTCCGGACCTGTGCGAGACAGGCGAAGGGCAACTCAAAGAAAAGGTCGGCTGCAAACGAGGGATTGAAGATATAGATCGATGCTACTAGCCTGTAGTATGTCTATGCTCTGTCTCATACCCGATGGCATAAACTTTTTAAAGCAATGAAAGGCATTATTGGCAAAAAAATCGGGATGACCAGCGTCTTCAGTCCTGATGGCAAACAAACAGCCGTCACGATCATCGAAGCGGGTCCCTGTGTAGTCACGCAGGTTAAGACCAAGGAATCGGACGGGTACACTTCCCTCCAGTTAGCGTACGGCGAAAAGAAAGAGAAGCACACCACTGCAGCAGAAAAAAATCACTTCGCCAAGTCGAACACATCTCCCAAACAGTTCGTAAAAGAATTTCGCAATTACTCGATAGAAAAGGCTTTAGGTGAATCCATTACGGTAGACATTTTCGCGGAAGGCGACAAGGTCGAGGTAGTAGGCACTTCGAAAGGCAAAGGTTTCCAGGGCGTCGTAAAGCGTCATGGCTTCCATGGTGTCGGTGAGCAATCGCATGGTCAGCATGACCGTCAGCGTGCTCCTGGTTCTTTGGGTAACTCTTCGGATGCCAGCCGCGTTATGAAAGGCGTGCGCATGGCGGGCCGGATGGGTGGTGACAGGGTAAAGGTGAAGAGCCTGAAGGTCGTGAAGATCTTCCCTGAAAAGAACTACATCCTGGTAAGCGGGTCGGTACCCGGTCATATCGGGGCCATTGTTTTCATTCAGAAGTAATATAGTGTATCTCTATCAATCGAATTATCATGCAAGCAGACGTTTTAAATATAGAAGGAAAGAAGACAGGCCGGACGGTGGAGCTACCGGAGGAGATCTTTGGTATCGAGCCGAACGATCACGTGATCTACCTGGCGGTCAAGCAATACCTGGCTGCTCAGCGTCAGGGTACGCACAAGGTAAAGACCCGATTGGAAGTCCAGGGTTCGAGCAAGAAGCTGCATCGGCAGAAGGGTACGGGTGGAAGCCGTAAGGGTAACCTGCGTAACCCGTTGTACAAGGGTGGTGGTACCATCTTTGGTCCTAAGCCCCGTGATTATGATTTCAAGCTGAACCGGAAGGTGAAGGATCTCGCGAAGATGTCTGCTTTGGCGCACAAGGCTAAGGACAATGCGATCGTGATCGTGGAGGACCTCAAGCTGGATGCGCCCAAGACGAAATCTTTTACCGATGCGCTGGGCAAGTGGAATATCGGTGGCAAGAAGGTGTTGTTCGTGTTGCCGGAATATGATGACAACCTGTATCTGAGCATCCGCAATCTGCCTTCAGTAGAAGGTACGTTGCTGGCCGATATCAACACGTATGATATCGTGAATGCGCAGGTGTTGGTGTTGTCCGAGAGTGCCGCGAAGATCTTCGTGGACGAGGTGGAAGAAGAAAAAGCCTAGACGGACCACGGGTCCGTCGGCCGAAGGCCAATAATGAAACGTGCGACGGGGCTGGGTTAATTTTGGAGGTAAGCCAGACCGGGAGCAATTTGTACAATTAAAAATTAATAAGAGATGAAACTCTCTGAAGTTTTAGTAAAACCGATACTGACAGAAAAGGCGAATGCCCAGCAGGACAAACTGCGCCGGTATGCCTTCCGTGTCAACCGCAAGGCGAACAAGCTGGAGATCAAGAAAGCCGTGGAAGATTTCTACGGAGTGACTGTGGTCGATGTGAATACGGTGGTAGTACCGGGCAAGAATAAGACGCGCTTTACGAAGGCGGGTTATGTGCAGGGCCGCAAGCCTGCTTATAAGAAGGCGATGGTGACGGTGGCTGAGGGAGAGACGATCGATCTTTACGCCGCGATATAATTACGCGATGTAATTAGTAATATAATTACTGTCCGACTCTAACGATTTTTTGGGACAGCCTTTGGAACGGGCTTTGGAAACTTTAATAACTCATAATGGTGGCGGCGCCGATAAGGCCGCATAAAAGAAAAGCACATGGCACTGAAGAAATACAAACCGATTACTGCCGGGACACGTTGGAGAGTTGGGAATGCGTATGCCGAGATCACTTCTGATATGCCCGAGAAGAGCCTGCTGGAAAAAGTGAAGTCCACTGCGGGGCGTAACTTCCAGGGGCGGAGGGCGATGCGTTACAGGGGCGGCGGCCATAAGAAGATGTACCGGGTCATCGACTTCAAGCGGAACAAGAAAAATATCAATGGGGTGATAGCGTCTATCGAGTACGATCCGTACCGTACCGCTTTTATCGCGCTGGTGAATTATGTCGATGGGGAAAAGCGTTATATCCTGGCTCCCCAGGGTTTACAGGTCGGTGCGACGGTAATTTCGGGTGACAGTGCGGTGCCTGAGCTGGGCAATGCGCTTCAGATGAAGAATATGCCTTTGGGTACCAATGTTCACAATATTGAAATGCAGCCTGGTCAGGGTGGCAAGCTGGTGCGGAGCGCCGGTACTTCCGCTCAGCTGACGAACAAGGAAGAGAAATATGCCGTGTTGAAGATGCCTTCCGGCGAGTTGAGGAAAGTATTGATCAATTGTTATGCGACTGTGGGTGTAGTTAGCAATAGCGACCACTCCCTGCAGAGCATGGGTAAAGCCGGCCGCAATGTTTGGCGGGGTATTCGCCCGAGGGTGCGTGGTGTAGCCATGAACCCTGTGGATCACCCGATGGGTGGCGGTGAAGGTAAGGCATCGGGTGGCCAGCCTCGCAGCAGGAATGCGCAGTACAGCCGCGGTCTGAAGACGCGTCAGAAGGGCAAGGGCAGCGACAAGCTGATCATTCAGCGGAAGAACGGTAAAAAATTAGCGAAATAGAAATCATTTAATAATCTATCATGGGTCGTTCAATTAAAAAAGGTCCTTACGTAGACTTCAATTTAGAAGAGAAGATCCTTTCTATCAATGAAGGGACTACCAAGAAAGGGGTGATCAAAACCTGGAGCCGTCGTTCCACCATTACGCCCGATTTCGTGGGGCATACGCTGGCGGTGCACAATGGCAACAAGTTCATTCCTGTGTACGTGACGGAGTTCATGGTGGGGCATAAGCTGGGTGAGTTTGCGCCTACCCGCAACTTCAAAGGTCATTCGAGCAAAAAGATAGCTTAACGTGTTCCGCGCGCAGCGAAGAGCAGATAAAAATGATTTCGCGCCGAGGGGTTACATGGACGAAGAGCCCGAGGCACGAATTAAAATCGAAATATAAATGGAAGCAGTAGCTAAATTGAGAAATTATCCGACATCGCCCCGCAAAATGCGTTTACTGGCCGATGAGATCCGCGGTATGCACGTGGAGAAGGCTTTGGCATTGCTGGAGCATCATCCGCAGCATTCTTCCACTCCGCTGCATAAGTTGTTGTGGTCTGCCGTGAAGAACTGGGAGCAGAAGAATGAGGGTCAGAGTGCGGCTGATGCGGGACTGTTGGTAAAGACGGTCTTCGTGGATGGTGGACGGACGTTGAAGCGTATGCGTCCTGCTCCGCAGGGGAGAGGTTATCGTGTCCGCAAGCGGAGCAATCACGTGACGATTATTGTTGACCAGCTAGTTGCCGAGCCGGCGTAGACGGCTGGCCCACGGGCGAGAGCCCGCGAACGAAGGCTACAACGGGTGAAGAGCGAAGTTCAGCAGCCGTTAGCGCCGAAAATTAAATTATAAAACTTATTATACTATAATATGGGTCAGAAAACGAATCCTATTGGGGCCAGGTTAGGGATCATCCGCGGTTGGGAATCCAACTGGTATGGCAGCAAGAAAGATTATGCTACCAAGTTGATCGAGGACAACAAGATCAGGACCTACCTGAATGCCCGTATCAACAAAGGTGGGATCGCAAAGATCGTTATCGAGCGGACGCTGAACAAGCTGATCGTAACGATCCATACTTCCAAGCCCGGCATCATCATCGGTAAAGGTGGTGGCGAAGTGGACAGGATCAAGGAAGAGTTGAAGAAACTGACGGGTAAGGATGATGTGCAGATCAATATCCTGGAGATCCGCCGTCCCGAGCTGGATGCGAATATCGTCGGCGATACGATCGCGCGGCAGATAGAGAACCGTATCAATTACAAGCGCGCAATAAAGATGGCTATTGCTTCTGCGCTGCGCATGGGTGCGGAAGGGATCAAGATCAAGGTGGCCGGCCGTTTGGGTGGTGCTGAGATCGCCCGTACGGAAGAGATCAAGCAGGGCCGGACCCCGTTGCATACGCTGCGTATGGATATCGACTATGCCAATGTGTTTGCACTTACTGTATATGGAAAGATCGGTATCAAGGTCTGGATCTGTAAGGGTGAAGTGCTGGCGAAGAGGGACCTGAACCCGAATTTCGTAGGTGGCAAAGAAGGCGGCCTGAGCGATCGCAGGGATAGGGCTGGAGAACATGGTCATGGACATCATCGTGGAGATGACCGCAGAGGCGGTGATCGTGGTGGGGATCGCAGGCCTGGCGGCGGCGGTGGAGATCGCAGGCCCGGCGGTGGTGGCGGCGGTGATCGCAGACCAGGTGGACGCCGATAATTTTTTGGGGCGGCGGACGCCGGAAGTGTGAGTGGACGACAACAATTATTTGAACTAAGTATCAGAAAATAATTCTAAGATGTTACAACCTAAAAGATCCAAGCATAGGAAAGGGCAGAAAGGACGCATCCGTCAGGTTGCTAAAAGAGGGGATACTATTGCTTTTGGTACCTATGCCTTGAAATCGCTGGAAGCGATCTGGCTGACCAATCGCCAACTGGAAGCTGCCCGTCAGGCCCTGACCCGTGCGATGAAGCGTGAGGGGAATGTATGGATCCGCGTTTTCCCTGACAAGCCCATTACCAAAAAGCCCCTGGAAGTGCGTATGGGTAAAGGTAAAGGTAACCCTGAATATTGGGCTGCGGTGATCGAGCCGGGTCGTATCCTGTTCGAAGCTGACGGCGTATCGCTGGCTACGGCCAAGGAAGCGCTGGAACTGGCGGCACAGAAACTGCCGATCAAGACCAAGTTTATCGTTCGCCGGGATGTTGCGGCCGAGGTGATTGAAAAAAAGTAATAACAGCTAAAATAGAGTGACGATGTCAAAGAAGATCGATTTTATAAACAGCCTGAAGGACCTCAATGAGAATGACCTGAAGGCCCGTATCCAGGAAGATGAGCTGCGCCTTAAGAAGCTGGAGTTTGCGCACGCCATCTCGCCGCTGGAAAATCCGATGAGCATCCGTGCTTTGAGGAAGGATGTCGCCCGTCTGAAAACAGTGTTGGCCCAGAAGACAAAACAAGCGGAGCTTGTGGCCGTAGGCCAATAGATTAGGGCCGGAGAGAGGTGCTACTGTTCAGACAGCGCTGATCGGAGGCTAGTTCAAACAGCTTAATAAAAGCAAAAAGCTTATACAATGGCTACTACAATGGTTGAAAGAAATTTGCGCAAGACCAGGATCGGGGTCGTAAAGAGCAATAAGATGGACAAGACGATCACGGTATCTGTCGAAAGAAAGGTAAAGCACCCGATCTACGGGAAGTTCGTGAAGAAGACTACCAGCTTCCATGCTCATGACGAAAAGAATGAGTGCACGGTCGGCGACGTAGTACGGATCATGGAGAGCCGTCCGCTGAGCAAGAGCAAGCGGTGGCGTCTGGTGGAAGTGGTTGAAAAAGCCAAATAATACTATTATTTAGTTTCAAAAGTCAATAAAATGATCCAGCAAGAAAGCAGGTTAAATGTAGCCGATAACAGCGGTGCCAAAGAAGTGTTGTGCATCCGTGTATTGGGAAACAGCGGGCAGGATTACGCTGGTATCGGCGACAAGATCGTAGTTACCGTAAAGGATGCGTTGCCTTCCGGTGGTATCAAGAAGGGAACGGTTGCCAAGGCGGTTATCGTCCGTACCAAGAACAAGTTACGTCGTAAGGACGGAAGCTATATCAGCTTTGATGACAATGCTGTGGTATTGCTGAATGCATCTGACGAGCCGCGTGGTACGCGTATTTTTGGACCTGTCGCCAGGGAACTGCGTGATAAAGGTTACATGAAGATCATTTCCCTTGCACCTGAGGTGTTATAAATCATAATAAAATGAGCAACAGATTCAAACCCAAGTTCAATATTAAAAAAGGTGATAGCGTGGTAGTGATCACCGGAGACGACAAGGACCCCAAAAAGGCCCGGAAAGTCCTGGAAGTTTTCCCCGATGCGGCTAAGGTATTGGTGGAGGGCGTAAACATCATCACGAAGCACACTAAGCCTTCTGCGCAGAACACCAAGGGTGGCATCGTGAAGAAGGAAGCTCCGATTCACATTTCGAACATTCAGTTGTTCGATGCGAAGACGGGCGGCGCGACGAAAGTCAGGCGCGAAAGGAATGATGGGAAATTAGTTCGGATCGCTAAAAAATCAGGGGAGGCAATCAAATGAGTACTGTAAAATACACTCCACGTCTGGCAGAAAAGTACAAGAAGGAAGTTGTACCTGCCCTCATGAAGAAGTTCGGCTACACTACTGTGATGCAGGCGCCGAAACTGGAGAAGATCTGTATCAATCGGGGCGTGAACGGCGCCGTGACCGATAAGAAGCTGGTAGAGGTCGCCGTTGACGAGCTCTCCATGATCACCGGTCAGAAAGCCGTCACGACGATGTCCAAGAAGGACATCTCTAACTTCAAATTGCGTAAGAACATGCCTATCGGTGCCCGGGTGACGCTGCGCGGCGAGAAGATGTTCGAATTCCTGGATCGGCTGGTAGCTACGGCGCTGCCCCGGGTACGTGACTTCAAGGGGGTCAACGAGAAGTCATTCGACGGACGCGGCAACTATACCCTCGGTATTACCGAGCAGATCATTTTCCCGGAAGTGGATATCGACAAGGTGAATAAGATCACCGGTATGGATATTACTTTCGTGACGACTGCGGAAACTAATGAAGAGGCTTTCGAGCTGTTGAAGGAGTTGGGTATGCCTTTCCGTGGAGTTAAAAAAGATTAAACTTAAAAAAGATAAAACATGGCTAAAGAGTCCGTAAAGGCTAGACAAAGGAAAAGGGAAGCGCTGTCGGCTAAATTTGCCGAGAAGCGTGCCGCTTTGAAAGCTGCAGGCGATTACAAGGCGCTGGATCTGTTGCCCAGGAATGCATCTCCTGTGAGACTGCATAACCGCTGCCAGTTGACAGGCCGCCCAAGAGGGTACATCCGTTACTTCGGCGTGTCCAGGAACATGTTCCGGGATATGGCGCTGGCGGGTAAGATCCCCGGGGTGCGGAAGGCATCGTGGTAGAGGGGCTTGAGCGGGTTCGCATAGCGGGCCTGGGTGAAGAATGATATCGATTGGATATCGCATTGTACAATTTTTGAAAATACTTAACTGAATACAAACAATGGTTACTGATCCAATAGCAGATTTTCTGACAAGAATCCGGAATGCGCAGATGGCAAACCACCGGATCGTGGAGATCCCTGCTTCCAACCTGAAGAAGCGCATGACGGAGATCCTGTACGACAAAGGATATATCCTGAAGTACAAATTCGAGGATGACAGCAAACAAGGCGTGATCAAGATCGCGTTGAAATATGATCCGGCTACCAAGGAACCCGCGATCAAATCGCTGGAGCGCATCAGCCGTCCGGGTCTCCGCACCTATTCCAGCCCTACGGAGTTCAAGCGGGTGAAGAATGGTCTTGGGGTGGCTATCATTTCCACTTCTAAGGGTGTAATGACGGACAAGGAAGCCAAGGTGCAGAATGTGGGCGGCGAGGTGCTTTGCTACATTTATTAAGCGTACAGGTGTTGCCGGTACATTAAGCCCTACCTATAGAGGCTGACCGGCCGGCAGCAGAAGAAATATAAATATAATAACTACAAATCAAAGTATTATGTCCCGTATAGGTAAACAACCGGTAGTGCTGCCCAAGGGGGTGACCGTAACAGTCGGCGCCGACAATCTCCTGGTCGTAAAAGGACCTAAGGGGGAATTGAAGCAGGCTATCGACCGTGATATTAAAGTTGAGGTAAAGGAAGGACATGTCGAGTTCTCCCGTCCTACCGACCAGATCCGTCACCGTGCCCTGCATGGTCTGTATCGTTCATTGGTATCCAATATGGTTAAAGGGGTTACCGATGGATACAAGCGTCAGCTGGAGTTGATCGGTGTAGGGTTCAAGGCGTCCAACCAGGGAAACCTGCTGGACCTGGCACTCGGTTATTCGCACAATATCATCTTCGAGATCCCCAAGGAACTGAAGCTGGCTACGGAACAGAACAAGGGGGAGAACCCCAAGATCACGCTGGAAGGCGTGGACAAGCAGTTGATCGGTCAGGTGGCCGCCAAGATCCGTGGGCTGCGCAAGCCTGAGCCATACAAGGGCAAGGGTGTGCGGTATGTGGGTGAGATCGTTCGTAAGAAGGCTGGTAAGGCTGCTGGTAAATAAATTTGAGAAGAAATGAGTCCTGGCGGTTCGAAGCGGGCGACATAGGTCACGCGTTGAAATCAGGGCTTAAAAAAATAGAAAATTATGGATACGAAAGCAAAGAGAAGACAGCGGATCAAATACAGCGTCCGCAAGAAGGTCAGCGGAACGTCCGGGCGGCCAAGGCTGTCCGTGTTCCGGAGCAACAACGACATCTATGTGCAGCTGATCGATGACGACAGTGCCAAGACCCTGGCTTCTGCTTCTTCGAAGGATAAGGACATCCTCGCCCAGAAGGGCACGAAGGTCGAGAAGAGCAAGCTGGTAGGCGCTGCCATTGCCCGCAAGGCTTCCGATCTGGGGTTGCTGGATGTGACGTTCGATCGCGGTGGTTATCTGTACCATGGCCGGGTAAAGGCTGTGGCGGAAGGTGCGAGGGAAGGTGGTCTGAAGTTTTAATTGAATCGTTGCCCTTTCGGACGAGTGGCGCCGGGGCGGCTCAGGAACAATAGTTTTTAAAAGCTTCGTAAATAATAACAATGTCTAAAGTAATCTTGAACAGAGTTAAAGCCGGTGACCTGGAATTGAAAGAGAAGGTGGTTGCTATCAATCGCGTCGTGAAGACAACTAAAGGCGGGCGGGCGTTCAGCTTCTCTGCCCTGGTGGTAGTCGGCAATGAAAGCGGTGTAGTCGGCCACGGTCTGGGTAAGGCGAAGGAAGTCCAGGAAGCGATCACGAAAGGGATCGAAGATGCCAAGAAGAACCTCATCAAGGTTCCGGTCATGCATGGTACGATTCCTCACGATCAGCTGGCTAAAGAAGGTGCGGCGAAGGTACTGATCAAGCCTGCTGCTCATGGTACCGGTGTTATCGCCGGGGGTTCCATGCGTGCTGTGCTGGAAAGCGCCGGTGTGACGGACGTGCTGGCCAAGTCGCTGGGGTCGGCCAATCCACACAACGTGGTGAAGGCTACTTTCAAGGCGCTGGCCATGCTCCGTGAGCCCATTCACGTTTCCCGGACCCGTCATATCTCATTGAAGAAAGTTTTTAACGGATAATACTGTATATCATGGCAAAGATCAAGATCACGCAAGTAAAGAGCGGCATCGACAGGCCTGAGCGTCAGAAGCTGACCCTGAAGGCTTTGGGTTTGAAGAAGATGCATGCTACCAAAGAGGTAGAAGCTACCCCGCAGATCCTGGGTATGGTCCGCAAGGTGGAGCACCTGGTGAAAGTGGAAGAGATAAAATAATCTTTCTGCCAGCATTAAAGTGCAGGCATAAAAATCAAAACAATGAATTTACACACGATCAGGCCTGCAAAAGGCGCAACGCATAAGCAAAAGCGGCTTGGCCGCGGGGAAGCATCCGGTAAGGGTGGTACTTCCACGAAAGGTAACAAGGGTGGTCAAAGCCGGGCCGGTTACCAGCGCAAGATGGCCCATGAAGGGGGACAGATGCCCATCCAGCGTAGGGTCCCCAAGCGCGGGTTCAACAATATCCACCGTGTGGAGTACAAGGTGCTGAACCTGGGTCAGCTGGAGCAGCTTGCCGAAAAGTACGGTTTTTCCGAGATTACCCCTGAGAATCTGTATATCAATGGATTAATTAGCCAGACCGACAAGGTTAAGGTGTTGGGAAACGGTGAATTGAAGGCTAAGCTCAGTTTCAAGGTCCATGCTGTGAGCGAGAAGGCGAAAGCCGCTATAGAGGGCGCCGGGGGAACAATAGAAATAGTGAAATAATTTTTATGTAACTTACGTGGACGTTTTCCTTTAATACGTCCTTAATTATTCAGTTCCGTGAAGAAACTAGCACAGACACTTAGAAATATTTGGAGCATCGACGATCTGCGCAGCAAGATCGTGGTGACGCTTTCCCTCATGTTGGTCTACCGGTTTGGAACCTTTATTGTATTGCCCGGCATCGACCCCAATAAGCTTAGTGCCCTCAGCAGCGCCAAAAGCGGGGCGTTGGGTTTGATCGATGCATTTTCCGGCGGTGCCTTTTCCCAGGCTTCCGTATTGGCGCTTGGCATTATGCCTTATATCTCCGCTTCTATTTTTATGCAACTGGCGACGATCCTGATCCCGCAGATGCAAAAAGTGCAGAAGGAAGGCGCCAGCGGTCAGAAGAAGATCAATCAATGGACCCGTTATATCACTGTGCTCGTGACGTTTGTCCAGGCTTACGCTTATGTGACCTACCTGAAAGGGCTGGGTAAGGATGCCATAATGGACTCTTTTGCCGCCTATTTCTGGCTGACGACTCCCATCGTCCTGACAGCGGGTACGCTATTCGTGATGTGGCTGGGTGAGAAGATCACGGACAAGGGATTGGGCAACGGTACTTCGCTGATCATTATGCTGGGTATCCTCGCCCGCCTGCCGAAGTCTTTCATGCAGGAATGGAACGCCAAGTACGCACAGGGTTCCGGTGGTATCCTGGTGTTTGTGATCGAAGTCGCTGTATTGGTGGCGATCATCATGGGCCTGATCGTGTTGATCCAGGGGGTTCGCAAGGTGCCTGTCAATTACGCCAAGCAGATCGTCGGCAACAGGCAATTCGGCGGTGCGCGTCAGTTCCTGCCGTTGAAAGTCAACAGTGCGGGTGTAATGCCGATCATCTTTGCGCAGGCTATCATGTTCCTGCCTACGATTTTTGCAAGTTTCGAAACGACCAAGGGCATCGCCAAAGTGTTCTCCGATCCCCGCGATTATGTGCATATGATCGTATATGGCGTGATCGTAGTCGGCTTTACCTTTTTGTATACTGCGCTTATCTTTAACCCGAAACAGATTGCCGACGACCTGAAACGCAATAACGGCTTTATCCCGGGCGTAAAGCCTGGTCAGCCTACAGCTGATTATATTGGGTCCGTGATGGACAGGATCACGCTGCCAGGCGCCTTTTTGCTGGCTATCGTGGGGATCCTGCCAGGGTTTGCGCAAAGGCTGAACATTACGCAGGGTTTTTCTTCCTTTTTCGGCGGCACTTCCCTGCTGATCATGGTCGGCGTCATCCTCGATTCGCTCCAACAGATAGAGACCCAGCTGCTTATGCGGCAGTACGATGGATTGATGAAGAGCGGAAGGATCCAGGGGCGTCAAAGCTCTGTTTCGAATGCAGTCATTTAATGGCCATCCGGACGCTGATAAACTTTTTATAATTGAACCTGTTAGATATTCGCTAACAGCCCCCGGTGACGCCAAGCGGGCCGGGACATCAATGAACTGAGGCCGGCTGTACTTTAAATGGGTCGGCCGGCCTCGGTGTTACAGTTTATGATACATTACAAGACATCCACTGAAATCGAATTGATGCGCGAGAGCGCTCTTTTGGTGAGCAAGACGCTGACGGAGGTCGCGAAAATATTGAGACCGGGCATCACGACGCGGCAAATAGATGTATTGGTCGGAGCATTTATCCGCGACCATGATGCTGTCCCTTCTTTTTTGAACTATCGCGGGTATCCATTTAACTCTTGTACCTCGGTGAACGATGTCGTCGTGCACGGCTTTCCCAATGACAAGGAACTTCGGGAGGGGGATATCATTTCCGTCGATATTGGGGTGCTCAGGAAAGGATGGAATGGGGATCATGCCTATACTTTCGCGATCGGCGATCCGGGACCGGAGACGCTGCAACTGATCCGCGTGACGAAAGAATCTTTGTACAAGGGCATCGAGAAAGCCGTTGCCGGCAACAGGGTAGGAGATATCAGCTATGCTATCGAGGAGCATACGGCGAAGAAATATGGGTATGGTGTGGTCCGGGAATTGGTAGGACACGGCTTGGGCAAAAACATGCATGAGGAGCCGCAGGTGGCCAATTATGGCCGTCGCGGTACCGGTGCCAAGCTTAGGGAGGGGTTGGTGCTGGCCATTGAACCGATGATCAACCTGGGGAAGCGGGAGGTCTATACGGAAAGTGATGGCTGGACGGTGCGGACGACAGACCATCAGCCTTCGGTGCATTTTGAACATGATGTGGCTGTTAAAAAAGGTAAGGCCGATATTTTGTCGGATTATGGTGGTATAGAGGCTGCCGAGGCGGCCAATCCGCATCTTTTTAGCGGGCAGGTGGCCGCGCTGCCGTCGTGAATAAAAATCTGAAACGGGTCGCTTATAGTCTGCGGCCCGTTTTTTTTATATGCAAAAAGTATTGATCGTTGTTGGCGGCGGAGCTGCGGGAATGTTTTGTGCCGTCAATGCGGCGCGTAAAGATAGGGAACTGCGGGTGATCGTTCTCGAGAAGACAGGCAAGCTGCTTGGCAAGGTGCGGGTCAGCGGGGGCGGGCGATGCAATGTAACGCATGCCTGCTTCGACATCGGGGAGATGGCCGCGAATTATCCGCGTGGACAGCATTTTGTGCGGAAGGCATTTCATCAGTTTTTTACGACCGATACGATAGAATGGTTTGCTTCGCGCGGCGTTGCATTGAAAACGGAGGCCGATGGGCGGATGTTTCCCGTGTCTGATTCTTCTCAGACGATCATCGATTGTCTGATGAGGGAGGCGAATGCGTATGGGGTAGAGATCAGGATGCATGCCGAGGTGGCGGCTGTGCGGGTTGGGGATGATGCGGGCGCCGTGGATGGTGTGGCTGTCGGCGTCGGGGATGGGGGTGCCGTGGATGGTGTGGCTGTCGGGGTCGGGGATGCTGGCGTCGGCGTCGAGGATGGGGGTGCCGGCGTCGGCGTCGAGGATGCGACTGCGGGGATGGGGGAGCGGCCTGTTGGGGTGGGTAGTGTGGCTGTCGGGGTCGGGGATGCGGCCGTTTCAGCTGTCCGCGTCGAGGGTGGGGCGGGGCGTCTTTTTCGGGTGGCGCTGGCGGATGGGCGGGTGCTGGGCGCCGATTACCTGTGTGTGGCATGCGGCGGTTACCCCAAGTCAGGTATGTTTGATTGGATCCGGGGTTTGGGACATACGGTAGAAGATCCTTTGCCGTCTCTGTTTACCTTTAATATGCCGGGCGACGCCATTACGAAGCTGATGGGTATTTCGGTGGCGAAGGCTTCTGTGAAGGTTCAGGGGAGCAAGTTGGCCGAGGAGGGGCCGTTGCTGATCACGCATTGGGGTGTCAGCGGGCCTGTAGTGCTTCGGTTGTCGGCCTGGGGCGCCAGGCAGCTTGCAGCGATGGATTATCATTTTGCGGTGCAGGTGAACTGGCTTGGGGAGTTTTCGGAGCAGAAGGCCAGGAAGCTGCTTCAGGAGCAGCGGCAGGATCGGGCGGGGCAACTGGTGGCGGCTAAGAATCCATTTGGTTTGCCGCAGCGGCTTTGGGAACATCTTTTGGCCGTGGCAGAGATCGGAAATATCCGATGGGCCGATCTGCCGGCGCGGGAATCGAACCGGTTGGTCAGCCTGCTTTGCGCGGGGAATTTTGCGGTTGCTGGAAAAACGACGTTTAAGGAAGAGTTTGTGACGGCGGGTGGGGTTCGGTTAGCCGAGGTTGAACCTTCGACGCTGGAAAGCAGGCGGGTTTCGGGCTTGTTCTTTGCGGGAGAGATCTTGGATGTAGACGGGGTGACTGGGGGGTACAATTTTCAGCATGCCTGGACGAGTGGGTGGATCGCGGCAGATAGTGTGACGGCGGATAATGGGGCAGTAGCCTCGCCTCGTTGAAAGATGCTCAATAAAATTGAACTATATGGCAGTCTTTGCTCCCTTGTTGTCGCTAAAAGTAGTGGCGCCGGCGGTGGAATTTTACAAAAAAGCGTTCGGCGTCGAGGAATTGCTGATCGTAAAGAATGACGATGGGTCGGTGCATGTGGCGGAGCTTTCACTGCAGGGTGCGATCTTTCATCTCCACCAGGAGATGCCGGGCTCGTCCGTCCATGCGGTTGAGCCGGCGGGTGGCACGACTGTGGAACTCGGGGTGTTCGTGGACAATCCGGACGCATTGATGGACAGTGCATTAGCTGCTGGCGCCAGGGTATTGAGCCCCATGCAGGATTACGAATATGGCTACAGGCAAGGAAGCTTCGAGGATCCGTTTGGCCATAAATGGACCTTGCAGAAGAAACTGGTCAATGCCTGGGAGGGGGTGATCGGGCCGGATGGAGCGCCAATAAAGTGAAGGACCCCACCCTGGAGGGGCGAGGGGCGTACCCGGGCGCAGCGAAGGTTGGGAACGAGGAAGAGCGAGGACCGAAGCGCTGACAAAGTTCGCAGACGAAGGTCTGCATAGTTGTCAAGGCCAAACCGGGCTTGGCTTAGGCCGGGGTTTCAGGCGGGATATGTGGTCTTTTTTTCGTAATTTTGCTACCCCGATCAAAAAACCCGGGGTTTTATTATGTCTGAAAACAATATTGTTAACTCAAACGCTGACTTACAGGAGACTGCGGACGTGGCAACAGCCCCGGCCGAAGCCACAGCGACAACAAAAGCACCTGTGCAAGTGCAGACTGCGCACGATGATTTCGATTGGAGCATCGACAAGCGGAATGTAGCTGTTTACACGAAAGATGAGAAGGAAAAGTATGACAAGGTGTATGAGAATACCTTTGTCGCGATCACCGATGGGGAACTGGTAAAAGGCCTTGTGGTGGGCCTGACGAAGACCGATGTTGTCGTCAATATCGGGTTCAAGAGTGATGGTCTGGTCTCCCTGAACGAATTCCGTGATCTTCAGAACCTGAGAACGGGTGATGAAGTAGAGGTCATGGTGGTCGAAAAGGAGGACAGGGAAGGTCACCTGCATCTCAGCCGCAAGCAAGCCCGTATCACCCGTGCCTGGGAGAAGATCGTGGAAGTGCACAAGACCGGCGAAGTGGTTACCGGTACGGTTACGAGCAAGACGAAGGGCGGACTGATCGTCGATGTATTCGGCATGGAGACCTTCCTGCCGGGGTCGCAGATCGACGTGAAGCCGGTTACCGACTATGACCAGTTTGTTGGCAAGACGATGGAGTTCAAGGTAGTGAAGATCAACGAAGCCATCAAGAATGCCGTTGTATCCCACAAGGCACTTATCGAAAGTGATATCGAAGCACAACGTGCGGAGATCATCAGCAAGCTCGAAAAAGGCCAGGTGTTGGAAGGTACGATCAAGAATATCACCGATTTCGGCGCCTTTATGGATCTCGGCGGTCTGGACGGGTTGCTTTACATCACCGATATCAGCTGGGGCCGCATAAGCCATCCGAGCGAAGTGTTGAAGCTCGATCAGAAGTTACAGGTGGTGGTGTTGGATTTCGACGATGGCAAGAAGCGTATCAGCCTAGGTTTGAAGCAGCTGACCCCGCATCCGTGGGACGTGCTGCCTGAGACCATCAAGGAAGGCGAGATCGTCAAGGGCAAAGTCGTCAATATCGAAGACTATGGTGCGTTCCTCGAGATCATGCCGGGTGTAGAAGGCCTGGTACACGTGAGCGAGATCACCTGGGCGAACACGCCGATCAATGCGAAGGAGTTCTTCAAGTTGGGCGACGAACACCAGGCAAAGGTCGTCACGCTGGACAAGGATGCCCGCAAGATGAGTTTGTCGATCAAGCAACTCAGCGAAGATCCCTGGAATACGATCGAGACGAAGTTCCCGCAGGGCAGCCGGCACAACGGTCTCGTCAAGAATATCACTCCTTACGGGGTATTCGTGGAACTTGCTCCCGGTATCGGCGGCATGATCCATATCAGCGATCTCAGCTGGCTCAAGCGGTTCAATCACCCGTCGGAATACACGAAGGTCGGACAGCATATCGATGTCATGATCCTAGGGATCGACAAGGACAACCGCAAACTTCAGCTTGGACACAAACAGCTGGAAGAAGATCCCTGGAATGCGTTGGAGGAAACGTTTTCCGTTGGGTCTGTGCATGAAGGTCTTGTTATCCGCAAGGATGAGAAGGGTGCCATTGTGCAACTGCCCTATGGGCTGGAAGGCTTCGCTCCCAACCGTCACCTGAACAAGGAAGACGGCAAGCAGGTACAGGCGGATGAAACGGCATCTTTCATGGTTATCGAATTCGATCGCAATGAAAAACGTATCGTGCTCAGCCATACCCGTCTTTGGGAACAGAGCAAGCATGAAGAGAAGGAAGCGCTTAAGAAGGAACAGCGTGCCGATGCCGATAAGACGCGCAAGACAGTCAAGGCTATTCAAAGCAAGGTGGAGAAGCCCACGCTCGGTGACCTTGGTGCTTTAGCCTCTATCAAGGAAAAGCTGAAGCAGGAAGAAAAGGATCACAATACTTCTGGTGGTACAGAGCCGGCGCAGCAGTAAAATTGTGGTAACACGAGATACAAGGCCCCGACGAAAGTCGGGGTTTTTTATTGGAGGCTTTCGAGTTGGGTTTGTATTGGAGGCTTTCGAGTTGGGTGCTCCCGGATTCAAGCAGGGAGTCGAGTTTTATTGGAGGCTTTCGAGTTGCGTGCTGCCGAATTCGAGCCGGGAATCGAGTTTTATAGGAGACTTTCGAGTTGGGTGCTGCCGAATTCGCGCCGGGAATCGAGTTTTATAGGAGACTTTCGAGTTGGGTGCTGCCGAATTCGAGCAGGGAGTCGAATTTTATTGGAGGCTTTCGAGTTGCGTGCTGCCGAATTCGAGCAGGGAATTGAGTTTGAGGTCGGCGGCGCCCCATTTTGGGAGATGGGCCTGGTCGCGGACGGGGATAGCCACGCAAGTCATCCGAGCCGCTTTGGCTGCGATCAGGCCGTTGAACGAGTCTTCGAAGGCAAGGCATTGCAGCGGGCTGACGGCCATGGACCCGGCGCAATCCATATAGACCTGTGGATGTGGCTTGCCGTAGGGCAAGTGTTCGGCAGAGGCGACTGTTTCGAAGTAGTCTTCGATGCCCAGTTTGTCTACGACGACCTTTACCAGCGACAATGGGGAGGAGGTGGCCAATCCGATGCGAAAGTTCCTGGCTTTGAAGAAGGATAGAATTTCTTTGACACCGGGGAGCGGGGCGGCGTGCGTGCTTATTTTTTCGATGACGTGCTGGTGCAAGGCGGCTTCCGCCGCGGGGATCTGCGCTTTACCGATCCCAAAATGACCGATCCAGTAATCCAGCCATTCCCTTGTACGCAGTCCGGTCGTGTGGTGGTATTGGATCGGAGAAAGTGTGACGCCGAATTGCAGTAGTGTCGCCGTGCCGGCTTCCTGCCAGCAAGGTTCCGAATCGATGAGCAAACCATCCATATCAAAAATAACGGTAGTCAGTGTCATAAGTCGCAAAGTTAACGAGATGTGCCGATTCTCTCAACTATTCCGTACTTTCGGGCCATGCGGACAACAGGTCTGCAGCTATCTATGCGTCGACTGAGAGAACGATTGAAGAATTTTCGGCTCGTGCGGAAATTGGTTTATGCCATTGTCGGGATTGTCTCTTATCCCGCCCTGGCTATGGTAAATCGCTTAAGGATCAGCGGTACAGAGCATTTTCGCAATCTGCCCAGGCAAAACGTGCTTTTTGTCAGTAATCACCAGACCTATTTTGCCGATGTCATCACCTTTCTGCACATCTTCTGCGCGGTGAAATGGGGCAAGAAGGACCGTCTTGGGATACCCTATTATCTGTTGAATCCTTTTACGAATGTCTATTATGTAGCGGCGGAGGAGACTATGCGGGCCACCTGGGTGAGCCGTCTTTTCACACTGGCAGGTGCGTTGACCGTCCGGAGGACCTGGAACAGCGGCAGCCAGGAAGTGCGACGAGGGCTGGACCCTTCCGACACCCGGAAGATATTCAGGGCGCTTGAGAGCAGCTGGGTGATCACCTTTCCGCAGGGGACGACCAAGGCCTTTGCCCCGGGAAGGAAGGGGACTGCGCATATCATCAAACAAAACCGGCCGATTGTCGTGCCGGTGGTCATTGGCGGATTCTGGCGGGCCTTCAATAAAAAAGGGTTGAAGTTCAAGAAAAAGGGTGTGGACTTGTCCGTCACGTTCAAGGAGCCGTTGGTCATCGACTATGATGCGCCGGCCGAAAAAATACTGGAGCAGGTGATGGATGCAATCGAGCAGAGTAAAAAATTCATGATGCAGGGGGCGCATCACTGGCAGACTGACCTAGGGGAGATCGCGGAAGGTTCCCGAGCGATAGCGAAGGGAACGAACGAGGAGGGGCGTGGCGAAGCAGCCCGGACGAAGTTCTGAGCTGATATTGACCCCGTTTAGGCTTCGTGAAGCATGACTGAGCGAAGCGAAGGGTAGCAACGAGGAGGAGCGAGGAACGTTCCCGAGCGTAGCGAAGGGAACGAAGGAGGCAAAGCGAGGAACGAAGCTTTGACGAATTTCACCGACGAAGTTCGGCAGCTGGGCGGCGAGCAAAAAAATGCGCGGGCTAATAATCATATTTTTTTTCTTATTGCCGGAGGTGGCGCCGCGCTGGAATTTGGCTGCTGCCGGCAGACGGGATGATGCCGCTGTCAGTTGCGGTCCGGAAGTCGCTTTGGTGCAGCATGCGGATCCGACCGGCCGGTATGCGCCGGTGTTTCCAGGCTGGGGGCACTATCATTATCCGATCGCTACGAAAAGCGATAGTACGCAATTCTACTTCGACCAGGGGCTAAGTCTTTATTATGGGTATCATCTGACAGAATCGCTGGCGTCCTTCAAAGAAGCTGCGCGCAGGGATAGCGGCTGTCTCATGGCCTGGTGGGGGCAGGCGATGGCGATGGGACCTTTTTACAATAACACCTATACTTATCGAATGCCTGCCGAGGTATTGCCGGTGCTGGTCAGGATGAACCAGCTGACTGCGGACGCGCCGGCAAGGGAGCAGGATCTGGCATCCGTGATGAATCGGCGATATGCTGCAGATCTGTCGGACAGCGGGCGCAGCAGTCTGAACAATGCCTATTCCGACGGTATGAAGAAGCTGGTCGGGAAGTATCCGGATGACAAGGACATCAAGGCGCTATATATTGACGGACGGATGACGGAACATGCCTGGGACATGTTTGACAGCAAATGGGCGCCTAGGCCCTGGACGCCGGAATTGATCCGCTTTTGCGATGAGATCTTAGCAGTGGATGCTTATCACCCGGCCGCGCTGCACTACCATATTCATCTGCTGGAAGCTTCCCGGCATCCGGAGCTGACGCTGCCCAGCGCCGACAAATTGCACATGCTGATGCCGGGGGTGGCGCATATGGTGCATATGTCTAGTCATTCGTATCAACGGGCGGGACTCTTCAGCAAAGGCGTATTCATCAATGATTCGGCCAATGCTGCGCAAGCCCGGTATGAAGAATTGGCCAGGAACCTGAAGCTCGATTCCGACGTGATCCATTATCATGCAGTAGAAGCTTTTTGTGCGTTGAATGGCGGGATGTACGCCAAGGCATTAGCCGAAGCTAATACATGCAGACAGGCGGCATCAACAAAACGATCGGCAACGAATATGTACCTGCAATACTTGTATTCGATGCCCGTCTGCGTCGACGTGCGATTGGGAAAATGGCAATCGTTGCTGGACCGGCCGGCGCCCGATACTTCCTGGGTCTATGCCTGCATCCTGTATGAATTTGGCCGGGGGATGGCTTTTTTGCGCAGGGGGGATGACCGCGCGGCGAAGAACTGCCTGGACAGTATGCGGCAGCGCATGCGCGATCATCCAGGCCTTACGAAGTGGGTGCGGCCTACTAATCCGCCGTCGACGGGCGCTAGCATAGCTGCGGGTATTTTGCAAGCCGAAATTGAATTTGTCCGGGGCCGGCGTTCCGTTGCGATAGAGACATTGACAAAGACCGGGGCGATGGAAGATCAGATGATCTACCGGGAACCCAAAGACTGGTTACTGCCCGTGAGGCAATATATCGGCACCCATCTGCTGGAGATGGCTCAGCCGGAGCGGGCGGGAAAGACCTTTCGCGAAGACCTGCTGCATAACCCGGGAAATGGATGGTCGTTGCTGGGGCTCGCAAAAAGCCTCGGGCTACTCCATAGGGATAGCGCGGCAGACTACCGGGCCCAGGCCATTAAAACGTTTAGCTATGCGGAGGAGACGCCCGGATCGGCAGTGTATTAGCTATTCAGGAAATAGGCTCTTAACTCTCCCGCTTCTTCGGGTTTCATTTTGCCACCCAGGATGAGGCGGAGCTGCCTTCTGCGCAGGGCGCCGTCATAGAGCCGTTTTTCTTCTTCGGTTTCGGCGATCAGCTCGGGAACGGGGCGGGGTTTGCGATTGGGATCGAGGGCGACGAAGGTATAGTAGGCTTCATTGCTTTTGTATTTGTATTGCTGGGTATGGTCCTCTCCCCAGACTTTCATGTGGACTTCGATAGAGGAGGTAAAGGCGCGGCTGACCTTGGCTTCGATGTGCACCACGTTGCCCAGTTTGATAGGGTTCTCGAAGCTGATATTGTCGACGGATGCGGTGACGACAGGGGCGTTGCAATGTTTTCCGGCTGACAGGGCGGCGGCGATGTCCATCCAGTACATGAGACGGCCTCCCATGAGGTTGCCGAATACATTGGTATCGTTTGGCAGTACCAGTTCGGTCATGACAATCACGGATTCTTTCGCCGTCTTTGCTTTACTTTGCATAATTGCAAATATAGACAGATGGGCCGATATTATGTTCCTCTATTGGTGGTGCTCCTATGGCAGGGTGTTCGGGCGCAGGATGGCATATGGCCGATGCCTGTGTCGCAGATGTCAGCGACGCCGATGTTTGTGTCATCGATGCCTGCGTTGCCCATGTCTGTGTCGCCGATGTCTGCCACGCCGATGTCAGCGACGCCGATGTTTGTGTCATCGATTTTTGCGACGCCGATTTTTGCGATGCCGATGCCTGTGACGCCGATGTCAGCGACGCCGATTTTTGTGTCATCGATGTCTGCGTTGCCCATGTGTGTGTCGCCGATGTCTGCCACGCGGCGGCCTAACATTATCTTTATCCTGTCGGATGACCATGCCTACCAGGCTATCAGCGCTTACGGCAGCAAACTTACACAGACACCCAATATAGACAGGATCGCCAGGGAAGGCGCCATTTTCACGCGGGCCATGGTCACGAATTCGATCTGTGGTCCGAGCCGGGCTAGCCTGCTTACAGGAAAGTACAGTCACAAGAACGGCTATACGGTGAATGAACAGAAGTTCGATACCGATCAGCCTGTCTTTCCGGGGATGCTCAGGGGCAGCGGCTATCAGACTGCCTGGATCGGGAAATGGCACCTGGGGAATCTGCCGAAGGGTTTCGACTACTTCCGCATCCTCAATGGGCAAGGCCAGTATTATAATCCCGATCTGATCGGGCCGGGAGACACGACCAGGGTGCAGGGCTATGTGACCGATATTATTACGCAGTTGACGGAAACCTGGCTCGATGGCAGGGATACGAGCAAACCGTTTTGCCTGATCGTAGGCGAGAAGGCAACGCATCGGGAATGGCTGCCCGATATTCAAGATCTCGGCGCTTTTGACGACATAGCATTCCCGCTGCCGGCCGACTTCCATGATCAATACCAGGGCCGGGTTGCCGCTGCGCAGCAGGATATGACGATCGGCAAGACGATGCTCCTGAAGGAGGACCTGAAGGTGCACGCCGACTACGAGCATAGTGGGATCTATAACCGGTTCACGGAGGAGCAGAAGAAGGCTTTTTACGATTATTATGAGAACAAGGTCAGCCGAGAATTCGATTCGCTTAAGGGTGGGGGAGAGGAGCTGCTGCGATGGAAGTACCAGCGGTACCTCAGAGATTACCTGGCGGTTGCACGTTCGCTGGACAGGAATATAGGTTCACTGCTGCATTACCTCGACGAAAAGGGATTGGCGGAGAATACTGTCGTCATCTATGCTTCGGATCAGGGGTTTTATCTGGGTGAACACGGTTGGTTCGACAAGCGGTGGATCTATGAGGAGTCACTGCGGACGCCCTTCGTGATGCGTTATCCGGGTGTTATCAAGCCTGGCAGTACCATTTCCGCTATTACGCTCAATATCGATTGGGGGCCTACGATCCTGGATATGGCTGGCATTCGAAAGCCGTCCCCTATGCAGGGGATATCGTTTTTACCTTTGCTACGAGGAGATTCCGCAGGTTGGCGGAAGGCGATGTATTATCACTATTACGAGTATCCGCAGCCGCATCATGTATCGCCGCATTTTGGCATTCGGACGGAGCATTGGGTATTGATCAGGTTCTATGGGCCGGGCGATTTTTGGGAATTGTATGATCTGAATGATGACCCGGAAGAAATGCACAATCTTTATGGGCAGCCGCGGTATCGGGTGGAGGTCGAACAATTGAAAGTGCAATTGGCCGGGCTGATCAGGCAATATGATGACCAGGAGGCGTTGAAGATCATGACGAAGCACTAGATAACGTGCATTGAGATACTGAGGTACTGGACCGTCGTGTGCACTAGGCCGGCGTGCGCCATTAGATAGTCGCATGCTCGCACTGCCGCAGGAAAGCGGGGTCGATATCCGCGCCGAGGCCCGGTGTATCGGGGGTTTCCAGGAAATAGCCGTTGAACCGGACGCCGCCTGTGACGGGATCGGTTTTATGGCCGAGCAGACAAGTGTCCATATCGTGAAAGATGATGTTGTCGTTGGCCAGTGCGAAGTGAGCGAAGGCGGTGAGGGCCACGCGGCTTTCCAGCATGCCGCCCATCATACAGGGGATCCGGTGTTTCGCGCAGACGGCATTGATCTTTTTTGCTTCTAGGATGCCGCTCGATTTGGCGAATTTTATGTTGACATAATCGCAGGCGCCGGCTGCTATCAGGCGTCTTGCATCGTGGTGATCGAAGACGCTTTCGTCGGCCATGAGCTTTACCGGTGAGTGCAGCCGCAGTTCCGGGAGGAGATGGTCGTTGTAGTGACGCATCGGCTGTTCGCAGAACTGGATGTTGAAGGCACCCATTTGCACCAGCGCCGCTTTTGCGGTGTCGAAGCTCCAGCCCTGGTTGGCATCGATGCGGAGGAGGAGGGTTTCACCGACGGCGGCGCGAATCTGACGGACACGTTCTACATCTTCCGGTCCGTTCTTGCCCAGTTTTATTTTGATCATGCGGACCCCGTCTGCTTTGAACGCCGTCGCTTGTTGCGCCATTTTTTCGGGTGTGTCGATGCCGATGGTGAGGTCTGTTTCGATCGTTCTCTTTTTGCCGCCGAGGTATTGGTAAAGCGGTTGGTTCGCCGATCTGGCTGCGAGGTCATGGAGTGCCATGTCAAAGGCGCTTTTTATGGTAGCGTTGAAAGCCGTGAAGGCATGGAGTTCTTGCATGCGGCTGTCGAGATCCAGCGCATCTTTTCCTTTCCACAAAGCGGCGAAGGCCTTCGCCATTTCGAAGCAGGTGGCTTGCGTCTCGCCCACGATCATCGGGAACGCGGAGCATTCGCCGACACCATAATATCCTGCATCGGTGTGTACATGGAGGAGGATATTCTGAGTTTGATCCATTGTTCCCGTTGCGATGGTGAAAGGGTGCATGGGGATGGACAGTTTGTAAATATCGATGTGCAGGATAGTCATGACACGAAGATAGGGACTTATGGATTTGGTTCTTTGTAGCCGGCGCCGAACACGGCTTTTCCGGGCGTTGCGCCGGTATGGTGACCGTCTTTGAGAACGGGTATACCGTTGACGAATACGTCGGTGACACCGGACGAGAGTTGATGCGGTTTTTCGTAGGTGGCATTGTCGCGAACCGTGGCGGGGTCGAAGATCACGATGTCGGCGTAATTGCCTACGACGAGGCGGCCTCGCTTTTTGAGATGCAGTGTTTCAGCGGGCATTCCGCTGAGCTTATGGATCGCTTCTTCGAGTGGGATCACCTTCTCCTCCCGCACATATTTTCCGAGCAGGCGGGCAAAATTTCCGTAGGCCCTCGGATGGGTGCTGCTTTTGAGGAAGACGCCTTCCGGCGCCATGCTGGCGGCATCGGAACCGAAGGCCATATAGGGTAGGGCGATCTCTTTTCGCACGTTGTCCTCGCTCATGAGGAAGTAGATGACCTCTACCCGCGAGTGATCCTGTATGATCAGGTCGATGATCGTTTCCTGGGGCGTTGTATGCCGCATGGCTGCGATCTCGCTCAGTCTTTTGCCGGTGAGGTATTTCAGGGAGTCCTGTTTGAATCCTGTGCAGATGATGTTATCGGGGCCGGCGCCCAGGTAGAGGTTTTCCCAGGCGTTGGTGGGCGTACTCATCTCGTTGATGATGCGTTTGCGGATAACAGGATTTTTTAACCGGGCGATCCATTTATCCAATCCACCTTCCTGTACGGCAGGCGGCATCGAGGCATCGAAACCGGTGGCTCCGGCGGTGTAGGTGTACATGCAAGCGGAGAGATTGAGGCCGGCCTTGCGGGCGCTGTCGATCTTTGCGGTGAGGCTATCGAGTTTGTGCCAGTTGTCCCGTCCGGCTTCCTTCAGGTGGTAGAAGATGGCGGGGATGCGGGCGTCGTGGGCGATGCGAATGAGTTCGTCTGCGGCTTCGAGGAGCTGGTTGCCCTCGCTGCGGATATGGGAGATGTAAACGCCGCCATATGGTGCGGCGGCCTTGCACAAAGCTATGAGTTCAGGTGTTTGTGCGTAGTTGCCAGGTGCGTAGATAAGTGCGGAGCCTACGCCAAGCGCACCTTCTTCCATGGATTGTTGGGTGAGGGCAGTCATTTTGCCCAATTCGATGCTGTCCGGGGCGCGGTTGGCATAGCCGAGAAAATATTCCCGGATGGTGGCGGCTCCGACGAAGGAAGCGACGTTGGTGGAAACGCCTTTTTTCTGCAGGAAAAGGAGGTAGTCTTTGAGGGAGGTCCACTCGACCTTGTAGTGAATATCGCCTTGCAATCGTTCATCGATCTTTTTCATGGTATCGGAGAAAGGGCCCATCGACTCGCCTTCGCCGAAGATCTCCAGGGTGACGCCTTGTTTGATGGCGCCCATCGAGCGGCCGTCCTGCAGGAGGGATTCCATGGATTGACTCTGCATGTCGATGAAGCCGGGGCTGACGGCTTTGCCTTTGGCATCGATTTCCAGGTCGGCTTTTGCTGCGGAGAGGTCACCGATCGCGGCGATCGTATCGTCCTTTATGGCGAGGTCGCCATTGAGTGGGGCTCGTCCGGTACCGTCATAGATGGCCGCGTGGCGGATGATCGTGTCGTAGTGAGGAGCCTGGTGGCAGGACGCCAGCAATCCTATGGCGAGCCATAAAAGGACAGCTTTTCTCATGAGCGGTTGATTTGTTCCGAAAATAGATAAATTTGCCGGCAAAATGTTGTCTGATCACATGAATATAATGCCTTCTTTTGAAAACACTGCGAATGCTTTTGAATACAAGTCCGATAAGGAACTTAAGAAGGCCAGGCTCCTTTTTTCCAGCATGGGCTATGCCTCGCTTGTCAAGCTGGGTACGCGGCTTACGCCGTGGATGATCCGGTCGGGGCTACCGGTGAAGGGATTGATCAGGGGTACGATCTTCGCTCAATTCGTAGGCGGCGAGACTTTGGGGGAGACGGCCTCCGTGTGCCGGAAATTAGGTGACTATCATGTACAGGTAATCCTCGACTATGGGGTCGAGGGTGGGGAAGAAGGGGAGCAGGGGTTCGAGCATGCCTGCGGAGAGTTTATCAGGGTCATCGACTATTCGGCTACGCAGCCCAATATTCCTTTCATGAGCATCAAGGTGACGGGTTTCGCCAGGTTTGGTCTCCTGGAAAAGCTGGAGGCGGCCATGGCCGGCGGGTCGGGGCCGTTGATGAAGCGGTATGCGGTGGCGTTGGCCGCGCTTTCGCCTTCCGAGGCAGTCGAATGGGAGGCTGTGAGTGTTCGGATGCGACGGATCTGTCAGGCGGCTGCCGATCGTTCTGTCGGTGTGCTGGTGGATGCGGAAGAGACCTGGATACAGGGTCCGGTGGATGTGCTGACGATCCTGATGATGGAGCAATTCAATAAGGGCAGGGCGGTAGTGTATAACACTGTTCAGCTGTACCGGCATGACCGGCTGGTTTTTTTGCAGGATTCTTTGGAAGCGGCCGAACAGCGGGATTTTATATTGGGGGCGAAGCTGGTGCGCGGGGCGTATATGGAGAAGGAGCGGAAGCGGGCTTTGAGTGTAGGGGCGGTTTCGCCGATCCAGCCCGACAAGGCGGCGACGGATAGCGACTACGATGCGGGTGTGGCGTTCTGTGTTGCGCATTTGGAGCGGATCGCGACGGTCGTGGCGACGCACAATGAGTCTTCGAATTTGAATGCGGTGAGGTTGTTGCAGGAGCGGGGATTACCGATGGATCATCCGCATATCCATTTTTCTCAGTTGTACGGGATGAGCGATAATATCACGTTCAACCTGGCGAAGGCAGGTTGTGCGGTGAGCAAGTATCTGCCTTTTGGTCCCATCCGCGATGTGATCCCTTATCTCATGCGGCGGGCGCAGGAGAACAGTTCGATGAGCGGGCAGACGGGGCGGGAGTTAGGGTTGATCAAGAAGGAGCTACAGCGCCGCGGGGTATGAGGAGTTATATTTTGGTGCGTAAATCTAGAAAAAAATTGTAGTTTTACGCCCTCTTGGTTTTTTGGGTTGTTAGCTCAGTTGGTTAGAGTATTACCTTGACATGGTAGGGGTCACTGGTTCGAATCCAGTACAACCCACTGGCCCATAACTAATTATTAAACAATTGGTTATGGGTTTTTTTGTTTGAATTGTTTTGTATTGATATCCAATAGATCTGATCAATTTATTACAGGGGATTGAACCATTTTATTGGTGAGCTATTCGGGGCCCATTCATGACTCGTCTTGTACTACCAGATAAGGGTGTCCCGACCCCGTATAAACTGGACAGTTTTCTAAAAGTGTTTTAGTGGTTTTACCTTTTCAAAGAGGTTTTTGCTGCTGTTGCTGTTGTTGTTGCTGTTGCTGTTGTGCATTTTGAGTTTGCCCGTGAGTTGGAGTTTGTATAGTGGAATTTCCTGCGGGGTCAATTTTATTCAGGATGTCGAAGACTGAGCATGTTGTGCCATCGGCTCTTTTTATCGCTATGATTTGCGGGTAGAGTCTGGTGTCTTCATCATAGATTTTTGATTTAATAGCAGAGAGAGATTGAAGAGCAGTCTGAATGGATGCTTCGCTAATGTCGACAGGCAGGGTTATAAGATCTGTAATTGTAGAGGATTCCATGCCGATGACGTCTACACTGAGTTGTCCGGTCAACTGATTGGTTTTGGCGGCAAAACCGAGACCAAAGAGCGAACTGACATTTACTCCCGCGGTGAAGGTGGTGATTTGCGCAGTGATACGCATGCCGACGCCCACTTTAGTAAAACCTGCGCAAGTTGTTCCATCAGTATTGATAATTTTTAATGTGGTGAATTTTGCGTAGTCAAGCGTCACAGTGTAAGATCCGCTTTCGGCTGTGATTGAGGCGGGACCGAAAGAAGCATTGGCTGAATTGTCATTTTTTCTAACAGTGGCGTAGACGGCTTCATTTGGCAGGAACTGTAACACTCTTTTCTTATTGGTTGCGAGTTCTTTGATCGAGATGGTTTCGAAATTTTTGGCGGCTGTATCAAAAAGGACAACTTTTTGTTCAAATTCAAGGGGGGAAACTGGTATGTAGTCCTTGAATTGTGACTCTAAGAGAAATGTACCCAATATAGGATGTTTGTTTTTTTTTTGACTAAATCCCGGGATGATACTGGCTGAAACAATAATGAGTGCAAGTAGTTTCTTCATTTTATGGGGTGTTATTGGGTAAGAGAAATTCAGCATGAATGACTTTAGGCCGGATACTATTTTATTTTTATGGACTGCCACTTGAAAAGGCCCCTTCTTATATACTCATTACAAATTACTTCATTTTCAATATTTACCCCACCGTGAAAACACCCTTTCTTGCTTAAGTCAACTACATTAGTGAAAACACCTTTTCTTGCTTAAATCGGCGGAATGGCTCGCTGGCGAAGACGCCGAAAAAAGCTGCGTCCCGCAATAGCGAGGTGAATGACTGGGGCTTGGATGAGGCCGGGATGCGGGCGGGTGTGAGCCGGTGGGGCTGAAAGGAAGTGGCATTGCACATGACAGCGCGATGAGCTGTGATCACCCTGATTTCATGCAAACGTTTGTCTATCTGCAACCCGGAGAAATTGAGTACGTTTAGTCGTATGCCATTTTAATTATCCCGGATATTTTACTACTTGCGCCTGATAAATGTGCTGAGATATTTGTCGGGACCGGCTGGTCTGACCATCATTTGTAAATATCCACATGCGTTGTTATTGGGACTGTATAGTGATTATAACGATGAAGCTTTGTTGCAACTTCTTGCACTGGAAGGGAAAGAAGCTTTTTATGAGATCTACAACCGCTATTGGGAAAAACTGTTTGTGGTAGCCGGGTATCGACTGGAAAATCCGCAGGAGGCCGAAGAGGTCGTGCAGGATGTCATGCTGAACTTATGGAAAAGACGCCAGGCCATTCAAATCGAGTACTCGCTGGCTACCTATCTGGCGGCATCGGTCAAATATGAAGTGATCGACCGGCTCGCCCAACGCAAACGACTGCAGCAATTTCAAGCGTCAGCGGGGAAAACCCTCAGCGTAATAGATCGGTCCACGGAAGACCGGCTTGCATTCAGCGCTTTGCAAGACCGGCTGGCAGCGCTGGTAAAAGCCTTACCGCAGCAGTGCCGCCTCGTCTTTACGCTGAGCCGGGAAAATGGCTTAAGCCAGCGCGAGATTGCTGCGCACCTGAAGATCTCCGAAAATACCGTCGAATCCCACATGAAAAAAGCGCTGAGACGCCTTCGCGTAGGCCTGGGATATTTTTTTCTCTAATTTTTTTGTCTGCGGTCACGGAACCGGTCTCGCCGGGCGGCTATATATACATGCACTATTTCCAATCAGTTTAATTTTTTGAACGAATGCAGGAAGAGTTCGACAGGCAGTACATGATCGAATTGGCCGACAAATGGCTGAAGGGAACCATAACCAGGGAAGAGGAACTCGAATTTGCAGCATGGTACGCCCATTTCTCCGATGGCAAGGAGTTGACAATTAACGCGGAATTTGCTGCCAGTCCGGACGCCCTCAGGCAGCGGATCTACGACTCCCTGGAAAGAGTCGTTTCAGGGGAGGAGGCCGCCGTCAAAAAGGCTACGGGCAAAATAGTGTGGCGAAGACTGCTTGTGGCAGCTTCTGTTCTTGTACTGCTGAACACGTTGGCGTATATGATGATGTTCAAACGTCCCCGGCATGCATTAGCAGCGAAGCCGGCGCTGATCCATGATGTAGCGCCAGGACACGACGGAGCTATCCTGACGCTGGCCGGAGGCCATAGGATCGTGTTGGACAGTGCTGCAAACGGGGCCTTGGCCCTGCAGGGAAATGTGCAGGTCTTCAAACAGAACGGCCAGATCACTTATACGGCGACCACGACGGAACCGGCTATCCCGAAGTCGGGCCTTGCGCCAACGATACCGGCCGTCGACTACAATACCATGACCACGCCGCGTGGCAGACAATTCCAGCTCGTGCTGCCGGACGGATCGAAAGTCTGGTTGAACGCAGCTTCTTCTATCACTTATCCCACTGCTTTTACGGGTGCCGAACGACCCGTCGAGATCACGGGTGAGGCCTATTTCGAAGTGACACACCAGGAAAAGCAGCCCTTCCGCGTAAAGGCGGGAAATACGATCGTTGAAGACCTCGGCACTCATTTTAATATCAATGCCTATTCCGATGACCAGGCCTTGCGAACCACTTTGTTGGAGGGAGCCGTCCGGGTCAGCGGTCAACACGGTGCGGTCCTGCTTAAACCCGGCGAACAAGCCCGATCGGATGGACCTGGTCCGATCAGGGTGCTATCCGATGTCGATATCGACGCTACAATGGCGTGGAAAAATGGAAGGCTTTCCCTTGAAAAAGCGGATGTAAAGGCCATCTTCCGGCAGATTTCCCGGTGGTACGATATGGATGTCCGGTATGAAGGAGCAATGCCGGAAAAACAGTTCTGGGGTATTATCGGGCGCAATGTGAATTTGTCGAATGTGCTCCACGTATTAGAGGCCGATGGCATTTACACCCAGGTCAAAGGCAGTACCATCTTTGTTTCCACCACTAAACCCGACTAGACGGACACTATGTAAAAAAATTGCGACTAAAAAAAACCGGCGATAAGGCTTGCACCCCTATCCCCGGGAACATTTGAGCTCGTTCGACAGACCAATCGTCTTATGTATTGATTATCAAATAGCCAAACTTCGTAAAGGTATGAAACTAATTGCTTATGGCAAGGCCGCGCCACCCCAGGGGCGCTGGCTCTGCAAAATTCTGCTAAACATGCGGTTGACTGCGGTTTTTTTGCTCGGCGCGACGCTCAGCCTCAGCGCAAGGTCGTTTTCGCAAAACGTAAATTTGTCAGTGAAGCAGGCTTCGCTGACCCAGGTGTTTACCACCATTCAAAAGCAGACCGGTTACGCGTTCATCTGTGACCAAAAGCTTTTGCAGGATATGCCGCCGGTCTCCCTGGACCTCAAAAATGCGTCGTTGACCGAAGCGATGAATAAATGCCTGATGGGTTCTGCCATGACGTACAAGATCGACGGAAATATCGTGTTCGTCACCATTGCCCCCAGCCCGAAGGCGCAGGTGGTATCGCCATTGCACGCCGATACGGTCAAGACCATTTACAAAGGGATCGTAAAAGACGATAATGGGAAGCCGTTCCAAAATGCATCGATCAGTATCTATGGCACCAACAAAGGCACGGTAACCGATGCCAATGGCAATTTTTCCATTGCGGCGGCTGTAGGGCAAACGTTGGTCTTTAGCTCCGTGGGGTACCAATCTGTGTCTTTTAAAGTAAAATCAACGACCGAGCTGATATCGATCGTATTGAAAATCTCTTCCGGCCACTTGGACGATGTTGTGGTCATCGGGTCGCAAAGTCAATCCAAAAGAAGCACTACCGCTGCCGTATCGTCAGTGATGGGAAAGGATATCGAAGATTTGCCGGTGGCAAGTGTCGATGGGGCCTTGCAGGGGAGAGTAGCCGGGTTGAATGTCCAGATCAGCAGCGGAGAGCCGGGCATAGCGCCAACGGTAGTAGTGCGGGGCAATACAAAACTGAATACCGCCATTTCCGGGGGGAGCGGGAATAATGTAGCACAGGCCCAAGCGCTGAGCGGTCCGCTTTATGTGATCGACGGCCTGCCCGTTAACCCTGAAGACATCTCAAACGCCATCGATAACACCGGCACCGATTTTTTGGCCGGCATCAGCATCAATGACATTGAAAGTATAGATGTGCAGAAAGACGCGGCAGCCACGGCTGCATGGGGCTCCAGAGGGGCCAATGGCGTCATCTATATAAAGACCCGTCGCGGCCACTCAAAGCTCCCTGAATTCAGGGTGAATGCTTATGGTGGCATCACCCAACAGCCGAATCTCCTGCCGACTTATACCGGCGCAGCAGAGCGAACCGAGAAGATGACCATCATCAATCAGTATGCTTCCACCGCCACTCCCGGCCAATTGGCAACCCTGCCTCAATTGCTGACGGACAGTCTTAACCCCTACTTCAACAATGCCACCGACTGGCAAGGGATCTTTTATCGCGATGGCGCTATCCAAAATGTGGACGTGTCTATGTCTCAGTCTGCAGAAAGCGTCGACTACCGGCTTTCCGGCAACTACTACAATGAAAAAGGGATCATTGACGGCTTTGGCTATACCAGGTATAGCCTTCGCGGAAATCTCGATTTTAAAATAAGCCCCAAATTCAACACCCAAATCATCTTCGCCTTTTCAGAAAGCAACCGAAAACGAGGAAAGAAATTCTATAACAATGCCGACAACAACACGCCGGTAGACGGTTCCAATCAGCCATCTTCCTTCTATCACCTGAATGCTTTCGATTCGGCCAATTTTACGACAGCCAATATCAGGAACGCAAACGTCAACGGGCTTTACAGTATCTCGGCCGTAAGCACTTACAAGATATTGCCTTCGCTTACCTATACGTTTCAGGGTTCAGCAGAGGAAGCGACTTCTAACAGGGATTATTTTCAGCCGGCATACAGCAATCCTGTTCAGGCGGCACAGGCAGACAACGTGGGTCTCGGCGCTGCGTCCTATGCAGAGTCCGACAAGGGTTCCTACATTACTTACTTCCTTTCCAACTCTTTGAACTTCAATAAGAAATTCATCACAGCAAAAGATCACACGCACAATTTCGTAGTAACGGCTTCGCAACAGTTCAATTCCGACGTAGTCAACTCGAGTACGGCCGGCGGCTACAATGTACCGTCCAATGCCATTCAGGTTGTAACGGGTGTTCCCCAGGCCAACCTTGTCGCCTACTCCGATCACCAAACCGACGGATTGCTATCCTGGATCGGTCAATTGCAGTATGATTACGACAGTAAATATTTGTTGTACGGCTCCTACCGGGGCGATGCGTCGTCCCGATTTGGAAACGATAATAAATGGGGCTATTTCCCTTCCCTTGGGGCAGGCTGGATCATCTCCGAAGAAAAATTCATGCGGCCGCTCAAAGACGTCATTGGGTTCCTTAAGCTCCGCGCAAGCTGGGGTATTTCAGGCACACAGTCGAGTAATCTCTATGCGCCATACAATGCCTATAACCTGACCGGTACGTATGGCGGCACCCCCATCATTCAACCAAGTTATACGAATGGTCTGACCAAAGACAATTTAACCTGGACCCATACAGAACAAAAAAACGTGGGGATAGACGTACAGGTGATCAATAACCGGCTGTATTTGTCCGTCGATGCCTATGATAAGATATCAAGAGGAGATTATTTCAATTTCACCCTTCCTTTTTACACCGGCTATTCGCAGGAGACATTCAATGGCAATGATCTCTGGGTCTCGAACCGGGGAGCTGACATCACTTTGAACGGCAAAATCTTGAATCAGAAGAACAAGTTTAACTGGGGCACGCAGCTAACGGTTTCATACAATAAAAATGCAATTGCCAAGCTGCCGAACAACAACAGGACTTTTGTCTTGTCCGACTATTACGGAACGAACCGGCTATTCCAGGTGGGGAAACCTATCTATGAGATGTTCCAGTTGCATTATGCCGGCGTATACAATCGGGCGAGCGATATACCGGTCAACCCGCAGACCGGCCAGGTCCTTACCTATTTCAAGGGCAATCATACGGTTCAGCCGGGCGATCCGATCTGGACGGATGTTAACAAAATAGGAGATGTCTGGACCGGGGAAGACAATGGCAACCAATACGGCGACCAAATCCCGGCGGGCAATCCCAATCCGAAATTTACCGGCGGCTTTATCAACGACTTCTCCTACAAAAATTTCTCGCTGACCATCGTGGCCATTTTTACATACAAAAGGACGATCATCAATAATTTCCTTCAATCGGAGATAGGCGCTTTGACGGGTGGGTATAACAGTTCGATCTATACTTTTGCGAGCTCCAGAATGCCTGATCTGCGTGGGGTCAAATACTGGGTGCCGGAAGGCGCTGCCAAAGATCCCAACTATAAGGCCAATTTCCCGGCCATCAACCCCTTTGAGAGCGGGTATTACCAATTCATCGGTTTATCGGACCAGTTCAACCAGGACGGCAGCTATGTTAAAGTAAAGAATATCATGCTGTCTTACACGTTTCCCGGATGGATCACAAAAAGGGCGAAACTATCGCGTTTCAGGGTCTATTGCATAGGGGAAAATCTGCTCACGTTCAAACACACTTCTATCCCTGATCCCGAGGCAGTGGACCAGACCGGCCAATATATTGGCGGCGCTTACCCGCTTGCGAAGAAGCTGACGTTTGGTCTGGATATACAATTCTAATCTGTTAAATGGTGCAGTTATGCTTAAAAGAAAATACTTGATTTTGTGGCTTGCGCTTATTTTGTCCGGTGCTGCTTGCCGGAAATACATCTACCAGGCACCGATTGACTCTGTATACTCGGGAGACTTCTGGACATCGCAGACATCGGTGGAACAGTCGGCCATAGCCATGTATAGCGACTTGAGGTATGCAGTCCGCGGCGAATCGGATGGCGGCGTATCCTCCCATTTTATCTGGGGGGACCTGGTGACGGGCACGTTCCTGCCCAACTCAACTCAATGGAATTATACATCGTTGGAGTCGGCCAATGCGCCGCCGTTCGATTTCGATTACGTACCTTACCTGGAGCCTACATTAGAAGATTGGACGCCTTTTTACCAGATCATCGCTCAGGCGAACCTGATCCTGCAAAATGTACCGCAGATGAGCCTCTCGGTCTTTTCCGGCACAAGCGGCTTCGCGATCGCGCCTTCGGATCCGACAAACGCCGGTATTCGCAACAGTTACCTTGGAGAAGCGCTGTTTATGCGCGCCTACACCTATTTCTATATGACACGGGTATGGGGAGACCCGGTGTATGTGACCAAGACCTATGACAACGTTGATTTTGGAAATATTCCGCCGGTCGCCAGAACACCCGAGGCGAAGGTCCTGGACAGTTCATTGGCAGACTTGCGTGTAGCGGCTAACTATTGCGCCTACGAAGGCGGTAATCCATCCATGGCCGTCCGTGCCAACAAAGGAAGTATTTATTCCCTGATGGCCGAGATCTTCGCCTGGCGGCATCAGTACGACAGTTGCGACTACTACTGCAAGGAGGTGATCAACAATGGGGGGTATACGCTGGAGCCCATGGCGACTTACACGAACATCTGGAACGGCCAGACGTCGCTGGAAAGTATTTTCGAGCTTCCGATGACGTATAGCGCCAACGACCCCAATTTTCAGAGCGGGTCAGCGAATGCGGAGGCGCAGTTTGGGTTTTTTGGCACCTGGTTGAAAGGACCGATCGTGCAAAATGTAAATAGCAATTGTTGGATCGCCCCGCAGGGAGGCCTGGTCGATCAGGTTTTATTCGATACCAGCAACGACATGCGGTACCACTCGATCTTTATGAATATGACGGCAACGAACGGTGACCCTGCCGGTTATATGATGACGAAATACAGCAATTTCTTATTTCAGCAGCCGGGCACCTCCACCTACCCTTATATCAATAACGATCTCGTATTGCTGAGGTTGGCCGACATTATGCTGCTGGACGCCGAAGCGCTGGCTTATCAAAATCAGTTGGGCGCCGCGGCTATGATGCTGTCCCAAACCGAACAACGGGCAGGCATCACTTCCTATATGTCCGTTCCCAACAGCCAATCGGCCATGTTAGATTCGGTGATCGTGGAAAGAGGGAGGGAGTTGATCGGCGAAGGACAATGGTTTTATGATTTGATAAGAACGGATTCCACGCAACACTGGTTGGAAGATCAGATCGGCTATCCTGCGGCAAGGGTTACTTCCGCTAACAAAGGATATTATTGGCCGCTGAATTTGGCAACGCTTTTCCCACAGGACAATTTATTGACCCAGAACCCGTGGTGGTCCTTTAACAACTAATCAAAAAGCATGAAAAATAAAATCCTCTTTTCTTCGCTGTTTGCAGCCATCGTCGTCTTCTCCCTGACGGCCTGCAAAAAAAATTACATCATCGGCGGGACGGTAGAGAATGTCAACAAATATGACAAGATGACCACCTACGCGGTGCTTAATAGTGTACCAAGCTTCGATACATTGATCCAACTGATCAATGCCGGGAATCTGATGAATGAGATCAATGAGCAGAGCGGCACTTTTTTTGCACCGACGAATAGGGCTATATTGAATTATCTGGAGCAGCGCACGCTCTACGTGCAGGCCACATACGATGCCAATGCCAAATTCGGACTTGATTCATTGCTCTATTATATTTCCAACAATATCAATGGTACGGCTGATTCCCTGAAGATGTACATGATCCATCAATCATTGCCCTATTCGGTGCTGACACCCATTGGCATTCAATATTCGACAGATTTGCCGGGAGACAGTGCTATCGTTTCCTACGAACCCGTGGCGAGTAACAGCACAAATGCAGGCAATTACGGGTCGAACCCCGTGGTCTCCAGCGCGCCGCAGCTTGTTTATTTCACGCAGCTCTGGGCGAGTTATCCGTTGGGATCGGCTAATCCGGCAAGCGCTGTACCGGCCAATGTCGGCGTGCACACGCTCTGCACTACCTCCGGTGTGATCACGAGTACAGGCATCCTCAATACGCTGGAAAGCGATCATGTATTGTTTTTTTATGGCACAACCAACTAATACTATATAGTATGCATAGGAATTTCAGTCGATTTGCATCGATAATCGCTTTGCTCTTGTCCCCGGTTTGCTTTATCTACATGGGCTGTACCAAGTACGCCAAAGGTTTCTTAAGCCCTTATGTCGACTACGCGGTTAACCAATTGATCATTACGAGAGGAAGGAACAGTGTTTCTTATACCCTGAATACGGATGGGTCTACTACACCTATGGTAGTTTCCTGGACACATATATACGATTCAACCGGCCATGTGGTGGATACGATGTTCACCAGAAAGTATGCGGCCACCATCTGGACCGCTGCATACGATCCGACGGTCGATACCACTTTGGCTTCGCTGACTGCAATTTTAGGAACGGATAGTCTGCCTGCGGTGTATGTAAATCCGAGCAATGGGGAGATAACAACGTATGCCTCCACCTTAAATATCCCGCTTGGCACCTACACGATGGATATTAAAATTACGAATGCGGGAGGAACTGAAATTCTACACAAGCTGATGAGTTTAACCTTTGTGGATGGTGCATATATCGAAACCTCGCCCGAGCAAGGCAATTTCAGGAACAATACTTTAGTGGCCGGGACAGCGTCCACCGGCCCTGGTTTTTTCAATGGGCCGAATAACCCCTTCGATTCCGTTGTCATCGCCAGGGTTGCCGACAACCCGAGCCAACTTGTCGTTGTGGTCACCGATAAGTTTGGTACACCCTTCAACGCGGCCAATGGGGAGTTGGTGAAACGTCCTAATGCCGGGCTGGATCCGAATCCACCATTCCTACCTAATCTGCAAGACTACTCTTTCGGTACCTACGAGGCGTCGGATACCGGCTTTTCCCTACAATTCCCGATCGTCTCCTTTCCGACCGCGGGGCAAATAGGAACGGTGTCTCAGGGGGATGGCAACAATATGTATTACCGTATCCCTGCACAATATGTGGCCATAGACAGCACGAGTGCGTGGTCTGCAAATGCAGCGGGTGTTTACTACTCGGGAGTGTCGGACCCGCATTTCCTCGGGCAGTTCGTGAAGGGGGAGTATGATTACGCCTTGAGAATACCACTCGAGGTTTTCGTGCCAGGTTCCTATGTGATTAAGATCAAAGTGCTGGATATTACACACCAATGAAAATCAAAAAATCTTTTTCGGATCGTCGATGGTGCTGGCGGCGCGCGCTTTGACCGTAAATGGAACAAAGCTGAGCGCATACAGGGAAAAAGATGGATTCGAAAAGGCTGCAAGCGGCTATTAATTCGGCACGGATGACAAAAAAGGCATGCTATATATTAAAACCAGGTATTTAAGTACAGCTATTGAATAAGGCGTAAGGCTAATCATGTAATTAGTCGCTGCCATAGCAAGCATGGTCATTGCGGGCACCGCGAAAGATCATTTTCTAGGTGTTTTTCTTAGTTATTGTGACAAACCGGGAAGGATGGTGCTTCGTAGATCACGACATAATTCGCGCCCTATGTGTTCTATCCCCTTTCACGGTGAGCGGCCATTGCAATCGGATATCGATGCGGCTTATGCGATGCGCATTTATTTGGCGCATCATCCGGGCCGTGCACTTTCTTTGTCCACGTTGATCTGGGAGTGCGGCGTCCCTGAACACCGCCTCAAGGCTGCTTTCGAATACCAATTCCAGGAAAGGCTGGAAGATTATTGGGAGAAGATGCAATGGCGTCAGTTGAGCAGGTAGGCAGTCCGGCTTATTGGAAAAAGCAACAAAAATCCTCATTCTTACGTTTCATACCTTGAGTAAACTTCAGCCATCAGCCAGCCCGAGGGGCGGAAAGAATGCCGTTTTGGGGATTTTCTATATCATCCTTAAACTTCCGGCCTTTTTGCCGGTCTGAAGGCACGAAATCCATGATTATGAACAGATTTTCAGTGTTATTTGTGATAGGCGCGGCGGCGGTATTCCTGTTTGCCTGCAGCAAGCATTCTTCCGGGCCGAGTGCCGGTTATGGTCCCAATTCCTTGTTCCCCACTACCAACGGCGATACCTGGTATTTTGTGGACTCTGCGTTTAATGACAGTGGCCTGGTGTGGACAAAGCCCGATACGATGGTGGCCACAAAGGCGGCCATCCAGGACAATTCGGGTACGGTTTATCTGGGGATGAATAACCCAAACGGTTGGTTTGATGGAGCTTACATTGCCGTCGATCCGTCCAACGACGCCGTTTACGAAGCGGATAGCTCAACGGGCTTTCAGCCGTATACATTATTGGCATTGGTGAATGCGGATGGTCCGATCTCTTCTCCTCAGACCGATTACACCAATTCGTCCTGTCCAATAACCTACCAGCAGATCGGATATGCGAGTCAGGTGCAGGAATACGGTTATCCCTGCTATTATAATGTGGAATTGATCACCGATTGCAACAACACCGTTCTCGAGCAGACCGATGTCTATCTGAGCCCTGGTGTGGGTGTAGTGCGGATCGATGATTGGGTGACCGACACGACGGGTGGGGTCAAAACATTCTACGAAGATTACTCCCAGACGCTTACGGCCAAGTCGTTGCATTAGAAGACTTCCCCGAGATTCGCGAATAGGCCGCCGGAGCCGTGGAGGCCGAAGCCGTAGTCCAGACAGATATTTGTCCTGGAGAATTTATTCAGTTTTATGCGAAGCCCGGCTCCCCAGCCGGGATTGATGCCTTCGAATCGGTTGGTGACCGGTTCGGTGAAAGATTGTGCATTGATGAAGCATACTCCGCTGAGAAAGCCATTGTCCAGGATGTGGAACCGATATTCCGATTCCAGGTAGAGGTTATTCTTGCCGCGGAACCGGCCCTGGATATAGCCCCGGCCCATGTTGCTATAGGTGTCTGAGGCCGTCGCCGGCAGCAGTAGATAGGGCGGATTGCCCTTCAGCGTGATATTGTCGAAAGTCCAGAAGGCGAGGATATTTTTGGAGCCTGCGGGAAAATGCCGGTACGTGCGGGCATCAAACTGCAGGCTTTGCCAATTGGAATCGCTGCCCAGGAAACGAAAGTTTGGGCGATAGATGAGGCTGGCATAATAGCCGGGTTCAGGATTGATAGCGTTTCGGCGCCCATCATAAAGGACATTGAAGGTGGGGCCGGAAGCCGTGGCCGTCCGCTGGAGTCCATATTTCTCGAAGTCGGTGACGGTGTTTGGGGGCGGCGAGGTTTCGGAGATCTGATAAAAATGATCCAGGTTATACCCCATTCCCACATAGAGATCGGGGGCGATCGTTTTCAGCAGCGTCGTGTAAAGGCGGACGTAACGGAAGTCGATGCCATCGGCGTCACTGGTTTTTGTGAGGCTTCCCAGGCCATACGTATTTTGCGGGTACTTTTCAAAGCGCCAGTCATTTAAAAGGTTATACTTATTTCCTTTACTCCATACGTTTCCCTGCAGCGGTATGAGCACCTGGTTCTTTAGAGTGAAGGTGGTGTTCAGATAAAGATTGGAAAGGTTTTCCTTTCCTTCGCTGGAGGTATAGAAGGCGAGGTTGCCGGTGAGGTCGCCGGCGAGGCCCGTTTGCAAGGTATATTCGGCGGAGGGGAGCAGGGAGGCATAGAGGCGACCGGGTTTTTTGACATCATCGTCGATCCGCGCGGTTGGATGCCGCAGGAGGGCGTGCCGCAAAATGTCGATCACGTCCACCTGTTCGGTCCCGGAGAAGACGTGCAAATGTTCGCCTGGAGGCGGTTTAGTGCTGGTGACGATCCGGCTGGTATCCTGGCTATAGGTACGGTAGAAGAAGAAGAGCAGGAGAAAGAGTGGATAGTTGCTTTTGGAGAAGGGCAAATTCTTTTAGATAAATGTAGACAGATAAGATGTGATCTATTTGTTAACGGCCCTATGGCGGAGGCCCTGGTCAACTACATCACACAGTACATTCGGCAAACGATACCAGCAATGGAATTGTTCAGACCGGGACAGCCGTCATTACTTTGCTGAAGCAATAGGAATGGTGTATATTGGTGGGGCGGTATAAGCCGCGTTTTACCATATGAGCAATAATCGTCGACATTTCCTGCGGCAGAGTTCGGCCCTTGCGGGTGGTCTGATATTGACCCCGGCTTTCAGTACGCATACTTTTTCGTTTTCCGGTGGGGTAGGTCCTGCCGACCAGATCAACGTTGGCGTCATCGGGATCAATGGGATGGGCTGGTCGGATCTCGATTCGGCCCTTAAAGTCCCGGGCGTGAACGTGGTTGCGCTTTGCGATGTCGACAAAAATGTGTTGGACAAACGCATGAAAGAGCTGGCGGCAAAAAATATCGATACGAGCAAGATCAAAACCTATGGCGATTACCGGCGCTTGCTCGAGCAAAAAGATGTCGACGTGGTCATTATCGGCACACCGGACCACTGGCATGCCCTGATCATGATCGAAGCCTGTATGGCGGGGAAGGATGTGTATGTCGAAAAGCCCGTAGGGAATTCCATCGGGGAATGCCGGGCGATGGTGGCGGCACAAGCGAGATACAGCCGGGTCGTGCAGGGTGGTCAGTGGCAGCGCAGCCAGCAGCATTTCAAGGATGCCGTGGATTTCGTGTACTCCGGCCAGCTGGGAAATATCCGGACGGTCAAGGTCTGGTGTTACCAGGGTTGGATGAAGCCAGAGCCTGTCGTGCCGAATACCGCGCCGCCTCCAGGAGTAGACTATACGATGTGGTTGGGACCGGCTCCTACCAGGCCTTTCAATGGCAGCCGCTTTCATTTCAATTTCCGCTGGTTTTGGGATTATGCGGGCGGGTTGATGACGGATTGGGGGGTGCACCTGCTGGACTATGGACTGCTCGGGATGAAGGCCGATGTGCCCAAGACCGTTGCCGCGCTGGGAGGGAATTTCGCCTATCCCGATCTCTACGAAGAAACACCCGATACGCTTACGACCTTATACGAGTTCGATGGCTTCAACCTGGTATGGGATCATGCGATGGGGATAGACAATGGCAGCTATGGCCGGGACCACGGTATCGCCTATATCGGCAACAATGGAACGCTGGTGCTTAGCAGGCAGGGTTGGGAAGTGATCGAAGAGGGGCAGAGCAAACATAAGGTCGCCAAGCCGTTTGTGGCGAAAGTTGACAATGGTTTGGATAACCATTGGGTCAATTTCATCAGTGTCGTCCGATCCCGTAAAATGGAGGACCTTCGGTGTCCTATCGGAGCGGGCGCCCATGTTGCGACGGTTGCGCAGATGGGAAATATCAGTTTTCGCAGCGGGCGCAGGCTTGGCTGGGACAAGGCGAAGGAACGGTTCACGGATGAGGACATCAACAAGGCGTATATGATGAAGGAATATCACAATGGCTACAAGCTGCCGGTCGTTTGATGGCGATGATTCCATCGATAAGCTGCCGGTCGTTTGATGGTGATAAACTGCCGATCGTTTGATGGTGATAAGCTGCCGGTCGTTTGATGGTGATAAGCTGCCGATCGTTGATGGCGATGATTGCATCGATAAGCTGCCGGTCGTTTGATGGCGATAATTGCATCGGTGAAGAAACCGGCAGCCATGGTACTTTCCTGTGTTGTTTTTGTGGGGGCAGGCATTGCCTCCACGACATGTTAACGCACTTTCATGGCGTATTGGATACCCGCCAGCAAATGATGCAGGAAGAGGGTATCGGCCCAGGTAGCGTCAGTATGGCCCAGTGCTGTATAAAAGGACCGGCCGCCGTCATAGTCGTGGTACCAGGAAAAGGGATGGTTATCCCCGTTGGCGCCGCCGGTGTAGGAGGTCTCGTCTATCTTCAGCAATACCTTGATCCCTGGGTTCAGGTACTTAAAATTATACAATTCGTCAAAATGCATCCAGGGGTTGGGAAATCCCTGCATGGCGGGGTTGGCGGAATCGACTACGATGAAGCGGGCTTCCTGTTGTTTGGGGTGTGATTGGAAGTATGCGCCGACCAGGTCGCCATACCATTGCCAGTTGTATTCGCAATCTGTGGCGGCGTGAATGCCTACGAAGCCGCCGCCGTGCTCGATGTACCCTTTAAGTGCGGCTTCTTCTTCCGGTCCGAAGACCTTGCCTGTGGGGCTCAGGAAGATGAGGGCTGCATAGCGTTTGAGGATCCTGCCTTTGAACCAGCTGGAGGCGGCGGTGGTGTCGACTGCGAAGCCGTTGGCTTCGCCGAGGCGGCGAATGGCTGCTATGCCTGTCGTAATGCTCTCGTGGTGGTAGCCGTTGGTCTTACAGAAGATCAATACTTTCGGTTTTGTGAAGCGTTCCGGCCAGGGGCGGCCGGCGGAAGAGAACACGACGATGCAGCAAGCGAGGCAGAAGAGCGATCGGATCACGGGTTATTTTTTTAGCGAAAGGATATAGGTGACCATTGTCCTGACGTCCTCGGGTTTGACGGCCGGGTGCGGGGTCATTGGGACACTTCCCCAGATGCCGCTGCCGCCACTGATCACTTTTTTTACCAGGCGGTCGATGGTGGTATCGGCTGCCGGGCTGTATTTAGCGGCCACTTCGCTGTATGCCGGTCCGATGTTGGCGCCGGAAGTGGCGTCTTTATTGAGTTTGTGGCAGGTGGTGCAATCGCTGGCTCCGATCAGTTCCAGGCCCTTATCGGATGCGGTGCTGGCAGCTGCAGGTGCGGCATTGGTTGTGGCCGACGTGTCGGTGGCGGGAGTTTTGGTCTCGGTGTTGTTGCCGCAGGCGCCGAGCAGAACAGTTGTGGTCAGGGCGACGAGGAGTTGTTTGCTAAAATTCATGCTGTATTTTTTAGTTGCTTTCGCGCAACAAGTTCGGAAATATTTTGGCTTTACGGCCGGTCCGGGGAATTATTTTAGACCCAGTACGGCGCGATTAAAGTTTTCGTCCTTGCCGGTGCCGGCGAAGTCGTCGAAGGCTTTTTCGGTGACCCGGATGATGTGGTCCTTTATAAGGACCGCGCCTTCTTTCGCGCCGTCTTCGGCGTGTTTGAGGCAGTCTTCCCATTCCAGTACGGCCCAGCCTTTAAAATCATATTGTGCCAATTTCGAAAAAATGGATTTGAAATCGACTTGTCCGTCGCCTAACGAACGGAAGCGGCCGGCCCTGTCGATCCAGGATTGGTAGCCGCCATACACGCCTTGCTTGCCGGTCGGGTTGAATTCGGCATCTTTTACATGGAACATGCGGATACGGTCGTGGTAGTGGTCGATGTATGCCAGGTAGTCGAGGCATTGCAGGACAAAATGCGAAGGGTCGTATAAGAGGCAGGCGCGGGGATGGTTGTTGGTGTGGTGAAGGAAGGTCTCGTAGGTGATGCCGTCGTGAAGGTCTTCGCCGGGATGGATCTCGTAACAGAGGTCGACGCCGACGCGATCGAATTCATCGAGTATGGGCAGCCAGCGGTTGGCGAGTTCTTTGAATCCTGTTTCGACGAGTCCGGGCGGGCGTTGGGGCCAGGGGTAGACCGTAGGCCAAAGGAGGGCGCCGCTGAAAGTGGCGTGGGCGTTCAGTCCGAGCTGCTGCGAGGCTTTGGCGGCGTATTTGAGTTGTTGGACGGCCCATTCCTGGCGGGCTTTGGGGTTGTTGTGTACTGCCGCCGGCGCGAAACCGTCGAACAAGGCGTCGTAGGCCGGATGAACGGCTACCAGCTGCCCCTGCAGGTGGGTCGATAATTCGGTGATCTGGAGGCCGGCGGCTTCGACAGTTCCTTTGATCTCATCGGCATAGGCCTTGCTTTCGGCTGCTTTCTCCAGGTCCATGACCCGGCTGTCCCAGGAGGGCAGCTGGACGCCTGCATAGCCCAACCCCTTGGCCCATTGGCAAATAGCGGCGAGGGTATTGAAAGGGGGCTGGTCGCCGAGGAACTGGGCCAGGAAAACGGCTGGTCCTTTTATAGTTTGCATATGATGATGATTAAATGGTGAACGCGGTCCATTTTTCTTTGCTTTCGTTGCTGCGGATCAGGTTATCGATAAAGGCCAGGCCTCTGACGCCGTCTTCGACGGAGGGGAAGTCCAGGCCTGCTGCCGGGGGCGCGGTGCCGTCGATGCGGGCCATGAGGGCCAGCGCAAAATTCCGGTAGAGATTGGCGAAGGCTTCGAGATAGCCTTCCGGGTGGCCGGCGGGGGTGCGGGTGTTTTGCTTCGCTATGCTGGACAAATAGGGCATGCCGGCGCGGTAGACCTGGGTAGGCTGGTCCAGCCATTTCACCAGCAGGGTATTGGGTTGCTCCTGGGCCCACTCGATGCCGCCGTTCTCGCCGTAGACGCGGATCTTGAGGGCGTTCTCTTCTCCTGCGGCCACCTGTGACGCGTAAAGGACGCCGGTGGCGCCGTTGTCGAATCGCAGCAATACGTTGCCGTCGTCGTCGAGGGCGCGGCCTTCGACCATGATGCTGAGGTCGGCGCAAAGCGCTTCGATCTGCAGGCCGCTGATGTATTCCGCCAGGTGGGCGGCGTGGGTGCCGATATCGCCCATGGCGCCGCTTTTGCCGGATCGCGCGGGGTCTGTGCGCCATTCGGCCTGTTTGCTCCCATCTTTCTCCGAGAGGCGGCTGAGCCAGCCTTGCGGGTATTCCACATAGACCTTGCGGATCTTGCCGAAGACGCCTTGTTTTACCATCTCTCTGGCCTGTTTGACCAGGGGATAGCCTGAATAGGTATGCGTGAGACAAAGAAGCAGGCCTGTTTCCTTCACTTTTTGCTGCAGTTGGAGGGCTTCGGCCAGGGAAAACGTCATGGGCTTATCGAGGACGACGTGAAAGCCTTTTTCGAGGGCCAGCATGGCGGGTGCGAAATGCAGGTGATTGGGGGTGACGATGGCTACGAAGTCCATCCGGACGCCTTCGGGGAGATTGCTTTCTTTGTCGATCATTTCCTCGTAGGAAAGATAGACGCGGTCTTCGGGAAGAAAGAGGGCTTTGCCGGATTCCCTGGCGTTGTCGGGATGACTGCTAAAGGCGCCGCAGACGAGTTCGATGAGCCCGTCCATATTGGCGGCGATACGATGGACGGCGCCGATAAAGGCGTTTTTGCCGCCGCCGATCATGCCCATTCGTATTTTTCTGTTCATATTGGAATGAATTATTAATCGATTGCAATTTTAGGATTTCTTTGGTAAAATGCTCGATAAATTATTTACATTGTGTCAACTAAACGGATTGCTATGCCTGCTACTTCCACCATTCCCGTCAACAAGTTATTTGCCGCCAGTTGTATGGCCCTGCTCGTGACCTCGCTCTCTTTTGGGATCAGGGCGGGTATCCTCAATATGCAGGGAAAAATTTTTGGGCTCAATGGAGCTGAACTGGGGACTATTTCCGCCACGGCTTTCTGGGGTTTTCCCCTGGCGATCATCGTCGGTGGGTTCGTAGTGGACATCATCGGGATGAAGAAGCTGCTGGTATCGGCCTTTGTGTTTCACCTGGCAGGGATAGTGATGACCATCTATGCGACAGGTTACTGGAGCCTTTTTTTGTCCACCCTGCTGATCGGTATTGCCAACGGTACCGTGGAAGCGGCCTGTAATCCGCTGGTGGCGTCGTTGTTCACGAGGAACAAGACCACCAAGCTGAACCACTTTCACCTGTGGTTCCCCGCGGGGATCGTGATCGGCACGCTGCTGGTGTTCGTGCTGAACGGCCTGCTGGCGGCCGGGGTCGACCCGCAGCCGCTTTGGCTGGCGAGGATCGAGATCGCGATTATGCTGATCCCTACGCTGATCTATGGCTATCTGTTTTCGAAGTTGCAATTCCCGGTTACGGAGCGGGTGGCCACGGGTGTAACGACGGGCGAGATGTACAAGGCGCTTGTCAATCCGTTATTTCTGTTCATGATCATTTGTATGCTGGGCACTGCCATTACAGAACTGTTCACCAATCAATGGACCGATGTGTTGTTCCGGACGGTCACGCAGAATTCGATACTCATTCTCACTTTCGTGGCCTCGGTACAGGTATTGGGGCGTGCTTTTGCCGGGCCTATCGTGCACCGGCTGGCGCCCCAGGGTGTGCTGCTGCTGTCGGCGATCTTTTCCGCTTTGGGCATCTACCTGCTGGTTCACCTGCATGGGACGGCTATCTTTGGCGGGGCGATCATTTTTGGGTTGGGTGTAGCGTTCTTCTGGCCCTGCATGATCGGTTTTGTGGCGGAGAACCTGCCGCGGACGGGTGCCGTGGGGTTGAACCTGATGGGCGGTGCGGGGATGTTCGGCGTATCGATCTATATGATGTTCATGGGTGGTTATTACGACCGGTTGATGGTTGGAAAATTGCCGGCGGGTGCGAGCCTCAGCGCCTACAATCAGGCGGCGCCCGGGACGGATATGGCCAGGGCCTATGATGCCGCCCGTGCTGCGGCGGGGCCCGAAGTGCTGATGACGACATTGATCATCCCTGTAGTGTTGATCCTTGCCTTTACGATATTGGTAGTCTACATGCGAAAAAGGCATCGTGCGACTGCCCCAGATTTTGCGGCCGTGAACCAGAACATTTTGTAATTTCCGTGCTCAATGCCCTACCTTCAATTATGGCCAACCAACCATCCAGACGCAGTGCTATTAAGAACATTTTTGCCGGTACCGCGGCCATTGGGGCTGCAGGTTTATTTTCTCCACTCGACGCCGAAGCTTCGACTATGAGCAAACATAAAAAATTGAAGGCTGACGGGGCGATCCATCACAGTGTGTGCCGGTGGTGCTACGACAGTATCCCCTTGGAGGAGCTTTGTGCTGCCGTGAAAAAAATAGGGTTCGCTGCCATCGACCTGGTAGGTCCGGCCGACTGGCCTGTCCTGAAGGCGCATGGCATTTATTCCTCGATGTGCAATGGCGCGGAGATCAGTCTGACGAAGGGGTGGAACCATACCGAATACCACGCGACGCTTATCAAGAGCTATACCGAGCATATCGACCTGGTGGCTGCGGCAGGGTATAAGAACCTGATCTGTTTTAGCGGGAACCGGGATGGGATGGACGACGAGACCGGTATCAAAAACTGTGTCGACGGGTTGAAGCAGATCATTTCGCAGGCTGAAAAAAAAGGGGTCACGATCCAAATGGAATTGCTCAACAGCAAGATCGACCACAAGGACCAGATGTGCAGCAATACCAAATGGGGGATCGAACTGGTCAAACGGTTGGGGTCGGAGCATTTCAAGCTGCTCTATGACATTTATCACATGCAGATCGATGAAGGCGATGTGATCCGCACGATCAGGGACAACCACCAGTATTTCGGGCACTATCATACCGGCGGCGTGCCGGGCAGGCATGAGATCGACGAGACGCAGGAACTATATTATCCGGCGATCATGCAGGCGATCGTCGCGACGGGTTTTCAGGACTATGTGGCGCAGGAGTTCATTCCCGCCCATTCCGACAAGCTGGCGTCATTGAAACAAGGCGTGCTGATCTGCGATGTTTAATTTTGAAAACTAAAAATAACTAACGATTATGGCAGACAACACTTACGACGCGATTGTCATTGGATCGGGCATCAGCGGCGGCTGGGCTGCAAAAGAACTCACGCAAAAAGGTTTAAAGGTGATCATGCTGGAGCGCGGGCGCGACATCGTGCATATCAAGGATTATGTGAACGCGAATAAAGAGGCCTGGGACTATCCGCATCGCGGGCAGCGTACCCAGGAGATGATCAAGGAATACCCGGTGCTGAAACGGGATTATCCGTTGAACGAGACCAACCTCGATTACTGGTGCAAGGACAGTGAGAGTCCCTATACGGAGGTGAAGCGGTTCGACTGGTTCCGCGGGTATCATATGGGCGGCCGTTCGCTCATGTGGGGAAGGCAAAGCTATCGCTGGAGCGATTTTGATTTCGAGGCCAATAAGCGGGAAGGGATCGCCATCGACTGGCCGGTCCGGTATCATGAAATTGAGCCCTGGTATTCCTACGTCGAGAAATGGGCGGGCATCAGCGGCTCGGTCGAAAATATCCCGCATCTCCCGGACAGCCATTTCCTGCCGGCCTATGATATGACTTGTGTGGAGAAGGATGTGGCGGCGCGGCTGAAAGAGCACTACAAGGGGATGCGGCACATGATCATCGGGCGGGTGGCCAATATCACGATCCCGCATGAGGGGAGACCCGGCTGTCAGTTCCGGAACAAGTGCTGGCTGGGTTGCCCGTTCGGCGGCTATTTTTCCACGCAGTCCTCGACCCTGCCCGCGGCTATGGCTACGGGTAATCTTACGGTGCGCCCCTGGTCCATTGTCACGAAGGTCCTTTATGACAAGGACAAGAAGAAGGCGACCGGCGTCGAGGTGTTGGATGCGGAGACCAATCAGACGATCGAGTATAAGGCAAAGATCGTCTTCGTGAATGCTTCCACGCTGAACAGCGCATGGATCCTGATGAACTCCGCCACCGATGTTTGGCCCGATGGGTTGGGCAGCAGCAGCGGGGAACTGGGTCATAACCTGATGGATCATCATTTGGGTGTCGGCGCCAGCGGGCGTGTGGACGGATATGACGACAAGTATTATTTCGGCCGCAGGGCCAACGGCATTTATATTCCCCGCTTCCGGAACATCAATGGGGACAAGCGGGATTACCTGCGCGGCTTTGGCTACCAGGGCGGCGGCGGACGCCAGGGGTATAGCCATGAGGTGGCGGAATATTCGATCGGCAAGGAATACAAGGAAGCGCTGACGGAACCGGGCCCCTGGCAGATGAATATCGGCGGTTTCGGGGAGATATTGCCGTACCACGAGAACAAGGTCACGCTGGACAAAACGAAGAAGGACAAATGGGGACTGAATGTACTGGCGATCGACTGTGAGTTGAAGGACAATGAGCTGAAGATGCGCAAGGATATGCAGGCCGATGCGGTGGAAATGCTGGAGGCCTGCGGTGTGAAAGACGTGAAGAGCCGCAGTGACAATCCTTTTCCTGGCCGGGGTATCCATGAGATGGGAACGGCGCGGATGGGCAGGGACCCCAAGACCTCGGTGCTGAATTCGTTCAACCAGGTATGGGATGCGAAGAATGTCTTTGTCACCGACGGGGCGTTCATGGTTTCCGCCAACTGTGTCAATCCCTCGCTGACTTATATGGCGATGACGGCCCGGGCGGCAGATCATGCGGTGAGTGAATTGAAAAAAGGAAATATTTGATCTGGTTAATATTAGAAGTACTTTTATAAAAATAGCGCATATGAACAGAAGAGACGCATTGACCCGGGTGGGTCTGATATTAGGCGGGACCGTTGTCGGCGCCGAGCTATTCCTGTCGGGTTGTACGAATACACCGGACAGGTCGATCGGGGCGGCGGGGACCAATTTCTCCAATGACGATATTGCTTTTTTGGATGAGGTCGCGGAGACTATTCTGCCGGCGACCGATTCGCCCGGGGCGAAGGAAGCAAAGGTCGGCATGTTCATGACCGTCATCGTAAAAGATTGTTATCCCGAGGCCGATCAGAAGGTTTTCGTGGCGGGCATGCAGAAGCTCAACGATGTCTGCAAGCAGAAGAACGGGAAGGTATTTTTGGATTGCACGCCGGAGCAAAGGCATGACCTGCTCGTGGCGTTAGACAAGGAGCAAAAAGACTACATGACGGCCAAGAAGAAGGATGATCCTTCGCATTATTTCCGGATGATGAAGGAGTTGACGCTTTGGGGTTATTTCACATCGGAACCCGGTGCGACGAAGGCGCTGCGTTATGTGGCCGTTCCCGGCAAATACCAGGGTTGTATCGATTATAAGAAGGGGGACAAGGCGTGGGCGACGAGCTAGATCGTACTGCCTTTGACAGGAGGGCAATCCGGTGGACGCAGGTGCCGGGATCTAGCGAAATATCGGTTTGGCTGTTCGCTGCCGTCATACTTGTTTCGTGTGATCGCCGGGTCGCGAAAAATGCATCGGGTGAGCCCATTTACGCCGCTTCGCTGGAAGAGGGCCGGCGGCTGGCAGTCAGTTATTGTCAATCCTGTCATCAGTTGCCGGACCCGGCGCTGCTCGACAAGCGTACCTGGGAAAACGGGGTTTTACCCAATATGGGGCCGCGGGTAGGAATATTCAATTTTAAAGGTAAAAAATATGGCAGTTTGGCCGGCGATCCCAACGTCGGCCGTTCTTTTTATCCTTCCTTGCCGCTGATGAGCCAAGACGACTGGCAAGCCCTCATCGACTACTATTCGGGCTCGGCTCCGGACTCGCTCAAGCCGACCGATAAGCTTGCGCCGATAAGCATGAGCGAAATACCTTTCAGGGCCGTCGAGCCGAAGGCCGGCATGGTACCGCCGGCTACCTGTATGGTGCAAATCGATTCACAGGCAAAAAAACGAACGCTGGTCGTTGGGCAATTGGGACAAGGGTCGATCCTCAGGTTTGACGCGGAACTGAACCGTATCGATTCTGTCCGGGTCTACGGCGCCGCCGTGTGCTGGAAGCATAGGGATGGATCGGCCATTGTATGCAACATGGGCAACATCAATCCAAACGATGGTCATTCCGGAAGTATCTGGGAGGCGCATGTCAAAAACTCCGGCGAAATGAGTTTGGATCCGACGCCCTTCATCAGGGATTTGGCACGTCCTGTCTGGGCGGAGCCCTGCGAGCTCAGCGGGGATACGATGCAGGATTACCTGGTCTGCGAATTCGGAAACCTCAAAGGCGCCTTGTCATGGATGGAAAACAAAGGCGATGGAAAATTCGACCGGCATATCCTGCGGGCCAAACCCGGGGCGATCAAAGCCTATGTGCAAGATGCCAATGGCGACGGCCTGCCGGATATCTGGGCATTGTTCGCGCAGGGGGATGAAGGGATTTTTTTGTACATCAACAAAGGGAAGGGGCGGTTCGAAGAGCAGCAAGTGCTGCAATTCCCGCCTGTATATGGTTCTTCGGGTTTCGAGCTGGATGACTTTAACGGTGATGGGTATCCGGACATCTTGTACACCTGTGGGGACAACGCGGACTATTCACCCATACTGAAACCCTATCACGGTGTCTATGTCTTTTTGAATGATGGCCACAACCATTTCACCCAGCGATTTTTCTGTCCGATCAACGGCTGTTATAAAGCCATAGCGCGGGATTTTGACGGGGACGGCGACCTTGACATTGCCACCATTTCTTTTTTTGCCGATTACGCGCACCGGCCCGAAGAGGGATTTGTCTATCTCGAGAACAAGGGTAATTGGAACTTCCGGCTTTCGTCTGTTCCCGCGGCGTTGAAAGGCCGTTGGCTTACGATGGATGCCGGGGACCTGAATGGGGATGGCAAGCCCGATCTTGTATTGGGCAATTTCTCTGTTGCGCCTGCCATGTTAAAAGGGAAGACCAATTGGAAAAAGGGGCCTGCTTTCCTATTGCTGCAGAATATCCACCCTTAGCGGTTAGGCGTTGACGGCAGTGCCATTACCATTTCCTTTTTATAGTATTGAAGTCTTTTGAGATGGTCCCAAACATTTGTCCCGTCGTGTCGTGTCCGTTCATTTGCATCCGGACGGTAAATCGACAGAGGTATGCGGTATGGTCCTCATAAAAAACCACGTCATTTACCCGGAATTTCACGCTTGAGGAGTCATAATGTTTGTCCCGGGTGAGGAAATGGTACCAGGCATCTTTCAGGTTAGTCTCTAAAGATTCGCGGGTTACATGTCTTTTGCACCCGACGGTCAGGAGCGTAAAAACCAGGAAAATGGCGTGATTCTTCATAAATTGCTGATAATTAGCGTACAATAATCAAATTTCGCATCAAAAGATAGGAATTGAACGTCATCTTAAGCTACCGATGGCTAAAAAAAGCGAACGAATTGTTAAAAAAGTATCAGGAATTGGCCTATTTAACGATTACTTTCACCGCTGATAAGCTTTAATAACCATTCAAAATTACCAACGATTTTATGCCATTCAAAACTAACGGCGCTTGTAAGGGCTATGTATTGCTTGTATTTGGCCTTTTCTTAGGTATCAGCGTCTTTGCTCAGAAAACCGTAACCGGCAGAATTACAGGCAGAGGAGACAACCAGCCGATACTCGGGGCTACGGTCCAGGTAAAGGGCACCCGGACGGCGACATCTACAGCTGCAGACGGTACATTCACCGTCAAAGTTCCCACTGACAACAGCATATTGGTCATCACAGCCATTGGTTTCTCACCGATGGAGTTCCCGGTTGCCGGGCGCACCACGATCGGGGATATCAGCATGGCTGTGAATAACTCGACGCTGAATGATGTCATTGTGACGGGTTACACCGCGCAAAAGAAAAAGGACATTACGGGTGCGGTCGCGATCGTCAACGTGGATGAGATGAAGCAGACGCCCGGGGGAACCACGGAGTCGCTGCTGCAAGGTCAGGCTGCGGGTGTGACGGTGATCAATTCAGGGTTGCCGGGCGGGGGAAGCAATTTCCGCGTTCGCGGTATCACTTCATTGGGAAATTCTGATCCGTTGGTGATCATCGATGGTATCCGTGCGGGTATCAATGATCTCGACGTCAACGACATTGAGTCGATCCAGGTATTGAAGGATGCGGGTGCCGCTGCCATTTACGGGGTTTCCGGGTCGAATGGCGTCATCATCGTGACGACCAAAAGAGGCCGTGGAAAGGCTAAGATCAGCTATGACGGCTACGTCGGCACACAACGTCCTTTAAAGGGATACAACATCGCCACTCCGCAGGAAACAGCCAATGCGATCTGGGCTCAGCAGGTCAATGATGGATTGGCGCCCAGCAATGTTCAATATGGCAACGGTGCCACGCCGGTGCTTCCGGACTATATCACACCGACAGGCGCGCATGCGGGAGACCCGGGAACGGATCCCTCCACGTACGTGTTCGATCCGGGCGCATCCGACGACAACCGGATCACTAAGGCCAATAAGGCTGGTACGAACTGGTGGAAGACGGTCTTTTCGCCCGCCGTTTTCCAGCAGCACACCGTGTCGGCGAGCGGGTCCAATGACAAAACCGCCTATTTCTTTAGCGTGAACTACCTGGATCAGCAGGGTACTTTGCTGGGCACGTATTTGAAGCGGTATGGCATGAGGGCCAATACGGTGTTCAACGTAAAGGACCACATTCGTGTTGGCGAAAACCTTTATATATTCTATAAGCAGAATCCAGGTTATACGAATCAAAACGAGGGAAATACGATCTCTTATACCTATCGTGAGCAGCCGATTATCCCCATATACGATATCAAGGGAAATTTTGCAGGCACGGGTTCCAAGGGACTGGGCAATTCGGAGAATCCTTATGCCGATGCTTCCCGGAGCCTCAATAATAAGTCGAATGATTGGGAGATGATCGGCAATGTGTTTGCCGAGGTCGATTTCCTCAAGCATTTTACTGCCCGCACGCAGATCGGCGGTAATGTAGATAATTACTACTACGATAATTTCACTTATACGGCCTATGAGAATGCGGAAGGCAACACCAACCCGAATGGTTATACGGAAGGAGCCGGTTACAACAGCAATTATACCTTCACGAATACGTTGAGATACAACAATGTTTTCGGGAAGCATACGCTTGGGGTGATCGTCGGTCAGGAAGCGAATGATTTCTACGGACGGTCTTTGACGGGAAGCCGCGGTAACTATTATTCGACGGACCCCAATTTCTGGACCTTGAATTCGGGAAGTCCTTCTTCAGCTACGAATACGGGAAGTGTATACACCAATGCCAGGTTGTCTTCCTATTTCGGCCGGCTGGATTATACGTATGATGACAAGTATATCATTGGTGCGACGATCCGGCGCGACGGATCATCGGACTTCAGCCCTTCGGCCCGATGGGGTAATTTCCCATCGATCTCAGGTGCATGGCGCATTTCAGGAGAAGATTTTATGAAATCGGTTACCTGGGTGAATGACCTGAAATTGCGCGGCGGCTGGGGTAAACTTGGTTCCACGAGCAATGTGCATCTGTACAATCAGTATACCTTGTTCAACCAGTTCGCCAGCAACAGTTATTATGATATAGGTGGTACAAGCACTGCTTCTCAATTGGGTCTTTACAATAGCCAGTTGGCCGGGACAAACACCGGATGGGAGCGCGATGTTACCACTAACATTGGACTGGATGCGACGATCCTCAATAACAGGATCGATGTTTCCCTTGACTGGTACAAGAAGAATATCAATGGGCTCTTGTTCCAACCACAAGTTGCCGCCACGGCTGGCGGTGCTTCCGCCCCGTACATCAACCTGGGGAATATCACCAACAACGGTCTGGAGGCCGCGGTCACGTACCACGGGAAGATTGGTCATGATCTGAGGTTCGACCTTGGGGGAAATATCTCTCACTACCAGAATAAGATCCTTGCACTCGCCGGCGGCGCCAACTATGTGGATTATTATAGCGCAGGCTCCAGCCGTATCGGGGCGTTCACCCGTGCGGAAGTCGGTCATCCGATCGGTGAATTCTTTGGCTATAAGACGATCGGGTATTTCAGCAGCGCTGCTGATGTCACCAAGTCGCCTACCCAGGATGGTGCGGCGCCCGGCTTTTTCAAATATCAGGATGTCAATCATTCCGGTGCCATTACGGATAGCGATCGTACCTTCATTGGCAATCCCAATCCCAAGTTTACGTATGGCCTTAACCTGCACTTTGCCTACAAGTCCTTTGATCTGTCCGCCTTCATCTACGGCTCTTATGGCAACGATGTATTCAATTACATCAAGTACTGGCTGGACTTCCCGCAGGTGTTCCAGGGCGCGATTTCGAAAGATGCCGTGTACAATTCCTGGACACCGACCAACCTGAATCCGAGTGTTCCGATCTTGTCCACTAAGGCTAATTTCAGTAATACGCAGGTCGTGAACTCCTGGTATGTAGAGAGCGGGTCTTACCTGCGGCTGAAGCAATTGCAAATAGGCTATACGCTGCCAGGCGATCTGCTGAAACAATTCGGGATAGACAAGATGCGGCTCTACCTGCAGGGTGCGAACCTATTTACGATCACGCATTACAAGGGCCTGGATCCTGAACTGCAGGGTTCCGACCTTACCAACAACAGTAATTTCGGGATCGATCTTGGCAACTACCCGGCGAATCAGCGGAGCTATTATATCGGTCTTCAGTTAACATTCTAAACCGACACCATCAAATTGTTGAGCTTATAAATCAAACAGCTATATGAAAAGAAAGCATCTCAAAATATATGTCCCGGCATTGGTCCTGACGCTTGCGGCGGCCTATGCCTGTAACAAAAAATTTCTTGACCGGGAACCTGTTGGCTTGCTGGGCCCGGACATTGTGGCCAACTCCAAGGGCGTTCAGTCGCTGCTGATAGGCGCCTATTCCTTGCTGGATGGGGAGGGAGGCAATAACTCCGGTTGGGGATCGGCGGCTTCCAATTGGACTTATGGTAACGTTGCGGCGGACGATGCGTATAAAGGTTCGACACCTTCCGACCAGGGGGATGTGCAAAACCTTCAACTGTGGAACGCGAACAGTGCCAATTCGTATCCGGCCCAAAAATGGGACGCCATGCTGGACGGTGTGCAGCGGTCAAACGACGTGATGCGGACGCTTAAGGCTGCCAATGCCGCTGATATGACTGCTGCGGACACGCTTTCGGCGCGGGCGCAAGCGACTTTTCTGCGTGCTTTTTATGAGTTTGAGCTGGTAAGGGTGTTCAAGCATCCGCCTTATGTAGATGAAACGGTCACTTTTGCCGCCGGCAATACGAATGTCGCGAATGTCGATGCGTCGGGCAACTATGTCAACATTATGCCCAAGATAGAGGCCGATCTTCAGTATGCCATGGCAAATCTGCCGGTTACCTGGGACGCCGCTGACAAGGGACGGGCCAATAAGTATGCGGCGGAGGCTTTTCTGGCTAAATGCTACATGTACGAATTGAATTATACCGCTGCTTTACCCTTGCTGCAGGACCTGATGAGCAATGGTATGACTTCGCAGGGAGTGAAATTCGCGCTGCAAACCAATTATTACAACAATTTCAATCCCGACCCCAGTGCAAAGAACACGGCGGAGTCGGTCTTTGCGGCACAATGTTCTGTAAATGACGGGTCCGCCGCTGCTACGAACACGCAAGGCAACGCGAATGGCAATTTTGGCGATGAACTTAATTTTCCCTACAACGGCGGTCCTGGCTCCTGCTGCGGCTTTGACAACCCGTCTCAGGACCTGGCTGATGCTTACAAGACCGATCCTACGACGGGGTTGCCCTTACTGGACGGCTCTTTCCAAAGCGGAGGCCATGTGATCGCGAGAGGCACTTGGGCAGGAACGCTTGACCCGCGGATCGACTGGTCGATGGGCCGTAAAGGCATTCCCTATCTGGACTGGGGTCCTCATCCCGGTGATGCCTGGATCAGGGATACCCTCAATGACGGGCATTTCAATCCTAAAAAGAATGTCTATTCCGTCGCGCAAAAGGGCACGTATTCCGACGCTACGGCTACCTATTGGGCTTCTGTCGAATTGACTGCGGATAATGTTAACCTCATTCGTTATTCCGACGTCCTGTTATGGGCAGCTGAGTGCAGCGCGCAAACCGGCGATCTTGGAACCGCGGAGGCATTGGTGGATTCGGTGCGGTCAAGGGTGGCAAACAACCCCGCTACCTGGACCTACATCAATACCGATGGCACCTCACCGGCTTTCAACTCGGTAAACTATACTTATACGATCGCTGCCATCAGTGTTCCCGCCGACAACTATAAGATCGGTCTTTATCCAACGGGCACATTTGCCGCTCAAGGCCAGGCTTATGCGATGAAAGCCATCATGTTTGAGCGGCGCCTGGAGCTGGCGATGGAAGGAATGCGCTTCTTCGACCTGCAGCGCTGGGATGTTGCGAACCCCGGGACGATGGCTGCCGTGCTGAATCAGTATGTGCAGGTGACCGCGCCGCTGCGGCCAGCCTTCACCGGAGCCGTATTTACGAAGGGTAAATCAGAATTGTTTCCGATACCGCAGACGCAGATCGACATTGAAAATGAAGCTGGAAAAATCAATCTGAAACAAAATCCCGGCTACTAGGTTTTTTTTATAAAACGTTTTTAAGCGGAGGCCGCCGGGATTTTCTCCCGGCGGCCTTTTTTGTCTATTTTCGGTTGTAAATGCCCAAGTATGTGCCTATCGCTGCGTTTTGCCAGAGCCGGTTTCCCTTTGCTGCTGCTCGTTTGCGTCGTTGCCTGCCGGAAGCCGCTTTTCGTCGATGTTCCTTCCCATGAGACTGGCATCCATTTCAATAACCGGATCGAGCTGAACGACAGTATCAATCCTATGGCGATGGAGAACGTCTTTAACGGCGGCGGGGTTGGTGTGGGGGACTTCAACAGGGATGGCAGGCCCGACCTCTATTTTACCGGCAGTCTGGTTTCCAACAAGCTTTATCTGAATGAAGGCGGGTTTGCATTTAAAGATATCACGGCCGAGGCGGGGGTCGATGGAGCGGGGAAATGGTGTCGCGGCGTAGCGGTAGTGGACATCAACAATGACGGGTGGCCTGATATTTATGTGTGCGCCACCCTTAAGAAGCGGCCGGAGGAAAGGACGAACCTGTTATACATCAACCAGGGAACGGATGCGAAGGGAATCCCGCATTTCAAGGAAATGGCACAGCAATACGGGCTGGCTGACAGCGGCCACTCGACGCAGGCGGTCTTCTTCGACTATGATAATGACGGTGATCTGGACGTCTACATCGTGACCAATGAGATCAACAAAGCAAAGTATCCGAACCTTTTTCATCCGATCCTGCGGGATGGGTCCAATCCCAGTACGGGCCGTTTGTATCGGAACGACTGGAATGATTCCCTGCATCATCCTGTCTTCACTGATGTAAGCAAGGCCGCCGGCATTACGACCGAAGGGTATGGGCATACGGCTATTGTCACCGACATCAATGGGGACGGGTGGAAGGACATTTATGTCACCGACGATTATGTGAGCAATGACCTGTTATGGATCAACAACCATGACGGCACCTTTTCCGAGCACCTGTCCGACTACTTCAAGCATACTTCCGCCAATGCGATGGGCGGAGATATTATCGACATCAACAATGACGGGCTGCCGGACGTGGTGACACTGGATATGAACCCGGAGGATAATTTCCGCAAGAAAACGATGATGAATGCGGGCAACTACCAAAATTATATCAATAGCGATCAGTTCGGTTATAATTACCAATACGTGCGCAATACGCTGCAATTGAATCAAGGTCCGAGGGTGGGTCCTGGTGACTCGATCGGGCCGCCGGTTTTCAGTGAGATCGGTTTTTATGCGGGTATGGCCGAGACGGATTGGAGCTGGACGCCGCTGGTGATGGACTTCGACAATGACGGTTACAGGGACATTATAGTAACGAACGGGTATCCCAGAGATGTTACGGACCATGATTTTATTGCATTCAGCAACAAGGCCAGGGGCATCGCGAGTACAAAGCAACTGCTAGATGAGATCCCTGAGGTGAAGCTTCATAGTTATGCCTTCCGCAACAAGGGAGATCTGACATTCGAGCCTGTATCGGCCGAATGGGGGTTGGGCAAACCTGGTTTTTCGAACGGCGCTGCCTACGTGGATCTGGACGGGGACGGCGACATGGATGTGGTGGTGAACAATATCAATGATGAAGCGAAGGTCTACCGCAACATGACAAGAGAACGCCATGCGGGGACCAGTCACTTTCTTCAAGTCCACCTGAAAGGTGATTCGCCGAACATAGCCGGTCTGGGCGCTTCCGTCGAGCTTCATTATGGCGGCGGCAGGCAGCAAGCTTATGAGTATACGCCTTACCGGGGTTATCTCTCTTCTGATGAGCAGGTGGCCCATTTCGGACTTGGGGCCTATGAGCGGGTGGATTCAGTGATCGTGAAGTGGCCGGACAACAAGATGCAGCTGCTCAGGGATGTGCGGGCGGACCAAAAAATCGAGATCTACCAACGTGATGCCAGGCAGTCGTCTGCCGGGGTGCGGCCGGTCATTGCGAATGCTACCTTGTTCCGCGATATCACTGACGCTGCGGGCGTCCATTATGTGGCGCGGCAGCGGGATTTTATTGATTTCAATGTACAAAAGATGCTCCCGCATAAATTGTCTCAATACGGTCCGGGCATGGCTGTGAGCGATGTCGATGGCAATGGATTGGATGACCTGGTGGTCGGTGGTGCTGCCGGTCATAGCGCGGAAATTTTTCTTCAGCAGGCGGATGGCCGGTTCTTGTGTTATCCCCTGCAGGACGATTCCGCTACAAAATTAGGGGACGATCTGGGCGTGCTTTTGTTCGATGCCAACGGCGATGGTTTGCCGGACCTTTATGTCGCGAGTGGCGGCTACGAGAATGATGCGAATAGCAAGGGTTACAAAGACAGGTTTTACATCAATGATGGACGAGGCCATTTCACTGAAGTGCCGGATGCGCTGCCCATCAACTTCACCAGTAAGGGCTGTGTAAGAGCGGTGGATTATGATCATGATGGCCGGCTGGATCTTTTTATCGGCGGCAGGGTCGATCCTCATCATTATCCGGAGCCGGTGTCCAGCTTTATCTATCACAATGACTCGAAGAACGGGGCGATACGGTTTACGGATGTGACGGGGAAGGTAGCCCCGGACCTGCAGAAGATCGGTATGGTCTGCGATGCGTTGTGGACGGATGTGGACAATGATGGCTGGCCGGATCTGGTGCTGGCGGGAGAATGGATGCCATTTACCGTTCTTCGCAATGAGAAGGGTGTATTTAAGAATATAACGGCCGAAACGGGGATAGCCGGTCAACAGGGGTGGTGGAACAGCATCGTGGCTGGCGATTTTGACAATGATGGGGACATCGACTATGTGGTGGGTAATCTCGGGTTGAACTCTTTTTACCGGGCGAGCAATGAGTACCCTGTGCACGTGTATGGGAAGGACTTCGACAACAATGGCATCTATGACATGATGACATCACTTTATCTGCCCGATGTCAATGGAAAGATGGCCGAGTTTCCGACAAGCTCCAGAGATGACCTGCTGCGGCAAATGAATTCCATGCGAAAGAAGTTCCCCACTTATCGTTCCTATGCAGTGGCTACTATGAATGAGGTATTGACGCCGGCACAGCGTCAGGGGGCGACTATACTGTCGGCCAATCAATTCAGGAGTTGTCTCTTCCGCAATGACGGTGGCGGCAAATTTTCCATGGTGCCGCTGCCGATGCAGGCGCAGTTTTCCCTGTTAAACGGAATGGTTGCGGAAGATTTCGATGGAGACGGGAATCTGGATCTGGTCGTAAACGGCAACGACTACGGTACGGAGGTTACCACGGGTCGTTATGATGCGTTGAACGGGCTTTTTTTGAAAGGAGATGGGAAAGGGGGATTCGTGGCGGAGACCATCCTGCAGAGCGGCATATACATTCCGGGTGATGGCAAGTCTTTGGTGACCTTGCGGGGCGCGGGCGGTCATTGTCTGTTGGCGGCGGCGCAGAATAGGGGCGAGCTGAAGATCTTCGAGACCAGGGCGCCCTCACGGCAGCTGCCTTTGCTGCCTACCGACCAGGCCGCGCTGGTGACACTCAAGGATGGGCGGGTACGCCGGGAGGAATTCCATTTTGGGGAATCGTTTTTATCTCAGCCGGGCAGGTCTTTTTTATGGAATGCTTCGATCCTTTCTGTCGCGATCATCGGTGGGGACGGGGGAAAGCGCGTAATTAAATGAAATGACGGAGGTTTTCGGTTTTTATGCTATTTTTAAATAATACCATTCATGCTAAACTGAAACGCCGTGCCTTTTGAAGCGATACATAATGAAAGAGACCTGCTGCTGCGGATATCCGATGGGGATAGGGTCATCTTCAAGACGCTGTATACCGCTTACTTCTCCGATGTCCAGCGGTATATTTCTCTTTTTGAACCAGCCGGCAATTGTCTGGATGAGTTGACACAGGACGTGTTCATTCGCATCTGGGAAAAACGAAGTTACCTGGAAAAAGTCGAGTCTTTCAAGGGCTACCTGTTTATGGTCACCCGGCATGTGGTGTTCAATTATCTTCGTGGATTAAAGGTCCAGCAAAGGGTGAAAGAATTGACTGACATGGAAGGGCTGGGCCGGAATGATCCGGAGGACCAGCTTTTATTCAAGCAATACTTCCGGATCGCGCTCGAGGCCATGGAAAAGCTGCCGCCAGGTAGGCGTAAAGTGTTGAAAATGAGCGTCGATGATGGGTTAACGCTGGATGAGATCGCCGTTGAGCTGCAAATCTCCCGGGCCGGCGTGAAGAAGCAGTTGTATGCTGCTACGGCCTTTGTGCGCGCTTACCTGCAGGAGCATGGTGAGATCACTGCGTTGTTGTTTGTCTTTCTCTCTCTGTTCGAGCAGTAGATGTTCCCCTAAAAAAAATTTTTGTGTTGAGGTATCCTCCCGCGCTTCGCGCGTGTCTTTACTATAACGCCTTGTTTTATGGATTTACTGGAAGCCAAGCAATTTGTCGTTCATTTCGTTACGGGGGATTACACTCCGGAGGGATATGCGACGTTCCTGCAATGGCTGCGGTACGCCACGGTAGCCGAGATGAATGCGATAGCTGACGATTATGAAGCGCTGCATGAAAGCTGGCCTTTTGCGGAGGATGAGCCTTCCCCTTTATGGGTGGCTGAGTTGGAGGGGAAGCTCGACAATATCGGCGATGATGTTGATGGGGATGTCGAGGCCGTGCCTGTGCCGACCGGCGGTCGTTTTACCAGGCGGAGGATATGGGTTGCGGCGGCTTCGGTGATCGTTGTTTTGTCGGCGGCCGGCCTTTGGTATACAACGCAGTATACGCCTGGTCATAAGGGATCGACCATAAATAGTCAGCGCAAGGAGCCTTCACTGTCTCAAATTATACGCACTCCAAGGGGAATCGTTCAAAAGCAATTGATCCTGGCTGATGGGAGCAGGGTCTGGCTGAATGCGGCATCGACCTTGAAGTATCCGTTGGCCTTTAGCGGTCCGGAGCGGATCGTCGAGTTGTCGGGGGAAGCTTATTTCGAAGTGGCGAAGAATTCGGCTATGCCTTTCAGGGTGAGGATCAAAGACGCGGAAGTGGAAGTGTTGGGAACGCACTTCGATATAATGGCCTATGAGAACGATAAGGTTAGTAAGACTACCGTGATAGATGGAGGAGTGAGGTTGGAGGGCCGGATATCCCAAAAAAGCCTGGAGCCGGGCGAGCAGGGCGTAATTGCCTATCCGGCATCTAATGATAAAGGCGGCAACGATAAAGGCGGTAACGATAAGCTGGTAGAGCAGATCCAGGTTATAAAGATTGCCGATCCGAATTTCGTTATCGCCTGGAGAGAGGGGGTATTGCAGTTCGAAAGCGCTGACCTATCGACGGTACTGCATGCGGTAGAACGGTATTATGATGTTGATATACAATTTGATCAAGGCATGTCGGAGAAGGTTTTTACGGGAGGTTTTACGAAGCAGGATAAGTTGGAACATGTTTTGAAAATGTTAACGAGTTTCTACAGGCTACAATATAAAATGAATGGTAAAACTGTGACAGTACTTCATTAGCAACAATATTGTCCATAACCATTGAACCAAGTCCGCCAGTTACAGCCCGCGGTCATGAAAAGTAATAAATAAGTATTTATTTTACATTTTTTCATGCTTTGCAGGCTGTAACTTTATTTGTTTTAAACCTGAGTGTCGATGCGGGCGCCAAACCTGGCTGTTCTTACCTTTTGTGTTTGTCTGATGATCTGCCGCATTGCATCTGCGCAAAGTGGTGGATTGGTCAGTTTGACCGAGCGGAATGCACCGCTTGAGAAAGTGCTGCAGGATATCCGCGATCTGGCAGGTTTTGCTTATCTCGGTGAGGGCGACTGGCCTCGGTTGTCACGTCCGTTGACCTTCTCCGTGAAGAACATGCCGGTAGAGGAACTGGTCAGGCGCTGCTTCAGCGATCAGCCGCTGCTGATCTACACGTTAAATATTTCCGACAAGACGATCAATGTAACTGTTCGACCCAGAGCCGAGCGGACCATCAATGGCGTGATCCAGGATGAGAATATGGAACCGATCGGCGGCGCCAATATCATCGCTCCCGATGATGCGAGCGCTATCAGCAGGGACGACGGGCATTTCTCGCTGAAAACGCATTATGCCGATCCCCGGTTATTGGTCTCGAGCATCGGGTTTGAATCCCGGGTGGTGGCGATGCCCGCGGATGGGCGCGAACTGATCCTCACCTTGCAATCCAAAGCAGGTGAGATGAAGGAGGCTACGGTCGTGCATACGGGTTACCAAACGAAGAAGGACATCTCCACTACAGGTTCTTTTGATGTGGTCGATAACGACCTGTTGAACAGGAGAGTGTCCACCAATGTCCTGGACAGGATCGATGGTGTAACGAGCAGCGTACTCTTCAACAAGAATGTCGAGCCCGGTACTAACCAATCGACGATTACGGTGCGTGGCCGGAGTACCATTTATGGCAATCCCAATCCATTGGTGGTAGTGGACAATTTCCCTTACCCGGGTGATCTCAATAATATCAACCCGGCAGACGTGGAGAGTGTCACGATCCTGAAGGATGCGGCGGCGGCGGCGATCTGGGGTGCTTTTTCGGGAAATGGGGTGATCGTGATCACGACGAAGAAGGGGAGGCTTAACCAGGCGCCCAAGATCAGCTTTAATAGCAGTGTGACGACGGGTTGGAAGCCTAATGTATACTATCAGCCGATCCTTTCGTCCGGCGATTACATAGGTATCGAGGAGTATCTTTTCCAACAAGGGAATTATATCCCGTCGCTGCCAATTGCCAATGGTCCGGCGCTAACGCCTGTGGTGGAGCTGCTTGGGCGGGTAGCGGGCGGCGCCCTCGACCCGGGAGATGCCTATGCGCAGATAAATGCGCTGCGGAAAGTGGATACGCGAAGAGATCTGGACCGGTATTTTTATCAACATAGCCTCAATAGCCAATACGCGTTGAATGTAAGCGGCGGCGGCGTCCAGGATCAATATTATCTCTCTGCGGGGTATGACCGAAATTCCGCCAACCTGGTAAGGAATGAATACGATCGGGTGACGTTGACGGGTAAGAACAGCTACCAGGTAATTCCATCGAAACTCGAGTTGACCACGGGGTTTGCGTTTACGGCCAGCAGCACCTATTTGAATAACGCGGCGGGCAGCGGGGTGACGTATCCCTATGCGCAATTGGCCGATGCGCAGGGCAACGCCTTGCCCGTCAACTATGTGCTGCGGCAACCCTACGTAGATACGGTGGGCGGCGGCCAATTGCTGGACTGGCATTACCGGCCCTTGCAGGAACTGCGCAATGCGAATAGTAAACTGACTATGACGGACTATCGGATCGATATCGGGCTGCGGTACGCCATCCTAAAAAGCCTCGACGCCCGCATCTATTATCAGTTCGGGCGGGGCGACAGCGATTTTGTGAACTATTATGGCCCGCAGACCTGGTTCGCGCGGAACATGATCAATGAGTATACGCAAAATACAGGCGGCGTGCTTTCTTTCCCCGTGCCACGGGGGGGTATCCTGAACGAGACGATGAACACGTATACCGCGAACAATGTACGGGCCCAATTGAACTACAACGATTCGCTATTCCGGAATGGGCGGTTGAACATGATCGGCGGCTTCGAAGTACGGGACATCGAAGGCAATGATCGCACGAATTGGTTGTATAGCTATGACCCTGGGTTGGGGAGTAGTGTGGGGGTGGATTATGCAGATCTGTTCCAGCAATATACCAGCGGTGCGTACCAGCAGATCCCTTATGGGAATGCCAAAATTGGCACCGCCGAACGCTATCTTTCCTATTACACCAATGCGGAATACTCGTATTATGGCCGTTATATGGTTTCGGGCAGTGTGCGCCGGGACGAAAGCAATCTGCTTGGGGTAAGGGCGGATCAGAAAGCAGTCCCCCTTTGGTCCGCTGGAGTAGGGTGGGAACTCTCGCGGGAGAAATTTTATCATTTGGATAGATTGCCGTTCCTGAAGCTGCGGTTGACCGATGGGTATAACGGCAATATCGACCGGAGTGTTTCGGCCTATACGACAGCTTCGATCAACACCAGTCCCAATGTCTACAATGCCGTATTCTCTACCATCGTCAATCCGCCGAACCCCGATCTGCGTTGGGAAAGAGTTCATATATTCAATGCCGGGGTAGATTTTGCGACGCCGGAAAACCGGCTGGGCGGCAGCCTGGAATATTATAGCAAGTCGGGAATCGACCTGATCGGACTGAGCCCGGTGGACCCCACAACGGGCGTCAGCGTCTTCGAGGGAAATGCGGCTAACATGCAGGACCGCGGGGTAGATCTGACCCTGCATGCCGGCAATGACATTGGCAAAGTGCGTTGGAACACGGTTTTTCTTTTCAGCTATGTGTTGGACCGGGTGACCAGGTATAAGGAGAAGCAGGCGGATGTGGACTATTATTTGGGCTCCTCGACCATAAATCCGCTTGCGGGTAAGCCGCTTTATAGCATTTATGCCTTGCACTGGGAAGGGCTGGACCCGCAGAGCGGCAATCCGCAGGGTTTGTTAAATGGAAAGATAAGCCAGGACTATGGCAGTATCCTGTCTTCGGACAGTCTCCATGACCTGGTATACAAGGGGCCCATAAATCCGCCGGTTTTTGGCAGCTGGCGGAGCAGTTTTTACTGGAAGCAATGGGGCATTTCGGTCAATATCCTGTACAAGCTTGGCGCTGTTTTCCGGCGAAACTCGATCTTGTATGATGCAGTGTATACCGGTAACTCGCAGGGGGTATCGGATTATGAAAGGCGCTGGCAGCATCCGGGAGATGAGCAGCATACCACCGTACCGGCTATGACCTACCCCGGTGATCCCAACCGGGACGAATTCTATCAGCATGCGACCGTGTTGGTGGAAAAAGGAGACAATATCCGGTTGCAGGATGTGCAATTAAGTTACGACTGGACCAAACAGGCACATTCCCGATTGCCGGTGCAGGTAATCCATTTGTGCGTGTATGGGAATAATTTGGGCATACTCTGGAAGGCCAATCATGTGGGGATCGACCCGGACTACGTGGCGGGAATGCCGCTGCCGCGTACGCTGGCGGTCGGGGTGCGGGTCGACTACTAAAAAAACGATGATGTATTTTTATGGAGCACATATGACCAAACGATTTTTGTTGCTGCTTTTGCTATTGCCGGGCGTATTGCCTGCCTGTCACAAAGGGTTTCTGGACGCCAAGGCCAGCACAGATCTGGATGTGCCAACCACGCTGAGCGATTTTCAAGCCCTGCTCGACAATACGGCCGTGTTTGGGCTGGTGCCGACGCTTGGGGAAGCTTCGACGGACGATTATTTTTTTACTTACCCCTATTGGCAAATGCTGGACACGCGTGAGAAAAATTCCTATATATGGGCGCCGGATATATTCGAGGGACAAGGCGGTCAGCAGGACTGGAATACGCCTTATCAACAGGTATTGTATGCGAATGTAGTATTGGACGGATTGGGCAGCCAGCCAAATCGGGATAGTGCGGCGCAATGGAATGCGCTGGAGGGTTCGGCGCTTTTCCTGCGGGCCTTTGCCTTCTACAATATCGCACAGGTCTTTGCGCCCATTTATGCCGATTCGTTACTTAATTCGCCGTATGGTATTCCACTTCGGCTGCATGCCGATATCAATCCCGTGTCGACCCGCTCGACGATTGGGCAGACCTACGAACAGATCATTCGGGACCTGGATTCGGCGGATTTGTTTTTGCCGGGCGGCGGCCCCGGCGCTTACCGAAACAGACCGATAAGGGTAGCCGCGCAGGCGCTGCTGGCGCGCGTCTATCTGAGCATGCGCAAGTATCCCCAGGCCAGGGCTTATGCGGACAGCGCGTTGCAGGCCTACTCCACGCTGATCGATTATAATGCAGTGGATACGACGGCGGGGCAACCTTTCGACCTGCTGAACCCAGAAACGCTTTACCAGGCCAGTTTCCTTGGAGCAGCCGTGGGGGGCGTTACCTATGTAACCGCGCTGACAGGAGGCCCTTTCCATCCAAGTACCCGGATCGATCCGGGATTGATACAATCGTATGATCCGAATGACCTGCGGCGTGTGATCTGCTACCATTACAAGCCTTCGGACTCCTCGTACCTGAAGGGGAGTTATACGGGCACTAGTTTCCCATTCGGCGGGTTGGCGACAGATGAGCTTTACCTGATCCGGGCGGAGGGTGCGGCACGTGACAGCGATGCGGATGCGGCCATGGCCGATATCAATACCTTGCTGAGCAAGCGGTGGCGGGCGGGGACTTTTCCCGGCTATACGGTACACTCGGCGAACGAAGCGCTCGACACGGTGTTACTGGAAAGGCGGAAGGAATTGGCATTCCGGGGCCTGCGCTGGACCGATCTGCGGCGGCTGAATGCCGAAGGCGCCAACGACACACTGACCCGCAACCTGAATGGGACATGGTATACGTTGACGCCTGGCAGTGATCTATATGTGCTACCGATCCCGCCTGATGTGATCAGCCTAAGCGCTATTGCGCAGAATGTTCGGAACTAGGAATCGGTTTTTGCGGTTTGGCCGGTGTTGGGTCTCCTCCGGTCAGGCAGTTGGCCGTGCAATAAAGCCCGGTCTGACAGGGATAATAGTGAATATTATCGGTCGTATAATAGGTGCAGGTATTGCTGCCTGCATCGCAGACATAGTTGACGCCCAACACGCCGGCTGCAGTATACACACCGCCGGCATAATGATATTGCGTGTCGCTTGAACAACCGAAGTTGTGCAGACGGGTGGCGAAGGCGCCGCCTACGCTGATAAAGACGGCGAGAGACATCAGTGTCCATTTTACTTTTTTCATACGAAACTGTTTTTGTTTTTGTTGATGATTATTGAATTGAGGTACTTCCGACGTTGGATGATCACACCACTGAGTGATAGTGCCGCGAAGGACAAGTTGAGCGCGAGATGCTGTTGCCAGGTCAACCGTTTGACGATCCCGCCGCAGGAGCAGGGAACACGGGGAAAGACATGTAAGAGGATGAGCATCGTATAGGCCGTAAACAAACCCATCAGCACTACGGCACCATAGAAACCTAACAGTCTTGTACGTTCGAAGATCAGCAGCAGGGACAAAACGACCTCCGTACCAGGAATGAGCCAGACAAGGTATGGGGCCCAGGCCTTCGGCAAGGGCTGATTCTTCATCTCGCCGACAAATGTGTTAAAGTCCATAAATTTGCTTAGACCCGCGTACAGGAACAACCCTATCAGCAGGGCCGAGACACACTCCAGCATTACCTGTTTTTTGAACATAGTGAGTATGATTTACACAGTAAAATAGTAGTTAAGACAAGAATCGCAATTACCGTAATCAAGAGCGGATAGAAAAAGGTGGGCGTAATTTGGGCCTGGATAGGAGTCCAATAGCGGGATAAAATCAGGAATAGGTTGTCGTTTTAAAATTCGTTAAAAAAGATAAGAGTACAATGATCGGCACGATTTTTTTTGTTGTTAGCGGGTTAAATGTTAAAAGAAAAAAATATGCTATGCGCTTTATAATGTTGTTTGTATGCTGCTTCATGTTCTTTGCCTTGCAGGGGCATTCTCAATCGGCGAAGGTTGTTTATACTGACAGTGCCTTTATCGATACGATCCTCCAGGCGCACAATCATTATAGGACAGCTTTGAAAGAGCCATCGCTGATGTGGTCGGCGGAGCTTGCTAAAGATGCGCTGGCATGGGCGAAGCATCTCGCAGCGATCAACGAAATGGACCATGATGTGTCTGCTCGTGGGCGGGAGGGAGAAAATCTTTTTGCAGGCACCGCCAATTCTTTTGCTTATTCGGACATGGTGGGCATGTGGGGAAACGAGAAACGCTCCTTCAGATATGATGTTTTTCCTACTTGTACGGTCAATCGTACTGAAGTCGTTGGGCATTATACGCAGATCGTATGGAAGAATACGCAGTTTGTAGGGTGTGCGCTAGCCAGTAATGGTCAGACCGATTTCCTTGTTTGTCGGTATGCGGCTCCGGGCAACATTGTGGGTGAGAAGCCCTATTAGGATGGGGTGTTTGGGGTGGGGGTGTTGGGGGGTGTTTGGGGGCGTGGTAGTTAGCGTTGTGGTTGATTGAGGTATGGTCGTTTGGGGTATGGGCGTTTGGCGGTGTGGTCGTTCGCGTTGTGGTTGTTTGGGGTATGGTCGTTTGGGGTATGGTCGCGAACGGTTTGGCGGAGGAGGGTTGCGGCGCTGTCGGGCGGTGGCGGTGGTTGTGGCGCTGTCTGGCGGTTGCGGTGGTTGTGGCGCTGTCTGGCGGTTGCGGTGGGTTGTTGCACTGTCGGGCGGTGGCGGTGGGTGGTTGCGCTGTCTGGCGGTGGCGGTGGTTGTGGCGCTGTCGGGTGGCTGTAGCGGGTTGCGGGACTGTCGGGCTGCTGCGCAAAACGTATTTGTGCTGGTGGACATTTTACTGGGGCCTGGCGAGTGTTCCTGTGATGGCGATCACCGATACGGCGGCGTTATGGGCGGCGACGCGATAGAAACGATGGATGTCTTTTTCGGCGTTGGCGTCGGCGGCGTCGCTGAGGGCTTCCCTGCGGGGAATTTTGAGGGTTGCTAGCGCGGTAAAGGTAAAGAAGACGTTCAATCCCATGCCTGGCGCCACCACAATAGGGTTGAAGGCGTATAGGGGCCAGTGGGGATTTTGGCGGTCGCTGGTGGGGGTAGTGGCCGGTCGGGCTGGTGCGGTGTAGCCGGCTAGTGAGGCCGGGGGGGTCAGTGGCCGATAGGGCTGATGGCGGTTAGCGGCCGGTAGGGCCGACCGGGGTAGCCTGCTAGTAGGGGGGGTAGTGGCCGGTCGGGCCGGTGCGGGGTAGCCAGTTATTGGGGCCGGAGGGGTTAGTGCCCGTGGGGTCGGTCAGGGTTAGCCAGCTGGCGGGGTTAGCGGCCGGTGGGGCAGGTGCGGGGTAGCCGGCCGGTGGGGCTAAAACGCTACGGCGTCGACGATGTCGGCCATCGTGATGCCCATATGGCTTTCGTCATAGACGCATTGACCGTCGCGGATCAGCAGCACCTGTGGGGATTCGTGGTCGATGCGGAAGAGGTCGGCCACTTTATTGGATATGGGGCGATAGTTGATGAGATCCAGGTAATAGAAGTCAATGGCTTCGGGCTTTTCGGCCCTTTCCAGCCTGCCTTTGACCAAGGCGCTGGTGGAGCAGCGGGTACTGTGCTTGAAAATAAGCTGGGGGCGGCCGGCCGATTTAGCCTTGATGTCTTCGAGTTGCGACTCGGTTTGCAAAGGGATCCAGTTCATGGTAGTCGTACGTGCTTTTTGTGCTATAACACCGATAATAAAAAAAGGTTATCGTAAAACGATAACCTGACAAAAAAATTTGGGAAAGTATAGGAGAAAATGCGCCGGGATTACCGTCCAGGGATCGCGGAGCTACCCGTTTAGCGATTCACGCTATGACCATATCCAACGTATCCAGAGCTCATCGCGCAACCGCCTCTTGAAGAAGCGCAAGAAGTAAATGCAGTAGCAACGGCCATGGCGATTACCAGAAAAATAATTGTCTTTCTCATTTTGTGAAGTTTTTAACTTGATGTGGTATTTAGGATTAAAACGAAATTGCCTGGTTGAAAACGGATATGAGACCAGGTAATTCAAGGGGATACGGACATCGCGTCAATTGTTCTGGGGGTATCTGCCGGTGGTAATAAGAGATTGGGAGGGCTGTTTCGAAGGATAGTGTGTACGAATCATCACTGCACTGGTACAAAGTAAGATAAAATATTCCAATTGTGCAAGCCCTCCGGGCCTGCTTGCGTAAAGTTTTTGGCTAATTAATTGAGGTTGAATACATTTACGGCGCTATGAAAGTACATTTTATCGCCATTGGGGGCAGTGTCATGCACCAGTTGGCTATTGCCCTCAAGCGGAAGGGGTATCTCGTAACCGGCAGTGATGATGAGATCTTCGAACCGGCCAGGACGAACCTTGAGCAGGCAGGTCTCTTGCCAGGCGTAATGGGTTGGCAGGCAGACCGTATCCATGCGAACCTGGATGCCGTCATCCTGGGAATGCATGCCAAGGGGGATAATCCCGAATTGTTGAGGGCGACTGCGCTTGCTTTACCCATTTATTCTTTCCCGGAATACATCTATCAGGAAAGCCGGGACAAGAAGAGGGTGGTCGTCGGCGGGAGTCATGGCAAGACGACAACGACGGCGATGATCATGACCGTGCTGCAGCATGCGGGGTTTGACTTTGACTATTTGGTCGGGGCGCGGTTGGAAGGGTTTTTACAGTCGGTCAATATCACCCGTGCGCCGCTGATCATTTGTGAAGGGGATGAATACCCGGCGAGTGTCCTGGAAAAGCGGCCAAAATTCCATTTTCTTTTCCCCCATATCGCCGTCCTTACCGGCATTGCCTGGGATCACATCAATGTCTTCCCTACTTTTGACAATTACCTGGAGCAATTCCGAATTTTTCTGGATAAGATCGAGCCGGGCGGGGTATTGATCTACAATGAGACCGATCCCGTACTGAAGCAGCTCGTCAACGAACATCCTTCCCCGGTAAGAAGGGTTGGATATGGTGTCCCCAGGCATCGCATAGAAAACGGTGTTACGTTTGTGAATTTTGGCGAGGTCGAATGTGGGGGAGAAACAGGCGTGCTGAAGGTCTTCGGTGAGCATAATCTGCTGAATGCGCACGCTGCTTTTCTCGTTGCCAGGGAATTAGGCATGGAAGCGGGTCCATTTTTGCAGTGGATGGCCGGTTTTACCGGGGCTGCGAAGCGGTTGGAGTTGATGGCCGAACACCCCGGGGTCCGTATATACCGGGATTTCGCACATGCGCCTTCCAAGGTAAAGGCTACGATGCAGGCGGTAAAAATGCAGTTTCCGGAAAGGCGGTTGATCGCTGTGCTGGAATTGCATACGTATAGCAGCCTGAACGAACAATTCCTTCATGAATACAAAGGGGCGCTTGACCTGGCTGACGAGGCTGTGGTGTTTTATTCCCGGCACGCCTTGGCGTTGAAGCGGCTTCCACCGCTGCCGGGGGAGAATGTGGCGCGTGAATTTGCCAAGCCGGGCCTGGTCGTCATGCAGGAAAAAGAAGAATTAAAAAATTGGCTGATGGAACGATCTTACAAAAATGCTAATTTGCTTTTAATGAGCTCGGGTAATTATGATGGACTTGATTTAAACTCACTGGTCGATCATCTTACAAAGTAGGAGATTTTATAATATCAAAAGCATGTTACAATTAACTCGGCCGTTGGCGATCATCGATCTTGAGACAACGGGGATCAACCTGGGCACTGACCGCATTGTTGAAATTGCCATTGTGAAGATCATGCCAGATGGGAAGAAACTGGTCAAGCGGAAGCTCCTCAATCCTGAGATGCCGATCTCACAGGTATCTGCTGATATACATGGTATTACCAATGAAATGGTGAAAGACGCGCCGAATTTCCGGCAGGTAGCCAATGAACTGAAACAGTTCCTGGATCATTGTGATCTCGCAGGGTATAATAGCAATCGATTCGACATTCCGATGCTGGTGGAGGAGTTTTTGCGGATCGGAATGGAATTTGATGGTAAGGGGCGGAAACTGCTGGACGTTCAAAAGATCTTTCATATGATGGAGCAGCGGACGCTGAGTGCGGCCTACCGGTTTTATTGCGGTAAGGACCTGGAGGGCGCTCATGGAGCCGAGGTGGATGCTTCGGCGACCTGGGAAGTCCTGGTGGCGCAGGTGGTAAAGTATCCCCAATTGGGAACGAATATCGATACGATATTGAAGTGTATCGGGGAAGAGGCGGTGGTTGATTTTGCGCGGCGATTCATTATGGAGAATGGGGTCGAGGTCTTCAACTTCGGCAAACACAAGGGAAGGTCCGTTGCCGACATCCTGAAGGCGGAACCGCAATATTACGACTGGATGATGAAGGGTGATTTTCCGCTCCACACCAAGCAGAAGCTAACTGAGATCTTCAACAGGACTATGTTAAAAAAAGGGTGACGAGCGAGGAGCCAGCGAAAAGCATTATTTTTGTATCTTAACTTATAACCGGGCAGTTGGAAAAGATCGTCATCATACCTACTTATAACGAAAAGGAAAATATCTCCAGTATCCTGGAAGCAATTTTTCAGCTTGGACAGGGGTATCATGTGCTTGTTATAGATGATAGCTCTCCGGATGGAACGGCGGCGATCGTCAAGGAGCTCCGGGTAAAATATGCTGGTCAGCTGTTCCTTGAAGAACGTCAGGGTAAGCTGGGGTTGGGAACGGCATATATACATGGATTTAAGTGGGCCGTCCGCAATAATTACCATTTCATCTTTGAAATGGATGCCGATTTTTCGCACAATCCGAAGGACCTGGAGCGGCTGTATGAGGCTTGCAAGCGGCAGGGGGGTGATGTGGCCGTTGGGTCGCGGTACGTGAAGGGTGGCGGGAATGTGAACTGGCCGCGTGACCGGGTGCTGCTTTCGAGGGGTGGCTCGCTGTATACGCGGCTGATCACCTGGATGCCGGTGCAGGACCCTACTGCCGGCTTTGTATGTTATAAAAAGGAAGTGTTGGAGACGATCAACCTCGATCAGATCCGTTTTGTCGGCTATGCGTTCCAGATCGAGATGAAATTTGCCGCCTGGAAGCTGGGTTTTAAAATAAAAGAGGTCCCGATCATTTTCGAGGACAGGAAATTCGGCGTCTCCAAAATGAACAAGGGTATCGTAAAGGAGGGTATTCTGGGCGTTTTGAACCTGCGTTGGCAGGCTTTGTTCAAGAATTATCGTAACCGGGTAAAAAATGATTCGATAGCCATGCCTTCCTTCTCAGAAGAAGCCATTGGCAAATGAAGAAAGCCTTCATCCGGCTCCATGTTGCTGTCCTGCTTGCCGGACTTACCGGTGTCCTTGGTAAGCTTATTTCCCTCAATGAAGGTTTGCTGGTTTGGTGGCGGCTGCTGCTCGCTGTTCCCCTGCTTTGGCTGCTGGCGCTGTTTCGCAAGCAGGCCTTGCGGATCGACCGGCGGGATGTCTGGCGGATCATTGGTATCGGCGGCATTGCGGCGCTGCACTGGGTGGCTTTTTATGGCAGCATCAAATATTCGAATGTTTCGGTCGGACTCTTGTGTTTTTCGGCAATCGGTTTTTTTACAGCGCTTATCGAGCCGCTGGTGCTTGGTCACCGGATCGACGTCGTGGAGTTGTTGCTGGGACTGCTGGTGATCGTGGGCATCTTTTTTATTTTTCAGGTGGACCCGCATTTTAAAACGGGCATTTTTATCGGTCTGGTCTCGGCGTTGTTGGGCAGTCTTTTTCCGGTGTTGAACAAGCGCATCTTGCAGCGGGTGTCGGCTGTAAATGTCACTTTATACGAATTGAGTGGTGGTTTCCTGGTGTTGTCGGCATTGCTGCCTTTTTACCTGCATGTGTTCCGGGTTTCTTCGCTGATCCCCGGCTGGGCGGATCTGGGCTGGCTATTGATCCTGAGTTGGCTTTGTACGGTACTGGCTTTCAATCTCTCCATGAGTGCGCTGCAGCGTATATCGGCGTTTACGGTGAACCTTAGCTATAATCTTGAACCGGTGTATGGGATCCTGCTGGCATTCTTGCTTTTCAGGGAGGATAAGTATTTGAGTATTGGCTTCTATATTGGCCTTGTATTGATCCTGTTGTCTATTGTGTTGCAGATGGTACGGCTTCGACGCAAGCGATCTAAGGGTGCTTCGGAGGCTTCGGCATCTTAGTCTGCTTCGGCATCTTAGTCTGCTTCGGCGGCTTAGGCGGCTTAGTCTGCTTCGGCGTCTTCGGCGGCTTAGTCTGCTTCGGCGGCTTAGGCGGCTTAGTGTAATTCGGTGGTTTGGGCTGCTTCGGTGTCTATGCCTGCATTGGCGTCTTCGGCAGCTTAGGCGGCCTTGCTGCTGATATAGCGGACGAGGGTTCTTTTCGCGATGGGCAGCAGGGTCTCATCCACCGGAAATTTTAATTCTGTTTCTATCGAGTATACGGCCGGGTTAGGAATACCGGTCTTGAGCCGAAGCAGCTCGGATTTAATATTCTCGTAGGTGTTGACGATCCCGCGGGCCCAGCTGTCGATGTATTCGGTCCGGATGCTGCGGTATTTCTCATCGTGTTTTTCGAAGAAGCTCAGTCGGTATTGGTAGACGCGGGTATCCGAGTTGGTGCCCGTACTCAGGAAAAAATAGCCTTCGCAATTATCCAGGGGAACCAGGCCGACGGGGAAGATGACCAGTTTCTCCTCCACGAACTCATAGATCTCGGTGCCGTTGCTGATGGTTTGCCGGATCTCCTGCGCGGCATAATTGATGATCTCTTCGAGCTCTTTCATGAGCTCGTCGTCCTCTATCATTTGTTCATACAAAACCTGGAGCCTTTCGATCTGCAGCCCGGTCAATTTCTTTGGAAATTGTTCCTGCAGGTACTTTTTGTTCTCGCGGAAGGCTGCGAGGTTGTTGTAGTGGAAGATGATATCGGCCAGCTGCGGGTAGAGCTTGTGCTGATCGAATTGCTTATGGATCTCCTGCAAGTAAGCAAGGAGGGTATACTTTTTTAATTCGAAATCGATGTAACCATCGGCGAACCAGGTTTCGGATAGCGTCTTCATGGAGATCTTCTTTTAATGGGGTAATGATTCAATTTACGAAGATCCTATGAAAAAAGCAAGGGGAAACCAGAAGGCGCGTAAGGCAGCGGCGCGCGAGTAGTCGGGCGGGTGGGCCGGCCGCGGGCTAGAATTCCCGGTCGGTGGGAAAGTTCTCGAGCTCGCGGGCTACGGCCGAGCAGAAGGTTGCTCCAAGGCTGCCGTCGATGATCCGGTGATCGTAGGACAGCGAGATATACATCATATGCCTGATAACGATGGCATCTCCTTCGGGCGTTTCGAGCACAACGGGCCGCTTTTTGATGGCTCCTACGGCTAAAATGGCTACCTGTGGCTGGTTGATGATCGGGGTACCCATGAGGCTGCCGAAGGTGCCGACATTGGTCAGGGTAAAGGTGCCGCCCTGGGTGTCATCGGGTTTTAGCTTGCTTTGCCGGGCGTTGTCGGCAAGTGTGTTGACCTGGCGGGCGAGCCCGGTGAGGTTCAGCTGGTCGGCGTTGCGGATGACGGGCACGATGAGGTTGCCGGAGGGCAGGGCCGTAGCCATGCCGATATTGATGTCTTTCTTGATGATGATCTTATCGCCGTCAAGGGAGCTGTTGATGAGTGGGTACTTTTTTATACAGCGGACGACTGCTTCGATGAACAATGGGGTAAAGGTGAGCTTGGTATTCTCTCTTTTCTCGAATTCCTTTTTTGTTTTGTCCCGCCAGTGGACCAAATGGGTGACATCGGCTTCGGATATGCTGGTGACGTGTGGGCTGGTATGCACGCTGCGCACCATGTGGTCGGCTATCAGCCGGCGCATCCGGTCCATTTCCACGATCTCGACGTTGCCGCTTTGGATGGTCATTGGGGCCTGCGTCTGTATAGAAAGGGGCTTGGGAGGTTCGGCCGGTGTATTGATGGCGATCGGGGTGGCGGCGGGCAAATTGCCGGAGCGCCGGTCCGCGACATATTGCAGGATATCTTTTTTGGTGACCCGGCCTTCGTTGCCACTGCCGGGAATAGACTCCAATTCGGTGAGTGGAACGCCTTCATTGGCGGCTATATTCAGCACGAGGGGGGAATAGAACCGTGCTGCGTTGCCGTTGGTCGCGGCTTTGGCCGATGGTGCGTAAGAGGGCGCGTGGTCTGTCAGGAAGGGGGTGTAGCCGCCTGAGTGGGTCGTCGTTCCTAGTTGCGTCGGAGCGCCTGATTGGGTAGTCGTTCCTAGTTGCGTCGGAGCGCCTGAGTGGGTCGGAGCGCCTGAGTGGGTCGTCGTTCCTAGTTGGGCCGGAGCGCCTGATTGGGTAGTCGTTCCTAGTTGCGTCGGGGCGCCTGAGTGAGTCGGGGCGCCTGTCAGGCTGGGGGCAGATCCGTTGGCTGACATATTGGTGGTGCGGATGCGGGCGATGACGGAACCGATCGGCACTACGTCATTGACGTGAAAGAGGAGTTCCTCTATAACGCCTTCCGTCACGGAGGGTACTTCGGTGTCCACCTTATCGGTAGCGATCTCCAACACCGTTTCATCTTGTCGAACGGCATCGCCGGGCTGCTTGTGCCACTTCAGGATGGTGGCTTCCATGATACTTTCGCCCATTTTTGGCATTACCAGATCGACAAGAGCCATACGTTAGAAGATTTTGAGGATCAAAGGTAGTTTTTTTATTTTATCCGCGACCGTCCTGGCTGCGGATTGTGTTGAGCAGCAGGTTCAGGGCGTTCGTAGCTGTCAATTCGATATTCCGTTGTCTGTCGAACCGGAGAGACATTTTTCGGGCAATGATATGTTGATGGTCTCCGGTGGCTATCCATACTGTGCCGACGGGTTTTTCGGTCGTACCGCCGTCCGGCCCCATGATCCCCGAGGTGGCGACTGCGAAATCGGTGTTCAAGATGGACAAAGCCCCTTTAACCATTTCCCTGACGGTGGCTTCGCTGACCGCGCCATTGCTGTCGAGGGTTTGCTGGCCGACGTGGAGGAGGCTCGTCTTGATCTCGTTGGCGTAGCTGACGACCGATCCTTTGAAGTACCGGCTGGAGCCGGCGATGGAGGTGATGAGTTGCGCTATATAGCCCCCCGTGCAGCTTTCGGCGGTGCCAAGGGTCTTTCCTTTTGAGACGAGCAGGCGGCCGACCGCCTCCTGGAGGGAGATGTCGGCGTCAATGACCATCCACTCCGCGACAAGGCTTTTTAACGTGCCAAACTGTTTATCCAATTCTGCGTCCAGTGTCTGGAGGTCTTCGCCGCGGCTGGTGAGTCGCAGGCGGACCATACCGTAATTGGGCAGGTAGGCCAGCTTGATGGAAGAAGGCAGGGCTTCCTCGAAGGTCTTTATGTGTTCGGCCAGGAAAGATTCGCCGATGCCTGCCGTCAGGAGGGTTCTGTGAGCGATGTGCGGAAGGGTAAAGCGCAGTCTTAAGGCAGGCAGGACGGTGTCTGTCATCATGCCTTTCATCTCGAAGGGTACGCCTGGCATGGACACGAATATGCGGCCGTTCTTTTCAAACCACATCCCCGGGGCTGTGCCGCGGCGATTCTGGATGACGGTACAAGTATCGGGTACCTCTGCCTGTTGGAGGTTGCGTTCGAGCATGGGTCGTTTCAACACCTGTTCGAAGATCCATTTGACATTGGCGAGTGCGCCTTCGTCGACCACCATGTTGCCGCCAAAATAATCGCGCAGCAAAGGTTTGGTGATATCGTCCGCTGTCGGACCGAGGCCGCCGGTGATGAGGATAACGGAAGATCTGCCGGACGCTTCGTCGAGGGCATTCCAGATATCTTCCCGCGTGTCGCCGACGGCTACGCGGCGGCCGACCCAGAGGCCATTTTTGTTGAGTTCCTGTGCCATCCAGGCGCTATTGGTATCTACGACTTGTCCGATCAGCAATTCATCTCCGATGGTTATAATACTGACGATGAGCTTGTCCATGGAACAAAGTTAGCTGAAATACGGTTTCAGCCTTTCCTGCATTTCGGGCGGCACTTGTGTCTTTTCCATGGTCTCAGCCAGGACGAAATAATTGATCACGTAACCGCTTGTCAGCATTTTCCCTTTTTCGTTGTACACTTCCTGGATGAATTCGATGTGGTGGGCGGTGGGCAGTTGTTTTACGGTCGTGCGGATGGTCAGCAGGTCGTCATAACGGGCGGGCCGGAGGAACCGGGCCTTAAATTCTACGACGGGCATGATAATCCCGGTTGCCTCCAGCTCTTTGTAGCTCAGCCCCAGCGAGCGCATGGCTTCAACCCTTCCCACCTCAAAATATTGTGCATAGTTGCCATAGTAGACCACGTTCATCTGGTCGGTCTCGGAATAGCGTACGCGGACTTGTGTTTCGCTGGTGTACATTATAATGCTGTTAAGCGGGCCGGTGGCTTTTTGGCGCAGCCCGGTAGTAGCTATTTGCCCATTGCTCCGTCGACGCTGATGCGGCCCGGCCCAACGAGTAGAATGGCTATGAAGGCGGCGAGGTAAAGGTAGGCTTGTTCGTGCGGATAGCCGGCTAACATATTCACATGTCCATGGAGGGCCCAGAATTCGGCTACGCCCATGGTAATGACGGCGACCAGTGCGGCGAAGCGGGTAAAGAGGCCAAGGGCGATCAGCAGGCTGCAGAGGAGTTCGGCGAAGATGACCAGCGCCAGGGCAATGCGGTGGCTGAAATGAAAGGGGTCAGGAAACACATATTGCAGGTGGCCGAAGTTCTTGAGTTTATCGAGGCCGTAATAGAAGCAGAGTATCAAGCCAAAGGTTACACGCAGAACCAGGAGTGCGATGTTGAAGGCACCTTCGGAATACTGGGTGGAAAAGAATTTCTTCATGTGTGATATTGTGTTTAAAAAGTGAAGATCGTTTTTTTTTAATAGTTATAAGGAAATGTTAAACGTGCCAGTTATCCACACCTGTTTGGAACGATGTTTGGTAAACGGTAAAATAAGTAGAAACTTTAGCACGTTTTCGATGGACCGACGGTCCAATTAAAAATAATTCCAGTGAGGTATATTGTTCTATCGTCCTTCCTTCTTCTCGCTTTCTCGTCATTTGCCCAGCAGACCGCCTATTATACCGATCCGCAGGCTGAATTCAGGCAGGGCAAGGAGTTCTTCGAGCATGAGTATTACAGCCTGGCCTTTCCTATTTTCCGCGATCTGAATTATAGCCTGCGGGAAACCGATAAAAGCAACAATTCGGTGGAATATGCCGACGTGCGGTACTATTACCTGGTTTGCGCATTGGAACAGAATGACAAAACGGCCGTCACCGCCGCCGAGGACTATATCGAACTCGAGAACAATGCGCCCAGGGTGGGGATGCTGAGCTTTCATCTGGCGGAATATGATTTCCGGCAGCAGGATTACAATGCGGCAGTGAAGTTGTACGATCATGCGGAGATCGATAATCTTAGTAACCGGGAAATCGCCGATCTTAAATTCCATGAAGGATACTGCTATTTTACGCTCAAGCAGTTTGACAATGCGCTTCCGCTGTTCAATGCCATCAGGCAACTGCCCCAGGACCCCAATTATGCAGATGCCAATTATTATTATGGGTTCATTTGCTTTTACCAAAGGAAGTACAACGATGCGTTGCAGGCCTTCCAAATAGTGGAGGACAATCCTACTTACGAGAAAGTGGTGCCCTACTACGTGGCCAATATCTATTTGGTGCAAGGGCAGAAGGACAAGGCCATCGTTTATGCGGAAGCGAGGTTAAAGAAGGGCAACCAGT
>CBDCBP010000003.1:0-242463 GCA_965214315.1 Puia sp. | reverse complement strand
GAGCGGAGCCGTCCCAGATTATTCCCGAATGCGGAACTGCTCGGCGACTGCTGGGCACGCCGGGCTAGCTCCGAGCGTGACAGAGCATGAGGATAGCAGGAAGTTAGAAGTTGTTTTACTCTTCCTCTGCATACTCCTCATCGTCCAGACCGTCCTCTGCGTACTCACTGGATGCTCTGGACCTGCGATCTGCCCTCGTTTGATGAGATAGTGCCTGTGCTGGATAAAGATCCAGAGAGATCTCCAAGTACGAGATCAGTTTGTTGATTGCCTCTTGGGTGATTTGTGAGGTAAACGTGACCTCCGCGAAGCAGTCAGGAGATACCGGGAAGCGGAGTTGACTAAAACCTCCGGCTATGTTCCGCTGAGTTCCTTGAACTTCTCTAACTGGAGTGATGGCAGGAGATGTGGTATGACTTACCTCCGGCGTTCGTTTGGTGACCTCTACCTCCCGCTCTAACTCTGGCTGCTCCTCCTTTACAGGAGCCTGAGAACTGAGAAAGTTGAGCGTCTCCTTGAAGAAGCGAATGACTTGGTTGGCGGCGTCTGACTCGAATCCGATGCTCACCAAATAGTGGCGGAGGCTGGCATCGCTTGGAAGATCGTTGCCGTACTTCTCGTAGAGCTGCTTGAAGACAGGAGGGCGAAGGGCTGATTTGTGCAGAGCCACTATGCGAGTCGAATCATCTGGCGGTAGTTCGATGATGGCGATTGCATCTTGACTCACTTTGAAGCCGTCCCCACTCGCTACCAACAAGCCGAACTTCTTCATTGCAGACAAGACGACTTTGGAGGTGCCGTTTAGGGAGGAGTAGCCTAAAGCAGACGCTATGCTTTGGTCAGGCACACTATGGGTATGTTCTACCGCATAGACTTTTTTGATGCGCTCGATGGCCTGTATAATGTTCATTTGTGGATAGTTCGGGCTTCGGCTGCCTCCAGCAAGCCGAGTTTTTGGCCCAGAAGGATCAGGGCCTTCGTTGACAGTAGGCATTTCAGTCTCCTTTAATGCAGTATTGCGCTTCATCTATGGTATTATAACCGAATAATACGGTATTGTCAACTGAATAAGGTTAATTTAACCTCATTAACCTTAAATAATAAGGATTATATTTACTATTAACCGTCATATCGCCGCATCCGCTGTCGCGTCTCCGTGCTTGCAGCAGGTTACTTACCTTATCGTCCTTCCCTCGGCGTCTAAATCACCCTAGTTTATCGGGAACAGCAGAGATGTGGCGGCTGCCTCACCTGGCCCTGAGTAGACCACGAGGCCGAGGGAGCGGAGCCGTCCCAGATTATTCCCGAATGCGGAACTGCTCGGCGACTGCTGGGCACGCCGGGCTAGCTCCGAGCGTGACAGAGCATGAGGGTAGCGGGTGATTAGTTCAACTAACATGCGTCCTTGTGGACGTGAAAGGCGAACAATCCAGCTGAATGCAAATCGTTGAGCGTTTTGATAGGCATTGCTGGAGAAGCAACCGCTTCTGCTGCTCGTGTCAGTGTTACGAAGCCGGGAGAGGGATATTCAATCATCCCCAGCGTCCGCAGGCGTCCGAGGTTATTTGTGAAGCCAGAACTGGTCGGGGATTGGTCAGCCCACACTGCAACATTATTACGCGCGACTTGCTGTAGCCCCAACGCCGCGAAAGAGGCTAATGCGTCTAAAATGCGCTGTTGTGGTGCTGTGATCGTGCCATTGCTAATAAGCCGTGTTGAGGGTCGGGCGGACGAATGTTCCGCCTTCAAATCTGATGGCGACGATTGGGACACTGGAACAGGAAGCAAAGCGGGTGTGGGGGAAGAGTTCTTAGCTAACACAGCACGGATTTCACCGGCTACGGACAGCAAATCTTTTCCCATCGCCGTCATGTTTTCTGCCGCTCGCTCCAGCCGCTCGGCCTCGCCGGACCGCAGGATGGGCACTTCCACCCGCTCGACAACGTGCTCCACAGGTCGCTCTCGTAACTGCTGTTCCAGCAGATCAATCTGGCGACGCAACTGGTCGGGATCATTTTCCACCGCCGCCACAAGCGCACCCGAAAAACGCTCTTTCAGGGCGGATAGATCAACCGAGGCCAGAGTACGAGGCGAGGCGAGAGTCTGGCCTATCTTGGGCGTCGCCGACGAATCAAAAGTCTGCCGCTGCCGGATGTGAACGCGCTTCAACAGGCCCAGCCAGGCCGGACTCCAAAACCACGCCTCGCCGACCTCCAATGTCGCCAGCGACGCCATGACCGCCCGCCGCTCCTCTTCCGTACCCTGCGCCTGTATCCAGCCGTCAATCGCTTTGCGGTCGTTAGGGCTGGTCAGGCGGAGCGTAATGAGGAGTTCGATCTGTGTCAGGACGTTTTTGCTGAGGACGGCGGGGCGCTGGGTAATCAGCGTGACGCCCAGCCCACGGGCGCGGCCACGGCGCACGATGCGATCCATCGCGGCAAGCATGGGAGACTCACCCCGACCGGGAACCTGGGGAGCAACGGAGTCGGCTTCATCCACCATCAGATGCAGCGGTGCACGGTTGATCTGATACAGACGGTCTAAAAAGGGTGCGAGAAAACGCGCGGCTTCTTCCTGTGTCATCAGGGAAAGATCAAGAACACACGACAGCCGCTCGTCAACGATCAAATCCGCCACGGCGCGGCCCGAGCCGGGTTCAAGCGGGAGGTCGCCGTGATTGCCGCCCAAAATCAAGATTTGCAAGCCGCCGGCTGGTTCACCATCCGACGACGCCCGCAAGCCCCACCACACCCCGACGGGATCAATTGCGATGACGTGTCCACCGGCTTTCAGAAGTTCTTCCGTGATGACGCTGGCCGTATAGGTTTTGCCGACGCCCCGCTTCGCGATGATTGCCGCCGTCTCCGTGATGAGGTCAAGCGGTAATCGCAAATCCGGCGAAATGTTGAGTGCTGTTTTCATGACTCGTCTCTCGTTTCACCACGTTTAGCAGACAACTTCTCCTGGCCTATGATACCCGAAACATATGTTCTATTGCTAGGGAACATGAACAAGTGCCAGGTTTCTGATATAGTGGTACAATGAGGTTACGGGCAGCACGGAGGCACAAGCGCAACGGGAGGTCGCGCGGATCGTTCCTATATGGAAGGGACGGGCGAGGCGGCTTGACGAGAAAGGCACACCATGACAATTACGCTGGAACTGCCGCAGGAACTAGAGGCATCTTTCGTGGAAGAGGCGGAGCGCCGGGGGCTGACGCCGGAAGGGCTGACCGAGCAGGCAGTGATAGGGACGCTAATCGCGGGCCTGAAGAACCGACCCGTCCCGCAGTCGCTCGATGAGATCAAGCCGCGCCGCCTGCCGCCGCCAGGCAAGACGGCGCTGGACATGATTGTCGGTCAGTGGCCTGGTGAGGAGACCGACGAAGAGTTGCAAGCCGCACTGAAAGCGATGGGATGATGCCACAACGGATCATTGATACAAACATCCTGCTGGCTTATGTGCGCGGCAGGGAACTTTACAACAAGATCGAGGCACAGTTCGCGCTGAGGACAAGCAGCCCTGCGCCGATTACCAGGGTAGTCAGTGAGGGCGAGTTACGCGCGTTGGCACTCCAATTCGTCTGGGGCGGAGCAAGGCGGCAGGAGATGGAGCGTCAGTTGTCTTACCTCACCATCATCCCATGCCGCCGCAGAGTTCGACTGAATAAGCAGGATCAATGATGACGACGCGCACGGTGTCCCCGTACTTCTCGCCAAACAGGGCCATTGCGCCCGATTTGAGCGCTTCTTCCTTTGGCATCTCGCGGATGATCACGGGAATGTTCTCCCTTATCTTTTCATTGACGAGGGTTTCGACTTCCGTCAATTCCTCGCTTGTCATTTTTGCAAAATGCGAAAAGTCGAACCGAAGCTCCTCGCTATTGACGAGGGACCCCTTCTGTGCCACATGCGTACCCAGCACTTTCCGCAGGGCGGCATGGAGGAGGTGCGTGGCGGAGTGGTGGATCTCGGTGGCCTTTCTTTTGGCCCTGTCCACCCTGGCAAGGATGGGCGCACCGGGATCCGAAGGAAGCCTGTCTGTGAAAAGGACGATCAGGCCATTCTCTTTTTTGGTATCGAGTACGGGTATATCGCCGGCGGCGGTCACCAGGATACCGGTGTCGCCTACCTGCCCTCCGCTTTCTGCGTAGAAGGGCGTCGCTTCGAGCACAAGCTGCCAGGATTCCTGACCCTTCTTTTTTACTTTTCGGTATTTGACGATCTGTGTGTTAGTCTCCAACAGCTCATAGCCGAGGAATTCCTCGAGTGGATGGTCGATGAGTACAACCCAGTCTTCGGTGTCGATGGCTGTGGCGGCGCGGGAGCGGTCCTTTTGTTTTTTAAGTTCAGCTTCGAATCCGTGCATGTCTACGGTCATTCCATTCTCTTCTGCGATCAGGCGGGTGAGGTCGGGAGGGAAGCCATAGGTGTCGTGGAGCTCGAAGGCGGCTGCGCCCGTTATCACGGGGCGATCGGCGTGCCGGACCTTGTCGCCGGAGCCGGTTATCGCAGCTGAGTCGGGAGAGGAGCCCGCGCGCAGAGCGGCCATGATATCGTCTATCCGTTTCAGGCCCTTGTCGAGCGTCCGAAGGAACGCATCCTCTTCTTCCTTGACTACTTTGACAACGAAATCCGCCTGGTGTTTCAGTTCGGGGAACACTTCGCTGAACTGGCCGGCCAGCACGGGTACGAGCTGGAACAACAGCGGATGTTTGTAGTCCAGGTACGAATAATAGTACCGTACGGCCCGCCTTAAGATACGCCTGACAACATAACCCGCTTCGGTATTCGACGGCAGCTGGCCGTCGGCGATGGTAAAAGAGATAGCCCGGAGGTGATCGGCCAGGACGCGAAAAGCGATATCCTGTTTGCTGTCGCCTGCAGTATATTTTTTTCCGACGATCTTTTCGACAGCGGTGATGGTGCCGGTGAAAAGATCGGTATCGTAGTTAGAGTGCTTTTGCTGCATCACCCGTACCAGCCGTTCCAACCCCATACCGGTATCGACATGTTTGGCTGGCAGCGGTTGCAGCGTGCCGTCCTTGAGGCGGTTGAACTGCATGAATACGTTGTTCCAGATCTCGATCACCTGGGGATGATCGTTGTTGACCAGCGAGGCGCCGTCTTCTCTTTTGCGTTCTTCATCGGTCCGGCAGTCGACATGTATCTCGGTGCAGGGGCCGCAGGGGCCGGTATCCCCCATCTCCCAGAAATTATCTTTTTTACTGCCCATAAGGATGCGCGAGGGATCGATCCATTTCTTCCATTCGTCGTAGGCTTCCGTGTCGGGTGGCAGGTTGCTTTCCTTACTGCCTTCGAACACGGTAACATATAAGCGGTCTTTAGGAATATTGTAGACGGCCGTCAGCAATTCCCAGCTCCAGGCAATGGCTTCTTTTTTGAAGTAGCCGGCAGCGGGATCGATCGGGTCGCCGAAGCTCCAGTTGCCCAGCATTTCGAACATGGTATGGTGATAGGTGTCGACGCCTACCTCTTCCAGGTCATTGTGCTTGCCGCTGACCCGAAGACATTTCTGGGTGTCTGCCACGCGGGAGTACGGTGGTTTTTTGTTGCCGAGGAAATAATCCTTGAACTGGTTCATCCCTGCATTCGTGAATTTAAGGGTGGGGTCATTCTTAATGACGATGGGCGCGGAGGCCACTATTGTGTGTCCTTTCGATACAAAAAAATCCAGGAATTTCTTTCTTATTTCGGCACTGGTCATCATAAACGGGAGAATCTTTGGTTGTTATTTGGCCCACACCAATTATATTTGTGCGCCTGCCATGTCCCTTAAAACCGTGCGAAGGTACACCAAATCAGGCTGTTTTGTCGTTCTAGCCTTAATGAATGGATTGCATTGTCGCGAGGATGAAGAAGATCAAGTACTACTATAATACCAACACCCTCCGCTATGAAAAGCTGGAGACCCCCTTACGGGTGACCCTGTTGCGCGTCCTGGGATTTTTATCTGCAGCCATTGTGACTGCTTTGATCCTCGTTTCCATTGCCTATAAATACTTCCCTTCGGCCAATGAAAAGCGGCTTATGCAACGGAATGACGCGTTGCAGGATAATTACTATACCCTTAATGACAAGGTCAAGAAGTTGCAAGAGCAGATGGGAGAGCTCGAAAAACGCGATAACAATGTATACCGGGCCATTTTTGAAGCGGCCCCCATACCGGACAGTGCCCGGGCCCGGGAGAATCAGCATGAGCTGGAGATAAAACTGGTACAGGGGATGGATCAGGAAAATCTTTATACTTCCGTTGCTAGCACCCTTGACCAGTTGAGCGCCAGGATCGCCAACCAGTCGAAGTCATATGTGCAGATAGACGGATTTATCAAGAACAAAGAGCAGCTTCTTGCGTGTACGCCGGCCATCCAGCCGGTGAACAATAAGGATCTCAGTAGAATAGCCTCCGGCTTCGGGTACCGGATCGACCCGGTATATAAGACGACCAAATTCCATGCAGGCCTCGATTTCGCGGCGCCGCAGGGAACGCCGATCTATGCTACCGCCAACGGCACGGTGGAAGTTGCCGGCAATACCGGTAACGGTTATGGCAACCATGTCGTCATCAATCACGGGTATGGCTATGGCACCCTGTATGGTCATATGTTCCGCGTCAAGGTCACGGTAGGCCAGAAGGTCAAACGGGGAGAGATCATTGGATGGGTGGGCAGCACCGGAAAGAGTACGGGTCCGCACTGCCATTATGAGGTGCATAGAAATGGCGACCCGGTTGATCCTGTCTATTATTTCTACAACGATATTACACCGGACCAGTATGATCGGCTGTTAAAATTGGCGGCTTCGAGCAATCAAAGTTTTGACTAAGCCGACGACCGCAGCAAAACCAGGGTCTTTGCGGAGGGCTAACAATTCGATCGTTGCGCCTTCGCACAATGGATGTAGGCCTGATTTTTGAGCCGTTTTACACCGCGATGAGCAAACCAACCCAGATATCGCTTGATTTCGGTCCGGAGGAAAAGCAGCCTCCCGCCTCTACCGGCGATAGCGGCGCCGGAAATGACCCTGTACGTCATTATGTGGCTGCCGGGGGTGTCGGGGTTCGCGTCAAATCTTATAAGCAGACGCCGGCCAGTGGCGGTGGCGACCTCTTTGGGGATGCTGCGGCGATGCCGGGGCAAATGGCCCAACCGAGCCTGGCGGGGGATGTAAAAACGCCCGATAGGGATGGTCTGTCCGGCGCTGCTTCCGAGTCGGCGGTCAAGCTGGCCGGGGTAATCGGCGAACCGGCGTTGGCTTCTCGCGCTACCGGGTCATCTGATATTCCTAGCGTGGGCGCTGAGCCTATTGTCGAGCAGGCGCTGGCTGAGAAGAAGCGTTTGGTTCAAGGTGGGGCTTTGAGTGATGAGGAGTTCTCGGGGGAAGAGAAGGAGCTGCTGGTAGAGAGGGCGTTGGCGAGTGAGAGGGCGCTGCAGCTAGAGGAGGCGGTGCAGCTTGAGAATGGGCAGGCGGAGGAGAGGGCGCTGCCGTTAGAGAGGGCGTTGGAGAGTGAGAAGGCGCTGCCGCTAGAGGGGGCGTTGGAGAGTGAGAGGGCGTTGCCGCTAGAGGAGGAGCTACCTGAGGATAATGTGTTGACGGAGGAGAAGGGGTTGCCGTTAGAGAGGGCGTTGCCGGTACAGGAGGCGCGGGCGGAGGTAAGGGCGCTATCTGAGGAGAGAGAGTTGCCGGAGGACCATGCGTTGACGGAGGAGGGTGCGTTGACGGAGGAGGGTGCGCTGGCGGAGGAGGGTGCGCTGGCGGACGGTAGGCCCGAGGGGGCGGAAGGGGTTGCCATGAAGAGGGAGGAGCCCAAGGCGATACCGGCGGCTAAGGTGGTACGCGAGGAGCAGGCGGCGCGTGCTGCTGACGAGGGCTCACTGGCCAAGCGGCAGACTTCGACGAAGGCCGGCGGGGAGCGACAAAAGAATCCGTCCCCGCAAATACCTTCCAAGCGCGGCCGGAAATCACTGAAACAAGTCTCTGCCGAAGCGGACCTGATCGAGATCCCGGCGGACGAGGTCCTTTTCAGCAAGCAATATTATACAATGGGGGAAGTCGCGGAAATGTTCCGGGTCAATCAATCGCTGCTGAGATTCTGGGAGGCGGAGTTCGACGTGCTGCAACCACGTAAAAACAAAAAAGGGGACCGCTATTTCCGACCCGTCGATATCAAGAACCTTCACCTTATCTACCACCTCCTGCGGCAAAAAAAATATACCATCGAAGGGGCAAAGGATTTTTTAAAAAAGAACAAGAAGGCTGATGAGCGCTTTGAGGTTGTCAAGCGTCTTCAGGAAATAAAGGCCTTTCTGCTGGAGATGAAAGCACAACTCTAAATTCCCGTTATGAAACATTCCCTTCTCGTCGCTTTTATCTTTGGGCTTGGAATATCGACCATTGCTCAAAAAGGATACGAAGTCTCTACGGACAGCTCGGGCAAAATGCTGAAGGGCGTCATCACGCGCGACTTACTGGAAAATGACACAACCTTCCGTTGGTTTCGCGAAAATGAAGCCGGCTATAAGCCTGACGCCGAAACCGTAGCAGTGTTGAAGGCCAAGGGAGCGGGTCTCAGGTTCCTCGTCTTTGGGGGCATATGGTGTGACGATACGCAAAACCTGCTGCCAAAATTCTTTTTGCTGATGGACGCGGCTTCGATCGGCAACAACCAGATCACCATAGTGGCGGTAGACCGCAAAAAGAAATCGATCGATCATCTTCCGGAGGAAATGCATCTCACCAATACACCCACCTTTATCGTACTCAAAAAAGACGTCGAGATCGGCCGCGTATTGGAATATGGCAAGAACGGGCAATGGGATAAGGATCTCGGCGAGATCGTGCGCACTAAGGGCTAGAAGGGGCGGCGGCGCTAGTTGATGAGGCGGCAGTGCTGGTTGATGGTGGCGGTGCTGGTTGATGAGGAGGCGGCGCTGGTTTATGGTGGCGGCGCTGGTTTATGAGGTGGCGGTGCTGGTTGAGAAGGCGACGGTGCTGGTTGATGGTGGCGGTGCTGGTTGATGGTGGCGGTGCTAGTTGATGAGGTGGCGGTGCTGGTTGATGGCGGCGGTGCTGGTTGATTAGGCGGCGGCGCTGGTTTATGAGGTGGCGGTGCTGGTTTATGGTGGTGGTGCTGGTTGATGAGGCGACGGTGCTGATTTATGGTAGCGGTGCTGGTTGATTAGGCGGCGGCGCTAGTTGATGGCGACGGTGCTGGTTGATGGCGGCGGTGCTGGTTGATGAGGCGGCGGCGCTAAGTTGTTGGAGCTGGCGGCGCGCTTTGCCCGTCAGGTCTTGCGGGCGGCACATTGACGGTAGTCGTTTCGCCCGCTATCTCGATCTCCAGCTGCTCAAGCAGCTCCAGGACATCGAGGTTCACCCGCTGTTTTACCGCGTAGAATTCATTGATGGGCATTGGCGCGGTAAAATAATCCAGGTTGACCAGGAAGGCCGTTCCGGTTATATCGTTAAGGAAGACGGTACTATTCTCCACTTTATCGTTTAACAGGATCTTTTTGGCGGCTGCGATAAAGGCATCCAACGCTGCCACCGATGTTGACAGACTGAGCTCCAGCCTCAGTTCTCCTTTGCGCTGTGTCCTCAGCGTGAGGTTGTCGACGACGCTATCCACCATTTGCTTGTTGGGCACGGTGACGTAGGTCTTCTGGTCCGTACGGATGCGGGTGCTGCGCAGGCCGATCCGTTCTACTGTGCCGCTTATTTGATTGACCTTGAGATAGTCGCCGGCCTTGAACGGTTTGTCGAAGAAGATTACAAACGAAGCGATGAGGTTCTCGATGCTTTCTTTTGCAGCAAGGGCTACAGCGGCGCCTGCCAGGCCAAGTGTGCTCAGGTAGGCCGTGATGTTGACTTTAAATGCTTCGGCGAGGATCATCAGGATCCCGATGATACCGAGAACTGCTTTTAGAAAATCCCGGATAAAGACGATCAGTTGGTTGTCCCTGAGACTGCCATCCTTTCGCGCTTTTGTGCGCAGGATGACTGCGATAAAATCCACCAGGCGGAGCAGCAGCCAGATAAAGCAGGTGATCAGGATAATGATAGCGAGTGCCTGGACAATGGCTTTCGATTTTACCTCGTAGATGTCAAAGTCCAGTTCGGCGGGGAAGTGCAATTTTTCGATGGCTGTGATCGATACGGAGACGACCAAAAAGGTTCCTATGGGGCCGACTACGAGCTGCAGGAAGGCCGAACGGTCGAGGCCTGAACCGATACGCCGGATGAAACGAAACATGAGGCGTGCGATGAGCCGCGAAGTAAATCGCTTCGCAGCGATCACGAATAGGATAGTGGCAGCGATAATGATCCAGCTTTTCAGCGGGTTGCTAAAGACGACGAAGCTCCAGAAATCGCGCATAGAATGCAAAGATATTGAATTCGTGCTGGCGGGAGGTGGGAGGGGATCGCGTGTTGGCGGGCGGCGGTGAGAAGAGATAGCCCTTGCGTGGGAGGCGGTGAGAAGAGGTAGGCCTTGGGTAAGAGGCAGTGAGAAGAGATAGGCTTTTGGTGGGAGCCGGTGATAGGTGGGATGAGCTGTGCTGTTGATGGGAGCCGGCGTTAGGTGGGATGAGTTGTGCTGTTGGTGGGGCGGCGGCGTTAGGCGGGATGAGCTGTCCTGTTGGTGGGGCGGCGGCGTTAGGCGGGATGAGCTGTCCTGTTGGTGGGAGCCGGCGTTAGGTGGGATGAGCTGTGCTGTTGATGGGAGCCGGCGTTAGGCGGGATGAGCTGTCCTGTTGGTGGGAGCCGGCGTTAGGTGGGATGAGCTGTCCTGTTGGTGGGGGCGGTGATAGGTGGGATGAGCTGTCCTGTTGGTGGGGGCGGCGTTAGGTGGGATGAGCTGTGCTGTTGGTGGGGGCGGCGTTAGGTGGGATGAGCTGTGCTGTTGGTGGGAGCCGGCGTTAGGTGGGATGAGCTGTGCTGTTGGTGGGGGCGGCGTTAGGTGGGATGAGCTGTGCTGTTGGTGGGGCGGCGGCGTTAGGTGGGATGAGCTGTCCTGTTGGTGGGGGCGGTGATAGGTGGGATGAGCTGTCCTGTTGGCGGGAGGCGGCGTTAGGTGGGATGAGCTGTGCTGTTGGTGGGAGCCGGCGTTAGGCGGGATGAGCTGTCCTGTTGGCGGGGGCGGCGTTAGGTGGGATGAGCTGTCCTGTTGGTCGGGGCGGCGTTAGGCGGGATGAGCTGTCCTGTTGGCGGGAGGCGGGGAGACAACGTGTTGGTGGGTGGCGGCGGGGTGGCGGCCGCGGCGGACAGGCTTGGCCTACTTCTTCGAGTAGACCTCGAGGCCGGTTTTTTTGAGGACGTAAAGGATCGAAGGGGTGATGTGGATATGACTAGCGCCCTGATAAGCCCGTGCCAATCGGCTCCTCCAGCATGTTCAGTGTGCCGGGTTCGTATCGGTAGAGGCGTTGGTCGTCGCGCCCGAGCAGGTTTTTGCCGATGACGTCGAAGTCCTGCCATCCGCGTAGGTCAAGGTGTGTCTTGAGCGTGCCATAGTGATCGAAAATGTAGACGCCTTTGGCGGGGTCATACAGGTAGACGAGGCCGCCCCTGGTCGCAGATGGTGGTTGGCTCGGGAACGGAGTCGAAGATCTGCCTGAAATCGGTGGTCTGGTCCACGAGCGAGCCATCGTCACCGATGCGTTTCAGTACAGCGTCCAACTCGTCATAGACCCAGATATTGTTATCATAGCCCAAGGCGACGGCTTTTGCCTGCAGAATATTTTGTTTGCGGAAGTCGACGGTATTTACAATGTTCAGGAACCGGTCCAGCTCGATGACCGTCGTGAATTCGCGATAATAGACCAGGATCTTCAGCGGATTGGTCACATCGATGTGGGTGATCTTGCCATAGCGCCGCACGTCGTTGAACACGGCCAGGGAATCGCCCTTGGGACCAATCTTTTTAAGCTGGTTATCGGCGTTCAGGGTGTAGATATTCCCGAGGTTATCGACCGCGAAGTCCACGATATCCTGGGGCAGGGTGAGGGTCAGCGTGAAAGCCGAGGGCGTTTGTTGGACAGCCTGTAGCGCAGGTTGTTGAACAGGTTGTTGGGCGCCGGCCGTTGCGCAGCATGCCAGCGTCCATGCCAAAAGGGCCGTATAAGAAAGCGTATAGTTCATCGGCGGACGATTGTGCCAGCGGTGTCCGGGGTTTCGCTCAATAAGGACAGCTGTTCCCCTTCCATGACGGCGTACGTGTAATAACGTATCCAGTCCCCTAGATTAATATACCGGCTGCCTTCCGGTTCCAATAAAAAAGTCGATCGGCAGGTGCCGGTGCCCGAAAATAAAGTAGTCGATGGCCTGCGTCTTCAGCACTTCCCGGCAATAGGTGATCAGCCATTCCCGGTCCTCGCCAAGGAAGCGTGCGTCCGAAGAACCGGTAACGGCCCGGCTTCTCCGGCTAAGCCAGCCGGCAAATCCCACACCTACGGCGGGAGGGAGGAGGCCAAATAAAGCCTGGCAGATCTTATTGCGGAAGATCTTTTTCAGAAATTTATATCCGTGGTCGCCCGGGCCCAGGCCATCGCCATGACCCACCAGCAATTTCTTCCCGTTGTATTCGAAGACCTTTGGCTCGTGGTAAACGGGAATGTTGAGTTCTTCTTCGAAATAACCCCGCATCCACATGTCATGGTTACCGGTAAAAAATGTATTGGGATACCCGAGTCGGTTATCTCTGCCATCTTCCCTAAGATCCGGGTATAGCCTTTCGGCACGACGGTATGATATTCGTACCAAAAATCGAACAGATCGCCTACGATGAAGATCAATGCGGCATTGCGCCGAATGGTTTCGAGAAATGTTACGATGCGACGCTCGCGCACGAGGCTGGTGGACCGATCAGGGGCGCCCAGGTGAAAATCGGAGAGGAAGTAGATCTTTTTTCCTTCGGGGATGAGCATGACTGCAAATATAAGTTGCCCTTGGAATGCCAGGCAAATTTATCGCTTGGTGCACTTGGCTGATTATTGACCTCCGGTCGGTGGGCCTGTGGTCCGCCCTGTTAACGCCTGTCTACCAGGAAAAGGTACACCTGTTTCGGCCCGTGGACGCCTACGACCAGTGTCTTTTCGATGTCGGCGGTGCGGCTCGGTCCTGTCGCAAATGTTATGAGCGAGGGCAGCTGCTGGTGGTATTTGTCCTTGAGCGCGATCAGTCCGTCGCGGATGTCATAGAGCAGCTGATCGGTGTAGGCGACGCAGATATGAATGGGGGCGTATACACTTACCGTGCGACCGCTGGCGTTGGCCGAGCTCAGGACAATGCTTCCGGTCCTGGCGATGAGGTTTCACAGGTAGTGAGGGCGGCTTCGCATGCAGCCAGGTCGGAGCTCGTGAACGTGTCGAAACCATTTGCCCTTAAACTCTCCTTCAGCTTCTCTTCCTTGCAAAAGATCTTTTTCCAATTTTGCTGCGCCATAAGCGCGTTCAGCTGGCTGCTGAGTTCCTTATGGTCTACACAGAAGATAAACTTGCCTTGCAGCCTGGTAAATTGCTCCGCAAATTCAATTTCCAGGTCTTGCTGCGATGGTTGGAAGACAGAATGTGAGCCCTCGCTCTGTGGAAATGGAATAGGCGTTGATTCACTCAACGCCTGCCTTATTTTCTTTAAGATGTTCTCTTTTGCGGAAGAAACGTTCATATTATCTTTTATCCGGCTAATTACTTTCAAGCCGCGGGACAGCCGAAATAATGCAAACAAGCTTTCCAGTGGCAAAGGCGAAGTTCTCTGGTCCGAAGGACAATTATACCCTACTTTACTTCTTCGGTAGCCGGAGGTACGATCACGGCGGGAGGTACGCCGTTGCCCAACTCGTCGTGTTCGGATACATCCAGGGCCCGTTTTTCTTCGTAAGGGCGTTTGCCGATGAGGGTCTCCACATCGCTTTGAAATAGCACTTCTTTATTCAACAACGCTTCTGCCAGTAACTTGACTTCCCGGCTCTTGGTAGTAAGCAGCTCCTTGGTGGCTTCGTAAGCTTTGTCGATCAACTTTCTCACCTCTTCGTCTATCAGTTTGGATGTCTCTTCCGAATACGGTTTCGTGAAGGAGTTTTCGGCCTGCGGGTCATAGAAACTTACATTCCCGACCTTTTCGTTCATGCCATAGACGGTTACCATGGAATAGGCGATGCGGGTGATCTGCTGAAGGTCATTTTGTGCGCCTGTGGATATTTTGCCAAAATTCAGCTCTTCGCTGGCGCGGCCGCCGAGGGTCATACAAATCTGATCGAACAGCTGGTCCGTATTATAGAGGTATTGCTCTTTCGGCGTATATTGGGCATAGCCAAGGGCTGCCACACCACGCGGAACGATGGTCACCTTCAGAAGGGGATAAGCGTGCTCGAGGTACCAACCGCAGATGGCGTGGCCGGCTTCGTGGTAGGCGATAATCTTCTTTTCGTCGGGGGAGATGATCTTGTTCTTTTTTTCCAGACCGCCGATGACCCTGTCTACGGCATCCTGGAAGTCTTCCATTTCGACGTTGTCTTTGCCTTTACGGGCTGCGATGAGCGCAGCTTCGTTACAGACATTGGCGATATCGGCACCAGCAAATCCGGGTGTTTGCTCTGCCAATTTATGAATGTCGAGCTTGCTGGAAATTTTGATAGGCTTAAGATGCACCTTGAAGATCGCTTCCCGTCCTTTCAGATCGGGCTTGTCGATGGAGATCTGCCGGTCGAAACGGCCTGGACGCAGCAGCGCCGTATCCAGGACATCCGGACGGTTGGTGGCAGCCAGTACGATGATGCCGCTGTCGCCGCCAAAACCATCCATTTCCACGAGCAACTGGTTGAGGGTGCTTTCTCTTTCGTCGTTGCTCATGATGGCATTCTTGCCACGGGCACGCCCGATGGCATCGATCTCATCGATAAAGATCACACAGGGCGCTTTTTCACGCGCTTGTTTGAAAAGGTCGCGGACACGGCTGGCGCCGACCCCGACGAACAATTCCACGAAGTCGGAACCGCTCATCGAAAAGAAAGGTACCTGCGCTTCGCCTGCCATGGCCTTTGCCAACAGGGTCTTACCGGTTCCGGGAGGGCCTACTAACAACGCACCCTTAGGTATTTTGCCGCCCAGGGCAGTATATTTCTTCGGGTTCTTGAGGAAATCGACGATCTCCATTACTTCGACCTTGGCCTCGTCCAGGCCCGCAACGTCGCTGAATGTAATAGTGACCTTCGTGCCCTTATCAAAGAGGGTGGCTTTGGACTTGCCGATATTAAAGATACCGCCGGGTCCGCCGGCGCCTGCCTGGCCGCCCATCTTTCGCATGAGCATCACCCAGATCAGGACGATGATCAGCAATGGGAGGAGGAAGTTGAGCAGGGGTCCGAACCATTCCCCTTCCGGTTTGGATACAATGGGGATCTCCTGCTGGGGGTTCTTAGTGAAATAGTCCCGCAATATCTTTTCATAATCCTTTACGTCGGTAACCCGGAATTCGAATTGAGGGCCGTCCTTGCTTACGCCGCCGGGCCAGGAATTCGACTTGGTATACTTGGAATAATAGGGCTTATTGAGGCTGTCTTTTTTTATGTAGACCCTGACCAGCTGTTTGTTGGAGATGAGGTCGATCTTATCGACATCGCCGTTGGCGAGCATGTCTCTGCGAAAATCCAGGTCGTTTACCGGATGCGCATCGGGTGAGAACGATCCGAAAAGGTTAAATCCTATGAGTACGGCTGCGATGATCCCCCAGATCCAATAGATGCTGAACTTAGGTCCTTTGCGCTGACCACCATTGTCATCATCTCCCCTGGGTCTGAACCGCGGAAAGTTGTTTTTATCGCTTTGTTTCAAATCTTCCTGTGGCATTGTGTAATGGTCCGTGTTATTTTGCTGTGGAAATAATTAAATAATAAAACTTAATGAGGTGCAAATGTTCGAAAAAACCCATGAAACGGTAAAATATACTGTTAAATTGTCGGTTTCCGCGGTTTTCTAGCCTTCATGGTTTTCCTGCGGGGCGTCGCTCCACATCTCCTCCAATTTGTAGAAACGGCGATTTTCGGGTAACATCACGTGCACCACGACATTGACATAATCGATCAATACCCACTGGTAGGTCTGTCTGCCTTCGTGTTTATAGGGAAGTTCGTCACAATTTTTTCTCACCTCTTCTTCAATTGAATCGGCGATAGCCTTTACCTGGGTGGTGCTGGCCCCCTCACAGATGACGAAAAAGTCCGATACTGCTTCTGGTATCTTCCTGAGGTCGAGGGAAATTATATGCTCACCTTTTTTCTGCTGGATCGCTTTTATGATATTTTTAAAGATTTTCGAATTTCTGGTCAACCGCATCGCGCTGTTGCGCTTCCGGGTGGCTAATATAGACAGCTGTTCCAATAATCAGTACTTTTTGTGATAAATTTTATTAACGAAAAGCAGGTCAACATTTAATGGGAAACGGAGATTAATTTCGCATCCTACCAAAAATAGTAATCTTTTGCCTTTCAGTAACGCTTTTATTGAATTAGAATCGGTGGATAGCACCAACAACTATGCCATGGCACAGGCAACCGCGGGTAAGCTCAAACATGGCACCCTGGTGTTTGCACACGACCAGTGGGCCGGGAAGGGTCAACGGGGGCGCACCTGGAACAGCAATCCCGGTGAAAATATTATCCTCAGTGTTGTTTTAGAGCCAGTTGCAATGCCAATTTCGGCAACATTCGGCCTTAGCGCCTGCGTAGCGATGGCCTGCCATGACCTTTTCAGCAACTATGCCGGACTGGGTCCGACCCGCATTAAGTGGCCAAACGACCTGTACTGGAATGACAGAAAGGCAGGGGGTATTCTAATCGAGAACCATTTCAAGGGCGACAGGTGGCTGTTTGCTATTGCGGGGATGGGTGTAAACATCAACCAGGTAGCCTTCCCGGCCACTGCCCGTCTGCCTGTATCGCTGCGGCAGATCACGGGCCGGCCATACGATGCCATGGAGCTGGCCAGGGAGCTTGGCAATTGCCTGGAACGCCGGTTCGCGGCGTTGGAGAACGGTGGTGTGCAAGCGATGGTCGATGCCTACAATGGCGTGCTCTACCGGAAGGGGGAGGAGGTTCGGCTTAAGAAAGACAATGCCGTGTTCACCACCCGTGTCGAGCGGGTGTCGGTGCAGGGCGAACTGCTGACCCGCGACGTGCTGGACCGCTGCTTCACTTTTGGGGAAGTAGAGTGGGTCATGTAGGCTTTTTCGTTTCGAGTTGCGCCCATGCCTTTCCTATTTCTTCTGCATGTGTCTTGCTCTTCGGCTTGAGAAATATCTTCCTGATGATCCCTTTTTCGTCGATGAGGAAAGTGGTACGATGTAATCCCAGGTATTTCCGGCCATACAATTGCTTTTCGCCCCAGACGCCATATTTGTCGATGATCGTATGATCGGGGTCGGCGAGGAGGGGGAAAGGCAGATTAAATTTTGCCTCGAATTTAAGGTGGCTTTTTTGATCGTCCGGGCTAATGCCTATGACTGAAAACCCATTGGCTTCAAGGACCGCGTTGTTGTCGCGAAGATTGCAGGCCTGCGCCGTACAGGTAGGTGTATCGTCCTGTGGATAGAAATAAAGCACCACGCGTTTGCCTTTGTAATCGGCCAGGGACATCTTTTTGCCGCCGGCGTCTTTGCCAGTGAATGCCGGTGCCTTGTCGCCTTCCTGTAAATGAGTCATATCTGATTAATAATTGATTTCATGTGTTATCTGGTGAAATGATATTCCCTGACGGTTTTGTTGCCCGCTACGTCCTCAGCCGAGACCTTGAGCGTGTGTGTGCCCGGCGGGCAATGTTCGTCAAAAGTATAGATAAAGGCCAGTCCCTTATCGTTCGTGAAACAAAGCCAGGCGCCGTCGAGTTCAGCCCCGAATTTACGTACGGTGCCGAGGTCGTCCTTTACCAAGAGGGCGATGCGGGAAGCTTTACCGAGGTTGGCACCATCCAGTGGGCCAATGGGTGTGATCGTGGGCGGTGTCCTGTCGTCTACCAGTTCGAAGTTGCCGAAGCCGCGGAACCGCGCGGAGGCCCAGCCTTCGTGCCACTCGGGGCGCTGGACATCTTTTTGATCGCCGTTAAAGCAAACCATGACGATCCGCTGCTGTGCCGCGGCCCAGGAACTGTCGGCAAGTGAGTCGGTCTGCAGGGCCTGATCGTTCTTCAGTCGAACCAGCATGGGCTCGAGCAGCGGCAACCAGGGTGCGCCGATGGTATAGGTGCCCGAGACGCCGCCAACCAGCGAATGACCAGATCCCGGGTAGCCGCTGACGGTAGCATGGATGGTCATGGAATCATACAGGCTTTTTTCTCCGAGGTAAAAGGCGCAGCCGGGTATTTCGAGGCCGTCGACCATGCCGGGGTAGAATTTTTTTCCTTTCGGTGCAGCCGAGGAATCGGCTTGTTGCGCAGGGGCGGCAGGCGCTGCCGCCGGTTGGTATTGCACATGGAAAGTAAGGGAACAACTATTGTTCCCGGTGTCCATCACTTTAATAAAGATCTTATGCGGTCGTCCATCTGCGATATCGAGAACGCCGTTGGGTGGATGAGCGCCGATGGTGGTCAATGACGGGGGGTCGACGCCTTCCCCGGTTGGGAATCCGTTGGTTGACGGGACCGCATAGATCGAGGGAAGTGGGTATCCTGGCAAAAAAAACAGCTGTTGAAGAAACGGGCCGCCTCTTTGCCTTGTCATATAGTCGATGTGTGCATTGATGTTGCGGGTATTGTCGTAGCTGATCTTGTCCATCTGAAAGGCGATCATCGGCCGGTCGTCCATAAAAAGCTCCGCTTCGAAAATGCCATTGGGATTCGTGGAGCCGGTTTGGGTATCGAAGGCAGCAAGCGCGAAGCTGATGCGGGTGGTTTGGACGACGAGAAGGGGTGGCGAGATCGTGTAGGTCGGTGGGCCGTGGACGGCGACACGCGGTACGACCACAGTGCTGTGGACCGGCAGCAAGTGTGGTGTCTGATCATAGATACCCAAATTCCTGTCGTACCAGGCCAGTTTCACGATACCAGGGGCGGTATGATCCGGAACCGGCAGGCCGAAGAGCAATGGATTCAGGTTGATGTCTCCTGCAGTGCGGCGGATCTCAAAATGCAGGTGGGGGCCCTGCGAACCTCCGGTGCTCCCGCTGTAGGCGATGAGTTCGCCCTTGTTCACCGGGAACAGCGTTGGAGGGATCTCGAGATAAACCTGCCAGCTCTTACGACGATATTGTTCCTGCGCAATCCATGCGGCCAGCGCCGGAAAGAATCTGTTGAGGTGACCGTATACCGTAGTGTAGCCATTGGGATGATTGATGTAGATGGCCTGGCCGAAGCCGCCGGGTTCAATGGAGATGCGTGCGATGTAACCGCCGGCCGCGGCGTAGACTGGAAGGTTCTCCCGGTGCTGGGTGCGAATATCCAGCCCCATGTGATAGTGGTTGGGGCGGAGCTCTCCGAAGTTTGCGGCCAGGCTTATCGGGACGTCGAGTGGATCACGAAAGTAGTCGTGCGGATAGGCGGAGGCGGCGAAGAACTGGGAGAAGCCATGCAGTGAACAGAACAATGCGACATAAAAAAGGAAATATTTCATTCGTTGCAGTTGTCTTTTTCATTGGCGGGCTGGTTCTTTTTGGGTGGTTGGGAGAAGAAGCAGCGAGCCATGGAGATTAATTCAAGATTAAAGGCAAAAGTATCTCAAACCGTAAACATTCCCATTGTGAGCCGATTTTTCCAATTTTCGTTCCTGGAAGCCGAAATATTGCGATCTACGCGTGTATCGTTTTCGTATATAGGACGGTTGTCTGTGAAGCTAACGTTAATTAAACGATTACAGATCAATATCAGATCCGGCCCGCAAAAAAATACTACTAAAAGGGTAGGATTTTTTTAGAGTTTGGTACAGCTTTTGGCTAGCATTAGTTGTCTTATTCGGTAAGAAGGCTTTACCATCAAAAAAGCACCAGCTATGAAAGGAGTAAAAAACAAAATGGTCGTTTTTCTGGCAGTCACTGTCGGGGGAATGATAGGCGTTGTAAAAGGCGAAGAAGCTAAACAGAAATGGGTATTTCGGATGAAGAGTAAGCATGATAACCGCAGGTTGATGGCGGAGCGCAAGTCACTCGCCCGGAAGGGAGGAGTGCTGTTGGATGATATCGAGCTGGCAGCGTATCACAACAACTGACGCGCTGCTTGAACCGAATCTGATTGGCACGCAATTGATTTGGTTAGTTAAATAATGTTTATTGTAAAATGAGATATGAACCCTGGCGATCGCCGGGGTTTTTTTATGGGCGGCCGGCGACCATTCATCGCCGGCTTTTGGTTAAAAAGCCGAGGCGCGTTGCGCGTTTTCCGCCCGGCGTTGACAGTGCGGTCGACTTTGTCTTGGAAGCCCCCGACTCGCTTTTCTTTGGTAAAACCCCTCCACTGCCATACTTTTGCACAATTTTCAAAACATGCCCAAAGATCTCTCCATTCATTCAGTCCTGATCATCGGATCGGGCCCTATCGTCATTGGTCAGGCCTGCGAATTTGACTACTCCGGTACCCAGGCGGCCCGCAGCCTGCGGGAAGAGGGGGTCGAGGTTATCCTGATCAACAGCAACCCAGCCACTATCATGACCGATCCGATGATGGCCGATAAGGTTTACCTGCTGCCCCTGACGGTGGAGAGTATCGAGCAGATCCTGGAGGAGAATACAATCGACGCCGTATTGCCGACGATGGGGGGCCAGACGGCGTTAAACCTCGCCAAAGAGGCGGAGGACCTAGGGGTATGGGAAAAATATGGTGTACGGTTGATCGGCGTCGACATCAAGGCCATCGACAAGGCGGAGGACCGAGAAAAATTCCGGCAATGGATGATCCACCTTGGCGTACCGGTCGCAACGGCGAAAACGGCCAACTCTTTTTTGGAAGGCAAGGAATTCGCCCAGGAAATTGGTTTCCCCCTGGTTATCCGCCCTTCTTTCACACTTGGGGGAACGGGCGGCGGTTTCGTGCATGATAAAGACGAACTTGACGAAGCGTTGAACAGGGGCCTGCAGGCCTCTCCCATCCACGAAGTGCTCGTGGAGGAGGCTGTATTGGGTTGGAAGGAGTTCGAGCTGGAATTGCTGAGGGATGCCAATAATAATGTAGTGATCATTTGTACGGTCGAGAATTTCGACCCGATGGGTGTCCATACCGGTGATTCTATTACCGTGGCCCCGGCCATGACCCTGAGCGATACCGCCTATCAGCTGATGCGAAATACGGCTATCATGATGATGCGCGATCTTGGTAATTTCGCCGGCGGGTGTAACGTGCAGTTCGCACTGAATCCCAAAACCGAAGAGATCATTGCCATCGAGATCAACCCCAGGGTCAGCCGAAGCAGTGCGCTGGCTTCCAAGGCCACAGGCTACCCGATCGCCAAGATCGCCGCAAAGCTGGCGATCGGCTACTACCTCGATGAACTGAAGAATCAGATCACCATGACCACTTCCGCATATTTCGAACCCGTGCAGGACTATGTGATCGTCAAGATCCCACGTTGGAATTTCGACAAGTTCAAGGGTGCCAACGATACGCTGGGACTGCAGATGAAAAGTGTGGGAGAGGTGATGGCTATCGGCCGGAGCTTTACCGAAGCGGTGCAGAAAGCCTGTCAGAGCCTGGAGAACAATGCCATTGGCTTGGGGTATTATGGAAAAAGCCTTATGCATGCAGAAGCGCTGCTGGAGTATATCAAGACCCCGAAATGGGATCGCATCTTCCGGATAAAAGACGCGCTGATGGCGGGCATTTCGGTGGGCACCATCTCCAAGGCCACCAATGGCATCGACCGTTGGTTCCTTTACGAGATCCAGAAGATCGTCAACATGGAAAAGGAGTTAATCAAGTACAAGATCGAGACACTGCCGACGCCGCTTTTGAGGGAGGCTAAGCAACTTGGGTTTGGTGACGAGCAGATCGTGAAGATCATGAACTCCGGCACGGAAGAAGCTTTCTATGAAAAACGTAAGGCTGCCGGTATCACCCGCGTCTTTAAGATGGTGGACACCTGCGCTGCGGAATTCGAGGCTAAAACGCCTTATTTCTATTCTACTTTTGAAGGCGGCCAGGCGAACGAAAGTAAGGTGAGCGACAATAAGAAGATCGTCGTGCTGGGATCCGGTCCCAACCGCATCGGTCAGGGGATCGAATTCGATTATTGCTGCGTGCACGGCTTGCTGGCGATAAAGGAATGCGGTTACGAGGCCATTATGGTCAACTGCAATCCCGAGACCGTCTCGACCGATTTCGATATTGCCGATAAACTTTATTTCGAGCCGGTGTACTGGGAGCACCTCTGGGAGATCATCGAACATGAGAAGCCGGAAGGTGTTATCGTGCAGTTGGGTGGCCAAACGGCGTTGAAGCTGGCAGAGCGGCTGACCGAAAAAGGCATCAAGATCATCGGCACTTCGTTTGATTCCATGGATATCGCTGAAGACCGCGGCAGGTTTAGCGACATGCTGAAAGAACTTGGTATCCCCTACCCCAACTATGGCACGGCCTACGATGTGGACGAGGCCGTCCAAGTGGCCAACAGGGTGGGTTATCCGGTTCTCGTGCGCCCCAGCTATGTGCTTGGTGGCCAGCGGATGCGGATCGTCATCAACGATGAGGAGGTAGAAAAGGCCGTCGTGAGCCTGCTCAAACATATACCCGGCAACAAGATCCTCATCGACCATTTTCTCGATCGTTGTCAGGAGGCGGAAGTAGATGCCATCTTCGACGGTGAAAACTTCCATGTGATGGGTGTCATGGAGCATATCGAGCCGGCTGGTATCCATAGCGGCGACAGCCATGCGGTATTGCCGGCCTTCAACCTGACGCCATTGGTGGTCACGACCATGGAGTATTATTCCGAGAAGATTGCCCGTGCGTTGAACATCAAAGGGTTGATCAATATCCAGTTCGCCATCAAGGATGATAAAGTGTATGTGATCGAAGCCAATCCCAGGGCGTCGCGAACGACGCCTTTTATAGCAAAAGCTTATAAGATCCCCTATCTCAATATAGCCACCAAGATCATGATCGGGGGCCACACCCTTAATGATTTCACTTTTGAAAAGAAGTTGGAAGGGTTCGCTATCAAGGAGCCGGTATTCAGTTTTAATAAATTCCCCGGTGTCAACAAGGAGCTTGGGCCGGAAATGAAGTCGACAGGGGAAGCGATCCGGTTCATCAAAAACCTGCGGGACCCGTATTTCCGTCAACTTTACAAGGACAGAAGCATGTATCTTAGTAAATAAAATACGTCATGGAAGAGATTGAAGTGCCGACCGAACATTTGCACGAAGAGATACAAGAACGCGCGGAGGAGCGTAAGGAGAAATGGATCCTCTTCGTGGCGCTCTCCACTGCGGTCATGGCGGTCCTGGCGGCAGTCGCCGGCCTGCTGGCAGGACATCATGCCAACGAGGCGCTGATCGAGCGGGTAAAGGCCTCTGACCAATGGAATTTGTATCAATCCAAAAGCCTCAAGCAGGAGATTGCCGTGAGTACCGACCTGATCCTGCATACGCAGGACCACAGCGCGGCTATCGCCAAATATGATAAGGACAAGGCCGACGCCATGAAGGACGCCAGGGAGGCCGAAAAGGAATCCGAGGAGCACCTGGGCAAGCATGTGCCCCTGGCTTCGGCGGTAACGGCTTTCCAGATCGCCATCGCCATATCAGCCATTGCCATTCTTACCCGGCGCAAGGTCCTGTGGGTCGGTGGCCTGGTGCTTACCTGCATTGGCATCGTTTTTTTTGTGCTGGGAGTTCTTCCCTGAAATGGAAGGGCCGACCGGTTGCCACGCGCGATTCTAGCAAGGAATTTGCTGTACAGCTGAGTTAATATCACACTACTTATGAAGCAACTGTATTCCGTCGTATTTTTTATGAGTATCCTGTCCATTGGGATGGGGCAACTGAAGGCAAAGGTCAAGTGTCCCGACTTTTATGTAGACGTGCTCAACGGCACGGTCAACGACCTCAAGCCAAGCGAGACACAGGTCGGGATCAAAGACAAGTTCCCGTGTTATACGAGCGCCGAGGATGAAACTCCGGATGCCAAATGCGGCGGCGGCATCTTCTTCAAAGACAAAGACCTTTACTTCTATACCAAGCGGGATTATGTGGAGGTGGGGCCGAAATTTGTCGGCAAGGTCAGCATTCCGCTGCTGGGCGCCAAGCGGAACAGTCTTTTCTCCAAATTAGGCAATCCGAAGATGAAGGACGATCTCTGGGATGCATACGAAATGCAGTATGGAACGCTTGTGCTGCACTATGATGTAGCTGGCGCCGCGGGGAAAGTAAAATTCTTCCAGTTCTCGACTATCGGTACCGACCAGCTTAACCTTTGCGAGTAGATGGGTGCTTTTCGCTGACAAGTGGAAATGCGAGGTGAAACCAAGTGGTATATTTTGCAGGGCTGCGCTGAAGATCGGTCTTGATCTCTTCGGGGCTGCGGAAGCAAAAATCGCTTACCTCCACCGGGTCCGGCCGGATATCCCTTTCGTCGTACACCCCTGCGAACACGTGATCGAATTCGAATTCGGTCAGTCCGTTGTCGTAGGCCGACCGGTAGGTAAAGTCGAAGAGTTTGGTGAGTGTCGTCGTGATGCCCAATTCTTCTTTTAACCTGCGCAAGGCTGCGGCGAGGGTATCTTCATCAGGCCGTGGATGGCTGCAACAAGCATTTGTCCAAAGCCCAGGGCTGTGGTACTTGCCCGCGGCCCGACGTTGCAGCAACATTTCTCCTTTGCTATTGAAGATAAAAACGCTGAAGGCACGGTGGAGTAAGGCCTTTCGGTGTGCTTCCATCTTCTCCATTTTTCCGAGGGGCATATCGGCTTCGTCGACGAGGATTACTTCTTCCATGTTGCAAGGAGCCGGCTTAGAACCGTTGAATCTGGGTCTTAAGCAACTTACGGGCAAAGTGGATGCGGCTTTTGATCGTACCGAGCGGTTCCTGCAGCATTTCTGCGATCTCGTGGTATTTGAACCCATCGAAATACAATAGAAAGGGATTGCGGAAGATCTCCGGTAGTTTGTGAACCGCTGCCTGGATATCCTTCACCCTGAGGTTACTTTCCACGGAACCCGGGATTGCCATTTGGGCGGAGTTGAGAAGAAATTCGTTAGGTGTATTGTCGAAAATGGTATTTTGCTTGGCCTTTCTGCGGTAATTGTTGATAAAGATATTCCGCATGATCGTATAAAGCCAGGCCTTGATATTCGTTCCGACGTTATATTTATCCTTATTGGCTAAGGCGCGATAAAGGGTTTCCTGAAAAAGATCTTTTGCAGCTTCGGAATCACGGGTTAAGGTGATGGCGAACGGCTTTAAGAACTCTGCGTTATTCACCAAAAGCTGGTTGAATTCTACTGTAGCCATGATTTAAAAATGTTTAATGCTGTCTGGGCGTCTGTCCGTGGACGAGCCGCCCCGGCGGCTCTTGTTGTCTTCAAATGTAAACGTTAAAGAACAGCGGTGTGGAACTATGTGATCTGTGGTTCGATTAAAACACAAATATCAAATAATCAATCGCTTGTACTTTCCTGTTTGTTGGTGCGTGTGCCATGCTATTGTTCATTTTGTGTATATCTATGCAAAAAAGGGGCCTGGGAAAAAAAGTGTCAGAAAGGCAGAATGCTGCCGGTTTTCCTTGGCAGAGCGACTGGCACTCGGACAGACAGGCGGCCGACGGGGGTTGAGCGGGGGGTGGCATTTATAATGACGGGAGGATCAAAGGGTGGCGATGAAACCCATGACTTCGGGGATCGAACGGCGAAGGTCTACACCCGACGGGGTCTTCCGCAACCTGGAGCGAGCCAGCTGGCCTGAGATGACGAGCGGGATGCCAATTTGCTGACTTACCCGCAGGACGAATTTTTCGAAGTTGAAGTTGCTGGCGACAGCCGTAAGGTGGGTGTAAAGATAGTCGGGCCTTTTGTGCTGACAGACGAATTCGAGGTCTTTGAGCGTCATATCCGCCCCAAGATAGAGGGTATTGACGCCGTGTCCCCTCAAAAGATAATATACATACAACAGTCCGAGTTCATGGTGTTCTCCCTCAGGCAGGAAGAGCAGGACCGTTTTGTCGGAAGTTTTGTGCGTCCCGGCGTTCTCGATGCCGACGATCAGTTTCTGCCGGATGACATGGGTGACAAGATGTTCCTGCGCGGGATTGACGTGGTTGGTGATCCAGAGGATGCCGATGCGGTCGAGAAAGGGAAAAACGATCCGGGTAATCGCTTTGTCGATGCCGTTGGCGAGGATGTAGCCATCGAGTAGTTGTTCGAAACGCGCGATGTCGAAATCGACCATGTGGGCGATCAGGTCATTAACAAGGCGTTCCTGCTGCGCTTCTTTGTCCGAAAGGGTGATGACCTTGCTGGTCAGTTCCTCGTCGCTCATCCTGCTTATGTGCGATATCTTGAAGCCATACTTGCTGAGCAGCGATACATTCAGGATGGTCTTTAGCTCCCTGTTGCAGTAAAAGCGGATATTCGTTTCCGTCCGGCGGGGCTTCAGGAAAGTATACCGCTGCTCCCATATCCTGATGGTATGGGCCTTGATGCCTGACAAATTCTCCAGGTCTTTTATACTAAAAACGGGCGCCTCCATCGTACAATATTAGTCATTATTGTTTAACTAAAGGTGCCATGAAGATAAACGAAATGGGGGAGCTGCAGCTGCTAGAGGCTAGGGTTCCTGATGAGCCCTTTATCCTGCAGCTGTTGAACGGCTTTGCTGATCGCCGGGCTGGAGCGGAGGAGCTCCAGGTGTCTTGGATGGTGCAGGTCGGTGCCCAGGTAATCGACATAGCCCTTTTTTGCGAGATAGTGTGCCAGGTCCCTGACCTCGCGGCCGTAGTGCCCGGTGAAAGAAAGCAGGTTGAGCTGGAAATAACAGCCGCTGTCCCTTAGCTGATCGTACCAGGCCTTGTTGCCTGCAAAATACAGGTAGCGTTCAGGATGGGCTAAAACGGGCTGATACCCGTTCAACTGCAATTGGAAAAGCATATCCTTCAGGTTGAGCGCGGGTACGACAAAGGATAGTTCCACCAGCACCAGGTTGTCTTTCAGGGTAAGGAAGGAGCCGCCTGTCGAAACTGTTGCTGAGAATTGGTCGTCCATCAGGTATTCTGCCGCGGCCCGGAATTCTACGCTGATGTGCTCCTCGCGCAGTGCATGCTGGACTGCAGCCTGGCCATCGCCGATGATGGCGGGTGTATTGCGAAAGACGTCGCCATTGATGTGGGGAGTGGTAATGAGCTTTTTGTATCCCAACGCCATCAGGCCTGCAATCATTTGCAGCGAAGTCTCCTGGTCTGGCACGCCATCGTCGATCCCCGGGATGAGATGGGAATGCATGTCGCTCACCAGGCTCTGCAGGTTTATCGGGGGCGGGTGTTTCCTGGTAAAAAAAGTGAACACATCCAGTCTTTAATGTTGTTTCTTATATTCTTCGTATACGCGACGCAGTCCGTCCGGCAGGCTGATGGCGGCCTTCCAGCCAAAGTTATGCAGTTTGGAGACATCCATCAATTTCCGCGGCGTACCATCTGGTTTGCTGAGGTCGTGGCGAATTTCGCCGGTATACCCTACAATGTCTTTAATGAGCAGCGCCAGTTCCCCTATCTCGAGATCTTCGCCGGTGCCGATGTTGACCAGGCCGGGTTCGTTGTAGTTCTCCATCAGAAAGACGCAGGCATCGGCGAGATCGTCGGCGTGGAGAAATTCGCGGCGGGGCTTTCCCGAGCCCCAAAGTGTAACTGCGGGAGTCGAATTTAGTTTTGCCTCATGGAACTTGCGGATCAGCGCCGGCAGCACATGTGAATTGTTGAGATCGTAGTTGTCGTTCGGTCCATAAAGATTGGTTGGCATGACCGAGATGTAATTGCAGCCGTACTGGTACCGGTATGCGTCGCAAAGTTTGATGCCTGCGATCTTGGCGATGGCATAGGGTTCGTTCGTCTCCTCCAGCAGTCCGGTGAGCAGGTAATCTTCTTTTAGCGGCTGCGGGGCCAGCTTTGGATAGATACAGGAAGACCCGAGGAACATGAGCTTCTTAACGCCGTTGCGGTAGGCTGCATCGATCGTGTTATTCTGGATCATCAGATTGTCATACAGGAACTCCCCTCTATAGGTGTTGTTGGCGAGGATCCCCCCTACTTTGGCTGCCGCCAATATCACGTAATCGGGCTTTTCTTTTTCGAAAAAAGCCTGGACTGCGCGTTGGTCCTTGAGGTCGAGTTCGGCGGAGGTACGGGTCACGAAGTTGGTAAAGCCTTCTTTCTGCAGCTTACGGGTAATAGCCGATCCGACCATTCCGCGATGACCGGCAACATATATTTTGTTGTTCTTTTGCATAATTTATTCGTACTGGTTCTTTATTTGGAAACCCGAGTCCTTCAAGATCCGTTCTTTGCGGAAGAGTTGGACGTCCGCATCCACCATTTCCTTTACGAGCATCGGGAGGGTATAATGTGGTTTCCACCCCAGCTTTTGCTGTGCCTTGGAAGCGTCGCCGATCAACAAGTCTACTTCTGTCGGCCGGTAATAGCGGGCGTCTACTGCCACGACTTCCTTACCCTTCGGCACCATAAAGTCCGGATTCATGCTGGCGGCGACGATCCCTACTTCTTTTTCGTCCTTCCCTCTGAACTCCAATTCCACTCCTATCTGTGCAAAAGCCATGCGCACAAATTCGCGAACGGGCGTCGTCACGCCTGTTGCGATGACATAGTCTTCCGGTTCGGGCTGCTGCAAGATACGCCACATGGCGTCCACATAGTCTTTTGCGTGTCCCCAATCGCGTTGTGCGTCCAGGTTGCCCAGGTAGATCTTATCCTGGAAGCCGAGGCCTATTTTGGCTACGCCGCGGGTAATCTTGCGGGTGACAAACGTCTCGCCCCGAAGGGGGGATTCGTGGTTGAAGAGGATACCATTGGTGGCATACATGCCATAGGCCTCGCGGTAGTTGACGGTTATCCAGTAGGCGTATAATTTGGCCACGGCGTAGGGGGACCGGGGGTAGAAGGGTGTGGTCTCCCTTTGCGGGACAGCCTGTACGAGGCCATAAAGTTCCGAGGTGGATGCCTGATAGACCCTGGTCTTTTTGATCATGCCGAGAAGCCTTACTGCTTCCAGGATGCGCAAGGTGCCGATCCCGTCGGCGTTGGCGGTGTATTCGGGTTCTTCAAAGCTTACGTGTACATGGCTCATAGCGGCCAGGTTGTAGATCTCGTCCGGTTGTGTCTCCTGTATGATGCGGATGAGATTAGTGGAGTCCGTCAGGTCCCCGTAGTGGAGTGTAAAATGGACATTGGACTCATGCGGGTCCTGGTAGAGATGGTCAATTCTATCTGTATTGAACGATGAGCTTCTTCTCTTGATGCCGTGGACGATATAGCCTTTTTTCAACAAGAGTTCGCTGAGGTAAGCGCCGTCCTGCCCGGTGACTCCCGTTATAAGTGCTGTTTTTGACATGGTAGTTGAAATTGTTTTGCCATGGAGGCTTTATACTTTGACATTTAAGATATTGTATTTTCTTGCTGTCTTCACCCGATGGCTGACCCATTCCGCGTCCTTTATGTAGATCGTATTGTCATGTCCATAATATCCGGGTTCCACTTTCAACTGCCGTGTGAAGGGTTCATAACTGTAGGCAACGAATCCATGCGATAGCAGCAACTCATGGATCTTGTCTTCATTGTAGCCATATTGAGCGCCTGATCCGTTCAATTCTATGATCAGGGCCTTCAGGGAAGGCGAGGCCAGGACAGCACCTGCCCCATTGAGGACGGGCCATTCAAAACCTTCCACATCTATCTTCATCAGTACGGGCTGCCGGTCTTTCAACAGCACGTCCAGTGTACTCACCGGAACATCTACCGCATCGGCGGCGGCGGCGACCTCATCGTCCCGCAGGACATGGTTGATGGCGTCCATTGACATGGTGAAACGAAGCGTCCCGGCCTTGTCGCTTACGCCATACCGCTGCAGGTCGACCTTTTGTCCCACCCCATTCGCCATTACATTGCGCCTTAAGTTCTCGAAAGTGGAAGGAATGGGTTCGAATGAAACGACGTCCGCGCCCGCATTTTTTGCGGCAAGGATCGTGTATGCGCCAATGTTGGCGCCGATGTCCACAAAAGTATCGCCAGGCTGAAGGACATGCAGGAGGAAGGACATATCATTGAACTCGACCAAACCCGTATAAATATTGCCTGTGGCGCCGAACATTCCTTTTTCGACGACAAGAACGCTGTCTTCGACAAAGGTAAGCGTTTCCGGCCGGCGGCGCAGGTTCTGCCTCAACTGCCAGCCCAGGAACCGGCCAATCGCCCGGGGACGATTCCGGGAGGCCAGTGGATGTTGCCAGATGAACCGGAGGATGTCGACAAATGATTTCATTGAATTTATTTGATCAGGAACTGGGATATTTTCCGGATGGGTTTCAAATATAAGGTAAAGAAATAGGGTTTAAGTCCGTTAAGCTTCCAGGCGACGCGGTCTTCGCGGTTGGCCCGCAGGCGGTTTTGCATGGAGGCGTTGCTGACTCCGCCGACGCGCATTTTTACGATCACCCGGGGAATATACCTGGTGGACAGGCCGTACTTGACCAGGATGCGCAGCATGAGCTCATAGTCGGCTGCCGAACGAAGGTCGGTGTTGAAAAATCCCGCCCGTTCATATACTGTGCGGCGTACGAAAAATGTAGGATGCGGCGGCATCCAGCCGTAGTAAAAACTTTTCTTATGGAGCTGCCCTGTGATCCAGGTCCTTTTTATGCGATTCAGGTCGTCGAAGCGAACATATTGCAGATCGGCATATGTCGTCATGAGATCGGGATCGGCAAAGGCTGCGGCGACTGCAGACAGCACTGTGGCGTCTGTGTAGACATCATCCGAGTTGAGGATGCCTATGACCTCGCCTGTTGCGACACTGATGCCCTTGTTCATGGCGTCATAGATGCCATTGTCTTTGCCGGAGATCAATTTTGCGACGTGTGGGAAATCGTCGACAATATCCAATGTCTCGTCCGATGATCCGCCATCGACGATGATGTGTTCGATATCCGGGTGGTCTTGTGCCTGGATACAGGCAAGTGTATCCCTGATTGTTGCGGCGCTGTTATAGGTGGCCGTGATGATCGAGATCTTCATATGGCGGCCTTCTGATGCCAGAGAACAAGGATGATCGAGAGCAAGGCCAGGAGGAGGGCTATCCAGGCCAGGTAATTCCGCTTGGCGCTTGCGGCCGGCCGTAGTGTCAAAGCCGGCGGTGTGGACCGTTCTGCGGTCAACAGGACATTTTCGCCGGCGGCTACTGCTACTGCGAAACCGCCTGCATGGGAAATGGAGAGGTGGAAGTCCGGTATGAGCGGAGCGCCCTCCGCCGTGTGACCGATCTCAATCGTGTTGAATGGGATAGACCTGCGCGCTGCGTCTGCTTTGACGACCGCTTCTTTGGCGGCGAACAGACCACCAAAGGAGGTGTAAGGATCGGGTTGTAAAATGCAATAGGAGATCTCGGCCGGTGTAAAATTCATCCGGTAGAAGACATCGGTTCGAAAATCATCGGTTCGGGGGAGTGCCTGGATATCCTGGATATCGATGCCAATAGATCCGGCGCCCGTTGCAATATGCCGAAGGGGGACCTGCGCTGCAGTTGTCGCCCGTTCCGGTTCCGGAGCGGTTTGCCCTGCCATTTGCTGTTGGCGAAGCAGATCGCCAAACACCTGGATCGCGCCATAGTTGTCGAATTGAAATCCCTGCTCTTCCAGGCGTGCATACATGCGATGCAACAAAATGGAACTCTGCAAGGCCGGCCGGTCGATCCGCGTGTCCGGCCCGATCCGGTCTGGCGATATCCGAAGAAATGTTGCTACGATCTCCCTGATCCTGTCTTCCATACTTTTAGAATCCTTTTAAGCAGCTCTGACAAATGTAGCCCTCTCTCCCTTCGGGTGTAATGCAGTGCATGAAGCCTGTGCCGCCCAGGTCTTCATCCAGTGTCTTGAAGCATTTGAAACAGGCGATATCCGGCCTCTTTGCCCCTGGCGGCGGACGATAAGCTTCTATTCTTTGCTTCAGTTCCTGGAGGAAACGGGCTACTGCTTTTCCTTCTGTGACACGGTGATCAAAGGTCAGGCTGAGCATACACCGCTGGAGCCTGGGGTCAACCGAAGACACTCCCAGGATGGCGCTATTCATCCTGTTCACCAGTGGCTGAAAAAAGTTCACTCCTTCGGCGGACAGATCTGTGATGGTAAAACTGATATCGGTCAATTCTTCGAGCTGCAATTTTTCGTCCAGGTAGTTTCCGGACAAACGCAGGATCTCTGCTTCGATATCTGTCATGCTCCTAGTACCAGCTCCCGCCACCTTGAGCACTTTCAGTCCTTTGTCGATATCGATGGCGAAGCCCGGGTTGACATCTTTGTAGATGGCGATAGCATCTCCGGCAAAATATGCATTGAGTAACGGATAGTCTTTCAGCAAGCGGCTCGATTCATAGATGATCACCGGAAGGAGTGTGTCTTTGAGGTATTTGAAAGAGCGGTTCAGCAATAAAAAGATGCCGTCGGTTTCGATAAAGGTATTGAGGGTGCTTGTCAGGCCAGCCGTCTGCACTTCGCCCAGGTAAGCTATTTCCCGTTTTTTGGCACTTGCCAGTTTCTCCACGACTACTTTGTTGTGATCGATGGGTATGGGAGAAGACGCCAACCGGGTGGTGGAAGAAGGCGGGGCGGGAGTGGGGGTCTTGGCCGGCACCAGTAAGCGACGGACGTCCCCGGCCGTCACAAAATCCCGGCCGGTGAAGGATGCCGGGTCGAGGGCGGACGAAGCGAGGAGCCGAAGTGCTTCACGGGAAAAAATAGTTTCTCCTTCCCAGTGAGCGAGGTTTTCGGCAAATGCAGGGGAAGGTTGCCGGTGTCGCGCCGGCGATTGGTCCAAGGCGCCCAACGCGTAGGCAGGTGGGCCCGAATCATAGGCAGGTGGACCAGGCGGGTGGGCAGGTGCACCGGGCGGGTGGGCAGGTGGGCCAGACGGGTAGGTAGGTGGGCCAGACGGGTGCTTCGGCAGACTGGGCGGAGCGTCGATGGACCGGCTTGGGGCGGTGCTCAACGGTAGGGCGGCAACTTCGCCGGCTTCGCTGAAGATGGTCGCCACCACCACCCCGACTTCGTAGTCCTTGCCGGCTTCGCAGGTATACTGCACGTAGCCCGCGGCTTCCGCTTCGACGTCGAAAGTGGTCTTGGAGGTCTCGAAGACCATGAGTACATTTCCGCTGGTCACCTTTTCTCCATTGGAAAAAGACAGTTCAGCCACGGTGAGCATCGTATCGTTGACGGCGAGCAGCGGGACCTTTATTTCCTGTAAGACTGCCATTATGCAAAACTAGCTTTTATTTCGTGCAGGATCCTTTCTTTATCCGGCAGTATGTGGTTCTCCAACGATCTGACCGAAGGGATGGGTACCGGATGCGCACTTATGCGGGCGGCTCGAAAGGGTTGACGGCATTGTTCCATCACCGCCGTGATCAACTCGCTGCCGATACCGGCAAAACCTGATCCTTCTTCGATCACCAGTAAGCGGCCGCTGCGCGAGACGGCGTTGACGACCAGATCGACGGGCAACCTGGAGATCAGGGAAGGGATGATCAGCTCCGGTTTATAATCGGTTTCGGCAAATATCTCTTCCAGCATTCCGCCTACCTGATCCGCCGTACCTCCGTAGGCCAGTATTGTCAGGCTGGGTGGGGATATGGCCGGGCGGACCCGGACGACGGGAAAATCGTCACCGTTGAATTCGTATACAAAATTTTTGGCGGCCTGTTGGGCGATCCGTTTACCATAATCGGTTTTGTTCTCGATGACGATGACCGGATGTTTTTCTGCGTAGACAGACCGGTATATCATGGCGGGATCGAGGAAGGTGTTGAGTGCCACTGTCTTTACATTATCGATGCCTACCAGGAATTTATCCAGGGTCTGGGAGTGAGTGGGGCCATAACCGCGCCGGCCGCCCATTGGCGTGCGGATCACGACGGGGCAGCTCACCTTTTTGTTAAACATGTGGTAGAATTTCGACGCGTGGTTGACGATCTGGTCGAACGCCAGGGTCATGAAATCTCCGAACATGATTTCCGCGAACGGTTTGAATCCATTTAGTGCCAATCCGTTGGCGATCCCGGTCAGTGCCGATTCCGAGATAGGCGTTGAAAATACCTGGCCGGGGCGCAGGATAGACAATTCTCTTGCAACCTTAAATGCTCCGCCGTAGGGAGAGAGTACATCTTCGCCGAGGAACACCATCTTTTCTTCGGCCTGGATCTTTTCCTGGAAAAATGCGTTCAGCAGTTCTACCAGCCGTTTGTTGTGTTTAGGCAGCGGCGTCCATTCGGTTGACGTGTTGGTGTGTTCCGGTGTATAATATTGTTCCGGCGGTGTATCCCCTTCCTGCAGGATCTCCTCGACAAGGGTGTCGATCTCAGCATCCGTGGCCTCTTTAAATCGCTTGTAATGGTCGGGAGACTCTTCGCGGAATATATTCAGGAAATCTTTGCGGCTATAGTGAGCGACATCTTCGGGATTGCGATCGTCGTCGCCTTTGGAATGTGCATTGAGGCGGTAGGTGTCGACCAGGAAGAACATCGGTCTGTGCGCTGTCCGGACATAGTCGATGGCTTCGCGTGCCTGTAGGAGCAGGGCCTCAGGGTCCCAGGTATTGCCATACCCTGTAGCGATGCCAAATGCTTCTGCCCTGGCGCGGATATCGCCCGCAAGATTGACCTGTTGCGGTGTGGACTGGGCATAAAAATTATTTTCGCAAACGATGAGCAGTGGGATCGACCACTTCGATGCGATGTTCATGGTCTCATAGAGCGTACCTTCTCCCAATGTGCCGTCGCCGATAAAAACGATGCCGATGGCGCCGTTCTTGTTTAGTTTATTGCCCAGCGCATACCCCGCTGCGACGGGGACGATGCCGCCCTGGATGCCGTTGGAAAAAAAGTTGTTGTGGCAGAGGTGCTGGCTGCTGCCGATGCCACCGCAGGTTCCCGAGGCTTTGCCAAGCAATTCTGCGATCAATCCACGGGTATCGCCGGTAAAAGCGAGGTAATGTCCATGGCAACGGTGATTGGAGAAGATAAAATCCTTCTTTTTCAATTGCCCGGCGAAGGCGACTGCGGAAAATTCCTGCCCTACGCAGGTGTGGACGGTACCGTTAAGCTTGCCCAGCGAAAACAATTCCAGGAATTTTTCTTCCACGCCGCGGATGAGCATCGCTTCCCTCAGGACGCGGTGATTGATGATCAATTTGCTGTTAGGCATATTTCTCTTTTAAGCGGAGGAAGTAAGACTCATAATATTTGTAGCAAAGCGAAGCTACCAGTACTGCGCCGCCCAACAGGACGAGCAGGTATCCTGGGATCATGATCGTGCAGCCGATCCGTTCGAGGTGAAATTTCATAATCGTAAAACGCAAGATATAATCGACTACCATATGACACATATAAAGCGTGTAAGAGATAACACCAAGGTAGACGAAAGGTTTTCTTTCAAAATTGACTACCGGATGTTCAACTACGGCGCAATTTAATATCAGGAGTCCGTAAAGCCAGCACATGGAAAAATGGACCAGGGTGGTGTCGGGAAAGGGCGACCCGACGAGGTAGTAGCCTGCGATGAGGGCGAGGACGATCCATTGTGTGCTGCCGGCGGCGAAAAAGGACAGCCTGTACCTTCCGGCACTCTTGTAGAAGAAAAGGCTGAAAAGGCAGCCGGTCGCCATCGCATAGAATTTCTGTGTCTTGAGGAAACTGATGGTAGCGTCGGGCCAGGGAAGTTTTGTCTCTGCCACAATATAGTACCATATATAGGAGACTACCAGGAAGCAATAGATGAGGTAAGCCACCTTATGCCGGAACAATTTTGCCAGCGGGGCCCAAAACAGGTAGTATTGTTCTTCCACGCCGATGGTCCTTAGCGGGAACAGCATCCCTGTGGCGTATAGTGAGGTGGCGAGGTTTGGCAGGAAGAAAATGAAGAGCAGCAGTCCCTTCCATAGCGGAAAATCGAAGAACCGCTGTCCCGTCAGCCGGGGATACAACACGCCCAACAGCAGGAAGCCGACGGCGACGATGAGGAAATAGAGTGGCCAGATACGGAATACCCTTCGCAGGTAAAATTTCCTGATGGAGACCGAGCCGTTTTGGGAGATCTCTTTTTGAAGCAGGAAGGTGATGAGGAAGCCGGAGAGTACGTAAAAGAATTCCACGGCGTCTCCCCCCCTGTTGAAGAGGGCAAGTTCGGCGAACTGTCCGCAGCCTAGTTTTGTCAACGAAAGCTGGCCATGCGAAATAATGACAAAAAACGCGGCGAAGAAGCGCAGGGGGGTAAGGCCTTTGAGGTGAGTGTGGCTCATCCGGATATTTTAGTTGACCATCCGGCCGATCACTGGTATCGCCGGGTTGCCCTTGTAGATCGTGTAGGTTTTCAATTCCTTTTCCGCCACCGAACCGACGCCCAGGACGCTATGGGTCCGGCAGGTGATGCCGCCCAGGACTACGGCCTTGGCCCCAATCCATACGCCGTCCTCCAGGACGATCGGATTCGAAAGGAAGTCAAAAGAGGCCAGGGTATGGTCGTGGCTGCCGGTGAGCAACAGGCTTCCTTGTGAGAGTGTAACGCTTTTTCCGATCGTGACGGGGGAGAGGTTGTCGATCCAGACGCCTTCCCCGATCCAACTATGATCTCCTATTTCCAATTTCCAGGGAAATTTGATGTTGATGGCAGGTTTGATCACGACGCCTTTGCCGAGTTTTGCACCGAATGCCTTCAGCAATGCCACCTTTAGGCCGGAAGAAACATTGTAAGCGTTCTTAAAGAAGAGGATGTTGGCAAAATACCAGACCGTTTGTTTGACACGGGAAGCGCCAATCTCAATACTGGTGCGGTATAGGGAATTGTCCACCTGTTTGCGGGAATGCTCACTCATTCGAACAATTTGACATATTGGTTTTGCAGTTCCGGGTTTTGAATAAAATCACGGGCATAGGTCCACGCTGCGCGGGCCCATTGATCAAAATGAACCTGGTCCCATTCTCCGACCTGTTCCGTCACCCGGGCAAATGCGGCAGGGCCGGCAAGGGGCAGGTCCCATCCAACGGTCAGGGGTGTGAGGTCCAACCAGGGTGTCTGGTCACTGATGAGGACGGGTCGCCCTCCGAGCAGGGCTTCGAAAATGGAGTGGCCGAAATTTTCTCCCGTGGTCGGAAGCACGAAGATATGATGGCTTTGGAGGATCGGCATGAGCTCATCATTGCGTTTGGATCCCAGATAGTGCACTTTTACGTGTTTTGGAAGGGCTTCTATCTTCCGGGTGCATTCCTCCCAGTAGGGCTTGTCTTCTATGGGACCGACGACCGTCAGCTCCACATTCGTTTTCACCTGCTCCAGCGCAGTGAGGTAGAACAGCAGGTTCTTGATCGGGAAGATGCGAGCCACGAATATTGCTTTCACGGTTCCCGCGGACTTGGGGCAGGTTCGAAATTCCGGCTGGTTGGAATTGGGAAGGTTGTCTGCGATGCGGACGGTGCTGCGGGGGAAAAAATGCAGGATCGCTTCTTTTTCCCTTTCGTTGGTCGCATGAAACAGGATGCGCCGATGTATACCGAGCCACCGGAACGCTTTCAGGAAAGGGGTTTTCTTCCAGGTTTTGATGGCAAGTGCACTGGCGTAAAGTGCACCCCTTGGGCATAACACGACGCGGCCCGGAATGCGTTTTTTATAGTGCAACCAAAGGGGATAAACGACAAACAGCGGTGAAAAAAGATGGTTCAGGTAGATGAAATCGGGGGCCAGCAAAGCGATCTCTGTCCGAATCATGGCGGCGCGCAAGGTGGCCTTGGGCAGGTATTTGACGCTGAAGCCGGGATCTATGTTGGTCAGCCATTTGCCGGCAGGGATGCCCTCATATGGCTTCGTTTCACCGTGATCCGTATCCGTTGTAAGGATATAAATGTCGTACAGGTCTTTAAGTGCGAAGGCGAAATTTGCGCAGGACTGAATGGGGCCGCCGGCTTTATAGCCCGGTGTGAACCAGTCGACGAGTACGAGGATCTTTTGTTTGGTCAAGCTATTAGGCTCCCGTTGCGTCAAGAGATGCAATTTTTTTCCAGCCAGTGTTCTAACACCACAAAAGGCCAGATCTCTGCCCAGCGGATATGTTTGTCGCCGGCCAGAAATCCCTGCCAAAAGTTGAGCAGCGCTTTTTTATTGATGAATTCCCGCTCAGCCATATTCCTGATCCTACCGTCGCAGAAAGCGTGCAGCTCGTTTCGAAGCCAAACATCCCAGGGAAAGAGAAAGCCCTGTTTTTTGCGGAATACGATCTCATCGGGCAACAAGGGCTTCAGGGATTCCACGAGCAGGCTTTTGGGGTAGCTGGGTTTCTTTACGGCGTCGGGTACCGACAGCACAAACTCGACCAGATCCTGGTCGAAGAAAGGTTCGCGGACTTCGAGAGAAGCTGCCATGCTCATTTGGTCGGTATCCTTCAGGAGGGTATGCTGCGTGTAGCCAAGGTATTCGGCGGCCGACACCTGGCTCAGGAGAGGCAGCCGTTTTATTTGCGTTTGCCTTTCCACGAGTGCTTTCTCCGTGACAGTCTCCCGGGATCCGTTCGCAAGCCCGGTCAGCTGATCCAGCAGATCGGGGGAGAGTATCTGGCGGAAGATGGGATAACAATGTTCGATCGATGGAGAGGCGGCCGTGAGCAGTTGTTTCATGCGGCCTTTCCTTCCGTGGGTCTCGCCCCGGGCCCAGGTTTCTGTCAGCAGGCGTCTGACCCCTTGCGGCAGGAGCCACCAGCTCCGCACACGTTGAAGGCGCAAGTATTGCTGGAAAAAGGGATAGCCGGCAAACAATTCGTCGCCGCCTACGCCAGACAAGGCAACTGTCATTCCGTTCTTGCGGATAGCTTTGGACACGACAAAACTGTTGATGCCGTCCCCGCTGGGACTATCCATGGCATCGAGTGCATTTTCCAGTTCATCGAGGAAAACGGTAGGCTTCAGCAGCAATCGTGTGTGCCTTGTGTTGAACTTTTTCGCAACCAGTTCGGCATAGTAAGACTCGTCATATTCCCTTTCTTCAAACGCGACGTTGAAAGTATTGGGCCGGGCGCTTCCTGCTTCTGCCATCAGTCCGACGACCGCGCTGGAATCGATGCCGCCGGAGAGAAAGGCGCCTACGGGAACGTCGCTGACGAGTCTTCGCTCAACTGAGCGAAAGGTCAGATCCCGGATCTTTGTTCTTACGTACTGCGTGTCGGCAAAATCGAAGTCTACGGCACTCCTGGTGGCGTCCCAATAGGTGTTCTGCCCGACCTTGCCGTCCCTGACCTTCATCCAGCTGCCAGCCTGTAATTGAATAATGCCTTCGACCGGCGAGGTGGGCGAGCTGAAGGATTGATAGGAGAAGTAATCGACAAGGGCGGACGGGGCCAGCCGTCTTTTGACCAGTTCCGTGGCCAGGACAGCGCGAATTTCCGAAGCGAAAAGCAATCGGCTTTCGTCCATGAAAAGGTATAGCGGTTTTACGCCCATGGGGTCCCTGGCAAGGAATAGTTCTTTCTCAAGCCTGTCCCAGATTGCAAACGCGAACATGCCGCGAAAATGCCGGAGACAATCCGGTCCCCATTTCGCAAAGGCCGCGATGAGTACTTCCGAATCGCTTGTGGTTCGAAAGTCATAGTCAGGGATAGTGGCCTTTACTTCGCGGTAATTGTAGATCTCTCCGTTGAAAACCATCAGGTACCGGCCGGTGTTGTCGGCGAAAGGCTGGTTGGCGGCCGAAGAAAGATCGATGATGGACAGTCTTCTATGTCCCAAGGCCATGGGGCCCTCCGCCCAAAGCCCATCGGCATCCGGTCCGCGGTGCGACATGGCGTCCGTCATCTGACGAACAAGCTCCTTACTGGCAGGTGCTGCGCTGAAATTGAGTATGCCTGCGATCCCGCACATGTCTTATTGGTTGGCCAGTTTTTTGTAACAATCGAGGTATTGGGCCGCTATGGCGGGCGTAGAGAACCGGTGAACGTTGGCCAGTCCTTTTTCCACCAGCTGCTGCCGGTAGTCCGGCTGCTGAATGACGGAGAGAACGCCTTTCCGAATGGAGTCGATGTCATACGGATCCACCAGGTGGGCCGCTCCTCCGGCTACTTCTTTCATCGGGCTGAGATCGCTGGTGATCACCGGCCGGCCGGCCTTCTGGGCCTCCACGATGGGTAGTCCGAAGCCCTCGAAGGTCGAGGGGAAGAGCACCAGGTCGGCGTTCGCATAAGCAGCCGCAACCTGTTCGTCCGACAAGCCGCTGTGCTGCGTATAGCGTATGGATTGATCGGCCAAAGCCTGCTGCTGAACCGGATTAAGCTGGCCGACGACCTGCAGGCAGCAATCGACGCCGCTTAAGGCCCTGGCGACGCGTAAAAGGTTCTTGTTGTCCGTGGTTCCCATGAACAGGATCACCGGCTCTTCTTTTCTGAAGGCGGCGGGACTGTATCGGATCGTGTCGGAGACCGGATCGGGGATCACTACCACTTTATCTGGCGGGCAGCCGGTAAAATCGAGGATGTCCTTGCGCGTCGTTTCGGAGATCGTGGTAACAAGCCGGCAGCGACGAACGGGCATATCAAGAAGCAGCCATTTGAGTACCCGCCTTTTTATGCCGGTGGCCGAGTAGAGGAATACGCAGTCATGTATAGTGAGCAATGTGCGGGCCGGCGGCAGGCCCAGCGCTACATAGTGAACGTCTCCCGTGATATGGTAGATATCGGCGGAGCATTTTTTTGCGTTTCGGATATTGGCCAATATGTTTGCTATCGTTATCCGCGAGTGCTTCATTTCCTTTTTTCGTACGGACAGGGATTGTGCGAGTATCGGCGTCAGCTGTTGAAAGATCCGTTCGATGCTGAAAAAGCGGCCTGACTGCCGGAACAGCAGGCAAACGGATGTCATCGGCTTTTCCATGGTTTCGCATCGCCGGTCTTGTACAACCAGTTTTGGAGGCGGCTCAGGATGAACTTCGAAATGAACCAATAGACAAGGAACAGCAACAAAAGCCTGCCGATCAAAAAGAGTCCGTCCGATTCGAAGGCGCTGAAGTCATTCAAGGCAACGTTGATCACTGCGAAACGGAACAGGAGGTTAAGCTTTGAAAACCCGTAGAGTGTACGATAGATAAATACGACGAACAGTCCAATGAGGGTCAGTGGGATGAACATGCCGACGTAGCCAAAATCAATATAAGAATCGGCAAAATAGCCCAGGCTGAAGGAACTGCCTTGTTTTAAGCCCGCATATTTGAAGCCGGTATATTTGTTGGTCTTTACCGTAGCCTCATAGACCGGTTTATCGGGGAAGAAAAGACGTGGCTCGATCACGAACAAAATGTTGTTCAGCCAAACCTGGCCATTCTCATGTGGTAAAAGCGCAGGCACCCGATCCATGGTCTTGGCCAGATGCAAAATATATTGGGCCCGATAAAGAAAGAGATCCAGGACTTGCTGGTATTGTTCCCAGGTCAGGGAACTGACCTTTTCACCAAGTTTGGAAAATGCCTCCCCGCGCGACACTTCGATCACTTGTTTTCTTGTGCCGTTGTTAAGGAATTTTCGATAATCCGCTTTGACGGCCGTCCAGGTCAGCAGGAGAAAGAGCAGCGATGTTACGATCAATAACCCATAGATCATTTGCCTGAAGGTTACGCGCCGGATAAAGCTCAGCGCCAGCATGATGGTATAGAAGATCACCTCCTTGAAGCTGCTGAAGTACGAATAAAGCGAAGTGGTGAATTCCAGGATGATAATAATTACCAGCAGTAAGCGGTTCTTTTTATTGATCCAGGCCACGTAGCCAAATACCATGAAAAACACCCATTTGACCGTAGCAAGCGTGGAAAGGATCTGATAGAGTCCGGGATTGGACCCAAACGCATAACCAAGGCCGCCGAGAAAAAATGTCGAGACGACGTAGAGCAAAAGGATCTTCTTCTCATTGATCAGTTTGGCCTGAAGGTAAAATTCCTGCCAGGACGGCATTTTCAACGATTTCAGGCCCAGCGATATAGTGGCTGCTATCCCGATCAGTCCCAGGCAGCCTATCGAGACAGCCACGCCAGCATGGCTGCTCAGCCAATCGATGTCTGCGTTGGTGTTGTTCATCCAGAGCACGAAGGTCATAACCTGTACCCATTGCAGCAGCATGGCGAACACAAGTACCGATGGCTGGGAATGTCTCCAAAGGAGGAAGACGATCGAATAAAACGCAACCAGGCAGAAGATTAGATAAGCGGCATTTGCAAAAAAAGCAGCGGCAATACAACTGGTCAGCAGGACAGCTGCCACTTGAGGGGATATTTTTATCCTATTGGACGTTGTCGCTGTTAGCTCCACAATTCAGTATAAGCTTTTATATACACGTCTGTCATATGCGCATCTGTGAAATCTTTTCTGGCCTTTGCTCCGGCTTTCTCTGCCATTAGCGCAGTCTTTTCGGGGTTTTGCAGGAGCATGGTGATGCAGGCGGAAAGTTTGCCGGCATCTTCTGCGGGAAAGACGAGTCCATTGTCCTCATGGTCCACCAATTCCGGGTTGCCTCCGCGGTCCGAAACGATCAGTGCCTTTTTGCGCATCATCGATTCAAGGATGGTGAGCGAACACGGTTCCTGCGACAAACTAGGTACCACAACAATATCTACCTGGTCATAGATAGCAGCCTGATCTTGCAGAAATCCTTTCCAGATAAAGAATTTTTCGAGGCCTTCACGGGCTATCCGGGCTTTCAAAGCCGTCCCAAATTCATTTTTGTCATTTCCAAAAACGGCGATGGTGAATTCGGCCTTGTGCCCGGAATTGGCCAGTATCCGTGTGGCATCGATCAGGGTATCGTGCCCCTTCCAGGAGGCGACCTGTCCAATGATGCCCAATACGGGGGCCCGTCCGCCAAAGGCAGTGGTCCGTTCGAGCGGGACGGGAACGCCGTTGTAAACCAACCGGATCTTTTCCGCGGGAATATCCAGGTTACGGAGAACCTTGACGATATGGCCGGATACGGCCGTAAAAATATTGATCCGGTGGTTGAGTCTGGCATAGATCCACAAATTCTTCTTTGACGGTTCGTCGGTCTCCTGCAGATTATGAACGCTTTTTCTTCCCTTCAACAAGGGATAAAGCATCATTACATTGGCATAGCTGCAGAAATGACAAATGTCAGGATCAAAGTCCCGGAGGATCTTTCGGCAATGCCTGTAAGCGCCGGGCCAATGGGCCAATGTGTCCAATGTCCACCAGGGTTTGGTGATATAGAGCCATCCGAGCTTTTCTTCGTACCAGGGAATCTGTTCTTCTGCTAATTGTTGTTTGAAGACGCCGTCGTTCCAGCCATTGACGACACAGCGTACGTCGTGTCCCCTTTGCTTCAATTGGCGCATCAGGTGGAGCGTGACCACTTCCAGGCCTGAGACATAAGATGCGCTTATAAAAACCAGCACCTTTTTCTTGTATACGTCCATCATTTTCTTCTAAGCACGTTCATTCTATCGATAGTTTCCAGCCACTCGTAACGTTGATCGCACTTGATGACATCCCCGTAATATCGCACCGAATCCTGCACATGACCGGCATCGGCCGAAATGGTCGAGGTATCGTGCAAGGCCATGATGCCGCCGGGTTTCAACTTATCGGAATAAAGCGCCCAGTCCTTGCTGATCCCTTCGTAAGAATGGTCTCCATCGATGAAGATAAAATCCACTTTTTCAGGAACGTCACCTAAAGCATCAAAACTTAATTTTTCAATAAGTGTGACCCTTCGGGCTACGCCATTTCTTTTTAAATGCAGCTGGGTGATGATCTTGGAATAGCAGATGCCGAGGCCGCCCTTGAAAAAGGGATCGATGCCATACGTGCTACCTTCCGCTCCCAGTGTCCTGGCGATTATGGCAGTATTGATACCTTCGTAGACGCCGATTTCGATCGCGGTCCTCGCGCCTGTCGCGTATTTTTCCAGCGCTTTTCTCTCGGCAGGGGTCGTTTGTGTATCCGGCTGATCGATCCGGAGCATAACTTTAAAGAGGTGAAAAACAGCACGTCCTTTCATTGCTATAGTATATGGGGTTTGTAACCGCAAAATGTGTAATGTCGCCCGAAAGGTTTGAAAAGTCTTTTTAGAAATGGACTTTTGAAATCCTGGGTGCAAAGGCTTGCGGGATTGCATCCGGGTAACAGCAGCCATTGAAAATGATTGCTTTCCGTATGCGACAGGATCAAGCCACTACGTCTTATCCGCGAAGCCACGCCAAAAAAGAGAAAAAAGTTTTCATGGGGTTGTGGCCCAGAGCCGGAATCGAATCGTTCTTTCCTGATCCAGGTATTAAGCCATTGCAGCATCATTCCGTTGAAATAATTCTCGGTGGTTATGATGAACTTTCCGCCGGGCTTTAATAAACGGAAGATCTCCATGGGCAGTTTCTCCGGGTGAGGCAGGTGTTCCATGGTCTCACATGAATAGATAAGGTCGAAAGAGCCATCGGGGAATGCAAGGTGCTCGGCATCCCCCACGCTAAAGGCTATATTACCAGGGACCTTTTGCGCATCCGCGATCGCCACTTCGGAAATATCGATAGCGGTCAATATCACTTTTGGATACTTTTGGGCTACCAGGTTGGAGAAGGCTCCTCTTCCGCATCCGACCTCGAGCACCTTCAGGTTATTCAGATCTGGCAGGAGCTTGAGGGTAGTTTGATACCATTGAAAATCCAGGGGATTCTCAAAGAAGGTGGCCGTGGAAGTATGCCATTCATTGTATTCGCTTTGGATATTCATAATATAAGGAAATTTTGATTTTGGGCAGGCGTGCACGTGATCAGGCCTATTTGCCGGAATCGGGTCGACCGATCTTATCCACGAGTGTATAAAGGCTGTCGGCCACCTGCCGGAAAGAATAATCGCGAATGATCCGCCTGGAATGCAGTCCCATTTCTTTAACATGGGTCCGATCCTGCAGCAGTTGCTTTAAAAATCTTGCGCAGGTGGCGACGTCCCCTGAACCGAATAAGAGACCATTCCAATTAGTGACGACCAGGTCGGCGGCGCAGCCGGCCCTATCAGAAACAAAAACCGCCCTTCCAGAGGCCATTGCCTCGTTTACTGCGAGGCCCCATGTTTCGCCGGGCCCCGCTGAGGGAAGAATAAATATGGAACAAAGTCTATAGACTACCGGCATTTTCAGCTGATTTTGAAAATCGAGGAACATTATCCTTGGGTCGTTTTCCGCGACCTTTCGGATAGCTCCTTCGAGAACACCGTTGCCCACGATCAGGAACCTCAGTGAGGGGTCATCGATCTCACGGGCCAGTTCCAGCAGGAACAAGGGATCCTTCTTTGGTTCGAGCTTGCCCGCAAAAAGTATGGTGAAGCAGTCTTGTCCGATCGACAATTGTTCTCTCCATGCTGCAGCCTGTTCGGCGTATTCCGCTTCAGGCGACTGGAATCGTTGATTGTCTATAGAATGAGGGGCGAAAAGGAGCTGGTCCGACGAAAGGCCGTGTTTGAGGAAATAACGCTTATTCTGTATACCCACGTACAGGGCGTAATCTACGTGGCGGTAGACCCATCTGAGGAAGGGCCGGCGGAGCCATTTTTTGATACCCGAATATTCGTCGATGAGCGTCGAATCTCCCCGGAAAAGGACGGGTATTTTGCCGTGAAAGTGGCGAAGGCACGCAAGATGGCTGTGAAAATTCCAGCCGAACACCATAATGGCGTTAGGCGCCCATGCTTCGATCTCCCGGATGATACCCGGATTAACGATCCCGTTAAAGTGGTGCGTGCCGGGGTCATTCGCCGTATTGCGAATGAAGCGGTAGCCATAACCATCGAGCAGGGGGATATCCCATTCCACTTTCCGGCCGAAATCAGGATCGTATTTGGCGCCTGAGCCGCCTTCGCCCCAGGTATAAAAAACGAGGGGTTCGATCTTTTTTTCGGCCGCTAGCAACTTGAATAGCGGCGCGTTGTATTGAATGGGGTGTGTGGACAGGATCGCCAATCTCATTTTCCGGAAGGGCTTAATGTCGCTGGAATAGCTGGCGTTGTTTGATCATATTTAATGCTGGCCGCGCGTGATTTGAAGGGCTTTTCAATAAACCTGTAATAAAAGACAGCGCATAGAATTGACACCGCAATGGCCACGAACACCACGACCATCCGAAATGATACACTATGGATAAAGTTTTCACTGAGGTTAATGACCCGTCCGCCGATCGGAATATGGATGAGGTAGAGGGAATAGGAAATGGCCCCGAAAAACCGAAGCCAGTTGGGGCAGCGCTTTACGTATAACATTATCAGCAAGGTTGCCAGGCTGATCCCGGTAAGCATGATACCATGCCGGTACAAAGAAAGGCCGATGATCGCCAATCCCAGCAGCAAGCATTCCCGTTGAGAAATGATGTTGCATGTGTATTGGAATAGCAATATGCCCAGCATAAAAAAGGAAGCGTAAGCGAAGATAAACATTCCATACGTTGCCAGTAAGACAGAAGAGGCCCCGAAGGCTGCAAAGAAGCCGATCCGGCAATACCGATTCTCCGAAACGATCAGTTTGAAGGTCAATGCAATCAGGAGATAATATTGAAATTCTATAGCGAGTGACCAGTAGACATCATTTAGCCATTTCTTGCCGGTAAAGACGTTGAAGTAGGCGACATGGCTGGCGACATTGCTCCAATCGGGGTTGAAGGGCGCGCCATGGTAGTAAGGTGAAAGGGTGCTCACATAGTTCAAGAGGATCACTATGGCGACGGATACGAGGTAGGGCGGTTCGATCCGGATGATACGCTTTTTCAGGAAGACCCAGAAATTCCCCATCGTGTAGTGTTTTACAAACATCGAATAAGGAATGACGAAGCCTGAGATGACGAAGAATACTTCCACCCCCGTCCAGCCGAAGTTACAGACCTGGCGCAGCCAGTTGTTCTCCGGCAGATAATGGGCATCTCCGCTGGCCATATGAAAAAGGCAAACCATCAGGGATGCGATACCGCGGAGCAAAACGATGGAGAATATTTCCGCCGACCCGTTATTGTTGCCGGAAATCGGGCTTTTCATGACGGTTGGCGGTTATTGGAATGAACAATGCTGTCAAATAGTTCCACCTGCATTTTCGTTTTTGCTTCTGCCGTGTATGGGGCAAGCCGCGATGCGTCAGCGGCGCAAATTGGGTTGTTTTGGCCAAGAAGCGCAGAAAAAGCAGCAAAGCATTCGTCGACATATTCATCGGCCGCTTTTCCCGGGTAGTCGAATGCCACGGTCCTTCCGACATGCAGATCCTGCAGGATGCTGATCACGCTGCTTTTTCGATAAAACACTGCGAGCAGGGGTTTTTGGGCCATGACGTAAGGGAGTATCTTGGAAGCGGTGTAATGGGTGTCGATAGATCCGGGAATAAGCAACATTTGCGCACTTTTCAGCAGGTACAAGGTTTGAAAATAAGGGATCCTGTCGGTAATTTCTGTGACGAACCCACCTAATTGCATTGCTTCGGCCAGGGGCTGAACAGTAGGCTTGCCGGTGCCTGCGGGGGCGTAGCTGGTACCAATGAACCAGAAATGCAGCCGGGAAAACAAGCCGGGCTGGGCGGCGATCCCTTTTGCCAGTGCTTTGAAGATGATTTCCAGTGCAAACCGCATGTCGTGACCTCCCCGGCCGACATAAACGACATTGCGCTTGTCTGGCTTCAATTGCACTTCGTTTACGCCGTGCACATATTGTTCCATCACTTCGAAATCCCTAGGCGATACGCCGAAGGGGATAACCCTAAAGCGATCTTTGCTGATCGTTGGATACCGGCTGATAAACGTGTCGCAGTAGCCCTGTGAGACGCTGATGATCCCATCAGCGGCGGGCACTGTTTTTCTTTCCAGGTATTTATCGATGTTATAGGAAACAAAGAATTTAGGCGGCCGTTCCTTTTTCGGCTTATCCAGGTAGAAATCGCTGCGCCAGGGATCCTGAATGTCCAGGACGAAAGGCACCCCGAACTTCCTCTTCCATCGCGGTCCCAGCGCCATGACATGGAATGCCGTCGTGGAAAAATAAATGAGATCAAATTTTCTCCGGCTCAACAGCTCGTCGCCCTTCTTTTGAAAAAAGAAATAGGACCGCATCGACAAGCTCCCCAAGCCAAATTTCCTGGTCTTGTTGACGTCCCAGGCTTTTACCTTGTGCACCTCTATATCCTCGGGGATCGTTTGCAGCAGCAAAGGATCGGAGCTATAGCTCTCTACAAAAGACGCTTCTACCGTGATCACGATCGCCTCCCAACCGAATGCTTTGAAATAGGGAAGGCTCTGCCTTACCCTGTGCATATCGGCCGAATTGACAGGGGGGAAATGTGGGGAGATGATCAAGAGCCTCTTCATGGTAGTATTTCAGCCCATTTTCCCTTGAGCAGCAAACATTCATGCTCCCAGCCTTCTTCTGCAGCAGTTTCCAACCGTTCCTGCCGGCAGTCGCGGATCGATTGTTTGTTCCCGATCAGTTCACCGATCAATCTTCCGAGTATTTCTCCGGATAGGGCGGTGCATGTACCGTGCTTTGGCCGTTGCTGAAGGAACGATTGCTGTGCCTCGGTGGCGGTAGCGACAATGTAGAGACCTGCCAGGTAGTACGACCATATCTTGTTCGTCAGGCACAGATTTCTATTCAGATCGACCGTTCCGTCCTCGAGCGCGAGTCCGATGTCAAATGCTCCGAGTGAATGGTGAAGCTGTATTTGCGATAAAGGGCCGGGGCAGGCGACGTAAGCTCTTTCCCTTAATTCTTTGTCGAAAAAACCTTCCCGCATGCTGCCGATAACTGTCAATCCGATCCGGTCCTGGAAGTGGTCGAGGCATGGCAACACTTTTTCGAGCCCGCGCCCATAATCAACAAACTGCGAGAACCAGACCAGCTGAAGTTTGCCGCCGACGGCTTGGCGGGAACCTCTGGATACGAACTCAGCTGCAGGAAAAGTATTATTGATGACGATCGATCCCCGGTCGTCACCGTCGTTCGTGTTCGCCACCGCATACTCCTTTATCAGCGGCGATGCGTAGCTGGCGTAGGCCGCTTGTTTAAGGTAACGTCGCATCAGGTAAAGTGAACTGTCCCTGACGATCTTCTTGTTGCCTTCCCCGGGATGATAGTCTTCAATATCCAGCGCAAAAGGAGCGCCGCTTTTTTTTGCCAGTGCCGCGGCCGCATGGAATGCCGGTGGATTATGCGCGATGACCAGGTCGTACTTGTGCTTGCTGCGCTTTATCCATTTTATCAAACGGTAACTTCTTTTGTCGATCGCCAGGGATGCCAGGAGCGGATAGTATGGCAGCAAAGCCCGGAGCAACCTGCTTGCTTTCTCCAGAACGGTACTATACAGCCACACAAGAAGCGGGCTTCTTCCGGCTTCCAGGTAGTGGAATTCTACCCTGTGTAATTCACGGCGCAACTCTTTTTCTTTCTCATCCGTCCAATTGTGCAGCTGGAAGGCTACCACCGTAACCTGTGCATTCAGCTCGTTCATGAGCCTTACTTCTTTCAAACAACGGGGATTGCAAGCCAGGTTCGTGCTTGTCAGGAATAAGATCCTCTTTTCCGGGCTCAACTTAATTCAATCTCCTTTTTGACATACAATTGCCGGTAGGCCGAATTGATGGCCAGGAAGTTTCCCGGCGGTCGGACATTTGCCTTAAGTGCTGGTAGAAGACCAGGCGTTTGGATCAGTCGCTGAAGTTTCGACCGCAGATCCGCCGACGATTTGAAATCAAACAGCAGCCCGTTATCTCCGTCTTTGATCTGTTCTATATTGCCATATACGCTGCTTGCTAAAACCGGGATTCCCGCTGCAAAGGCTTCCTGAATGACGAGGGAGGACATTTCCGAAAAAGTAGAGGGGAGGCAGAGCATATCGTAACCCCGCAGTGTATTGACGACCGCCTCTCTGCTTAGCTGGCCGCGGAAATGGACGGTATCGGTCGACGCAAGGGCAGCCATACACCGGCTGAAAAATTCCGAATCCTCTTCTTTGCCATACAGATCTACGACCAACTGGCCGGCGTTAAAAGCTTTAGCGGCCTCGATCAGCAGGTCTACGCCTTTTTGAGGCTGGATCCTGCCTATAAAAACAATTTTTAAAGGCGAGCCAGGGGAATGCGTCTGCTTACCGGGCATTGCTGCTTCCACAGGGCGGCCAGCAGTTTGCGAGGTATTGGGGCTGGCAGCGGGCAATCCCTGTGGAATGACCGTTATTTTGTCAGGCGGCACGCCGTTCAGGATCAGGATCTTTTTGTACCAGTCGGTCAGGCAGACCAGTTGGTCCGTATTGGCCACTAACTCCTGCAATTCATCTTTTATGCGCCGGATGACGGCAGGAAAGGAAAGCAGCGTCTTGAATCGGCCCACCGGCAGTTTCTGTGTTAATCCCAGTCTGCCGGACAGTCCGCTTATCAGTGCGGTGGGATAAGAAAGGAAGGCCGGAAATTTGAGCAGGGTCTTGCAGGAACATTCGCTGCACTGGAATTCCCTTATCTCTCCTCCACACAATTTGTTGTTGTGGATCAAGGTATTCGTATTACAAGTGTAGCCCGATAAGTGCATTGTCAGGATGACTTTTGCTCCAAGGCGTTTCGCCTCCCTCACATGTGCTGCACCAAAGCCGATACTTCTTGTCAACTCGTGGAAATGGATGACGTCGGGCTGATGGGTCTGGAGGAATGCTGTGAAATTCGCAAGGCCGGCCGGCTGTCCGGTTCCGGAATGGACGTTCCTGTTCAATGGGTTGGAAGGTTCGTTATACTCGTACACGTCGATCCCGTCGTAGTCGTAGCGGCCCCTGAACCGGCCGGGCCGGTAGTAGTCAAAATGAGGGATGAGGACGGAAACCTGCCATCCCGACATTTTCTGCTGTGACGCCAGCGTATGCACATACACCTCGGTACCCGCCATGTGCTCCGGCATATAGTGGTCTAAACAATGGATGATTTTCACGCCGTTCTTTGCCTATGGTTTGCAAAAATAATAATTATTGAGCCCCTTGAATGATTGATCCATTACAAAACCATTGTCCGTCAATTTTTCGAATATAGCCGTTTGTGCTGCCTTGTCGAGGATGTCGGGATGAAGTTCAAATTGAACCTTCGTGATCGTCTGGAAATCGATGTGCTGGAAGACGGCATATTCGCCGCCTTCGATATCCATGATCAAATAAGTGGGTCTTATCCGGGCTATAGTGCTATTCAGTTCCTTCTCCCGTACTTCTATCGCCTGGCTGTTGCGGATACCGTCTTCCTGCAAGCCGGAGGCCAGCAGACTTTCTTTGTTCCGGTAAAAGGTCCTGACGCCGTCGTGCTTGCCCAAAATAGCGAATTCCAGCTGGGGAACGACTTCGTTGCGCCCATACAATTCGCGGATATTTTTTTCCAGGCTCCGGTTGGCCTCGAAGGTATAGACCCGGTCCGATCCGATCCGTTTCGAGCAGTAGGCGGAGATAAAGCCGAGACCTGTACCGAGTTCCAGCACGGTATCGTCTTTTGTCAGTGTATGCTTGATAATATTGATCTCGCCGGACTCATATTCACCATTGTGTATGAATCGCAATACATCATAGCCGTATTCGAGGTAGACGGGAAACCATATCCCTTCCACATCGACCCATTTGTCGAGTCGATACCGGATATTGAAATAAATAGACCGTGACCACTTCATGGTCCAAAAGCTAATTTTCCCGACTATGGACATAGGAATGTATTATTTGAAATAACCGGTCAACAGGTCCGAAAACCCGAATTGCGTTTCCTTCATCAGGCGCCGAAGGGAGGTCCAGTCCCTGCTTTTCAGCATGAACCTGGTCAGATTGAGCGAATGTCTTTTCTTCATTTTGCGGAATAAGAACCGCAGTTCGTCTTTGGGTAAAGGCAAGTTCCCCTTTTCGATCAGTTCTTTAAAATACAAATAGCCGAATTTAAGGTATCCCAGCTGATCGTGCCGCGCCTGGCCGTCATGTTCCCGATAGAAGAAGAACGGCCTTTGTAACAGCAATACGGGCGCGCATGACGCCATCCGGATATTGAAATACATATCCGACGCTACTCCAAAACGGTTGTCGAATCCGCCGATCTCTTCGAATTTGTCGCGCCTGATGATGGTCCCCGACGGGCCGATATACAAATACTGCCGGTCAAAAAAATGTTCGTGTATGATCTTTGCCGAGTCCCGGCAAATGGAATCCCCGGCGCCCATATCATAGTAAACGATCATCCCAATGCCGCAGTCGGGCGACTTTTCCATTTGCTCAACGCAATAAGCGAGGCCGGTATCGAAGATCTTGTCATCGGAGTCGACGTATTTCAGGTATTTGCCACGCGCGTAAGAGGCCGCTTTATTCCGATTTGGGAATTGCCCCAGGTTCTTGTCGTTCACGTAGAGCCTGACACGATCGTCTTTTTCCGCATACCGCTTTGCTACCTCTGCCGTCCTGTCCAGGGATATATCGTCGACTATGATCAGTTCGAAATTTGAATAGGTCGAGTTCAATACGCTTTCAATCGCTTCTGCTATATAGCTTTCGCGGTTGTAAGCGGTCATCAATACGCTGACGAGCGGCTGATCCATTGTACGCTATTTTTAAAGATCCCTGCCCCTATGCCCGGCCCGCAGGTTGCGGATCCGCCTGGTGACCGCGTTGGGCACCCAGGGCAGGTCCATGCGATCATATATGGAGTTAACCGGCCGGTCAAGGTCTTTGCCGGATTCTTTTCGATCGAGCAGCTCCAGCCATTTTTTTCGCAGCGCGGTTTCTCCGAAATGGATCGAGGCGTGGGCCGCGGCCTGCTCCGCCGTTCGACGCAGCAGGGCCTTGTCCGCATGGAGCCGGTTGAGGATCGCGCTGATGGCTGCCATGTCATTCAACGGGAAGACAAAACCATTCTGTCCGTCTTTGAGCAGGGCGCCTACGATCGTTGGGAGGTTGGTAACGACGGGAACAACGCCGCATTTCATGGCCTCCAGGATGGAAAGTGGAAAACCTTCCGCGTGTGAGGGAAGGAGCAGGATGTCCTGCCGTTGGTATATCGAGGGCATTTTTTTATTGGCGACACGATCGCGGTAATCCACGTTGGGTTGGTGCAGCCAGTCGTCATAGAGATCGGTGGTATGCGGGGCGACGATGGTCCATCGGCAGCGCATGCCGCACCGGGTGATTTCCCGGTCTATAAGGGGAAGAAGATCGAACCCCTTTTCCGGTGTAAGCCTTCCGACGAACAAGATGCGAAGGCCGTCGTCGGCCGTTTCTATCCTGTGGGTGTGCGGGTCAGGGACCAGGGGCGGAATAAACACGATATCTTTTTCCCTATGGGGGAGCAACGTGGCAAGTGTCGCGGCGATTGCAGGTGATACACAAACGAAATGGTCGATCCGGCTTTCCGAGGCTAAGGCCAGGTCGTAGTAATAATCGTAATCGCCATGCACGATGCCGATGACTTTTTGATGAAATCGCCGGTGCGTCACGAGTTTATATTCCAAATAGTCATTCAGGATCAGCACATGGCAGAGACCGGGAATCGCCTTTGCAAGGTTACGGAACAGGTGGTGCTTATTGTCCGTCGCCGAAAAAGTGAAGACGTGGCTGTTGAAATCCGTAAGATCGCTGATCTCCGCGCCCGAGGGCCTGTCCGTTTGTTCCGTGAGGACAAAAGAGGTTAGCCAGTCCTCTTCGGAGAGCGACCTGGCAAGGTTAAGCGCATTATAGTAGACACCCCCCATGAAATCCCGGAGCAGGATGGTGATCAATCTACCTTCTTTCGCAGCAGACATTTTATGAAGATTTTTCTCCTTTCCCAAAGGGGCACACCCGCGTATTGGAAACATTTCGATCGCTTCAGCGCGGCCCAAACTTTCAGGTCATACCGGCTTATGCAGGTTATCAACAATTTCGACTGCCACAATTCGAGGAGATAGCGTTCCTCGAATTGTCGCAAGGACTTGTTTGCCGAGTAGAGCTTATACAGCCACCGATCGGCCTCCGGGAGTATAGGGGTCTTTTTTAGTTCCCGGAACTGACCGTTGAAAAGGAAGAGATGCACTGTTGACTCCCTTTCGTCCGGTGCTATTGCCAGCGACCTAAGTAGTCCCAGTTTGATCCTGCCCGAGCTCGTTTCAACCGTCGCCTGCTTTTTCTGCGTCACCTGCTGGTCGTGACGACGGTACAGCAACAAGGGTTCGGAGATATTGGCAAATCCTGTGAGGAAGATGATCCGGCTCCACAACTCATAATCCTCGGCGCCCGGGAACCGCAGGTCATAGGACAGACCGGCTTCTTGTATCAGTTTGCTCCTAAACACGATGGAAGGATGGGCCATGGGGTTATACTCCAGCAGGGCGGCCTTTATCGCTTCATGCGTCAGCGGGAACTTGTATAAAGTGCTTTCGCCGATCACCCTGAGCCAGCTGCCGCAGCAGCCGATCTCCGGATTGTCCTCGAGGAGTGCCAGTTGTTTTTGGAAGCGATCCGGCTGGCAAATATCGTCGGCATCCATACGGCCGATGAATTCCCCCCTGGCCATTTCCAGGCCAAGGTTCAACGCGTTGATGAGGCCGAGATTGGAGCCGTTATGGGTGATCCGTATCCTGGGGTCATCGAAGGCATTCAGGATAGCAGCGGTACCGTCGGTGGAACCATCATCGATGATGATGAACTCAAAATCCGAAAAATCCTGCGCCAGTACGCTTTCTACAGCCTCCCTCAGAAAATGTTCTCCGTTGAACACACACATGAGCACGCTCAACTTCGGCGCCCGGGAAGCGGCTACACTTTTATCCATCCTTCGGGGAGCAAATCTTTTGTATCGGCGCCTGAATGACTAAACCATTTGCGGGGCGCTACGACTATCTTGTCCGAATACCCGTTCAACCAGGCGCCCCACCAGCTGAAGCTGCTGTTGGCGATGATATGGTGCCTGCAGGAGCTCATCAGAAAAAGGTCTTCGTAGGCATGTGCCGCGTCATTGTGATCCACGAAGTGTGTGGGCAGATCTGAGACCAGGTTGGCTTTCGTCCAGGCGATATCATCCGAAAAGATAAACAGCTCGGCTTCTCCGATCTTTTCCTTTAAGAGCGCCAGTGCCTGCCGATAATACTCGAGGGAGCAAGTTCCGTGGACCAGGTGGGTTTTTTTGCTGCTGACATAATCTCCCCTCCGGATATGGATACTTACAGCGTTGACGGCGCCTATCTGCCTGTAAAGCGACCTGGTGGTGGGAGATATTGGTGCCGTCACCTGCAATTCGTTCCGGATGGCCGGGGCGACGTCGCTAAAATATTTTTCACTCTGCCAATACCCTGACAACAGCGTGTCGGAGGCGGCCCGTAAGAAGTTTGGATCGAAGTGAAAAAAGGGTTCGCGATAGACCGAGTTTCTGTAGTAGGGTGTTACCTTATTGAGCAACCTGCGCAAGCCCCGGGGTGCGGCCAGTTTTCTGATCTGACCTGATCCGGCAGGCGCTGCTCTGATCTTGAAAGCGCCGAGTTCATAGACCCTTTTCGTCGTATCCGGGGACGCATTATCGAAACCGGAGATATCCAGCAGAAGCTTGGTCTTCCTGCGGTGCGCGAGTGCGCTGCCTGCTGCAAATTGAAACAACTGGTTGCCTAACCCTCCGGATAATCGTACAATGATCATTATCAGGAGACAGTGGCGCGGATGATATCATCTTTGACCTGGATCGCGTACTGTGGATTTTTGCTCCGGATATATCGTGTAAGCGCCTCAATCGTGGGATAGTCGTTCTCGCCGACAAAGCAGCGGGCGTCGTCTATCAGCAAAACGTGCGGTTGCTTCGAGTGCAAAAAGATTGCATCGAGTTCTTCGTAGATGGGGCATTCCTTCTCCCCCTTTGCCGTGACGCCTGCAGAAAAATGTCCATCGAGCCAGAACAGCGCAGGTGTGTTTATTTGGGCCATGATCTGGTGCAAGACGATTCCGCTATCGCCCTGGAGGATCTTTATGTCCGGGAAGACGCTAAACCTTTCTTCGGCTTTCTTCCAAAGCTCCGGACTCAATTCGATGGAGAATATCCGATTGAAATTCAGCCGTTGCGCTTCGACCATATCGCCAAAATAAGTGCCTGTTTCGATAAGGGTTGCAATGGCGTATTTGGCGCCGTATTCGCTTATTGTGAATTGCTTTACCTCGTGAGGCGGCGGCATTCTTGCGCCTTCCGCCCGCCATTTTGCCACAACTTTTTTGTTCCGGGACCGCGCGACTCTGGCATAGATGGCATTCCGCGTTGGGGCGGGAAGGAGATTTACAAGTGTTTTAATGAAAGCTCTCATCATCGCGATTATACAGTTGGTTATAAAATCAGGAGATCACAATAATTGACGAAGCAGTCTTGCGCCGAATGGAAAGACCTGTTTCATGCTCAAGTAAAACTTTATCGTCCTCAACGTTTGCTGCTGTCTGAAAAGGCTGTCTTTCTTTGTTATGTTATATTTTTCAAGTATGCGGATGGCAACCTTGATACATTTTCTTTTCTGCCGGCTGCGGTAGTGATTGGTCCCTTTACTGATCGACTGAAGGACATGTAGATATTCGGCGACTTCTACTTCTTTATTGTCGATGCATTCGTCCGTGATCCTTCCTTCGACGACGCTTGTGGTTACCAGCGGCTCGGAAGTATAAACAAAATTCATGTTGTTGGCCATTGCCCGGATATAAAAGTCCACATCGACGAGCCATTTCAATTTTGGGTCGAATAACAGTGCATTTTTTTTTCTGTAAATGGTGGCACTTGGGCCACCGACAAGGTTCTGTGCATAAAGCACCAGGGGATCTCTCCGTATGCTGTCCACATCACCGGACGTTATCCGGTGTGCTCTTTCGCTGCCATCAGGATAGACGATCCTGGATGCGCAGAAAGCAAAATCTGCTTCCGGGTGGTCGTCGAGCAACCGTACAAACCCGAACAAGCTGTCCTTTCCATTAAGCCAGTCATCATGATGGAGGACCTTGATATAGTCGCCGGTGGATCTTCCTATCGCGGCATTCCAATTTTCGGGGCTGCCTAAAGAGGGCTGGTTCTTATGATAGCTGATCTTATGTGGCAAATTGTATTGCGTCACCAGGTCCTTTACGATATCCCCGGGAGAATCGTCCGTTATAATCAATTCATAGTCCGTAAATGTTTGTTTCAAGACAGAATCGATACATTTCTTTAAGTATTCCACCTGGTTGTATGCGGGAACACATACGGAGACCTTAGGCATCACTTAGCGGCTTTTCGGGCGACGCAAATGAGAAAATCCTTTTTTTCGAGATCATTGCTCAACAGATGGGTATCATAATTTTGATAGTTGACGGTTTCAATGCTAAACCCGGTGTCGTTTAGCCAGGAATTGATCCTCTTCGTATCTATGTAAAAGGTGAGGTGAAACCCCATTTTTATCGCCTCGTCACTTTTCTCCTGCATATACGGGGTGGAGAAGATCAGCCGGCCGTTCTTTTTAAGTGCCTTATTGAAAATTCGTAATAAAGTAATAATGTCATTTTCGGCAAAATGTTCCAAGGTCTCAAAGGAGACGATAGTATCAAAATGATCTTCGAAAGACAGGTTCAACAGATTTTCGTTTAGAAACCTGGTCTTGCGATTTTCTTTGTACCGTTCACTGATCTCGGCAACGACAACGGAATTTAGGTCCGCGCCGATCACACTTTTAGCCTTATCCGAGATCAGGATGGAACCATATCCGGTTCCGCAGGCAAAATCCCCACACACTTCATCGATCTCCACCATCTCTTTGGCAAATTCATATCTTTTCCAATGGCTTTTCTGATACATGTCCATACCATCGAAATCCGCGCCTTTGTGCAATTGTATGTCGACCCTTTCCCCGTTGCCGCCCAAGGGATTGGCTTTGTTGAAATCGGAAACGGCGGGGCTGCCAGGGTTACCCGAAAGAAGTCGCTTTACTTTTCGATAAGCGCGTGTAAGAAAAGACATCTTATATATTTCTGTGATTAAAATGAGATCCGGCACTTCATGGTTTGATCAATAAACCCTGGCAAGTGGGGAGTGACAATATCTCGACCTTCCGGGAGCTGGCGAAATCGTTATGTGCCTTTCTTTGCTCTGTCTGGCTGTTTGCATAGCCGTAATCGTCCAAAATGATCATTCCGCCAGGGACCATTTTGTCCCAGAAGAACTCGAGCGCCGCAATTTCCGGAATGGTGGAATTCATATCGACTGATAAATAGCATACTTTATCGGTATCCACCTTTGTAAGTGTTTCGGGTACCGCACCTTTTACAATGCTTACATTGAAGTCGCGGAATGTATTTTGCACCTGCCTGTAAAGCGTGTCGGAATCCTCTTTATCATACCCCATTGCGGTGTTTCTTTTCAATTCTTCCTCCGAGCTGTAATTGCTGTCCAGCCCATTAAAGGTATCCAGCAGGTAATATTTTTTCGAGGATTTTCCGAAGTCCACATAGTTAATGACTGCTCTGGGAAAAATGCCCGTGTGAACGCCACAATCTACGAAATCCCCTTCCAGGTTCATTGCGTGTTTAGCGGCCCAGCACATGACGTGTATCCTCCATTGAATATCATAATTCTTCAACAGGGTTCCGCCGTCGGTATGCTTTCCAAGGTTATAGGATTCTACAAAGTGGGGATCATCAAGAAAATCGGCGCTGTGATAAGTATAAAGCAGATCGTTCGAGTACGTGATCTTCGATTTAGGCAAAATGTGATTTTCATCGTACAATTTAGCCGCATTTACATATCCTAGTCTTCTAAATATCTTCTCTATCATAAACAATCAGAGTTTTTTTGCCTCCCAATTCAATAGGGGGCGAATATATCCGGGAAATGACTGCGTATACTGCCCTCTTGCCGAGTTGCCTTTCATTTCGTCGATGACGGCGAATGAGATCACTTTCTCGGCATAAGCGTGAATTTCAAAGGGACTGGGTATGAATAACGCGACGCTCAAATAAAAAGTGCCTTCGCTCATCAGGTTGCCAGGGATCCACATTGTCGCTTCATATGTGCCGGCCGCCCTCTTCAGGATGCGAATATCGGAGGTCACATCATGAGAATTGAAGATGTTTACATCTTCGTTGTTGTAGAGATTTGCCCCATGGATAAAACTGTGGCCGTCCTGCAGGACTTTATACCGCACTGTAATTCCTATTTTTTCAGTGATTATGAAATTACCACTAGCAGGTATGCTGCCGTCTTCATAGTGGATGGAAACGTCTATTATTCTGGCAATGGTATTGCCGGGTGCATCTTCATCCGACCAGGATCTGCTGAGTGTTACGACATGGTCCACGGACAGGTAATTGTCTATAGTGCTGGTGACATCGCCCATATATTCAAGCCCGCCATTTCGCAAAAAAATGCAATTTCTGCACAACTGCTTTACTGCCGTCATATTATGGCTTACAAACAAGACTGTTCTTCCGCCTGTCTTGCTGACCTCGTTCATTTTACCGAGGCACTTCTTCTGGAACTCAGCGTCGCCAACCGCCAGTACTTCGTCGACAATCAATATTTCACTTTCCAGGTGCGCGGCAACGGCAAATGCCAATCGTACGTACATGCCGCTGCTGTATCTTTTGACGGGCGTGTCGATATATCGCTCTACCCCGCTGAAATCAATGATCTCCGCCAATTTACGGTCAATTTCTTTTTTTCTCATCCCGAGGATGGCGCCATTCAGGTAGATGTTTTCCCTTCCGGTAAGTTCCTGGTGAAAGCCCGTCCCGACTTCCAGCAAGCTGGCGATCCTTCCTTTGACCTTTATGGCGCCCAGGGTCGGTGCTGTTACCCTGCTCAGCAGTTTTAAGAGGGTACTTTTGCCTGCGCCGTTACGGCCGACGATTCCGATCGCATCGCCCTGTTCGACTTCGAAATCGACATTTTTCAAGCTCCAGACGACGTCACTTTGGCTGCTGACGGTCCGATCATTCAATTCACCAATCTTTAGGAAAGGGTCTTCTTTTCTTCTAAGCTTTGCCCACCAACGCTCGATATCCCGGGATACGGTACCAGTCCCGATCACTCCCAACTGATACGCCTTTGAGAGATCTTCCACCTTAATTGCAATAGCCATGTAAATGTGAAACTTGATTTTGAACAGCCCTACACCGTGTCTATGAAGCTGCGTTCTACTTTATTGAAGATGACTATGCCTAGAAAGGTGATGATCAGTGTCGCGATTATGCTGTTTCCAAGTGACAGCCAGCTAAAGGAACCTGCACCCAGCAATCCGTATCTAGATGTTTCCATGACCGAAGTTAGCGGGTTGAGTGCGACCAGCCACCTGTACTTGACTGATACCGCAGACAAAGGATAGATCACTGTGGTGGTATACATCATCAACTGTACCCCGAACGCTATCAGAAATGCAAGATCGCGGTATTTGTTCGTCATGGCGGAGACGATCATGCCCGTGCCGAGTCCCAGCAAAGCCATCTGGGCTACCACCACGGGAAACAACAGGGCATATATGGTCACGTGAAAGTGTGCCCCTTTAAGTCCATAAAAAGCCATCATGACAAAAAACATCAGCAATTGCACGATGAACTTGATCAGATTGGATATGACGATGCTTAGTGGCATGATGAGCCTGGGGAAATAGACCTTTCCAAAAACCTGCGAATTGTCTCTGAACACCGTGGAGGTTTTGGTGAGGCATTCCGAAAAATAATTCCACGCGGTGATCCCGGCCATATAGAACAAGGGGGCTGGCAAGCCGTCTGTTGAAATTCCAGCCAATTTTCCAAAAATGAAAGTGTAGGTAATCGTCGTGAAGAGCGGCTGAATAAAGAACCAGACGGGCCCCAGAACGGTTTGCTTATAAAAGGAAACGAAATCCCTCCTGACCAGCAGGATAAGCAGGTCTCTGTAGTGCCATACATCTTTCAACTTCAGATCAAACAGCCGGCCATGCGGCTCGATGACCATATCCCAATGTTCTTGTTCAATAGCAGTTCTTGACTCCATTGCTTCAATATTTATTCGCGGTAGCGCCATTGGGAGAATGCGCGCCGGACCCATGCAAACAAGCCTTTTTTACCCATGGTACCGTCCTCTGCGAAATAGCCGCTGGATTTATTATACCCGTAGCCGTAATAGCCGTAACCGCCGTAGTAACCGCCGTAATATCCTCCATTCATGCGAACGTCATTCAACAAAATGGACAGAGAAGGGAGTTTTTTATTCTCATACAATTCATTCACCAGGCCCAGGACACGCCTGGGGGTATGCTTACTTCGAACGATGTAGAGGGTGCAGTCAGCGAACTGCGACAAAGCGACGGCATCGCTTACGAGACCGATCGGCGCCGTATCAAGGATAACGACCTCAAAGTTTTCTTTAGCCGACTCGATGAGGCCAGTCAGCCTTGGGCTCAACAGGAGTTCAGCAGGGTTGGGCGGAATCGGACCGCAGGGAATAACGTAAAAATTTTCAGTCCCCTCGACCTTTACCGGCAGGTCTTCGAACCGGGCGCTGCCGATGATGTAATTGGTGATGCCCATTTTCCTTTTTAGGTCCAGGCCGGAGATGATCTTGGGTTTGCGAATGTCAAATTCCATCACCACCGTTTTTTTGCCTGCCAGCGCCATTACGGCGCCCATATTGGTGCTTATGAAGGATTTGCCTTCGCCGCTGAAAGAAGACGTGACCAGGATCACCGGCGACTCGTTCTTGCCGGTAATGTAGCGGAGGTTCGACCGGATGATCCGGAATTGTTCTGCGATAAATTGACGGCTGTTGCTTGTGACAACCAGTGTTTTACTGGTGTCGGAATGGCCGATCTCACCGAGGATCGGAGCCTGCGTGGCTTTGGCGATGTCGAGCCGGTTGTTGACCTTATCGCTCATCAGTTCTATCACTGCGATGATGCCTATCGGAATAACGAGCCCGATCAGAAAATAGGTGAGGTATTCGGATTTCGGGCTAGGCCGGATAGGAACGGTCTCTTCCACTGCAGGTTCAACGACCTTCGAGTTAGAGATAGTCGAGGCGGAGGAGATCGAAGTTTCCAGTTTCTTCTGCAAAAGAAAATAATACAGCTCCTGCAAGATCTGTTCCTGCCGTTGGATAGCCAATTGGTGCATCGATTTTTCGGGCATTACCTTGAGCTGGCCCTGGTAGAGATTGCTTTTTTGTTCAAGCGCATTCTTTGTGATGAGATTGGCTTCCCGTACATTTTTGAGCGCCTGTACCATGTTTTGCCTTACCTTCTCCAATCCTGCCTCCATACTTTTTATCAGCGGGTTCTCAGCCGGCGTGGTCTTGAGATTGGCATCGCGTTGTAAAACAAGGCGGTTGTAGTCGGAGAACAATTGCAGCAATGTCGGCTCGGCTATTCCGAGATTGGTTGGTACGGCTTTGAAAGTATTCTCGGGCTTGTTCAGGTAATCGATCAACCAGTCCAGGATGGTCAGTTGCACTTCCTGGACCTGGAGTTCCTTCGAGCCATCCGAGATACCGGTCATATACTGTTTCAATTGATCGCCGGCGTCGAAAAGCTGGTTCTTTTCCATATAGTTCCTCAGGTTGCCTTCTACTCCGCCCAGAGAATCCTTCAGCGAATTCAGGCGGGTATCGATGAAATTCATGGTATTGACGGCAATGCGGTTCTTGTCTTCTACTATGAGCGAATCGTAGACCGACATGAGGGTGTTCAGCACATCCTTACCGACCGCTGTATTTTCGGTTTCGATCGAGAGCGTGAGGATTTGGGAGAAGGAGTTCGTTTGGGCAATTTTGATATCGCCGGCCAGGCCTTTTGCCGCCGAGATCACGGGCTGCCAGAAGATATTAAATTCAAGCGATTTGTAGGAATTGAGCCCAAGGTTAGTGTTGCGGAGCAGTAGACACTGGTTGTTGGCGAACATGAAGGGTTGACCAAAATTATAGGCCATTTTCTCCTTGCCCAATGTAAATTGCCGGTCGTTGAGTGCCGTCACAATGAAGCCAAAAGGCTGGGTCGAATCCCGCAGGTGAAGAATTTGCAGGATGATCGGCAGATCTTTGTACAGCATACTCTGGCGAACGCTGCCCTTATTGTAATAAGCGGTCTGGAGGTCGAGGTCTTTGATCACACGGGCAACCACGGGGCTGGATCGCAGCAATTCGGTTTCATCGCTTAAGTTGACGGTCGACTGCGCGAGGAAGAGGTCTCCCAGCCGGTCATCCTTACCCCCTCTTGCCTGGACGTCATTTTTGATCAGCATCGTTGACTCGATGTGATAGATAGGTGTCGTATAACGGATCTTGATATAGGCGGCGACGAGGCCACACACGACGCAGACTACTACCCATGGCAGATATTTCAGGTACCGCATGACCTGATCCCGCATGTCCACACTCTGCGTACGCTCTATTTTGTAGAAGTCCCGCGCTATATCATTGTTTTGTTCCGTCATGGGAATAGCTCTGGTTTAATTTCTGAACACACTATATAGGATGGCAAATACCGAGATAACGGTTGCGGCCAGGGAAACATTGCGTACGACCGACTGATCGTTCGCCGGTATCTTCTTTTTGTTTGCTTCGAAAATGACCACATCATTTTGCTGCAAATAGAAATAAGGCGAGGCGATAATTTCCGGCTTTGTGAGGTCCAGCCGGGCAAACTCTCTTTTCCCATTCGTCTCACGAATGAAAAGCACATTATCGCGGCGTCCAAAAAAGGTCATGTCGCCTGCTACACCCAGGGCCTCGAGTAAATTGATCTTGTCTCCCGAAATGGCGTAAATGCCTGGTTTCCCCACTTCTCCCAGCATCGTGTAGTGGCGGTTGAGAAAGCGGATCGTATAATAGGGGTTCGTCAGAAAAGGCTTGAGCCTGTGATCCAGCGTGTCTTTCAATGCCGTCCGGGTGAGGCTGTCCACGTGTATGAGTCCAATGGCAGGCAATTCTATATTTCCTTTTTCGTCAACCAGGTAGCCCGGCGTGGTCGGCGAATTGCCGGGTATGCTTTCGGCGGCGGTCATATTTTGGCCGGCCGTCTGGGCTGAGGGCGCGGAATTCATCAATGTCTGGTTGTATAATTTTGTCGCCTCGAAATTATCGCTGTAAAAGATGATGCTAATCAGGTCTCCTTTTTGGATGATGGGCTCTGGAATTTTCACCTGGCTCAATTGGGCGGTATCGAATGAGCCCTGCATGTAGGTCAGTGTCCTAAGATTGCCACAGGCGCCTAACAACATGGTTATTGCAATTACACCCATCAGCATTGCGGGCATCGCCTTCGAAGTCCTTGAAATGGTGTGCTTCATTTAATTTTTTTTCTGGGGGACTGCTATTTTTTCATTATTCGGACATTCGATTTTTCAACGACCGCTGTCAGCTCGAACCCGATGCTTTCGATCACTACCCGTACCCGGCTGTTCAGCACTTCGACGACTTTAGCCTGCTTGTCCATGAGTGCTCCTTTCCGGATCATGATCTTATCGTCCTTTTGTACCTCGATCGGTGTCACAGTAATCTCCTCGTAATCATTCAAAAACTTGCGAATGACCTGGATATCCCCATCCCGTACGATGGCCGGCCGACCCAGCCAGTAGACGAAATTTACCACGCCATTTACTTGTCGAACCTCGGTAAGTTCTTCGCTTCTGACCTTTACGAAGACATAAGATTTGAACAGCGGTTCCTCCGTCCATTTAACCCGGTCGCTCCACTTCTTTCTTACCCTGTTCAAGGGGCAATAAGCTTCCAATCCGTGATTCTCCAGGAGCGCGAATACCTTTTTCTCCCACCTGGGCTTTGTATATACTGCATACCAATCCCGCCTGTTTGCCGGCATAGCTTCGCCTCCTCAGTCACATTTATTATTTGTAACTAATTGATTTTAAATCAAATATGTTCAGATCGAAAAAAGGGTACAACAGAGTGTGTTCACCTCCATGTACCCTTTTCAATCCATTACCCTACACCGCGTTGCAAAAAACCTTTGCGACTTATTCTTCACAGGAAATAAAATAAAATATTTTTTAAACGCTTGATTTCAAAGGACAAATAACAAGATTTTTCATGATTTATTGCATCGGTCCCAATGGAAATATCACAAAGGTGCCGTCTGCCATCCCTCATCCGGCAAATATAAGAGAATATTTAATGATACTTCCGTGCCCTTGCTTGAAAAAGAGCCCTTTAGGGAAAAAAAATTTGATCACTTTTCGGTGCTTAGTTTCCCGATTGCCCAGTAAAGCGAGCAGGCCAGCATAAAAAGCAGGCAGACGATAACGATGGAGAATTTGATCCTGGCGAGATTGAAGGCGAGCGAAACATTCCATTGCGAAACGGGACCGCGCAGTGTGTGTGCAATCGCGATATTCCCGACCAGGTCGCAGACGGTGGCCAGCACGATCAGCCACGCAAAACCTTGTCCGGCCTTGATCATGATCTCGTTGCCGGTGCACGCCGAAATGAACCGGCAGCCGAGGGCGATCGCCAGGGTATAGAGGACGATGAACAGCCAGGCGAAGTAGGTACTTTCCAGGCCCTTATCGTATTTTCCGGTGAGCCTCCAATTCTCGATAATAGCGTGTGCCTTCGTGGCCGTCTTGGCGATCTCGAACTGGACGATCTCATCGGAGCTTAGGGGAGCGAGGTAATTCCTGACCCCAATCATGTAGGCAATTGTCAGCAGGGAGAACAACCAAAATAATTGTCGTAGGCGGCTGAAGCGAGCAGGCCACGAAGGAGGTTCCATAAAAAATGCCGATTTATCTTGAGACCATTAAGGTAGATAAAATCGGCAGTATTTGAATGGATATTTTTACCCGTTTTCGCTATACCTGGCGGTGTTCTCCATTGGTTCCTGATATGCGTCGACGGCTTCCAGGATATCGATCATCCGTTCTTTCCAACCTGTGATCAGAAAAACGCCGTCTTGCAGGCATTCCAGGGATCTCGGGCCATATCCTGCCAGGTCGAACAGATAGAGCTTTGCCTGCGGCGCAAGCTGGTTCCGGTATTGGCGCCAGCAACGACCGAGGTCGATGCCTGCGGGCTGGTTGAAGCCCCTGTTGTCCCAGAGTCTGTAATCGGTAAAGATCAATACCCGGTCTACCACCTGCTGTCTGCGTGTAAGGTCCTGTAGTACGGTCCAGGCGTTGATGGCATAACCCGCTTCCCCCTCATGTGACCTAAAATCATCCACGGCAAGGAGAGCCGGCTTCGCCGGCAGCTGCAGTGGCCGCCAGTTGTTGCCGATGATGCCGGTGACGAGTTTGTCGCCGCGGCTTTTCCAGCACATGGCCAGTAATGGCGCGATATCGAAGCGCTGGACGCCGGACAGGCTGTCGACCGGACGTTTCATGCTGTTGCTGACGTCCATGGCGATGACGGAGACGCCCTTGCTGCCAAAAGCGGTACGCACCCAGGAACTGCTCAGGACGGCTTGTTCCAATGCATCTGCGAGCATGCCTGCACCGCCCTGCTCCGTCCGCCGAAGGGCTCTATAGACTTCCAGCATGCGCAGCGGATCCATGCCGCTTCTGGCGACGGCCGCGGCATTGCCCAGGTAATCTGCCGCCAATTTGAGCACTTTGCCGCTTACACCGGCGCATAGCATTGGGCGCAGGTTGTCCAGCAGCGGCATATAGCCGATGCGAAACGAGGAGATGCCTTCCTTCCATTTGTCGCGCAGTATGACCTGGCGTTCTTCGGGGCTTTCATACCGTTGCTGATACAGTGCATGCCACTCCTGTTCCCAGGTGTTGCGCGGAGGGAGCTGGTCGCGGAGGATGCCGGAAAACAGTGTTTTCCTGGTCCGGTCTGCCGCCCTGGGGTGCAATAGTCGAAGGGCATTTCTGAGGGCCGTTTGTGCGTTGCGATCGCAACGGCTGTATTGAAATTCGTCGAGCCGGTTCAGGAGCGAGTTCAGCCTTTTGCGGACAGCGCGTCCCGGTCTTTGGGCCGGCTTGGTGGCGCGGAAATAATATTCCAGCCACCGCGGAATATCCTTAGGCTGCCGGACAATGCGTTCTACCAATCGGGCGGTCTTTTCGTCGTTCCCGTTAAAGGCGGCCAGTTCCGCCGTCAGCAGAAAGGCCAGGTCGCGGAAGTTGCTGCCTTCCCCGAAATGGATCGCCAGTTTTGCCACGAGGTCCATGTCACTCCCGCTGATCTGACTACGGAGGGTCGACAGGTCATGGGAATCGTAGTTTGCCGGGGAGCTGGTCAGCGATCCCGACAACAAAGTGATGAACAGGTCTCCCTGTGGGTTTTCCTGTGTGGTGACCGGGCCTGCATTCACAAATGCATAACGGCTGTCTGCGGGTTGTCTTCCTTTTTGGCTAAAATTAAATCTCATAGCTACCTCCTTCTCCCTGCGGGAGCGTTTAAATCAAGTGAACGATCTGCTGGGTCAATTTTTTGCTTCTGGTGGTTCTCCTACGAAAAAGCCCCGCGTTGAGGCGGGGCTTTTATATGCTGGATCGTTTTACTTTCCTTTTACAGCACTTTTCGCCCCGCGGACATACAATCCTTGGCTGGGTTATACCAGGACACAAATATTGTATGTAGAATCTGTCGTTGCATAATTGGTGCATGTTTCTATATCGAACTGCACAAAAGTAAAATTCTTTTTTTCTTTTCAGCAAAAAATGATGGATATTTTTTTCAGGCGCGGTTGAGGATGAGCTTGGTGATCTTATTGTGGAGGTCTTCGGGGCGGAAGGGTTTGGGAACGACTTCCATGAATCCTTTTCGCATGAGGTCGATGCGCATGTCCTCGTATACTGCGGCCGTAAAGGCGATGGCCGGCACCAGGGGGTCGACTTTCCGGATCTCGGCGAGGGCGGTTGTACCGTCCATCTCGGGCATTTCCAGGTCAATGAGTACCAGATCGAAGCGTCCGCGGCGGAATTTCTCCACGGCTTCGAGCCCGTTGACGGCCTCATGCACTTCGATACCCCACTTCGTGAGAAACTTACGGGCAACTGACATGTTCACGAAATTGTCCTCTGCGATCAATACCCGCAGATGGTTGAACGCGGGCAGTTGCTTGACCCGTTCGTCGTTGATGTACATTTTCGCGTTCTCATTGATCTCCAATTCCAGGGTAAAATAGAAGGTGGATCCTTTCCCCTCTTCGCTTTTCAGCATCAACTCGCCGGAGAATAAGCTAACCAGTTTCTTGCTGATAGCGAGACCAAGGCCCGTGCCGCCGTATTTGCGGGTCGTATTGGTATCTGCCTGGGTAAAGCTGTCGAAGACTTCCTGTTGTTTATGCGCCGGAATGCCGATGCCGGTATCCTGGACCATGAACTGGACGGTCGATTTTTTGCTGGTGGAGGATATTTTGCGTGCGCCGAGGGTGATGCCGCCGTTATGGGTAAATTTGGTAGCGTTGGAAAGCAGGTTGCTGAGGATCTGGTTAAGCCTTGTCTCGTCGGTGAGGAACTCGGCTTCCAGGTTCTCATCGATATCGACCAGGAAAAGTAGTCCTTTGCCATGGGCCTGGACGGAGAACTGTGTCTCCAGTTTACGGAGAAAGGCCCGCATATTGACGGGGACATTTTCCAGTTCGAACCGTCCCGACTCGATCTTGTTGAAATCGAGGATCTCGTTGATCAGGATCATCATATGCTCGGAGGAAAATTTCAAGATCTCCAGATGGGAACGCTGTTCCGGCAGGTACTGTTCGTGCATGAGCAGGTTGGAAGCGCCGATGATCCCGTTCAAAGGGGTGCGCAGTTCGTGGCTCATATTGGACAGAAATCTCGATTTGGCCTTTGATGCCGTCTCGGCTTTTTGTTTGGCTTTCATCAGTTCGAACTGTGTCATTTTGATCTCGGAGATGTCCAGCACGCTGATCTTCCAGAAATGCCGGTCATTGTCATAGAAGGAGACGACGTTGACGAAGGCGAAAACCGTATTGTCCTTCCTCGATGTCAGTGCCAGTTCGCCTTGCCAGCTGTGTACCTGTGCATCGCCGGTCTTATCCTCGATGCTGCGGAAAAGCTGGATATGTTCCTTTGTAAAGAGGCTGTCCATGGATATGCCCATGACCTGTTTTTTGTCTTCTATCTCGAGTAATTCGATCGCGCGGTTATTGCAGTCGGTGATGACCAGGGCGTCCGCGTCCAGGATAAAGACGCCGTCGAGGGAAGTGTTATAGATCGTGTCGACGAACTGCTTTTCCTTCATGATCGTATCCTCGTTGTTGCGGTTAATGCGTACGATAGCGAAGGAGAAGAAGGTGGTAAGCAGCAGGGAAAGCAGCAGGTTGCTGTCGTACAAGCGGCCGAACATATGCGTAATGTGAACCTGGTAATGGTTTTCCTGGGGGCAGACGTAGTAGCAGAACAAGAGGCAGGCCAGGGTCAGCAGGTACGCAAAAGCGAGCTCCCTGAGGTTCCTGGTAAAGCTGATGATAAATGTCATGACCAGAAAGTACGGAAAGAAGAACAGGTATTCACCGGCTTTAAGTCCTTCCATATAGTTCATGATCGCCAGGTACAGGTTGAGGTTCAGTATCGACAACAAACGAGCGAGTGAGTAAAGCTTGCGGAGATTGAGGTGATAGGCGACGATGAAAATATAGGCGGCGCTCAGGTTGATCAATGCGCTGATGTAGAGGCCGTACATGAAATAAGAGATGACGCAAACGAAGTGTGCGACGAGTATCAGCAGGATGAACTGGTTGAACCGGATCGTTTTTTTCCGCTTAGCGGGCGTATAGTCCTCCCGAAGCCCTGAGTAGATCAGGTCCTCATAAAAAGAAGAAAAAATAGCCTTTATCGGGTTGCTCACAGGATGCCGAATAATAGGGGTTAAACATAAACCTACCTGTGAACGTCGAGAGACAATATTTTATTATGGGGCCCGTTATTTATCCAAGCGTTTCTATGGAGTCCTCGTCATCACATAAGTCTTTCGTGTTCAGCGGTGCCATTAATAGTAAGTATATAATCGACTTATATGCAGGCGATTATGTTATGATTGAAGAGACATTCGCCGATGTGTTGCAAGAATATGATTCCTTTGTGGAAGCCATCTTTACCAGTTACCAGGAGAACAACATGCAGGCGCTCAAAAGCGCTATCCATAAGATCAAACCTTTGTTCGGTTTTGTAGGGTTAACCGGGCTTCAGACCCGTTGTCTGAATTTTGAGAATTCCTGTCTGGAAGCGTCCGAGGTGCAATTGGCCGAATCTTTTTCGCCATTGGAGAAACAATTGCTGGAGGCTCGTGCCATCATCGAGAAAGAGAAGAGCAGGCTCACGGATTTCAACAACCAGTAATCGTCTCCCGGCGATTGCCGGCCGCTTCCCCGGATGCCGGACGATTCCTTTAAGATAATACCGCTTCGCGGAATGCGGCGGACAGGGCCTTAAGGCCCTCCCCGAGTTGTTGCGTTGAGGGCCAGCCGAATCCGATGCGCATATAATGGTCGGGCATTTCGAACCAGTGTCCCGGGCCGACATAGGTGGCATGATCCGCGAGGAGCAGGTGATAGAATTTTTTGAGATCGATCTTTTCCGGCTGCCGCAGGCGGGGAAAACAGACGCATCCACCTTGTGGTTCCACCCATTCCCATTCGTTCTGCTGGTTCATCCATGTTTTGATCATTGCAAATTTTGCGGCGACGTCCGCGCGAATTTGGGGCAAATGGCGCTTGCTGTGCAGGAAGTAGCGGTATGCCAGTTCTTCGTCTATTACAGGACCGCAGATATGCATTTGTTCCTTTGCGGCGAGAAAGGTTTCGAGGAGCTGGGTGTCGCGGCAGATGATCCAGCCTGTGCGCAAGCCGGGCAGTCCGTACGTCTTGGAGAGGGACGACACGCTGATCATCCGTGGCGAGTATTCCGCGGCTAAGGGAAGCTGTTGACCGAAGACCATGTCCCTATAGGTCTCGTCCACCAACACATAGATGCCTTTTTCTTCCGCGAGGGCTGCGAGTTGCAGGAGCTGGCTTGCTTTCAGGCAGGTGCCGGTTGGATTGTGCGGGTGGGTGACGGAGATCAGTTTTGTCGACGGGGTGATGGCGGCTTTGAGTTTGTTGACGTCAAGTTCAAAACCTTCTTCGAAGTGCAGGTCGATGGGTTGTAGTATGGCGCCGATGGCTCTCGGGGTCTCGATATTGGTGGCGTAGTTGGGGTGGACGACGATGAGTTCGTCGTCTTTTTCGAGCAGTGTCGTGGCGATGATAAATAGCGCCCCTGCTGCACCAATGGTGAGCAGGACGTCGTCGCTTTTCAGCCGCGTGCTGTCTTTGACGATCAGCGCTCTCAGGCCTTCGTGTCCCTGGTGTGAGCCGTAGCAAAGCACGAGGTTTCGCAGGTCGATACCCGGGTCGATGTCGCGAAAGAAGGCGTCGGTATAGGAGCTTTCGGATAGGTTATTCTTTATTTTGTCGTAGCCAAGTTGTTCCGGGGATTCGACTTCGATGGGCATTCTTCTATATTTCATCCTTGGGCGATTTCCGCCCAATTTAAAACAATTTCATTTGCCCGCCGGGGCGCATGAATTGCGTGCAGTCCAGCTCCCATCTTTCGGCGTTCAGTCCATACTTCTGGGTGTAGCGGGCATATTGCTGGGCCACCAATTCGGCGATATTTCCTTCGCCGCGCATCCGCACTCCCCAGCGGCTGTCATTGACCTTGCCGTTGTGGCTGGCCTCTATCAGGTGCCATACTTTATCCGCCCTGTCCGGAAAGGTCTTATAGAGCCAGTCGTGGAAGATGAGCTTTATGGCACCGTTCAGGCGGATAAAAGTATAGGCGGAAAAGGTTGCACCGTTGTCGGCGGCGGCCTTCATGATGCGCTGCATCTCGTGCTCGTTCAGTCCCGGGATCATGGGTCCCAGCATAACCCCCATTCGTACGCCTGCTTCGCTGAGCTCTTTAATGGTCTTAAGGCGTTGCCGGGCTGTCGTCGTTCGGGGTTCCATGAGCTGTCGCAGGTCTTCGTCCAGTGAGGTGATGGAGACAAGCACCGAAACGATGCGTTTCTTTGCCATCTCCGTCAGCAGGTCTTTGTCACGGAGGATGCCTGCATTCTTGGTGATCATTCCTACGGGCTGATTGAATTCATGGCAGACCTGGAGCAGTTTCCTGGTGATCCTGAATTTCTTCTCCGCCGGCTGATAACAATCGGTATTGCCGCTAAGGGAGATCGGGAGGCATTCCCATTGGGGGTTCATGAGGAATTTGCGGAGCAGTTCCGGTGCGTTCTGCTTGACGATGATCTTGCGTTCGAAGTCGAGTCCAGCGCTGTAGCCATAGTATTCATGGGCATTCCGTGCGTAGCAGTACGTGCAGCCATGTTCGCAGCCCTGGTACGGGTTCATGCTATACCACATGCCTACATCGGGGCTGTCGACCTTGTTGACAAGGCCTTTGGCGTTTTCGTCGAGGTATTGGGTGGCGATATTGGGTTCGACCCATTCGTCGATCGCCTCGATGTGTTCTTTGACCCTTTCGTTCTTCAGGAACCTGTTCTTAGGATTGAATTGGGCGCCGCGGCCTTTCAAATATTGTATCGGCTTGATCTTCTCTTCTTCCCCTCTTTCCTCATTCATATGTGTTGTTTTCAGCTATGTGTTGTTTTCAGCTATGTGTTGTTTTCAGCTTCAAAAACGTCGCTCAATGCGGCTTTTATGCGCGCTATGCGAATAGTTCGCCCTGGCGGGTACTTACGGGCAGGTTTTGGAAGGCGAACCGTTCGACAATTTGCCACGCTTTGCCGCCCATAAGCCGCGTGCGCGAGGTGTCCGAAGGACCATTATCACTCCGTCTACGGAGCAGCAACATGCCATCGGCGATAAAACGACCGGTAAAATGCTTGTTGCTATATTCCAGCCATGCTTTTTCATATTGCCATGGCAGCAGGTTACGTGCAATAAGCAGGTTGGGTTCTTCGACAAACCAGGGTTTATGGTCTTTGTCCAATTTCATAAGCCTTTGCAAGTCCTTTACTTCATTCACCAGGCCCCTGATCGGCAGTTTGCTGGTCACCTGGATAAAGATGCTGTGGGTGGGCAGGCTGCCGAAGTCTTTGAGCTCCACTTTGAAGGGGCAGTATCCCATGGCGATGGTCCGAAGTCTTTGCACGATCCGCTCTTCCATGAGGGCCAGCTGAGTGAACCGGAGGATCGTGAGATTCGGTTTGCCGCCGATGGGGGTTTGGTATGCTTCCTGAAAAGCCGTCCTGATCTGCCCGATCCTGTTGCAAAGCTCTTCGTGCGGGCTGAGGATCAGGTGGTATTCGTTGGTGAACAGCTGCTTCTTGTAGTTCTCGTTGAGAACAGTGGTCACGGGTTTGATCGATTGTTGCATGATCTTATTCTTTAAAGGTGTTGTGAAGGCAAGGCCGTCGAAGGATCGGCGGCAACGGAAGGAATGCTACCGTTTCCGGGTTGAAGGCGAAAGATATTCACCGTCTTGCAGGCGTCGAAGGAATGTGTCCGTTTCAGCAGGACCAGCTCATCCACCTGAAAACTATCGTGAAAGGTCCGCCGGGAATATTCCGGCATCGCTTTGTTGTAGACCTGTTCCGTCAGACCGCCTGCAATGCTCAGGAAAGGCCTGCTGACAAGATTTGCAGGGGGGCAGCCTGAGGAGCGGAAGAATTCATCGATGGACCGCAATTGTTGCATCAGCTGCCTGAAGGGATGCGGGTCTTGTATGCGCAGGTAGATAGTCCCGGAAACGCGTTCTGAGGTGAATTTAGCGCGTTCCGGCTCTGCCGGCTTAAGCGTATGCGGCGGAAAACCGCTGTAATTGTTGAGCGTCAGTTCGAAGCTTTTGTAGCTGTTGCAAATGCGCTGCACCCAACGGATCAGTGTCTCTTCCATGATCTCTCCTGCCTGGAAAGCTGCCACGGTGATATGCGGTTTATTGCGTACCGTCATCTGCAATCCGTAATCAGCCGAGAACTGCTGTTGCGCTTCGAGCAGCTTTTCCTGCAAGTCTCCGTTCGGATAGATGACAAGCAAGTATTCCGCCCGTCTGGCCCCCCGCTGGGAATCAATGTCCAGCCCTGGCGAGTCTGCCAGGAGGGGTGTGGTGAATGAACTTTGTTTTACTAACCCGGTTTCCATAAAAATAAATTAAGACGATCAATAATTTAGTATAAATTTACTAAATAAATTAGCATATCAAAAATTTTCTCTTTTTTTAAAATATTTTCCCGCGCCGTCCGTCTACCTTTATGAGGAGCAGCCTTTAAGGCCGGCAAAATGGACGATTCATTCACGATAACCCCGGGCATGCCCGTCATTGCAGGAAATAACATCAGCGGCCTCATAGGCCGGTTTGGCAAACAGTTGCTGGGTTTTATCCGCAAGCGAGTAAACAGCCAGGCCGACGCAGAGGACATTCTTCAGGACGTTTGGTATCAGCTCACGACAGCGGTAGACACTGAGCCTATCGAACAGATGAGCGGCTGGCTCTTTAAGGTCGCCCGGAATAAGATCATCGACCGGTATCGCAAGAAACAGCCGGATTCGCTTGACCTGCTGCTGGAGGCGGGAGAGCATGGCGAGGGGCCGGACATTGCCGCCATCCTGCTCGACAAAGGGCAGGATCCGGAAACAGACAACCTCCGATCGCTTTTCTGGAAAACATTGCACGAAGCATTGGACGAGCTGCCGGAGGAGCAAAGCAGCGTATTCGTCCTGAATGAACTGGATGGGCTATCCTTTAAGGAAATAGCGGAGCGCACCGGAGAAAAGGTCAACACCCTTATCTCCCGGAAAAGGTATGCGGTGCTCCATTTACGCGAACGGTTGTTAAGCCTCTATCAGGAGATCATAGCACATTAAAACACATATTATGAGACATCTTACCATGCGCAAAATAATCGGATTTATCCTTATCACCATTATTGGCGTGCTGCTCTTTGGCAACATCGTCATGTGGTTGTGGAATGCGCTGATGCCGGTTATCTTTCACCTGCCGCTCATCACCTTCCCGCAGGCACTCGGTCTGCTGGTCCTGTCCAAGATATTGTTCAGCAGCTTTCGCGGCGGTGGCCCCGGGCGCTGGCGCGGAGGGAAGATCAGAGAAAAATGGATGAACATGACACCGGAAGAAAGGGAGAAATTTCAGCAGGAATGGGGTCACAGGTGTGGGGGACGGTTTGACAAGGGTGGAAGGGGATTTGGCGGGAGTCGTTATTACGAGGGACACCGTGCAGCCGGTGGCCAGCCTGCTGCCGGTGAAAACCCAGCCGCCTCGGAATGAGGCGTTTGCGTGGCATTAACAAACGCTTATTAAATCCAGGCGTTTATTTCATATCCAATGTATAAGGATGCAACATGCACAAGCCATCCGAAAACTTAAAAATTACAGATATGAAATCGAAGATCCACGAACAACGTAAAATATCAATTATGGCTGTGAGTAAGAGACTCTTTATTCTTACTGCCGTTATAGCCGCCAGCCTAGTCGCTACCAAAGGTAATGCCCAGGTATTTGTAAACGCACACCTCGGCTTCCGGGTACCTGCGCCCCGGGTCGCAGTCGCTCCCGCGCCCTTTGTCTACGGTGCCGCTTATGCGCCTGCACCTGCACCGGTTTACGCGGAAGGTTACTATGCCGCTCCGGCTGTCTGTGAAGCCGATTTCCCCGGATATGCCTACTATGACTATCCGGCCTGGAATGGCCACTACAGGGATCATTTCTACTTCGAACACTACCGTCCTTTCTTCGAAAGAGACCACAGGGCTTACTTCTATGGCGGGCATTTCGACCACTGGAGGTTCGTACGTGAGCGCGGTTTCCACAGGGGCAGATGGTAATCAACATTAAATTAAAAGGGGGCCGGTGGCCCCTTTTTTGCATTATGCTTTAAAAACGTGATGTATGAAAAAGAAATTATTTGTTGTTGGCATGATCATAGTAGCGTCGCTTGCGATCAATTCGGCCAATGCGCAGGTGCATGTGCAGGTTGGCGTCAATGAGGCCGCTTATCCGGGATATACGTATTATGCCTATCCCGCCTGGCATGGTCACGACCATGACCGCGCATACTACCATCATTATCATGCCCGCTTTTACCGGGAGCACCATGCGTATTTTGCCGATCGACGTCATTTCGACCATGATCGCTTCGAGCGGGAAACGCACTGGCACCATTAAAAGACGGGGAGAGGATAAGGAAAGGGCGCAGTTGAACTGCGCTTTTTTTCTATTGAAAAAGTTTTGCCGCTTCTTCAGCCGCAGCGGGTTTACCCACGTCGATCAGCTTTGAATGGCTGTGATCGAAGGCTCGGATCGATTGCCGGGCGGCCAGGTCGAGGTAGACATCCACTATGGAAAATTTTCCCGCTCTCCCGATCAGGTTAAAAATAGCGGGATCGATAATGTGGATGCCGCTGAATGCTTTCTGCAGGAGGTGAGCCGCGGCAGGCTTCGCTATTCGCTCCTGTCCGTTTTGCGTATTGCGCCAGCCACAAAGCTCATTTTCCTCATTGAAAAGAAAATAGCGGGAGGTAGTACGGCCTGTGACAGCCAATGTTGCAAGGGGAGCATGCGCAAAATGGTTGTCGATCATCGCACGGAGGTCCATATCCGTGAGAATATCTACGTTCATCAGCACAAAAGGGGCATGTTCCAGGAATGGTGTTGCTTTTTTTAATCCCCCGCCGGTCTCGAGTACTTCTGCCGACTCATCGCTGATCATGATCCGGCTGCCCCAGCCCTGGTTGCTGCGCAGTGCTTCGACGATCTGGCCGGCAAAATGATGGACGTTCACAACGACCTCCCTGATGCCAAATTGTTGAAGATATTCTACGTTGCGTTGCAGCAGGCTCTTCCCGTTGACTACCGCGAGTGCCTTAGGGTGCAGGTCTGTCCATGGTTTGAAGCGTGTGCCCAGGCCGGCGGCCAGGATCATAGCGCGCGAGATTCCAGGCTTTGAAGAGGATGCAGTGTTCATCAAAGTACCATATTCTGTAAGATAGCACTCTTTTGCGGGTAGTCCGTATTGAAATGTAAACCACGGCTTTCCTTGCGAAATGAAGCTTCCTTAACGATCAGATAGCCTACGGTAATGAGGTTCCTCACCTCGCACAATTGCGGTGAGACGGCCGTCGTCTCATACAGCGATTCGATCTCTTCATGCAGCAGGTCCAGGCGTTTCGTAGCCCGTTGCAGGCGGGTATGGGTGCGTACGATGCCGACGTAATCGCTCATCAGCAATTGCAGTTCTTTCAAGCTTTGGGTGATGAGGATCATTTCATCCGGTTCGGTAGTCCCCTCCGCATTCCAGTCGGGTATATCCGTTCTGAGCTCGACGCGATCGACCTGCTGGGCGCTATCGAGGTAGCACCGGTGGGCGAATACAAGGGCTTCCAACAGGGAGTTGCTGGCCAGGCGGTTGGCGCCATGCAGTCCTGTGGAGGAGCATTCGCCGCAGGCATAAAGATGGTTGATGGACGTATGGCCCCATTCATCCACTTTTATCCCGCCGCAGCTATAGTGGGCCGCCGGGGCCACAGGGATCAGATTCTCTGCGGGATCGATGCCGATGGAGCGGCATTTTTCATAGATGTTCGGGAAGTGTTCGATGAACCGGCCCTTGTCCATGTGCCGGCAGTCAAGGTAGACATGTTCGGTGCCGGCCCGTTTCATTTCGCTGTCGATGGCGCGGGCTACGATGTCGCGGGGTGCGAGGTCTTTACGTTCATCGTACCTCGTCATAAAGGCCTCGCCTTTGTTGTTGCGCAGGATGCCGCCGTCGCCGCGGACGGCTTCGGTGATGAGGAAAGAAGGGCTAACGCCGGGCTCGTAGAGGGCGGTTGGGTGGAACTGGATAAACTCCATGTTCTCGATGCGGCCCTTGGCACGGTAGGCCATGGCTACGCCGTCCCCGGTGGCGATCCTGGGGTTGGTGGTCGAACGGTAGGCCTGCCCGTTGCCGCCGGTGGCTAACAGGGTAAGGCGGGAAATGATCTTTATTATTTTGTTGGTGTGCTGGTCCAGTGCGTAGACGCCGTAGCATTCGATATCGGGCGTCGATTTCGTGACGAGGTAGCCGAGATGGTGCTGGGTGATCAGGTCGATCACGAACCAGTGCTTGTTGATCACGATATTCTTTTGCTTGCCTACCGTCTCCAGCAGTGCGCGTTCTATCTCCTTACCGGTGACGTCTTTGTGATGGAGGATGCGGAATTCGGAGTGACCGCCTTCCCGGCCTAATTTGAAATCCCCTTCCGCATCTTTATCGAAGCGGGTACCCCAGTCGATGATCTCCTGGATCCTTTCCGGTCCTTCTTTCACCACGATCTCAACTGTACGGGGGTTACAGAGACCGTCCCCGGCCACCAGGGTATCCTGGATATGTTTATCGAAACTATCGTGTTCGAAGTCTGTCACGCCGGCGATCCCGCCCTGGGCGTATTTGGTATTGGTCTCATCGATACGGGTCTTGGTGATGACCAGGACCTGTTTGGCGGGAAAATCCTGTGCTACCTTGAGGGCATAGCTGAGACCGGCGATACCGGAGCCAATAACGAGAAAATCTGTTTCTACCATGCTTTCGGAAAATAACGACAAAGTTAGCGCAGGTTTCTCATTTGAGGCCTAATATTCTATCGAATACTCGAACTGCTCGGGTTTTTCGAAGACATCGATCAGGTTGAACTTCATCGTAACGGTCATCTTGTCGTCCGACAATTTGGCGAGGGGGTTACTGATCTTCTTAACGGGTCTTGGCAGCGAGATGGTGCTGGTGTAGTTGATCTCCATACCCATCTGCGTCGCCTGTTTTACCTGTGCCATCTGGGGATCGTTCTTGAAGGCATCGAACTTCGCCTTGTCGAGTTTCCTGGTGAGCATCCCGTCTTTGCAGCTGAAATCGAAAATGCTGTTGAACTGGTTGATATCGCCCGGATTGGCGCCTGCGCCGGCATCTCCGCCAAGCCCCCCGAAGAGCTTCGCATTCCGCAGAGAGCCGTCGTTCATCAGTCCGTACAGCTTTTGCAGGTTTGCCAAGCTGGTAAAAGGGAACATGCTGTGCACGGTGAAAACTTTTGCATCCATGTCGAGTTTAATATGAACCCGGCCGGGCCGGAGGATCGCTTTTTTTTCTTCGCTCAGGCTGCTGCTGGTATCGACCACGTCTTTCAAAAGGATCGTCGTATCCATCTTCGAAAAACCCTTCTTGGCGAGCTCATCTTTCCCCATATACTGCTGCATCATATCCACCATCTGGCTCATGTCCATGTCCATTGTCAGCTGGCCGCTGCCGTCCTTTCTGATATCCACGGTTTCATTGATGTCGAGACAGCCGGCAAAGGAAAAGGCAAGTAAGGCGGGCAGGATAAATTTCAGGATCTTCATCAGTTTCATTATTTATAGCAATTTAGGACTTTACTTCGAGTCGACGCTAACCTTGTAGCGAACCGTAAATATTTGTGCATGTCCAGGCTGTAACAACAGCAACCCCATTTTGTTGTTAAAGCAGTCCGGTGCGCCGCTGAGGTGCTCGATAGCGATGCTGTCACGGCCGGGGGGTGTAAAGATCTGCAGATACGGGTAGCCGGCATCGGGAAAGAAAGAGATGGTTATTCCGGTGGCGTCGTTGTACAACCCGCAGGCGGCACTCACGATCTCCGGCTTCAACGCGAAGCAGTTATCCAAAAAAGTATTGCCGATGGGACGGGGGACGTCGAAGGCATTGTATTGGGTGAGTCGCCCAGTGGGTACCAGCCTGGCGTCGAACTCAAGCATGGCCTCGGCGTGGAATTGCATCTGCCAGCCGTCAATATCTCCGCCCAAACGGAAATAAGGATGCCAGCCATCTGCCATCGGAATGACCACCTTGTCAAGGTTGGTGATGGTAGTGGTCACTTCGAGCTCACCACCGTTGCGCAGGATATACCTGACCAGGCAATTGTAATCGAAAGGATAGCCGGGATCTTCCTTCCTGTACCCATATTCCATTACGACAGTGCCCTCGCCGGCGTCGGTCGATGCTTCGAGCTCTGTAAAGGGTTTGTTGTAGAGCAGGCCATGGATAGCCGTGCCATCGGGAAAAAGGTGTGCGAATTTATATTCCTTTCCATCGAATTGGTAAGTGCCGCCGGGAATGCGGCAGGGGAAGGGGGACAGTTTTGGACCCTTGAAAGACCTGTTGAGCTCGCTTTTTAGTTCCGCGCCGTCCTTGTAAGCATCTATGACATCGAAAAGCGATCCGTCCTTTTGCCGGACCCGGAAGGCCTGAAGGGTGGCGCCGCAGGCGGGAAGGAGGGCGACTTCGGTGCCTGTGGCCTCATCGGTAATGGTAATCAGTTCAAGCTCCTGTTGGTTGGTATGCCGGATCGAAAAGCTCATGATTGTTTGCGGATATTTTGTGCAAAGTATCGAAAAGCCCCAATATACCATGGCCTGCGGCGGTGAAAGGTTTTGCGTGTTCAAACCAATCCAATCTGGATCTCGGTGATCTGGCTGGCAGGATCGTCGAAATTGATATGCAAGAAAGATTCCGCGTACACACCACTTAGCTTCAGCTCATTCTCCGAAATATGCTGCATCATTGCGCGATAGGCTTCGGACATTCCTTCCCACGGGCCCTCGTACCGGGACGTCAGGCATTTGAAGGCAGGGATCTGTTTAAAAAAGGGCAGGAGCGCTGTTGGAATTTTGCCGTGGACGGGGAGGGCGATCTCCAGGGTAAAGCGGGTATCGGGCCGGCCATCCACCCCATAGTAGAACCAGTATTGGGGTCCACAGACGAGGAGGTCCAGGTCTGCCACGTACCGATAGAGCTCGCGGACCACCGTTCCGGAAAACAGCGGCAGTTCTTTGAGGGTGGCCTGGCGGGTACTATAAAGGACCGTCATACTGGGGTGCGTTCGAATAAGCATTGGCCATTTGGTTTCCTACAAAAGAACAACCTTCATATGACAGCAGTATGTCAGTAGGACCGGTGGTGTTCGAACAATTTTTCCGTCAGGATGCGGAGTTCCGTCTTTAGGGTGTCGGGAGAGTGGATGTGGATCGAATCCCCATACATGAGCAGCCAACGGGCGAAATACGTGAGCGAAGAGGTGAGGAACTTCATCCTGAGCCGGTCGCCGAGGTCTTCTTCGGACACGAACCCGTTGAGGTATTTTTGATCGTGCATGAATTTGGTCACGGCCTTGTCAAACGATACGATTGTTTCCACAAGGTCGGCTCCTGCCCTCAATTGTTCGATGTATTTCTGGATGGACGGATGCGTTTCCGGATCAAAGCGTGCTTCTTCCAATGTAATGCCCAACATGCGTGTCAACCTGAAGTCCCTGTAGTCATTGCGCAGGTGGCACCAGCCGATCAGGTGCCAGGCGGACCCATAGTAGAGCAGGCCGATAGGTTCTACGCGGCGACGGGTTACTTCTTCTTTCAAATTGCTGCGATACTGGATCTGCAGGATATGCTTGTGGACGACCGCCTGCTGCAATAGTGAGAGATGCTGTTGCGCGGAATCGCTGTCGGGCGGATAACGGGATATTATCTCGATATGTTCGGTGAGGCTGTCCACATATTCTTTGTCAGGAGACCGTAATACCGCCTTTATTTTGAACAAGGCGGCGTGAAAATGTCTTTTTATCGAGCCATCGGTAAACTGTTCGGCCAGCTTGGCGCCCAGGAGCAAGGCGCTGGCCTCTTCCTGTGTGAACATGACAGGCGGCAGCCGATAGCCTTCCATGATGGTATAGCCCGAGCCTGCTTCGCCGATCACGGGTACACCGGACTCGTCCAGGGCTTTGACATCCCGGTAGACGGTCCGCAGGCTGATATTGAAGCGATCGGCCATTTCCTGTGCCGTCACTTTTCTCTTACTCTGGAGATGCGTTAGTATGGCGTGTAATCTGTCGATGCGGTTCAATAGCTGATTTTTTTGTTGATAAGGCATCCCTCCCGCGCATTTGGGTTCTACACATTAGCCGGCTGCATCGGCTCTACCCATGCTTCGTGTTCTTTCAACAGTTTGATCAATTCTTCCAGGGCGATCGAGCTGTCCACGCCGCGTTTAACGATATCCTTGCCTTTATAGAGGGTGATCTTTCCGGGTCCGCTGCCTACGTAGCCAAAATCGGCATCAGCCATTTCACCGGGGCCATTGACGATACAACCCATGATCGCGATCTTCACGCCTTTCAGGTGATGCGTGACGTTCCTGATCCTTGCAGTCGTCTCCTGTAGGTCGAACAATGTCCGGCCACAGGAGGGACAGGAGATATATTCGGTCTTGCTGATGCGGGTACGGGTCGCCTGTAAGATGGAGAATGAAGTATTGTTGAGGAATTGATGGTTGTTCCGCGTTTCCAGGTAGGTGCGGCCGCTGACTTTTGTGTTGACCATGCTGGCGGGATCGTTCATCAACCACAAGCCATCGCCCATGCCATCGAGCAAGAGGGCGCCGGTCTCGGCGGAAAAATGGATCAACTGTTCATCGATAGTGACGTCGTGGCTTTCGACTGCGAGCAACAGCGGGCAGCGGATGTCCCGCACCAGCAGTTCCATGATGAATCGACGCACCGAAAGCATCGGCTGGGGATGAGATGACCCACAACACAGGACGATGGTCGCGTCGTCCCTGAAACGCTCCGCCAATTCAACCGCGTCGGGGGCCGCCGTGTCGATCGAAATGAAATTAAGGGTATCGGAGCGATCTCCGTCGATGTCATACGCCGCTCCGCTGAACAAGGGATGGTAGCTGGACTGATCGTCCAGTCCGCGCCAAAGATCGGCGTCGCAGATGAGTTTCAGGGTCCCAGGCAGGCCGAAATCGACGGTCTTGTTGCGGGTATAGAGCAGGTCTGCGGCCGCGTCGCCGATATTCCATTTGTCGCTACCCGCGTCGTAGGTGTAGCCGATGGCGCGGAGGTCTTCCCTGGTGATAGTCTCTGCCTGCATAAAATCGGCGACGACAACGGGCACATGCGGACCGCCGATGGCCGGCAGTGCGCGGGACACCCTGCGCCGGTATTCGAATGGTGAATAAGGGATCTTTTGAATGGGCGGGTTATCGAGCGGCTTCCTGTTCTGGTAGCGTTGTACGAGGTCCTTACAGACGGGGATCTCAAATTCAGGATCTTCCGTCAGCGACACGCGGATCGTATCGCCGATACCGTCTTCCAGCAGCGAACCGATGCCGATCGCACTCTTGATACGCCCATCCTCACCATCTCCCGCTTCTGTAACGCCGAGATGCAAGGGGTAGCAGGCGCCAAACTCCTCCTCCATTTTGCCGACCAGCAGCCTGTAAGCCTGCACCATGACCTGCGGGTTGCTGGATTTCATGCTGAGGACGATGTTGTGGTAATTTTCACCCCTGGCCACACGCAGGAATTCCATGGCACTTTCCACCATGCCGATAGGTGTATCGCCGTACCGGCTCATGATCCTGTCGCTAAGCGAGCCATGATTGGTGCCTATCCGCATGGCAGTCCCGTATTCCTTACAGATCTTCACCAGCGGGGTAAAGCGCTGCCTGATCCGGTCGATCTCCTCGTCGTATTCCGGGTCGGTATAGTCTATGAACTCGAACTTCTTTTTATCGATGTAATTGCCCGGGTTGATCCGCACTTTCTCGACGATGCGTGCTGCTATCTCGGCGGCATTGGGGGTAAAATGGATATCCGCGACCAGCGGGGTCGTGTAGCCTCTGCGCCGCAGCTCATTCTTGATGTTGAGCAGGTTCTCGGCCTCTTTTTTACTGGGGGCCGTGATCCGGACCAGTTCCGCACCTGCCTGGATACAGCGAATGGATTGCTCAACCGTTGCGAGGGTATCCATCGTGTCCGTCGTGGTCATCGTTTGTACCCGGATAGGCTGAAAATTGCCCAGCAGCAGGTCGCCGATCTTTACTTCCAGCGTCTTGAGCCTGGAATACCGGGTGAGCGAATTACAATAGGATTGCATACCGTAAAATTACAGAAATCGGGGCAGACAATGCGGGTCTACCAGTCCTTATCGGGTTGTTGGGGGGTCCTGACCTTATTTTGCTGCATCTTGGTCTGCAGGTCTTTCTCCTTCTGTTCCAGCGCCTTTAACAGCTGTTCCACCTGTTGTTTATTCAACCGGCTGGGCTGCGGTTTTGGCTGTTCCTGCTGTTGTTGCGGCTGGTCCTGGTTCTTTTTTTCGTCCTTTTTGTCTTTTTGGTCTTTCTGGTCCTTTTGCTGGTCCTTCTGCTGTTGCTGCTGCTGTTTTTGCTGGGTAAGGGCTTTTTCTAAGTTTTCCCGGGCTTCGGTATCGGCTGTATTGAGCTTCAGGGCCTGCTTCCAGGCATCGATGCTTTCCTGGAGTTTTTTTTGTTTGACCATCGCCACACCCTTGTTGTAGTATCCCTTTTCCTTCAGGGCTTTGTCCTGGCTATTTTGGATCGTCGCATCATAAGCCTTTGCCGCCTCGTCATAATCGTTCTTCCTGAACTGGGCGTTGCCGAGATTGTAGTTGGCTGTCGGGTTACCGGGGGCCTTCTTTACGGCCGACTGATATTGCCGGATGGATTTATCGAGCTCTTGTTTTTTGTAATAGCGGTTACCGCTGCGGATATCGGGATTGGCGTTTTGCGCGGCGGCGGGCCGGGCGGCAGCCAGGGTGATCAGCAGCAGGAGGGCAGCGGTGCGCGCTGTGGCGGCGGCACTGCCGGGCGCGGTGGTGCGGCTGGGGGTGGCGGTAATGCCGGGAGTGGCAGCGTTTTTGGGGTTGGCGGAGCGTTTCGGGTTGGCGTCGCGGTTGGGGTTTGCGTCGCGGTTGGGGTTTGCGTCACGCGTCTTTTTTTCGCGGTTCCGCTCGGCGAGGAAGAACTCTGTCAATAACAGCAGGATGGCGGCGGCCAGAAAATACTGGAAATAGCTTTTATAGTCGATGAATTCCGCGTCGTTCATGGCTTTCTTTTCGGCGCTGTCGAGTTGCTGCGTCATCGTGATCAGCGCATCCTCTATATTATCCAGCCGCAGGTATTGGCCGCTGGTGGCATCGGCGAGTTGTTGCAGTTCTGCTTCATTCAATTTGGAGATGACTACATTTCCTTGCTCGTCCTTTTTTGATTCCCCGGTCGTAGGGTCGAAGATCGGCGAGCCATCGGGAGAGCCGATGCCGATGGTATTGATCATAACACCGTCCTGCGCCAGGACCTTTGCGGTCTTGAGTGCTTCGGGGTCGTGGTCTTCGCCGTCGGATATGAGAAGGATGGACTTGTATTTTCGTTCTTTGTTGTTGAAGGCGGCATTGGCCATCTTCAGTGCTTCTGCAATGACAGTACCCTGTGTTGGCACGGCATCGGGGCTGGCGTCCTGGATATACATCCGGGCTGCCCCATGGTCTGAGGTAAGCGGCATTTGCAGGTAGGGGCGTCCGGCAAATAGGATCAGCCCTAGCCGGTCATTTTCCAGTTTTTCGGAGAGCAGGGTGAGCAATTGTTTTGCCTTGTCCAGTCGACTGGGTTTGATATCCTGGGCAAGCATGCTTTTGCTGACATCCAGGACGAACATCACGTCGACGCCTTTCCGCTGGACGTTCTCCATTTTACCCGGTTTTTGAAGATTGGCGGCGCCCAGGATGATGACAACAAATGCCAGGAGGGCAAGCGTGGCCTTGATGGTAAAGCGCAGGGCGGAATAATTGCCGATAAGCTGTTGTACAAGGGCAGGATCACCTATTCGGATGGCCGTCTTTTTTTTCCAGGCCAGCAGCATCCAAAGCGCGGCCAGTAAAAGAGGCAGGGCCCCCAGGCCGTATAGATAGGTGATATGTTCGAAGCGAAACATCAGGGTTGCAATATAACAACTCTATGCCCAAAAAGAAAGCCAAATAAATCCCTCTAACTCATTTCGTTCCAGCAAAAAACCCCATTTCCCGGAGGATCTTTCTGGCGATGCCCAGGCCGATCATGTCGGTGTCCTGCGGGACGGCGCCGTCCCTGTCCAGGTTTACCACGAAGAAATAAGGGTGTCTGTTCTCCTCTATCCATCCCAAAGCCCAGCTAATCGCCTTGCCGTCGGGGGTGTTGTGTTGGCCGGCGATTTTGTAATATAATTTATAATTCGAATTGGACTCGACGTGCATCAGGCCGCGGACGATCTCCTGGGGGCGTTTGAAAAAGGGCAGCTGGCCGAAATAGAGTTTTTTTATTAATCCCAGTTGTTCGTCGGCGGTGATCTTAAGCGTACCCTGAAGCCAGAAGGAATCGCTTGAACCACCGATGGCTTTGTTGCCATAGTGGAGGGTATCCAGCCATTTTCTCAGGGTATCTGTGCCGATTCGCCTGGCGAGATCGGCAAATCCCCGGTTCGCGGAATCCGGAGACGCCTGGAAAGCCTGCGTAAGGCTCATAAGCGGAGCAACCCCCTTCGGATCGACCGTATCCGCCTGCCTACTATTGCTGCCGACGGCCGGGCTATGTTCGTCCCTGGCCACGCCGGTTTGCAAGGCTATCAGTGACTGGACGATATCGAAAGTTCCGGCCGGGGAAAAGGCGCTGTCCCGATACCGGGGAAGGTTGTAGATGGTGAAGTGTCCCTGTCCATTGTCGAACAAGGCGAAACATCCTTTTACCCCCGCGCTGTCGAAGTATTTTTGGAAGCTGTCTTCCACGGTAACGTTGTTGGTGGAACAGGCAGTGAATAAGACCGTGACGACAAACAGGACCGGGATCGCTTTCATGCAAGATTTTGCGCAAAAATAAGGTCTATTTAGGCAGATTGTATTTCTGTATCAGCTTTAAAAGCACGCCATTGGTCCAGCCAAATCCATCCTGACCGGGATATTCGCCGCCGCCGGCATCCTTATCGATGTCTTCGACATTGTATTTTTCCATCAACTTGCCCGTCGCCTTGTATACTTTTTCGTTGAGTTTCACCCAGCGGGCGGCGATATCGGCAGCGAGGTCCTTTTGTCCGCAGCGGTCGAGGCCCCAGATGGTCATCCATTCGAGCGGTGCCCAGCCGTTTGGCGCATCCCATTGCTGGCCTGTCTCGAATACGGTGGTGACGACGCCGCCCGGCCTCAGGAGCTTCGCTTTGATGACATCTGCGACCTTGGTGCCGAGGAAGCTCATATAGTCCGGGTGTTCGTTGACGAAACAAAAAGGGTACATGCCTCCCGGGTTGATGTTGTTGCTTTGTTTTTGTGATTTGAAATCGTAGTCCGTATAGAAGTTCTCGGTCTTGTTCCAACAGTATTTATCGATGAGTTCTCCGCGATGGATCGCTTTTTTCCGATAGTCGTTAAAGGTGCTGTCTTTGTTCATGAGCAGGGCTTTGGAGATCGCCCATTCGAGGTGATACAAAAGCGCGTTCAGATCCGGGGGGACCATATCACTGGTGCGGATGGTCACCAGGTTCTTTCCGTCTGCAAACCAGCGGCAGCTGAAATCGATCCCGCTTTCAGCGGCGGCGCGGAGTTCTTCATACATCTCGATCTTGTCGCGGCCGGAGCGTTGTGCCGTCAGCACGTCTTCGCGCCAGCTTTCCTGGCGGGGCACCGTTGCATCATCCCAATACCGGTTCATCACATCGCCGTTCTTTAGCCGCACTACCCGGCGAAAGGCCTGGCCTGGTTTGAGCTTGTCGGCGCCGTCCATCCAGAATGCATATTCTTTTTCCATCGCCGGCAGGAATTCCTGGTAAATGCTGTCGCCCTTTGCTTCTGCCAGTAACTCGACCATGGCGGAGAAGAACGGAGGCTGTGAACGGCCCAGGTAATAGGTGCGGTTACCGTTAGGGATATGTCCATAATTCCCGATCAGGTAGGCAAAATTCTTCACCATATTATCGATCATATCGATCTCACCGCTTTCCTTGAGGCCCAGCATAGTAAAATAGGAGTCCCAGTAATAGACTTCCCGGAAGCGGCCGCCGGGTACGATATACGGAAAAGGCAAGGGAAGCAATGAACTTCCTTCCACGGACTTGTCCGGGTTGCGTCGAAGCACCGACCAGAGGTTATGGATATGTGTGACGACGTCCTCCGAGGCATTGGTCTTGTAGGCGTCGGTGGGGGCGGGCGGCCCGTCAAAGTTGTCGGCCACGAATTTCTTCAGGTCGAATCCCGGTGTCGTTCTTTGCGTTTCATAATCCGCTACGATATCTGCCGGTTTGCGTTTGGGGATGCAGTCTACGAAGGTCTTGCCGTCGGCGAAAACCCGGTCCATCTGGACATCGGCGAACAGCTTTCCATAGACCTTCTCGGGAGGGCTGGTGACGAGCGGTTGGGCTTGGCCGGGGAGAGAAAGGGTTAGAAGGGCTATAAAAGCTACAAAGCCTGCAAATCTTTTCATGAGCGCTGTTATGGGCACTAAAAGTAATGAATCTGCCACAAATGTAAACACCGCGAAGAATCGCGGTGTTTGTGCTTGCTTTTGCTTATAGACCAAGAAATCATTATGCCGGGGGGCCAAGAAAAAATTTTGATTGGTGCCGGATTGCCGGCGTCAATTATTCCGCGCCGTCGCTCATAGCGCGTTGGACGGCGTAATTGCCTATGTTTTGACCGACTGCCATGCCCGTCGTACAGTCGATCATATAATGGATACCTGCATACACCCTCGAATTGGCCGCCTGGCTGGCCATGGCGGCATAGGCCGAGGCCCTGGATGGGATAAGGTGTGAAAGGATGGTCGATGCTGCGCCGCTGAACATGGAGTGTCCGCTCACGTAAGACGGAAAGTTAGGAACGCCGGTAAGCGTCTTGATGTTTGGATTCATCTGTGTGGGCCTGGGATTGAAATAGAAATATTTGATGTCCCAGCAGCTGATGGCGGCATCCATCTCCGACATATTAAGCAGCGCCAGGTTTCGGGCCCACCTCACTTCGCTCCAGTTCTGGTTGATAAAATCGGCGTCGGCGATCGCGTTCCAATGTCCCGGTGGGGTATACGTGCCCGCGCCATCGGCCCAAAACTGGACTAACGCCATCTGGTCACGGCTGGGGTTTTTGATGGTATTGTAAGCCGCTTCGGTCTCTGCCGAGAGTTCGGCGCTGCCTGTGGCCGGTGGCGGGCCTGGCCGCAGGGATACGATCACGGCGGAGTCGCACAGAAAGCCCTTGACCTTTCCAAACAGCGGCAGCATGGGCGGTCTTTTGGGTGTCTCGAGGCTGAACCAGGGGACTTGGCCGTTGGCCTCGGTGGTAGTCACGAAGTTGGCCCAGTTGGCAGGGGTGCCGACGGCTTTGCCGGCATTATCAGTCCTGCCGCGTGCGAGATAGGCATCTGCTACCTGGCGGCCCAGGGCTTCACCGGCCGTGACGTCGCTGCGTGCCGCGGCGCCCGAGGCGATCAGCGCCAGTTCCTGTTGTGCCAGCAATTGCTGGATATTGGCTAATTCATCGGGAAACAGGAGCTGCATCAACTCGGCCGTGGCCCCTGCGAGCACGGCACCTTCGGAAGGATAGGAGGGCAGGCTATGTTTTCCTGCCAGCGCCTGGACGGTAGAATCGACTTGGTAAGGTGCCGGACGGTTGTATTTCGTCTTGTAAAACCAGCATGCGACCAGGGCATCGTATTGGGCAGCGCTTACGTATGCATAGGCCCTTGCGGCATAAGGCGGATTGGAGAAGGGGAAATTCGGATAGGCGAATGGGTTGGCGGAACTGGGGATCGGATAGGAACTGTCGGAATTCTGGTATGGCGGCAGATTGTATTTGGCCACCATATTCAGCATGATCTCGTTCCAGCGTAAAACACCTCCGGCGCTCCAGTATTTTATGTTATTCCGCTCGTCGCTGCTAAGGTTCTTTTGATAGGCTTTTATTTCATTCAGGTCCGCGACATAAGCGGGGGTGGTGGTGGCAACGGGCGTCGCCACCGCAAATGTATCGGGGCGGGTAAGGAGGATGGGTTTCCAGGTGCCTGCATTGAGGTCTTCATTCGACGGGCGGAGGGCGGGCAGGTTAGCCGTGCGGTTGGAAACGCTTTTGTTGCACGCGGCAAGCACGGCGATCAAGCAAAGGGAGAAGGTGATGAGTCGCATGACAATTAAGATTTGGGTTTGTTTGATGTGTTCTTCGGCGACTTTTTGGAGAAATCCAAAATATAGAAGACCCCGGCATCGACGCTGGCAGCCTGACCGACATTGCGTCCTGCGACGGTGTAGCCGCCTTCTGCATTGAGCGAAAGTCCGTCTATTTTGGCAATGCTATATTTCACATGGGCGCCGACCATTGTTGAGTTCATCTTGTTACTGGGGAAGGGCATATCGTTCTTGCGGATGTCGAAACCGCCCAGCGTGTTCATATTCGTGGCCAGGGCCTCGATGATCCAGCGATCGCTCCGATAACCTATCCTCAACATCTCCGATGTCATGTTTGGCATATCCACCTTATTGGTTAGGTGCAGGGATGTGGTATAGTAGGCATTCTGGTCGATGCTGATATCACGGCGCCAGGTATAGGTGCCGAAGGCCGTCACGAAGAAATTGCCATGCTGGTAATCTGCCATCAGTCTTCCGGAAAGTGTCTTGCTTTGTGATCCGATCGAAAGCGGAAGGAAGTCGGCGACGTAATTGGTCAGTGGGGTCGAGGCGCCGCCCAGGGCATAGATAGAAAGCACGCCGTTGCCGATGTTTTGTTCCACTGCCAGCCATTTGAGCCAGACGGAAAGGTCCTGGATGCCGTGTTCGCCATGGAGTGTGCCCGCTGTCGCATGTGTCCATACACAGGGCGCGCCGACCATGATATTGAGCTTGCGGGAGATACCATAGTTGCCCATTGCACTTACCATTTGCGTGGACACGGTCCCCAGGTTCCCGTTTTTGCGGTGGAAAGTGCCTTCCCAGTAGTAGTCCCAGCTACTATGGCCGTAGGTGCCCCCAATGCAGAAATTGTTTTTGGACATCATGATCGCATCTTCGTCTGTTTGCGCCTTCAGGCCGGTGGACTGCAATAGCAATAACAGTACTACGGTGGCCAGCGTGGATGTTTTTACTTTGGTCATACCCTTTCTTGTCTTGGTTTAGGTTTTTTTTATGCAGGTACGCTGCTTTCTGCTGCTTTTCGGGCAGAAACGCCATAGCCCTTTTCGGCAATGGATCTTCCCATTTCCATGTAGTCTTCGTTCTTTGCGGGTGCCCATGTACCCAGGCCATCCACATACCTGTTGTACATACAAAAGGCGGCGGCGATCAGCACGGTGTCATGGATCTCTTTATCCGTCGCGCCTTCCTGGCGTGCGGCCTCGATATCGGCCGCCGTTACCTGTTTCCCGCCTTTTTGTACCTGATGCGCGATGTGCAGCAGGGCGCGCAGTTTGTCGGATACTTCCGTCTTCGGCAGTCCGGCCTTGATCTCATCGATCAGCGAGATATCCGCGCCGGCATTGGCGACTGCTGCCGCGGCATGGGAGGTATGGCAGAAGTGACAGTCGTTCCACCAGGATACGGAGGCCGCGATGATTTCGCGTTCTGTTCTCGAAAGCGTGGATTCACTCACCAACAAGGTGTTGGCGAGGCTCAGTAGCGGAGCGGCAGTAGCGGGGCTATAGTCGAGGAGACCGACGATGCCGGGAAGGTTTTCGTTGTTGAGTGCGATGTGTGCCATTGATTTTGTGTTTTTGACGTTGAGCTGTCGATTAGATAGCGATTTGTTTCTTTTCCAGTACTTGCCCGGCCAGTTTGGCGCCTTCGATCCTGGCGCTGTTCTTTTCAAATGCGATATCCCGGTTGGTGGAGATATCATCGATGCGGCGGATGGCCATGGTTGATGCCAATCGAGATCCGGCCTGTTCCGGCGTTTTACTGATCGCTATCCACAAGGCCAGCAAGGAGCCGTAGCTGCCGGCGCGTTCTACCCACTCGAATATTTCCCAGTGCGGATAGAAAAGTTCCGTGCCCATCTTCCATATGACGAGGGCAAGCAGCAGCGGTCTTACCGGTTTGATCAGCAGGGCGAAGGCAGTCAGCATTTCGAAGATGCCGACGACATGCGCGACTTTTACGGGATCTGAAAACTTGAGATTGGTATATTGCGCGAGGAGGCCCTTCTTTTCGATCCAGTTGAGCATGCCATGACCAAGCAGCAGCAGGAAGACGATGATGCGCAGGACAAGGATGACGCGGGCGAAGGTCTGGGCATCGGGACGGGGATTGGGATCGATCTTGGACCACCAGGAGCGGAAGCCTTTGGCTGCAGGTTTCGACAACAGCAGGAGTGCGAGCGGCGCCCCGAAATTGCCGGCCCTTTCGAACAATTCCCAGACGGGCTCACCCGACAAAGGGCGCAAAGACGCGGTGATCAGGCCCCAGCAGACCAGCCAGCCGGCGACGGCGCGTAAAGGATAGACCAGGAGAGAAAGGCCCAGCAGGATATCGACCGTGCCAAGCAGTGGCATAAGCTGATAGGCCATGTCATGACCGATGCCGAACACGGCAAAATAATTACACCATATTGGCTTGGTAATGAGACCAAATGCTCCGTGCCCGAGGAAGCACATCGCTGCTGATATGCGCAGGGTATAGTGCATCCTTTGTGCGGGCGTTGCAAGCCCGTCGCTTTGAAGAACCTTCATGATCATATTTTAATCGCTTGGGTGGGCCGGTTTCAGGACGGCGCATCATGGCCTGTTCCACCTTGAACAGGTATGGAGGGTTTGAGCTGAGACCTAGGCCTGACAAGGCGGTCTTTCTGCCGCGGGAGTAAAACTTGAAGGGAGATTGGGAGATAAGCTAAGGTTTCTCACCGGTGTCAGGAGGACCTGTGCCGGAACGACGACGTTCATCGCCGTAGGTGTATAATCTTTTGAGAAGTCTTTTACCGGGGAGGAGCTGTTCTTTTTCCCCTGGTTCTGCTGGTTCAGGTCGTTTACCTGGCGGAAGAAGTCGTTCTTGGCCTTTTGCAGACTAGTGACCGTCGTATTGGGGATACAAAGCAGCTCGAGCGAGTCCTTAAAGATGCGGCGCTTGACGTAATCGTAATGTGTGCCGTTGAGTTCGACCTGGCCGTTTACCCTTTCGAAAGTGGTAGAGCCATTATAATATGAGAGGGTTGTAAGCGGGATTTTTATACTGGTGAGCTCGGAGTCCTCGTAGTCGTGCCGGTCCAAACGCGCTTCCAGCTTGTGTTCTGCGCGTTGCTGCCAGTACATGCTCAACACCTGGTAACCGTACCAGTTGAAGAAAAGTATTCCTATAAGCAGAATGGATGCAAGCTGTTTCACCAGCCACAAGATAGTAATTTTTTAAATGCAGGAAAATTTTTTTGCGCTTACCGCGTTGCCGGCGTGCGTTGCGTCTTCACCGGATCATGACAACGGTGCCTTTTTGTATGCGTTCCGGTTCTTGGTAAAGTTTGTATTGGCAGAACCAGACATAGGTGCCCGCTGGCTGTTGTTTTCCGCCCGTCGTGCCGTCCCAGCCGGCGGAGGGACTGCTGGTCTGAAAGACCTGTCTCCCCCAGCGATCGTAGACGGAAAACCTGAAAACGCTTGCCAACCCCATAAAGACAGGTCTGAAGATGTCGTTCTTGCCATCTCCATTCGGGGTAAAAGCACTGGGAAGGTACACGTACTGAGGGCATGCGGAGTCGATCACGTTTTCGGAGGCGACTGCTGTACAAGTATTCGAGTCCGTTACCTCCAGGGTGTACAGACCCGGGTTCGTCAAACCAATCGATTGGCTGGTCTGGCCTGAACTCCACAGATAGTTTGAAAAGCTGGTGTCGGCCCCGATGGTTATCGAATTATAATCACATTTGACAGTATCTGCCTTCAAAAAATTAGCTTTTGCTTTCGGCGGGACGTTAAATGGGAGCGGTACAGGCGGCAATACTATTGGATTGCCGCATAGGTCAAGGAGGATACTCCCATTGGCGCCATCCTTCAGACCGACAGTGTAGCTGCCGACTGGATAATGCCCGGAAAAACCGATCGTCACCTGTGTGGCATAGCCGCTATCGCTGATGCAATTCACGCCGGATGCCCCGGCCACCGATACAGTTGGTGTAATGACGAACTGGCTGCCATCCGACAATATGGAGCTGCACAAGACAGGTTTGGTGAATTGAAGGGTGACCGAGCTGTCGCTGCAGGCCTTGACGACGTTCTGCAAAGCCGGCAGGTCAAGATCTTTGTATGTAGCGGTAGAACCGGAGAAATCGATTGTAAAGCCGGAACTGGGACCGGGATCGTCGTCGTGACCGAAATTATTGATCATGATGAGAAAGGTCTGGCCGGGGCTCGCATTGATGGCTGCGACCCAAGGCGTACCGTAGGCGCCTGCCTGCACTTCGTCGTCCGTAACCGAGTCGTTAAGCCCGACGATCCCTTTAGGATTGCTGCCTGCAAAGTTGTTATTAAAGTTACACCGCACGGTATTTGAAGGCGAAAGGTTGTTACAATCTGTGTTAGTGACATCCAGCACGGCGAAGTCATAATCATCGGCCGTATCCTTCGGAATGATCTGGAATACCACCTGCCCTGCAGTTGCAACAGTGAATTTGATCCACATCGAATTGTCCTCGCCGCCATTACAAGGTGTGTTGGTGAGGTCAGCATTACGGCCGATCCCCTGGTAACTGTAGGGTGTGAAAAACCGGCCGCCGCAGATCGACAAGGCGTGGCAGGCGTCCTGTTCGGGCTGATCTGGCGGGAGCAGGGTTTGTGAAAAGGAATGACGGGGCCATAACAGGCCGGCCGTTATCAGCAGTATACCCGAAAATAAAGTCTGTTTTGCCATGGCGGTCAATAATCCCTAATCAAATGAAGTTTATCCACTTAAGTTCTTTTTTAACAGATACGTGGCAAGCTTGCGGATGGTTGGGGTTCACCCAAGAGAATTACATCTTGGTGTTTTGTTGGGTGTAAAGATAGGCGCAAAAGGGAAAAGAAAGGCTGGACGGATGCGCTGGGCGCCGGCGCGCCTCAAGGCTCCTACATACAATAAGAGACAAGAGGGAATAAAAGCGTCAATGGGGTTGTAAAAGAAATAAAATGGTCGTTTGGAGCTTTGGTAAACAAAAAAGCTCCAATTTTTGGAGCTATATCTTTTGTCATTGTAATTTATTCTAAAGTTGCCCCCTTGCAGTCACGTGATAATGCGATTCGTCTTGTATGGTTTGTTTTTGCTTTCTTTCTTCCTCATGTTGCTTCTTGAGATCCCGAACCGATAAAGCGAGTCCGGCAAATAGCAGCCCTATGGCAAAAGTTCCGATAGAAATGACAAATGGAATGGAAAAGGCTATGGAAATCATCATTTTGAGTGCATTTTTTGTTCTTCAATAAACATAACCGTCTTGACCCCCAGACAAAAAAGTACAGTATAAGTTACGACAAAAATATTAAGAATCACAATAAGAGACTCGTTAAAATTTGGATTATCCTTTGCCATGGCTACTACTGTAAATGCGATGCAGGCTAAAAATAGGACGAGAGCGGAAGACGCAAAGAAGAAGAAGTAGGAATATTTATTGAAAACGACTTTACAGAGTAAGGCTTCTATGCATATTTCAGCAATCATGGCCGATCCGAGAAATGGGATTAGCATATCCCTTAAAAGCTCTTGAATTTTAATTATATGAGTCGGGTCTGGAAGGAAAGAATCAATAATAAATAAAAGCCAGACGGGCAAAGTACCACAAAACGCGGTAAAAAGCAGCCAGCCGAGCGACTTTAAGCAAGCTCTATAATGATTTCGTAAAACGGATTTGACCCATTGTGAACTGTACCAAGACATAGCGCGAAAATATCAATATCAAACGGGAAACAAACCGAGAGTGTAATATGAACTGTGTCAGGAGTTAAATTCTTAACTTCAAATACAGTAACATGAAAAAGAAAATCCCACCAACTTCAGAACCACTAGATTACGAGACGATCAAACAAAAAGTCAAGGAACAGTTCCGTTCTGGCAAATCGCTTTACGGCAAAGATGGTGCATTTGCGCCACTTCTGCAGGACATGCTCAATTCGATCCTGGAGGGCGAGATGGAGGGCCACCTAGATGAGGAAGAACGGGATGCCGGCAACCGCAAGAATGGGAAGAGCAAAAAGCAGTTGAAGACTTCGGCTGGTACGATCGAAGTAACTACCCCGCGTGACCGCCTGGGCAGTTTTGAGCCGGAGATGGTAAAAAAGCGGGAGACCATTATGGCGCAGACGCTGGAGGACAAGATCATCGGCCTGTATGGGTTGGGAACCAGTCTGCGGGACATCAGCGCCCACATCAAAGAGACCTACGATACGGATATCTCGGCGGCCACGTTAAGCGCTATTACGGACAAGGTCATCCCCCTGGTCAAGGAATGGCAGCAGCGCCCGCTGGAAGACCTCTATTGCATTGTATGGCTGGATGCGATGTACTACAAGGTAAAGGAGGAAGGCCGTGTCCAGACGCGGTGTGTATACAATATCCTCGGGATTAACAAGGAAGGCAAAAAGGACGTGTTGGGGATGTACGTTTCTCAGAGCGAGGGAGCAAATTTCTGGCTGGGGGTGATCACCGATCTGAAGCAGAGAGGCGTCCGGGATATCCTGATCGCCTGCATCGATGGTCTGAAAGGGTTTGAGGAAGCGATCCGGACGGTCTTTCCCGGTACAGAGGTCCAGAGCTGCGTCGTTCACCAGATCCGCCACTCACTGAAGTATGTGGCCAGCAAGGACCAGAAGGCATTCATGGCCGATTTAAAGCCCGTCTATCAGGCGATGAATAAAGACCAGGCCGAAGCGAACCTGCTGGACCTGGAGGAGAAGTGGGGCAAGAAATATCCGGTGGTAATCGATTCCTGGCGGCGCAACTGGGAGAAACTGACGACCTACTTCCGGTATCCGGATGCGATCCGCAAAATGATCTATACGACCAACACCATCGAGGGCTACCACCGCCAAATCCGCAAAGTGACCAAGAATAAGGGAGCGTTTACCAGCGACATGGCCCTGCTGAAATTGATCTACTTGGCCACAGAACGGATCGCCAAAAAATGGACCATGCCTTTACAGGGATGGGCCGTCTCCGCTTCCCAGCTAAAGATTATATTTGGCGATAGAATGAATACCGATCTATGATAGAACGCCGTAAAAAAGAGGCGGCGCCTTGCTCTTTGGATGGAGCCGCCGCCGCCTCAATTAAACTAGTTCAAAACTATATTCTGACACAGTTCAATTTACAGACCCAACAAACCCGTTAAAACACCCATTTTTTGATAAATGAAGCTATTCAAATTTAGTGGTGGAGTGGAATGGTGCCTGCTTGGGTGGCTTTTGGGTCTTGCCTTGAGCTTGCTTTTAAGCCGTCTTGGTACCCCCTACTGAAGCCGATGTTCTGACCCACGAAGTATGTAATTATGCTTAAAAGACCGGTCACCAATGACTGTTTAAGCCAATTTGATTCGCTTTTTTGTATCCAGTGGTTCCGATGTATCCAATTCATTTTGAATTGATTCCATTTATTGATTTTAAGAGTAACCGGGAATTCATCCAGTATTATACGGTAAATCGTATCTCCTCTATCATCTTCTATTTTAACTAGGCTGTATTGAGTGCCATCAGCAAACTTGGTATCGAATGGGTTTACATAAAGTTCATTCTCGTAAGTCGCTTTTTGCCTTTTATTGAATTTGACCCGCTTTCTGTCAAAACGATAAATTTCTTTTCTGATGCCCTCCCCAAGCGGCTGGCGAAACCTGTAATAATCGACGATAATTTTAGATCGGAATGTCATATTTAATTGAATATTTTAATTGTCCCGTATTGTGTGTACTCGCCTATTGCAAAGTTTACTCAAAACAACCAATTTGATGGATCAACTTTTCAACACCAAAGTTTATATTCCGGCGATGGTACCCCCTTGTTCCGGAGCATGGTAACCCCCTTAAGAGAAGGCCCAAAAGAGAAAGAGCGTTTGGAGGGTTCAAAGATAGGGTTCGAGAATAAAAGGGCTTACTTTTTATTCCGGCGGGATTCTCCTTTTAGTTCTATCCGATGGCACCTGGCTGTCAGTCTGTCGCAAAGTGCATCAGCAAGCGTCGGCTCATCCAGGTAGTCGTGCCAGGCAGATACAGGCAGCTGCGAGGTGATGATGATCGATTTTTTGGCATAGCTGTCTTCCATCATTTGCAGCAGGGCCAGTTTCACATTTTTGTTGAGGTGTTGCAGACCAAAATCATCGAGGATGATCAGGGATATCTTTTCAAGTTGATTGAGGAGCTTGATATAGCTGCCTTCTGTCTTGGCGATGAGGATGGCTTCAACCAGCCTGTTCATGTTGTAATAACGGGTTTTAAAGCCCATCAGGCAGGCCTGGTATCCGAGAGCAGACGCGACCACGCTCTTACCGCAGCCGGTGGCGCCGGTGATCAGGATGTTTTCTCCCTGGCGAAGATAAGTGCATTCGAGCAGAGCAGCCCAGGTTGGCTTAGTCAGATTGCGTTCAACGCTGCACTCGATTTCGGGCGGAGTAACATTAAAACGGAACCTGGCAGCCTTCAGGAGGGCTTCCATCCGCTCATTGCCCCGGTGTAATTTTTCAGCCTGTAACAGGTGAGTGATAAGCTCGTGTCCTTCCAGTTGTTGGTTGATGGGTAGTTCCAGTTGGGAGCGATAACTGGCCGCCATTCCGATTAATTTCAGTTCCTGCATTTGTGTGAGCGTTTGCGTGGTGTTCATTGTTTTTTATTTTATGTTTTAGTGAGAAAAAGAGTCACGGCGCTGGCGGGAGCATATGATTGGTCGTCTATCGTTTCTTAACATTTTCCGGGAGTAAATCATATGCTCCTGACAGTGCAAGCCCGCGGCAGCGTCAGGGGCTCGCTACAGGAGGGGATGATTGTGGTCACAGCCATCCCTACTTGTAATTTTCGGGACCTCTGATGTTGTGATGGGTGGGTAGCCGGCGCGTATCGTCATCGAACAAGAGCGGTTGCCCATCCAAGCCGGATCTCAGGATCGCCCTGATCATTTTAAGGGTTGGCCTGGGAACATTGGCGGCTCTCCTGCAAGCCGCTTCCAGGCGCTCCCGGCTATAGGTTTTTTGTAGCATGATCATGGCATGGCAGGCCTTGAAGTTCTGCTCCGGATAGATACTGCTGTGCAGGATGCGATCGGCTGCCTGGCGGGTATATTCACCTACTTGTCCGGCTCTGGCGAGCAGTCCCTCCACTGTCCATCCCTGCATGGCTACCATATGCTGGTGGTTGGCAGGCATGTGTTCGGCCAGACGGTTGAACTTGGGTTCATTGCTGCTTCGGACATGGAAGGCAATGCGTTCCTGCCCATGGTAGACCTCTACGGTTCGGTTGTCGAAGTAGACCCACACCTTACGGCCCACGTAGGTATAAGGAACGGTGTAGTAGTGGCCGTTGTCGGGCAGCTCGATAGCATAGTTCTGCTGTACGGTCACCTGTTTGCCTTTCCTGACCCGGAACGGCTCCGGTGGAAGCGGTTTGAGAACAGGCTGTTCCAGGCGCGTAAAGATGTCCCTACGGCTTTCCGGGCTGTTCTTGTAGGGCTTATTATTGAGTTTGTCCAGGTGAATGCGGATGTGCCGGTTCAGTTCCTCCAGGCTATGGAAGACCTGTTTACGCATCGGGGCGTAAATATGGGTGTACACGATGTTGACGGCATTCTCAACCATCCCCTTATCGGTGGGCTCTCTGGGGCGCGTAGCGCTAAAGGTGGTCTGGTAGTGATCCGACAGCTGGTAACACAGCTCCGTAAAGACCGGCTCGTTCTTATCCGATCGCTTTACAGCGGTTCGGAGATTATCCACCAGGTAGGTCAGGGTCACCCCTCCGGTGTAGCTGACCATCTTGTTGGTACAATAGGCAAAGTCTGCTGTCTGCTGCGACCCGACGGCGGTACAGAAGATAAGGCCGCTAAAGGGCAATACACCGATAAAGACTTCGCACTCGATCACCTCTGCGGTGGATCGATCCACATAGGCCAGCTTCTTGCCGGCAAAATCCAGCTGGGTAAACTCCCCGGGTCGGTACTCCCAGTGGAAGGCCGGATCGGTGTCCTTCAGGAACTTGCCAAACAGGTAACAGTACTGGCTGTACCGGTAGCCATCCGGGTTTTCCTCCAGGTATTCCATCCATAGCAGTTGCCGGGTCACTCCCGTTTTATGCAGCTCGCCTTTGGCCTGTTCAAAGTGGGCCAGCAGGGCTGTAAAGCGGCGGCTGCCGATCACCGTCTGATCACTGTTATAGATCTGATCTGACAGCTCTTGATCGCTTGGCTGCTGTTCATCGCCTTGCCGCACAGCTGCCGGCTGGAGCTTCCGCAGGTATTTTTTGACGGTCTTCCGGCTGATGCCGGTCCGACGGGCGATCTCTTTGATCGCAACACCGTCCTGGTGTAGTCGCTGAACTTGCTTGAGTTGATGCATGTCTATTGCCTTTTGAGCCATTTACCCTGTTTTAGAGGGGCAAAGGGAATATAAACTGCTCAGACACTCTCAAAGCCTTACTTAAGGGGGTTACCATGCTCCGGAATCGTCTCCGCAACCCGAGGGGGTGGGGTTACCATGTGCCGGAATGACAGTGGAAAAAAAGGGGAAATTAGATATGAAACCGGGGGAGAAGGAGGGGAAAATTAGAAACAAAACTGCCGTATTATTCATTCCCCGTGGGTGGGGTTACCATCACCGGAATGAGGGGTTACCATAAATCGGATTGGGGGGGTACCATGCCCCGGAATCTACACACCAAAGAAAATAATTAATTAAATATTAGGTAGAATCATGGACAAAACCTATCTTTTTTTCTAAAGCGTCGATCATGGTAAAGAATCTAAAAGACCTCATGTCCAAGTTTAAAGATGAAGCCGCCTGCCGGGAATTCATGGTGCAGCAGCGTTGGAATGGGGAGCCTACATGCCCCTATTGTGGCCATAAGAAGGCATACAAGATCGAAGGCGGCAAGCGGTTCAAATGTGCTAATCAGACATGCTACAAGAAATACAGCGTGACGGTAGGGACAGTATTCGAAGCTAGTAATATCCCGCTCACAACGTGGTTTCCGGCCATGTATATCATTGCAAGCCATAAGAAAGGGATAAGCAGCGTCCAATTGGCCAAAGATCTAGGAGTAAGCCAAAAGACTGCCTGGTTTATGTTACATTGTATCCGGGAATCATTAAGAGAAAATAACCCGCTGATTTTAACCACAGAAGTGCAAGCGGATGAAGTATACATCGGTGGGCAGGAGAAATTTAAGCATAAGGATAAGAAGGCGGAAGGCAGCGAAGGTAAAAGCCAATCAAAAACGCCGGTTGTTGGCCTCATTGAAACTGGCGGACAGGTTGTAACAAAGGTTATGCCTTGGGTTACTAAAAAGAATGTAGGAGAATTGATTAGTAGGCATTTAGATAAAAATGCGACACTGGTATCCGATGCAAACCCAGTTTATTTGAAGATCGGGCGAAAATTCAACCACCAGATCATAAATCACACCGAAGGCCAATACAAGGTCGGGACATATCACACAAACAGCATAGAAAACTATTGGAGCCTATTACGCCGGGGCATTTACGGCATTTATCACAGTGTCAGCCCGAAGCATTTACAGCGGTATTGCGACGAATTTGCCTATCGTTTCAATAGTCGTAAATTGCATGACGGCCTACGCTGGACAATAGCTATGCAGCAAGTTGAAGGCCGTTTAACCTACAAACAGTTAACGTATCATGGCCAAAGCAGCGAAGCCCAAGAAGAAAGCCCCCTCCAAGGCTCGGGCGACTAAATACGATGAAAAATTACAGGTAGATGCCAGCTTCGAAGATTTGGTAAAGGCGCTTGTTACTCCAAAACAACCCATAAAGAAGAAATAGTTACCTTGGTTTTCCTAAACCAAGATTGCTATGCTGCTAGATATCACCATTCCAGATGCATTGCCGTGGATTATTGGCTTTGCTTTGCTTATCGCAATAGTAATAATCCGAAATTCATTCTCCGAATTACGTAAAAGGAACGCTGATTTTGAATTGCAAATGGCTAAGAAAGACTTATCCTTTCAGAAAATCGAAATGGATTTGCGAAACAATGTAAACACATTAGCCCTAGCTGAATTCGAAAAGTTTAAAGCGGTTGAATTGGATGGATACAAGAAAAGAGCAGATGAAGCTAGTTTAGATGCGGCGGTAACAGCACTCCAACAATGGAAGATAGATAATGAAGAACGAATAAGAAAAGACGCCGCTAACAGAAGCGTTAGAATTGTGATGGGTAAGGTAACAGAGCATCTAATACCATTCCATGATGCTTTTAGCCGTTTTAATCCAAAAGATGCGCGATTTATTGGCAGCCCAATAGATTTGATGGTCTTTGACGGCGCAGAAGATAAGAAAGATGAAATAACTATTTACTTCATTGAGATAAAAACCGGCAATTCGGCTATGTCGTCCCGTCAAAAGAAAATAATGGAAGCTGTAAAGGAAAAGCGCGTTGAATGGCTCAGACTCAACATGAAGGACTTTGGCCCAGAGGTGAACGAAATCCTTTAGCTTTCAAAATTTTACGGGTAGCACTCATTGACATTTTAGAGATTTTCTCCATTTCTTTGGCTGCGCGTTCTTTAAAAGCCTCAAACTGAGGATCAATGCCTTCAAATGCTTTTTTTCCTTGTCCCTCTTTAGTGATAGATGCCCGCCTCAAAAACTAACGGTCATTAGTTTTTTGTGTATTTTTGTTTTGCTTGTCAAACGTTTGCACTATGAGTTATGCTCCCCTCCATAAGATCAGACTGGTCACTGCCGCAGCTTTATTTGATGGACATGACGCGGCCATCAACATCATGCGAAGGCTTTTGCAATCGAAAGGCGCCGAGATCATCCACCTTGGGCACAACCGCTCGGCGGCCGAGATTGTCGAGTGCGCGATCGAAGAAGATGTGCAGGGGATAGCCATCACCTCCTACCAGGGCGGGCACATCGAGTTCTTCAAATACCTGAAGGACCTGCTCGAGGAGAGCGGATGCGGGCATATCCGGCTTTTCGGCGGCGGCGGCGGGACCATCCTGCCGCGGGAGATCGAAGAACTGCATCGTTATGGGATCACGCGCATCTATTCGCCCGATGACGGACGAAAAATGGGGCTCGAGGGGATGATCGAAGATGTGATCCGGCAATGCGACTTTGCGCTAAATGGCAGCCCCGACTATTTCCAGGGCAGCCTGCCGCTTGGCGAGTGGAAGGATATCCGGCGGATCGCGCGCACAATCACGAATGCGGAGAACGGACTTGCGCCGGATGGGAGCAAGCGTGCTGACGGACTTGCGCCGGATGGGAGCAAGCGTGCTGACGGGCTTGAGCGCCGCCGTTCGGCCGGGGGCGCCAATCTGCCGGCCGTGAGCATACCCGTCGTCGGCATCACGGGGACTGGGGGTGCAGGCAAATCGTCGGTGACGGACGAACTTGTGAGGCGTTACCTGAACAGCTTTCCAGATAAGACGATCGCCGTTATATCCGTCGACCCCTCCAAGAAAAAGACCGGCGGCGCCCTCCTCGGCGACCGCATCCGGATGAATGCCATATCCAACCCCCGCGCTTATATGCGGAGTCTCGCCACACGCGACAGCGACGGGGCGCTAAGCGCACATGTGCAGGAAGCCATCGATGTCTGCAAGGCCGCCGCCTATGACCTGGTGATCGTAGAATCGGCAGGCGTTGGCCAAAATGACGCTTCTATCCTAGACCATGCCGACATCAGCGTGTATGTGATGACGCCGGAATACGGGGCGGCTTCGCAATTGGAAAAGATAAACATGCTGGACTATGCCGACCTGGTCGTACTCAACAAATTCGATAAGGCGGGGGCGCTCGATGCGCTGCATGATATCCGCAAACAACACAAGCGCAACCATGGGCTGTGGACGGCCAAGAACGGGGAACTGCCCATCGTCGGCACCATCGCCGCTCAATTCAATGATGCGGGCGTGAACGAACTCTTCGAAAAACTGATCAGCCTGCTGGACAAAAAAATGGGCGTCCGCTATGGCGACCTCGTCCTGCACGAACATGTCCAGGACACTACTACCCAATCCCGGATCATGCCACCGTCGCGGGTCCGCTACCTATCGGAGATCGCGGCTGCCATCCGGGAATACAACAGGAAGACAGACCACCAGGCGGTGATCGCCAGCCGCCTCTACCAGTTGAATGGGGTGCTGGATGATCTGCCAGCCGATGCGATAGGCCGGCCGGAGCTTTTGCAACAAAAAGAAAAGTACGAGCAGCAGCTGTATCCTGTCTGTAAAAAATTGATTGACGAAACGCCTGCCCTGATCGCCAGCTACCGGCGGGAGAGCCTGGAGTATAAAGTGCGAGGTAAAGTGATCCATCAGCCGCTTTATTCGGAATCCTTATCCGGAACGGCCATTCCACGCGTCGCCACGCCGCGATTCAAAGATTGGGGAGATATCCTCCGCTGGCGGCTGCAGGAAAACTTCCCTGGCAAATACCCCTATACCGCCGGTGTCTTCCCCCTCAAGCGGAGCGAAGAAGACCCGACGAGGATGTTCGCGGGCGAAGGGGGGCCGGAACGAACGAATAGACGCTTTCACTACGTTTCCGCAGGCCAGGCCGCCAAACGGCTCAGCACGGCGTTCGACTCGGTGACTTTGTATGGCGAAGACCCCGACTACCGACCGGATATCTTTGGGAAGATCGGCAATTCCGGCGTCAGCGTTGCCAGCGTCGACGACGCCAAAAAATTGTATAGTGGTTTTGATCTTTGCGACCACAGGACTTCGGTGAGTATGACGATCAATGGACCGGCGCCGATCCTGCTGGCGTTTTTCATGAATGCCGCGATCGACCAGCAATGTGAAAAATGGCTTGCGGGCGATACAGCAGCGGTCGATGAGGCGCTGCGGCGGAGGTATCCGGGTGCCGGCAGACCTGTTTACAAGGAAGACCTGCCGGCGGGCCATGATGGACTAGGTCTGGCGCTGCTCGGCCTGAGCGGCGATGAAGTGCTGCCTGCCGCCGTTTATGAAAAGATCCGAAGCGAGACGCTGTCGCAAGTAAGAGGTACGGTGCAAGCCGATATCCTCAAAGAGGACCAAGCGCAGAACACCTGTATCTTCAGTACGGAATTCGCCCTGCGGCTCATGGGTGACGTGCAGGCCTACTTTATCGACCGGGAGGTCCGGAATTTTTACAGTGTGTCGATCAGCGGCTACCATATCGCCGAAGCCGGCGCCAACCCCATCACCCAACTGGCCTTCACCCTGTCCAACGGCTTCACCTATGTGGAATATTACCTGTCCAGGGGAATGAAGATCGACGACTTTGCGCCGAACCTGTCCTTTTTCTTCAGCAATGGCATGGACCCCGAATACAGTGTCATTGGCCGTGTCGCGCGCCGCATCTGGGCCAAGGCCATCAAGCACCTTTACAAAGGCAATAGCCGTTCGCAGAAGCTCAAGTACCATATCCAGACCAGCGGCCGCAGCCTGCATGCCCAGGAGATCGGCTTCAATGATATCCGGACGACCCTGCAGGCCCTCTATGCCATTTATGACAACTGCAATTCTCTCCACACCAACGCTTACGACGAGGCCATTACGACGCCGACGGAAGACAGCGTACGCCGGGCCATGGCCATACAGCTTATCATCAACCGGGAACTCGGCGCTGCCAAAACGGAGAACTTTATCCAGGGAAGTTTCGCCATCGAAGAGCTCACCGATATCGTAGAAGCCGCCGTGTTAGCAGAATTCGACCGGCTTACCGATCGCGGCGGCGTACTCGGTGCCATGGAAAGGATGTACCAGCGGAATAAGATCCAGGAGGAAAGTCTCTATTATGAAAGCGCCAAGCACAGCGGGGAACTGCCGCTCATCGGCGTCAATACCTTCCTGGATAGCAAGGGCTCCCCCACCGTGCTGCCGTCGGAGGTCATCCGCAGCACGACCGAAGAAAAAGACCAGCAAATCCTCAATTTGGCGGCCTTCAGGAAAAGGAATGACGACCGTCGGGCTCCGGCGCTCGGGCGGCTAAAAGCCGTCGCGGTCGGGGATGGCAACCTCTTCCAGGAACTGATGGAAACCGTGAAATATTGCACCCTTGGCGAGATCACCAATGCTTTGTATGAAGTAGGCGGACAATATCGGCGTAACATGTAACTTTAGCGTTCTATAAACAGATCAGCATGGCCATACAATCGCTTGTCCCTATCGCTTTCAAAAAGGAAATGACGCCCGGACAGGACCCGATCACCCTGCTCGCTGCCGATATTGGCGGAACGAAGACCAATGTCGCGCTTTGTTATGCCGATCATAGTGGAGTCACCATCACCGAGCAGAAAAGATATGTGTCAAAAGATTTTGGTTCCCTTTCCGATATCATCCATGACTTCTCGAAGGGCAGGCTGCCGGAAAGGATCTCTGCCGCGGTGGCCGGTCCGGTAGTGGACGGAAAGAGCAGGCTGACCAATCTGCCCTGGCTGCTCGACAGCGCGGCGATGAGCAAGGAAATGAATGTACCGGTCTCTTTTATCAATGACCTGGAAGCGACGGCATATGGTCTTGCCGGCCTGGGAAAGGATGAGGTAGCGACGCTGGCCGAAGGCGACCCCAAATCAAAGGGCAATCTGGCGATCATCGCTCCGGGTACGGGACTTGGCGAAGCCGGTCTGTTCTGGGATGGCGCGCGTTATCATCCCTTTGCCACGGAGGGGGGCCATAGTGATTTTGCGCCCCGGACCAAAAAAGATGTCGAGCTTTTCTATGCCCTCCAGCGGCAATTCGGGCATGTCAGTTGGGAAAGGGTCGTCTCCGGCATGGGCATCAAGAATATTTTTCACTGTCTGACGGCCGATCGCAAGGAGCAGGTACCGGAGTGGTTGTCGCAGCGGATGCAGGATGAAGACCCTGCTGCCGTCATCAGTCAGTGCGCGTTGAAGCATGAAGACCTGATCTGCGCCGAGACGATGGAGCTGTTCGTGCGTTACCTCGCGACGGAAGCATCCAGCCTGGTGCTGAAGTTGATGGCTACGGGTGGTCTTTTCCTGGCCGGCGGCATCCCGCCGAAGATCCTGCCTTTGCTACAGACCGACAACTGGAAGCGGAATTTCGACAACAACGGCCGGATGCATGAGCTCTCCGACCGGGTACCGGTGCATGTCGTGTTGAATGATAAGATGGCGTTGCAGGGCGCTGCTTATTATGGTGCCTATAACATGTAACGTTTCTGGCATTTTGTGCAGAAGAAGGCGCGGCGTTTCCGCTTGCCGAGGTGTTTCACTTTTATAAAAGGGATATGGTCGCGTGGGCATTCCGATTTGGCGTGCGCCAGCCAATGCTTTTTTAGCTCGAAGGCCTTTTTCCATTTGAGGAAGTCAAAACTATATAGCCGGGCTTCATTGATGAGCGCTGTCAACTTTTTTGGCGGAAGGGCGCCGATCTGGCTTTCGGGGTGCACGCGGATCCTGAAGAGCACTTCATTTTTTATGATGTTGCCGACGCCGGCAAAGACGTCCTGGTCAAGGAGTGCGTCGGCGGCCATTTCTTCGGGCATGGTTTTTAGTTTTTTGCGTGCCCCGGCCGGGTCCCAATCTTCGTTCATCACGTCGCCGCTCCAGTCATATAGTTGATCCGGGTCTTCTGCCAGGAGTTTTACGGAGCAGGCGTAGAAGTAGAGATCGCCCATCTTGAAATGAAGGTGCAGGCGCGGATTTGGTTTCGTTTTTTCGTTGATGCTGTACGAGCCGAAGAGCAGGAAGTGGATGCGGATGGTGATCTTGGGCAGGACGACGAGGAAATGTTTACCCCAGGACTTGAATGCTATGACTTTTTTTCCGGCCAGGTCTGCTATATCCAGCTTAGTGTTGCCGCTGGCTGACAGGATCTTTTTGCCGGCAAAGCCTTGCACTTGTTCTTTTAGAATGACGATTGAGGGACCTTCAGGCATATTGGTTTATATGCAAATCGTAAACCACTCCTAAATAAAACCATTAGTGTGCATAACCTGCACCCTGCGATTGCGTCGCGGTGTTGAAGTCGGTCGTACATTAGAAGTGTTCTTACCACAAACAGTATGATCGATTCCGCAAAGCAACATGCTGAAAAAGAAAGGGCGCTCAGGAAGCTTATCAGAAAATGGCTGATGGCGCAGGAAACACAAGAGAAGGCGCACGCCCTGTTGTCCAGAAACCCTGGTATCAGGAAGACTGGCAAAAGCGGAAAGCATGTCTAACAAAAAAAAGCATTCCTAACAAAGATTGGCTTAGAAAAGGCGCATCTGGCGCGGGGCGGCCTGCGTTGGACCATCGTTAAGTGGCGCCTTGCCGCGTACGGGAATGCCCGGCGCTGTGCTGTCGCCGGCCGGGGGCATCGCTTTGCCCATGACGGTGCGGCCGCCATATTTCCAGGAGTCGGCGCGTTCTGTTTCGATATAGTCCTGCAGGCCGCCGGCGGGGATAAAGTGTTCTTCTGCTTTGCGGGCCAGCTCGCCGAGTTTTTGCAGGGCATCCAGTTTGTCGCTCTGCCCGACTTTTGCCTTGTGTACTGCGGTCTGCAGGATCCCGATCGTTTCGTCATAGACGTCTAGCGGCACGGGGAAGGGATGACCGTCTTTGCCGCCATGGGCAAACGCAAACCGGGCAGGATCACGGAAACGCGCAGGCGCGCCATGGATCACCTCGCTGACAAGCGCCAGCGACTGCAGCGTGCGCGGACCCACGCCTTCCAACAGGAGCAGCTCTTCAAAATCGGCTGGACGCCTGTCATGTGCCAACCAAAGCACGGCGCCAAGCCGCCGCAAATCCACGTCCTCCGTCCGGACGTCATGGTGTGGCGGCAATACCAACCGCTGCACCTCCTGCATCATCATCTCGGGCTTCTCTTCCGAAAGCGAAAGGATCCCCCTGCGGGCTGTGCCGGCCTGGCGGTCGGCCAGGTTAAGGATCTCGCCCTGGTTGGCGCCGCATATCGCCGTGTGCGGATCTTCCACGAAGGACTGCAGGCCCGCCGAATGCCAATGATAGCGCCGGGCCATGGAACTCCTGTCGCTCATTCCTTGCTGGATCACCGTCCACTGTCCCTGGTCGCTTAATACAAAACAATGGAGATAGAGTTGAAAGCCGTCTTGTACGGCGGTATTGTCTACTTTGGCGCTTAGCCGGCTGCTGCGGACCAGCGCGTCACCGTCCAGGCCCGTGCTTTCACATACTTTACGGATCTCTTCCGGTGCCTGCCGGGAAAATTTTCCTTTTCCACCGCAGATATAGATGCCAAACTCTCGGGAATGCGGATTGATCGCCCTTTTCAGGGCACCCATGACTGAAGTGGTGATACCCGAAGAATGCCAGTCCATACCCATGACTGCTCCGAGGCTCTGAAACCAGAAGGGATCGCCGAGACGCCGCAGCACTTCGTCCCTTCCGTAGTCACATAGCAGGGCCTCTGTGATGGCCAGACCCAACCGCCCCATCCTTTCGGCCAGCCAGCGTGGTACATACCCATTGTGCAGTGGCAGGTCCGCCGTCCCAGATCGCTTCATGGCACAATTTACTAAAAATAATAGTATCCCGCTCCGTTGTTACCCAAATACCACGAACTTACGGGCTGCGGTAAGATTGATAGGCAAAAAACTATCTTACTCCCGAACCCCGACCTCTACTCGCTGCGCGAGATCAAGACACCCGAAGAGATGGCGCTCATGCGAAAGACCGTGTCGATCCCGGCGATCGCGCATGCCGAGGTGATGAAAGCGATCCGCCCCGGCATGGGCGAGGCAGAACTGCAGGGCCTGCAGGAATACATCCATAAAAAACTTGGGGCAGAATAGGTAGGTTATCCCTCAATCGTAGGTGCGGGCGCGAACGGTTGTATCCTCCATGCCACGAAGGCACCCCTTTCGAGGCGCTGAACAAAAAAGCAACGGAAGTACTCGCTGCTGGTCTGATAAAATTGGGCATCATCAAAGATGCCGACCAGGTTACGCTGTATTACCCGCATGGCTGTTCGCATTTCCTGGGCCTCGACGTGCACGATGCGGGCAACGATAACGGGCCGCTGAAAGAGAATAGGGTCATCACCGTCGAACCCGGTATCCATATCCCGGCTGGCAGCGCCTGTGATAAAAAATGGTGGGATATAGGCGTACGGATCGAAGATGACGTGCGCATAGGCAAGGAAAAGTATGAGCTCTTGTCCTGGCAGGACCCGCGCAGATCGGCAGATGTCGAAAAAATGAACCGGCAAACAAGCGCTGTCAGCGGCCTGGTGCTGCCGGCAGTGAGATAAGCGCGTTACCGGCTTTTGCGGGCCAGCGTCTTGCGTTACCGGCGAAAGGACTAACTTTGCCGCCATGAACAGAAAAGAAGAGACCCTCCGGGATGTGGTGATAAAATTCGCCGGCGACTCCGGCGATGGGATGCAATTGACCGGAAGTCAGTTCACTAACAATACAGCCTTGATGGGCATCGACCTGGCTACCTTCCCCGATTTCCCCGCCGAGATCAGGGCCCCGCAGGGTACCCTGCCCGGTGTCAGCGGCTATCAACTCCGTTTTAGCAGCGATAAGGTGTTCACGCCTGGCGACGAATGCGATGTCCTGGTCGCCATGAATGCCGCCGCCCTTAAAGCCAATCTCAAGAGCCTCAAAAAAGGCGGAAAGATAGTCGCCAACACCGAGGGCTTCGATCCAAAGAACCTCCGGCTGGCCAATTACCCTGAAGGCGTGCATCCGCTGGAAGATCATTCCCTGGATAGCTATACGGTTTTCCCTATAGACGTGACCAGGATGACGCGGGAAGCGCTCAAAGACATCCAGATGGGCACCAAGGAAAAGGACAGGGCAAAGAATATGTTTGTCCTCGGCTTCCTCTACTGGATGTACAACCGCAACATGGAGAATACCATCCAGTTCCTGACGGACAAGTTTGGCAGGAAGCCCGAGATCCTGCAAAGCAATGTCAAGGCCTTGCAGGCCGGTTATTATTTTGGCGACACGACGGAAACCTTTACCACGACCTACCGGGTGGAAAAGGCAAAGATGGTCCCGGGCACCTATCGCTCTATCATGGGCAACCAGGCACTGACCTATGGTTTGATCGCGGCCTCTCAAAAAAGCGGACTGCCGCTTTTCCTGGGCTCCTACCCCATTACTCCGGCAAGCGATATCCTGCACGAACTTGCACGGTATAAGTCTTTTGGTGTGCGGACCTTTCAAGCAGAAGACGAAATTGCCGGTATCACTTCGGCGATCGGCGCCGCCTACGGCGGTTCACTGGGGGTAACGACAACTTCCGGCCCGGGCATGGCCCTCAAGGGTGAAGCCATGGGCCTCGCCGTTATGCTGGAGATACCGCTGCTTATCTGCGATATCCAACGCGGCGGCCCTTCCACCGGTCTGCCCACTAAAACGGAGCAAAGCGATCTCCTGCAAGCCTACTATGGCCGCAACGGGGAATGCCCCATGCCTGTCGTCTCCGCATCCACGCCAAGCGATTGTTTCGACGCGGTCTACGAAGCCGTACGCATCGCCGTGCAGCATATGACACCTGTGATCTTTTTGAGCGACGGCTATATCGCGAACGGTGCGGAACCGTGGAAATTCCCAGCCAGCGCCGATCTCCCGCCCATCGAAGTCAAGTTCAAAACCGAATTGGGCGTCGACGAAGATAAATTCCAGCCTTATCTTAGGGACGAAAAACTGGTGAGGCCCTGGGCCATACCCGGCACTCCTGGTCTCGAACACCGCATCGGCGGTCTGGAAAAACAACATGTTACCGGTAATGTCAGCTACGATCCGGAGAACCACCAGCTAATGGTTAAGATACGGGAAGAGAAAATAGCCCGTATCGCCGATCATATTGCACTTCAACACCTCGACAGCGGTCCTGCAAGGGGAGACTTGCTTGTACTTGGCTGGGGCAGCACCTATGGATCTATCAAAAGCGCCGTGGCCGACCTCCAAAAAGAAGGCCATTCGGTGTCGCACGCGCACCTGCGCCACCTGCGCCCCTTTCCGGCGAACTTAGGCGAGCTGCTCCGCAGCTTCAAACAAGTACTTATACCGGAGATCAACAACGGTCAGCTCATCAAGATCATCCGCGACCAATATTTCGTCGACGCCAAAGGCTATCATAAAATAATGGGTGTGCCGATCACCAAGACGGAGTTGGTCTTGAAGATCAGAGAGGTCCTCAACAGCAGTCATTAGTCGATCAATGCGTCATGCAGCGGTTCACTGATCTTGCAGATGTCGGAGGTAACTTTTGCGAGAAAGTTGAACTGGCCGGTGATGGATCTGAACTCACCCGTGTTCGTCTGTTCATTCAGTAAGCGAAGCCCTTCCTTTCCGCTGCCGGGCGCCGGCGGCGGCGGCCTGTTCTCCAGCAGATCGACGGTTCGCTGCAGCCGGTAGACGATATCGTCTACCACCGGTTCATATGCAGGACCGGCGTATTGTGCGGCATAGGGTTGCGCATAGTAGGCGAGGGTCGCAATGTGCGAAGTCAGCATGTGATTGGAAACGACGAACTGGTGGATCGCGGCGATCCGCTTCCGCTGACTGCGCGGTTCGCTGAGCATCCGGGACAATGCGTCAGAAAGGTTCGCCAGCGCCACGAATGCTTTCTTTCTGGAGAGTTTGTATTGATGGACGGTCACCGGCCGACCGAGAAAAGCACCCGTAACATCCTTGAAATAGGCCGCGTTGGCCTGGACTGCTGCCGTCATAAAATCGACGATCCGCTCATGCTCCCACGATGGTACGATGAGGATATTGGCCAGAAAAGCGATCGCCGATCCGATGGCCGTATCGATGACCCTGTCCAGTAATATGGTCCGAAAATCGGCCGGATAGAGCAGGTGAAAAAGCAGCAAGACATACGGCGTCGTCAGCATAACGGCGACAAGGTAATTGGTGCGGATAAACACGTATGTCCCGATCATGAACAGGATCATCAGCACGAAAAGTGCCTGTCTGTCTTTGATGAAGAAAAGCAGCAGCACCCCCACCAGCGCTCCGCCGATCGTTCCCAGCAGGCGTTCTATATTGCGCCGTTTGGTAAGGCTATACGCCGGTTTCAGGATCACTACGATGGTCAGCAGGATCCAATAGCCATGTCCGAAAGGCAGAAAGCCCGAAATGAGATAACCGACGATCGTCGCGATGCTCACCCGAAGGGAATGACGGAAGATGTTAGAACGGATCGTTAAATTTTCATAGATGAGCTTTCGGTCCACTTCTTCATGCACGACGAATGCGTCGACATCGATCTCTCCGTTAACATCCGTGTTCAGCTTCCGGTCGTAGGTGGTATAGCCATGTAAAGTATGCAGGCGATCGGCCAGGTCTTCGATGCTGTCGAGGATAGTACCCAATCCGACAATCGGCTCGTCCGTTTCCTGCGGATGTCCGGCCTTGTACCGGCGAAGATCGGCCCGCGTCTGTCTGATACGCGCCAATATTGCCGTATTTTCTGTGGAGGCCTTCCCGCTCATAACTGCGATCCCGATCTCATCGAGTTCTGCCGCGAGATCCAGGATGAGTCTTTTAGATTCCCGCATGAGGCCGGCGTCGTCGAAATATTGGTGCAACATCCGGTAATCCTGCTGCGATGTCATGGTCCGTTCGAACAGATCGATGATGTCCAGGAAGATCATCATCAGTACCCGGCCGATATGCGTCGACTCCTGAACGATCTTCCGGCTTTTGAAGAGCAACTCTCTGACGAGATCCTGTTTTTCATGGATGGCAGCCTGGCTCTCCAGCAATTGGCGGTAGGCCTTGTCATAATCTACGTCTTTGGAATAGAAGACGGCCTTCGCCCGCATGTAGCCTGCCGTGGTTTGTATGCAATCCCCGAGTGCCTGCTGAACAAGTTTGTACGGCCTGAAGCTATACAGCAGCAGACTGAGCACGGTGTACCACACGCCGCCCGCCAACACGTAGGCTGCGGTGATCAGGCTTTCGAATGGCGTATGATGCCGGTCGATATTCAGCACCATCACCAATAGTGCGTTGACGCCAATGGAACTGGCCCTGGCGCCGTAGACGCCCATAAAGGAGAAGACAAAGCAAAATACGCACACCATCCCACCCGTGGCCAGGGGCGAAGCGGAGGCCAGTCCCGTTAGCAATGTAACGAGAAAAATAATTAAGACACAGGCTATCATGCCGTTACGGCGATGATGAATAGGGCCGGGCGTATCCGTATTGCCGACACACATCGCGCCGATGGATACGGAGATGCCCGCGGCAAGATTGTTAAATTGACTCAGCAAAATTGCAGGTAATGTGATCCCTACGGTGATACGTATAGCGCCATTTAGGTAATGACTATTAATAAAGCTCTTATACTGTTTGATATAATCCATTCGATTTGTAGATTAGCGTTTGGTCAACTGTGACCCCTTAACTGCTTAACGACCATGAGAATTCCTGCTTTATCCTTATTGATGGTATTATTTTATTATGATTTGAGCGCTCAGCATGTGAACGGTTTAGCGAAAGACGATCAGGGAAAACCATTAGCGAATGCCTCGATTGCCTTAAGAAAAGCTAAGGATTCTTCAGTAGTAAAACTAAGCATTTCGAAAGCAACGGGACAATTCGAATTTTTATCCGTCGAGCCCGATCTTTACTTCATCACGGCCTCTCACATCGGCTATGCTTCGTGCAGTTCGGCATCTTTCCAAACACTGCAAGCCGGAAAGATGCAGGTTCCGGATATGGCGCTCGTCAGGTTCCCCAAACAGCTGGGCCAGGCCGTGGTGATGGGTCAGAAACCGCTCGTGGAACTAAAGAATGACCGGATCATTCTCAATGTCGAAGGCAGTATAAACGAGGTTGGCTCGGATGCAATGGAACTGTTGCGTAAAAGCCCCGGCGTCGAGGTAGACAACCAGGGCAACCTCAGTCTTGACGGCAAGAACGGCGTACAAGTCTATGTGGACGGCAGGCCTACCTATCTGTCGGGTACGGCACTGGCCGATTACCTGAAGACCCTGCAGTCCTCCGCCGTAGAATCCATCGAGATCATCAGCCATCCCTCTGCGAAATACGAGGCTGCGGGCAATGCCGGCATCGTCCATATCCGGTTGAAGAGGAACCGGGCCTATGGGACGAACATGACCCTAAGCGCCGGCTACAATATTGGAACGTACGGCAAATATAACGGCGCGTTTTCTTTTAATCATCGCGAAAAAGACCTCAATGTATATGGAGACGCCAGTTTCAATTACTCGCAGAATGCCACTTACTCTACCGAGTACCGGACGGTCATGGACAGTTTTTTCCTCCAGCACAGCAGGTATGTAGAGACCGACCGTATCCTGAATTATAAGGTCGGGCTGGACTGGTCACTGGATAAAAAAAGTGTGCTGGGCCTCGTCGTCAATGGTTCTTCGGAAGGTTCGGTGATCCGGACAGCCAGCGCCACGCCGATCGTTTATATTCCTACGAACCAGACCGACCGGATCCTTCAGGCCAACAACCACACCCGTTCGAGCCGGGACAATGTCAATTCCGATCTCAACTACCATTATACCGACAGCCTCGGCCGGGAGTTGACTATCGACGGCGACTATGGCATCTACCGGATCCGCAGCAACCAGTTCCAGCCTAATAACTATTTTGATTCCACCGGCAAGACCCTGCTTTACAGCAACGACTACAATATCATTTCGCCCACCGATATCGACATCTACAGCCTGAAGCTGGACTACGGAAGGAATCTCTTTAAGGGGCGGCTGGGAGTCGGCGGCAAGCGTTCGTTTGTGAAGACGACAAATGATTTCGAGGAATATGACCTTTATTCCTCGGGCCCGATAATGGATACGCTCAACAGCAATAATTTCGACTACAAGGAGAACATCAATGCGGTCTACGTACTGTACGACAAAACGGTAAAAAGCTGGAGCTTCGAGGGCGGGCTGCGTGCGGAGCTTACCGACCTCAAGGGGACATCGACGGGCTACAAAGCCGTCGGCGACCGGTACGACGCCTACGACTCATCGTTCACCCGGCACTATACCGACTTATTCCCAAGTGCTTTGGTCACCTATGACCGCAACGCCGGCGGGGTGTGGTCGCTCAACTACGGCCGGCGCATCGACCGGCCTGCTTACCAGGACCTGAACCCGTTCCAGTTCAAGATCGACGACTATACCTTTCTGCAGGGCAACACGCTGCTGCGCCCGCAATACACCAATAGTGCCGCTCTGACCTACCGGCGCAACAACTGGCCGTTCGCGACCTTGAGTTACAGCCATGTCAAAGACCTGTCCACCACCCTCGTCGATACGACCGATGGTTCAAAGGCGATCGTCAGGAGGGAAAATCTCGCCACCCAGGATATCATTGGATTGAAATTCGGTTATACATTCAAGTACAAATGGTATAGCACGTACATCAGTATCAATAATTTCTACCAGTTGAACAAGGCCGATTTCGGGCCCGGAAGGATCGTCGACGTCAACGTCTTCCATACGACTATTTTTTCCCAGCACAGCTGTCAATTGGGTGGAGGCTGGATGGCCCAGCTGACGCAACTGTATAGTTCCCCCAGTATTTTGCAGGCGACGTTGGTGAGTCATCCCATGTGGAGCCTGGACGGGGGTATGCAAAAGACCTTCCTTAAGGGAAATGGAAGTTTCAAGGTATCGGTGACCGATATCTTCAATACCCTGCATTGGAAGGCCACCAGCAGTTTTGCCGGGCAATACATCCGGACGACCGGTGGTTATGAAAGCCGGCTGCTCAAACTCTATTTTACTTATAGCTTTGGCAACCGCCAGCTGAAAGCCGCCCGGCGGCATGCCAATGCGGCGGAAGAGGAGAACAACCGGGTTGGGGGGTAGGTGGGGTTTCCGTAACTTTACGCGGCAATGCAAGCAATTCTCGACGAAATCAAAGCCCTGTACACCGATTGGAACGGAACCGGATCTCCGGTCACGGCTGTAGAAAAGATCCCGCAATCCGGAAGTAACCGCATGTACTTTCGCGTCCTGAACGGCAGGAACTCCTATATCGCAACGTATAATAACAATATCCGGGAGAACCGCACTTTTGTCCAATTCAGCAATCACTTTCGCGCCAAAGGCATCCCTGTCCCGGAGATCTATGCCGTCAACGACGCCTATACTATTTACCTTCAGGAAGACTTTGGCGACCTGAGCCTGTTGGGAGAACTCGAACGGCAGGGCCATAACGAGGCCGTCTACGCTCTTTTCCGGAAAAGCCTGGAAGAACTGGCGAGGTTACAGATCCTCGGCGACGAGGGGCTGGATTATTCGTGGACGATCACCTCCCGCGAATTCGGCAAACAGGCCATCCTCAGCGACCTGCTTTATTTCAAATATTATTTCCTGGATACCTTGCAGATCCCCTATGACAAGGAACGGCTGATCGACGACTTTGAGGCACTGAGCACGTACCTGACCCATATCGATCACAAATATTTCATGTTCCGCGATTTCCAAAGCCGCAACATCATGTTGCGGGAGGGCCGGGTACATTTTATAGATTTTCAGGGCGGCATGAAAGGTGCCTTGCAATATGATGTGGCTTCGCTTCTGTGGCAAGCCAAGGCGGAGCTATCCGACAAATGGAAGGACGCGCTGCTGGAAGACTATATGGATGCCGTTGAGGCATTGCTCAATAAGCCGATCGACCGGTCGAGATTTTCCAGCCAATACAATGGGTACGTGCTCATCCGTTTGCTGCAGGTATTGGGGGCCTATGGCTTCCGTGGTCTTTTTGAACGGAAAGCGCATTTTCTAATCAGCATACCGCTGGCGCTGCGAAACCTCAAATGGTTCTTGAGCAATAAGGAGGTGGGCATCGTATTGCCCGAGTTCGAACGCTTGTTGGGCCTTATGGTCAATAATGAAGTGATCAGCCGTTTCGAGCCCCTGCAGGCGAATGAAGAGACGCCGCTGATCGTTCACATCAACAGCTTCTCCTATCGAAAGCAGATCCCAGCTGATAAATGCGGGAATGGCGGCGGCTTTGTGTTCGATTGCCGGGCCATTCTCAACCCGGGCCGTCTGCCGGAATTCAAGTCGCAAACGGGGCGCGACAAACCTGTAAAAGACTTTCTCGAGCAACAGACCCGGATGCCGGAATTCCTGAACAGCGTGTATGACATGATCGATATTTCCGTAGACGATTATATCAGGCGTGGCTTTGAAAGTCTCCAGATCAGTTTCGGCTGTACGGGCGGGCAACACCGGAGCGTATATGCGGCGGATGCCCTGGCAAGGCACCTGCGCAATAAGTGGCATGTCAAGATCGACCTGCAGCATATAGAACAGGAAGCAAAAAACTGGATCAATTAAGAAGCGTCATCAGCTATGTACTACATTCTCTATGGATGCATTTATGTTCTTTCCCTCATCCCGATGTGGCTACTCTATGGTCTTTCCGATGGCCTTGCTTTCCTGCTCTATGCCGTGATCCGTTACCGCCGGGGCGTCGTCCTGGGTAATCTGGCAACGGTGTTCCCCGAAAAGAGCGACAAACAACGGCTTGCTATCGCCAGGCGTTTCTACCGGAATTTTACCGACAATTTTATCGAGACCATCAAAATTTTATCGGCAAGCCAGTCCTTCCTTAAGAAGCGGCTGATCATCGACAATCCCGAAGTACTCGATCAATTCTATGACCAGGGTCGCAAGCTTCAGGTTCACCTGGGGCATCTCTTCAATTGGGAACTGGGCAATGCGACCATTCCCCTGCTCACCCGTTATCCTTTTCTCGTCGCGTATATGCCTTTGGAGAACAAGTCCTTTGAAAAGCTGTTCCTTCACCTGAGGAGCCGTACCGGCTCGATTCCCCTGCCGGCGACCCGGATGCAGCGGGCGATCCTGCCCTACCGCAACCAACAATACATCCTGGCGCTTGTAGCCGATCAGTCGCCGGGCGGACCGGAAAATTCCTACTGGCTGAATTTTTTTGGCCGGCCCACTCCCTTCGTCCGGGGACCGGAGCGCGGCGCCCGAATCGGCGACATCCCCGTCGTCTTCGTGCGTTTCTACAAAATCAAACGTGGTCGTTATGGCGTTCAGCTGACGACAATAGCTGAACATCCCGGCGAACTGCCCGAAGGCGAACTGACCAGGCGATACATCAGGCTGCTCGAAGACGCCATCCGCGAGCAGCCGGATAACTGGTTGTGGAGCCACAAACGTTGGAAGTATGCCTGGAAGGAGGAGTTTAGTCCATTCTGGATAGGAACCGAAAATATCCCCACTAAAAAATAACGCTGATCTAGCACGTCTCAGAAAATTATAATACATTTACTACAATCCCCCCTTTTTTTACGCGAAGTTCTTCTGTACCCGGTATCCTGGTGCGGGTAGTCTGATCAGTAGCAGACCAACCACTACCTAAACCTAAACCTGAACCGGATGACAACGCTAAAACCCGGAGTAGTACTGGTGGACGACCACGTGCTGCTCAGAAACGGACTTGCCAGCCTGATACGCGGATTTGGCGAGTACGAAGTCCTATTTGAAGCATGCGGAGGGAAAGATCTGATTGCTCGGTTGAAAAACAGCCGCCTCCCTGACATTATCCTCTTGGACATCAACATGCCCGAAATGGATGGTTATGACACCGCCTGCTGGCTGCGGCGGAATTTCCCTGACATCAAAGTGCTAGCGCTTTCCATGTACGACACGGACAGTGCGATCGTGCGGATGCTCAAGAATGGAGCGAAGGGTTATGTATTAAAAGATATAGATGCCGGGGTGCTGAAGGTGGCGCTCGATTCGGTGCTGGAAAAGGGCTTTTACTATACCGATATGGTCACGGGACAACTGATCCATACGATCAGTACTTTGAACGACCCGGAAATGCGGATGCGAAGACTGCTGGCGCTCAACGAACGGGAGTTGGAATTCATGAAGCTCGTCTGCACCGAGTGGACCTATAAGGAGATCGCAGACAGGATGTACCTGAGCCCGAGGACCATCGATGGCTACCGGGATGCCCTATTCGAAAAATTGAATGTCAGGACCAGGGTGGGGCTGGCGATGTACGCGGTGCGGAGCGGGATCGTAAGCCTGGACTAGTTGAGGACGCTCTTGTCCTTGACTGTCTCGATGCCTTTCTGGTCCTTGATCTTGCTCCATCCTCCGGAGACGTTCCGCAGGTTGTGGAAACCCTGCCGCTTGAGCAGCGACGCCGCAATGATGCTGCGGTAACCGCCGCCGCAATGCACGTACAGGTTGTGTCGTTCTTCGATGAGGGCCAGACTGCCCGGGTCCATCATTTCCTGTAAGGGAAGATTGACGGCGTCCTTCACATGGCCGTCGGCAAACTCCGTCTCCCGGCGTACGTCGAGCACGACCAGGTTGTCATCAAATGGAATGTCCATGGCGAGTTCATCCGGTTCTATGTCGATGATCATGTCGATCGGTTCACCGGCCTGCCGCCAGGCGGGGAAACTTCCATCCAGATATCCTTTCACCTTGTCGAAACCAACTCGTGCCAGCCGAACGACACTTTCCTTTTCCTCACCCGGCGCCGTCACCAACAGGATGGGCTTGTCAAAAGGCAGCAAGCTGCCCGCCCACTCCGCGAAGCGACCGTCAAGCCCAATGCTTATGGCGCCTGGAATGAATCCTTCGACAAAGCGTTCTGAATGCCGTGTATCCAGCAGTACAGTCTCTTCTTCCTGCAGGAGGCTTTTGAAAGTTGGCAGATCGAGTGGCCGCAGCCCGGATTCGAGCACGTCAGCCAGGCTTTCATAACCTTCCTTATTGATCCTGGCGTTGATGGAAAAATATTGCGGCGGCGCCGACAGACCGTCCGTCACGGCTTTCACGAAGGCTTCCTTGGTTTGTTCGCGCAGTGCATAGTTCGTCTCCTTTTCTTCCTTGAGCGTGCTATAGGTATTCGGCCCGATGTTCTTGCCGCAGCTGCTGCCGGGACCATGTGCCGGGTAGATGTTCAGGTCGTCGGGAAGTGGCAGTATCTTCCCATGAAGGGAATCGTATAACATTGCCGCCAGTTCTTCGCGACCGAGGTTTCCGCTGCTCAGATCGGGCCGTCCCACGTCCCCCACGAAAAGCGTATCCCCCGTAAACAAGGCCTCCGGCTGTCCATCGGCGTCACGGACCAGGAAACAGGAAGACTCGAGGGTATGTCCTGGTGTATGCAGGACCTCTATAGTGCTGGTCCCAAGGTTGAAGACCTCGCCATCTTTTGCGAGGTGTATGGGAAAATTGGTGTCGGTGCGCGGTCCGAAGATGATGGGTGCGCCGGTTGCTTTGGCCAGATCCAGATGGCCGCTCACAAAATCAGCATGGAAGTGGGTTTCGAAGATGTACTTGATCTTTGCTTTTCTTTCTTCCGCCAGCCGGAGGTACATGTCGATATCGCGGAGAGGGTCAATGATCGCCGCCTCCCCTTCGCTATCAATATAATAGGCCGCTTCACTCAAACACCCGGTATACAATTGCTTAATAAACATCGCCTGAAATTTTTGTGCTATTCAGGCAAAATTAAGCACTAATCGATTAACTCATCCACACATTTCATGATCTCGCTAAGCCGGTCGTGGTTGATGATGTAATAGATGAATTTGCCGTCGCGTTGGGTCTTTACGATACCGGCCCGGCGGAGAATGGCAAGGTGTTGTGAAGCAACAGATTGTTCGAGGCGGAGGTGGACATAGATCTCGGTGACGGTGAGCTTTTTATTCTCATCCAGGAGGCGGATGATCTGCTGGCGTAATTTGTGATTCAGTGCTCTTAGGATCAGTGCGCCTTTCTTCAGGTTCAAAAAATCGACTTTTACAGGGGCGCCATCGGAGCCTTCTGCATTCACTACCATCCAATAGCTATTATTGTTCATCGTTAAGCTCATGAGCGATTACCGTTTTAAGGATTTCAAGAAGATACGTGACAGGTACGCGCAAATTTAGGATCAACTGGCTGAATAAAAATGCTTAATTCTAGTAATATGATAATATAGTCATTTTTTGGTATGAGTGTAGAATTCTTTGGTATAAGCGGGCTCACTGTAGGCCAGCCCGGTGAATTCGCCCTGCAAATATCGTAAAAAAGACAAAATACCCAGAAATCCGACATCATACTCCACGGCTACGAAACGCGCACTGGACGCCGTGATTAGAGGTTTACACTTATCGCTGCCTTCGCCGAAAAACGACACCTTGTGCTCACTCAGCCAGTCCGAAAAGGAGTTTTCATCGATCACCATGGCACTGGCGGGCAACAGTTGTTTCATGTCATGGCTGTACAATGCTGTAAAAACCTCCATCCTTCTGGCGTCGATCATCGGGCACAATAGCCCTTCTTGCGGAAGCTGTTTGCTGGCGGCAAAGGCCATTACGCGCAGTGTATCTTCGGTGATCAACGGAATACCCAATGCATAACAAAATCCTTTGGCAGCGGCCATTCCAACACGAAGTCCGGTGTAAGATCCCGGCCCTGCCGTGACCGCCACGGCCTGCAGGTCATGCAGCCGCGATCCGGTGGTCGTCATCAACTCCTGCACCGCGACATGGAGCCAGGAAGCATGCTCTTTTTGCTCGACATTCTCCAGCATCGCCAACATTTTGCCATCCAGCGACAAGCAAACACCGGCTTTTTTTGCGGCCGTATCGATATTTAACAACAATGCCATGATAAAAAGTTTTGCAGTTTTTTTTAATCAGATTTTAACCCGTGAACTGCCTCCTTTAATGCACCGGCGGGCAAATAACGCGGATCAGTCCTGCTCAATGACCAAAGCAGGTCGAGAATTTGATTAAGGCCGATGCGTGCACCCCACTCAAAAGGACCGAAAGGATAGTTCGTTCCCAGTTTCATCGCGGTGTCGATCTCTTCCTTTGTGCTTATGGCTTCTTCCCAGGTATGCCAGGCTTCGTTGATCATACAGGCGACGATCCGCGGGGCTATCATCCCTGCCATGTCGGGTGCGAGCCGATAGGTATACCCCAATTTTGTATACAAGTCGCGCAATCGTTGTGAAGTGCTTTCGTCCGGCGTCACCAGTTCGTGCGTCTTCTTTTCTCTGAAACCTGGCCAGCCGTTGATGCGGACAAACGGGTGGCCGATCTCCTGAAGCGTCGGACCCACGGCGTTGACCATGACCAGGGCAGGCTGTAATTTGGACAGCTGCTCGCAGCGGCGGGCTTCGTTCACGAAATCCAGATCGAGGATGATGTCTGCCGGACGGTGTTCTTCGGGCGGCGGCACGGTTTTCAGCAGGATCCAGTCGATGTCCTCACCCGTAAAAAAGCTTTGCAGGTCTTTTCGCACGTGATCTTCGGCGATGGCGACAATGGTCATAAGCCGGCAAATATACGATCTTTGCAAAATGCAAATCATCAACACCCCTACTGCGCCGGCGCCCATCGGGCCCTATAGCCAGGCTGTAAAAGCCGGACCTCTGCTCTTTATCTCCGGACAGATCCCCATCGATCCTGCCACAGGCAATGTCGAGGCGACGGACATTATCGGCGAGACGCACCAGGTCATGCACAATCTCAGCGCCATCCTCACGCAGGCTGGCCTCGATTTCGGCCATGTCGTAAAGACCACGATATTGCTGAGTGACATGTCGCTTTTTGGGGACGTCAATACGGTCTATGGCAAATATTTCCGGGGCAATTTCCCCGCGCGTGAGACTTTCGCAGTCAAGGGGCTTCCCAAAAATGTAAACGTGGAGATCAGTATGGTCGCGAGTGAATAGGTAGCATCGGCCATGTCCGCTACGTTGCACGTTATTAGTTCTTCAGCACTGCCAGCTGCTTTCCGACTTTTATGAAGGCGGCGATCGCCTTGTCCAGGTGGCGCTGTTCATGACCGGCGCTCAATTGGACCCGGATGCGCGCCTGGCCTTTTCCTACTACGGGGAAGAAGAAGCCGATGACATAAATATCCTCGTCCAGCAGCCGGGCCGCAAAATTTTGCGCGATCACCGCGTCGTACAGCATGATCGGAACGATGGGGTGTTCTCCGGGTTTGATATCGAAGCCGGCTGCCGTCATCTTGCTGCGGAAGTATTTCGTATTGTATTCGAGTTTATCTCTTAGTGTCGTCGTCTCGCTGAGCATATCGAGCACGGCGATCGAAGACCCGGTTATGGATGGCGCGAGGCTGTTGGAGAACAGGTAGGGCCGGCTTCGCTGGCGCAACATCTCGATGATCTCCTTTTTGCCGCTGGTAAATCCCCCGCTGGCGCCGCCCAATGCCTTACCCAGTGTGCCGGTGATAATGTCTATCCGGCCCATTACGCCGCAATGTTCGTGTGTCCCCCTGCCTGTCTTCCCCATGAAACCCGAAGAATGCGATTCATCGATCATGACGATGGCGTCATAGCGATCCGCCAGGTCGCAAATCTTATCGAGCTGTGCGATCGTACCGTCCATACTGAAAGAACCATCGGTGACGATGATCCGGCTTCGCGCATCCTGCGCCGATTGCAGCTGCGTTTCGAGATCGGGCATCGAATTGTGCTTGTAGCGTAAGCGCCGGGCTTTGCAAAGCCGGACGCCATCAATGATCGAGGCATGGTTAAGCTCGTCGGAGATGATGGCATCCTGTTCGCCGAACAAGGGTTCGAAAACCCCTCCGTTGGCGTCGAATGCCGCCGCATATAAAATGGTGTCCTCGGTACCGAGGAACGTCGCGAGCTTCTGTTCCAGTTGTCTGTGGATGTCCTGCGTTCCACAGATAAACCTGACGCTGCTCATGCCGTAACCGCGGGCATCGACGGTCTTTTTTGCGGCTTCGACGACCTTGGGATGGGAGGACAGGCCCAGGTAATTGTTGGCACAAAAATTCAGTACCTGTTTGCCATTGACCGTTATTTCCGCTCCCTGGGCGCTGGCGATGATCCTTTCTGTCTTAAAGAGGCCGGCGGCTTTTATCTCTTCCAGCTCGGCGGCAATACGGTTCGCGAAGGAGGTATTCATAGTAGCTGTTTTTACGAGGCCAAAGGTAAGTAGTTGAGTCATCATCTGTTAGGGGGAAGGGATTTTTTTGCGTCGGCGTAACAAATTAATAGTTAACTTCGTCTTGCGTAGAGAAACAATTTTTTTATGAAACGTGGCCTTGTTTTCCGGTTTATGCTGGTCGCCGTCGCGGCGATAGCGAGCGTCATGCTGCTCTCTTACGTACATGCCCGCACGGCGCAGTCTGAAGAGCCAGCCAATGAGTGCGGAAAACCTCATGGTGAGTCAAGGTCGGGCAAGGCCAAGACAGAATATATCTTGTTTGAGGCCGTGACACACAGTCTTTTAAGCAGCCGATAGGCGGTTCGCCTGCGGTTTTTTCCTTAATTTTCCTGCTGCTGTAACATCTTTTCCCGTTTGCCCGTATTACTGGCTGACCGGGGTTAGATCTATGGTCTGCTTATGACAGAGAAAGAATACAACGAATGCGTTCGACTTTATGCGGATAATGTGTATCGCTTCATTCTGAAGAACTTAAAACAGGAAGAAGACGCACGTGATGTCGTCCAATCGGCGTTTGAAAAACTCTGGAAGAACAGGGAAGGGGTAGCGACAGAAAAGAGCAAGAGTTATCTTTTCACCATCGCCTACCACCAGATGATCGATCACATCCGGAAGATGAAACGGGTACAGCTCCGTGAGGAGTTCCGCGAAGAGGCCAGGGTAAGCACGGAACCCGTTCATCAATTAAAAAAGGTCCTTGAAGATGCGTTATCCAGGTTAAATGAAACGCATCGATCGCTGGTCCTGCTGAAGGATTACGAAGGTTATTCCTATAGCGAGATCGGCCAGATCACGGGCCTTAACGAAAGCCAGGTAAAGGTTTACCTGCACCGGGCCAGGATCCAGTTAAAAAATTACCTGGTGAAAGTGGAAAATCTAATGTAAGACGCCATGATCACGAGAGAAAATTATGAAGAATTCTTCCTCCTGTACGTCGACAATGAGTTGCCGGCGGCGGCCCGGTCTGCCGTAGAAAAATTCGTCGATGAGAACCCGGACCTCAGCGAAGAATGGGAGGCTTTTCTACAGAGCCGCGTCGAGCCCGAAGTTGGGCCGGTTTTCCCCTATAAGGATGAGTTGCTGAAAGAGGAACAAGAGGACAGGCGAACTTATTATCACGGAGACGTGTTCTTGTCTGATGGCGAAGAGATGCGCTTGTCTGATCGCGAGGATATGCTTTTGTCTGATCGGGGGGACATGCTCTTGTCTGATCGCGAGGATATGCTCTTGTCTGATCGCGGGGACATGCTCTTGTCTGATCACCAAGACATGCTTTTGTCTTATGTGGACGGCGAGCTCGACGCAAAGGATCGGGCCTCGGTAGACGCGCTGGTCGAATGCGACCCGTCGAAAGCGCTGGAGCTTAGGCGGATATTTCTGACCGTTAGTCAACCGGACCTAACCGTTGTCTTCCCCAATAAAGCGCTCCTCTACAGGACCAAGCACCGCAGAAGGCTGGTGCCCTTGTTCTGGCTGCGTGCAAGTGTTGCCGCAGCCGTGCTGGGAGCGGGAGCGATGTTTTTCCTTTTCCGGCCGCATGGAAATGGGGCTGTTGTCACGCTTCCTGCAGCGGTGACGGAGAAAAAACATGCCGTGCCTGTAACACCGCAAGGCGCAACGCCGTTATATACTGAAAAGGCGAAAGTGAGAGACGGTGGTACAGGTCAAACAGCAAAGTCGAATGCGATCCGGCCGGGATCGGGTCGTGCTGCGGAAAAGAAGTTTGTGAAGCCGCAAGCACAAGAGATGGCTGTCAAAACAATTCCGCTTCAAGATCGAACGATAACACCACTGGTCACTTCGACAGACACGGGCAGGATCGTCGCTATTGCGCCAACGATAACGGCCGACAAGAAAGACGCGTTACCCGTGGTCAGCACGGTGGCCGTGTCCATTCCAAAAGACCAATCTTCTTTTGCCACCCAGGCCCTGCTAAAGGAATCCGGGAATGGTGAAGCGGACGATATAGTCGCCGACGAATCCGGCGTATCGGCGCCAGCGGGTAAAACCAAACTGCGCAAGATCTTCAGAAGAGTGTCGCGGGCCTTTGGAAAAACGGCGGATCGCGATGATGATGGTCAGCGGCAGGTACTGATAAGCGCCTTCCAGGTTGCACTAAAATAATAGGAACGGCCGGAGGCCCTTCGTCCGATAGGGCAATCATTTAATTAATCAAAAAAACTCTCACATGAACCGGGTATTTTTACTTACGGCTGGGCTGCTTTTTACCCTTTCCATGCAGGCACAGACCGACACGACAGGCAAAGGAGACAATTGGCATCCCGGGGGCGATACCCTCCGTGTGGGCAACTTGCTCATCATCCGAAACGGTCCCGCCCAATCGATGGGTGATCCGTATGTGCGCGTCCGTAACCGGCACCACGACAGGAGTTACAGGCCATCCAATATCAGTACCAACTGGGGCATCGTTGATCTGGGCTTCACTAATTACAACGATAAGACGAACTACGCTGGAGCGTCCGCCCAGCAATTTGCACCGGGAGGCACTAAAGACTGGTTCAAGCTCAACACCGGCAAATCCGTCGACGTCAATATCTGGATCTTTATGCAGCGTGTCAACCTCATTGCACACGTCGTCAACCTGAAATGGGGTCTCGGTATAGAGCTGAACAATTACCGTTACGAAGAGAATATCCGTTATCTCACCGACCCTACCAGGGTGATCATGGATACCATCAATTACAAGAAGAACAAATTGGCGGAGGATTTTGCCACCGTCCCGGTTATGTTGAATTTCAACCTTACGCCTCATCGCCGGCATCCCTTCGGGTTCAGTGCGGGTGCCAGCTTTGGCTACCGCTATTCTTCCCGTCAGAAACTTAAGAGTGCTGAGGAAGGTAAGCAAAAGATATACAATGACTTCGATCTCGATGCCTGGAAGATATCCTACATCGGGGAGGTGCAGTTGGGCTGGATCAACCTATACGGCAGCTATGCCACGAAGACTATATTCAACCGTGGTCTCGATCAGGTCCCTTATACTTTTGGGATCCGGATCGGGAACTGGTAGGCTTCTACGTGAAGGTTTCGGCGGTGCGCGGCCGGGGGCGGGGAATTGGCGCTTCCTGCCGCGATGGAGGCGGGAATTGACCCGGGTGGGTTGGGCAACTGTTAAAAATCCTCACATTCAAAATAATACGGTCGCGGCCCGCGTTGGACATAGGTTAAAATGCCGTATTATGACCTCGCGAAAGGTAATTCTGGGCACGCTTTTCTTATTCGTATTGGTTTCCTTTCGGGACGCCCATCACAGGACGTCGAGCCACCGGTTCTTTCACCGGCAGCCGGATGGGGACGTCTACATTGTCGTGATAAAAAGCAATTACGAGCTACAGGTGTATGACAAAGACGGCTGGTATGCCACCTACCCCGCGGTGTTCGGCAGTAAATCGCTGGAGGACAAAATGATGCAAGGCGACCGGAAAACACCGGAAGGCACCTTCCACATCGTTTCGAAACGGCCGCATGAAAAATGGGACAAGATCATGGACCTCGATTTCCCCACCCCTTCGGACCTGGCTAAATTTAAAGAGCGCAAGGCGAAAGGGCTGATCCCGAACGGCGCAAAGATCGGCGACGGCATTGCGATCCATGGCACCTGGCCTCACGACGAAAATGCGGTGGACGCCTATGAGATGTGGACGAATGGTTGCGTCTCCCTCAAGAACGAAGATATGGATGAGGTATACAGGATCACGGCGGTCGGTGCCAAGGTGATCATTCAACATTGAGGACTCGCGGCTGCCGCCGGATGATCGATCTTAGACTCTCCCTTTCTTTATTTCCTCCACTATGGCGGGGTCCAATAAGGTGGTCGTATCACCCAGGCTCTGCAATTCCCCCTCGGCGATCTTGCGCAGGATGCGCCGCATGATCTTTCCGCTGCGTGTTTTTGGCAGTCCGCTCACCAGCTGTATCTTATCCGGTTTGGCAATTGGCCCGATGATCCGCGCAACAGTCTGAACGATATCCTTGCGGATCAATTCATCATCGCTCTTGCTGCCATTGAAGATCACATAGGCATAGATCCCCTGACCTTTGATATCGTGCGGATAGCCGACCACCGCGCTCTCCACGACCCCCGTATGCATATTGATGGCGTTTTCGACCTCTGCCGTGCCGATGCGGTGACCGCTGACATTCAATACATCGTCGACCCGGCCGGTAATACGGTAGTTGCCATCTGCATCCCGGAGCGCGCCGTCACCCGTAAAATAGAGGTTGGGATAGGTGGCAAAATAGGTCTGCCTGCAACGTTCATGATCGCCATAGGTCGTGCGGATAATGGATGGCCAGGGGAATTTGATCGCGAGGTTGCCGCTGACGCCGTTCCCTTTTAGTTCATCGCCTTTTTCGTCGACCAATATGGGCTGAACGCCCGGCAGCGGCAGGGTAGCGTGTGCCGGCTTTTCCGGCGTGACGCCGGCCAGGTTCGAGATCATGATGCCTCCCGTCTCTGTCTGCCACCAGGTATCGACGATCGGGCACCGGCCTTTTCCGATATTGTCATGGTACCAGTGCCAGGCTTCTTCATTGATAGGTTCGCCTACCGTTCCCAGTACTTTCAAAGAATCGAGTTTCTTATTCTTCACAGGATCGAGTCCGAAACCCATGAGACTTCGGATGGCCGTCGGTGCCGTATAGAGGATATTGACCGAAAATTTATCCACGATATCCCAGAATCGCCCGGCATCGGGATAGGTCGGGATCCCTTCGAAGATCAGGGTAGTAGCGCCGGCACTCAAAGGCCCGTATACGATGTAGCTGTGGCCGGTGATCCAGCCGATATCCGCCGTACAGAAGTGGACATCACCCGGCTGGTATTGGAATACGTTGACAAAGCTGTAATTGGCGAAGACCATGTAACCGCCGCAGGTGTGTACCACCCCCTTGGGCTTGCCCGTCGAACCCGAAGTATAGAGGATGAACAACAAATCTTCTGCATCCATTGCCTCGGCCGGACAAGCCGGATTGCCTTGTGTCTCCACCTTGCGGACCTCATCTTCCCACCAAAGGTCCCTCCCTTTGATCATACTCACGGGAACGCGCGTACGCGTGAGCACGATGACCTTCTTTACGGAAGGGCATTGTACCAGTGCATCGTCGATGACCGATTTCAGCGGGATCTCCTTATTGCCCCGGTAGGCGCCGTCGGAGGTGATCACCAGGTTGCATTGTGCGTCCTGGATCCTGTCGGCGATACTCTGCGCGGAGAAGCCCCCGAACACGACGGAATGCACGACTCCGATACGGGCACATGCCAGAACGGCGATGGCCAGCTCGGGCACCATCGGCATATAGATACATACCCGGTCACCTTTCTTCAGCCCGTTATTCTTTAATACATGTGCGAACTGACAGACCTTAAAATGTAATTCCTTATAGGAGAGGATGCGATAATCCTCATCGGGATTGTTCGGCTCCCAGATGATGGCGGGCTTGTCCGCGTTCTGATCCAGGTGTCTGTCCAGGCAGTTTTCGGTGATGTTCAGCTGTCCGCCTATGAACCAGCGGACCCTGGGTTCGCTAAAATTCCAATCCAGGACTTTATCCCATGGCCGGCGCCATTGAAAATGCCGGGCCACGTCCGCCCAAAATCCTTCGGGATCTTCGACACTTTTTCTATATTCGGCGGTATATTGCTCCAGGGACCGGATCTGATAGGGGTAAAAGCTCATATGACTATCGTAGATTGAGATCGTAAATGTATCGAAAAAATTTAACTGCATGCCATCCACCGCCTCGCCTGCAAAGGATATTCGCAAGATAATCGTCGCCTCTTCCGTAGGCACGCTCATCGAATGGTATGACTTCTATATTTTTGGCAGCCTGGCTACGGTGATCGCCGGCCAGTTCTTCCCGCGTTCGAATCCTGCGGCTGGTATCCTCGCGACGCTGGCCACTTTTGCCGCGGGCTTCGTGGTCCGGCCTTTCGGTGCCCTGGTCTTTGGACGGCTCGGTGATCTCATCGGGCGGAAGTATACTTTTTTGCTGACCCTCGTTATCATGGGCGGCTCTACTTTTTGCATCGGTCTTGTACCCGGGTATGCGAGTATCGGTGTCATTGCGCCGCTGATCGTGCTATTGCTGCGCCTGCTGCAAGGCTTGGCACTGGGTGGCGAGTACGGCGGCGCGGCCACCTACGTCGCAGAGCATTCCCCTGACCACCGGCGCGGGTTTTTCACTTCCTGGATCCAGGCGACGGCGACGCTGGGTCTGTTCATCAGCCTGGGCATTATCCTGATCACCCGGCGCGGACTGGATGCCGATGCAGCCCGAAGCATCGAGAAGTTTAACGACTGGGGCTGGCGTATCCCCTTCCTGATCTCTATCGTGCTGGTCGCTATTTCGGTTTATATCCGGCTGAAGATGCAGGAATCTCCTCTTTTTCAACGGCTAAAGACCGAAGGCAAACTCTCCGTCAACCCGCTGAAAGAAAGCTTTGGCCGGAAAGCCAACCTACGCATCGTCCTGCTGGCCCTTTTTGGGGCCACCATGGGCCAGGGTGTAGTCTTTTATACCGGTCAGTTCTATGCTCAGTCTTTTTTGGAGACGGTAGTGAAGATCGATTTCGACCAATCCAAGACCATGCTGCTGGTGGCGATCGGGCTTGCAACGCCCTTCTTCGTGGTGTTTGGCAGCTGGAGTGACCGGGTCGGCCGGAAATGGATCATGCTGGCTGGTATGGCCCTGGCCGTCGTCTCCTATCCCTTTATCTTCCGGCAACTGCTGACCATCCCGGCGACAGAGGGCCGGGTGGAGATCGCCGCCCAGAAGGAGATCCTTTCGGCTGTAGCTTTTGTGGGTAAGAGCAAGGACATGATCCGTACTTCTTCCACTTTGTCGCATTACGATGGCGGACTGCTGGTAACGGAGACGCGAAAAGATACCGTATATGCCAATGGCAGGACCAGCATTAAACCCACCGTCACCAGCAGCCGGACCGTCGGGAGGGCAGATTACTGGAAAATGGTGGGACTGCTTTTTTTGATGGTCTTCTATGTGACGATGGTTTATGGACCTATAGCGGCTTTCCTGGCCGAGTTGTTCCCTACCCGCATCCGCTATACCTCGATGTCCTTGCCCTATCACATCGGCAATGGGGTTTTCGGGGGCATGACGCCGTTCATAGTAGTCTTGCTGACGACCATTTATACGGGTGACAAACTGGTGGGACTATGGTATCCTATCGGCGTTGCCGCGATCAGTCTTGTTATCGGTGCGATCTACATTCCATCGAAGCCGCAGGAAACGTCATTTGACCATTAAAATTAGCTTATGAATATCCTTAAAAGAGCGCTTGGCATCATTTGGATCATCCTTGGGCCCCTCGTGCTATTGTATCTGGTAAGGACGGGAGCCGCCGAAATCGCAAAAAATCCCGTTACGAATACCACGGTCCAGTGGTTCGTGTTTATTGGCGTTTTTATCCCTATCTCGGTTGGATTGGTGTTGTTTGGGTATTATGCCTTGAAGGGAGAATACGACGTCAAATAGCCGTCGCGGTTGCCGGATGGCGGCAATGAGCGGTCCGGCGAATCAAAGTTTGGCCTACCTTAGCGGCCCTGACGGCCTTAGCGAACTGCGGAAGAAATGCTAATTTCATTACAGCGCATCTTCCGCACCTAAAATCCTTCAAATGTCTATTGAAATAAAGGACCTGGTAAAGACCTATGGGGAGCAAAAGGCGGTGAACGCCATTTCATTCAAAGTGGAAAAGGGTGAGATTGTCGGGTTTCTCGGGCCCAATGGTGCGGGCAAGTCGACGACGATGAAGATCCTCACGGGTTATTTGGGGCAGGACAGCGGCGAAGCCCGGGTCTGCGGCATTTCGGTCAATGAGCGGCCGCTGGATACAAAAAAGAAGATCGGCTACCTGCCTGAGGCCAATCCGCTTTATCCTGACATGTACGTTCGGGAATACCTGGAATTTATTGCCAATATACACCGGGTCGCCGATAAAAAGGCCAGGATCGAAGCCGTCATCAGCCTTGTAGGCCTGACGGTGGAAAGCAAGAAGAAACTTGGACAGCTTTCGAAGGGCTACAAACAACGGGTAGGCCTTGCCGCAGCCCTTATCCATGACCCCGAAGTGCTGATCCTCGACGAGCCGACCAGTGGGCTGGACCCCAATCAGATCATCGAAATCAGGGAAGTGATAAAGGCGCTGGGCCGTGACAAAACGGTCCTTTTCTCCTCGCATATCCTGCAGGAAGTAGAGGCGCTTTGCGACCGCGTCGTGATCATCAACAAGGGGCGGCTGGTCGCCGACAGTACGCTTAGCCGCCTCAGAAAGGAAGGCAGCGGTGCGGGCAGTATCCGTGTCGCCTTCCGGGAAGAGCTGGAACCCGCCACGTTCGAACACCTAAAAGGCGTTGACTCGGTCAGCCGCCTTTCCAAGGAAGAATGGGAATTGCAAACGCGGGAACCGGACGGGGTAAAAAAACAATTGCTGGAACTGGCTTTGCAGAACAAGTGGAACATTGTTTCTTTGCAAAGCGAAAACCAAAGCCTGGAAGCCATTTTCCGGAGCCTGACGCAATGACGGATCTCCGATCCTTCGGCCGATGGCCATGCCAATAATAGATTAAAACTACCAACATATCATGAGCTACATCGCTGACATTCATGCAAGACAGATCCTGGATAGCCGTGGAAACCCCACTATCGAGGTCGACGTCGTTACTGAAGACAACCATCGCGGACGGGCGGCCGTACCCAGCGGCGCTTCCACCGGTATTCACGAGGCGGTGGAATTGCGGGACGGAGACAAGCAGGTCTATGGCGGAAAGGGCGTATTGAAAGCTATTGCCAACGTGAATGACATCATTGCCGACCAGCTGATCGGTTTCCCTGTAAACGAGCAGGCGAGCCTCGATGCACGGCTGATCGACATCGACGGAACGGAGAACAAGAGCAAGCTAGGCGCCAACGCCTTACTTGCCGTGAGCATGGCCGCTGCCAAGGCAGCCGCAAAAGAAAGCAAGCTGCCTCTCTACCGTTACCTGGGTGGTGTGAACAGCACCGTACTGCCGATGCCGCTGATGAATATCCTCAATGGGGGTGTACATGCGGATAACAAGATCGACTACCAGGAATATATGATCGTTCCTGTCGGTGCGGAGACCTTCAGCGAAGGATTGCGTTGGGGTGTAGAGATCTTCCACCAGCTAAAGACCGTCCTGAAGAAAAAGGGTTACAGCACCAATGTGGGTGACGAAGGCGGTTTTGCACCGGACATCCAGAGCAATGAGGAAGCCATCGAGACCGTACTCCAGGCCATCGAAGCGGCCGGCTATAAGGTTGGCAGCCAGATCGGCATTGCCCTGGACGCGGCAAGCAGCGAAATGTTCAAGGATGGCAAATACAAGTTCTACAAGAGCAGCGGGAAGGAGCTTTCCAGTGACGAGATGGTAGAATACTGGACCAGCTGGGTGAATAAATACCCTATCATATCTATCGAGGACGGGATGGCGGAAGAGGACTGGGACGGTTGGAAAAAGCTGACCGAAAAGATCGGCAACAAGGTTCAGCTGGTAGGAGATGACCTGTTCGTCACCAATACCAAGATCCTGCAGAAGGGTATCGACAGGGGAGTAGCCAATAGTATCCTGATCAAGGTCAACCAGATCGGAACGATCACGGAGACCATAAACGCGGTTCAACTGGCTCAGCGTCATGGTTATACCACAATCATGAGTCACCGAAGCGGCGAGACTGAGGATACGACCATTGCCGACCTCGCGGTGGCCCTTAACTGCGGCCAGATCAAGACGGGGAGTGCGTCCCGTTCGGACCGGCTGGCCAAATACAACCAGCTTCTCCGGATCGAGGAAGAGCTTGGGGATGCCGGCATTTATCCCAAAGGAAGGATCAAATTCAAGAAATAAGTTGTAGTTTGGTATATTGCTATCTTTATGAGGTTTGTAACGCGCATCCCGGCCTGGTTAAAGAACAAATACCTGCTGACGACGGTTGGTTTTGTGGTGTGGATCCTGTTTTTTGACGCCAGGGACTTTATCACGAGCCATTTTCGGGAACGGGCCGAGTTGGCAAAGCTGGAGCAAAGCAAGCAGTATTATGAGCAACAGATTAAGGTTACCCGACATGAGCTCGACCAGCTTAAGACCGATCCAGGATTGTTAGAAAAATATGCCCGTGAAAAGTATCTGATGAAAAGAGACAATGAAGACCTCTTTGTGATCCGGGAAGGCGCCGCTAGTAAGCATTGATAGTCAATTTATTGCACTTATTCCATCCCCTTTAAGACGAATGCCTTTGATCGGTCCCCGGCGAACATAATTGCGGTTAGGTACAATAATGGATACCCAATCACCGTTTTTATAAAGGACGTTTCACTTTTTACTTGCTTTCGGAATTTTAGGACATTAAATGGTTTTGCCTATGACACTCTTTACACCGGAGGATCTTTTGCGGTATTTGTATAAAGAGGCTTCCCCCGAATTGACGGTAGCGATAGAGGCTGCGCTAAAGGAAGACTGGATGCTGCGCGAGAAATTGGAAGTTCTGAGGACTTCTGCCGACGGACTTAATACGGTTATTGTAGCCCCCCGCATGGAAGTTATTCTGCGAGTCATGAATTACGCCAGGAAGACTGCCGTACAGGAATCTGTATCGCATTGACCTGGGTACTTCGTTGTGTCGTAACTTCGTGATCTAAGACACGACTCTTACGATGCGAATCTTATGACACGGAATGATCGCTTTCAATTCGTACTGGATTATTTTAGCAAACACAACCCGGACGCAGCCACTGAGCTGTTCTATGACGGTCCCTACCAGTTGTTGGTAGCGGTGATCTTGTCTGCGCAATGTACGGACAAACGCGTCAATATGACCACGCCGGATATCTTTCAGCGGTACCCGGATGCCCGCGCCCTGGCGAAAGCCCGCTTTGATGATCTTTTCCCATTGATCAAGAGCATTTCCTATCCCAACAATAAGACGAAACATCTCATCGGCATGGCGCAAATGTTGATGGAAAAATTTGGCGGCGAAGTCCCGCTCACTGTTGAGGAGCTTGTTCAATTGCCTGGCGTGGGTCGCAAGACGGCCAACGTCATCACCTCTGTAGTCGACAACCAGCCCAATATGGCGGTAGATACGCACGTCTTTCGCGTGTCGGCGCGCATCGGCCTGACTTTGAATGCCAGAACGCCGCTGGCAGCGGAAAAACAATTACTTCACTATATCCCTACTTCTTTGGTGCATGTTGCACATCACTGGTTGATCTTGCATGGCCGATATGTTTGCGTGGCGCGGACGCCTAAGTGTCCGCAGTGCGGATTGAAAGGGGTGTGTAAATATTATCAGAAAAATTTTGGCGGGAAGATCGTGAAGGAAGCGTGATCAGGGAGTTTGCTTCTTGTCCAGGGTCCGATTGAGCACCCACTCGGGTATAGGACATTTTGTGAGGCTTTCTATGGCTTCCTCTTTTTTTCGTATAAGAACTGGATCGTTTTCGTCAAACCAGAGGTCAGGACTTATCCGGATCTCATATTTTTCTCCTTTTTTAATAGTGTTCCTCTTCAATTCCATATCATGCTACTTTGATACTTTAAATTTACTGAATTTTTTTAAAAACAAGAAACGCTTTATAGTTTATACCTAATTCGAATGGCTGCCATGTTTCATTGCGTTTCCCAAGCACTTCGTACCGCGCATTTATCTCGGGCCAGTAGAATGCAATGCCAATCTGATAAAGCCTGACCCTTGACATGCTGCTACCTTTTATCAGAACGATCGCCAGCGGATTCTTTGTCAAAAAATCGACGATAGCATCCGCCACCGTATGCAATATTATTTCCCGGTCCCCATTGTTGCTTACGACTTTGTCATCTATGCGGCCTGTGATCACGTTGTAATTGCCAAATGCAAGATTATATACATTCCGGCCTAATTCCGGCACATTCTGCAACCTTATTGCCTTCCTGAACCTTCCATTCGGTCCTTCGCTATAAAAGTCGTAACCGAAATCCTCAGAAGTTTCCTCCAACTTATACCGCTCCCATTCCATACCCCACGCTTTACATCCAATAAAAAAATATTGCTAACAAAGTTAGCAACACTTTTCAAGTTCGCGGGAAGAATTTTTGGCTATGACGAGTGCTTTTTGCGGTGTTTCTTTTTCGGGGGAGTGGGCGGCCTGGTCGAGGCGTTGGGGTCGACACCCATCGACTGGTAGATCGTCTCCTGGATGCGTCCGCGGATGAACAGGCTGGAAAGCCGCGGATTGTTCTCCACCGGATTCACGCGGTTGGATAAGAAAATATAAATGAGGTCATATGCGGGGTCCACCCACACGCAGGTCCCGGTAAAGCCGGTATGACCAAAGGTCTGCGGCGAGGCCGACAAGCAGGGATAAGGTTCCTTGCGGGTGGCGTTGTCTTTTTCCGGTTTATCGAAGCCCAGCCCGCGCCGGCTGATGTCACTATGATAGGCCGTAAAGTAGTCGATCGTCGACGGCTTCAGGAACTGGTGTCCGTTGAGGGAGCCGCCATTCAACAACATTTCTTCGAGGACGGCGAGGTCATAGGCATCACTAAAGAGACCCGCATGACCTGCGACGCCGCCAAACATAGCCGCGCCGGGATCGTGGACGTCACCGCGGATCAGCTGATGCCGGAAAGTGGGTTCGTCTGCCATAGGCGCTATGCGGCCAATGGGAAAATGCTCCCTCGGCTTAAAGCCCGTGGATACCATATCGAGGGAATCATAGTAGGTAGTCTTCACGTACTGATCGAGGGTCATGCCCGTAATCGCCTCCACGACCTCGCCCATGTAGATGAAGTCATTGTCGCTATAGACATATTTCCGGGGGCTCAGCGGGCTTTGCCGGACGCGCAGATCCATGGTATCCCGCCAGTCATTCCGCAGGTACAGGTTTTCGGCGACGCGAACGCCATGGGTGCTGTCGGGCTTGTTCGTAAAATATGCGGGGAGCGGATATTGTTCCTTGCTACTGTCAACCGTCTCTTTATAGAAGACGACATCGGCGACCATCCCTGCCTGGTGCATCAGGATATCGGAGATATGAAGGGTGTCCTTGTCACTGCCGCGCACGGCCGGAAGATAATCACCCAGGGTTTTTTGTATATCGAGGCGTCGTTCGTCGTACAATTTCATCACGGCCATCGTGGTGGCGCAGATCTTGGTGCAGGAAGCCATGTCATAGATCGTTTCTTTATACACCGGTTCCTTTCTGTCATAGGTCATATAACCGAAGGCCTTCTCATAGGCGATCTTGCCGTGCCTGGCAACCAGCACGACACAGCCGGGCGCCGCTTTTTTGTCGATGGCTTCCTGACAGATGGCGTCGATCCCGGCGAGTTTTTTGGCGTTCATGCCCAGTTCTTTCGGCCCCGTGAATGGCAGCAAGGGTGTCGAGTCGGTGATCCCCGCCCCAGCCTTCCACTGCGTGCAAACAGACACCGGGAGGTGACCATGGGCCTTGAAACGGCCGTTGAGCAGATCGGCGGCCACATCCTGGGTGATGTCATCGTCTTCATAACAAGCCACCACGACCTTCCCGTCACAGGCATTCCTTACGGCATAGGGATTGCCAAAGACAAAGGTCACGGCCTTCTCCTTGTTTTGGAGCTGGTTTAGCAACCATGCGGCGGGTCCGCTGATGGCAAAGTTTCGGGCGGGAAACCTGGCGAAGTTGTGCAGTCCGATGATCAGCGCGTCGTAGCGATTGCCGAGCAGTTCGAGCGCGGCCGCTGCTTTTACGCTGTCGAGGGCGTAATCAAAAAGATAAACCTGCGCATTGTAATCCGCGCGCATGCGGCGGCTGAATTCGTTGTCTTCAGACAGACCCATGCCAATATAAGCGATCCGCTTTTTCCGGAAGGGGCGAATGCCGGCCGCAGCTTTACCCGAAGTCGTCATGGCAACTGCCTCCAGGGCATTCAGCGGAAAGATGGAAGGGTCCTCGTTGCGCAACAGCGTCAGGGCATCCGCGGCCACTTTGCGCCGCATCTCGCCGACGCCTTCGTTGAGGTCCGCTGTGAGGTGTTCTTTTTCTATCGGCTGCCAGTGTGCCAGTCCGTATGTGTATTTAGCGTGCAAGACCTTTTTGACGCGTGCGTCGATGTCCTTCATCCTGATCTTTCCCGCCTTTATCGCAGAATCGATCTTTTCCAGGCTAAGGCCCACATCGCCGGGCAGGCAAAGCATATCGTTGCCGGCTATCAGCGACTGCACCGAAGCGTCCCCGTCGGGGAAGTATTTGGTCACCCCTTTCATTTCCAATGCGTCGGTAAAACTGAGGCCATTATAATGCAGCTGCTTGCGCAACAGCTTGGTGACATTGTTATAGGAAAGGGAGGTTGCCCTGTTGGGTTGTTTGTCGATTGCCGGGATATACAGATGCGCGATCATCACACTACCGACACCGGCTGCGAATAAGGCTCGGAAAGGGTAAAGCTCAAGGGAATCAAGCTGGCGTTTGTCTTTGTTGATCACGGGCAAGTCCAGGTGCGAGTCCACGGCTACATCGCCATGGCCGGGAAAATGTTTGGCGCAGGCCATGACGCCTTCGTCTTGCAGTCCATGCATATACGCCACCCCGTATGCCGCCACATTCCGTTTGTCTTCCCCGAATGAGCGGTCGTTAATGACGGGGTTATCGGGGTTATTGTTGATGTCTACCACGGGTGCGTAGTTCACCTGGATGCCTATGCGGCGGCATTGTGCGCCTACGAGTCGGCCATAGTTATAGATCAGGCCGGGGTCCCCGGTTGCGCCAAGCATCATTTGTCGCGGCAGGCCCGCGACGCTGTCCATCCGCATTCCAAGTCCGTTTTCGGCATCTATGCAAAAAAGGATAGGTGTCCGCGCTATCCCCTGGTAATGATTGATGTGATCGGCATGGGTCAAGGGATCGCCCTGGAAGAGACAGATACCGCCAACGTTATACTTGCGGACGGCTTCTTCTGCCTGTGCGTCATAGAACACGGCATGTCGGGTGACGGGGTCGATGCCCGAAAGCCGGATGACCATAAGCTGTGTGATCTTCTCCTGCGGTGAAAGGGTCCGGAAAACGCTGTCGACCCATCTGTCAGCGGAGTCCTGGGAAAGGCGATCGCGGGCCTGGGCATTCGCATCGGTGAGGCAAGCCGAAAAACCAAGCAGGAGAATGAATTTTCGCATAGATTATTCGTCGTAAATTGGGCACAAATTAAGGTAGAATTGCCAGACATCATTCAATTATTGCCCGACAACATCGCCAATCAGATCGCGGCGGGGGAAGTGATTCAGCGGCCGGCAAGCGCTGTCAAGGAGCTGTTGGAGAATGCCGTGGATGCCGGTGCGACGGATATCCGCCTGTTCATACTGGACGCGGGGAAGGGTCTGATACAAGTCGTCGACAATGGGCAGGGCATGAGTGAGACAGATGCGCGAATGGCTTTTGAGCGGCACGCCACTTCGAAAATCAGGAATATCGACGACCTTTTTCATATCAAGACCATGGGCTTTCGTGGTGAGGCCCTGGCATCCATTGCGGCCGTCGCGCAAGTGGAACTAAAGACAAAAAGAGCCGAGGACGAAGCGGGTACGATGATCGAGATCGAGAACAGCTGTGTCACCCGTCAGGAGCCGGTGGCTATGCAACCGGGTTCCAGCATCGCCATGAAGAATCTCTTTTTCAATGTTCCTGCCCGGCGAAATTTCCTAAAGAGCAACCCGGCGGAGACAAGACATATCATAGACGAGTTTACGCGTGTGGCGCTCTCGTTCCCGTCGATCTTTTTTTCGCTTACGTCCAATGGCCAGGAGGTCATGCATCTCGAGAAAGGAAGTCTCAAACAACGCATCGTGCAGGTATTCGGCAGCGCTTATAACAGCAAACTGGTCTCGGTGCAGGAGAATACAGACTACCTGAACGTGTATGGATTTGTCGGCAAGCCCGAAACGGCCAAGAAGACGCGGGGGGACCAGTATTTTTTTGTGAACAACCGATTCATCCGGAGTGCGTACCTGAATCATGCCGTCATGAGTGCTTTTACGGAGATGATCCCGCGGGACAGCTTTCCACTCTATGCGTTGTTTATCGATCTCGATCCGGTACAGGTAGATGTCAACGTGCATCCGACCAAGCAGGAAATAAAATTCGACGACGAGAAGATCGTCTATGCGTTTTTGCAGGCGGCAGTCCGGCATGCCCTGGCGCAGTTCAGCATTACGCCCACGCTGGACTTCGACTTAGACCCTGCTATTCAGCGATTGGATGCGGTGAGCAAGCCGCTCTCGGAAGAGAAGAAAGCGGCCGTTACAAATTCCTCTCTCTATCAAACCTTCACACAAAAGAACCAGGCCCATTTTATCGAGCCTACAAATAAAAGTGAGCTCCGTCATTGGAAGGATTTTTTTGAAGCGCCCGGGGCGGGGGGTGCGGGTGCTTCTGGCGGCGCCTCGGGTGTTGCGAAAGGTGTTCCTGACGGTGCGCTTGGTGACGACTCTGGTGTTGTGGGTGGCGATGCGGCGGGCGGTGTGTTCGGCGGTGCGCTTGGCGGTGCGGCGGGTGGTTTGCCTGGCGGTGCGGCGGACGGTGTGCTTGGTGACGGCTCTGATGTTGTGGGTGGCGATGCCGCGGGCGGTGTGTTCGGCGGTGCGCTTGGCGTTGCGGCGCGTGGTTTGCCTGGTGGTGGTGCGGACGGTGCGCTTGGTGACGGCTCTGGTGTTGTGGGTGGAGATGCCGCGGGCGGTGTGTTCGGCGGTCGTGGCAGTGAACCGGGTGGTGCGCTTGGCGGTGCGGCGGGCGGTGTGTTCGGCGGTGCGCTTGGCGGTGCGGCGCGTGGTTTGCCTGGTGGTGGTGCGGACGGTGTGCTTGGTGACGGCTCTGGTGTTGTGGGTGGCGATACCGCGGGCGGTGTGTTCGGCGGTCGTGGCAGTGAACCGGGTGGTGCGCTTGGCGGTGCGGCGGATGGTGCCTTTGGCGGTGTGCTTGGCGGTGGTGCGAGTGGTGGTGCCGGTGACGGCAAAGGCTTTGTGGCTAACCACGGAAGCGGAAGGGCGACGGCCCCTCTGGCAGGCGAATGGCTGGGCGCTGCGCCCAACAGGATCATGCCCATCGAGAACGCCCCGCTGCAACAGTTGATGGCCACCTATATCGTCACTCCTACCAATCGCAGTTTTATTCTCGTGCATCAACAGGCTGCTCATGAACGTATCCTCTATGAGGAATTAAAAAACGCCGCGGCCGGCCATCCTATCCCCAGTCAGAAAAGCCTATTTCCCGTAACCCTGACCCTCTCTTCGCCCGACGCCATTCTCCTTACCGAATTACTGCCCGACCTAAATGTTTTGGGCTATACTATCGAGCATTTCGGGAAAGACAGTTTTATCGTTCAGGGGACGCCGGGTGACCTTTCGCAGGGCAACGAAAAAGGCGTGATCGAGAGCCTTCTCGAGCAATACAAGAACTTTTCCAGTGAGATCCGTTTTTCCAAGCGCGAAAAACTCGTCCGCAGCCTGGCGCGGCAGCAGGCCATAAAACCGGGCACATTACTCACGGATAAGGAGATGCGGACACTAATAGACGTGCTTTTCACCTGCGCACAGCACAACGTGACGCCCGGCGGTGATCCCACCTATATCGAGTTCAAGAAAGACTACGTTGAGAAATTGTTCGGCAGATAGAGCAGCCGTTCATTTAGTAAGTGTCCCTGATATGATGGACCCATTGTTCCATCTGTCTGCGTACGACCCCGCCGCTGCCCGTGTAGTTGTTGATAAGAATGGAAAAGAGCAGCAGGTGCCCCTTTTTGGTGAGCAGGTATCCGCTTAGCGCGGCCACCCCGGAAAGGCTGCCGGTCTTGGCAAAGATAAAACCGGCGTCCTCCTTATAATAGGAAGCCAGCGTCCCCGTCCCGCCCGTTGGCAAGATCCCTTTCATGCGGGTAAGCGTGAACTTTTTTTGCAGGGTGTCGAGGAGCCAGACAAAATCTTGCGGGGTAAAAAGATCATTGCGACTTAGTCCACTTCCATCCACCCATATAGGCCGTTGCGGCAATCCTTTGAGGTCGCTTTTGAGCAGGGTGTCGATGATCCCGGCATCGTTCATCTGACCGAGGAGCTCATTGCTGACCATCAGCAGGGTTTGCTCGGCGAAGAAGTTGTCGCTGTTGTACATCATGGGCCGGAACAGTGAATCCACGGGTCTTGAATGAAGCACGCTGAATCCGGCAAATGCCGCCGCTGCGCCGCCGATATTGGCGACGGGGATGCCCCCAAGGCGAAAGCCGGCCGGGACCTGGAGCAGGCGGCTGCGGATATTGACGGCTCTTCCGACCGTATCTTTGAGGAGCAGGGCGGCAGAAGCCAGGCCGCTGGTGATAAAGGGCACATCCTGTTCAAGCGCTTTGCCTTTCCCTTCGGTGATCTCGAAAGCGTTGTTGTGAAAGTCCCGGTGTACGGAGAAACCCTGTTTTGATGAATCGGGGGAGAAGCGAACGGGCCAATCGATATCGGGTATCGTATAAAAGGAGCCGGCTACGGTGTCGTAGATCCAGCGGATGAGGTTGCCATAGACGGGAAAAGCGCTGCGTTCCGGCATATAGTCGTCGTTGTAATCATCCCAGGCCCAGCCGCGGCCGAGCGGGTCGTCCTGAAAATTGGCGTCTGTGAGGTACAGATTTTTGTGTGCCCGTTGAAGCAATCTGATGACCGGCTGATCGGGAAATGCGGGGTGCAGCAGGGTCGGGTCGCCGGAGGGCACAATAAACAAGGCCGTGTCTGTTTCGCGGTAGCGCATCGCGACAAGCGAGTCTCCCAGGTAACTCATCCCGGCGAAAAGAGAAAAAAGTTTGGTATTGCTGGCGGGGGTAAAATATTTATCGCCCTGGTAATTGTAAATGTATGCTGCGGCGGAAGGGTCATAGAGGCTGATACCCACCTGTGCGGAGACCAGGCCGGGCTGCCGGAGCAGGGTCTCCTCGGTAAATGGCTGCAGGGACTGTTTTGCTGTGGCGGCCCTCTTCGTCACTGTCGCCGGCGTGGCCGCGGAAACTGGTGTGGATGCCGATGTCGCAACATGTGCGGGGGTGCAGGCCTGCCAGCAGCCGGCCAGCAGGAATAACATCAGGGTATATCTTCTCGCCATACTATTAATAGATGATTTGTACACAAGATAGTAAATTGTTATCCGCGCTCCTGTGCCCGGAGCCATCGCTCGGGGATCTCGTTACTGCTCGCGAGCACATAATCCTGGTAGGAACAGGCGATGTATTTGTGGTCTGGCAACTGCATCCACCAGCGTTGTGTTTTCTTACTTTGCAGGAAGACGGTCTCTACCTCGGCGAAAGCGGTATGGTATTCGACAAAAAAGTCCCGCTCGGAGAGGGCGGCCTCGCGGCGTCCCCTGCTCTTGCCGTCGACAAGATACCACAGCATGTGACTGATCTGACGCGCAGTCAGCTGGCCCTGATCGCGGCCGGGTTTATACCCGTAAATGCCGACGGTGTTGACGTTGTGGCTCAGGCCGGCATAGCGCATCAGGATGCAGGCTTCTTCTCCATTGAACCCGTTTGGGGAAAGTTCGTTGGCCGGGGCGAAAGCGTTGGCGATAGCGGAAATGTCAAAGGTGAAAAGATGGGAGTTGCGGATCACGGGTTCCATCTCTTCGATATTGTCCTTTACGCTGCCCAGCCGGAAACAATCGAATCGCAGCTTATCCATGGTCTCCAGCATATGCGGGTGAACGTAATAGCTCTGGAAGCCGATGTGGTTGTAATGATGGATATAATTGGGCTCCCCGGTGAGCATCTCCATCAGAAAGTTATTGCTCCGGTGCAGCGAGTGGATATCCAGGTCGATGAGGGCGTCTACCCCCGTTGCCTCCACGATGTGCTTTTTGTCGGCGTACGTATAATACTGGGCCAGGGTGAGATCATGCGAGCCGCCGAGGACGACGGCTGTCTTGCCAATGGCGGTGATCTCGCGCAGCACCGTCTTCAGGGCCGCATAGGTATCGGTGAGCGTGGCTCCTGCGCGGATGTTCCCGACATCGGCCAATTTCACGTCGGGATGCCAGTAATAGAGTTGGTAGAATTGCTCCCTTATGGCGTCCGGGCCACCGGCCTCGCGCCGTTCTCTGCCGATTCCCCGTTCTTCTTCGCAACCTACGATCACGATATCCGCGGCATATACATCCGGGAACGACTCGTCATAGAGGTCGATGAGCTTTCCAATCTGCCCGTCCCTATAGCCCTCGTCCTGCGACAGTTCGGCGAGGTTGACGGCATCGAGGAAATCACTGATATGCAGGTTGGGAGACATGAATGGATTTTGGGGGCAAACTTACTATTCTTTACCCAAAAGTAAACTTACGTATCTTTGGACCATGGATGAATTGTTAGCACAAATTGAACAATACAAGCAAGAGATCGCGGCTATCGTCCCCAACGGCGCCGAGGCGCTCGAGGCTTATCGCATCCGGTTCCTGGGCACAAAAGGCATTGTAAAAGAGCTGTTCACCGATATGAAGAACGTCCCCGGTGATCGCAAAAAAGAATTCGGTCAGCTACTGAATGCATTCAAACAACTCGCAGAGTCTACTTATGAAGATTGGAAGGGCCGTCTCGTATCCGACGCCGGTCCTGCCCGCAGCATTGACCTCAGCCTTCCCGGAGACAGTTTGCCATTGGGCACGCATCATCCGATCACCCTGGTCCGGGATCAGATCGTACATATTTTCGGTCGGTTGGGTTTCGCCGTGGCGGAAGGTCCGGAGATCGAAGACGACTGGCATAATTTTACAGCGCTCAACCTGCCGGCCGATCATCCCGCGCGGGATATGCAGGATACTTTTTATATCAATCAACATCCGGACTGGCTGCTGCGCACCCACACCAGCAGTGTGCAGGCCAGGACACTGGAAAGTCAGCAACCGCCGATCCGCATCATCTGTCCTGGCCGGGTATACCGTAATGAAACGATCAGCGCCCGCGCCCATTGTTTCTTTCACCAGACCGAAGGGCTCTACGTGGACGAGAATGTCTCTTTTGCGGACCTCAAGCAGACGTTGTATTTCTTTGTGCAGGAAATGTTCGACAAGCGTGTTAGAGTTCGGTTCCGCCCTTCTTATTTCCCCTTCACCGAGCCCAGTGCCGAAATGGACATCAATTGCCAGATCTGTGGCGGCTCCGGCTGCTCCGTATGCAAGCATACGGGATGGGTGGAGATCCTGGGCAGTGGGATGGTGCACCCTAAGATGCTGGAAAACTTTGGTATCGACAACGACAAATACACGGGTTTCGCTTTTGGGATGGGTATCGAACGCATCTGCCAGCTGAAATACCGGGTCAATGATCTTCGGCTTTATTCCCAGAACGACGTCCGCTTTCTCAAACAGTTTACGGGAGCGGTGTAAAAGCGCTAATATGATAAAGACCGTCTGTGTTTGCGGAGCGGGAACTATGGGCTGCGGGATAGCTCAGATAGCGGCGATGAGTGGTTATGCGACCTTACTCTACGATGTGGATGAACAAGTTGTTCGGAAGGGAAGGCATGCGATCGAGGTTTCCTTACAAGTACTCGTGGATAAAAAGAGACTCACTGCGGAAGACAGCGCCGCCACTTTGGGACGGCTCTCTTGGTCATGCGATATCCGCCGGTGTACTGCCGATCTGATCATCGAGGCCATCATCGAAAAGCTGGCGGTAAAGACCGATCTTTTTCTGCAGCTGGCGACTTTCAATTCTCCGGAAACTATTTTTGCTTCGAACACTTCTTCACTTTCCGTCGCCGCACTTGCCGCGGAGATGCCACACCCGGAGCGTTTTCTCGGCATGCATTTCTTCAATCCGGCGCCGTTGATGAAATTGGTGGAGATCATTTATACTCCGCATACCGATGCCGGTGTGAAGGCCGCGGTCGCTGCAGTGGCCGGACAAATGGGAAAGACACCGGTCTTCTGCAAGGATTCCCCTGGCTTCATCGTCAACCGTGTTGCCCGTCCATATTACATCGAGGCGCTGCATTTGGTGGAAGCAGGGCTGAGCGATATAGAAACGATTGATGCCCTGATGGAAACCGCGGGCTTCCGGATGGGACCGTTCCGGCTCATGGACCTGATCGGCAACGACATCAACTATGCCGTGAGTTGTTCAGTATATGAAGCCATGGGCAGACCTCAGCGGCTGCGGCCGTCGCCCTTGCAGGAACAGAAGGTCCTGGCGGGAGCACTGGGGAGAAAGACAGGAAACGGATATTACCGGTATGAAAACGAGCGCTAGCGCTGGTTTTCATTCGAGCTTTAGAAAAGACTTTAACTCCGGATGAAATCGAGCTTTAGCGAGATGCCATTCTACAATCGGAAAAGACATCGACGGTGAAATCGAGCCTCAGTGAGATTTATTCGACCTTTGAAAATCTTTAATTCCGGATGAAATCGAGCTTTAATCAGATCCATACGACCTTTGAAAAACCTTTAACTCCGGGTGAAATCGAGCTTTAGCGAGATGCCATTCGACAATCGGAAAAGACATCAACGGTGAAATCGAGCCTCGGTGAGACCCATTCGACCGTTGAAAATCTTTAATTCCGGGTGAAATCGAGCCTCAGCGAGATGCGATTCGACCTTTAGAAAAGAGAGTAACTCCGGGTGAAATCGAGCTTTAGCGGGATTCCATTCGACGGTTGAAAAACTCTAACTCCGGGTGAAATCGAGCTTAAGCGGGATTCCATTCGACCGTTGAAAAACTCTAACTCCGGGTGAAATAGAGCCTCGGTGAGATCCATTCGACCTTTGAAAATCTTTAATTCCGGGTGAAATCGAGCCTCAGCGAGATGCGATTCGACCTTTAGAAAAGAGAGTAACTCCGGGTGAAATCGAGCCTCAGCGAGATCCATTCTACCGTTGAAAAACTCTAACTCCGGATGAAATTGAGCTTTATCGAGATGCCATTCTACAATCGGAAAAGACATCAACGGTGAAATCGAGCCTCAGTGAGATTTATTCGACCTTTGAAAATCTTTAATTCCGGGTGAAATCGAGCCTCAGCGAGATGCGATTCGACTTTTAGAAAAGAGATTAACTCTGGGTGAAATCAAGCTTTAGCGGGATTCCATTCGACCTTTGAAAAACTCTAACTCCGGGTGAAATCGAGCCTCGGTGAGATCCATTCGACCTTTGAAAATCTTTAATTCCGGGTGAAATCGAGCCTCAGCGAGATGTTATTCTACCGTTGAAAAACTCTAACTCCGGATGAAATTGAGCTTTAGCAAGATGCCATTCTACAATCGGAAAAGACATCAACGGTGAAATCGAGCCTCAGTGAGATTTATTCGACCTTTGAAAATCTTTAATTCCGGATGAAATCGAGCCTCAGCGAGATCCATTCGACTGTTGAAAAACTCTAACTCCGGATGAAATCGAGCTTTAGCGAGATGCCATTCTACAATCGGAAAAGACATCAACGGTGAAATCGAGCCTCAGTGAGATTTATTCGACCTTTGAAAATCTTTAATTCCGGATGAAATCGAGCCTCAGTGAGATCCATTCGACCTTTAGAAAAGACATTAACTCCGGGTGAAATCGAGCTTTAGCGAGATGCCATTCGACAATTGTAAAAGACTTCAACTCCGGATGAATAATCAATACGAAAAGGGGAAGATCCTGGTCACGGGCGGTACGGGATTCCTCGGGGCATACGTTATCAGGGAGCTAACGGAAAAGGGCTGGGCCGTGCGGGCCATCCGCCGTGGCAGTTCCCTACCCGACTTTATTCCGGCCGAAGTACTACAGCAAGTAGAATGGATCACGGGTGATATCCTGGATGTCGTTGCGCTTGAAGAGGCCATGGAAGGGGTAGATGGCGTTGTCCATGCCGCGGCCAAAGTCTCTTTCGCAGGTCGGGATCGCCAGGAGTTATTTAATATAAATGTAGAGGGAACGGCCAACGTGGTGAATATGGCCCTGCTGCAAAATGTGAAGCGGTTTGTCCACGTAAGTTCTGTCGCCGCGCTGGGCAGGACCGCACAGGGGGAACTTGTGACGGAGAAGAAGTCCTGGGAAGAAAGCAAGTACAATACGAGCTATTCCATCAGTAAATTCCGCGGAGAAGTAGAGGTTTGGCGTGGTGTTGGGGAGGGGTTGCCGGCCGTCGTCATCAATCCCAGCATGATCCTGGGTTTTGGCGACTGGAACAATTCCAGCTGCAGACTTTTCCGCAGCGCGTTTGAGGAGTTCCCCTGGTATACCGAGGGAACCAGTGGCTTCGTCGACGTACAGGATACGGCGAGGGCGATCGTGCGGCTCCTGGAGACGGATATTAGCGGTGAGCGTTTTATTCTCAATGGTGGCAACTGGACCTTCCGGCATCTCTTTGATACCATTGCGGCGGGCTTTGGGAAAAAGCCTCCCAGCCGTGAGGCGACGCCGCTGCTGGCGGGCATTGCATGGCGCGTGGAGGAAATGAAGAGTCTTTTCTCCCGCCGGCCTGCCCTGCTCACCCGGGAAAGTGCACGTGTAGCGCGAAGCAAGACCTCATTCGATAATGGTAAGATCCTGCGGCAGTTGCCCGGATTTCGCTTTACGCCGCTGGAAGAGACGGTCAGGACGTCCTGCGAAGCGTATCTGCGGCGATTTGCGAATTAGACCGGCGTTGGCTATCTTACTAGCTCAAAACGATATCTTATGAAACCGAGCTCCCATGTTCAGATATCCCCGCGAGGTTCGAGCCGACCTATTAAAAAGCGCATACTCCGGGTCAACTGGCTGTGTATTCTCTTCCCTGCTGTCTTATTTTCGGTTGCCGCCGTCTCCCAGGAAAAGACATTTCCCATTGACGGCCAGGTCGTCGACGCCAAATCCGGGCAGCCGTTAAACGGCGCTTCTGTCTTTTGTCAGAATACGACGGTGGGAACCCTGTCGAAGGATGACGGCGGCTTTCATCTCCGGCTCGCCAACGGAGGCTACGACCTCATTGTTTCTTATACAGGCTATGAGACGCAAACGATCCGCATCGGCAAGGATCACCGGCCGGCCGACACGCTGAAGGTCCTGCTCAAGGAACAGGATAAGAGCCTGGAACAGGCGGTTGTCACCGGCAGCACCGAAGTTGCCGATGGGTGGGCCAAATACGGCCGGTTCTTTCTTGAAAATTTCATCGGTACGACGCCCAATGCGGCGCAATGTGTCCTTGAAAACAAAGACGTCCTGAAATTTTACTACTACAAGAAACGGAATAAGCTGCGGGTAAAGGCGACGGACATGCTGGTCATCACCAACAATGCCCTTGGATATAAGATCAAGTACCAATTGGACTCCTTTGTGTATTACTACGATGGGAATGTGGGCAGTTATACGGGCTATCCATTATTCGAGGTGCTGCAGGGCGGCCCTGATCAGGAGGCGATCTGGAAACAAAACCGCCTTTTTTCTTATTCGGGATCAAGGTTGCATTTTATTCGGAGTCTGTATGACAGCACGCTGGATGATGAAGGGTTCGTACTCGAGCTTGCCGACAGCGGAAGCAATAGGTTTAGAAAGGTGGAGAATCCTTATCAATCCCAGCTTTATGCCAGGGACAGCGGAGACGTACAGATCTCCATTCAGGGGAGACTCAGGGTCAGCTATACCGGCCAGGCGCCCGACAAAAAATATCTCATTGAAAACAAATATCCCCTTTCTACCGGCGTACAGATCTCAGCCCTGGACATCGTCAATGGTTTCGTGATCGAACAGAATGGCTATTTTTATGACCAGGCCGATGTCACCAATATCGGGTACTGGTCCTGGAAAAAGCTGGCGGAGCTACTACCTTATGACTATCTGCCGCAGCAGTAGGCCTGGGCTGCCCATTACGCCGCCGACTGATCGGTCTATGGATTGCGATGTGGAAAGGATCCGTTATTTTTTTTCGGCGAATCTTTTGTATTTGTCCCAGAGCTCGGGAATACGTTTGATCCAAACGAGTTCCCTTTTTTTCAAGGAAGCTTCCTCTGCCGGGTACCCAAAATAAGTCTTACCCCCTTCGAGAGAGCTGGGAACCCCGCTTTGTGCGTAGACGATGGCATTGTCACCGATGGTCAGCGTCTTGCTTACGCCCACCTGCCCCCAAAGGATGACCCCATTGCCGATGTCTGCTGCACCTGCAATGCCGACTTGTGCGGCGAAAAGGCAATTTTTACCGGTGACTGTGTCGTGACCGATATGGATCATGTTGTCCATTTTTGTACCCTGGCCGATGATGGTATCATGGCTGACCCCCCTGTCGATGGTACAACCGGCGCCGATCTCCACGTCATCGCCGATGACCACGCGGCCGCAGCTTTCCATCTTCCTGTACCAAACCGGGCGATCTTTCCGGGAATTATAGTAGAAAGCATCGGAACCGATGACCGTTCCGGCCTGAATGATCACATTGTCGCCGATAACGCAGTGATCCAAAATCGTGACATTGGGGTGAATAACGCAATTGCTGCCGATGTTGGTATGATGCCCGACAAAGACATTCGGATAGAGATAAGTGCCGGTCCCGATGGTAGCCGAAGCACTGATCATTCTTGTCGAAGGTTCGAATGGGCGGAAGTGACGGACAATCTTCAGGTATGCTTCGAAAGGTTGGTCTACCACGAGCAAAGCCTTATCTGGCGGCACTTCTACGACTTTGTTGATAATGATGAAGGAAGCCGCGCTCCGGATACAGGTATCGTAATATTTGGGATGATCTACGAACACGAGATCGCCTTGTTCGACTTTATGGATCTCGTTGATGCCGGTAGCCTGGCCATTTTTATGGCCTACCAATTCGGCGCCAAGGAAGTCTGCCAGCCATTGAACGGATACGGGAGATGGGAAATGCATAGTGATGAATTTGTGTAGTGGTGGATGTTGGGTGAATCGGGATTTCGGTGTAAAGTTAGGTTGGTATTGCGGTGAAACGTGACCATTTTCCACAGCCGAAAAAAAAATGTGAATAAAAATTATTGGAAAAACTTTTTAGATAGAGAAAATTATTTTTAATATTGTGTAGGGAAATTTATTTCCCGGTACTTACTAACCCATCCATATATTAAAAGCCCGGTTTCGCACCGGGCTTTTTCGTTCCCGGACCTTGATGCTGCGGATAATGAGAATCTCCTGAAACATGCACCAGTACTACGTTGTATACAAACCCTACCTCGTCCTTTCACAGTTTACTTCCGAAGCTGGCAAGCGAACTTTAAAGGATTTCTTCCCTGTTCCGGGCGATTGCTATCCCGTCGGCCGTCTCGATCACGACAGCGAAGGGTTGCTGATCCTGACCAATGACCCTGCTCTTAACCACCGGTTGCTGCATCCGCGGTTTGCACATGAACGGGAATATTGGGTGCAGGTGGAAGGCGCTATCGCTCCCGCGACGATCCAGGCACTTCAGGCCGGTGTGACCATCTCTGTCGACGGCAGGGATTACCGCACTAAACCTTGTATCGTCAGCGTTTTCGAGAAAGTGCCATCTGTTCCGGACCGGCTGCCGCCCATTCGTTACCGCGCACAGCTACCCACGACGTGGATAAGGATGTTGCTGAGAGAAGGAAAAAACAGACAGGTAAGAAAGATGACCGCCAAAGCCGGATATCCGACGTTGAGGCTGATCCGCCACAGCATAGAAAAGCTCAGCCTGAACGGTCTGGGGCCGGGAGAAATGAGGTCGCTGGACAGAAGCGCCATCTATTCGTTGCTGTTTGCGGAAAGGAATCTGTAACTTTCCGCCCCAACGAATCCGGCAAATCCGGAGGCGCGGATAAATCTAAAACATTGAACCTATGCTCAAATCGATGACCGGCTTCGGTCGTTCTGAACAGGCAGTCGGCGACAAGACGTTCCAGGTGGACATCAAATCCCTCAATGGGAAACAGTTCGAGCTGCAATTAAAATTACCCGCCTTCCTGAAGCCTTTTGAATTCTCTATCCGGAAACTGATCTCCGAGAAACTGGGCCGCGGTTCGTTGGACTGCAGTATCAGCCTCAAAGGAACCGGCAATGCCAAACCCGTCAGCATCAATACCGACCTCGCCAAGGCCTATTACCGGGCGTTGGCCGACCTTTCGAATGAATTGAAATTAGACCCTTCCAATATTCTCAGCACGCTGGTCAAGCTCCCCGAAGTGATCACGCCGACGAGCGACACCCTTACCGACGAAGAATGGAAACAATTTGAAAAGATCATCCTCGCCGCTATCGACGACCTCGATGCCCACCGCCTGAATGAAGGCGCATCGCTCGAGGAGGACCTGCAACTGCGCATCACCAACATCCTCAAACACCAGGACGAGGTGGTCAAACTGGAACCCCTCCGGCAGCAGAAGATCCGCGAAGGCCTCAAAAAACTGCTGGAAGAACATGTCGGCAAGGAGAACTACGATCCCAACCGCCTGGAACAGGAGCTTATCTACTACATAGAGAAGATCGACATCAGCGAGGAGCAGGTGAGACTGAAGAACCATTGTGACTACTTCCGGGCCATTCTGGCGGAAAAGGACGATAGTAAGGGTAAGAAGCTTTCCTTTATCTTACAGGAAATAGGTCGGGAGATCAATACTACGGGTTCCAAGGCCTATGATTCCACTATCCAGCAGTGTGTAGTTTTGATGAAAGATGAGCTGGAAAAAGCGAAGGAACAGGTTTTGAATGTATTATAATCGTGTTATTTTTGTACAAATGTTGAAAAACCCTTTTGCGCTCCTGTTGGCCCTTTGTGGCTGTCATTGGATGGCCTGTACACCTCCAACGGGCGTTTATGAAAAAGACATCCTCCTGCCCGACCAGCAATGGCAAGCTACTTACCGTCCGACTTTTGATTTTGACATCCGGGAAGACGACACGGCCGACCGCTACAATGTCTATGTCGTGCTGCGGCATACGGACGCCTACAATTACAATAACATCTGGATCAGGGGCACGGTGAAACTGCCCGGCGATCCGACTTCCCGCAGCGAACGGTATGACCTGCAGTTGGCAACCAATGAAAAAGGCTGGCTGGGCAGCGGAATGGACGACATTTATGAACACCGGGTGCAGATCCAGCAGGAAACGAAATTCGCTCATCCGGGAAAATATTCCTTCACATTGGAGCAGATCATGCGGGAAGACCCGCTGAAACATATCCTGAATGTAGGCGTCCGGATCGAGAAGGCCCCATAAATATGTTATTCAAAAAGAAACGCCTGGCGGTGGCTATCACCGTATATTGGATGTTGCTGGCCTACATCGTGGTGGGGCTGGCCTGGTGGTTTATCGAGCTGGAGCGGCAGAACCGGCAAATCTCCACTTACCAACGGCGCCAGCTGCTAACGAAAGACCCCTATTATGCCGGAAAATTGAAAGCCATAGAGATAGATGAGAAAAAGCGAACGGCCAGCTATGTCGGCGAGGGCAGTACCTATTTACTGCTGATCTTGCTCGGTGCCATCTATGTGTTTCGCGAAGTGCGACGCCAGATCCTTCTCCAGCAGCAACAACAGAACTTCATGATGGCGCTCACACACGAGCTGAAAACACCGATCGCCGTCACCAAACTCAACCTGGAAACCCTGCGAAAACATAAATTGGACGAGCAGCGCCAGGAAAAGATGATCCGGTCTGCGCTGCAAGAGACCGAACGGCTCGACGTGCTGGCCAACAATATCCTCATCGCCTCTAAGCTTGAAGGAGGCGGATACCTACAGTCTAAAGAGCCCCTGGACCTCTCGGGCCTTGTGCAGGGATCGGTCCTCGATTTCCGTCATCGTTTTCCGGAAAGACAATGGGAGGATCATATTGCACCGGGTTGCAGGATCATCGGCGATCAATTGCTCCTGGAGCTGCTGGTAAGCAACCTGGTGGAAAACGCCCTTAAATATTCGCCCCGCGAGGGGGTCGTGAGCATTGTCCTGGAACAAAAGGCACGGCATGTCCTGCTTTCTGTAAAGGATCAGGGACCGGGTATCTCTGACGAAGAAAAGAAAAGGATCTTCGGCAAATTCTACCGCAGTGGTCAGGAATCGACACGCCGGACGAAAGGGACTGGCCTTGGGCTTTATCTCTGCCTCAAAATTGCCGAAGACCATAGCGCCACGATCAAAGTGGCCGGGAATTCGCCGGTTGGGAGTATTTTTATGGTGGTTTTTAAGACGCGTTAGCTATTTGGGCGGCTGCCCTTTCAGGCAATTAAGATCAGAAAATCATGAGTCAAAAAATTTCCATCCTTCTTGTAGAAGACGAAGAGAATCTCCATGAGGCCCTAAAGCTGAATCTCGAGCTGGAGGGATACGAGATCACTTCGGCCTATGAAGGAAGCCAGGCTTTAAAGGCGGTCCAGCAGGAATATTTCGATCTCATCATTCTCGATGTCATGCTTCCCGGTGTCGATGGCATCAGCATCACCGAGACCATCCGCGTCCAGCGCAACAGCGTCCCCATCCTGATCTTAAGCGCAAAGAATGCCAGTGCCGACCGGGTACTCGGCCTGAAAAAGGGAGCAGATGATTATCTCACCAAGCCTTTCAATCTGGAGGAACTTCTGCTCCGCATCCAAAAGCTCATCGAGAAGAGCAAGAAGATGCAGGAAAAAGGGGATTTGGGCGATGTATACAGTTTTGGAAAGAATGTCATCGACTTTAAGGCCCAGGAAGCGACTACAAAAGACGGTGAGCGGATACAGCTGAGTAAGAAGGAAGCGATGTTGTTGAAATTGCTGATCGAGAATCGCAATGAGGTCGTGACGCGGGAAAAGATCCTGCAGGCTGTCTGGGGTTACAACGTCTACCCTACTACCCGAACCATCGATAATTTCGTGCTCAACTTCCGGAAATATTTCGAGGAGGACAGCCGGCACCCCAAGTATTTTCATTCGGTCCGGGGTGTGGGGTATAAATATACGGAGTAAGTGGCATTGTTCTCGCCACTGGCGAGAACTCGCCCGCGGCCTTTCGGCCGCCTTGGCGTCGCTCGGTTGTGGCTTTGTCAGGCAAGTCTATCCATCACCCACTCCGCCTGGCGCAGGAGCTGTTGCATATTCCACCGGTCATAGGCGGGCGTATACAGATTCATCTCGCATTCATTCAGGAGGTTTTCCAGCGTGAGCAAAGCGGTATCGTCCCAACCCCGAAGTTGAAGCTGGCGAACGCTGTTCTGTTTGTTCAGCTCGCTGGCCGGGAGATCCAATTTCCTGCTCATTGCCTTCCAGACCGCCCTGTTCACTTCGCGGTAAAATCCTTTGGAATCTCCGCCTTCGATCACGGCCCTGGCTTCCTGCAAAGGATCGATTGCCGGTGTTGCAGGAATATAGGTATTCGTAGGGACAATGGGCGTAGTCGACGCGGTGGGTTTGTTATCGGGTCTTGGTGTGACCGGGCCGGCGGTTCTTGTGCCGGCGCTGGTAGGGCTGTTGTCATGGCTGGCCGAGCGTACGGGCGCGGTTGGTCTTGACGGCATTTTCTTTTCCAACCCGACTTTTTTCAGCCGGAAGTTCTGACGCCAGAAATATCCCACTACGCCAAGTAGCAGCAAGAAAACGATGAGCCATTCCAGGTGATCACGGGCAAGGCCAAGCAGATTTACCGGTTCGCGCGCTTCCTTCCGGGCTGCCCTGGCGGCAGTCTTGTTGTTCCTTTTAACGGCGGGCGTTACCCGCAGATCGAGCGGCTGGGTTCCTGCAGTCTTATAGGATTGTGTAGCCGGATCAAAATACGGAAAGTTCACTGAGGGTATGATATAGTGACCGGCCGCATGCGGGGTGAATACATAGTCAAAAGACTTGGAGCCGCTCATCGGCGCTACAGTTTTATTGACATCTTCTTTGGCCGTGGGATCGAAGGCCCGGATGCCATCGGGCCAGTTGACTGCGGGGGCGGCAACAACAGGCAGGTTACCTTTGCCCTTTACGACGACATGGAGCGTCGCTTCATCATCGGCCGCGATAGTGGTATTGTTCAGCGTAGCCTCTACGGAGAAATTGCCTACCGCGCCATTAAAGCCCAGCGGCTTGCTTTCTTCCGGCAAGGGTTTTACCGTAATAGTGACCGGCTTTGTATCGAGGGTGATGTTCTCGTCGACTTCAGGACCGAGATTACTTTCGTCAGACATCTGATCCAGCAAGTCCCGGATCGCATTGCCGCTGCGAGCCGCCCCCCCGCGGGCAGAACCCTTCACAAAATGGACGGTATTTTCGACCTCGCAAGGGTCCAGGTCGATGGAACCGGACTGGAAAGGAATCAGCTGTGTCTTACGGATGGTATGGACGGTGTAGGACTTCCCATTCAGTTTCTCCACTGAAACGGCATCCTGGCTCGGGTCGATCATATCATAGACGCTGAAGCCGTTGAGCGAGGGGCGTCTCGTCACCCTCGATTCGGAACTCAGCCGGGAATATAGCTTATACGTAGCGACGATCGGTTCGCCGACATAGCAGGTGTTCTTGTCTACCTGGACCCTAAGGAAAAGATTCTTCCTGATCTTATCCTTTACATTCTCCCCCGGTTTCAACACATAGTCCCGGTCGACCTCTCCGGGCTCGGGGCCAAAAGGATCGGGCAGGGAAGGCTGAAAAAAGGGATTGGCGCCAAAGGGGCTGGAAGGAGGCGCCGGAGCGGCATTGGCACCGGCATGTACAGTAATGGTGACGGGATTAGAGTGCATTTGTTTTCCATCCACGGTAGCAGCCGCGCCGCCGATGGTAAAATGGCCCGTTTTCGTAGGCTCCAACACAAACGACAACGCCTTGTACTGAGACATGTTCCCGTTCACGATGCTCATGCCGCTTGACTGGATCGGCCCTTGTACGATGCGAAACCCGGGAAAATCGGCCGGCGTCAGGTCATCGATCTGCCTGGCATTCTCTACGACGAACTCCACCTGCAGGTAATCCGATTTGCCGACCTCCTGACTGCTCACGACGGTTGTAAACTTTACCTGGCCGGAAGCCCAAAGCCCCGGCAATATGATTATCCCAATGATAAACGAGAGGCGTAGAAAATTGACGATAACAGGTGATTTTATAGGTCTTTCCATGCTCATACCATCCACGCAAATATAAGCCGGGAAGGGTTAAAACTTGGTTAAAGATCGCCCAATTGTGGACGGAGGAGGATCTCTTCCACGGTTGCCTGTGGGGAAAGCCGGCTGGCCGCATACACCATCTCCGCCACATCTGCCGCTTCCATGATGCGGGCGGGCTCGACGCCAGAGCCGATCCAGCTATCGGTATAGGTCGCGCCGGGATAGACGCTGGTTACCTTTATACCGTGAGGTTTTAGCTCTTCGCGTAAATTGGCGGAAAACCCTGCCAGGGCCCATTTGCTGATGCTGTAGGCGCCGCCATTGGGATAGGCCTGCAAGGAAGCGACCGAACAGATATTAAAGATATGACCTGAGCGGCGGGTCATCATGCCGGGCAGCAGCAGCCGGGTAAGGTGGTAGGCGCTGTATAGGTTGACTGCCATCATTTGTTCCAGGGTGCCGTCGGGCTCATCACGTACGCTACCTGGGATGAATTGACCGGCATTGTTGATCAGCACATCGACGGTGACGCCGGCGGACAATAATTCCCTTCCATAGGCCTCCGCGTTTGCCTTTCCGCTCATGTCTACGGCCTGGATGTTGATCCGGACGCCGGGATTACGTGCACTCAATTCCTCCCGGGCAGCCGCTAACCGGCCGGCATCGCGCGCTACCAGGTAAAGTCCATAGCCTGCGTCGGCGAACCTTTCCGCCATAGCCTTGCCCAATCCCTTCGAAGCACCTGTAATGATACAATTCATAATGGTTAAATTGCCCTATGCAATATAAACACCTTTTCTTTGACCTTGACCATACCCTTTGGGATTTCGAAGCCAATAGCAGGCAAACCCTGGAAGAAATGTATGATGCACTGCTGTTGAAAGAAAGAGGCGTACACAGCTTCGACGAATTCTTTAATCGGTACATTGTTCACAACGACAAACTATGGGAGCGGTATCGGAATGGCTATATAAAAGTGGACGAGCTGCGGTGGAAACGCATGTGGCTCACGCTATTGGACTTTAAGATCGGCGATGAACCGTTGGCGCGGAAAATGGATGTGCTATTTTTGGACGCGCTGCCTACCCGCAAGCTCCTTTTTCCCTATGCGATCGAGATCCTTGCCTATCTTACTAAAAGGGGATACCGCCTTCATCTGATCACCAACGGATTTGAAAAAACCCAGCGCTCCAAAATAGAGAATGCGGGGCTCAGCGGATATTTCGGGGAGGTGATCACCTCGGAAGGTGCCAACAGTCTCAAACCACATAAGGAGATCTTCGAGTATGCCTTCCGGAAGACCGGAGCTGAGCCTGCTGAAAGTATCATGTTGGGAGACAGCATTGAAGCGGATATCCAAGGGGCAATCAATGCCGGTATCGACCAGGTATACGTCAATCACCTCGGTATCGAGCCGGAGATCAGACCTACCTATACTATCTATTCGCTTAAAGAATTGGAAAATATATTTTGAGTGCGCGGTCGGCCTAACTCTTTTTCTTTCCACAGGTTTTGCCGGGACAGGGCTTGGGGGCGCCTTTTGTTTTGGTGCTGTCTTTTACATTTCCTTTGCCGCCGTTGCCGGTTTGCGCATAAGAGAGGCCTGAGAAAAGTATGCCGGCGGTGCAGAGTAAAAGTATCCTGTTCTTCATGTACGTAAGTTAGTTATTTATGGCCATTTTGCCAAGACGGTAACGCCGCCCTGGACTACCTGTCCGATCTGTACATTTACGTTTGTTCCCGGCGGCAGGAGTACATCGACGCGGGAACCGAATTTGATAAATCCCATCTCCGCGCTCTGATCCACCTTATGTCCGACACTAAGGTAGTTAACGATGCGCCGGGCAAGTGCGCCGGCGATCTGTTTTACGAGGATTTCCCCATGGCTATTGCGAACGACAACGCTATGCCGTTCGTTTTCAGTAGAGGATTTAGGGTGCCAGGCGACCAGGTATTTGCCTTTGTGGTACTGGTTGTAAACGACTTGGCCGCTGATGGGGTTGCGGTTCTGGTGTACGTTTGCCGGACTCATGAAAACGGAGATCTGCAGTCTTTTGTCCTTGAAATATTCTTCATCCACCGTTTCCTCGATGACGACAACTTTTCCGTCTGCGGGACAGATGATCAATCCGTCGCCCACGGTTAGTTGGCGCATTGGGACCCTGAAGAACGAGATCAGGAACAATTCCAGGCCAAGCGTGAGCAGAAAGATGATGCCGCTGAGCCATGCCTCATGCGCACTGATAAAATAAAACGAACAGAGGTTGATGACGGCAAACGCCAAGGCGCCGATAGCTATGGTCTTATACCCTTCCCTGTGGATTGTCATTTTTCAATGTAGTGCACCGGGATAGATTTCTCCGAAAAATAGCCCATCCCCGGTGCAAGGATTATGATGGGCCTTCGGCCGGTGGCCTCAAGGGCCGCCAAGGGTCAAAAATAAGTGTTTTGTGGTGTTTTTAGCCGTTCCATTGTATCACCCACATCAAGTAGGCCCAGGCGAAAGGAGCTGCTACCAGCAGGGAGTCGAAGCGATCGAGAAATCCGCCATGTCCCGGCATGATATATCCGCTATCCTTAATCCCTGCCATGCGTTTCAATTTGCTTTCGAGCAGATCGCCAAAGGTCCCGGCGATGGCCGCTATAGCGGCGACGCTCATCCAATGTACCGGCGCGAAAAGGCTCCAGCCTGGCGAATTGTACAGTAAGTAGCCGATGCCTCCCATGACGGCGATCGCTAGGATCACACCGCCCACTGTACCCTCCCAGGTCTTTTTTGGCGAGATGGCCGACAGCGGTGTTTTGCCTATCAGGGAGCCTACGAAATAGGCCATTGTATCGTTGATCCAGATAGAGCCGACGATCATCAGTACCGGAACCCTGTCTGCAAAATAGCTGGGAGCGCCATAGAACAAGGTTCGCAGATTCGTGAGCAGCGCAAGTCCCAGCGAGATATAAATAAGTCCCAGTCCCGAGCGGCCGATGTTGCTGAGGTTCAGGGTCTGGTATTGAATGATCTCGCCGATCACCACCAGACAAAGAAAACCGAGGCAGCCCCACCATCCGAAAATACGCAGGGGGATACCCGCGACTTGCAGGTTTCCGTTCACCAAATAGAGCATGAGGCACCAGCCGGCGATCATCACGCTGAATCGATGTAAGGTAGAGATGCCGGCATATTCTTTGTCGATGAGGACCATGATCTTTTGGTATTCGATCCAGCAGCCGAAATGGATAACCGAGAAGAGGATGAGAAAACTCCAGGGATTCCAGAGCAATCCCGTCAGCATAATGACGACGAATACAACCGCCGTTAGACTGCGGGTCCTCAATATAGCCAGGTTCAATGCCATTATTCCGGTGTTGGTTGATATACCTGCGCATAGGTAACGGCAGATCGCTTGCGCATGTATGCCAGCAAACCTACAACTATTACTAAACTTATCAAGGCAGCATAAACAGGGACGGAAGGATTTTCGGTGACGAGTTTTGGGTACCAGGCAGCCGCCAGCACCTGGATGCCGTTGAAGAAAATATGTGCGAGGATAGCCGGCCAGAGACTACCGCTGTACCAATAGATCGTGCCGAGCAGGATGCCCAAGAACATGCGGGGCAAAAACCCGGCGAATTGAAAATGGATGGCGGAAAAGAGAAAGCCGGTTGCTACGATCCCACCCCAGGGACTCCTGAAAATATTGATCATGATCCGTTGCAGGGCGCCCCGGAAACACATTTCTTCGAGGATGCCCGGCAGGACGGCGACTACAAGCAGGTTGACGGGCAAGTCGTAGGCATAACGGACCTTAAGCATGTCCAGGATCTGCTGGTCTCTGTCGGTTTCCATCTGGTTCATCCAATGGGTCAGTTGCAGCCGCTGGTTCAACATCCCAAGCCAGCCTTCCAGCGGGAAAGCGAAGAGCAATAGCAGCAGGGATAGCAAATAGTAAATAGTATTTGTTGCCGGTCTAAATCCGAAATCGCGTAGTGGATGGCGCCTGAAGACCAATGCCGCGAAGCTAAAGGACGGCAGTCCGAACAAGAAGACAGACGTCACCACCTGGACGAGCTTCACCGTGCCGGGATCCTTTGGTACCTCGCCCTGACGAATGCCGGGTATTAGTCCCAAGGCCAGGACCGCAAGTATCATTCCGCCGCCTATCAATCCGAGAAAAACAGCCAGCTGCGACCAGGGGGAGAGAATTTTAAGGTTGTTGTCCATATGGTTGTGCACTGGTACCCGTATCGGATCGGGGTCCGCGTTGGGGATTCCGCGATAAGTGCGTAATTTTGGGCTTTTCGCGTGATAAACATCGGCAATATACAACTTCCTGCATTTCCGCTCCTCCTGGCCCCTATGGAAGACGTAAGCGACCCTCCGTTCCGGTATGTCTGCAAGCACAATGGGGCGGACCTTATGTACAGTGAATTCATTTCCAGTGAGGGACTGATCCGGGATGCCATGAAGAGCAGGGCGAAACTGGACTTTTTTGAATACGAGCGTCCGTTTGGCATCCAGATCTTTGGCGGCGACGAGGAGGCGATGGCCATGAGTGCCCGCATCGTGGATACGGTACAGCCAGACCTGGTGGATATTAATTTTGGTTGTCCGGTAAAAAAGGTGGTTTCCAAGGGTGCCGGTGCGGCCGTGCTGAAAGATGTGGCTGCGATGACCCGGTTAACCACAGCCGTTGTCAGAAGTACTTCCCTGCCGGTGACGGTCAAGACCCGGCTGGGTTGGGATGACCAATCGAAAAATATCGAGGAAGTCGCGGAACGCTTGCAGGATGCCGGTATCAGCGCACTTACCATACATGGCCGTACCCGCGCACAACTCTATAAAGGCGAGGCCGACTGGACGCTGATCGCAAGGGTCAAGGAAAATCCGCGCATTAAGATCCCTATCTTTGGCAATGGCGATATCGACACGCCCGAAAAGGCGCTTACCTATCGTGATCGTTATGGTGTCGACGGTCTGATGATCGGCCGCGCAGCGATCGGCTATCCCTGGATCTTCAATGAGATCAAACATTATCTGCAGACAGGAACGCTGTTGCCGCCGCCGACCATTGAACAACGGTGTGGAGCTATCCGCGATCACCTTGTCCGTTCGGTCGAATGGAAGGGCGCGATCGTAGGTATACTGGAAATGCGCCGGCATTACACCAACTACCTCAAGGGGTTTCCGTATGTGAAAGAATTCCGCAATCAGCTGGTGCAAATGAAAACGGTAGAAGAGATCGAAGCGGTGTTGCAGCAGGTGCAGCAGCGTTATACCGGATTTCAGCCTTCAAGAACGATGGCGGATCTTCCTGCTTTGCAGGAGGAATCTTCTTGCAGTGCGTGGTAAAAAGTTGTACGCGTTTCCGCGCAAAGTTTTAAAAAATTTTGTTGGCGTTACTTTTTACTTTTGTAGGAAATTGCTACCTTATGTCTATCATAAAACATCCATTACTATACGTTGGAACTGAAGGCGAGAAACGTCTTTACACGCTGTTCGACAGCGGCGCGAATTTATCGTGCATCCATCCGGATCATGTAGAAGGTCTTGCTTTGCCGCAGCATCTTGGGCGTACGCGCAGAATTGCTACCGCGAGCGACGATCACTTTATCGAAGTCAATTTTGTGATCCGACTGGAATTCTATATCAATGACGTTCAACTCTCCGACGAGTTCCTGGTTGTCCCGGGTCTCAGCGAAGAAGCCATTATCGGCGCCGCGACTATGCAAAAATGGCGGATCAAGCTGGACTTTGAACATGATCGCCTGATCGTCGACCCTAAGGTATCCAGGATGCAAATAATATAGCAGTATATTCGCCCGTCATGAACGACGACTATTTTATGCAGCAGGCCTTAAAAGAGGCCAAAATAGCCTATGAGGAGGAGGAGGTTCCCATCGGGGCGGTGGTGGTCATGGGAGGCAGGATCATTGCCCGGGGCCACAACCAGACCGAACGGCTCAACGACAGTACCGCACATGCCGAGATCATTGCCCTCACTTCCGCTTTCAACCACCTCGGAAGCAAATACCTCCCCGAAGCAGCCATCTACGTCACCATCGAGCCCTGTCTCATGTGTGCCGGCGCCCTGTACTGGAGCAAGATAGGCCGTGTCGTGTTTGGGGCGGAGGACGAAAAGAACGGTTACCGCCGGGGGCTCGGCGAGACGCCGGCTCCCTGGCCTTTCCATCCAAAAACAGCGCTGGTAAAAGGGGTTCTTGCCGACGATTGCGTGGCGATTATGCGGGATTTCTTCCGGTCTAAACGCTAACTCCTATCCGTGTAACAGGTTTTTCGCGGGGCGGAAAGGCCGCGGGCTGGATGAATCTAACGGGGCAGCGGGCTTCTTCCGGACATCGCCTGTGGTCTGGTGGCACCGATTGTCTATTCGGCTTTTTCCTGTAGATTTATCCTGGAGGCATTATGTCTTTTTAATGGCCCGGATGAATCTAACGGGGCAGCGGGCTTCTTCCGGACATCGCCTGTGGTCTGGTGGCACCGATTGTCTATTCGGCTTTTTCCTGTAGATTTATCCTGGAGGCATTATGTCTTTTTAATGGTCCGGATGAATCTAACGGGGCAGCGGGCTTCTTCCGGACATCGCCTGTGGTCTGGCGGCACCGATTGTCTATTCGGCTTTTTCCTGTAGATTTGTCGTCCCTTCAGGCAATTGACACGACTATAATTTATTTAATACATTTAAAACATTAGCTATGGCTTTCACACTTCCTGCGCTGCCCTATGCATTCGACGCATTGGAGCCGCATATCGATTCGACGACTATGCAGATCCATCACGACAAGCATCACCAGGCCTATATCGACAACTTAAATAAGGCGATTGCCGGTACTCCCAACGAGAACAAAAGCCTAGAGGAACTGGTGCAAAAAGCAGGCTCCATCAGCCCGGCCGTGCGCAATAACGCGGGCGGTCATTGGAATCACAGCTTTTTCTGGCAGATCCTCTCGTCAAAATCTTCCGGTGCACCCGCGGGAAAACTGGCGGATGAGATCCACACTACTTTTGGCAGCTTAGATGCGTTCAAGGAAAAATTCAATGCGGCCGGTATCAGCCGGTTCGGCAGCGGCTGGGCATGGCTGATCCTGAAAGATGGCAAGCTCGAAATCTCTTCCACGCCCAACCAGGACAACCCCCTGATGGATGTTGCCGAAACAAAAGGCAGTCCCATCCTGGGTGTTGACGTGTGGGAACACGCCTATTATCTCAAATACCAGAACAAAAGGGCCGATTACCTTGGCGCTTTTTGGAAAGTGGTCGATTGGGATAAAGTCGCCGAGCACTATTCTGAAGGCAAATAAATATATTATTTGAAAGAGCCGGTCCGTAACCGCATGCGGGCCGGCCTATTCTTTTTCAAAGACGTTTCAACCATGCAAAAAATTCCCGGCTTCCTGTTACTTGCGATCATTGTGTGTTTCTCGGCTTGTAAAGGCCATCAGAAAAAAGTGGTGGTCTACGCCAGCGACAAAATAACGGTTGATAATACCCAGCAACACATCACTGTTTCCAACGGAGATGGCACCACCCATCATGAACAGGAACTGGTTTTTATGACGGGCGACCCGGTGACGCTAAACGTCGAAACGCCACAGGGGAAGTATACGATCAATATTCCCGACGACGGGCTCTATATTGCCAATGTAAAAAACGATACGGTAGTCGGCAGCAAACAGCATGTCGGCGAGGAAGGCGGTGAATCAAAGATCACCCAGGATCTGCTCAAGCAAAAACTGGATAGCCTGCAGAAGCTGGCCGCGGACCAAAATGTAAGCGATGCAAATCAGAATTTTTTTATTGTTCCCGGTAAGGCCGTCAAACTCACGATGGAAGTCAATGCCAAGGTCTTCGGTCCTTTCACCTCCATACCCGGTTCTTTCGATGCCGGTTCGGTTCCCGCGATCTACAAATTCTACAGCATGAGAGAAATGCGGCAGATCATCGCCAATCTGCAAAAGATGACGATATTCAAAGATAGCGGTGCTACAAAATAATAGAGCCTGATGGCCTTGCGCCAATGCCGGGATCTGATCAAAGGTCGCTTACGGAACAGGATCTACGCCATGTCCGCCCCAGGGATGACAGCGCGCAATGCGTTTCATACTGAGCCATAGGCCCTTGAACGGCCCATGTTTTTTTAAGGCTTCTACTGCATAGTGGGAGCAGCTGGGTGTAAAGCGGCAGCTGGGCCCGAGGGCCGGGGAGATCACCCATTGATAGAGGCGGATGAGCCCTATCAGGGGAAGGGCGAGGAAACGCAAGACCCTGCTCATTTTATTTCCTTGATTAATTTCTGCAAAGCTACGCCGATCCTGGCTTTTACCGTGTTATGATCGGGTAGTTCTTTGCCTGTGTAGACAATGAAGATGGCCATGGAAAGCCCTTTTTCCGATAGAAGGTCGATGAGGGGTTGTTTTTGTACCCGATAGGCTTCCCGGCTTAGGCGCTTGATGCGGTTGCGGTCCACCGCTTTTTTGAAATGCCGGCTTCCGGCCCAGAATCCGGCCTGTAAGGGGGCCGGGGGGGTTGCGGGCCGGGTAGGGGTCGTTTGTTGCGCTGGGGTGATTTGTTGCGCTGGGGTCATTTGTTGCGCTGGGGTCGTTTGTTGCGCGGGGGTGATTTGTTGCGCTGGGGTCATTTGTTGCGCGGGGGTCATATGTTGCGCGGGGGTCGTTTGTTGCGCTGGGGTCGTTTGTTGCGCGGGGGTTTTGGACCGGGGGGGGTGCGCCGACCGAGTGGGGGCAGTAGGCTGCGCGGGGGTTGTGGGGTGCGGGGGAGTGGTGGGCGGCGGGGGTGTCGTGGGCGGCGAGGGGATAAGGGTCGTTGGTTGCGGGGGGGCAGCGGCGGAGGGCGTAGCCGCAGCGGGGTGTTCAGGGGGGACAGCGGTGGATGGAGAAGCAAGGTTTTTCGACTGGGCAACCGGAGCTGCACCGAGCAGATAAAAGAGCTTGAATGGAAAAACGGAAAGGTTCTTGCCTTCCTTGAATACCCGTTCGATCCGCTTCCGGCTCTTGAGTTTTTCGGCTTTTGTCCAGGTATGTCGCTGACGCATCCGGGGTATCCCTATTAAAAAATAGCTTCGGGATGCCCGAAGCTATGCCAAAAATATCTTTGCGGAAAAAGATCGAGGTTGAAAAAGACTGGCGTCTGGTAGACAAACAGCGAACCGATCGTTCTATTTCAGTTTGGACTCGTCGGAAACCGTCAATTTATGACGTCCCTTTGAACGACGGCTGGCCAACACTTTACGGCCATTGGCAGTCTCCATTCTCTTGCGGAAACCATGGACTGTCTTCCGGCGGCGCCTGTGTGGTTGAAATGTACGTTTCATGAATAATTTTTTTACTTGTCCTTTTAAAGTCATTCCCTATCCGCAAGGCACCATCCCCGCGGCCGGTGAAAGGGACGGCAAAAGTAGGGAAAAATGGGGAAAAATCGCGAAAAGGAGTGAAAAACACGGGAAAAAATGCCTAGTTGCCATAATAGACCGAAAAATAGCCGTTTGCGATAGCATGTTCGGAACTCGGCACATTGGGATCGTCGGTGCTGAATTGGAATGTGCCGGTTATGCGCTTTGCGGACGTGTCGTTCGATGTCACTGTTATGCTTCCGGACGTACCCGGGTCGGCGGTGTTTGTGCCATTGGTCACTACGTCGTATACGGCCAAATAGCTGGGGCTGGCGGAAGCGGATGTAAGCGGATAAGTGCCAGGCGTTGTATAGTTGGGAAAGTTCAGCGCTACGGATTGACTGCCATCCGCCGACGCCCCGACGAGCGTGAGGGTGCCGTCAAGCGAGGATGCCTGGATGCTTTCGGCTGCCCAATCACCGCCATCGATTGCCGCCGTAACCGTGTCCGCGGAGCTGCCAGCAGGGAGGCTCGTGGCGTACGGGATCTGGTTGAATACGCCCTTTGTAATCCCTTTTCCCTGCCCATCGTAAGTGCGGTAGACGTTGAAGGAAAACGAACCCGTCACTGTTTTAGCAACCGTGTCTATAGCCGTAATCGTGACGATGCCGCCGGCCTTCGCGGTATCAGGACTCTGACTGGTGGAATACGCGTACAAATTGGAAGAATCCACGTTGCCATACGCGGCAATAGAAGGAGACTGGGCGTTGAGCACGTAGGAGCCTGCGACAGTGTCGGTGATAGAGATACTGATCTCCTGGTTGTCCGTGCTGACCCCGGTGATATTGATCAGACCCCGGACAATAGTGGCCTGCTCCTGGTTCGAAGCAGCCGACCAGGGAACGCCATTTATTACCGCGGTGAAATTACCGGCGAAGCTGCCATTCTCGATGCTAGTCTCTTTTTTACAGGATGTGGCCCACGAGCAACCTGCCAACAACAGCGTATAAATGATCGCCTTTTTCATATTTCCATCAACTTAAAAATGTTTAAAGCGCTACTATCGGTCCTATCAAACAAGCCCGCTTCGCGGGCTTAAAGCAGTACATGATCAGAACGCAGTGACCTGCCATAAAAGATGCCTGCGTGGTTATCGAAATCTTCGGTCGAATCGGTCGTATAAAAATGGGGAGGCGAGTCACTCCTGCTGATCTTGCGCTCCATTTCCGGATGACGATGCAAATAGTCCGCCAAACTGGCCGCAACGATCTCGCCCTGGGAGATCAATTGACATCCTTGCGGAAGGCAGGCCGCTATCTTCTCCCTTAGAAGCGGATAGTGCGTGCAAGCCAGGAGCACCGTATCTATTTTCGGGGATTGCGCCATCAGCTGAGCTGCATACACTTTGACAAAATAATCGGCCCCGGGTTTATCGTGCTCATTATTTTCTATCAGCGGCACCCATAAGGGACAAGCCTGCTGAAAGACCTGTAGCTCGGGAAAAAACTTAGCGATCTCGATGGGATAGGATGCCGACAACACGGTACCCCGCGTGGCAAGCACACCGACATGACCTGTTTTGGTAAAGCGGCCAACGACTTCTGTTGTCGGCCGGATCACACCGAGGACCCGGTTGTGCGGTGCTATCCGGGGCAGGTCCAGTTGCTGAATGGTGCGCAGGGCTTTGGCTGAAGCCGTGTTGCAAGCCAGGACGACGAGTGGACAGCCCCGGTCAAAAAGCCATTGCACACATTGCAAGGTATACTGGTACACCGTCTCAAACGACCGGTTTCCATAGGGCGCCCGCGCGTTGTCCCCGAGGTAGATATAATCATACTGCGGCAAGCGGTCCGCCAGCTCCTTTAAGACGGTAAGGCCGCCATAGCCCGAATCAAATACACCAATGGGTTGTTTCATGTTACTGCCTAAACAAAACGCCAGGGTTGAGCCCTGGCGTTAATTCGTTTATATGGAAATGGGTCTGATTACTTAATACCCAGCTTCTTTTTTACCAGGGGAAGCAGGTCATCCGCGGGTGGCGAAACCAACAGCGCCTCTTTGCTCAGCACATAGGCATAGCCGTTCTCTTTCGCTACCGTCTGAACGGCGTCGACTGCCTTTTTCTGGATCGGCGTGATCAGGTCCTGTTGTTTTTGCTGATACAGCTGCTGCGACTGCTGCTGATATCCTTGCAACTTTACCAACAGTTCACTTACTTCCCTCCTCTTTATCTCAAGCTGTGCTTTCGTCATTTTGGCTGTATCCTTGGTCATGATCGCACTGTCTTTTTCGTAATATTCCCGCTTCATGTCTTCGAAATTCTGACCCAATGCAGTCTGATAGTCATTGAGTGCAGTATCAGCCTTCCTGTATTCAGGCATGGTAGGAATGAGTTCTTGCAGGCTGATAACACCGATCTTGCCGCCAGCAGCGCCCTGGGCCTTTGAAGAATTACCCGTCATAACCAGGCCAATAACCACTGCTGCAATAGTGAAAATCTTTTTCATTTTGTTGGATGAATTATATTATGTTTTTATTTAATACCTAAGGTTTTTAGTACCTCGTCGCTTTTGTCGAGTTTTGGGTCGGCAAATATAACGGTAATTCCCTCACTTTTATCTAAAATTAGCTCATACATTCTATTAACTGCAAGTTGCTGGATCGCGTTGTATACCTTGTCTTGAATGGGTTTTACCAGTTCCTGCCGTAATTTGAAAAGATCGCCTTCATACCCAAACCGTTTCCTTTGCAGGTCGCGCACATCCTTTTCCATGTTAAAGAGTTGGTCTTCTCTTTTTTTCTTAAGTGTGTCGCTAAGCATAACCTGCTCGGCTTCATAGTCTTTATACATTTTATCCAATGCGGCTTGTCTGGTGTCGATCTCCTTTTGCCACATCATGCTCGTCTGGTCGAGTTTTTTCTGTGCGTCTTTATAGTCCGGCATCTTTTCCAGGATGTACTTGGTGTCGACGACGGCATAACGCTCCTGGGCGATGCCAGCAAAAGCGAGGGTCATGAGAAACCCGAGCGTAAGAATGGTCCGATTCGGGCGGAGGAAATTATATGTACCCCCGACAACAATGTCTTTTACACCGCTTCCGGTGCATGCTTCGCATTTCAAGGGCCGGCCGGAACCTCGCGGCTGGTTGCGGTCGTGGCAAAGAATGGTTACGCTCGGTTTCATGGTCAGTGTCTTTTAGGACATGAAAATAGTCAAATTAATCGGGTTCGTACCCCAGCATGAAGGTGAACCGCGATGCATCCCGCAGCGACCCGTTCTGAATGCGATCCAGCCCTATACCATAGTCAAAGCCAAGCAGACCGAACATCGGCAGGAAGAAACGCATCCCGAGACCGGTGCTTCTGCGTAGTTCGAACGGGTTATAGGTCTTATAATCATACCAGCCGTTGGCCGCTTCGAAGAAGGCCAGGCCATAGATGGTGCTGCTGGGGTTAGTCGTAAACGGATAACGCAGTTCGAGCGTGTACTTGTTGAACATCGTGAAGAACTGAGTAGCCTGCTGTTGATCGGGGTTGACCTTCGGGTTGGAGTTCTGGTAAACGGGGTAGCCGCGTTGTGAGATGATATCGTATCCCAACAGACCGAAGTTATTTGTCAGCCCTGCATCTCCCACCTGGAAGCGTTCGAAGGGCGAGAAGTTCAGGCCTGAATTGTAGCGGCCCATGAACCCATATTTGGCGGAGATTTTGAGTACGAACTGACGCGTCTTATCGGCACCCATGGCTTCGCCGATCGGCAGGTACCAGTCACTGGTGAATCGCCATTTGTGGTATTCCGGCAGCTTATAGCTATCCGCCTGAGTGATACCGTGGTCGATAAGCGAATAGGGTGGCGTGAACTGCAAACTCAACAATTGGCTGGACCCGTTCCGCGGATAGATCGGCTGGTCCAGGTTGTAGCGGCTGAGGGCCACCTTGAAACTGAAGTTGGTGGAAAACCCATTCCGGAACGCGCTTGTGAAAAGCGAGTAATTGGTGAGGTCATACTGCGTATAGTTGACGGAGTACGTGAGTGTAAAGTAGTCATCCGGCCACTTGAGCTGTTTGCCTAGCGCAAGTGTCACACCGAAATTCTTGAGCGAGTTACTATCGCTGAAGGCGTAGGTGCTGGTATGAAAATTATACCCGCCTGTGCGGAAGATGCTTCGATAAAGACTGAGGGTGAGAGAGTTTCTCCTTTTTCCGCCGAGCCAGGGTTCGGTAAAGGAAAAGTTGTAGGACTGGTAGGCCTTACCGTTGGACTGGATGCGCAGGCTGAGCTTTTGTCCATCACCTTCGGGCAGGGGCTGCCAGGCTTCTTTGTTGAATATATTCTTAATGGAAAAGTTGGCAAACGTGATCCCCACCGTACCGGTAAGCCCGATGCCACCACCCCACCCTGCGGACAGTTCCAGTTGGTTCCCGGATTTTTCCTCTACGGTCCAATTGATATTTACTGTACCGTCATCCTGGTTGGGTTCTATACCGGGCTGGATCTTTTCCTGGTTGAAGAAACCAAGGTTGGCGATCTGCCTGGTCGTCCGCACGATGTCCTGACGGCTGAACTTGTCGCCGGGGATCGTGAACAGTTCGCGCCGGATCACGTATTCGTTTGTCTTATCGTTACCTGCAATGGTAACGTTCTTGATGGTTGCCTGCGGGCCTTCGACCATTCGGATCTCAAAATCGATCGTGTCATTGTAGACGGCCGTTTCCACGGGATCGACGTGGAAGAACAAGTAGCCGTCATCCTGATAGAGGGCGCTGATATCGCCACCTTCCGCCGTCATCTGCTTGCCCAGCTTTTTATTGAGGATGTCGAGGTTGTAGATATCGCCCTTGTGGATGCCGAGGATCAGGCTGAGGACGGAATCGGAATACTTGGTGTTCCCCTTCCAGGAGATATTGCCAAAATAATACTTGCTGCCTTCATCCACCTGGATAACGACATTCATATGTCCTTTCCCAAACCTGCTCGTATTTACATAGGTGGTGTCCCGTACGATATTGGCATCGCGGTAACCCTGCGAGTTATAATACTCGATAACATGTTGTTTGTCCTCGTCGTATTTGGCCTGGTTGAATTTTGCCGAGCTGAACATCTTGAACCGGAAATAAGGGTCCAGAAATTCCTTGGTAGCGTGCAAGGACAGGAAGCCCCAGTTGTTCAGGTATTGTCTCAGCGTCACGGAATCATGAGGGCCGTAAGGGGTCTGGTTGGAGGGAGGGTAGAGGGTCAGACGGCTCAGTTCTTTGGTATCTTTCAGCTGTTTCTTCAGCTTGTTTTCCCGAACGGCCTGGTTGCCGAAGAAATCGATCTGATCGATGCGGACCTTGGGACCCTTATCGATAAAAAAGGTGAGTATTTCCGAATTCTGTACGGCCGGGTCCCGTGCTTCCGTAGTCCGCACATGTGCGTCCTGGTAACCCTTCTCCGCATAAAACTTGCGGATCGCCTGGACTGCGGAACGTTTCATGTTCTCCGTGACCACCCTTCCCTTGATCAGTCCCGTCTTGGTGGTCAGGTCTTCGCCGTCGCCCTTTTTGACACCGGGTCCCTTAAAGTAAAAATTGGCGAGCCGCGGCCGCTCCGTCACACTGATCTCGATATATACGCTGTTGCCGACAAGCCGGGTGAAATAGATGGCGATGTCTGCAAAGAGATTTTGCTTCCAAAGATTGAGAATGGCCTTGCTGAAATTGTCGCCGCCGGGTATCGTCACTTTGTCGCCGACAGTGAGACCGGAAATGGAGGTGAGCAATGATTCATCGAGGTATTTTGTGCCGGTGATCTTGATCCCTGCGATCGTGTATTCCCTGGGTGGGTTCTTCTGGTTGCCGAGGGCAATGAGTTCCGGATCAACTGAAAGCGGGTGAGCGGTGTCGGTTACGGCTTTCAGGCTATCGGTGAGGGCAGGATGGGTCGTGTCGGATTTTGGCTTTACAGTATCGGTTGCGGGATGCGTGATAGAATCGGTACCCTGGGCTTTAGCAGCGATTTGGTTCAGTAAGCAGTAAGTGGTCAATAAAAAAACACAAAACAGCGATCTTCGTTGCATCCAGTCGGTTTTTTAAAATGTGCCGGAAACGCGCGTTAAAGAAATTAGCGCCAATCCGGCTAAACGCTAATTTTTGTCCTTCGGACAGCTGCTTTCCAGCAGCCTGGGCTAATTTCTGACCCTCGGTACTTGCCGCGACGCGGCTTGAGGCGGCAAATTAAGGGGATTTATACAAAGTGTTTGTTAAAAAGTGGAGCCGGGCGCGATCAAATCCTGTTGAATCTGAGCACTTGTCTTGCCAAATCTCCTCTCTCTTCCCTGAAAATCCAGAATGGCCTCGTATAGGTCCTTCTTACGGAAATCAGGCCAGCGAACGCTGGTGAAATATAGTTCGGCATAGGCCAATTGATATAAGAGGAAATTGCTGATACGATATTCCCCGCTGGTGCGGATCATCAACTCGGGATCAGGAAAATCCCGGGTGGATAGGTATTGCGTGATCATATCTTGTGTGATCGCCTCCGGCTCAAGTCTTCCTGCCTTCACGTCCCTCGCAAGGCCCTTGATGGCTTCCGTAAGTTCCCAGCGGCTGCTGTAACTGAGGGCCATTACCAGATTAAGTCCGGAATTGGCGGCCGTGAAGTCGAGGGCTTCTTTCAATTCCAGTTGCGCATACTCCGGCAGCATGGCCAGATCCCCGATGACGTGGAGGCGGATATTGTTCTTGTTCAGGGTCTCGACCTCTTTTCGGATGGTGTCCACCAGCAATTCCATCAGGCCGCTCACTTCATAAGCAGGGCGGTCCCAATTCTCTGTGGAAAAAGCATACAGGGTGAGGTAACCGACGCCTAATTCCGCACAGCCTTCTACGATATCCCTTACGCTTTCCACCCCGTGAAAATGACCGAATAGCCTGTCCTGCCCTTTTTCCTGCGCCCACCGGCCATTCCCGTCCATAATAATGGCAATGTGGCGGGGAAGCCGCTTGAGATCAATATTTTCTTTCAAGTCACCCATAAAGGGGCACAAAGATAGGTGATTTGGGGTGATGTTGCGGCCGGTTTCACCGGCTATTGGTAGCCGGGCTGGGGCATTGGTAGGAGAACAAATTGAAGGAGACCGTGAACTGGGCGGTAAGGTAGCTGTCATTCTGGTTGGAATAACCACGCTGGCGGCCCTGGATGCCAATGGGCGCACCTGTAGCATAAGAACGGTCCTCCAGGGCGTACCAGGTCGTCATCTGGCCATCCGGAAGGAATTGGGGCTGGGCATCGGGTGCATACGTCTTGCTGACATCATCTATATAATCGGTCGTTGTAAACCGGTAAAGTATCTCCAGTCCTATATTTACGTATTTGCTGCAACTGTATTTGACCCCTACCCCTATCGGAAAGCATAGCGCCATGCTCCCATAGGGTTTTCTGCCGGGATAGGCCGCCGACCCCTGTCCCTCCGTGCCCAATGGCCGCAAATACACTTTTTGCCCTCCATAATAAGTATAGGGGTTGTAATTAAAGAGCCCCAGCCCGAACGTCACATAAGGTGTGAACCGGTGGTACTCGCTGCCGGGAATGTACTTGAAGAAATTAAAATCACCCTGTATGGTACCCTCCCAGACATTTGTGTTAAAGCTCAGGTTCCTGCGGTACATGAACTCATTATAGCCGTTCAGCTTATCCGAATAAGCCAGGAAGGCATATGATCCCGCGATCCGTAGCGCCACATAGCCACCGAAATTCTTTCTGAAGAATATGCTCGCCGCCAGATTGGGCGTGTTGAACCTGGGATTGGGATTAAGATCGCCAAAGTATTGCGCGCTCCCAACTGAAAAGCCGAACTCCCCTTCGTGAACGACTGCCTGTTCTTGTGCCGCTGCCTTGATTCCTATCGAAACGACCACCAGGGTGCAGAATAATAGCTTATTCATGTTGGTAAAGAAAAATAAATTTATATGAAACGAATCCGGCCGGCGCTTTCGTTTGTTTGTTTTGTTAAAATTTGGCTAAGAAATTCTGCGGTGCGTCTCAATCAGTTCCTGGTGTCCAGCCCCCAGGAAAGTTTGCCGCGAAGCGTTTGCAGAAAATTGTTCTCATTCAGCCGGATAAGGCTGAGTGTAAAGGCCTCGCTGCGAACAGCAAGCTGTACTTGTTTATCTACTATCTCTTTGCGAGAATCCAGGACGCAGATAAAATTTTCTGCCCGCCCTTCCACCTCGAAAGATATGATGTTGTTGTCAGGGACGACGATCGGCCGCACATTCAGGTTATGAGGCGCTACCGGGGTGATCACGAAGCTTGCGGAATCCGGAAAGACGACCGGACCGCCACAACTGAGCGAATAACCCGTAGAGCCTGTAGGAGTAGCAACGATCAGTCCGTCCGCCCAGTACGTGTTCAGGAATTCCCCGTTGAGATACGTGTGGATCTTGATCATCGGCGAAGTATCCGTCTTGTGGATGGCGAACTCGTTCAATCCATATGGTACATCTCCAAAGAGGGGCAGATTGGCGTCCAGGTGGATCAAGGATCGTTTGTCCACCAAAAACGTGCGGTTAGCCAAGGCAGTGACCGCCGTGATCATCTCTTCTTTCCCGATGCTGGCCAGAAAGCCGAGGCGACCGAAGTTAATGCCCAGTACCGGGATGTTCTTATCGCGGACCAGCGCTACTGTATCCAAGAGTGTGCCATCTCCCCCCAAACTGATGAGAAATTCGATAGAGTCGTCGAGATCGGAGGCATCCCGGAAAGAACTGATATCGGAAGGCAGTACGAAATTCGATCCTATTTTTTCCAGGAAAGGTTGATGGATCACCGGCTGAAGGTGTTGGCGGATCAGTTCATCGAAAAGACGTTGTACGCCGCTTTGTTGTTCGTATTCTATGACTCTGCTATAAATTGCTACTTTCATTTGGAGTTTATCTCTTTTCAATGGTCAAATGCAGTCGGCTTTGCCTCGTGTCATTTGGAGTTTATGTCTTTTATCTCGGATGTCAAAGTCTTTTCAAAGGTCTCATGAGCCCGGTGAAGCCGGGATTCATTGTCCAAATGCAGTCGGCTTTGCCTCGTGTCATTTGGAGTTTATGTCTTTTATCCCGGATGTCAAGGTCTTTTCAAAGGTCTCGATGAGCCCGGTGAAGCCGGGATTCAATGGTCAAATGCAGTCGGCTTTGCCTCGTGTCATTTGGAGTTTATGTCTTTTATCCCGGATGTCAAGGTCTTTTCAAAGGTCTCGATGAGCCCGGCTAAGCCGGGATTCAATGTCCAAATGCAGTCGGCTTTGCCTCATGTCATTTGGAGTTTATGTCTTTTATCCCGGATGTCAAGGTCTTTTCAAAGGTCTCGATGAGCCCGGCTAAGCCGGGATTCAATGGTCAAATGGAGGCGGCAGACCTTCGGCAGTGAACCTCGGAACGAGCCACCGGCTCCTTCGTTGCGCTTCGCCTGAAACCTTCGCTGAGCTTCGTTCCTCACTCCGTCCTGGTTGCCCTCGCTGCGTTTTGGGCAGTGTCCTCGCTTTGCCTCGGTCGTTCCGCTAGCGCTTTACCGGAGCTTCGTTCCTCACTCCGTCTTGGTTGCCCTCGCTCCGTTTTGGGCAATGTCCTCGCTTTGCGTCGGTCGTTCCGCTAGCGCTTCACCGGAGCTTCGTTCCTCACTCCGTCCTGGTTACCCTCGCTGCGTTTTGGGCAGGTTCATCGCTTTGCCTCGGTCGTTCTGCTAGCGCTTTACCGGAGCTTCGTTCCTCGCTTCGTCCTCGTTGCCCTCGCTGCGTTTTGGGCAGGTTCATCGCTTTGCCTCGGTCGTTCCGCTAGCGCTTTACCGGAGCTTCGTTCCTCGCTTCATCTTGGCTACCCTCGCTGCGTTTTGGGCAGGTTCATCGCTTTGCCTAGGTCGTTCCGCTAGCGCTTTACCGGAGCTTCGTTCCTCACTCCGTCCTGGTTAGCCTCGCTCAGTTTGGGCAGGTTCCTCGCTTTGCCTCGGTCGTTCCGTTAGCGCTTTACCGGAGCTTCGTTCGTCGCTTCGTCCTGGTTGCCCTCGCTGCGTTTTGGGCAGGTTCATCGCTTTGCCTCGGTCGTTCTGCTAGCGCTTTACCGGAGCTTCGTTCCTCGCTTCGTCCTGGTTGCCCTCGCTGCGTTTTGGGCAGGTTCATCGCTTTGCCTCGGTCGTTCCGTTAGCGCTTTACCGGAGCTTCGTTCCTCGCTTCATCTTGGCTACCCTCGCTCCGTTTGGGCAGGTTCCTCGCTTTGCCTCGGTCGTTCCGCTAGCGCTTTACCGGAGCTTCGTTCTTCGCTTTGCCTCGGTCATTCAATTAGCGCTTTACCGGAGCTTCGTTCTTCGCTTTGCCTCGGTCATTCAATTAGCGCTTCACCGCAGCTTCGTTCCTCGCTCAGGCCGTCCTCAAACTTTCGTTCTTCGTTTTGCTAGGTCGTTCGCTTCCGTTCCCTCGGGAACGCTCGCATCCTTTGCTTCGCTCCGGAACGCTCCGAAACCTCGTGTCATTTAGTGTCAGGCCTTCAGAAATCATTCCGGATATGCAAAAATAACCCGTTTTGGCCTAATTGGTTAAAGCTATAGTCCAGTTTAAAGCTCAGGTCATACAAAGTGACGAGATCAATGCCAAACCCGCCGGTGTATAACATACGGTTGACCAGCGAATTAGCCTTAAAGTCCTGGTTATAGGCATAGCCATAGTCGGTAAAGGCTGTGGCGTAGATCCGGACGGGGAGCCGGCTATAAGAAGCTTTGTGCCTAAATGGTAGATCCCAGTTGAAGAGCTCACGGAAAAGGGTATTGCGCAATACGCCGCCTGCAGTGCCATCCACGACATAACGATCGAGTCCCCGAAGATACAGGTCGGCATAGCCCAGCAGCCCCTGGTTGTAAAAAGGCTGACTGAGCGGCAATTTCAGGACGTTGATGTTCTGGACGCCAAACCAGAGTTTGTAGCCTAGCGGCCAGCTGCGGGTAAGCCTGGTGGAAACCTGCCAGAAATTCATGTTCCTGTCGATACCCCGGCGGGTAAGCGCCGTCTCAAAGATGACGCCATTCAATGGGTAAGAGACATAGTCGACGTCGGTATAATTAAATGTATAGACCAACTCGGGGTAGATGACCTTCCTGGCCCCGTTGCTGAAATAATTCGGGTCCCAGACCGTGACGGCGCTGTCTATCGATCTGGACATGATGTTGAGGTTCACCGTATGCCGCACTTTTAGCCGGGGCCGGTAAAAATACCGGGCGGAGAAAGCCAATGTTTTGCTCAAGTATTTGCCGGCGTAGGCGATCGTGTCGGAATTGATAAATTCCTGGGCATTGTTTACCGTCAACGCATCTACTTCGCTCAGCTCGGAATAGTTGAGGCCAAACCCGAAGCCATGCTTTTGCGACCTGTCGGCGTTCCGCAGGTTGTAATAGAGCTGGAGTTCGCGCTCATAGCCGGTGATCAGCCAGACCGTGAGGTTATCGCCGCGGCCTGAAAAATTATAGTCGGCAAACTTTGCGCCGTAGTTGAGCCGGCTAAGGCTGTAATCCTTTTGTGCCCAGGCAGCCAGATTTCGGTCTACGGGCTTCACATAGGGCAGGGGGAAAATATACCAGCGTTCTTTGACATCGATCGCGACTTCTGCCGTTTGCCCGTCGAAGCGCTGGAGATAGATCACGACTTCGTTGAACAGATGGGTATTCACCAATCGGTCATGAGCGGCGCGAAAGGCATTCACCAGTTCCTGCAACGTGAGGGAATCCCCTGTGCGAAACGAAAGTTCCCTTAAAATGACATAGCTCCTGGTCACCCTGTTTCCATTGATCGAAATCTTTCCGACGACATAGTGGAAAGTTGCCGCTGGGGATTGGTCCTGGGAAAATGCGGCGATGGAAAGAAAAAGAAGAAAGAAGAAAAAGGCGAAAGTCGGCCGACGCATCAGATATTCAGGTAATTCATCAGGTGGTCGTAATTGGCCCGCAGTTCGTTTTCGTACAATTCTTCACCGAAATAGTACTTGACCTGGTATTCATACCGCTGAAAGGTGGAGATGATATCCGATATTTCCGCCTTGTTGATGCGCAGCGTGATGAAAAAGCTGCCCGAGTTAGCATCCGTATAGGTGTTAAGCTGGATGATCTGTGCGTCGTTCGTTTCGACGAGTTTGCTGATCTCGGTGAACGCAAAGCTTACCTTATCCATTTCAAGCACGATGATACCACCCAGATCGCTGACCCCTGTCACGCGGCCGAGTTGTCTGAGCAGGTCGGTTGCAATGATGGCGCCGGTATATTCGGATTCAGCCGTGACAACGGGGATGAGGGTAAGTCCATTTTCGTTCACTAGTTGCACCGCTTCATAAAAGTATCCGTCGGCATGTACCGAGAGGTGGGAGAAGCCCGGCTGCAATTGAGACAGGAGCGTGCTATCATTTTCGACGTTGAGCAGATCGTCCTCACTGACCAAACCGGCTAATTTGTCGTCGACCACTACGGGGAGATGCGTGACATGGAAATCCGCCATAAGATCCAGCGCCTGAGAAACGGGATCATTCAGGTGGAGTGTAGGAATGGCTGCAGATATAATGTCTTTGTTTAGCAAAGGGTGTTTTTAAATTGTTAGGGGGTGACCGCCCCACCTAAAGATAAGACGAAAAAAATCAGGCTATAGTGGCTAATGCGCTCAATTTTGTAAAAATTTTACCAAAATGGCATTGAACTCTTCGGGTCGTTCCATCATAGGCGCATGGCCGCACTTGTCGATAAAATGCAGTTCGCTGTTTGCGATAAGCTTGTGGAACTCATGGCCCACGAAGGGGGGGGTGATCGAGTCGTTATTGCCCCAGATAAGCAGGGTAGGTTGTTTTATCTGGCTTACTTCCTCACCCAGGTTGTTCCGGATGGCGTTCTTGGCAAGCGCAATGATCTTGATCGCTTTCATGCGAACATTGACCGTTTCGTATAATTCATCGACCAACTCTTTGGAAGCAATATTCGGATCATAGAAGGTCAACTCCGTCTTCTTCTTGATGTATTCGTAGTCACCCCGTTTGGGATAGGTATCGCCCATGCCGTTCTCAAAAAGCCCCGAGCTGCCCGTCAAGGTCAGGGATTTGATCCGCTCGGGATGGCGTAGCACGTGCATAAGCCCTACATGTCCCCCGAGTGAATTTCCCAAAAGATTGATATTCTTGTAATCCCTGTATTCGATAAACTTATTGAGGAATTTTTCCAGCCCTCCGACTGTAGTATGCAACAGATCGAGCTCCAGCAAAGGCAATATCGGGACTACGACCTTATGCGTATGCCGGAAATAATCGATCTGGTTTTTGAAATTACTTAGCGCCCCGAACAAACCGTGCAGCAACACGAGGGGCTCGCCCTCTCCCTCTTCGATGAACCTGAACTTATCTTCTTGTTTGATTTCGTATTGCATCAGCTATTGAGATTCTATCCCTGTAATTATGCGCTAAAATAAACGATTTACCTCAAAAAAGAACAGGTCGCTGGCTTTACCTGGACAGCAACTCCCTTGCCACAGCATTGATTGTTTTGCCATCCGCCTGTCCGGCGAGCTGCTTTGTCGCGGCTCCCATCACCTTTCCGATATCCGCAGGAGATGTAGCACCGGTCTCCGCAATGATCTTCGAGATGATCGCTTTTAACGCCGTTTCATCCAGCTGTTTGGGAAGGAACCGCTCGATGATCGCGATCTCCTCTTCTTCTTTTTTGGCGAGATCGGCACGGTGTTGTTCCTGATAGATGGACAGTGAATCCTTGCGCTGTTTGACCAGTTTCTGCAGGAGTTTGGTCTCATCTCCCTCTTGTAATTCGCCGCCCGCCCCTTCCGAGGTCTTTGCAAGGATGATCGCCGCTTTGATGGCGCGAAGACCTCTCAGCGCCGCTTCATCTTTTGCCAGCATGGCCGTCTTAAGCTCGGCCATCACCTTTTGTTCTAATGCCATATGCTATATGTTTTAGCGATTAAATACATGCTGTTTTCTAACTTACAGTTTATTTGTTTTCATTTGCTGATCCCGGAACTTCTTGTAGAAATCGCGGGCAAATTGCTTCATTTCTGCCACCAACGACGGATCCTGGGTTGCCCGCTGGTAGGTCTCAGCCATTGTCATCAGCGTCTGATAAAAAAAATCCACCATTTCATCGACCATCATATCCTTCGTCCACAAGTCTATGCGCAAGGCCGTTTTTTCGGCGCCGTCCCAGAAAGCGAGCATCATAGCTTTTGCCTGGCGGGCATTGTCGGTAGATGAATCCGTGGCACTCCAGCGGATGTCTGCTGGTACCCGGTCATTGTCCAGGGTTACGTCGATATTGATTGAAGAGGTTGTCATATAAAAAATTAGCGAGCCGCAATTTACTACATATTATTTATAGCCTTCCAGACTTCCGCAACCTGTCGCTCCGGATCGAAAACCTGTAGCCTCGCGAAACCTTTTTCAATGAGCGCCGCCCGGAGCGATTCATCCTTGTAGATCGACATCAGCTGTATGGCAAGCGTACCGGGATCGGCATCGGTGACCGCTAAGGCTGCATCGCCGGCGATTTCGCGCAGCCTTCCGTTAGTCCTGACCAAAACCGGAACCCCGGCCTGCCAGGCCTGTGCCACCCCTGATCCGAGGGTGTCGCCCTCAAACGGAAATAAAGCGGCATAAGCGGCTTCCATCAAGTGATCATGTGCCGCCGCGGCGTCAAAAAAATGTACTTCCTCCTTATACTTATACGTCTCCAGTTTATTTCTGATCGCCTTGGTGTGGAGGCCCGACACCGCGAGGCGCAAATTGGAGCGTTGTCGCTTTTTGAACAGGGAGAATGACTTCAACAGCCGTACTACCTCTTCTTCCGACGCCGCCATGGCGTCCACAAAGAAATATTCGCGGCCGGCGGCGTAGGTGGTCTTCGCTCTTTCCCGCTCCTCACCATCGAGGGGACCAGGTGTTGACGAAATCATTGGACGCACCAGCAGCAGCTTGTCTTTGTCGACCTTGTCATGGCCGGCCAGCCAGTGACGGTCTTTTTCGGAGAAACAAAATATTGCTTTTGCATGCTGCAGACTTGCGGTCAGCCTACCCGCGTACAAGGGCAACGCCCGTTTTCGACCTTTGCCCTCATCGGGATCGACCCCCAAAGGCATCCACAGGAATTGAGGCAGGTACCTTGCTGCCGACAGTACCCCTCCTGTTGGCATTAACGCGTCGCACCCGAATGTCCGAACTACCCTCGGGATCAGCCAATCATACCACAGCTTCCATCCCACGTTTCCGGGCAGGGCCCGACGGACCAAAACCGGCATATCCGGGAGGCCGCCGAAAAAGCCCGGCCGGTAAGTGTGGTCCACCAGTAGCAGCCATTTTATCTCTTTGCTACGGGTAAGTGCCGCGGCGACGGAGAGGACCAACCGGGTTTTTTCGGTGTCTGATCCGGTATGTTGCAGGGGTCTGCAATCCAAAAGGATGAGCATATGCAAAGGTAATCAAGGTGACCCGATTGCCGGTCCCTGCCTTTTTTATCCACCGAATGAAAACATCAATTTATTGATAATCAATTTATTTCCTCTATTAAACGATTAGTTGAGATGTGGTTTTTACGGTGCATGGAAATCGCGTACTACCGCTTTGGCGTCATTCTTGCAACATTATAACTTTGTAGTAATAATCCGATAGCATCCGTCACCTATTAAAATTCGTGCCTATGAACCGTGTGTACCCTCCTTTATTTATTGTCATGTTCTTGATGGTAAATATACCTCGTATTGCCAATGCTCAATGTATGTGCAGCGGCGGCGTGCCTGCCACGCCGATGCTTTATTACGAGTACTTTCCGCCAACGACCGCATCTTCGACTACAATATCTTTTCCTCAGTTTGACCCCTCAGTGGGACAGCTCAATTGTCTGCAGGTTGCGGACTCGGCAACAGGTGTCACCACCACTACCGCTCTCAATAAGGATTTTGTAGACAGTGTGGAATATACCTTTTTGCTGGCATTGACGGCGAACCTGAAAGGGCCTGCGGGAAGCGGCGTAAATATCTCGCAAAGTCAGAACCGGACCTATGGTCCCGTTACGCTGGCGCCGCTGGGGCATGCTGCCGACGACACATCTTTCGGCCCCGATACCCTGTTCAATGGCGTCACTGGCGGGTCCAGTGTATCATCGCCGTCTCCCAGTGTCTATCTCGGCACAGGAAATGTAAATTTCGTCTATTCCATAAGTGGGGGCGTTGTGACCACGGAGGGGGGAGCCAACTACACCGCCGGCCCCGCCACTACCTATTGGGGCTCGGTCACCCTCATCTACTATTGGTGTCCCAACGTCGCCTTGTCCACAACCATCCAGGACTTTACCGCCTCGCCGCAGGGGAAGGCCATCCTGTTGCAATGGATAATCGCCAACCAACAACCCAATACCCAATATGAGATCCAAGTCAGTCAGGACGGCAAGAACTTCTACGACGCCGGACAAGGAGAGACTAACACTGCTTCAGCAGGTACTTCAACAAAATACCAATATCAATATTACCCTGATCCGGCTTATGTGGGAAAACTCTATTTCCGGGTCCAGGAAACGGACCCTTCAGGGAAAGTAAGTGTTTCGGTCATTGTCCTGCTGGACCCCAATGATCCCGGGTCGAACCAGGATATAAGCTATCAGACCTTCCCCAATCCGGCAACGAACAGCCTGCAGGTACAGTTCAATAGCGAACAGACGGGCCATTTCCTGTTACAATTAGTGGCCACCAGCGGTCAGATCGTACAGCAAGAGGACGTGACGCTGGCGGGGTCCAGTCAGATCAGGCTTGGTCTTAGTCCCAAGCCCTCTTCCGGCCTGTACTTCCTGCGGACAAGTGATGTTACTCATAACAGGAGTTATGTGACCAAGGTGTTTGTTCAATAAGGGACAGCATCAAAGGTCTGGATGAATCTAACACGGCATCGGGGGTTCGATAGGCAGCGTCAAAGGTCTGGCAGCTTCTATTTGTCTATTGGGCTTTTTCCTGTAGATTTATTCGAGGAAAATAATAGATTTTCAAAGGTCTGGATGAATCTAACACGGCATCGGGGGTCGATAGGCAGCGTCAAAGGTCTGGCAGCTTCTATTTGTCTATTGGGCTTTTTCCTGTAGATTTGTCTTTCTAATAAGATGAGTATGGAATATAACACCACGCGGAATCACCTGGTGATGCGTGAATACGGGCGCCACATCCAAAAGATGATCGAGTACCTGATGAGCCTGGAAGACAAAGAAAAACGCCAGCGTAATGCGTATGCCGTTATCGAACTGATGGGTTTTCTGAACCCGCATCTCAAGAACGTTGAAGACTTTCGCCATAAACTATGGGATCACCTTTTCCTGATCTCCGATTTCAAACTGGAAGTAGCCTCTCCCTATCCCATTCCTACGCGGGAAACCCTGAGGGCGCGTCCTGAGCCATTGAAATACCCCAAGCGTTATCCGAAATTCTCTCATTTGGGCAAGAACCTGGAGATCGTGATCAACAAGGCGCTGGCCGAGGAAAATCCCGACAAGCGCAATGGGTTTGCCAATGCAGTGGCCTATTACATGAAGTTAGCCTATAACAACTGGCATAAGGAGACTGTGCACGACGACGCTATTCAGCAAGAGTTGTCCAGTCTAACGGCGGGACAGCTGGAGTTCACCAATACTCCTTTCGTAAAGAGTTTCCGCCCCAACGAAGGCCGCGAACGCGATAGGGACAACCGGGGTAATTCGTTTGGCAACGATTATCGCAACAACAACAATAACAAGCGGAACAACCAGAAATTCCAGCCGCGGAACAACAACCGTAACGACCGTGGTAATGACCGCAGCAATGATCGCGGCGGCAATAAATTCAAGAAGAAACGATACTAGCAGCATAGTGTCGACCCTGGCATAGACGATTTTGGCATAGACGACTTTTCTGGCAGTATTAAATCGAGCTCGTGCACTCATTCGAAGTTATCGGCGGCAAAAAATTAAAGGGTGAGATAGTCCCGCAGGGAGCGAAAAATGAAGCCTTACAGATCATCAGCGCCGTCCTGCTTACGCCGGAAAAAGTAAAGGTCTCCAACATTCCCGACATTTTGGATGTGAACCTGCTCATCGACCTGCTGGGAGAGATGGGTGTTAAAATCCATCGTCCGCAGCGCGATACCTGTATCTTTCAGGCGGATACGGTGGATGTCGACTATCTGCGTACCGAAGCCTATCGGAAGAAGAGTGGCAAATTAAGAGGCTCGGTAATGCTGGCAGGACCGATGCTGGCGCGTTTTCGAAAAGCTTTTATCTCCAAGCCCGGCGGTGACAAAATCGGCCGGCGGCGATTGGATACCCATATCATCGGTTTTGAAAAGCTGGGCGTCAAGTTCACGCACAAGGCGGATGAAGGGCTCTTTCACCTTGAGGCAAAGCACCTCAAGGGATGCTACCTGCTGCTTGACGAGCCATCCGTCACGGGTACGGCCAATATCGTTATGGCGGCGGTCATGGCCGAGGGCACGACCACTATCTACAATGCAGCCTGCGAGCCCTATATCCAGCAGCTTTGCAAGATGCTTATCCGAATGGGAGCGAAAATTACGGGTGTTGGCAGCAACCTGCTGCACATCGAAGGGGTAAAATACCTCGGCGGCACTGAACACCGGATGCTGCCCGATATGATCGAGATCGGCTCGTTCATCGGCCTGGCAGCCATGACCCAAAGCGAGATCACGATCAAGGATACCGCGGTCGATCAATTGGGGATCATTCCGGACAAGTTCAGACAACTCGGCATTCAGCTCGAGATCCGTGGCGACGATATTCATATCCCCGGCCAAGATCTCTATGAGATCCAGAACTTTCTGGACGGATCCGTACTCACGATCTATGACAATCCCTGGCCGGGTTTTACGCCCGACCTCATGAGCATTGTGCTGGTAGTGGCCACCCAGGCCCGCGGTTCGGTCCTGATCCATCAGAAGATGTTCGAAAGTCGTTTGTTCTTTGTCGACAAACTCATCGACATGGGGGCACAGATCATTCTCTGCGACCCGCATCGCGCCGCCGTCGTAGGGCTGGCCCGGGAGCATCGCCTAAGAGGCATCACCATGAGCAGCCCGGATATCCGCGCGGGTGTGGCTTTGTTGATCGCCGCCCTCAGCGCTGAAGGGCGCAGCACCATCCAGAACATCGAGCAGATCGACCGGGGTTACCAAGCTATTGACCAGCGGCTCAGGCAATTGGGGGCCCAAATCACCCGGGTATGAGCGGCAACAAGATCATCATCATCACGGCGCCCTCAGGGGCGGGAAAGACGTCGATCACCCGTTTTCTGCTTGGGAAATACCCCGGCAAGCTGGCTTTTTCGGTTTCGGCCGCTACCCGTAACCCGAGGTCGTACGAAGAAGACGGAACTGATTACTACTTTCTGACACTTGATAATTTCAAACAAAAGATCCAGCATGGGGAATTCGCCGAATGGGAAATGGTCTATGAAGGAAAATACTACGGCACCCTTAAAAGCGAGCTGGAGCGCATCTGGCGGGCCGGCAAAACGCCGTTGCTGGACATAGAGGTCAAAGGCGCCATCCATCTGCGTGAACAATACCCCGGCTCGACCCTGGCGCTGTTTATCGAGCCGCCATCCGTCGACGAATTGCGCCGACGCCTGGAAATGCGCGGCACCGAGACCGTCGACAGCCTGCTGGCCAGGGTCAACAAGGCTTCTTACGAGATCTCTTTTAAGCACCATTTCGACCAGGTCATCGTCAATGACGACCTTCACAGGGCCTGCCGGGATGCCGAAACGGCGATAAAGGCCTTTTTGCGGTTTTAGGGCGTCGCTTGCTTCGACTGAAAAGTCTCGATTTTTCCTAGTAGTTTCGCAAAGCATGATCAATACAAATACCCTTATCTGGATCGTCATCGCCTGGTTGATGATCGCCTTTTTCGCGGGCATCGAGGTGGCCTTCCTCCGGGCCAACCGCCTTACCATCGAATTAAAGAAGAAGCAGGGGCTCAGCAGCGGGCTGATCATGTCCGCTTTTATGGACGAACCGTCCAAATTTATTGGCACATCTCTCACCGGTTTCACTATTTTCCTTGTCGTCTTCGGCCTCATGGTGGGCGAGACGTTTTTGCCACTATGGAATGTGTTGATCACGAAGATCCATATGCCCGGCTCTTATGTGAACGCCATCCGCCTGTTCGTCGAAACGCTGGTCGCCTCGCTGTTCATCCTGATTTTCGGCGAATTGATCCCCAAGGCATTGTTCAGGGCAAAGAGTGATTCACTGCTCTCGTTCTTCGCTCAGACCATGGAGTTCCTCAACCGCCTTTTTTCGCCGTTGACTGGCTTCTTTGCCGGTATGGCGGAATGGATACTAAAATATGTCTTCAACATCCGTATCGATGACAGGAAGGCTACTTTTTCAGGCAGTGATCTCGAGAACTTCCTGCAGCAGACAGGCGAGTCGCAGGAAGATGCCAAGGATCTGAATAAAAGCCTCTTCGAGGCGGCCCTCGCGCTCCCGAAGGTGAAGGTGAGAGAATGCCTCGTTCCCCGCAAGGAGATCGAAGGCATCGATATGCATCTTACTATGGATGATGTAAGAAAAAAATTCGTGGAGACGCGGCTGAGCAAATTAGTCGTCTATGACGGCAACCTGGACCATGTGACCGGTTATATCCATCAGCTCGATTTGTTTAAGAATCCGCCTGCGATCAAGACCATCCTGCATGCCATCCCCGCGGTGCCGGAAAGTATGAGCGCCACCGACCTTATCAACAAATTCAGCCGTGAAAGAAAAAGTATCGCGTGGGTGGTGGATGAATTCGGCGGAACAGCGGGCATTGTGACCATGGAAGACCTGCTGGAAGAGATCTTTGGCGAGATCCGTGACGAATACGATACCGAGGAATTTGAAGAAAGAAAGCTGTCCAATGACGAATTCATTCTCTCCGGACGGCTGGAACTGGATTATCTCAATAGGAAATATGGCTTCGATCTGCCCGAGAATGGTTCGGAAACGCTGTCGGGCTTTATCATCAACCAGCATGAGACTATCCCGCATTTGAAGGACCGCATCATCATTGGCGACTACGAGTTCGAGATCCTGCATGTCAGTGACACCAGGATAGAAATGGTCCGGATGAAAGTGTTGAAATAGGCTGCTACTGCCGGTTTTACCTGCTTTTTACGTGGTCTCACCCCGCGCTTAACACTTGTTAAGCCGTGGTTAAACGGTGGTTAAACAGCCGCCATTATTTTTCTATGCTCTGGTTTTTGATCAACTTCGTTCTATCGAAGCGCTCCAATAATTGACCACGCTACTAAAAGATATTTAATTGCTACTGTTCAGCAGTTATCGTTTTTCATAGGTCAGTTAGGAGTAAACAATGCACTCTGTAATGGGGTGCTTGTTTTTTTTGCCCAGTGCCAAGGCAAGCGAGCTTTTCTTTAGTTGCTTCTCCGCTCCTGTTCTTCCTTGTGTTTTTTGAGGATATCCATTTTCGACTGGCATCTTTCCGTGTCCTGCCGGTAATCTTTGATCTTCTCGTCATTCTGGCTGGCTAAGATGGCTTTTTCGAAATAAAAGATAGCCTGCTCATAGTTCTGCCGCAGTTCTTCTGAAAGGGCGCACCGGCCGTATACCCAGGATTTATCGATGGTACGGATACGCAAACACCTATCGAGGTGTTGCCGGAGTTCGTCGAACCGCTCCATATCCATCAGCAGGGCAGCCATGTGAAAATATGCATGGGGATATAATGCATCACATTTCATCGCAGTGAGAAAATGGTTCTCCGCCTTCGCGTAGTCATCGAATTGAGTTTTGTACAACCAGCCCATCGAGTTATGCGCAGGGGCGCTATCGGGTTCCTCGTACAGGATGCTTTCGTATTTCTTGAACGCTTCGGCGTAGTTGTTGTTCTTAATGTCGGCTTCGGCCTCCAGGTATAGTTCTTCTGAGTTTGCGTTCATAAAATGACCTCCCGAATTATTTACCACCCCAACACCCACGCGAAGACAAGCGGGGCGACGATGGTGGCGTCGCTTTCAATGATAAATTTGGGCGTATGGATATCCAGTTTGCCCCAGGTGATCTTTTCATTTGGTACGGCGCCCGAGTAAGACCCGAAAGAGGTCGTCGAATCCGAGATCTGGCAAAAGTAGCTCCAAAAAGGTACATCGTGCCATTCGAGGTCCTGGTACATCATAGGGACGACGCAGATCGGAAAATCTCCTGCGATGCCACCGCCGATCTGGAAGAATCCGACGCCTTTGCCGCCGCTGTTCTCCCGGTACCAGCCGGCGAGCCAGGTCATGTATTCGATGCCGCTCTTAACGGTCGACGCCTTCAGCTCAGCTTTAATCACATAGCTTGCAAAAATGTTGCCCGTTGTGCTGTCTTCCCAGCCCGGGACCACAATGGGGATGTTTTGCTCCGCCGCAGCGATGATCCAACTGTTCTTCGGATCGATCTCATAGTACTGCTGCAGGTCGCCCGACAGCACTACCTTATACAGGAACTCGTGCGGAAAATAACGCTCTCCTGCCGCCTCGGCGTCCTTCCAAACCTTGACCAGGTGTTTTTGAAGCCGGCGGAAAGCCTCTTCTTCGGGGATACAGGTGTCGGTAACCCGGTTGTAATGGTTCTCCAATAAGGCCCATTCGTCCTGCGGCGTCAGGTCGCGATAATTGGGCACCCGTTTGTAATGGCTGTGGGCGACGAGGTTCATCACATCTTCTTCCAGGTTGGCGCCTGTGCAGCTGATGATATCGACTTTTCCCTGGCGGATCATTTCGGCCAGGGAGATACCCAATTCCGCGGTGCTCATTGCCCCGGCAAGTGTAATCATCATTTTCCCGCCCTCCAGCAAATGCGTTTCATACCCCTTTGCCGCATCCATCAGCGCGGCGGCGTTGAAATGTCTGTAATGGTGTTCAATAAATTGCGAGACAGGCCCTTTGTTCATGATTGCTCCGATTGAGCGGTAAAAGTACAAAAAAAAAAGTCGACCTGGAAAGGACGACCCCGACAAGTTCCGCTTGGCGGACACAATATAAAAAGTCGACCCAAATTTTTGCCTTCGGGTCGACTTTTCCAACTAAAAACTAACCGGCGAAATTTATATCGAGGAATTATTGCTGCGCTTGCTTTTTTTCCTTGCTGAAAACCTGCCAGCCATCGCTGCCCTGAGACTTGAGGACGATCTTCTTTTCACTCGTTTCCAAGGTCACATAATAATTGGTCTGGTCATCGGATGCCACTTCGAAAAGATCGGTGATCCAGCAATCATTGTAATCTCTCTTCAAAGAAGCGAGCAGACTGATCGGCAACTGGTCCGATATGATGTTCCTGACTACAGCCTGTAGCTCACCGTTATTGTTGTAGTAAGCGAACAGGACCTGACCATTCAGCGAGAAGGTAGCCTTGCTATAGGTGGCCTTTTGTTCCCAGATAATATTGCTTGCTGTAGCGAAATCATTCTTAAAAGCGCGCACGGCATGTTGATTGACTAGGCCGTCATCATTCGTGTTTGCAGCGAAGGCGCTGACACCCATCATGAGTACAGTGGCGATGGATAAAAGAAACTTGTTCATTGTTTTGTTTTTTATAAATTTTTAAAAGTCTTTTCTGTTTGTTGAGCTCTACCAGAAAACGCCACAGGCAGAACTTCGTCGGAGCGGCGTCCCTTGCTCCTCCTCGTTCGCAACCTTCGCGTTGCTCGGTTGGGCCGAAGGCCCGTCATCAGATCGTTTGCCGGCGACGCGTCGTTTCCCGGGGTTCGCGTCGATCGGCATATTTAAGAGACGCAGCTATTTGAACGATGTTGCAGCTTGTCAAAAAAAAATTTTCCGCCGCCTGCTTGCTATAACAAGAACTACGCTTCAGTGTTCGTTAAGACGCCGCAAAGCTACCTAAGGTTACAGCGACTTGCAAGCATATATGGACGAATGGTAAACGCAACGATATAGCATAAATCTTAATGAAATATTAAAATCGCAATACTGGGTGTTTAATGCGGTCTTCGGCAGAAAATCGATAAATTGTAGTGATGAATTATCTCGCGCACGCTTATCTGTCGTTTGAAATAACAGATATAACGGTAGGTAATATGATCAGTGATTTTGTGAAAGGGAAACAAAAGTTCGACTACCCGCTTACCATTCAGCATGGGATAATGCTACACCGGGCTATCGATGGTTTTACAGACACCCATCCCATCACCCGGGAAGCAAAATCCTTTTTCAAGGGCGCTTACGGGCCGTATTCCGGTCCCCTCGTGGATGTCGTATATGATCATTTCCTGGCCAATGACCCCCTGCGATTTCCCGAAACGGGAAATGAGGATGCTGCCATGAGGCCGGAGAATGATCTTTCGGGTAGCGAGGACACGAATCGTGCTGTCTCCCGGAACAGCGAGGCACCGGCGGGCGCCGGGCTAAGGGCTTTTGCGCAAAAGACTTATGAACAGCTTGCCAGCCGGCAGGCGCTGCTTCCCGAGCGTTTTGGCCGTTTTTTGTACTATATGAAAACCCAGGATTGGCTGTCCAATTACCGGCACAACCAAGGTATTTTAAACGCTTTTGCCGGGCTTTCCCGAAGGGCGGCTTATATGGGAAGCGCTGAGCAGGCTGGCCTGCTCTTTGAACAGCATTATCTTAGACTGGAGGCCTGTTACGCCCAATTTTTCCCGGCTTTGCAGGATTTTGCCCTTGGTTGTTTGCAACAATTACAGGGGGCAACAGGTTGATTGTAAAATGCGGTAATTTTAGCCTATGAAGCAGCTCGTCTTGATAACCTGTTTTTTGATGGAAATGACCCTGATCAGCGCGCAAACTGCCTCCGGTCTCGACAGTTCTCCGTTAGACATGAGCTATTACCCTGTGGATTACCCTGTTTTGAAGATCCAGGACAAGGTCAGCGAACCCCTTGTCGCCAGGGTGGTCTATAGCCGGCCCCAAAAGAGAGGCAGAAAGTTGTTTGGGGACCTGGTGGTTTATGGCCAGGTGTGGCGCCTGGGGGCAAACGAGGCTACCGAAATCGAGTTCTTCCGGGACGTCAAGATCGACATCAAAACCGTCAAAAAGGGCCGATATACCCTTTACGCACTTGTCAACGAGGATAACTGGTCACTTATCTTAAATAAGGAAACGGATACCTGGGGCGCATTCCGGTATGATGCTTCCAAAGACGTGCTGCGCACCACCGTTCCCGTGGAAAAGCAGGACAGTGTCACGGAAGCCTTCTCTATCGCTTTTCTGAAGACAGGAAAAGGCGCCGATCTTGTCATCAGCTGGGACGATGTAGTGGTAAAGCTGCCCATCGCATGGTAAGTCCCCTCCACCTTCAATTCCCTTTATGTGCGGTATAGCGGGCATTTTATCTGGCGATACGAGGAACATATCCACCGAAAGGCTGATTAGCATGACTTCAGCGATCGCTCATCGCGGACCTGATGGAGAACGCGCGTGGATCAGCGAGACGGGGCTTGCCGGGTTCGGGCACCGGCGCTTGTCGATCATCGACCTGAGTCCTGCCGGCGACCAGCCCATGCACTATCTCGATCGTTATACTATTGTCCACAATGGCGAGTTGTATAACTACCTTGAATTGCGAAGCAGCCTGCAATCCAAAGGCTATTCTTTCTCTTCCCGAACCGATACCGAAGTCATTGTCGCTGCTTATGCTTGTTTCGGTACCGAATGCCTGCAATATTTCGACGGCATGTTCGCCTTTGCCATTTGGGATGCAGCAGAACAAAAGCTTTTTCTCGCCCGGGACCGCTTTGGGGAAAAGCCCCTCTTTTTTTATCACGATAACGAGCAGCTGCTGTTCGCAAGCGAGCTCAAAGCCTTGTGGGCGGCTGGGGTGAAAAAGGAGACCAATCAGAAAATGCTGTTCAATTTTCTGACGATCGGCTACACACAAAATCCGGCCGACGGCTTCGAGACCTTTTTTCAAAACATCTCCAAGGTGCCTGCCAGGTCCTACCTGCTTTATTCTCCTCAGACCGACAAACTGGAGGCTTCGGCATATTGGGACATCCAAGCATCGCAGACCACTACCATCGATGAGGAGACGGCCATCGACAAATTTTGCTCCCTCCTGAACACTTCTGTAAACAGACGGCTGCGCAGCGATGTCCGCGTTGGCACCAGCCTGAGTGGCGGCCTTGACAGTTCAGCCATCGTCGCCATGGTCCTCCGGCAACCTGGTGCGCCGCATCATATGCCTACTTTTTCGGCGCTGTTCCCAGGTTTTGAAAAAGACGAATCGCCTTTCGTGGAGCTGGTCGCCAAACATTTCTCGCTGCAGAATCATGCTACGACACCCACTTCCACTGAGCTCATCCGCGATTTTGAGCGGCTTGTCTATCACCAGGAAGAGCCTTTTCTTTCCTCGAGCATCTACGGCCAGTTCAGGGTATTCGGCCTCGCGGCGGAGCATTCGGTAAAGGTCATGCTTGACGGCCAGGGAGCCGACGAACTGTTGGCAGGTTATCACAAATACTATAGCTGGTACTGGCAGGAACTCTACCGCAGTGACAAGAAGGCCTTTGCGCTGGAGCGGGAGGCGGCAAGGGAATCCGGCATCAGCGACCGCTGGACCTGGAAGAACAGACTGGCGGCGCACCTCCCCGTCTATGCAGGACTGTTCCTCAAAAAGAAACGTTCGGCGGCGCAACGTGGGAGCAGCGACCTCGCGCGGGATTTCGTGCGGCAATCCGGCGTCTCGTATTATGATATCCCGCACATCGACCGATTAAGTGGCATCCTCTACTATAATACTTTCATGAACGGGATGGAAGAATTGCTGCGTTATGCCGACCGCAATTCGATGGCACATGGCATCGAGACCCGGCTGCCTTTTTTGAGTCATGAGCTGGCAGCGTTTGTATTCTCGCTTCCTTCGCACTTCAAAATAAGGGGGGGCTGGGCGAAATGGCTCCTGCGCAGCAGCATGGCGGATATCCTGCCGCCGGAGATCACCTGGCGCCGGGATAAGACCGGTTTTGAAACACCCCAGCGGCTGTGGATGCGGGACCCGATGTTGCAGGAATACATCCATGAGGCCAAACGCAAGCTGGTCGATTCGGGCATACTCGATGCGCGGGTACTGCAAAAAAAAATTCAGCCGCAGGATGTCCATGCGGCTGAAAATAACGATTGGCGGTATTTGGTAAGTGCGGCTTGTATCAGCCAATGATTGTCCTGTTAGCCGCTTCGCGGCTTTAGCTAGCCTTCTTATATTTTTCTACGACCGCCATGGCGCCGTCGACATTGGCGCGGACTGTCGTCCAGGAGGTAGCGTCCTCCAGTTTAATAAAATACTCAACTGTCGACTCCGTAGAAACCTCCGTCACGCCGAACACCGTCTTGTCCGCATATTTCTTTTGCAGCCTGCAGAGGATGGTCACAGGCAGGTTCTTTTCGGTGTAATAACGCAGGGAGTTCATAAAATTACCCTCCTTGTCGTATTCTACTTTGGTAAGAATGTCGTTCTGTTTGAAATTCACGGTGTACTTTTCGCCCTGCTCCGACCAGACTACCTGCTGGGCGTCCGGGAAGGTTTGTTTGAATGTCTGCAAAAGCTTGTCGCTAATAGCATAATTCGGCGAAGCAAACGCCCCGGCCGTCATAGCCAGGAGGCAAAGGGAGAGGATGAGACTCTTTTTGATCGTAAGATGCGGTGTCATGATTTATTGATTTAAGAAAATAGAGAAATAGCGCATTGACCACCTAAAACTACAGGTATCCTCATCGAAGTCAAGTGATTCTACACCTCCGGCAATCCCATATGGATGCGAATCGGCATCGATAGTTAAGACTCCTTACTCCAAGAGGGTAAAAGAAATGTCTAAACCCGTTAAATGACGCTTGAAGCAGCAAAAATCATGTTGCAGTCATCGGGTTAAGCTTTTGTTAAACTGGATGAATTGCGGCGCCCCCCGGTCAAACTGTATGAGATCGCGTTCGATTCTGCTGATGTCTTTAACTGGATTCCGTCGAGTTTGGATGCCTTACGATCCTTATCTTTATCCCATGAAGCTGTCCACTAAATTGATCCATGCAGGCGTTGAGCCTGATCCCTCCACCGGAGCGATCATGACGCCGATCTATCAGACCTCTACCTACGTACAATCCGCGCCGGGTGTTCATAAAGGATATGAGTATGCCCGGTCGCAAAATCCAACGCGGTTTGCACTCGAGTCTGCGCTTGCGCATAGTGAGAATGGCCGCCATGGGCTTTGTTTCAGCAGTGGTGTAGCGGCCACGGACGCGGTGATCCGGTTGCTGGTACCGGGCGACGAGGTTATTGCCGCCAACGATATGTATGGCGGGACCTATCGGCTTTTTACGAAGATCTTTGCGAAGAGTGGGATACGGTTCCATTTCGTGAACATGCAGGATGCCGCTGCCATCGAGCCTTACATCAACGCGAATACGAAACTCATCTGGGCCGAGACACCTACCAACCCGCTCATGAATATCGTCGACATTGCGGCGCTCGCGTCCATTGCGAGACAGCATAAGATCCTGCTGTGCGTGGACAATACATTTGCGTCGCCTTATTTGCAAAATCCGCTCGACCATGGCGCCGATATCGTCATGCATTCTGCGACGAAATACCTGGGCGGGCATAGCGATGTGATCCACGGTTGCCTTGTCCTGAATGACGACCAACTACGTGAGCAATTGTATTTTATCCAGAAGAGCTGCGGGGCAGTACCCGGTCCGCAGGATTGCTTCCTGGTGCTAAGGGGCCTCAAGACCCTGCATGTCCGCATGGACCGGCATTGTCTCAACGGAACGGCTATCGCCCACTATCTGCGGAGCCATCCAAAGGTTGGAAAGGTGTTCTGGTGCGGATTCGAGGATCATCCCGGTTATGCCGTCGCGAGCCGGCAAATGCGGGGATTTGGCGGCATGATCAGTTTTATTTTGAAAGACGATAGTATGGAGGCCGCCAAAAAACTGCTGTCGTCTACGCGTCTTTTCGCCCTTGCCGAGAGCCTGGGTGGAGTGGAGTCGCTGATCAATCACCCTGCCAGCATGACCCACGCTTCGATACCCAGGGAGGAGCGCATAAAGAATGGTCTGGAGGATTCGCTGATCCGGCTGAGCGTCGGTATCGAGGACATAGAAGATCTGAAGGAGGACCTCCGTGAAGCCATCGGTTGATTCGACTAATTGGCTCCCCGCGACCAAGGGTCTTTTGGAAAAAACGGACTCCCGCCGGTTTATAGACCTCCGCAGTTTCCTGGATAGAAAAGTCGCCGAGTATAATGCTCCGTCGTTCATTGCCAACGACCCGATAAGCATTCCGCATGAATATAGCCTGAAGCAGGATATCGAGATCTCTGCGTTCTTCACGGCCATCTTCTCCTGGGGCAACCGGACCAACATCATCCGGAAGACGCAGGAGCTAATGCAGCTGATGGACCGGTCGCCGTATCAGTTCATCTTGCAGCACGAGGAGAGAGACCTTACCCCATTCCTCGACTTTAAGCACCGGACATTCAATACGACCGATCTGCTTTATTTCATCGCCTTTTTCCGTTACCATTATGACAACCACGCATCCCTGGAAGACGCGTTTTTGCTTCCATGGGAAAGCGCCGGCGGGCGGAAAGCGGGCTGGCAGGCGGAGAGCGCCTTATCCGCGTTTTACCACTATTTTTTCTCTTTGGACGACGCGCCCATGCGCACGCACAAGCACATTGCTTCTCCGGCAAAGCACTCGGCCTGCAAACGCATCAATATGTTCCTGCGCTGGATGGTGCGGAGAGACGGTCAGGGGGTCGATTTTGGTATCTGGCGGCGCATTCCTATGGCCAGGCTGGTCTGCCCGCTGGACCTGCATGTGGCAAGGGTCGCAAGAAGGTTTGCCCTGCTCGACCGGAAGCCTTCGGACTGGCTCGCGGCAACAGAACTGACGGACCACCTCCGCATGCTGGACCCGAAAGATCCGACGAAATATGATTTCGCTTTATTTGGCTTGGGGGTGTTGGAAAAATACTGACAATGGATGCCTTAATACTGATACAGGACCTCAACCGCGCCTATGGCTGGGAACTGACCCCAACCGACGCTGTTGGAGTTTTGGAGGGGCTGCTGGCAGAAAAGGTGGGTGCGCTGATCGATGGAAATTTCGACCAGCTGTTGCAGTTGCTGTATCGCATCGATATCAACGAACAGCGGCTACGGCGTTTGCTGGTAGAAAATAAAGGCAAAGATGCCGCGAAGATCATCGCCCGGCTCATTATACAAAGACAATGGGAGAAGATCGAAAGCCGGCGGCAATACCGGCAGGATAAAACGGGGAATGAGGACGATGGGGAAGAGCGCTGGTGATCAGAACATCAGTTCCTTCACCTTCTCTTTATCTTCTTTTTCCTTTTTTAGATCGAACATCGTCCCGAAGACGTGGTCCCAGATGGTGCTGCTCACGCCAAAGCCCTTATGCTCATCTTTGTAATGATGGAGGTGGTGATTGCGCCACAATGGTTTCATCCATTTAAAGGGCGGGTTCCAGGCATGGATGGCATAATGCATGCTGCCATAGAGGAGGTAGCCGAATATGAAGCCGGGGAAAAAACAAAAAACGTTGAGTCCGATGGTCGCTCGCATCAGCAACCAGATCGTGGAAGAAATGATAATGCTGGGTACCGGCGGCATGAACAGGCGTTCCCTGTCGCGCGGATAGTGGTGATGATTGCCATGAAGGGTATATATGAACTTAACGGCCCTGGGGCTATTCGCTATCATATGAAAAATATAGCGATGCATGAGGTATTCGAAAAAGGTCCAGAATAACATCCCGCCGAGAAAGGTAAGTGCAACTCTCACCACCGGATATTCCAACCGCGTTCCGCTATAATAAAGCGAATAAACAATGACAGGCAGATACATTCCCCAGATCACGAGGGGGTGGGTTTTCGTCAGCATTTCCAGGTACTGGTTCTTGAATAGCTGTGCCTGCCCTTTATTATGTATCTTCTCGAATTTCATGGTAACCACTATTATAGCGCAAAAATACAAAAGAACAGCCGAAAAAGGCGCTTAAATATGGGAAACCCGTACGCCTGCGGCCGGACAAACCCAATCGAATTCGGGACAAACCTGTTTATGAGGGCGAAAATTAAGTTTTATATTTGGCGATCATGAAGCTTGCAACGTATCTGAATGCAGAAGAAGGCGAACAGCTCGCTGTTCTGATCGACAATGTCCTCTATGACATCGATGTGATCCATCCCGACATCCCCAACACGATTAACATGTTCCTGAATTATTGGGACGAGCTCCTACCGATCGTACAGGCGGGGGAGTTAGCCATTATCGAAGGGCGGCGCATCCCCGCGGGCAAGGTGATGCCAGTTGCGGATGCCACGCTGCTGGCGCCGGTGCCGCTTCCCTCGTCTTGCCGGGATGGTTATGCCTTCCGTCAACATGTAGCCGCCGCCAGGCGCAACCGGAAAGTGCCGATGATCCCCGAGTTCGATCAATATCCTGTTTTTTACTTCACGAACCACCATGGCATTCAGGGACCGGGCGATGTCCGCTGCATGCCCGATCATTTTGAAAAGCTCGATTTCGAGTTGGAGGTGGCCATCATCATCAATCGGCATGGTCGAAATATACCAGCGGCTGAAGCCGACAGTTATATCGCCGGGCTGATGATCATGAACGATATGAGCGCGCGCACCCTGCAAATGGAAGAAATGCTGCTGAACCTGGGCCCGGCAAAGGGCAAAGATTTCTCAACCGCCACGGGCCCCTGGCTGGTCACCCTTGACGAGCTCGAGGAGTTCGAGACGTCTTGCAAGGAAGGGCATACAGGCAAAAGCTGGAACCTGCGGATGCAATGCCGGGTTAACGGCATCCAGGTAAGCGATGGCAACCTGGCCGATATGGACTGGACCTTTGCCGAGCTCATCGAGCGGGCCTCCTATGGGGCAGACCTCTATCCCGGCGACATCATCGGCAGCGGAACTGTAGGAACAGGTTGTTTCCTGGAATTGAATGGCACCGGTCGCCTGGCAGACCCCGCTTATCCGGAGCAATGGTTGCAGGAGCATGATGTGGTGGAACTCGAGGTCGATGGGTTGGGTATCCTCAGCAATACGATCGTTCGGGAGGATAGTGATCTTTCCCTGTTAAAGAACAAAAAGCGCGGGATATGACCGTCGACCTTGCCGGCCTGAGCGCGGTCGACAGACAGCAGTATCTGCAGGCTTCCGTAGCGCCCCGGCCAATTTGTTTCGCCAGCACGATCGATGCGTCAGGCAAGCCTAATGTTAGTCCGTTCAGCTTCTTCAACCTTTTTTCCACCACACCTCCTATCCTCATCTTTTCTCCGTCCCGCCGGGTGCGTGACAATACCACCAAGCATACCTGGGAGAACGTATTGGAAGTTCCCGAGGTCGTCATCAATATCGTCGACTATGCCATGGTGCAGCAGGTAAGCCTGGCCAGCTGCGATTTCCCAAAGGAGGTGAATGAGTTTATCAAGGCCGGGTTCACCGAGGAGCCTGCGACATTGGTCAGGCCGCCCATGGTAAAGGAAAGCAAGGTCAAGATCGAATGCCGGGTGATCGATACCAGGCCACTCGGGGAGCAGGGCGGTTCGGGCAACCTGGTGATCTGCGAAGCCGTCCGGATGCATATCGATCCCGCCATCCTCGATGATAGGAACCATATTGATCAGCGCCGGCTTCCTCTTGTCGCCCGCCTTGGCGGTGACTGGTATTGCAGGACCGACAGCCAAAACCTGTTCCAGGTCGAAAAACCCAATACCCGGCTTGGTGTTGGAATGGATGCGCTGCCCGCGCCCATTCGCGAGAGTCGCGTCCTCACTGGCAACCACCTGGGTCAGCTCGCCAATGTCCACGAACTGCCGGCTGTCGACCCGGCGTTCCACGACCTGCGGTTGCAAGCCATCTTCCAGTATTTTGCTGTTGACCCCGGGGAAATGGAAAAAGAGCTGCACCACTATGCTGTGGAACTGCTGGATGCGGGCAAGGTTGCGGGAGCGTGGCAGGTGTTGCTGGCGCTGAATTGAGGCCGCGGCGAATGGGCTGCCTTGATGCTGTCACATCGAGACCTGCGCCTTTGGCACCTCCCGCTGAATGGTATACATTTGCAGGAATTTATGAATACAGGAAATCTATCGGAACAGGAGATCATCCGCAGGGAAAAGCTGATTGAGATCAACCTGCTGGGCATCGACGCGTATCCTGCCGCGTTGTACCCGGTCAGTCATTATTCCGCTGACGTTCTAAACCGATATACGGAAGAAACCAAAGCGGAGTTCAGCAATGTAACGCTTGCCGGGCGCGTCATGAGTATCAATGATAAAGGTAAGGTCGTGTTTATCAAGGTCCAGGACAGCCTTGGCATCATCCAGTTGTACGTGCGCAGGGACGATTTGTGTCCCGGCGAAGACAAGTCGTTGTTCGACAAGCTGATCAAGCACTTGCTCGACCTGGGTGATTTTATCGGGGTAACTGGTTTTGTGTTTGTTACCCGTACCGGGGAAACGTCAGTCCATGTTCAGACGTTGCGGTTGTTGGCGAAGTCGCTCAAGCCATTGCCCGTGGTAAAGAGGGATGAGCAAGGGCATGTTTTCGATGAAGTAACCGACCCGGAATTCCGTTATCGTCAGCGCTATGCCGACCTTATCGTCAATCCGCAGGTAAAGGACGTGTTCGTGCGGCGCACGAAGATGATGAATGCTATTCGCAGTTTTCTCAATGAACAGGGTGCGCTGGAAGTAGATACCCCCGTGCTGCAAAGTATTCCCGGAGGAGCGGCCGCCCGCCCTTTTGTAACCCATCACAATGCGCTTGACGTGCCCTTTTATCTGCGCATCGCCAATGAGCTCTACCTTAAGCGGCTCATCGTAGGCGGTTTTGACTGGGTCTATGAGTTCAGCAGGAATTTTCGCAATGAAGGCATGGACCGCACCCACAATCCTGAGTTTACGGTGCTCGAGTTCTACGTCGCCTATAAGGATTACCTGTGGATGATGGAAACCACCGAGCAATTGCTGGAGCGGGCCGCGATCGCCACCAATGGCACTACGCTGACGGAGGTAGACGGCAAGACGATTGACTTCAAGGCCCCTTACCGGCGCGTTACCATGTACGATGCGATCCGGGAGCATACGGGTATCGATATCAGCAATATGGAGGAGGGCGAGCTTCGGGATGTCTGCCGGAGTCTGCACATGCATGCAGACCTGACAATGGGTAAGGGTAAATTAATAGACGAGATCTTCAGCGAAAAATGCGAAGCGCATTTTATCCAGCCGACCTTTATCATCGACTACCCGGTCGAAATGAGCCCGCTTACCAAAAAACATCGTAGCAAGCCGGGATTGGTCGAACGTTTCGAGCTGATGGCCAATGGGAAGGAGATCGCCAATGCTTATAGTGAGCTGAACGACCCGATCGATCAGCGTGAGCGTTTCGAGGCACAGTTGCAGCTAATGGAGCGGGGAGATGATGAAGCGATGTTTGTCGACCATGACTTCCTTCGCGCACTGGAATATGGTATGCCGCCTACGGCCGGCATTGGCTTCGGGCTCGACCGCATATGTATGTTGCTGACTGGTCAGTCGAGCATCCAGGACGTCTTGTTCTTCCCGCAGATGAGGCCTGAGCGGACGCCGGAACAGACCCTCGAACATCCGAAATCCGATCTGTAGCGGGCTGGAGGCTATCGCCGGGAACCTCCGATTAAGATAAAGTCCGCTGTGGCGCCGATCGATGCAACAGCGGGCTGCGGGAAGTGAGCGTAAAACAAAACCTCCCGCTCAAAGCGGGAGGACGATGTTGCCTTTACCCAAGGATTAAAATGAAAATCTTTAAGGCTGGCCCTGGCCCTGTGGGCTTATTGTTATTTTAGAGGAACAGATCGTTCATGAGTTTTTGGTCGGGGTTCATCGCATACTTGCCGAAATCGTTGATCCCTTCCTGAGAAAGAACGTCCTCGTCAATAAAAAAATTGCCTGTCGTTTCAAAAGAGGGGCGCTGCAGGATGTAGAAGGCGGCATCGGCGACGATAGCCGGTGTCCTGCTGCGTTGTATGAGAAAGTCTCCGCCAAGGACGTTCTTTACGGCTGCCGTAGCGATCGTCGTGCGTGGCCAAAGTGCATTTGCCGCTATCCGGTATTGTTTGAGTTCTTCGGCCAGACCAAGGATGACCATGCTCATCCCATATTTGCTGATCGTATAGGCCAGGTGGGGGGCAAACCAGCGCGTATCCAGATTCAGCGGAGGCGACAGGTTCAGGATGTGCGGGTTATGCGCTTGCTTGAGATGGGGGATACAGGCCTGGCTTACAAAGAAAGTACCCCTGACATTGATGTCGTGCATGAGGTCCCATCGCTTGGGCTCGACCTGTTCCGTCGCTGCCAGGTTGATGGCGCTCGCGTTGTTGACCAGGATATCGATGCCGCCGAATGCTTCCACTGTCCGGGCGACGAAATCCTTGATGCTGTCCTCATAACGAATGTCGCCCTGTATAGGAAGGACTTTCCCGCCCCCTGCCGCCACGATCTCTTCGGCAGCGGTGTAGATTGTGCCTTCCAGTTTTGGATTGGGCTCCGCTGTCTTACCCACAATAGCTATATTGGCACCTTCCGCCGCCAAACGAAGGGCTATCGCTTTGCCGATGCCCCGGGTACCGCCTGTAATGAGGACTGTTTTGTGCTCGAAAATTTTCATTGGAGTTGTTATAACCTTGATTTTGCCCGGAAATACCGTTCAAAATAAGGCAAATATTGATGCGTCCAAAATATAAACGGGCATTCCCGATGGGGTGCTCGTAATTCTACGAAACCGACCGTAAAATCGGCAACTGTTAAAATGGGCAGTTCTTCTCTTGCACCCGGCGCGCGCGAATTGTATGTTTGTGAAGTAAGTATGATCGATGAGCGACCAAGATCCAATGTCCAAAGAAAACCGTCCGTCCAAGCGAATGAATGAAATCCAAAGAAAAGCCAAAATCCAACGTCCAAAGAGAAACCACCTAACTAAGATCCTTGAAAAGCCAACAAGATCCAAAGCATCCTGAAAAACCTGATTCGCTGATCAATCAAAACTTATTCAAGCAGAAATCCAAAATCCACGTTTTATCCAAATCCTAAGAACAAGCCGCTTAAAATTTGTACCTATTGATGGCCAGACACTGTTGGTAAGTATCGTACAAAAGCTTGAAAAGCCCTGAATAAAATCAGGGCTTTTCTTTTGTTGGTTCTTGTTGCCTTTCTGTTTTTCTTTTCCTTTCTTGTATTTTTTCGGTTATCGCCGGTTATATTCGTTTAGTGTGCATCGACAGGCATGGCCACTGCTTTTTTGAAGGGCTGGAAAAAGATGAGCGGTATGCATATCAGGGTAAAGACACCAATGATCAGGTACATGCTGTTATAGGTAACGAGCATGGTCTGTCTGGTCACGATCCCTTCGAGGGCGCTGTTGGCCATCTGCTGGGCCACGCCAGGGGAAGCGCCTTGTGCGATAAAGCCACTGGTCATAGTAGCCGCCCGCTCGTTGAAGGCGGGGTTATACTGGTTATAATTTTCCAGCAGGATATTGCGGTTGACGTTGGTCTTAATGTGGATGACCGTGGTCATGATAGCGATTCCGAAGGAGCCGCCTAACTGACGCATCATATTGTTTAGTCCTGTCCCCTGGCCGATCTCCGGTCCGCGCAGGTCGGCAATGGCCAGTGTGGTCAGCGGTACGAAGAGGATAGCCATCCCGATACCGCGGATGATCAGCGGCCACCAGAAGTCGCCTGTCCCGGACTGCAGGGTAGACCCATACAACATCCAGCAGAAGATGAAGAAGAGGATGAACCCGCCTGCAGAAAGGAATTGGGCCGGAACACCTTTCTTTAGCATATTTCCTACGAACGGCATGCATAAGATGGTCGCCACCCCTCCCGGCAGCAGGATCAATCCTGTTTGTTTGGCCGTGAAGCCGAGCAGGCTCTGACAGAATACCGGAAAGATGAATGTCGAACCATATAGGGCGACACCCAGTGCAAAAGAGGTAAAGATGCCGATAGTAAAACTTCGGTGCCGGAGGATCTTGAAGTTGACGACGGGGAAATCGATACTTACTTCCCTCCAAATGAAGCAAATGGCCGAAATGATCGTAGTAAAGATCAGGGCCGTGATCCACCAGGTTTGTGTCCAGTCCTTGTCCTCTCCTTTCTCCAGCACTACCTGCAAGGCCCCGACTCCCAGGGCCAGGAAGAGAATGCCCCACCAGTCGATCCGTTTACCCTGCCCGTATTTAGGGGATTCCCGCACAAAAGTCGACACGCAGAAGGCTGCGATGCAGCCAACCGGAATATTGACGTAGAAGATCCACTGCCAGGAGAGGTTATCGGTGATCAAACCGCCGAGCGTGGGTCCCACGGTAGGTCCTACGACGGCGCCCAGACCAAACAAGGCGGTAGCCATCCCGACTTCCGAAGGCGGCCAGGTTTCCAGCAGGATGGCCTGTCCCGTTGAGATCAGGCCTCCGCCTGCCAGTCCCTGGAGCAGGCGGAAAGCGATCAGCATATCGAGGCTATTGGCATTCCCGCACAGGAATGAGGCGATCGTAAATATCAGGATAGAAGCGAGGAAGTAGTTTTTTCTTCCAAAACGGTCACCCAGCCAGCCCGACATTGGCAGGATGATCACATTGGCCACCGCGTATCCCGTAACGATCCAGTTCGCATCTTCCAGGGTAGCCCCCAGGTTGCCCATGATATTGGGAAGGGCGACGTTCACGATCGTGGTATCGATCAGTTCCAGCAGCGCAGCGGTGATCACCGTAAAAGTGATGATCCATTTCCTAAAGCCATGTTCTGCCATAAAAAAAGAAATTAAATGAATACTATCGGATCTCTTCTACTTGGTGTGGACCGTGACATCCACGCTCATCCCCGGGTGCATCTTGTGCAGCGTGGACGTGTCGGCGTCGATGTGGATGCGCACGGGTACGCGTTGAACTACTTTGACAAAGTTGCCGGTGGCATTATCCGGTGGCAGCAGGGAGAATTTTGCACCCGTCGCGCCGGAGAACGATTCGATCGTCCCGGGGATCACCTGTTTATCGAAGGCGTCGACGCGGATATCCACTTTCTGGCCAAGCTGGATATCGTTGAGTTGCGTTTCCTTGAAATTCGCAGTGATATAGATATCCTCGTGTACGATGGAAAAGAGCGGCGAGCCAGCCTGGACCAACTGGCCAAGCTGAATGTTGCGTTTGGAGATGATACCGTTGGCCGGCGCCGTGATCACTGTATAGCTCAACTGCAACTGTGCATATTCCACATCCGCTTTGCGGGAGTCGATTACCGCGCCGGTGGCTACGGTTTGTTCCCTGCTCGTATTGATCCGTTTGTCGATCACCGGGACCTGGCTCTTGGCGGCATCGAGCGCGGCCTTTGCGCCATCCCTGTCGGCGGTCGCTTCGTCGAGCTGGGCTTTGGTGATAGCATGATCGTTATAAAGATTGTTGTAGCGGTCATAATCCTGTGTGGCCTTCCACAACCGGACCTGGGCCTCTTCGATATTGGCCTTCTGGACGGCGATATTGCTCTGTGATTCGGCGATCTGCGCGCCCTGGGCGGCTACATTCTTCTGCGCGGCGGTCTGTGCGGCCGTAGCCTGGTCCAGTTTGATCTTATAATCCCTGTCGTCCAACACGACGAGCGTATCGCCAGCATGCACGTACTGGTTATCCTTGAAGCGGATGGCCATCACATACCCCGATACGCGGGCGATGACCGGGCTGATGTCCCCGTCAACCTGCGCGTCGTCCGTTTGCTCGTGCGACTGAAGAAACACATATTCTTTTACGGTGAAGATCAGCGCGCCTATGAGCACAAGGCCGAGTATGATGGGGAATACAAGTTTGCGTGGCTTCTTCTGGGTGTTATTTTGTTCCATATAAATTAAGACGATTTTGAAAGCTGTTTAAAAAGTTAGTTTTAGATGTGGATCTTTCCGGTTGATCTCAAGACATTGTAATAATCGATCGTGGCTTCGGATTGCGCCAGCTGCAGGTTGATCCGCGCCTGGTACAGTTGGCTCTGGGCGTCGATCCGGTCGGTGGTCGTCACCAGGTTATTCTGGTATTTCGACTCGGTGATCCGTTCGTTCTCCTGCGCCTGGTCTACGGCTATCTGCAACAATTTGAGTTTGGCGAGGGCCGCCTGGTAGGTCACGAATTGCTTATGTACATCCTGGTGGATGTCATCCAGGGCCTGGTCGCGCTGCGTATTCAGCTCGCGGCGCTGTATTTCGGCCTCTTGTTCCTTGTTCTTGTTTTTGTAGAGCGTACCGATATTCCAGCTGGCGCCTACGCCAAGTGTTATCGGCGCGATCAGGTTATTATGCGTGGGAATGATCTCGCCGGTAGGGTTGATGTAATACAGGCCGCCTGTTGCCGAAAAAGTAGGAAGGCGCTGATCGTGCAGTTTCTTCACATTGATATCCGAGATCTTTGTCTGGTAGGATAGATCCTGCAATTCCCTGCGGTTTGCTTCGGCCTGTGTGAGCAGGTCGCCGAAGGCAAAGCTTTCGTTGGTCTTGTAGTTCAGTGCGGGAAGGATGATCTCGGTGCTGTCGGGAAAACCAAGGAGAATGTTCATATTATAGTTGGCCACCTTCCGGTTATTTTCGAGGTCTACTTCCGTGATCTGCTGCTGGGATTTCTGGAGCTGGTAGCGGAGGACATCATTTTGGGTAGCGAGGCCCTGGCCCAGGTATTTGGTGATCTGCACGAGCTTGCTGTCTACGTCCTGCATATTCTGCGCTGTGATGAGCTGATTTTCCAGGATCTCGTCATAGTTGAGATAGCTGGTGATCACCAGGTAGATGACGTCTTCTTTGTCGTTTTCGGCGTCGATCTTGCTCAGCTGCACCATGATATCGGCAGATTGTTTGGCATATCTAAGCTTGTTGCCCGCCCAGATGGGTTCGCTCACGGACGCCGTACCGAGGTAGGCCGGGAAGTCAAAGGGCAGCTTGATCGGGTTCTTCGTGACCCCGGGGATCGCGATCACCCGGGAGAGCATCAGCGCGTGGAGGTATTGAAAGTTGACCGATGCATCGGGCAGGAAGGCATCTTTTGCCTGTGCCAGGCGTGCACCGGCTTCGCTGATCTTTTGTTGCGATAGTTTTAGTTGTTTACTATTCTGTATCCCTAGTTGCACGGCCTCGTCCAGGGTAAGGCTCCTGGGTTGCGCACTGGCGAAAAAAACAGTAAAAAGTAAGAAGCATAGGACTCCTGCAAACTTTTTTTCCATGTTGTACTTGTATTTATACCCTTTTGTTATTGGTGTTTAGTCGCGGTATCGTTCCGGATGTCCAGATGGGCCCTCAGCAATTGCTTGAGATGCGCTTTCAGGCGTACCGAAAGTTTTGCGCGGAATACTTCGTCGTCGGCGTCTTCTCTTATGGCAAGAATGTTACAGCTGTAGGTCCTGGATTGGGTGTACGATGAAATGGTTCCCATGATCGTCCCTACCGTCATTGGTATATCTACCTTCCGGAACAGCTTCTTTTGCTGTCCGTCCGTGATGATCCGGGTGATCTGGTCCAGGTTGCGCATCTTCAGCGCAATGATCTTTTCCTTGATCTCGTCGGAACGCACCGATGTGGTTTCCTGGTACATGATGTTGTGGAACTTGAGGTTGTTAAGGATCCTGTCCACATAGAACTCTACCAGCCTGTCTATTTTGTCCCAGGGGCTCAGGGACTGGTCTTTGCTCAATTCTTCCAATATACCATAAGCATATTCTGAACGGAATACGATCAGTGCTTCCAGTAATTTCTCCTTAGAGCCAAAATAATAAGAGATCATGGCCAGGTTGACCCCGGCGTTCTGTGCGATATCCCGGACAGAAGTTCCGTCAAACCCCCGTTCTCCGAAGAGCTGCTCTGCCGCGATCAGGATATGTTCTCTCTTATCAGCCATGTATGTTGTTGAATTGCTTTACAAAACTAAACAAACGTTTGAATTAAACAAACGTTTAATTGATTTTTTTTAGTATGTGGGGTAAAAAATTGGCCATTGGGGTTGGTGGACCTGGTATGGGTGGTTTGGCGGGGAGGTTTCGCGGGGCGGTGTCGCGGAGCGGTGTCGCGGGTGGGTTGGGGTCTGGCGGGTGTTTGGTGTGGCTGGTGTTTGGTGTAGCGGGTGGGTTGGCTGGGTGGGTTGGGGTCTGGCGGGTGATGATGCGGCGGGTGGTTTGGTGCGGCGGGTGTTTGGTGCGGCGGGTGTTTGGTGTGGCGGGTGGTTTGGCTGGGTGGGTTGGGGTCTGGCGGGTGATTGATGCGGCGGGTGATTGATGCGGCGGGTGTTTGGTGTGGCGGGTGTTTGGTGTGGCGGGTGGTTTGGTGTGGCTGGGTGGGTTGGGGTCTGGCGGGTGATTGATGCGGCGGGTGGTTTGGCGGGTGATGATGCGGAGGGTGTTTGGTGTGGCGGGTGGTTTGGCTGATGTGATAAGGCCGAGGTAGTTTGGCCGAGATGGTAAGACGGTTGGCCTGACGGAGGTGGCAGGCGGGTAGTTTTGAGGAATAGTTTGGTCTGATTGAATGGTCTGGTGGAATGGCCGGGTGGAACGGTAAGGGGATTTGGCGGGAATGGTTTGTTCTAGGTGGAATGGCGGGGTGGTTTAACCGATGTGGTTGGGCGGTAGTGAAAGGCGGTTGCCCGGGCGGAGGAGTAAGGGGGGTTGACGGAGGGGAAGCAGTTGGCCGGGGTGGGCTGGCCGGCTTTTGCTACGCTTTTGGTAATCAATTGGCTTTGCCGCCTATGTCGTTGCCCTTGGTCAGGACGATCCCGGTCATTTTCTTGATGGTGTACCAGCGGAAGTTCTGATCCGCCTCCATCCCTGTCCCATAGAGTATTTTGTCGGGCGTGTAGATGCGGACGGAGTCATCCGTTGTAAAGCGCTCCGTATTGTGATCCCACCACAGGGTCTTGCAGTGGACCGTATCCCCTTTCAGGATATTCTTGACGACCACGGAATCCTTGAGGAAGACCTTGTCCTGGTTCACAAGGTATTTGCCATAGCGTGCGTCCAATTGGCTTTCGATCTTCAGGCTATCGTTGTAAAAGTCTACATGCAGGCTCCTGGGAAACTCAGCAAGGGGCGAGTCCGCGCGCGGAATACGCAGCATATACGGTGCCGTGAGTTTACCCTTCACCTTTGCGGTAAGCTTTCCTGTGGCGTCCGTGACCGGTTCGCTCATCAGGCTCTCCACATTGAAGACCTCGTCGGGCACGACCTGATGCGGCCCGGTTGGCTTGCTCACCGTTGCCTTGTCGCCGCAAGCGGCCGCCGCGACGCAAATCGCCAGGAAGATCGCCAGGGTACTATTGATTAAAGGCGCTGATGGCATACAAACCTTTATAGATTAAATAAGGATCGGCAAATATCTTCTTTTTCAGGTGGCGGGTGAAATATACCGAGTCTCCGCCGCTCAAAAGCACGTTAAAGTTATCATACTTTTCCTCGTAGGCTCCGATGATCCCGTCTACTTCCTTTGCCATCCCCAGTATAACGCCGCTGAGGATATTGGTCCGGGTATCGTAGCCGGCCAGCGGGAAGTTCCAATCCGCCTTTACAAGGGGCAGCTTTGCAGTAAAAGTCTGGAGGGATTTGAAGCGCATTTCCATGCCGGGTGAGATACTACCCCCGATGAACTCGCGGTATTTATTGACATAATTGTAGGTGATGGCAGACCCAAGGCCGATCACGAGGTTGTTCTTCCCTGGAAAGTGGGTGACCGCGGCCACGACCAGTGCCAGGCGATCGGCTCCGATGGTCTCTGGTTTTCCTACGGGCGTCGTGATGGGAACTTTTGATCGGTGGTCCAGTTTATGGAACCGGGTATTCCGTGACAGCAGCGTTTCCAGCTCCGGGTCATGGTCTATTACCGAAGAAAGGATGGAATGGTCGGGACGAAATCCGTCTAGGAGTGCCTGGATCGTCTCTTGTTTGTGGTCACTCAGCACCCGTTCCTGTGCGAATTCACCGTCCACGAAGACAGCACATTTCATCCGGGTATTGCCAAAATCAAAACAAAGGGTCGTAGGCATGATCAGTCTTCAAATTTGAAGGAAGATAAATTTTTAAAATGGCCATTCAGTTTTACTCTTTCCTTCAGGGTCTCCATTTCGGCGATGACCGGCAGCACCTTTCCAAGGTGCCGTTTGATGTATTCCTGCCGTTGTTCCTCCCGCAGCAGGCCCAGCAGTTCATATTCCTGCTCGATGGACAGTCCTACATGGTGGGCGATATCATAACTGCTTAGTTCTTCGTCGGGTTTGTGGAAGTTCTTCTCGATGTTAAGCAACCGATGCAACTCGCGAATGGCATTCACGACTCTCACCATCAGATCTGGTTTGCCCGGCCCCTCGATATTGTCCGGGTAATTGACGATAGCGCCGCTGAAAAGTTTATCGGGAACCGATTTTATCAATTCCAGTATCCGGAAGACCTTTAACCCCGCTGTGCGAACATCCATCTCCCCATTGTCATAGGTCTTGACGATCTCGGTGATGCGCACCAGCGTGCCCATCTCGTTCAGCTTATTGTCGATGACCGTCGGGATGCCAAACGGTTTTCCTTCAATGTGGCATTCGTTGATGAGTTGTTTGTATTTCGGTTCGAATATGTGGAGGCTCACCGTCTCCCCGGGAAAAACGACGATCCCCAGCGGAAACACAGGGATGAAATTAGTCATAACTACAAAAGTAATTGTTTTAATGTTTCGGAAAGGACAGCAGCTTTGCACTCAGCAGTTGCGGTGCGATGCCGCGCATACAGCTGCAATCCGCGGTCTTTCGGCATGCGCTGCAATCGTCAGGCCGCACAAAGACCATGGCCCGCGGACCGACGGGTCCCCATCGGCCGGGATGCATGGGCCGGATCGGCGGATAGATGCCCAGCGCATGGATGCCTAAAGCGGAAGCCAGGTGAAGCGGTCCGGTACTTGCGGCGACGAGGCCGTCCGCCCGGGCTATGAAAGACATCAATTCACCGAGCGACAAGCGGCCGGTGAGATCGGTCACAAAAGGAAATTCACTACGTAAGGAAGGCATCAAGGCGCCTTCCGCCGCCGTGCCGCTGATAAAGATCTTGAACCGGTCCCGGGGCAGCAAGCGGATAAGCGCCGCGAAATTCTCCAGGCCCCATTCGCGGGCGCTGCCCCGTGATTTTGGGTGTAAGATCAGATTGAATCGATCGGGATCGTGCAGCGCGGCAATGGCTTCAGGCAATGGCGACAGTCTGGTCAGGCCGTAAAGACGGCCAATCTCGTCGAGTTCAAGGTGGGATTTGGCCCCCAGTGGAACTAGCAGCTTCAGGTTGAGCTGGGCTTCGTGCAGGCCGGAATTTTTTCTGGACAGTCTCACGAGCCGGTTGCAGGTGAACCAATGATAGAGCCTGTTCGTAGTGCCGATCCGTTGAGCTAGCCCTGCCTGTTTGGCCAATGACGCTATCCGTTTGTCGGGAAACACATGCACGATAGTGTCTGCTCCGGTGGCAGCCATCGCGTGTGCCGCCTCCGCGGGGGGAAGGGCCTTCCATTCATCCCAGTTCAGAAAAGAATCGATATGGATGCAGGCCGCGACGACGGCTTCCGTATAGGAGCGGCCCAGGAATAAGATACGGCAATCCGGAAATAGTGCTCTCAATACGCCCGCCATCGGCAGCGTGAGGACAACATCCCCGATGGCATCCGTCCGGCTGAGGATAATGGTCGAGGTCTTCATTTTTCGGTTCTCCTTCCGCTAAACAACCTGGCTGCACGCTTGCGGGTCCGACGGAGACGCACAGCGGCATCCATCAATAAAAGTTGAAGTTTTTCGGCTGCCGTGACTTGGAAGGCGCCTTTTTTGTAGTAGACGATATCGGTCTTGTCCATAAACCATGTCTTATACCCCTGCGCCTGCATCCACGCCGCTATCTCATTATAGAAGGGATTGAGATAGCTTTTCCCGTGCATCTCGACCGAGATGATAAGCGGCCGGCTTTTGAGGTAGCGAATGACATACCATTCACTTCCTTCCGTGTCGACGCTGAGCAGATCGATCGACCCGTCATCGAGTTCGTCGAAACGCCGGCATTCAACGGTGAACGTGTCTTCTTTTCGGATCTGGTAATCATCATTTACCTGTGCGGGACTATAGGGCAAGGCAGAGACAAAAGTCGAAGCATTCCTTTGCACGAGCTCTAATTGCCCATGCCGGTCATACGCCGCATACGGTAAGAGTCCGACATTGTCATAATCCTGGAAATACTTGCGGATGGCCGCGATGCATCCCGGATCGGGCTCGACGAGCGTAGTTCTGACCCGTTCTCTCACGATGAAGTCGAGGATATTCGACATCTCGGGCAGCCAGACCCCGACCTCGCAGACATGTCCGACGTTTATTTTTTTGGAGAGGAATTTTTTGTAAAGTGTTTTTTCAGTACCGGCTCTCATAGGCAATAAAAATACTGTTTTCATTTGATCTTCACCAGCATCTTGAAACAGAACAGGATCTTCCGCACGCTGGAATAGTTCTTGACCGCCAGCAGGAGGCGGTAGTTCGTCAGAAAGAGCCAGACGCGCCGGATATCGTTGGCGGGAGAAAAACTTCGATATGTCCGTACTAACGCGCCCAGCAACCGCTTCTGTGGAACCTGTACGTCGGGACAGGCCTGGTAATAGGCCGCCATCCGGATGCGCACCCTTCTCAATTCCTTTCTCTTTTTTTCCAAAAGCTGTTGTTTCGGTTGTTTCTTCTTTTTTCGGCCTACGACGCCGTAGATATTTCCGGCGTGTTGCCGGTATTTGACCAACACCTCGGGCAGATAAGCGACGCCGCCATATAGGGTCGCATGAAAAGCGAGCCAGCCATCGTGCGGCACTTCCTCCAGAAAAGGCGTAGCCTTGTCGAACAGTTCGCGGGTGATCAGGGTGGCATGGCCATACATCCGCGAGAAGACGCAGAGTTGTCTGCAGTCGTCAAAAGATTGATAATGTACCAGATCGGAGATCTTTTTGCCAAGAGGATGGAGGTCTTCGCCACAAAGTTCGCTGTCGCAATAGACCATCGGGAGGGGTCCGATGGCTGAAACCATTTTGGCCACCTTATCCGGCATCCAGTAATCGTCCTGGTCGCACAATGCTATCCATTGCCCCTTGGACAGCCGGCATCCTTTTTCAAAATTGCGGATGAATCCCAGGTTGCGTTCGTTGATGACGATCCTTATCCGGGGGTCAAGTGCGGCAAATTCCCGCAGGATGCGAACGGTACCGTCGCTGCTGCCGTCGTCTATGGCCAGGATCTCCAGGTTGGGGTAGGTCTGCGCGAGGACGGAACGAAGCTGCTCTTGCAGGAACGGCTCGCCGTTGAAAGTGCCGAGGACAACAGACACGAGCGGAAACTCGTCGATGTTGAGGGGCTGCTCGTTGATCTTGAGCGGATGCTCGTTGATGTTGAGGGGATGCTCCTTGATGTCGAGGGGATGCTCCTTGATGTCGAGGGGATGCTCGTTGACGTTGAGCGGATGCTCGTTGATGTCGAGGGGATGCTCATTCATGTCGAGGGGATGCTCCTTGATGTTGAGCGAATACTCGTTAATGTCGAGTGGACACTCGTCGATGTTGAGGAGATGCTCATTCATTTCGAGGGGATGCTCGTTGATGTTGAGCGAATACTCGTTGCTGTCGAGTGGACACTCGTCGATGTTGAGGGGATGCTCATTCATGTCGAGGGGATGCTCATTCATGACTTTCACTCTTCCACCAACGATAGCCGATGATACCGCCGATCGCAAGGGGCGTAAGGGCGAGGTAGATGATGCCTTTATTCAGGGCTTTGGCGGGCCGTTCGCCCAATTGCTGTGCCGTACGGGTGCAGATGGAGCATTGGGCCCGGACGACGGGGGGTGTGATAAGCAAGAAGCACAGGACGAGCAAGGCCAGTCTGTGCTTCTTTATCGAAAGATCCTTTTTTTTCTGCCGATCCATACCTGTCCGTTGAATCACAAAATTACGACTATTAGCGTACCTCTTCGGACTTCATCTGCTTTTGGGTCCTCTTTCGCTCATCTTCATTCAAAATGACCTTGCGCATCCGTATCTTCTTGGGTGTCACCTCGATACACTCGTCCTGTTGGATATATTCCATGCATTCCTCCAGGGTCATTTGCTTTCTAGGAATGATCCGGACGGAATCATCGCTACCGCTGGCGCGCATATTCGTCAATTGTTTACCTTCCGTAGCATTTACGATCAGGTCGCCTGGTTTGATATGCTCAGCGATGATCTGCCCTACATATACTTCTTCACCGGGATCGACGAAGAAAGTACCGCGATCCTGCAGCTTATCAATAGAATAGGCTGTGGTCTTTTCCTCGTTCTTTGACAAAAGGACGCCATTGCTCCTGCCGGGGATGGGGCCTTTCCAGGGTTTGTATTCCAGAAAACGGTGCGCCATGACAGCTTCACCGGCGGTATTGGTCAGCATATTGCTGCGCAGCCCAATCAATCCGCGGGAGGGGATCTCGAATTCCAGGTGTTGCATGTCGCCTTTGCTTTCCATGATCAGCATTTCTCCTTTGCGCCGGGTGACCATATCGATGACTTTGCCGCTGAAATCCGAGGGGACGTCCACGACGAGGTTTTCAAAAGGTTCGTGCTTTTTGCCATCGATCTCTTTGACAAGCACCTGGGGCTGCCCGATCGTCAGCTCAAAGCCTTCCCTGCGCATGGTCTCGATCAGAATGCCCAGGTGCAGAATGCCGCGTCCGAACACCAGGAAGCTATCGGCGCTGTCGGTATCTTCCACCCGTAAGGCGAGGTTCTTCTCTATTTCTTTCATCAGGCGGTCACGCAGGTGACGTGAAGTGACGAATTTCCCGTCCTTTCCAAAGAAAGGGGAATTGTTGATGCCGAAGAGCATACTCATCGTCGGCTCATCCACACTTATAGTCGGCAGGGCTTCCGGATTATCAATGTCTGCGATCGTGTCGCCAATATTGAATTCTTCCAGCCCGACGACAGCACAAATATCTCCAGCCATTACCTCGGTAGCTTTTTTCTTTCCCATGCCCATAAACGTGTAGAGCTCCTTGACCTTGAGCCGTTTAATGACTCCATCCGCCTGCATCAGCGCAATGTTCTGTCCTTCCTTAATGGACCCGCGGGCTACTTTACCCACGGCGATACGTCCCAGGAAAGAAGAGTAATCCAGGGAAGTGATCTGCATCTGCAGCGGGCCTTCGGCTACTTTAGGGGCGGGCACATATTGCAGAATACCATCCAGCAGGGGGGTGATATCATCACATTTTTCATTCTTGTCGTTGAACCAACCGTTTTTACCACTACCGTAAAAGGTAGGGAAGTCCAGCTGCTCATTGGTCGCATCGAGCGTAAAGAACAATTCGAATACCGCCTCATGGACCTCGTCAGGACGACAGTTGGGTTTGTCCACTTTATTGATCACTACGATTGGCCGCAGGTTCAGTTGCAGGGCCTTCTGGAGTACAAACCGGGTCTGGGGCATCGGGCCTTCAAAGGCGTCCACTAACAGCAGCACCCCGTCGGCCATTTTCAGCACACGCTCCACTTCGCCGCCGAAATCCGAGTGACCCGGTGTGTCTATCACGTTGATCTTGGTATCTTTATACTGGACGGCCGCATTCTTGCTGAAGATAGTGATCCCTCTTTCCCTTTCAAGGTCGTTACTATCCATGATCAGCTCCCCGGTTTCCTGGTTGTCGCGGAATACATGCGTGGCATGTAAGATCTTGTCTACCAATGTGGTTTTGCCGTGGTCGACGTGTGCGATGATGGCTATGTTCCTGATTTGCATATTCTTGTCCTTGCTTGAGGGCATTGGCCCGTGATATAATGTGCGGGGAATTCGCTTTCTGGAAATCAGCCAATTCCCCGCAAAGTGCTGAAGTCTGTCCCTTCGGGAAAAGTCGCTTCGCGGCTTTATGGCTTACTATCGTTATGGAGCTTTTCGCCCCGACTTTCCCAAGTGACCCTCGTCCGTTTGGGCGCGCAAAAGTACATCAATTCGCCGGGATAACCTAGCCTATTGGTCTCATCCCGTAGAAATAACGCAAAAACCATGTAAGAAAGCTATATATTTCGAAAAAAAATTATCCTATGCGCAAAAGACGGCTCAGGTGGTGGCTTGTCATCCCAGCTATACTCATACTGCTCTATTTCGCCGGTCCAAGGCCTGCGACCCCGGTCTATTCTGCCGTTATGCCCGTTGTCCCGGCCGATCCCGAAGGCTTGGAGGCCTATATCCATAACATCGAAGTGAAGCACCGGCTCAAGCCGGACAACGAGGCGCGGATCGTCTGGGCTGACAGCGCCAAGCGGAAGACCCCTTACGCTATCGTTTATCTCCACGGCTTTTCCGCTTCCCAGGCCGAGGGCGACCCCGTCCACCGGTACATCGCCCGGAGATATGGCTGCAACCTTTTTCTTTCCAGGCTTGCCGAGCATGGGATCGACACCGCCGATGCCATGGTCAACCTTACCGCCGACAACTACTGGGCCTCTGCCCAACAGGCGTTGGCTATCGGAAAACAACTGGGCGGCAAGGTGATCCTGATGGGTACCTCCACCGGCGGCACACTGGCGCTCCAGCTCGCAGCCGCCTATCCCGACCAGGTAGCGGCCCTGGTATTGATGTCCCCCAACATTGCCATCAACGATCCAAATGCCTGGCTGCTCAACGACCATTGGGGTCTGCAGATCGCCCATTTGGTCACCGGTTCCGATTACATTGTCACCAAGGAAGAGTATGGTCCCCTCTACCGCCAATACTGGTATGCCAAATATCGTTCCGAGGCGGCCGTGGCCCTGGAAGAATTGTTGGAAACGACTATGAACAGCACCACATTCGGAAAAGTAAAACAACCGGTGGGGCTGTTCTATTACTACAAAGACCAGGTTCACCAGGACAGCACTGTAAAAGTCTCCGCCGAACTTTCCATGTTCGACGAGCTCGGCACGCCCGAAGCACTCAAATACAAAGCCGCTATCCCCGAAGCGGGCACGCATGTCATCGGCTCATCCCTTCGGTCGCACGATGTGGAGTCCGTCAAAAAGGGGATCGTTCACTTCCTGACGGATATTGTGCACCTCCCCGAAGCGACAACAGATAGCGCCGGTAAATAAAATTGACTGATATTTGCGCCTCCGAAGGTCAGCAATGCAAAGAAAAATCATCTACCTGATCAATCCCATCAGCGGCACCGGTGGCAAGCGGTCGCTTACAGCGTTGATCCGGCAAAGGACGGAGGCGAAGCGAATCCCCTTCAGCATTCTTCCCACCAATGCGGAAGGAAACTATACCCATTTACCGGGGCTCATCCGGGCAGAGGGAATTACCGATATCGTTATCGCCGGGGGTGACGGGACCGTTAGTGCCGTAGCGGCCGCGTTAAAAGGGTCCGATATCCGCATTGGAATTGTGCCAATGGGCTCGGGCAACGGGCTTGCCTTTGCGGCCAATATTCCAAAGGATGCCGCGAAGGCGCTGGACATCATCTTTGCCGGTAAGTCGTCGATGATCGACGGGTTGCTTATCAACGACCACTTCTCCTGCATGCTTTGCGGTATCGGCCTCGACGGAAAGGTCGCACATGAATTTGCCGGGCAAAACCGGCGGGGCTTGCAGACTTATATCCGTATTACGTTGAAGAACTTCTTCACCGCACAGCCCTATCCGTTCAGGCTTCACCTTCCAGGCGAAGCCGGTGAGCGGGCTGAGTTCGATGAGCATGCTTTTTTTATCAGTATTGCCAACGGCAATCAGTTCGGGAACCATTTTACCATCGCGCCGAAGGCCAGCCTGCGGGACGGCCTCCTTGATATCGTCGTGGCCAGAAAAACGAATCGCCTGGATTTCTTTCTCTCGGTGATCCGGCAGGTACTGGGCGGTTACCGCGTTGCAGCGAGGCCGGCGGAGCATGTGGCGGGGAAGATCCTGTATTTTCAAACGACCGGCCTGGTGATCAGCAACCCCGGCAGGGCGTTCTTGCATATCGATGGCGACCCCAAGGAATCAGCGGAAGAGTTTCGCATCAGCGTCGTCCCAGATGCCATCCGGCTGATTCAACCTTAGCATTTGACGGGCGCATTTCGGCCCGCGTCGGGGTTGGCCTTCGCCCTGCGACAACGCCGCGAGACTTCGCTAAGGTTGGGGAACGTCCGGCTGGGCCGGCTGAACGCCGTTCCTTCAGCGGCCTGATGCTATGTTGAGCCTAATTGGCTGGCGCTTCATGGGCGATCGACAAGAACTGTTGGAAAGCACGTTGGTTGTCGCTGTTATCCAGCGAACCGGTGATATTGATTTTCTCCTGTTTTGTGAGGTGAAAATTCAACGCAGCACCGGCATCCTCCGACCGCGGCACATATTCAAATACGAGTTTCCGGAAGGGGAAGCCCATCCCGGTCTGCGCCAGGCTCAGCTGGTCGTCCTGACTGTATTCCTGCATCTTGTACCAGTTGTCCTCCAAAAGCAGCAGGGGTTTGGTGATGATGTCCGTGATGTCGTCGGACTCATACGGATCTTCCCAGCCGCCTGTCTTGCGGTCCCGGATCTGCAGGAGTACGACGCCGCCGGTATTCTCCTTCATCCATTCGCGGAAGGCATTCAGAAAACGGACGGCATTCATTTCCCCAAAATTGTCACGCAAACCGGCGTCCATCACATCGATGACCGGTCTGCTGGGCAGCCACACGTTCGGCAACACGTAGGGGAAGGTCGCGTTCATCCGCAGGGCTGTCAGCAAGCGAAGATTCATAGGCTCCTGCTTTGCAAACATGGCCGCGAAGTCTACCGCATCGGGGTCTATCGAGGGTATCCGTGTACTATCAAAGCGAGGGCGCATTAAAAAGCTAACAGGCTGTGTGGAGATCAAGAGCGCGCGGCTGTCCCGGGTAATGACCGGATTGAACAACAACAGCGGCATCCGTGCTGCCGCCTCATCTGGTGCGAGATCCTTTAGCTGGCGGTTCAGCAAACCATGCGTATTCCGATCGAGCTTTTGTTCGAAGGCAAACCCGCGGTCCTTCACATATTCATGGCCATCCACCACAAATTTCTGAGCGGGGGAAGCGAGGTCGCGCGCCACGAAAGAGGAGAACAGGGTGTTGAGCAGGTCGCCGGAAATATCGTCGATATACTTGCGGTCCTGGAGGTGGATCGAGTTGTCGCCGGCATCCCGCCGCCGCGACAATTCCCGGAAATAGGCGGCGCCCAGCATTCCGCCCGAAGCGCCGGTTATCAGAAAGGTCTTTCGCATAAGCTTTCCTCCGCTGAGACTATCGAGGCGTTGCAGGATACTCATGGTAAAAGTTGCGCTGCGACTGCCGCCGCCGCTGCTATTCACTAAGAACAGAACGGGTTTGGGCGAGGACTGCCGTGCCTTCCATTTCTCCAGGATGGCGAGCATATTGGCTTCGTCGCGCGCCACATTCCTTTCGTTGCATATGTCCAGCATGGTCTGCCGGTCGTAGAGCGGCCGCTGCTCCGTCTCGTTGTAATTGAGGCCATAGGCTTTATTGGTAGGATCGATGACGTTGTACTGGTAAAGCAGGTTGAGGATAAAAAAAAGGATGGCCAGGATCGGGATGCTCCATGACTGCATAAAATAGGAGAAGGCGCCCGACAGTGAGATCAGGATGGCGAAAAAAATCAGGATACTGGCGGCGGCCGGCAGCTGGAAATAACGGCTATCCATGCAAAAGCCGACCACGATGAGAAATATGAACGCCATGAAAATGCTCAGGACTGCCGCGATATGATGCCGGTTGAAAATGCTCTCGATAAAACCCTTGCTATAGTGGGCCACGTCGCGCGTTTTCCTGATGGTGGTGGGCGAATTGAGGTACCATTTCACATGCATGAGCCGGCTCTCGTTTAGTTTCACCTCTTCCTTGCTGAACTGTGACTTGAAGAGCTTTGGGTTACTGATCACGGGTGTCATCCTGTGGATGATGGTTTTGTCCGCCCGGAAAAAATAATAGAAAGAGATCACGATGACAAGGCCAAATCCTGCCAGGAAGCCGGCGGTCAGCAATAGAATGGACGAAACCGGCAATAGTTCCTTTTCGACGCTGAACTGTATCACCTTCACGAAGTAAAAAATCAGGAATATCGTCGGGAGGATGAAATTGTTGATACAATATTTGAGAAAGGGCTTGCTTGTGGTCGCCAAAAAACGGAAATGCCTGCTGAACAAAATAAAGGTGGTGATGTTCCAACTCATGATAAAAATGCCCGTAGCGAAACCCACAATAGCTGCACTGGCCGGGCTCACGTCACCCAGGTATTCCGGCGACAGAAAAAGGGCCGCCGCGCCATACGCGCGCATAAAACCTCCGTCCAGTGTGCTGAACAGGATCAGCCAGAAGATCAGCAATACCTGGAATTTTTTTATATGCAACAACAGCAGCTGGACGGGGAAGAAATAGTAAATGGATTTTAAGACTCGCATCATACGGTTACAGCATTTCTGTCTGGCGTTCCCAGGACCTTGCCGGGGCTTTGCCAGGCTGTACAATATACAACATCCCGATCATTGTTAATAGGAAGAGGAGGCCGGATATTTGGTGTAGTTGAGCCAGCCAGTCGAAGACCACCCACTGGTGGGGGATGATGCCCGGGCTGGTCAGCAGGCTGCCGATCCCAAGCAGGATCTGCAGGGTGATCAACGACAGGGGCAGCCAGCGGAGCCTTCTGAACAGGGCGGGGAGCGGCTCAAGCCGGATCGAGGCGATGGTCCAGATCGAGACGGCCACAAAGAGCAAGTATGCAAGACCCCGGTGGATGAAATGGACGGTCAGTTTATTGCCCGCCAGGTCATGCAGCAGCGGCTTCAACGTAAACAACCCGGCCGGTATCCAGCTCCCGTTGATCCTGGGCCAGGTCGCCGCCACGGTAGCGGCCTTGTGACCGGCCATCAGTGCGCCATAGATCAATTGAAAGAACAATAGTACGAGTATGGCTAGGGTCCACCGCCGAAGGGTGGCTGCCCGACGGGCGAAAACCGGTCTTATCTGTCCTGCCGGTCCCGGGGATATTCGGGGGACGCGGGCCTCGGGGGGCACTGACAGCGTCAATGCGAACCACCATGTATAAGCCACCAATACAAGGGCAAACACAAAATGCAGGGCCAGCTTAGTGGGTGCCACATAGATCGCGTCCCCTACGAACCCGCTTGCCACCATGACCCAGCCGACCGCGCCCTGTAAAGCGCCCAGCAGAAAAAGCACCACCAGGGGACGGATCATCCAGGGCTGTAACTTGCGCTTCCAGAGCAGCCAGGCGAACCCGACCAAGAAGACGACGCCTACCATGCGGGCCCAAAGCCGGTGAAACCATTCCCAGAAATAGATGAATTGGTAGTCGTGGAGGGTAAAATCTGAATTGAGCAGCTGGTATTGTTGCGTGTGTCTGTATCCGTCGAAAGCCTCCTGCCATTGGGTACGATCGAGTGGCGGAAGGGTGCCGGTGATCACCTTCCATTCTGTGATCGAAAGGCCCGAGCCGGTGAGACGTGTTATACCACCTAATATCACCTGGATAAGAAGCATGATCACGCCGGTGTACATCCAGATCGCTACCGGCCGGAGGGAGCTGCGGGAAGAGGATTGCATAGCGGGCGTAAAGTTCTACTTTTTTATCCAGATAGCATCCGTCATTCGCCAAAGACATTAATTTTGGGCCATGGAGAATCCGCTGAGAAGCCATTATCAGGAGGAGCTGATAGAAGCGGGCTGCGATGAAGCCGGCCGCGGCTGTTTTGCCGGGCCCGTTTTCGCTGCGGCCGTAATCCTTCCTGAAGGGTTTTTCCATCCCTTGCTGAATGACTCCAAACAGGTCACGCCCGAGAATCGCAACCAGTTGCGCAGCTATATCGAAGCCCAAGCGCTCGCATGGGCCGTGGCGCAGGTGGATCACGAAGAGATCGACCGGATCAATATCCTCAAGGCTTCGTTCAAGGCCATGCATCTGGCGCTCGACAAATTAAAGCCAAGGCCCCGGCTCCTGCTGATCGACGGCAACCGCTTCACCAAATACAAGCGCACTCCTCATCGCTGTATCGTCAAAGGCGATGCTATTTTTTCCAGTATTGCCGCGGCCAGTATCCTGGCCAAGACCTGGCGCGATGAATATATGCAGCGGCTGCATATCGAGTACCCATATTATCGTTGGGACAGCAACAAGGGGTATGGGACCAGGGAACACCGCGACGCCATTGAAAGATTCGGTCTTTGCAAGTACCATCGCAAGAGCTTCAACATACTTCCCGCGGAGTCGGGCCAGGAGGAGCTGGCGTTTTTGGATTAAATGTCATTTTGGGGCTCCCAGGTGCCGAGGCCTTTTCTGATGAGGACCGGTTCGTCGCCGGTACAATCTATCACCGTTGAGGGCAGCACCCCGCCGATCCCCCCGTCTACTACGATATCGACCAGTGCGCCAAATTTCTCCTGGATCATCTCCGGATCGGTATATTCTTCCACCAGGGGAATGGGTATGGCGACCGCATCATCGGCGGGTTGATGATGATGCTCACCCTCGTGGCGGTTTTTCGCCGATGCCTGCCGGTTACGGGCCGCCGCGTCACGGCCATTGCCTTCGGACTGGCGGTCACGGGCCGCTTTTTCCTTTGATCCCTGGCCGCCGGCAAAATCCCCTGGCAGCGAGGAGCTTAGAATCGGGCGGCCTAGTTCCTTTACGAGTGCCCGGGCGATGGTGTTGTCGGGTATACGCAATCCGATGGTGTCTTTCCGGCTTTTCAGTATCTTGGGTACCAGTTTGCTGGCAGGCAAAATAAAGGTGTAAGGCCCGGGCAACAAGGCCTTTAGGAGCCGGTATAGCGGCGTTGAAATACTCTTGGTATAGTTGCTTAGGTCGCTGAGATCGTAACAGATAAAAGAGAGCTGTGCCTTTGCGGGGTCAACCTGCTTGATGCGGCAGATGCGTTCCACAGCCTTGGGCTGAGAAATATCGCAACCCAGGCCATAGATCGTATCGGTCGGATAGACGATCACCCCGCCATCGGAAAGGCATTCTATGATCGTTTTTATATTCCTGGGCTGTGGATTGACCGGATGGAGTTGGAGTAACATAGGGGAAGTTAGGAAAATTTCCGCGTTGCGGGACAGACGGCATTTTCTACCCGATCCTTAACTTAAAATTATTTTTACCTTTGCGCAAATCATTTGATGCAATGAACTTACAGGCGGTAGACAAGGTGGACAGCATCACCCCTGAGGACTTCAGGGACGGGTATTATATCCCGATGAAACCTCTGGTGATCAAGGGGCTGTCGAAGCAGTGGCCGGCCTATGAGAAATGGGGTTGGGACTACTTTAAGTCCATCGTGGGAGATGTGCAGGTTGGTGTTTATAACAATATAAAAAGCGACGCGTATACCCCCATCAATACCGCCGACGACTACATGACGTTCGGGGATTATATCGATATGGTCCGCAAGGGGCCGGCGGAATGGCGTATTTTCCTTTTCAATATCTTTGAGCATGCCCCGGAGCTTATCCAGGATTTCGAATGGCCCGAGCACCTGATGAAAGGTTTCGTCAAACGTTATCCCATGCTTTTTGTGGGGGGAAAGGGCTCTATAACCCACATGCACTTCGACATCGATCTATCGCATATCATCCATACGCAGTTCATCGGACGCAAGCGTGTGCTGCTTTTCCCATTTCAGGAACAGCACAAACTTTATCGAAAACCATGGGAGGTATTGAGCTTCGTGAATTTTGAAAAATACTTCGACCAGCAGGCCAATAAGCTGGACCTCGCCACTTATCCCGCAGTGAAACTGGCCAGGGGTTATGAGGTGATCCTGGAGCATGGGGACACGTTGTTCATGCCCGCCGGCTATTGGCATCATATGGAGTACCTGGATAGCGGTTTCGCTATGAGTCTCAGGGCGCTGCAATCATCCTTCGGCGGAAAACTGAAAGGGATGTGGTACTTGATGGGTATGCGTAATATCGATACCCTGATGAAGAAAACAGCACCCGAATGGTGGTTCAACAGAAAAAAAGAAAAAACATTCAAGGCCGCAGGCAGAGAGCTTGAAACCCTTGTTGAATAAGGCATTAGGAGCGTGCCGCCGTTGCAGGAAATCAATGCGGATGGCACAGCTGACCAAATTTTGAAAAAAAATTATTGCTTTTTACCAAAACAGTCTTTATTTTTACCGCGCTTACATAGCTTAAAGGTATCCCGTCAACTACGGAAACACAACAAAGAAATTCGGATCCAATTTCCACCAGTCCTTCCTCCCTTTGGGAGCCCGATCGTCCAATTTCTATCCGAAGACTCCAATTCCATCAATATCCAGGTTTCATTCAGCGTATACAGTAAATCCATCATATTACTCTTGAGACACCTGTCCCCTGTCGTGGCAAGATTCTCCAGTTACCCTGCAAAAACGATCCTCCGGTAATCACCCTCCGGGCTGTCTACCGTGATCAGTTACCCGAAATTTATTTTTTTTACGGTGCGCCCTGCTGAAGGGACAGTCAGAAAACGCGATCAATACTAACAGTAAGGTATAGTGCTATAGAGTGTTCGTCCGGGTCCCGGCCTTAGTAACATCAGAACAGAATTCGATGCAAATTATTCACAGCATTTCAACTTTTTCTTTTTGTGGTTTCAGAGGTAAGCACAGGCCGGCGATGTCTATCGCTGGCTCTTTTTTACTAATTATCCGGCAGTAGGACGGATATCACCCCACGACCTTCGACCCGTAAAAAAACTTCACTGTGAAAAAACCAAAAAAGAGGCGGCTCAATCCTGTCGGGCCGACCTCTTTTAATTTTATGGCTGTCCGTGTTTGAGCGCGGATACCCATAACCGCCAGGGGGCGATGTCAGGAGATCGTCCAGGTTTCGTTGCCCCGCAGGAGCTTGTCGAGATCGCCTTTTCCCTTACTCAGGATCACTTCTTCTATCTGCAGGTTGAGCATGTCTTCATAGCAAGGCCGGTCCGTTTCATAAAAGACCCCAAAAGGTCTTGGCAGATGTCCTTCCACCTTCGGGTCGTCAAACATACGCACCAGTATCTGCGCTTTATAAAAATCTTTTTCGTCGTGGATCCAGCAGTCGCTTTCGCTTACCCCGCTACCCAATTCCACCAGGACAGGCCGGAAGCCATCCAGCCGGATGCCCTTCTCCCGGTTGGCGCCAAATACAAGGGGCTTGCCCTGCTCCAGGAAAAGCGTCTCGCCGGGTTTGCTGCCCTTCTCGGTGAATACTTCGAAAGCCCCGTCATTGAAAATGTTGCAGTTCTGATAGATCTCCAGGAGGCTGGCGCCTTTGTGTGCCTGGCTGCGGAGCAGGAGCTGCTGGAGGTGTTTGGGGTCCCTGTCCATGCTCCTTGCAATAAAAGTTGCATCCGCGCCCATAGCGAGTGCCAGGGGGTTGAAGGGATGGTCGATGCTGCCGAAAGGGGTCGATTTGGTGACCTTATGTTCTTCGGATGTCGGAGAATACTGGCCTTTTGTGAGGCCATAGATCTGGTTGTTGAAGAGCAGGATATTCAGATCGAAATTGCGCCGCAGCAAATGGATCGTATGATTGCCGCCGATACTAAGGCTATCGCCGTCACCTGTGACCACCCAGATGCTAAGCTCGGGGCGGCTTGCCTTGAGGCCGGAGGCTATCGCTGTCGCCCTGCCATGGATGGAGTGCATGCCATAGGTGTTCATATAATACGGGAAGCGGCTGCTGCAGCCGATACCGGAAATGATGACAATGTTTTCCCTTGGAATGCCGAGTGTCGGCATGATCTTCTGTACCTGTGCCAGGATAGAGTAGTCACCGCATCCCGGGCACCAGCGGACTTCCTGGTCCGTTGCAAAGTCTTTTGCCGTCAGGACCGGCGCTGAATTGATCGTTGTTGAGCTCATAAAGTAGATCCCTGTAAGAGGACATGGCCGCAAAATTAATCATTTTACGCCGGTCTTTGGGGAATAAAGGCAACAAATACGCTTGCGAAGGCGAGGCTGCGCCATGGCATATTATTGGTCGTTGTATGTCGCGACCTCTTCTATGATAGATGCAGCGTCCGGCAAGACGGGGCTAGGTCTGGAAGGACGGAGATTGACAACAATCCACTCTATATATATCCGAAGCCTGTAGTGAATAGCTACGGGCTTCCTTTATTTTTGGAAAAAAAATGGGAGCGCCCACATAAATTGATGTCCCATTGCGTTACATTTACACGGTTAATAGCAACCCTTAAATAAAATCCTGTATCGATGGCTACTGATTATCACACCAAAATCTCGCTGCATCGCTTTGTGGATGAGTTGACGGCCGGGCTCCTTCCTCGTGCGGTTAGTCGCAAATCTATCATTATCAATCAAATAGACCGACAACTCGAAGTTGGTTCGGATGAAAATCTCCTCGCTTTCGTGTTGTGGAACCTGTTGGACAAGGCGGTGGATAGCACCCAAAACGAGTGCATCCATATAGAGTCTGTGACAATTGGCGACAGTACGATGATCCGCGTCCGGAATGCCGGCGTTTATTTCTATCGCAGTTGCGCAACCTGTTTCCGTCAGGTTCAGGATGCGGCCGAAAAGCTTGGCGGCTCCATCAGCATTGACTCCTGGGATATGGGTACGACCGTTGCCCTTACTTTACATAAGCGGATGTATAAGGATCTCCGGGCGGCTTGATCGGGCTTTGCCCGTACCGCGGGATCGTAATTCCGGCAAATTCAGTAAAAAATAAAAGGGCTCCTTGGCAAGGAGCCCTATATCGAACAAAACAGTTGAAGCAATTATTCGCGCATCAGGCTGCACGGCAACTGTAGCCTTCGGAGCAAATGGCTAATAACTGGCCTTCGGTCCGTTAGTACCTGCTGTTGCTGCTGTAGTTGCTGTTGTTGCCCCTGCGCTGGAAAGATCCACCGCCGCCGCCCCTGTTACCGCCGGCACCGCCGCTGCCGCGGTCTTCCCTTGGCTTGGCTACAGACACACCGATCGTCCTGCCGTCAACGGAAGCGCCGTCCAGTTCCTGGATAGCTTTCTTTGCTGCTTCGTCATCGGACATTTCCACAAATGCAAATCCGCGTGACTTGCCGGTGAATTTATCCATAATGACTTTAGCAGAAGAGACCTCGCCATATTCTGCAAAATAATCCTGTAAGTCTTCGTCGGTAACGTTAAAACTTAAATTCGAAACGTAAATGTTCATACAAATAACTGATTAAAAATGAAAATAAAAGGCAATCTGAGTAAAAAAGCAGGGAGTAAAGACGACTAACAATTACCGGAGATTTGATATAGCGGAAATGATCATTCAATTACTAATGCTGTGTTCAGCTCAAATTTAACTCAAGCAAATATACGACTTTTACCTGAATTGCCAATAAAATAAACCGGTATCCGATCAATTAGTAATTTGTTAACCTGCTGCCGTGTGCACGACGTATAAATGTGTGATCGCGGGTCCCGGACAAGTGCCGGGAGAACTAACGGTCATATATATATGGTGAAGCCTGGTCGCGCCAACCCGTATGGCGCCCACGCATACCCGGCACATAACCTACGTGTGTCTGGCGTGTAACCTACGTATATCCGGTTTGTAAGGTGGATTCCGAGTGTAACCGGCGTGTCCCTACGTGTGTCCGGCTGAAGTTGGCCTCCGCACCAGATACGGCGACCCTGCTTATTGGCCGTCTGCGGGCGAGTCTGGACGTCTGCGGCCGTTATGCCCCAAAACCGCTGTCAGGCGGGCCAATTGTCAAAATATTGTAAAATACCGCATCATTATATACTTGTCTTTCCTTACATTCGGGGGACCAACAATTTCTGTCACTTATGCAGCAAAAAAAATTCGTTATCGTTGCCGCGCTTTTTGCATTGATGATCGCCGGAATGGCCGCCACCAATCCGCCTGATGACGGTCCCAAGAACCTCAAGGTCCTCCCGAAAAACATCAGCGGTGAAGAATTGCATAAGGTCATGGACGAATGGAAGACGGCCTTGGGCGTAAAGTGCAATTTCTGCCATGCGCCTGCCGCGGACACCAGTTCGCATCATTTGGATTTTGCCAGTGACGCCAAACCCGAAAAAGACATCGCCCGCCATATGTACAAAATGGCACGTAAGATCAACAAGAAATTTTTCAAAGAGGCCAAGGATGACAAGGGCAATTCGATAGCGGTCGTTACCTGTATGACCTGTCACCATGGAAACCCGCATCCGGACGAGGTGAAGTAATTATTAAATTATGCAAGCGAGAGGCCGGCTACTTTTATGCAAAGCTGGCCTCTTTCTTATTTATTATACCTAAATTTATGGCCACTTTGATGAGCTTCAGTTCGTCGGCCACGATCGAGCATCGCGAAGGTTGCGATCGAGGAGGGCCGAGGGCGGGGCCCGACGAAGATCACCCATCATTAGCCTAACAGCGGGGAATGGGTTTTTTCGGTGAACACGTTCCCTGCTGTTAACACAGTTCCAATATTTATAGTCATGGCAAACAATCTATTTAAATTCGGTATGATCGGTCTCGGAACGATGGGGCGGAACCTGTTGCTCAATATGGCCGATCACGGCTTTGCAGTAGTCGGCTTTGATAAAGATGAAACAAAAGGCGCCGCGCTGGAATCGTCCGCGACGCCGGGGACGACGGTCAAGGGTGTCAGCACTTTGGCAGAAATGGTACAGGCGCTTGAGAAGCCGCGTTCGATGATGATGCTGGTTCCCGCGGGTAAACCGGTTGATGATGTCATCAACAGTCTGCTGCCATTGCTGGAGAAGGGTGATATCGTCATCGACGGCGGCAACTCGCATTACGTGGATACGCTGCGCCGCGTCACCTTTATGGAAGAAAAAGGGTTTCACTTCATGGGTGTCGGCATTTCCGGCGGCGAACAGGGCGCCCGCACCGGTCCGAGTATTATGCCTGGCGGTGATTCCGAAGCCTATAAGGTCGTCCAGCCGATGCTGGAGGCTGTCTCCGCGAAAGTCGGCGGCGTCCCTTGCGTCGCCTATTTAGGAAAAGGTGCCGCGGGCCATTATGTAAAGATGGTGCACAACGGCATCGAGTATGCGATGATGCAGCTGATCAGCGAGACCTACGATCTGCTTCATCGGGGCCTGGGTCTCGGGAACGACGAGCTGAGCAAGATCTATAAGAACTGGAACGATGGCGACCTGCAGTCCTTCCTGATCGAGATCACCCGTGACATCTTCCTGAAAGCGGATGATAAGACCAGCAACCGGCTGGTAGATATGGTCCTCGATAAAGCTGGTGCCAAGGGCACGGGGAAATGGACCTCGCAGGATGCGATGGATCTCGGTGTGCCCATTCCGGTCATCGATATGGCCGTCAACATGCGCGAAATATCCGCCTATAAAGATGAAAGAACCCAGGCGGCGGCGCTTTATAAAACTCCGGCCTCGGAAATCCCCGTTCCGAAGGAAGTGTTCATCCAACAGGTCCAGGACGCGCTGTACTTCGGTTTCATTTTATGTTACGCCCAGGGCCTGGCCATGCTGCAGATCGCATCCAAGGAACTGGACATGGACATTCCGGTCAAGGATGTGGTCAAGATCTGGCGTGGTGGCTGTATCATCCGGTCTTCCCTCCTCGAGATCTTCTTCAAGTCCTTCGAAAAGAATCCGGCGCTGGCCAATCTGCTGCTGGATAGCGACATCGCACAACTGCTGCAGGGCAAAAAGCAAAATATGCGCAACGTGATCATTTCTGCCATCCACATGGGCTATCCCGTGGCCGGCCATATGGCCGCATTGGGTTATTTTGATGCCTACCGGAGCGAACGCATGCCCACCAACCTGATCCAGGCCCAGCGCGACTATTTCGGCGCGCATACGTATAACCGCACCGATGTGCCGGGTACTTTCCATACCGAGTGGAACAAATAGCGTGATTAGTTGTATTGTTAAGACTCAACAGATAATAGCATGGCAAACCATAAAAGACCGCCAACCGCGCTCATTTTTATTTTCGGGGGCAGCGGCGACTTAAATTACAGAAAGCTTTCTCCTGCCCTTTACAATCTTTTCATCGACGGCTGGATGCCGGAAAAATTCGGCGTCGTGGGCATCGGCCGCAGCCCCTACAATGACGACGATTACCGCGTCCGTCTTTATAACGGCATCAAACAGTTCAGCAGGCGCAAAGAAGAGGTCAACGGTCAATGGGAGGAATTCTCCAAGCACGTGACCTACCTGCAGATGGACGCCGAAAAAGACAACGACTACAGCAAGATCGCCGAGATCGTCAAGGCAAAAGAAGCCGAAATGGGTGAACACCCCAATGTGCTTTTTTATATGTCTGTGGCTCCGCAGTTGATGCCTGACATCGCCAAAAAATTGGGCGCCCTCAATATCTGCTCGGAAACGTCGACCACCCGTATCGTCATTGAAAAGCCTTTCGGCCACGATCTCAAGAGCGCCCATGAGCTCAACACGCTGCTCATGAGCATGTTTAAGGAAGAGCAGATCTACCGCATCGATCATTACCTGGGAAAAGAGTCGGTACAAAATATCCTCTCCCTTCGTTTCGCCAACGCGCTTTTCGAGCCCATCTGGAACCGTCACTATATCGACTACGTGCAGATCACCGCTGCCGAAACGGTCGGTGTAGAGGGGCGTGGTGGCTACTATGAAAGTTCGGGTGCCCTGCGGGACATGATCCAGAATCACATTCTGCAGCTGATGTGCATGATCGCCATGGAAGCCCCGGTCAGCTTCGACGCCAACGAGATCCGCAACAAGAAAGTGGATGTGCTGAATGCCGTCCGCAGGATCACGAAGGAAGAGGTCACCCAGATCGCTGTCCGTGGTCAGTATGGAGAAGGCTGGATGAAAGGCGAGAAAGTGCCTGGGTATAAGCAGGAGAAAAGCGTGAACCCAACTTCTTCGGTAGAGACCTTCGCCGCCGTAAAGTTCTATATCGATAATTGGCGCTGGCAGGATGTTCCGTTCTATGTGCGCACCGGAAAACGCTTGAATCAGAAAGCCTCGAATATCACTATCCAGTTCAAGGCTGCCCCCAGTTTTGCCTTTCCGCCGGAGGCGGCGGAGACCTGGCGGGCAAACCGGCTGACCATCAGCATCCAGCCCGAAATGGAGGTCCGCCTTCGTTTTCAGGCCAAACGCGCGGGCCAGTCCATGACCCTGAATCCGGTGGATATGATCTTCAATCCAAAAGACAATGAAGCCGAACCGGAGGCCTACGAAACGCTGTTGCTCGATGTCATGGAAGGTAATCCGACATTGTTCATGCGTGCCGACCAGGTCGAAGCAGCGTGGAAGATCGTGATGCCCATACTCGAGACTTGGGAAAGCCGCCCTCCGGCCAGCTTCCCCAATTATTCCCCGGATTCCTGGGGCCCCGAGGATGCTGAAGCGCTGATCGCCAGGGATGGACACAACTGGATCACTATGCCTCCTGCGCAATAGATCTATCTATCTATGGGGCGGACCAGGCGCCAAAGATCGCCAAAGATTTAGTCGCCCTTTTAATATTATGACGATGGAATTACATGAATATCAAGACGCGGAAGCGCTGAGCGTCGACGCGGCCAGGTGGATCGCCAACCTTATCACCGTCACGCTCAAGACAAAGGACCGTTTCACGATCGCGCTATCAGGCGGTTCTACGCCCAAGCGCCTGCACGAATTGCTCGCCCAGCCGCCTTATAAAGAGACCCTGGACTGGTCAAGGCTCCATGTCTTCTGGGGAGACGAACGCGCCGTTCCCTTTGAAGACAGTCGGAACAACGCGAAAATGGCCTACGATACCCTGCTCGACTTCGTGCCAGTCCCGGCTGCGCAGATCCATGTGATGCGGACGGATATCGCACCGGAACAGTCCGCCGCCGACTACGAAAAAATCCTCCACGACTATTTCGATAAAACGCCTTACAGCTTCGACCTGGTCCTGCTCGGCATGGGTGACGACGGACACACCCTTTCGCTGTTCCCGGGTTTGCCGATCGTTCATGAGGAAAAAGCATGGGCAAAGGCCTTTTGGCTACAGGCCCAGGACATGAGCAGGATCACACTTACCAAGACGATCGTCAATAAGAGCGCCTGTGTCGCCTTCCTGACCGCCGGAACGGCGAAAGCGCATGCCCTGAGAGAAGTGCTCAAGGGTGCTTATAATCCTGATCTTTATCCGTCACAGGAGATAAAGCCTGCCGGTGAACTGCATTGGTTTGTAGATGCAGCGGCGGCGGCAAATTTAAAATAATTCCCTGATCAGTTCGTCGGTGAGTGTGCGATCCCCGTTGGTCCAAATCGAATTGGGGGGAGGGAATTCGTTGATATTATAGCCGCCCTGCATTTCGAAATCGAATAAAGCGTGCACATAGCCGTCGATGACGAGCGCGCATTTCTTCCAATCGCGCGTCCATATGATCTTCAGATCGACTGGTTTTGCAGCGGGTTGTTTGCCGGGGCCGGGGGAAGGTGTCCTGCTTCCTTTTTTTCTAGCCGCTTTTCCTGGTTTGGCGGTTCTTCCAGGTTTGGCGGTTCTTCCTGGTTTGCCCGGTTTTCTCGGTTTGCCGGCTTCTGCCGCGTTGCCGGCTCTTCCTGTTCTAGTCGCTCTTGTTGGTCTAACCGCCCTTTTTGGTCTGCGCGATCGTCCCGGTCTGCCTGCTCCGCCGACGCTTCCCCTTCTTCCCGATCTGCCGACTCATAGATATGCAATGCATCTAGGATATGCATACCCTCGCCCTGGCCGTCTTTTTCTATGGCATAGAAGTACGCAGCTTCGCCGTCGTCTTCGAAGACTACACCAAAGTGGTTCTCCGGTGAAAAGCTTTCGATGAATAGGTCCTGGCCCGCGACCCAATCCTGCTCCTGCATCAGGTATCCGTTCATTGTTTTACTTTCATTTGATTCAACCAGTCCACGATCCCCAAATAAATCTTTTGTGCCACGGCTTTGCGGAAGGCCGGCTTAAGTATTTTTTTCTCGTCTTCCGGATTGCTGAGGAAAGCGACCTCCACCAACGCATTCGGATAGTCGGTCGGCCCGCTCAGGGCGAAATTGAAATTGCCCACATTTCCGTATTCCTTCAGCCCCAGCGACAGCATCCTGTCCAGGATCGATATTGTGAGGGGGCGGAACCCGGGATACCGGTAGTAGGTGCTGGTGCCTTGGACCGTATCCGATGAGGTGGAATTGAGGTGGATGCTTACCAGCAGCTGGGGGTCATATTGCTTGAGCATCAATATCCGCTCGGGCATGCTCAGGGAAGTGTCTTTGGTGCGGGTCATAAAGACATTCTTCACGCCCGCCGTTTTCAAGGCCTTTTGCAACTGTTCGGCGATCAGTAAAGTATAGTCTTTCTCGAGCACCTTGCTTACGGCACCGCTGGCGCCGGAATTATCGCCCCCATGACCCGCATCGACGGCGATGCGGAGCTTGCGGATGTCCAGCACGGGTGGCTGCCGGCGGATACGGACCACCAGGTGTTTGCCGGCACTGTCGTAGCTGATCGCATAACCCCAGTGCTGGGCATGTTTCAACTCGATATAAATGCGGAATACGTCATCTTCCGTCTGCTCATACCAGGTGTTTTTGATCTCTTTACTGGAATGCAATTGGATGATCCAGTTCGTGTTGCTCGTTACGCCATAGACATCCACCGCGACCCGCGAAGGCTCGAGCAGCTGAAGCCCGCGGTAGGGATACCGGTCGTCCAGGTTGAGTGTCACATAATCCGATGCACTGTCGCCAAAGACCCTGATGGTGCCGGTAAGATGGGTATTGTGTGCAACTGGAGCGTTGGCCTGTTTGCCCTGCAGTACGACGCTGCTCTTGGCGATGTACGCGTAGTGCTGTGCAGAAAGCTTCACTTTGTAGTCGGTGGTAAAACTGTCCACGATCTTCACGAGGATATTCGAGTCCAGGTAGCCCATTTTTGCGCCCCCGAGCCGATCGTCTCCGATGCCGTATTCCATAAAGGGGAGCGGGCCCGTCGTCCTTGCGAGCAGGACGCTGTCCTGCGAAAAACCAGCGAGTGTCCGCGTCAACAGTAGAAAGAGGATCATCCGTGTTCGCATTCTGTAAGGTAAGGCATTTTGCGAAAAAAAGCAGCGCCCGGAAAACCGAACGCTGCTCTGCTCATGTGGGCATGTGCTGCTCAAGTGTGACCCGCAAATTTCCATTACAAATCTGGCCGCGGGAGACCGTAGGTTGATCAAAGCGGATATTTATTATTGTTTATCAGCCGGTCCGCGATCCGCCGCCGGGCGGCTTTGGTGTTGAAAGGCTCTACTTTCGTAAACCGCTTGAGACCGAGGAGCATCATTCGCTGTTCATCCCCTTCGGCAAATGAGTTGACGGCATCTTTACCGGCTTTGTTGATGGCATCGGCCGCATCATAAAGGAAGCAGTGCATGATATCCAGTTCAAAAGCTGCCGCAGCCTCACCCCGCTGGTCTGTCAGCTTCCATGCACGCAACAGCGCGCTTTCCGCCACAAAAGTCTGTATGGTCATATCGGCGATGTTCATCAGGATCTCCTGTTCGCCCTCGAGCTTCGTCATGAACTTTTGAACCGCGGCTCCGGCGACCATCAGGATCGCCTTTTTGAAGTTTTGGATCGTTTTCTTTTCTTTAGCGAATGCGCCGTCATCGCCGCTACCGAGGTCGGGTATGCTCATCAATTCTTTTGCAACGGCCATAGCCGGTCCCATGATATCCAGCCGGCCCTTCATGGCTCTCTTCAGGATCATGTCCACGGTGAGCAGCCGGTTGATCTCATTGGTGCCTTCATAGATCCGGTTGATCCTGCTGTCGCGGTATGCCTTGGAAATAATATACTCATCGCTATACCCGTTACCGCCGTGGATCTGTACGCCTTCGTCCACCACCACGTCGAGCATCTCACTGCCAAAGACCTTGAGGATAGCGCACTCGACCGCATATTCTTCGGCTGCCCCGAGCAAAGCCTCATTGAAAGGCTTGCCGTCGGCGACCAACTGGAGTTCTTTGTCGTCGATCCACTTGGTAGTCCGGTATAAAGCCGTCTCCGAGGCCCAGATCTGAATGGCCATCTCAGAGAGTTTGTGTTTGATGGCACCGAAACTAGCGATGGCCGTTTTAAATTGCTCCCGGGTCTTCGCATATTCTATGCAAGTCGTCGCGGCACGCTTGGCGCCGCCCATTGCAGCTGCGCAAAGCTTCAACCTGCCGATGTTCAAAATATTAAAGGCGATGATATGTCCTTTGCCGATCTCTCCAAGCAGGTTCTCTGCCGGAACCTTGCAATCCTGGAAATACAACTGGACTGTAGACGATCCCTTGATCCCCATCTTATGTTCTTCGGGCCCTTGGGTAAACCCTTCGAAACCCCGTTCTACGATAAACGCCGAAAACTTATCTCCATCGACTTTGGCAAAGACCGTATAAACATCGGCAAAGCCGCCGTTGGTGATCCAGCATTTTTGACCGTTGAGCAGATAGTGCTTGCCATCGGCCGATAGCTTTGCGGACGTCTTTGCACCCAGCGCGTCACTACCGCTATTGGGTTCCGTCAGTCCGTAGGAGCCCTTCCATTCGCCGCTTGCCAGCTTGGGAATATATTTTGCCTTTTGCTCCGGTGTTCCGAAATACAGAATGGGTAGGGTGCCAATCCCCGTATGGGCAGAAACGCCAACGGAAAAAGAGAAACCACCGCCCAATCCCTCATTCACGAGGGTAGCCGTGATAAAGTCTTTACCTAGTCCACCATATTCCTCCGGAACGGCCGCGCCGAGCAGCCCCTGCTCACCCGCTTTTTCGATCAGGGAAGGCATCAGGCCAGGCTCGAGTTTGTCGATACGGTCGATGACGGGCAGCACCTCAGCGTCTAAAAAGGCATTGCACATGTCCTTGACCATTCGCTGTTCTTCGTTGAAGTCCTCGGGAATAAATGTTTCGAAGGGAGAACTTTCCTTTATCAACCATTCCGCCCCCTTAAGGGCCTTTGTCTTTTCCGTTGATGCGCTCATAGAAAATCGTTTTAATGAGAGAATAGGTTTATACAATTTAGTTATCGAAGATTGTCGTATACAAGTTGCAACACTTCCTTGCAGATGTCTATGCGGTCTGCCGGAACGCCTTCCAGCGCCTCGTTAAGCGTCGCTTCGGCGAGGGCCATGGTCTCCTCCTGTAATTTGAGCGAATGCCGTGTAAGATAGATCATGTTGATCCGCCGGTCGCTCTCCGAAGGTACGCGCTTCACCAACTGTTGTTTTTCCAGGTTATCCACCAATCTCGTGATACTTGGTTTGTCGCGGTAGGTGGCTTTGCACAACTCCTGTTGACTCTTGCCGTCTTCCTTCCATAAATGATAGAGTACGCTCCATTGTTCGATGGTGATTTTGATGCCCGCACCATTGAAACGCTTTTGCAGGTTGCGGGCGATGGCTGTGCTCGCTTTTCCGGTGATAAAGCTATAGAGTTCGCCTTTTTTAAATTGGTTGTTTGACATACTGTTAGATAAACAACTAATCTAAGATAAAGCATTTCCGGCATATTACGTGAATTTTTTTTGCAGGAATCGGTAGATTTAGCGCGAATATATGTTGCATGTCAAATGCCTATTTTTCGATTGGTGGCTCCCGCATTCACTACTCCTTTTGTGGAGCGGGGGACAGTCTTTTGTTTTGCTTCCACGGTTATGGTGAGTCTGCTGCCAGTTTCGGGTTTCTCGGCGAGGCGCTGGCCCGGCAGTTTACCGTTGTTGCCATCGATTTGCCTTTTCATGGGCAAACGGAATGGCGGGAGGGTGGGGTATTGGAGCCCCGCGCACTGCTTGCCGCGCTTGAGGCTCTGGCGGCTGGGTTTCCGGGGCTATCGGGCGGTTGGTCGTTACTTGGTTATAGCATGGGCGGCAGGATAGCTTTACAGCTGTTGGAGTTAGCGCCCGAAAAGGTCCGGCGGATGGTTTTGCTGGCGCCGGATGGCCTTCGGGTAAATCCCTGGTATTGGCTGGGGACGCAGACCTTTATTGGCAACCGCGTTTTCCGATGGACGGTGCGGCATCCGGGCTGGCTTTTGGTCGTGTTGCGCACTGGCAATCGACTGAGGATCGTGAATCCGAGTGTTTTTAAGTTTGTGTCACATTATATCGGCGAGGTGGAAGCACGGCAATTGCTTTACGCGCGTTGGACTGTGATGAGTCGTTTCCGGCCCCGCCTTCGGACGATCGCGCAGCTCATTCGTCATCATCGGACACCGGTGCAGTTGTTTTATGGCAGCTATGACCGGATCATCCGTTGGAAACGGGGGGAACGGTTCCGCCGGTCCTGCGCCCCTTACTGCCAGCTGACGCTCCTCTCCGCGGGCCACCAGCTGCTGCAGCCTAAATTCGTGGAAGTCATCGTGAACGTCCTATATTTACCAATCGTCTGACATGACCTTTTTGCTGACACTCCTCGCTTGCGGCTTATTTGTCATTTACGGCGCGCTGATCGTCTCCTACCAGCGGGCTTGGAACGCTATTCCGGTGGTTGTGCCGGGCTCGATGAAGGCCGGTGCTTTGGTGGATGCTAGTGGTGCGGTGGATGCTGTTCCTTCGGTGGACCTTCTTGCTTCGTTGAATGCTTCTGGTGCGGTGCATGCTCTTGCTTCGATGGACCTTCCTGCTTCGTTGAATGCTTCTGGTGCGGTGGATGCTGTTCCTTCGATGGACCTTCTTGCTTCGTTGAATGCTTCTGGTGCGGTGGATGCTCTTGCTTCGATGGATCCTGCTCCTTCAGCGGATACTGCTGCTGCGGACGCTCCTGCTTCGGTGGATGCTGCTGCGATGACCGCTGTTGCTGCGATGAATGACGCTGTCACGAGGATCAGCGTTCTGATACCCGCGCGCAACGAAGAAAAGAATATTGCTGACTGTCTTCGGTCGCTCGCTTTGCAAACCTATCCCAAAGAGCTTTTCGAGGTCATCGTGCTGGACGATCATTCGACCGATGGCACGGCCGCCGCGGTAAGGGGGTTCAGCGGCGGAGGCCTTCACGTGTCTTGTCTGCGAATGGCAGATATTGCGCAGCCGACGGTGGTCAGCGCCCATAAGAAGTTCGCGATCGAAATGGGGGTCCATGCTTCGCGAGGCGAACTGATCGTGACAACCGATGCGGATTGCACTTTTCAGACCGGATGGCTTTCCGCACTAGCCGCCTGCTATGAGCAGAAAGGCGCCCAGTTCATCGCGGCGCCGGTCCGCATCGTAGCCCGCAACCGCTCCCTGCTTTCTATCTTTCAGATACTGGACTTCCTGACATTGCAGGGGATAACGGGGGCGGCGGTCTATAAAGGATTCCATTCCATGTGTAATGGCGCGAACCTCGCCTATTCGAAGGCAGCATTCTACGCTGTGGGCGGTTACACCGATATAGACCATATTCCCTCCGGCGACGACATGTTCCTGATGCACAAGATCTGGCTGCGGTATCCTTCGAAGACCTTCTTTTTGAAGAGCCGAGAAGCCATCGTCTCAACGGCCGCGGAAATGACCTGGAAAAGATTCGTCAATCAGCGGATCCGTTGGGCAAGCAAGGCAGATCGCTACGATGACAAAAGAATCTTCTGGGTGTTGCTGCTGGTTTATTTTTTGAACGTCTTGTTTATTGTATTGCCCCTTGGCGCCATTTGGAATTTTTGGTGGCTATGGCTCTTCCTGATCCTGCTGCTGGTAAAGACGTTCGTAGAATACCCCTTTGTCAGGTCGGTAGCAGTATTTTTTGGCCAGGGTGACCTGATGGTTTATTTTGCCCCTTTGCAACCGCTGCATATCTGTTATACCGTGGTGATTGGCTGGTTGGGTAAATTCGGCAGTTATCAATGGAAGGACCGAAAGATCAGCAAATGAAGGGGAAAAGAAATACCGGCACCCGTCAAACGACTATTGCCCGTGGAAAAAACACCGCGCGTCGAAAGACTGCCGCCCGTCTGCTGCGCAACAAAGGCGCATTATTCGGCCTTGTCGTCATCTGCGCCGCGCTGGTGATCGCGGTCATCGCCTATTTCATCGCGCCCGACCATTCCCCCGACGCCAACCGCATCATCGTCGAGATCGGTGGCCGGAAACCAGGGTTCAGCCAGCACTTCCTGCTGGTACGCAAACGGCAGCAGCCTCCTGCTGTTTCTTTTTTCCACCAACTGCTCTATGGGCGCGAGGACACTTTCGACTATTTGCCGATCAATGGCTATTCAGTGCAGGGGGACAGCGTGGTCGTGGAGAAGTTCATCGACGAAGGAGTGGCGGAAAGGCGATCCTTTCCGCTGGAGCGGCTATCTACATCCCGCGCCGTCGCCGGACCGGATAGTTCGCGCCAGCCTGCGTTGCACGACGCTGGCGACCCCGCCGGTTTGCAACGCCCCCCACCTGCTTTTAGCCTGCCCGTAAAGACCCAGAGGTTCTGGCTAGGCACGGACAAATACGGCCGTGATATCCTGAGCCGGTTGCTGATCGGCGTTAGGATCAGTCTCGCCGTCGGCATGATCACTGTTTTGCTTTCGCTCACCGTAGGTGTATTGTTGGGAGCATTGGCGGGGTATTTTGGCGGCCGCGTCGATGAGATCATTCTCTGGCTGGTGAATGTGGTCTGGAGCATCCCCACGCTGCTGCTTGTCTTTGCCATCATGCTCGTGCTGGGGAAAGGCTTCTGGCAAGTATTTATTGCTATTGGTCTCACGCTCTGGGTAAACGTCGCCAGGATCGTTCGCGGGCAGGTGCTTGCTTTGCGTGAGCGGGAATATGTGGAAGCGGCGAGGGCGCTGGGTTATTCCGATGGCCGCATCCTATTTCGTCACATCCTGCCAAACGTCATGGGTCCTGTTTGGGTAGTCGCGGCATCGAATTTTGCGTCGGCGATCGTGATCGAAGCGGGGCTCAGCTTTCTCGGCGTGGGTGTGCAGCCGCCGCAGCCAAGTTGGGGATTGATGATAAAGGAGAATTATAATTTTATCATTACGCATAACCCGGTGCTTGCGTTGGCGCCGGGCCTGGCGATCATGATCCTCGTGCTAGCTTTTAACCTGTTGGGGAATGGGTTGCGGGATGCGCTCGATGTTCGGGCGTGAGAAACTATTCTTTGAAAACCTGTACGTTTCGCGTAAAGCTCTCATCGAGGGAAATAAATGTCTCGGTGCGTTCGATGCCCTTTATTTTCTGTAGTTCATCATGCAGCACGAATCTTAGCTGGTTGATGTCTTTACATACGATCTCGGCAAACATGCTATAGTTGCCGGTGGTATAGTTGAGTCGCACGATCTCAGGGATTTTTTGCAGTTCGCGTGCAACGCTATCATATAAAGAACTCTTTTCCAGGTATATGCCGATAAATGCGATCACATCATATCCCAATTGCTTTAGATCGACATGTAGTTTTGTACCTTTAACAACTGATAGCTCCTGTAATTTTTTTATGCGGACGTGGATCGTGCCTCCCGAGACAAATAGCTTCTTGCCTAGTTCAGCATACGAAATTTCTGCATTTTCCATCATTTCGTGTATGATCTGCAGGTCTAGTTTATCGAGATTCAATTTGACGGCCATCTTCGTTTGATTTTTGAATTTTCTCCAATATAATGTGCAAATATTTGAATATTTTTTAAATTACAAAAATTTTCTTTCAAAAAATGCGAATATTTCGGGCATTTCTTTAATTTTGTGTCAATGACGCTTACGAATGCTTTTTCGGCGTCTGAAGATCTTAAAAATTGTGGAGTGATGAAACTTGGCAGACATGCCCTCTTGTCTCGGGGGTGGGGAGTCAGGGATAAACATAGTGTAATGCCGGATCCGACCAAAATCGGGCCCGACTGGGGTTGACCACCACACATTGCGCTACCGCCAACCGCCCCGTGGAGGTTCGAATCCTTCTTCCACAGCCAAACTTCAATTGATGCCCTGCCTTTCGGCGGGGCATTTTTGTTTTGGAGTCGGCTGGAGCTTGCTCCGGGCAAATCGGAAAAACGACAATGCTGAGCGAGCGCAGCGAGCGGACATTATTTGAGGATTAAGCCTCCCCCAATTTAGCATTGCCTTCGGCAATCTTCCTTTAAACAGCCAAACCAGTTCATGGCCCCGCCTTGGGGCGCGGCCTTTTTTTGTCCCGGATGTGAAGGGGCGAAGCGAACTTCACGAATGAGGCAAAGCAAGGGACGAGTTTTGACGAAGTTCCAAGCTCGCTCGCGAGAGCGGAAGTGCAAAAATGGTCGGCACGATGTGCCGGGCCTTGAGCTAGATTGAGTGTTCCCCAACCGAGGATCGATGAATGCGAAGGATACGAACGACACCGTACCCTGTCAGGTCAGCCAAACGGTCCAAGACTCGCCTCTCGCGGCGAGCTTTCTCATTGCTGGTCTTTCTTCTTTGTCGATTCGTATTGTGCCAGTACCAGCGCAAGAAGAACAGATTCCTTTATTTCAAGAAGCCCGGCTAACCGAAAGAGATCGCCCATTCGAAAGCCTTCCAGGTTATTCAGCAAGAGGGAAAAAGCGGCCGTAGTTGATTCCTAAGTCGTTGGCTATAACGCTTCTAGGTATATACTTGAAGAAATCATCAAACGACTTTATGTCGCCTTCTGAAACCAATAGCTTTATGATCTTGTATCGTGGATCTTTCTCCATACGCAACTAAGAACCTGATTTATTTTTATATTTTTTTTCTACCTTGAGATTTTCGATAAAAAATTGTTTTATTTTCGCCTATCTAAATTTCTATTACAATATTAATATACTTACAATTTGTAATTAAAATATTCTCGTAAATGATACTTTTTAGATAAAATTAAGCATTAGTATGCTATTCTGCTCAGTCATGTTATCAACAGTATTTGGCTTGCTTTCGGTAATTCCGGAGGACTGGCCTGTCAAATTGCTGGTCTTTGCCACGGCGGCTATTAACTTGATCAATGTACTTTTGAAGAGGAGGGATGATCGAAAAAATCCGCCGCCTGGTCATCCTGGGTTGCCGCGGCCAACCTCGTTATTTTATCCAGCTTTTCGAGCCGATGGCGATAATGGTCAATCGTGGCCGCATCCGGATAATAA
>CBDCBP010000002.1:0-233320 GCA_965214315.1 Puia sp. | reverse complement strand
TGAAGATCCTTCCTCAACGGCTTACGTTCTTTCACGGACGCGTAAAACCCGCCGGCTCAGTCGCCGACTGGCAGGGAAAGTTTCAGGCTGCAGGCACCGCTTCATCGCTATCGCTCGAACGCATCAAGGCCATCGGTTTCACCATCGACATGGATGATTACGAAAAGAGAAAGCTGGGTATCTTCAACCAGCTTAATTTTTTTCAGCTCATCACCGGGTTCCTCATCCCCATCGCCGGTCTTGTCGCCAATCGTCATTTCCCTTTAATCGCCTGGCTCGTCGCCTGTTTGCCAGCCAGCATCAGCGGGCTCGCACTGGGGCTCAACGCACGCCGACAATATGACCTCGCCAGGATCGCCTACTTCATTCTCTACCCGCTTACAACGGGCATCGTCTACATCTGGGGCATCAATATGGGAGTGGAATTGTCCTTTATCCTGTATGGCATCCTCTCCGTTTTCTTTATCCAGCAGATCAGCCAGATGCTCTTCGTGCTGGGCATGTCCATGGTCAACTATTTCGTACTGGCCGGCCTTTGCAAACACTATACCTATGAACTGATCACCGCCAGCCTTCCCTTTTACGTGTTCAACGAATTGCTGGCCATCGTACTCATTTTCTACGGCCTCTTCCTCATCAAACGTGAGAATACCGGCTACCAGCAAAGCATCCTCCAGCAAAAAGAAGAGATCACTGCTACCGGTGCCCTGTTGCGCCAGCAGACGGATGAACTTACCCAGCTCAATGCGTTCAAGAACCGCCTGTTCTCGATCATCGCCCACGACCTCAAATCTCCCATCTATGCCCTTCGCAACCTCTTCCGCAACATGGAGCAGTATGACCTGCCGGCGCAGGAGATCAAGGACATGGTACCCGAAGTCGTGAGCGAGCTCACCTATACGACCAACCTGATGGAAAATGTACTGCACTGGGCGCGAAGCCAGATGCAGGCCGATACCCTGAACCCGCAGGCCATAGACGTCGCCGGGCTCATTACGGAAGTAACCAGGCTGCTGAAACTGCAGGCAGATGCCAAAAAGATCCGTGTGACGCTGCAGGCAGACCCCTACGTGTTCGCCTTCGCCGACCGGGACATGGTCAATCTTATCCTCAGAAACCTCCTCTCTAACGCTATCAAATATACGCCGGAAGGCGGCGCCATCCAGGTCGGCGCCCGGGCTGCCGATACCGGGACCGCCATCTTCGTCAGCGACACCGGCATGGGCATTCCAGCCGATGCGCTGGAAAAAATACGACTGAGCAATTTCTACACCACGAAGGGCACGGCAGGCGAAGCCGGCACCGGCCTCGGCCTGATGCTCTGCAAAGAATTCATTCTCCGCAATGGCGGGGCCCTCCACATCGAAAGCCGCCCCGCCAAGGGCAGCACGTTCACCTTCACCCTCCCTTCAGCAGAATGACCGCTCGTCAGCCCGACATGCCTTAGCTTTGCACCATGAAACTCCAACTCTGGTCCATCGGCAACAAACACGAACCCTACGTGCAACACGGCGTAGAAGACTTTACCCGCCGCATCAATCACTACTACCCGGCGGAATGGCTGATCATTCCACCGCCAAAAGCCGCGGCAACTGCCGCCATCCAAAAGAAAAAAGAAGCCGGGACCATCTTAGCCCAGCTCGCCAAGAACGACTACCTGATCGCCCTCGATGAACGCGGACGCCAAATGAGTTCCGAAGGACTCGCCCACTTCATCCAGGACCGCGCCAACGACAGCAATAAGCAACTCATTTTCCTCATAGGGGGTGCCTACGGCCTCGACGAGACCGTTCTCACCAGGTCGGATAACCGATGGTCGCTCTCCCAACTCACCCTGCCACACCAACTGGTTCGCCTCCTCCTGGCAGAACAGCTCTATCGCGCTTGTACCATCCTTCGCAACGAAAAATACCACCACGGCTGAAACCCGCGCGACAACGGCGGTCGAGTCGTTTATTCACCCGAAATGATGTATCTTTAAAAAAAATCCAGATGTACAGCTTCACGACGGGCATCATCATCCTTACCTCAATTATTTCCTTCCTCTCTTTCAGCAATCGAAGACTAATGGATGCCCTGATCTTCTGGCCCCCGGCAATCAGCATGCAGCATCAATATTATCGTTTTTTAACATGCGGCCTGATCCATGCCGACTTTATGCATCTTGCTTTTAATATGTTTACACTCTATTTCTTCGGCACGGCGCTGGAGAACTATTATATGGGGGAACTGGGTCTGCAGCATTATTATTACCCCATCCTTTACACCTCGGCGCTTATCGCCGCCAACGTGCCGACTTATCTCAAACGGAAAGACGATTACAACTACCGCAGCCTCGGCGCTTCCGGTGCCGTATGCGCCGTACTGTTTGCCTTTATCCTTATCCGGCCCTGGGATACCGTCGCACTTTTTAGTTTTTTGAAAATGCCTGCCATCCTCTACGCCGTTCTGTTCCTGGGTTATTCCATTTATATGTCCAGAAAAGGCGGCGATAATGTCAATCACGATGCCCACCTCTGGGGCGCCCTCTTCGGCATCCTCTTTACGGCTGCGGTACACCCCGCGATCATGGCCGATTTCGTGAACCAACTCAGCCATCCGAATTTCTAGGACCCGACGCCCCGCTCACATCCGATCCTCAATACCGACGCCGTGCCAGGACCCAGTTTCCACCGGTCATCGATCCTTAACCCGACGACCCAAATGACCTTTTTGTCCATCTCCAACACCCATACCCGCTCTTTATCGGCTATCGACAACTTCCTATCGATAAAGAACCGGGACAGCTTTTTCTTCTTACGCATCCCGAGGGGATAAAAATAATCGCCGGGCCTCCAGGGGCGCAGTAAAAGCGGGAAGATTACCCGCGAAGCATCCAGCAACGCCACCGACGGCCCCTGATCCAATACCTCCGGCAATCCGACCCGCTCGACCGTCAACACCCCATCCCTGAACCGGACTACGGCGTCCTTTTCCTCCACCAGGATATGCGCCGCCTCACCGGCCGCCAAGGGCGAAAGGATCAGCCAATTCCTATTCTTCAGCAGCCGGTGGGTACACGCTGCCGATAGCACATATTTGCCGGAGTCACTATCCAACAACCCGATAATAGCATCGAGCTGCTGCGGCGAAAAGCCATAGGGCGACACGATCTCGTACAGCAATGTCGCCAGCGGCGATAGCTTCCTCAATTTCGCTACCGGTATATGCACTTCATGTCCCCGGTACTCCACCAGCTTTTTTTGCTGCGCATCGATGGCTGTCCGGTAAACAGTCTCTACCTCCCTGAACCGGCCAAGGTTATCCGCCAAATTGGACAAGGCCCCGGGATACACCTGTTCTATAAGCGGGATCACCTGGTGCCGGAAATAATTTCGCGTATAGTTATCCGACCGGTTGGAGCTGTCTTCGACCCAGCCGAGGCCCGCCTCAGTGGCAAATTCGGCCAATTGCTTACGGCTTGCGAACAAAAGCGGACGAACCACATGGCCCTGCTTCGGCAACATCCCCCGCATTCCGGCGATACCCGTGCCTTTGAAGAAATTCATTAGCATCGTCTCTATGTTGTCATCGAGCTGATGCGCGGTCAATACAAAACGCGCCGGTTCATTCGAAAGAAGCGTGTCAAACCACTCATAGCGCAACTGCCGTGCGGCCACCTGCACCGACACTTTCTTCGCCACGGTATATGCTTCAGTGTCAAAGCGCCTGACCCTGAGGTCGCGTCCATACTGCCTCGCCTGCTGCGAAACAAACTCCTCATCGCGCTGACTCTCTGCACCCCTTAATTGGAAATTGCAATGCACGATGATAAAATCAAGCCCCGCCCGATGACAAAGCTCGGTCAACACCACGGAATCCAGCCCCCCGCTCACCGCCAGCAAAAGCCGGTCAGCCGGCGCAAAAAGGCGCTCCGTTATCGTAAATGATTTGAATGATTCCAGCAGATCCATCCCGGCAAATCTACTATTCCTCCACCAGATCATCGTATGCCGCCCGCAATTCATTATAGGCACGCTTCTCCCCCGCCGCCCGGGCAGCCGTCATGCCTTTTTCGTACCAACCCGATGCCAAACGCGGCTCACCCAAACTCTCCAACAACTTTCCCAATTGGAGATAAGAGCCAACTGCCGCAACATCCTTCGCCAAAACAGCCTCCAACAACCCACGCGCCGCACCCGTATCGCCAGCCTTCCAATATTCAAGCGCCAACGCATGCTTAATAAATGGATCGTCAGGCTCTTTCAAGAGGAATTCCTTCAATTTTTCGATCCTGTCCATAGCCATAAAATTTATTACAAATTATTCCCGAATACAGCCGACATGCCTTATCTTTGTTTAGTTGCATAAACAACCTTTATGCCCGTTTATTGACGGCATCAGGCCGGCAAGTTTTCAGTCATTGACGGCACTTTGGGCTGGCAAGTTTTCAGTCATTGACGGCTTTTAGGCCGGCAAGTTTTCACCCGGTGCAGCCCGGAGGGCGCCACCTTAAAATTAAACGAGAAATGAAGATCTTAGTTTGCATCAGTAAAACGCCGGATACAACGGCAAAGATCGCTTTTACCAATAACAATACAAAGTTCGCCGGTGACGGCGTCCAATGGATCATCAACCCGTACGACGAATGGTATGCCCTCGTCCGGGCGATCGAACTAAAAGAAAAAGACCCTGCTGTCGTTATCCATCTCATCTCCGTCGGCGCTGCGGATTCGGATCCCATCATCCGTAAGGCACTCGCGATCGGTGGCGACGAAGCGATCCGCGTGAATGCCGATAGCCATGACCCTTATTATATCGCTGTCCAACTCGCAGAGACGGCCAGACAGGGCGGCTATGACCTGATCCTCACCGGAAAAGAGACCATTGATTACAACAGCTCCTCCATCGGCGGCATGCTGGCCGAACTGCTCGACCTTCCCTATATCTCCCTGGCGACAAAATTCGACCTCGCCGGCAACACGGCAACGGTTATTCGCGAGATCGAGGGCGGTGAAGAAACAGACGAAGCAGCGCTTCCCCTCGTTGTAAGCTGTCAGAAAGGCGTAGCGGAACAGCGCATACCCAACATGAAGGGGATCATGAGCGCTCGCACCAAACCGCTGAAGGTGGTAGAACCGGTTGCGGCCGAGCCGCTCACCGGCATCGTCTCTTTCGAATTGCCCCCGGCAAAGGCCGGCGTAAGGCTCATCCCGGCCGATAACCCCGCCGAGCTTATCCGTCTCCTGCACGAAGAAGCCCGCGTATTCTAACACGATCCCGTCACCAACCAACAACGTACAGGTCTTATTCGATCCACATAAACACATTGCCATGTCAGTATTCATCTTCATAGATCATTCAGAAGGACACGTTAAAAAAGCTTGCCTCGAAGCACTCAGCTATGGCGCCGCGCTGGCCGCACAACTGGGTACTACAGCCGAAGGCATTCTGCTTGGGACCATTTCCTCCGACCCGTCCAGGCTCGGAGCATTCGGCGTCAAAAAGATCCATCACCTGGCCGAGTCCGCACTCGACCATCTCGATGCACAGGTATATGCAAAGCTCATCGCGGACACCGTAGCCGCCGCAGGCGAAAGCGTCGTCGTTTTCAGCAATAATTCCAGCGGCAAGGCCGTAGCCCCGCGGGTAGCCGTGCGACTAAAAGCAGGCCTGGTCTCCGGCGCCATCACACTGCCGGATACAAGCAACGGCTTTATCGTCAAAAAGACCGTCTTTTCCGGTAAGGCTTTTGCCAATATCTCTATCGCGACACCCTTCAAGGTGATCGCGCTAAATCCGAATGCCTATTCCGTCAAGGAGGGAACGGGGACAGCAGATATCATCCCCTTGACTGCCCAGGCACCTGCCGCGAAGGTAAAAGTGGTTTCGGTGACGGCAGCTTCAGGCGAAGTCCCGCTTACGGAAGCAGCCCTCGTCGTCAGCGGCGGCCGTGGGCTGAAGGGGCCCGAGAACTGGGGAATGATCGAAGAACTTGCTCATCTGCTCGGCGCAGCCACGGCGTGCAGCCGGCCCGTTGCAGACGCACACTGGCGCCCACACAACGAGCACGTTGGACAAACAGGAATAGCTATCGCGCCTAACCTCTATGTCGCTATTGGGATTTCCGGCGCCATCCAACATCTTGCCGGAGTGAACCGCAGTAAGGTAATCGTTGTTATCAACAAAGACCCTGAAGCGCCCTTCTTCAAGGCAGCCGACTACGGCATCGTAGGCGACGCTTTCGAGGTGGTACCCAAGCTGATCGAAGCCGTAAAGAAGCTCAAAAACGCCTCCTCCTGATGGAGGGACATAATAGAAATGATGCCGGTCTTCTTTTGACCTTGAGGGCGGGGTCTTTTAAAAAAAATCCACTATTTTCGCATAATATTTTATGAAGAAGATCGAACTGGAAATAGTGGCCTTGTCACATAGTATCACACAAACCCATTCCTATGCGGTTGTGCTGGGCGAAGTCAATGGCTTGCGGCGATTGCCAATCGTGATCGGTGGTTTTGAGGCTCAAGCTATTGCGGTAGCATTGGAGAAAATGCATCCCAGCCGTCCACTCACCCATGACCTCATGAAAAATTTTATGAGCGCTTTCACCATTGATCTGCAGGAGATCATCATCTGCGACCTGCAGGAAGGCATTTTCTACTCCAAGCTGGTCTGCGTCAGCGAACACGACACTGTCGAGATCGACTCCCGCACCAGCGATGCACTCGCGCTAGCCGTTCGCTTCGGCTGCCCTATCTTCACCTACGAACACATCCTCGATAGCGCCGGCATACTCATGGAGGACAGCTCTTCAAAAAAGAAAAAGACCGCCACCACCGCTACGATCTCTACCACCGAAAGCAGCGGTAATCGCGAGGACCTGAAGGCACTTTCCATGGACGACCTCACCTCCCTGCTAAACGAAGTCCTCGAACAGGAGGACTACATCCGCGCCATAGCCATCCGCGACGAGATCAACAGCCGAAGAAAAACAAGGTGATATTTTTTCCTAACTGCAAAATAAACCTCGGACTGCGCATCCTGCGCAAACGCCCAGACGGCTACCACGACCTCGAAACAGTTTTCTACCCCCTGCCATTAAAAGACGCCCTCGAACTCATCCCCACCAACAACACCGATCCCACTTTCAGTTCCTACGGCCTGCCCATTCCCGGCGACCCCACAGCCAACCTTTGCCTCAGCGCCTGGCGCCTCCTGAAACAAGATATCCCCGACCTCCCGGTGATCCATATCCATTTGTATAAAAATATCCCGATCGGCGCGGGGCTGGGCGGCGGGTCCGCCGATGGCGCGGGCACTCTCACTGGCCTTAACCAACTTTTCCACCTTAACCTCTCCACCGAACAGTTGCTTCAATACGCCACCCGATTAGGCAGCGACTGCCCCTTCTTTATCCTCGATACACCCTGCATCGGGCATGGCAGGGGCGAACGACTCGAACCCTTTTCCCTCGACCTTTCCGCCTATGCGATCGCCCTCGTCGACCCCGGTGTCCACATCAGTACCGCACAGGCCTTCGCTCTTTGCAAGCCCCGCGAACAGGCATATCCGGTAAGACGTGAACACGGCGGCGAGTTGACAGACCCCGCGGAATCCAGGCACACCGGCGAACAAACACATCCCGTAGAACCTGAACACACCGGCGAACCGGCATTATCCCTGCGGGAGATCCTTTCCCGTCCTATCGACACCTGGAAAGAAAACCTGCGAAACGACTTCGAAGCGCCCATCCTCGAAGCATACCCCGAACTCAACGCAATTACTGAGACCTTTTACAGCCAGGGGGCCCTTTATGCCTCCCTCACCGGGAGCGGCTCCAGCTTCTATGCAATCTTCCAAAAACACAACCCCCCCCGGCAGTCCCCCTTTCCCAAAACATATAATTATCGTATCTTGCGCTAGCCCATTAGCCGATGTATCACTATCATAACATATCTTTTCTGCGAAGCAATCTGGACTTTCTGGATCACCACTGCTGACGATATCGCCCCATTCTCTGCGAGCGCAAAATGCTCATTTCTATATTTATATCACTTCTATCTCTCATTAATATGCATACACTGACCGGTCCATCGCAGGAGACCTTGCACTATCTAGGACTCGAAGCAAAACACGGCGCCCACAACTACCACCCCCTGCCCGTAGTCCTCACCCGCGGGGCCGGCATCTACGTCTGGGATGTCGACGGAAAGAGGTACATCGACTGTCTCAGCGGCTATTCGTCCGTCAACCAGGGCCATTGCCATCCCACCATCGTCGCCGCCCTGATCGAACAGGCTGGCCGGCTGACCCTTACCTCCCGCGCTTTCCATAGCGACCTGCTGGGCGAATACGCGCAGTATGTCACCAATTATTTCGGCTACGACAAGGTCCTACCCGTCAACACCGGTGTCGAGGCCGTAGAGACCGCCATCAAATTGTGCCGCCGCTGGGGCTACACCGTCAAAGGCATCCCCCCAAGCCAGGCAAAAATCGTCGTTTGCGCAAATAATTTCCACGGCCGTACCACTACCGTGATCTCCTTCAGCACCGACCCCGATTCCAACAACCACTTCGGGCCTTATACCCCAGGATTCGTCATTATTCCTTTCAATGACGCCCCGGCCCTGGCGAAGGCGCTCGAAGACCCGATGGTCGCCGGATTCCTGGTCGAACCCATCCAGGGCGAAGCCGGCGTCGTCGTCCCGGACGAAGGCTACCTGCGGACGGCCAAAGCATATTGCGAAGCAGCCCGCGTCCTCTTCATCGGCGACGAGATTCAGACAGGCCTGGGCCGCACAGGCCGCCTGCTGGCCTGCGACCACGAAGACGTCAGACCCGATATCCTCGTGCTGGGGAAGGCCCTCAGCGGCGGCATGCTCCCCGTGTCCGCCGTCCTCGCCGACGACGCCATCATGCTCACGATCCGTCCCGGCGAACATGGGTCCACCTACGGTGGCAACCCCCTCGCATGCAAAGTGGCGATCGCCGCCCTCCAGGTGCTCAAAGATGAACGGCTTGCCGACAACGCGGCCACGCTCGGCGCCTTCTTCCGCCAGGAAATCCTTGCCCTCGACTCGCCCTATATCAAAGCAATAAGAGGCCTGGGCCTCCTCAACGCGATCGTGATCGATCATCCAAGACCTGACGCCGCCTGGCAACTCTGCCTGGCCCTCAAAGAGAACGGCCTGCTGGCGAAACCTACCCATGGCGACAAGATCCGCCTCGCCCCACCCTTGGTCATCAGCCGGCCACAAATTTTGGAATGCGTGGAAATCCTCAGGTCCAGCCTGAGCGTGCTCTCGTAACCCGACCTCGTCAGATAGTCCTTCGGCGATGCGTGAGCCGCCAGCCGTCAAAAAATCAGTAGTTTTGAACCATGCACCAGATCGTAACCGCCCCCGGAGCCCACTCAGGCGCCCATGTCGAAGAACACCTGCGAAGTTCGGAGATCCTGACTGACATCGTCATCGGTATGTCCGACGGACTCACCGTTCCCTTTGCCCTCGCCGCAGGCCTCAGCGCCGCTGTAGGCGCCAACCACCTCAACCTGATCTGGATCGCCGGTATAGCCGAAATAGCGGCAGGTGCCATCGCGATGGGCCTCGGCGGCTACCTAGCGGGCAAAACGGAGATGGACCATTACAACGCCGAACTACGCCGGGAGTACTACGAAGTAGAAAATGTTCCTGACAAGGAACGTGAAGAGGTAAGGGAGTTTTTTGAAGGACTGGGACTAACCCAGGACGTCCAGGACCAGGCAGTGGCGGAAATGACAAAAGACAAAGACAAATGGGTCGAATTCATGATGAAATACGAACTGGGACTCGACAAACCCGACCCCCGACGCGCCCGCAAGAGCGCTTTTAATATCGGCTGCTCGTATATTGTCGGCGGCCTGATCCCGTTAAGCCCGTATTTCTTTGTCAACGATGGCGTCACAGGCCTCAAAATATCCGCGGTCATCACCCTCTGCTGTTTGTTTATTTTCGGCTATTTCAAAAGCAAGGTAACAGGCATGCCCCCTATCGCCGGCGCATTGCGCGTCATGATCATCGGCGCCCTGGCTGCAGGCTGCGCCTTCGCCGTCGCCCGCTTTATCCAATCTTAACCGGGTATTTTCTCCTCTTTGACCGAAAGGTCAGGAAGCAGACTGGCCGCCAACATGATGGCCGCACCACCCAATACCAGGAAGATGCCCAGCCTGCGCTCGGGACAGATCCCCCTGTAACAGGCCGTATATAACATATAGGATTTTATACCCCAGGCCAGCGTCACCGCAGACATAAACAAATTGGCGCGCTTGGCCCAGATCCTGGGTGTCAAGAAAAGCAGGGTCTCCACCACACAAAGAACGATCAACACTTTCCCGGGTCGCCCATACCGGTTCTGCTCTGAAAAAAATCCGGTAAATTGTTCCCGCAGATCAGGGTAGTAAGCCCAGGGCACAAAGCAGGCGATAACGACAAGGATCGCCGCCCCCACACCTATCCATTGAGAATATTTCATCGAGGAATTTTACGTTTTTTTTAAAGGCCTGATGGAACCTCGCCCAGGCTAGGTTTCATTTCACGAATATACCGTATATTAGGTTGACCAAAACTTCACACTACACATGAATCGCCCGACAACTGTCCCGGGGCCCCTGGGCCTCCCGCTGGCTTTTTGCCTCCTCTTTTCAATTGCCACCCGCGCACAGCAAACCTACACTCCAGCTGCGATCGACCGGCTCAAACAACAGGCACTTGTCAACGTCGCCGCCAATGAAAAAGGCGTGCAGGAAATGGTTGATATGATCTTCAGTTTCGCCGAGTTGGGCTTCCAGGAAGTCGAAAGTTCCAACTACCTCACTAACTTCCTCAGTGAAAAAGGTTTCACGGTGGAAAAAGGCATCTCCGGCATCCCCACTGCCTGGATGGCCCGCTGGGGCAGCGGCAGCCCTGTGATCGCGCTCGGCAGCGACCTCGATTGCATCCCCAAAGCCAGCCAAAAACCCGGCGAGGCCTTCAAGGACCCCATCGTAGAGGGCGCCCCCGGCCACGGCGAAGGACACAATTCCGGTCAGGCCGTCATCATCTTCGCCGCCTTGGCCATGAAAGAGATCATGGAGAAGAACCATATCCCCGGGACCATCGTCATCTGGCCGGGAGTAGCCGAAGAATTGTTGGGCAGCAAAGCCTGGTATATCCGCGACGGCTATTTCAAAGGCATCGACGCCTGTATCTTCACCCACGTTGGCACCGACTGGAACTGCAATTATGGCGACCCCGGCATGAATGGCCTCGTATCCGTAAAATTCTTCTTCGACGGAGACGCCGCCCACGCCGCGGGCGCACCCTGGCGCGGTAAAAGCGCACTCGACGCCGTGGAATTGATGGACGTCGGCTGGAATTTTAAACGCGAACACCTTAAACCGACCCAACGCTCTCACTATGTGATCACCGATGGCGGTGACCAGCCCAATGTCGTCCCGTCCAAAGCATCCGTCTGGTACTATTTCCGCGAAAGGAATTACGAGGATATCAGCAGCATGTATGCCGCTGGCATCAATATCGCCAACGGCGCCGCCTTGATGACCGACACCAAAATGCACTACCAGATCCTCGGCACAGCCTGGCCCGGCCACTTTAACAAGGCCCTCGCACTCGACATGTACGCCAACATCAAAAAAGTCGGCTACCCGCAATGGACCGACGCGGACCAGCAACTCGCAGTCGCCGTCCAAAAACTGGTGGAAGCACCCAAAACCGACGACGAAGGCAAGCCTATCCATGGGCTGCCCACCAAACTCGACACCCTTAGAGGCTCGGTGCCTTTCTCCTGGGGCGGCGGCTCGGACGATATTGCCGATATCTCCTGGAATGTGCCGACCATCGTCCTCTATTATCCCGCGAATATCCCCGGCACCAAAGGACACCACTGGGCCGATGCCATCGCCATGGCAACGCCCATCGCGCACAAGGGCTCCCTTGCCGGCGCCAAGGCAACGGCGCTGACACTGATCGACTTGTTTACCCGGCCCAAAGTACTGGAAGATGCCAAGGACTACTTCACAAACGTCCAAACGAAAGACATCAAATACAAGCCCTTTATCACCAAGGATGATCCACCTTCCATTTTTTTGAACAAGGAGATCATGGATAAGTACCGCGAACAAATGCGGAAATATTATTATGACCCCTCCAAATACAAGACCTACCTGGACCAATTAGGCGTCACCTACCCTACCCTCACCAAACCCTAGCTATCTGTAGATAGATCGCAGCTCCACATGCTGACGGAGACGCTCCGCCGCCGCAACATCAAACCCCGAGTATCACCCTGTCCAAAAATGCATTCCTGCATTTGCCACCCGGATCGTAATGCCGCAACAATTGCTGGAACTCCGGCAGCCTCGGATACAACGCCGCCAGCCGCGCATGAGGCATCGTAAACAGCTTCCCCCAATGCGGCTTCGCCTGAAACGGCGCCAGCGCAGTCTCTATCTGCGGCAACAACGTCTTTACCGCAGCCCACTCTGGTTTCCACGTAAAATGGATCGTCGTACTGGGCCGATGCCCGCATGGGCTCATCCAAAATTCATCCGCCGCAATACACCGCACTTCGGTGATAAGCAAATGCGGCGAGATCTGCTCATGCAGCCGCTCGACCGCCATGATCGCTTCGTAGCTATGCTCACGGGGAACAAAATATTCGCTCTGCAATTCTTTGCCGCTGCTAGGCGTAAAACCCATCTTGAAATGGGGCAGCCGCTCATGCCAGGGCCCTGGTACACCCATCTGCGGAGTACAATTCTCCGCCGATAACTCCCGTATGGGATGCACGTTCTGCGTGGCAGCCTTGCCGCCGAAAAACTCCGGCCGCCGGCCAAAATCCCCCGGCTCCCCGGCCCTGCGCTTGATCCACACTTCGTTGATGTTCTTATTGCGCCAGTCGGTAAACAGACTTACACTATACCCCGCCGACATGATTTCGTCGAATTGGTGCTCCAGGGACGCCATCGGCATATGCTCATAGACATACTGCCTGACCTGGTAGCTCGGTTGTACCGACAACTCCACTTTCGTCACGACCCCGATCCCACCCAGGTGCACCACCGCACCCAAAAAATGACCGCCCCCGGACCGCGACACATGCACCCGCTCCCCCTCAGCCGTCAGGAATTCCATTCCCACCACGGCCGTACTCAAATTACCATTGTGAACGCCCGATCCATGCGTGGCCGTAGCACATCCCCCCGCAACGGAAATATGCGGGAGCGAGGCCAGGTTGTGCAGCGCATATCCATTGTCGTTCAGGAAAACCGCCAGTTCGCCGTAGCGGATACCCGCTTCCACGGTCACCGTCGATTTCGCTTTGTCGAGCGCGACCACCTTATTCATCGAGCCAAGCGACAAGAACTCGTCGCGTGAGTCGGCAATATCGTTGAAACAATGCCGCGTACCCAATACCTTGAACCGCGCCTGATTTTTTATCCAGGCCCGCGCTTCGTCCACCGAAGCGGCCTTGGTCAGCGAACTGGTGCTATAAGTGAGGTTGCCTGCCCAATTGGTGATCTTTTCACCCTGTGCCCAATCGACAAGTGGAGAAAAGGCGGATCCAGCCATCATAACAGAGGATAGTTTAAGAAAAGTTCTTTTCTTCATATGGCGCCATTTAGCGTCACAATGTAGGATTTTTTTAGCCGGCATCATTACCGCCGCAGTCATTCCCATCGTCAATCCGGCCACGTTGAGGGTCGTCAGGGACTTGTTGTGCATCAGGCTCCGGCATGCGGTCTTCAGGTAGTTGGTTAGCACGATAAAAAATTACGCCATTTCGGGACTTCTGACGCCGCTTTAAGCGCCAGGCTTCGGGAAATACCCTATTTTTATAGTAATGCGTTTAAAGCCTCTGTTTCTTTTTATCGGCATATTTTTACTGTCAGACTTTTGCCATGCGCAATCCACCGGACTGGAGAAAGTAGAGCAGTCCCTCCTCAACATTCATGACAGTCTCGCGTATGTGAACGCCTTGAACAGGGTCGCCATGTTGTCGTATGAAAAAAATATCGACAGCACCTTCTACTACGCCAGGGAGGCAAGGGAAATAGCCAAACGAAGGGGGACAGGCGGAGAACAGCCATTTGGGCTGGGATTGTATATCAGCAAACAGATCATAGAAGCACACCATGGAAAAATTGGCTTTAAAAGTGAACCAGGTAAAGGGACGGAATTTTTTGTTGAGCTGCCTTTTGCTGTTTTGGGTGCATGACGCCGCCTTGCGGGCCCAGGAGACGACAGGACGGAACACAGCCGGTCCCTGGAAGATCGTGGTAGCCGACAGCCTTACCCGAAAACCGCTGTCGTTCGTCTCTGTTCAGTTCCCCGACACGCACAAAGGCATGATCGCCGACGTAGATGGCAGCCTCACCATCCGCAGTACCGATGCGAGCCGGTCCATCCAGATCACCCGCATCGGCTACGCACCCAAAAAAATTAAGTTGTCCCAGTTAACCGATTCGGTCTTCCTTTCCCCAAAAACGGCAACCCTGGAAGAGTTCGTGGTCACCGATAAGGACGAATCGGACCCAAGGGCCGATTGGATTATCCGCCAGGCCATCGCACACAAACCTGAGAACGATCCGGACCACCTCCACTTCTATACCTACAATTCGTACAATAAAATGACTGTCGATACCCTGAACGGGCGCGCGGCGGCATTAAAAGCCAGGACCTCAGCGACCAATTCCGGCAGTAAGGAACCTGAAATGAACTCAGCGACCGGTCCCGGCAGCCGGGAGCCTCAAATTGCCACGTCTCCGGGTACCGGCCAGACCCCACCCGTCCAGGGCCACGTCTTCCTGATAGAAAGCGTCATCGAACACGCGTATCGCAGACCCGCACTTCGCAACGAAACGGTCAAAGCACAAAGAATATCGGGTTTCCAAAAAGGATGGCTCCTGGGCCTCGCCACACAACTGCAAAACTTTTCCTTTTATCCCGATGAATTCGCGCTGCTGGGTGTACACTACCTCAATCCCCTCAGCCGCAAATACGTCGGCGACTACGTGTTCCACCTCTCCGATTCGGTCCGGGATGAGAATGGCGAGCTGACCTGGATCATCACTTTCCGGCCGCACCGTCGCAGGTTCGGTATCGACCTCCTCAAAGGTGAATTGCATATCCATGAAACGGATTTCGCCATTGCCAATGTCATCGCGGCTCCTGCCACCAACAACGGGCAGATGAATATCGCCTTCCGCCAGCACTACGACCGCGTCAAAGGGGTCTGGTTCCCCGCCCAATTGAATACGGATATTTCCTTCCTCCCCTCGGCAGGCAACGCGGACAACGAAGGCGGCGCCCTTGTCATCAATGCCCGAAGTTACTTGCAGGACATCACCACAGACTCCGCCCTCTCCCGACGGCACTTCGGCAACTACCGCTATAGTATCGATCCGGCCGCCGACGACCGTTCTAACGCCTATTGGGAGCAGCACCGCACCATCCCCCTCGACAGTAGTGAAAAACACGTGTTCCATTTCCTCGACAGCCTCGTACACGCCGATCCCGGTATAAGAAAAGCGACGACAAAACTGGCGATCATCGGCGACCTTGCCAGCGGTCAGATCCCTATCGGTAAGATCAACTTAAAGATCGGCCAGCTTATCAATTATAACCGGTATGAAGGGCTGCGCCTGGGTGCGGGTTTCCTCACGAATACCCGATTCGATCCGGATTGGACCTTCGGCGTCTACGGAGGATATGGCTTCATCGACAAGTCGGTCAAATATGGCGCACTCATAGAATACAAAGCGGGCCCGCAAAAAGAGGTCACTTACGGCGTGACGTACAAAAGGGATATCGCACTGGCCGGAGCCAATGCATTCGAAACGGCGGGACTTGTCAATTTTCAAAACCTGCTGGCCAAAAAAGCGGACTCCCTGCAAATGGTCGAGGTTTATCGCAAAGGCTGGCTGGGAAAAAAGATCCAGGTCCGGCTGTCGGCGGACTACCAGCGCAGGGACTTCACCCAGGGCTTCACTTTCGAGGACCCTAAGAACCCGGCATTGATCTACCGCAACCTGCAGTTGATCGAAGGCGGCCTGTTACTGACCACCTCCTTCCGCCAGGGCTTTCTAAAGGCGGACAATTTTTCCATCCCCGTGATCTCCGGCGACAAAGGGCACTACCTGGAATGGCAGACGACCGTCGGAAAAGCACTGAATAGCGGCGCGTCTGTCGATTATCAGAAAACGGAAGCCCGCTATACCCAGCACTTTTCGCTGGGCCGGCCCGGCCAGGTAACCACCATCTTGCAAGGCGGCAAAATCTGGGGCCACCTTCCCTATACCATGCTCTTCAGCAACCTGGGAAGCTACGACATGTTCAGCGTCGGCATCCCCGCGACCTTTCAAACCATGCGCTGGTATGAATTCATCAACGATGCCTATGCCGCCCTGTTCCTCAATTACGAAACCGGCTACGTCATCCAGAAACATAAGAAATACGGCCTTAGCCTGTTGTTCAGCCAAAACACAGGCATCGGTGCCCTGAGCTCTCCGCAGCTGCAGCTCGGCGTCCCCGCCAAACCAATGAATAAAGGCTATACCGAGGCCGGGTTCGGCTTGCGGTTCCGTACGCCCAGAAATAATTTCAGCATCATGAGCTTTTACCGGTATGGGCCAGAACACCTCCCGAACTTTGGCGATAATTTGTCCTGGCGCCTGATCGTGCAATAGTATGCCACAAAAGGATTACAATTCCCAATCTCTGCATGATCCCATCAAACCCTGCTTCCCCGATAGCTATACCACGCATTGCCCCTCCGAAATCATGGTCAGGCGCAGGGCCGGCAACGAAAGCGCGAGGATCGATCAACTTACAACTGAATGGGGAATACAACCGCGGAGGCGATGTCGATTCGCCTATCGCGCCGGGTATCGGCAGCTGCATCCCGACGGGCCCCACGTCCTCGGATGGGAACGCTGTCGGTCGGCTTGCAACCGATGAACGCCGCCTGCTTAAATCCGGCAAGCGGTCTCAGGTAAAGACCCTGGCTTTTACCTGATGAGCTTCACATTTACCGCATTGGCGCCTTTAGGCCCCATCTCGATCTCAAAACTGACCTTGTTGTTGGGCTTTACGGCCTCCTCAAGCGACTTCACGTGCACAAACACACTCTGCTGCGTCTTCATGTCCTTGATAAAGCCATACCCCTTGTCATTGTTGAACGACATCACAATGCCTGAGTGGATCAAGTCTTCCGGAGAGATTTCCTCCTGCTTGGGCACACCACTGATGTTGATGTCCTCAGAATTGATCGTCACCTTCTTCCTGGGATCAGGTGGCTTGCTGGACAAATTTCCGTTCTCGTCAATGTAAGCGAGCATATCATCCAGATCTTGCCCACCCTTGCTGTTCTCTTTCCGCTCCTGCTTCTTCTCATTCTTCTCTTTCTTCTTCGCCTGTTTCTTTCGTTCTCTTTCCTTTTTGTTCCAAGTTTCTGCCATAAATTTTACTCCTGTTTTTGTTTATAATATAAATGCAAAAAGCCCTCCCGATTTTGCCGGAACAGCCCCAATTGTATTGCGTGTATGTATCTGCTTGATTAGCATAAAGTAACGTCTTTTTTCTCACATAACCTCGTCTGCCACAACAGGTAGAGGTTGATTGGCTGCCTGCCATGCAGACAGGACAGTTTTGCGAGTTTACAGGCGATACATGTTATATTTGGGTTGTATAAAAAAAAATGCTCTTCCCGCTAACGTTCATCACGCGCTACGATGCGGAGCCTTAGCCTGTTAGATACACCATTCTGCCATCAGGTTCGCCAGTACCGCCCATCACTTTTCCGCTTCGGACTGAGCACTCCATTACTGAAAACAGACAGTGTAACGATCGATTTCATGGTCTCGCTGGTCAAAGGGGCAGGTAAGAACATGTTGGTAAATGCTGGCTTTCTAAAAGATATCCCGGAAGGAAAGGACTTCGAGCTCATCAATTGCACGCGTCCCGATTCGGCATTGGCAAAGGTAGCATTAAAAACCAGAAGATACCACAGATATTATCCTCACCCACCTCCATTGGGATCGTAGCGACCGGCTTTTTTATCAGCGATACCCCTAACACGCTTTTCCCTGCCATCTTTCTGCAATGCGCTCAATCCAGCTTCGCCACGTCTATCCCGCCAAGGTGAATGCCCTTTACAATATCAGGATTGCCCATATACCGAAGCCTGGCCTCTCCAAATGACGTGATCTTGATCCGGTCGGCCACATTCATCCGGAATTCAGCCTCGCCGAAAGCAGTCACCTTTGCCCTGTGCCCATAAATGGCCGTCGCATTGATCTGCGCTTCCCCGAAACATATATAAAACTGCTTGTTTACCGCACCCGATTTGATATCCAGCTTGCTCTCTCCAAATACCTTTGTATACAGCTTGTTAAAATGCACTTCTGTAAAGATCACCCTCGACTTACCATAGATCCGCAACGTAAAATGGTCCGCAGACATCGGGCTTTCGCAAAGAAAGGTCTCTTCGCCGCGCAGCGAGAGCCGATCCAGCTTCTTGTACGTCACCGTAACGAAAATGGCATGATTGGGATATAGCTGATGGCCGCCCTCGTATCCATCGGACTTCCTGTTATGCGGAAAATCTTTGGCCCCATCCAGGTACAGCGCCAACGTGCCATGCTCTACCTCGATATGTAATTTGCCGGCGTCGACAATACTACTCGTTATGGTAACGCTCTCCTGATCCCCCTGCACGAAAGTGGCCTGGATGTACGCACTAACGACCACCCGATGAAAATGACCGGAAAGCCCCGTTTGAGCATGCGATGCTACACGTATGAACAACAGCATACTCGCAGCCAGCAGGATTTTTAAACGATTCATAATAGTGTTTTAGCCTACTACGCTCGGATCTTCTCAAATGTTACACGCCCTTAAAACCGGAAACCTCTTTGCCATCGACCGGCGACTGGAATTTTCGAGCAATTCGATCCAACCTTCGCCGGATTCGCATGTATCGAAAATGCACAAGGAACTGTCCGAAAACGGACAGTTCAAAGCCCCGTATGCCTCCTTTTAAGGCTACCCTCGACATGGCATATATTTGGATGCAAGGCAATCACTAAACCTAATGACCATGCTCCGTCATTTCTTTCAGATCGCCTGGCGCCAGTTGATGAAGCGCAAATTCTACAGTTTTATCAATATCGCCGGCCTCGCTATCGGGATGGCCTGCTGCATGGTCATTACCGTATACGTCCGGCACGAACTGTCCTACGATCAATACCATACCAAAAAAGATCGCATCTACCGGGTGCTCCAGTCTTTCCGAAGTGTTCAGCCCGGCGAATCGCCCGGAACACCGTCACCTACCGACTACTCGGTGTGGGGCTGCGCTCCCGTTGGCCCCGCACTGCAAAACGATTTCCCCCAAATTCAAAAGACAGTGCGGTTCATGAGCCCCGGCAGTTACTTGTTGCAGCGGGGCGACAAACGCATCCAGCAGGATAACCTCATCGCCATCGATTCAACGGCATTTGATGTATTCAGTTGGAAAATGCTACAGGGCAACCCACACACCGCACTGGTCAAACCTTACACGATCGTGCTCACAAAGACTGTGGCGGAAAAACTATTCGGCAACGCAAACCCCATCGGCCAGGGCCTTCGGGTGGACAACCAGGACACCTACATGGTCACCGGCGTAATGGAAGACGTCCCCGCCAACTCACAGTTCACTTTTAACGGATTGATCTCGATGGCCACCGCCCAAAAACAGCGCGACGAAATTTTCCATTGGTGGGGCTATGTCGATTTCTACACTTACATCGTATTGAAAGAAAACACCGATATAGCATCCTTACAGGCGCAGTCCGCCGATTTTCTTAAACGACATAACAGTGAAGATAAAGGCTACGGGATAACCTTCGAGAAAATGACAGAAGCTTACCTGCATTCCGTTGCCGTAAGACAGCCCGGCCCCGTCGGAAGCCTGCTCAACATCTACCTGTTCTCCTGTATCGCTGTCTTTATCATGGTCATTGCCTGTATCAACTTCATGAACCTGTCCACCGCCAGGAGCCTCGAAAGAGCAAAGGAAGTAGGTGTCCGGAAGGTGCTGGGGGTGGCTCCTAACAGCCTCATGTGGCAATTCCTGTTCGAATCCGTGCTCCTTTCCCTGCTCGCCGCGGCCATCGCCGTACTCCTGGCACAAGCCGGCATTTCATCACTCGGAACGTTAGCCGGCAAAGACCTCAACGATACCCGTTTCTTCACACCCTTCGTCCTTGCGTCCATCGCCGCATTCGCCGTCGCGGTAGGCCTGCTGGCAGGCATCTATCCCGCCTGGGTCTTGTCCGGATTCAAACCCATCGTGGTCTTGAAGGGGAAGTTTGACCCTTCCAGGGATGGGGTCTCGTTTCGAAAGGCCCTGGTCGTTTTTCAGTTTACGCTGTCTATTGCCCTTATCGCCGGCACTGCCATCGTTTATAAGCAACTGAAATTCTTGGATCGTCACGACCTGGGTTTCCAGAAAGACCAGATGGTGATCGTGAATTTCGAAGGCGACGACAAAGTACAGCACGAGATCGAATCAATAAAAAAAGCGATCGCCGATCAAAGGGGCGTGATCTCGGTAGGCGCATCGCGGGCAGTGCCGGGTGAGTTCCTACCCAATGCAGGAACGCAGATCCAGGGCCCCGATGGACAAATGCTCAGCCAGGGACCGTTCATCTATGAGATCGATTTCGACTTCCTTCCCACCTACCATATCCCGCTGATCGCCGGCAGAAACTACTCCCGGCAGTTCATCACCGACAGCGCTCAGTCCATGGTCATCAATGAAGCGGCCGCAAGATTATACGGTTATACCAATCCGGCCGATGCAGTAGGAAAAAAATTCGACCAGTGGGGAAGAAAGGGAACCATTGTCGGTGTGTGCAAAGACTTCAACTTCCGGTCCCTTCACCAGGCTGTGGAACCGCTGACGCTAAGATATGGCTACCCCTACAACCTCAACCGCATCTCTGTCTCTATAAAAGGCGACCATATCCAGGCGACCATCGATAACCTCAAACAGACCTGGGACCGCATCGCGCCCCAGCGCCCCTTCCTGTATCATTTCCTGGACGAGTCGTTTGGCGCTCAGTACGAGGCCGACCGTCACTTCGGACAGCTATTCACGTTATTTTCCCTGCTCGCCATCGGCATTGCTTGCCTGGGTCTCTTCGGCTTGTCCACGTTCCTCGCCCAACAACGCGTAAAAGAGATCGGTATTCGCAAGGTGCTCGGATCGTCGGTAACCGGTATCTGGCTGCTGCTGTCAAAGGATTTCATCAAACTCATCCTCCTGGCCGCGGCCGTCGCCACCCCACTCTGCTGGTGGGCGATGCACCTATGGCTGCAGGGCTTTGCGTATCGCATTCCCATCGGGCCATTGGTCTTCGTGGAGGCGGGACTTATCTCCCTCGGTGTCGCACTGGCAACCATCGCCTGGCAGGCCATCAAAGCGGCGCTGGCCAACCCTATCCGATCACTACGGAGCGAATAGCATCGGTCCACAAGCGTGTGACGGCCGCGAAAAAAAAAAGCCGGCCTTTGAAAGAGCCGGCTCATTGCATTTATTCACCCGGGTTTCTATTCGTGCAAGGCGCGCGTAGTCGATCCGATCGCACCATCGATGTGCTGATAGGCGCGTGCCTGCAGACCCTGTACTGCGCCATTGTCTTCTTCATAGCTGATCTCCTGGCGGGCTTCCCTCAGATAATCCAGCGCCGCGTGGAGCCGGCCCGGCTGGTTAGATACCTCGGTCACAGGCGGATGGTCGTTGATGTTCTTACCATCCCAGATAGAAGCTTTTTTGATCTCATTGATCGCGGCGTCGATCCGATTGACCGCCTGTTGCTCATCCATCGACTGCGCCCAGTCGCCCGGACGGTGTTCGATCATCCATCGGGCAGCCCTAAGGTCAGACAACGCACGGAGGTAATGCGGATGCTGGGGACGGGGCGCGGCACGACGGGAAGGAGCGCAAGAGGCAAAGATCATAACAAGGCCAAATAGCAGATGTTGGACTTTCATGGCGTGTAGGTTTTTAAGTTAAATTGCTACTTAAGAACGCATTAGAGTCCAAAAGATTAAACTGGGAAGCGCCGATTTATGTTAAGCCCTCGTTAACCGGGCAACTTCCTGCGACCGCCTGCCCGGCGACCGTAAAATACCCAGGACGACGGCCCGATCACCAAATAGATAAGACCTGATTGACCTGCATACCCTATCGGCAATAGCACAGCAAGCAGCGTAGCCAAAAAACCAATACCGACGAACATCGCGTGTACGTATAGCTTCGTTTTGGTGTCGAATGCCTCTACCGGTGTAAGCCCTAAACGCTTCCGTTGTCTATAAGCATGCACATAAAGCAGCATAAAAATCATATAGATGACCATGAATCCGATGCCATAGACGGTCATCAATTGAATCCCCTGGCTCTCGTCCTTTATCGTAAAAGGAGATTTACCCCGCCCATAAATATTTTCACCGAACATCAGGGAAAACAGAAATTTAAGCGGATACACGTAGAAAAGGACGATGAAAAGCAGGGCCGCATTTAGAAAGGTCGTCTTCCTGTCATCCAGGCCATAACGCCTGAAAAAAATATGTTGCTCGTACCAGATCGCCAGCAGTATTGAGAAACAAATGCCGAAAGGTACAAACCCGCGCATCGAAACGAGCAGTTCTTCAAAAGTCTTTGGCACCTCGAGAGAGACGATCAATAGGGTGACGGCAAATGCAAATACTGCATCACTTAAAGTTTCGATCCGCTGTATCTCATGCCCGCGATGGCGGAATGTATGCATTTTTAAATATAAGAATTAGGCAACTGATAGAAAAAGAAAACTGGGAATTTCAAAAGCGGTATCTCATCCGCAGTTGACCTATTGGCAGCTGTTCAGGTCGATTTTGTCATGGAACAGGGCAGGTGGTGGAGCAGCCGTGACGACATGGCCAATATTCCGATTTTTTCCCAACCACGAAAGTCGTAAATTCAGACCATGGAATCAATTCTTACCCCCTCACGCATGCATCCTTTGGAACCGCTGACAGCGAATGAGATCGTCACTGCCGTAGGCATACTCCGTAAAAATAGATCGCTCGACACGTCGATCCGATTTATATCGGTAGTGCTCAAGGAACCATCCAAGCAGCAGGTCAATCAATACCTGCTGGAACGCAAGCCGGCCAAAAGGGAGGCATTCGCGGTGCTGTACGACCCGGCCAGCCGGTTGACCCATGAGGCCACCGTCGATCTCGAAAGGTCTACAGTGCCGTCGTGGGAGTCCATCTCCGGCGTGCAGCCTACGCTTGCCATTGACGAACAAGTGGCGTGTGAACAGGCAGTGCTGAAAAGCCCGCTCTTCGAAGCCGCCATGAAGGAGTACGGCGTGACAGACATGCACCTGGTGATGGTGGATATATGGTCTGCCGGTTATTACGGTAACCAGGAAGAAAAAGACATGCGTCTGGCTAGACCGCTTTGCTTCGTACGCACCGACGCGACCGATAACGGGTATGCCCGGCCCGTCGAAGGCCTTCGTCCGGTGGTGAACCTGGATACGATGGAGGTCATCCGGGTGGAGAATTACGGGTTTGTGCCGCTCCCGCCCAATCCCGGCAATTATGCTGCCGACCGGATGGAGCATCTCCGGACCGACATCAAACCGCTGGACATCGTTCAACCACAAGGCCCGTCTTTCACAGTGAATGGCTACCAGGTGAGTTGGCAAAAATGGGATCTTGTCATCGGTTTCAACGCAAGGGAAGGGCTGACGCTGCACAATATCACGTACAACGACAACGGAGAGAAAAGATCGATCCTATACCGGGTGTCGCTCTCGGAAATGGTCGTTCCGTATGGCGATCCTACCGACACGCAGAAACGAAAGAATGCCTTTGACAGCGGGGAATATGGCATGGGCACCTGCGCGAACAGCCTGGAACTGGGCTGCGACTGTCTCGGATATATCCAGTACTTCGATGCACATATGACGGATAGCAAAGGTGGACTGGTCACGGTCAAAAATGCGATCTGCATGCACGAGGAGGACTATGGCATCCTCTGGAAGCACACCGACCGTCGACTGGGAAAACCGGAAGTGCGCCGCTCCCGGCGGCTGGTGATCTCCTCTTTTTCGACGGTTGAGAACTACGAATACGGATTCTTTTGGTATTTCTACCAGGATGGCAATATCCAGCTGGAAATAAAACTGACCGGTATCCTCTCACTCGGAGCCTACCCGGAAAATACAACACCCAAATATGGCAATTTGGTGGCGCCGCAGCTCTATGCCCCGAACCATCAGCACTTTTTTAGCGTCCGCTGCGATTTCGATCTCGATGGCCAGGCCAATTCCATTTACGAGGTCAATGTAGTGCCGGAAGATACCGGCGCCGGCAATCCCTACGGGAACGCTTTTTATGCCAGGGCAACCTTACTGGAAGACGAATCCCAGGCCAGGACCAACCTGAACCTCGAAACATCCCGCTATTGGAAGATCGTCAATCCAAACCGCAAGAACCACGTCGGGGAACCCGTAGGCTATAAATTCATGGGCGGCGACAACTGTATCCCTTTTGCGGCAAAGGATGCCTTTTGGCGGCAAAGGGCCGGGTTTGTCGAGAACCATGTTTGGGTCACTCCTTTTAACGAGACAGAAAAGTTTGCGGCAGGGGACTATCCCAATCAAAGCCAGGGCGGAGATGGACTTATCAAATGGACCAAGACCAACCGGTCCATCACCGACACCGATATCGTCTTCTGGTACACGATGGGGCACACGCATATCCCCCGGCCTGAAGATTATCCTGTGATGCCGGCAGCCTATATCGGCTTCCTGTTGAAGCCGGTGGGGTTCTTCAACGAGAATCCTGGCAACGATGTGCCGCCTTCCGCATCGAAAGCCGCGCAAGGCGGGAAAAGCTGTTGTCATTAGGCCCTGGGCAGGCTGCCATCTGTAGGCAAAAAACGATAAACATGATCCTCAAAGGCGCCAAGCAGCGCGCGACCACCTGGGCCCCAGCCGCCCCCATTGACAACGTACAATACAGGGCGGACCGCGGCGCTTTTGTGGTTATACCGGGCATTGGTCTATTAATATTGTCGTTCGTAGACGCGCGGCCAATAATCGCGGCTGTTGTCAATAGCTTTATGACAAGAAGTGCCGTGCTTTTTGAGTATATTGGCTATGGAAAAGGCAGCTGATTTTCCCAAGTTTAAACTAATGCTTATGGCCCTGGCCCCCACCCCCGCCCGAAACGGTTTCCTCCTTAAATTCGGTGAGCTGTTGTTGTTAAGCCTGATCCCCATCGGCATGCTCCAGCTATTCAAGAACATGGGGGAAGTCGAATATACCCTCGTCAATAACACACCTGTCCTCTCAGGCGTTCTGGCGGGTCTCGTGCTCCTCAGTGCCGTCATTGCTTATGCCTGGAACAGGAAAGGCGGGGGCGAGCGGCTGCACTACTGTTTCCAGACCATCGCCGTCCTGTATCTTGCTTTCTGGATCTCTACCTACGGTGCGGCTAAGATCCTGGGTACGCAGTTCCAACCGCCCCATTATGTGCTGGATACACCGATCGGCGAGTTGAACGGGTTTTGGCTGACCTGGACTTACTACGGGTTCTCCCATTCCATGGCTTTGATCCTCGGCTGGACCCAAATAGCCGGATGCTTGCTTATCCTGTTCCGTGTTACCAGGCTGCTGGGTATCTTCATCCTGATACCGGTCATGGTGAACATCGATCTGATCGATCATTTCTATAAGATCTCGCCGCTGGCCTATTATAATAGTCTTCAGTACACTTTCTTTCTGATCGTCTTATTACTGATCGATCTGCCAGTTGTCAAGGCTGTCCTCCTGGCGTACCGGGACAAAGCCCGCATCCATTCGAAATGGATGTTGCTGAATGGACTGCGATTGGCAGTGATCGTGCTGGCCTTCAGGCAAATATCGGCAATGAAGGCAACCTTTACGGCGCGAACCCGGCTCAACGGCGTCTGGCAAGTGGATTCACTTGTGCATCACCAGCGTACGATCATCCCGGCGGCAAGTGGCGGAACGGCGTGGTCGAAGCTGTATTTCGAATGGCGGTATGGTTGTATTTTTAAAGTCGAGCCGCAGCAGTTCTCAGGTAAAGATCTCGACGGCGACTACACCGTCGACGAAAAGACGGGGATGCTGCGGATCGGTTTTCCGCAAGAGTCGAAGAACAAGGAGGCCAAGCCGGCGGTAGACTCCATGCGGCTTCACTATGTTTTTAAGACAGACAGCCTGATGGAAATGCGCGGCGAATACAAAACTGACGCGCTGGTCATGTATGTAAAGCGGGTAAAATAATTTGACCGCTCTACAATACGACCGAATGTGTTTTTCCTCGCGGCGTCCTCACGCCGGCATCTTCGATTGAGAACCTGGCCTTTCGAACGAGAGCAGGAAACGGGTGCCCCGGTCTGGTTCCGATGTCACTTCCACCCGAACATGGTTCGCCCTAAGGATTTCCAGGCTCGTCGACAGTCCGATTCCCATTCCGCCCAACTTACGCGTAAAAAATGGCTCAAATATATTCGCCAGATTTTCTTTGGCGATGCCTCTCCCATTGTCCTCGATAGCGATGCTGCAAAACCCATTGACAGACTGGGTCACAAGTTTTAATTTCCCTGCATTCGCCGCCATGGCCTCAACAGCATTGATAACAATATTGGTCAGCGCAATTTCCATTTGCCGTTTATCCATCCATATCTCGCAGCCAATGGGGCTGTACTCTCTAGTGACGCAAATATTTTTAAGCCGGATGCGGTCATCGGCGATGGTCAGCACTTTGTCCAGCAACTGGTTGATGGAATGATTGCCGGAGTGGGTATTGGCGGCTGCAGTGGAAGTGAGAAGTGCCGTTATTAGTCCATTGATCCGACTAGACGCTCGTTTAATTATATCAACCAATACCTGTTGATCGCTATCGTAGATATTTTCCGATAGCATGTCGATAGCCAGGTCTATACTGGTCAGCGGATTTCGGACCTCATGGGCCAAGGCCGCCGGCATATCGATCCGTGGCCTGGCCTGGTTCAGTTTGCGGTGTAAAGCGCAGTAAAGGTGGCGCACGGGCAGTACGCTCGGCTGCTTTGCAGCATTGCTGTTAAAATTGTTTGAGTTCATTTTTGGAAGTTTAGCTTGTTACGCAACAATAAGGACCAGGCTCCGTCCCCCGGGGGCTGGAAATGGATGGTCACAATGCGATATGAAGATAGTCGCTCGCGGCCCGTCGTTGTTACAACTATCGGTGTTTGTTTTATATAATTCTTACATGGCCGGGCAGAGACGACAGGTGTTAAAACAAAGTGGGAATAATGTAACAACTTTCCGGAAGTGTATAACAGGATATCGATAGAAGAAAGATAAGTTTGTATCCAGGAGCGGAAATGATAAAAGGTGATGTAAGAGAAGAGTGTATTGGAATGTAAGGAACGTTTTAGTAGTGAGGAGTAAAAACGCATGCCATTGATTTGGTGTGCGTTTTTGTTGTCGGCTGTTGTATAAGCGACAACGACCGTGAGCGGATTTTTAGTGAGTTATCTTTCAACCATCCAGGAAAAACTTCGACGGGTAAAAACTCAATTAGCTGATAAATATATTGTCTCCAAAGCCGGCATAAAGCCTCAATATATCGGGCAATAGAAGCCGACATTCTCTATGTCTAAGAGATCGCCAACCCATTTACTGGAAGATATAATAGAAAGCGCGAATAAGATATTGACCTATACGGACGGGCATTCTTTCGAACAATTTCTCGCTGATGCAGAACTATCGACGCCGTGATTAGAAATTTTGCAATTATCGGAGAGGCAGCAAGTCGTCTCCCGGAACTTTTTGAGAGCCCTGTGAATGGACCAGAACTTGAGAAGAGAAAGCTTAGGCGGGAGAACACATTGGCATCGCCAGGTATTAAACCAGTCAACGTTGCCTATCTACCTACATGGCTTGCTCCACTGTCGAATTCCAGCGACCTTGCGATGCAGGCTGTCATTTGTATTAGGAGACGATGCGCTGGCTCAACTGCTAGTATATGATTGCAAGCCCGTCGCAAGGAAGCATCTGACAGCAATTGCTCGCGAAGACTTTTATATAGCCGACAAAAAGTTCCGTTGGCTAGTCTAATTCAAATTTGGATCAACCGGCAATTGCAGCAACTTAGTCAAAGCAGGGGGATATCCCGACTCCATTCGATTTAGTTTTTACGCACTCGAAATCCTTACAAACATCGAATGATCAAAGCGGAAGGCAATGGTTTGTCAAATGCGCGCCAGGCAAGGTTTCCCTTAAATAAAAAGACCGCCGGAAGGCGGTCTTTTCGATGTGTACTACATCCCGAGGTCTCGAGCAGATTCGAACTGCTGTAGAAGCTTTTGCAGAGCTCTGCCTAGCCACTCGGCCACGAGACCAATTTATATTGCTAAGCCTGAATGCCGCCGCCTCGCGGCTGCATTACGCCCTCCAATCTACGGTCTTTTTACGTCTCTGTAAAAAGAGGCCCCTATCGGGGCCGTATTTTTTTGGGCAGGTGCAAAATTAAGATAATTTTGACGAAGGCACAAAAATTATTAGCCCCCTTTTATGCAATCAATCCCTGAAAGCGAACTCATTATCAATAAACGTGGCGCCATCTACCACCTCGACCTCCGACCCGATGAACTGGCTCCCACCATCATCACGGTTGGCGATCCCGACCGCGTACACCGCGTCAGCCGGCATTTCGATACCATCGAACACCGCTCCCAGCACCGGGAATTCGTGTCCCACACCGGCCGCATCGGCCAAAAACGCCTTACCGTCGTCTCCACCGGCATCGGCACCGATAACATCGATATCGTACTCAATGAACTCGACGCCCTCGTCAATATCGATTTCTCCAGCCGGACCATCCGAAAAGAATTCACCCATCTTACCATTATCCGCGTGGGTACCAGCGGTTCCTTACAGAAAGATATACCCGTAGATAGCTTTGTGGCGTCCACCTACGGCTTGGGCATCGACAACCTCCTCAACTTCTACCGCAACGAACCAAACGAAGCCGAAAACGAGTTGCTCCAGTCCTTTTCCGCCCAAACCCAGCTGCACCATCGGCTCGCACACCCCTACATCAGCAGCGCAAGCGCCTCCCTGCTCCGGCATTTTGCCACAGGCTTCCATCAGGGCATTACGGTCACCTGCCCAGGCTTTTACGGCCCACAGGGCCGCGTGCTGCGTCTCGGCCTGAGCCAGCCGGAACTCATCGACCGGCTTACCGGCTTCAGCTATGGCCCGCACCGCATCGCCAATTTCGAAATGGAGACCGCGGGCATTTATGGCCTCGGCAAACTGCTCGGTCATTCCTGCCTCAGCCTCAGCGCTATGGTCGCCAACCGTATCCAAAAGACCTTTTCCCCAGACGGCGACGCCCTCGTCGACAACCTCATCAACATCACCCTCGACATCGTCGAAAAGATGTAGCAGCAACGGCTTACTGACGCTCAAAAAGATACCTACCTTTATGACCGTGAAAAAAAGCAGGCTACATCACTACACCAGGTCCAAAAAAGCCAAAAAAGGAACCTCCCGCCCCCGGGGTAAATTTCCACGCAAACATCCCTTCGCGGAGGCAAAGCTCTCGCCGGATCGCTAATCTTTCGTCCGCCCGTCTGCCGGGCAATTTCGGCCGGATCCCCATGCGCCCTGGCTAGGACGGTTCGCCCGAATAGGTTACTTTTGCGCCTAGCAATGAAGCAAATGAACTTTTTCAAATACCAGGGGACAGGCAACGATTTCATTATTCTGGACAACCGAAACTGGAGCTATACTGCACTCACCACCGAACGCGTCAAAGCCCTATGTGACCGCCGCTTCGGGATCGGCGCCGACGGTCTCATGCTCCTCAACCCCCATAGCGGATACGACTTCGAAATGAAATACTACAACGCCGATGGCCGCGAAAGCTCGATGTGCGGCAATGGCGGACGCTGCCTGGTAAAATTCGCCTACGACCAGGGCATCACCAAAAGCGAATACAATTTCCTCGCGGTAGACGGCCCCCATCTTGCCGAAATAGATGTCGACGGCATCGTCAGCCTGAAAATGAAAGACGTCACAGCCATCGACGAGTACAAAGGCGACTTCGTCCTCGATACCGGCTCACCCCATTATATAAAAATGGTCACGGATGTAATGGAGATGGATGTGTACCGGAGAGGCATGGAGATCCGTTACAGCAGCGATTTCGCCAAACAAGGCATCAACGTGAATTTCGTGGAACAAAAACGCGCCGACGAGATCATCGTCCGCACCTATGAAAGAGGCGTGGAAGACGAAACCCTCTCCTGCGGCACTGGCGTCACCGCCGGCGCCCTCGCCTCCTACCACAACGAAGTAGGCTATAACTATGTCAAGGTCATCACCAAAGGCGGCAAATTAACGGTGAGGTTCGACCGCACGGCCGACAATAGTTATGAGAACATCTGGCTCTGCGGACCGGCCGTAAAAGTATACGAGGGCACCATCGGGAACTAACATACGGGAACCTATATTCGGGAACCAACCTTCGTAAATAAACCACCTGGAACCAAACAACCGTCCAAAAACCCATGATCCAGTATTTCAAGAACATCAACCACCAGACCATCGAGGTTGAACATCCGGAGAACGGCACCTGGGTCAATATCGTGCCGCCGCTCAAACAACAAGAGTTCAGCATCCTTTCAGCCGAACTGGGCATCCCCCTGGAATACCTCACCGACTCCCTGGATATCGATGAACGCGCCCGGTTCGAAGAATATGACAATGTCAAACTGATCGTCATCAAAACCCCCACTGAAAACAACTCCTTCAACGAAAGCGACGCCTATTATATCACGATACCGATCTGCATCATCCTCACCCACAACCAGATCGTCACCGTCAATTCCTTCGAGAACGGCGCCATCAAAAAATTCCTCAACACCTTCCAGAACCGTAACGAGGACAAAAAGAACATGATGGTCCTCAAGATCTTCGAAAAGATCACGCAGACCTTTTTGGAATTCCTAAAGGAGATCAACCAGCGCCGTAACCTCATGGAGCAAAAGCTCTACGCTTCCAACCGCAATGAAGAACTCCTGGAACTCATGAAGATCCAGAAAAGTATGGTCTACTTCGTCACCGCCCTGCGCAACAACGAGATGCTGTTGCTAAAGCTCGCCCGCACCAACTTCCTCGGCCTCACCGACGAAGAAAAAGAATTACTGGATGACCTCGCCGTAGACATGTCCCAGGCCCTTGAAATGGCCAATATCTACACGAATATCCTCAGCAGCACACTGGATGCCTTCGCCAGCATCATCAACAACAACATGAACAGTGTGCTCAAAAGGCTTACGTCCATCACCATCATCCTTTCGCTGCCCGCCCTGGTCACGGGTATCTATGGCATGAACGTGCCTATTCCCTATGCCAATTCACACTACGCGTTCTATATTCCTATCCTCCTGTCCGTCGGCATCTCGATCGTGATCAGTTGGTATTTCATGAAAAAGAAATGGTTTTAACTATGCTGTTCAATGTAAGGGTATATGGCATCCTGCTAGGCGACAACGACCGGGTCCTCGTCAGCGACGAACTTATCCGGGGCGACTACATTACAAAATTCCCCGGCGGCGGACTCGAATTCGGCGAGGGAACACGCGACTGCCTGAAACGCGAGTTCAAAGAAGAGATGGACCTGGATGTGGCCGTCGGCGACCACCTTTATACCACAGACTTCTTCCAGCTGTCGGCCTTCAATCCGGAACACCAGATCATCTCCATCTACTACTTTGTAGAGGCATTGGAACCCATCCGCGCTCCGCTGCGCACAAAACCTTTCGATTTCGACGAACGCGAGCTGCAGATCTACGCCGAAAGAAAAGAGACCGAGACCTTTCGCTTTATCGAAAGGGCTTCCTTCAACGAACATAGCATGACCCTGCCCATCGATAAGGCCGTTGCCGGCTTACTTAATGCAAAATAATGATCCCGCATGAATGACTCCCATGCCGGCTATCGGCGCTTCATCGCTGGTTTCTCGATCATCTCCTCTCGCATCCGTTCGGCGGAAATGCGCCCCATATCCGCAGGCACCGCGCCGCCGCCGGTCCGTCAGCCGATCAGTTGATGTGTCTGCTTCACGACTCCCATGACAAACGTGCTCTGTACATGCCCGATGTTCTCCACCTGCCCCAATTTATTGACATGAAAATCATAGTACGCATCCATGTCTTCGACCGCTACCTTTAGCTGAAAATCGAACTCCCCGCTGATGATATAGCATTCGATGATCTGCGGCAGCTCGTTGACTGTCTTAATAAATCGTGCCCCGGAACGCTTATTGTGCTCTTTCAGCGATACATAACAGATGGCCAGGAGACCTTTCCTGACCTTGGTATGATCCAGGAGCGTCACATACTGCCGGATGACCCCGGTCTCCTCCAGGCGGCGGATCCGCTCGTGCACCGGTGTCGTGCTCAGGTGAACCTGCGCGGCTATCTCCCGGACCGTCGCCTTGGCATTGCTTTGCAGGAGGCGAAGGATGGCCCTGTCCTTTTCATCGAGCTCCACCGGGATAGGAGTCGCAGGCGCTTTTTCTTTTTGAGTGTCTTTTTCCATGTGTCTTATGCATTTTGTACTACAAAAGTCTGAAAAACTAGTATTTCATTCCAAATTTATTAACAATCTCTATATTTTTGTTCTACTATGTTACTTTTGTCGAAACAAATAAATATTCCATGTCAACGAAAACGCAGCGCATCGATACGAACCTCCCTTATAAAGTAAAAGACATGAGCCTCGCCGAGTGGGGCCGTAAAGAGATCCGCCTTGCGGAAGCGGAAATGCCTGGCCTCATGGCCATCCGAGCCGAATATGGCAAACAGAAGCCTCTCAAGGGCGCCCGCATCGCCGGCTGTCTGCACATGACCATTCAGACCGCTGTACTCATCGAAACCCTGATCGAACTGGGCGCCGAAGTACGCTGGAGTTCCTGTAATATTTTCTCCACCCAGGACCAGGCCGCTGCAGCTATCGCCGCCGCCGGCATCGGGGTGTTTGCATGGAAAGGCCAGACACTTGAAGAAGCCGATTGGTGCATCGAACAGACCTTGTTCTTTGGCAGCACCGACAAACCCCTTAACATGATCCTCGACGACGGTGGCGACCTCACCAATATCGTTTTCGATAAATATCCCGAACTGGTCCAGCACATCAGGGGTCTCAGCGAAGAGACCACCACCGGCGTTCATCGCTTGTACGAAAGAATGGAAAAGGGCACCCTCCCCATTCCCGCTTTTAACGTCAATGACTCCGTTACCAAATCCAAGTTCGACAACAAATATGGTTGTAAAGAATCCCTGGTGGATGCTATCCGCCGCGCTACGGACGTCATGATGGCCGGAAAGGTCGCCGTCGTTGGTAGCTATGGTGATGTCGGCAAGGGTTCTGCCGCCTCGCTCAAGGGCGCCGGCTGCCGCGTGATCGTGACCGAGATCGACCCTATCTGCGCCCTGCAGGCTGCAATGGACGGTTTCGAAGTAAAGAAAATGGTGGATGCAGTGAAGGAAGCTGACATTATCGTGACCGCTTCCGGCTGCCGTGACCTGATCACGGAAAAACATTTCCGCTCGATGAAGGACAAGGCCATCGTATGTAATATCGGGCACTTCGACATCGAGATCGACATGGCCTGGCTGAACACGAACTTCGGTCATACAAAGGATACCATCAAGCCCCAGGTCGATGTATACACGATCGACGGAAAAGATGTGATCGTGCTCGCAGAAGGCCGCCTGGTTAACCTCGGCTGTGCGACCGGCCACCCTTCGTTCGTGATGAGCAACTCGTTCTCCAACCAGACCCTGGCACAGCTGGAATTGTGGACCAACCACAGCAAATACGAGCACAAAGTATACGTCCTGCCCAAAGTCCTTGACGAAAAGGTCGCGCGTCTGCACCTTGCCAAGATCGGCGTCGAGCTCGATGAACTCACGGAGGCCCAGTCCACCTACCTCGGCATTCCGAAAGCCGGCCCGTTCAAGCCCGAGCACTACCGTTACTAGTCGCGCCCAACGCCCGGCGGCCCCCGCCACCTGACGCCAACGGCAACAATACTCACCTGCTTAGCCCGCTTCCCCGAAGCGGGCTTTTGTTTTATCCCTTAATTGGCCAACGCCAACACCGCCCAAAGCGTTCCCCCGGCGATCAGCATCCATACGATCACGCCCTGCAACAAAGGCTTTACCCCGGTATTTCTCAACACCTGCTGCGACAACCCGCTACCGATCAAAAAGAGCGTAAGCGTCAACCCTGCATGCGCCGCGCCTACGAATACATGACTCAATGCCGGCACCGGCGCCCAGGTATTGAACAGGATGGCCAGGATAAAAAAGCCGATGAACCAGGGAAATTTAATTTTCGGTTTGCCGGCTGCCTCGACAGTCGCCCCATCGGCCGAACCTTTTGCACCCCCATCGGCCGAACCACCCGCAGCCACACCACCCCGGCTCCTCCGAAACAAGAAAGCAGCCACGAGCGAAACGGGTATGATCCACAAGGCCCTCGCCAGCTTTACCGTCGTAGCGATCTGTAAAGCCTCTGTTCCGTACTTGCCGGCGGCACCAACGACCGAACTTGTGTCATGTATGGCTATGGCGCTCCATAACCCAAACTGCGTCTGACTCAGATGCAACAAGTGCCCGACCGCGGGGAACAGGAAAAGCGCCACTGAATTCAGCATGAAAACCACGCCGAGCGCAACCGATACCTGCCGCTCACCCGCACCGATCACCGGAGACAAGGCCGCAATCGCACTCCCGCCACAGATAGCCGTACCACCAGCAATCAGCATAGACGTCTTCTTGTCGATCTTCATCCACCAACCCAATACCAAACCCGCAGTCAACGTACCCGTAATACTCACTACCGTAAACAGCAACCCTTCTTTCCCCGCCCGCAAGGCACTGGCGGCATTCATGCCAAAGCCAAGCCCGACCACAGATACCTGTAGCAGGATATGCGTGGCGGTGTGATTAAGATGTAATAAAGGATGTCCCACAAAAAGCGCAATGACGAGCCCCAGCAGCAGCGCAATGGGCGGGGATACCAACGGCGTCAAACAAACCAGAATGGCAACTGCGAAGACCGTTTGGCGGATGATGAGATGTTTATCGAGAACTTTGATCGTGCCCATAATTTAGATTTTCTATGACACAAAGTTCCCGATTAAAATGGGCAGAGAGAAATCGCTAATGGTAATGCGTGATAACTTTAAGTTATCAGACCCCTAGCCGCCGGCTGCTCCCTCGAATGCAGCGCAAACCGCATAAACAACTCCGGCAATGCCTGTACCTCCCCCTGCAACCGTGCAAAATAAAAATTCCGCTCGATCGAAAGGCCCCTCACATCGATGATGGTACATTCATTATTCTGCAATTCTTTCACCACCGCATGCACAGAAAGGAATGCCATACAGGGCGCATGAAGCAGATAAGACTTAATGATCTCCGTACTATTCAGCTGCATTTCCTTTTGCAGCTGCGATAACTTGATGCCAATCCCCTTCAATGCATGCGCCAACACCTCCAACGAGCCCGAGCCCGGCTCCCGCAATAACAGCGGTATCTTCAGCAAATCCTCCGGCCGGATCAAAGATCGCCGGGCCAAAGGATGCGCAGGGTTGCTGACGAGCACGATCTTGTCCTTCATGAACTCGGTATACTGGATGGAAGCATTCCGCGAATGCCCCTCGACGATCCCCAGATCGATCTCCTCCCGCTCCAATGCCTGCTCGATCTGTTGGGTATTGCCGGTGATCAGGCTTACCTGTATTTGCGGATACCGTTCGTGGAAGTCCGCCAGGATGGGTGGGATGACATAGGGCGCCGTCGTCATACTGCCTCCCAGGATCAGCCTCCCGCTATGGCCCTGGGTAAGCGTGCTCATGTCAAATTCAAGGTTGCGATAAAGCGCAAATAAGGCCTCGGTATGCTGCAACAGCCTCTTGCCCGCAGGCGCCAGCAGGATACGCGTCCCATTGCGCTCGAACAGCTTTACTTTGAAATGCTGCTCCAATTCATGGATATGCTTGGTCACGGCCGGCTGGGTAATGAAAAGCTCACCGGCCGCCTTTGTAAAATTCAGCCGCCGGGCCACCGTGTGAAAAACCTGTAGTCGAAAATCGAAGATCATGGGATGACAGACGCCTTTTAACCACAATATACTGCACCCGCAGCGCCGCAACATCCGCGGCTGTCGGCTTTTTTTGACATCCTTGACGACCAGCCAGTAGGCTTCACATTTTTTTTATTTTCCTCCCTTCAACACCTCGGGATTGAACACCGACGGCGGCTTTCCGGCCTGCGGTCCAAGACCCAGCGCCGCGATCAGGTTGTCCGCAGCGAGGCTTGCCAAGCCATGTTGCGCTTCGGCAGTGCCGCCCGCGATATGCGGTGTGCGCACCACATTGCTCAACCCCATGAGACCCGGGTGAACGGCCGGCTCGGCTTCGAACACGTCCAGGCCCGCACCCGCAAGGGCATTTGCTTTTAAAGCCGTCGCCAATGCGGCTTCATCGATCAGGCCACCCCGGGCGATGTTGAAGAGCATGGCGGAAGCCTGCATCAAACCCAGTTCAGGCGCTCCGATGAGGTGATGATTCTCCGTTGTCAATGGCAGCGCCAGGATGACAAAGTCCGACTCCCGCAGCAGTGCCTCTTTTGATCGGTAGCTTGCCCGGCACTCTGCCTCCAAACCGGCATGCAACCGCCGGCGATTATGGTAAAGCACAGTCATCCTGAATCCTAGTGCCCTTCGGGCAATAGCCTGACCGATACGCCCCATCCCAATGATGCCAAGCCGCTTATCACAAAGATTTGTCCCGAAAAAACGGCCGCCTGCCGGCCCCTTCCACTGTCCTTGGCCAACGTATAGCGCACCCTCGACGATCTTGCGGGCCGTCGCGATCATCAACCCCCACGCGAAATCTGCTACCGTCTCATCGGCCGGCCCCGGCGAATTCGTACCAATGACGCCCGCCCGGCTCAGCGCTGCCACATCTACATTGTTATAGCCCGCCGCGGATACGCAGATCACCTTCAATTCCGTACACCCCGCCAAGACCTCCGCATCGATCCGCTCCCCGCCTGCTACTACGGCCCCACTCATCCCAAGCAGGGCCTCGTGCAATTGCGCTGACGTATAATGTGGCCCCTCGTTGACGGTGACGTCGAAGTATTCCCGGAGCCGGTCGACCACATCCGGGAAAAACGGTCTCGTGATCAGGATCTTTTTCTTCATGCGTTAAAGGTAGGCCAAAGCGCCGGTTCGCGGCCGCAAACGCTCATTACTAAGACATAAGCAAATTAGCATTTCATTAATAAACCGGCCCGCTCCATTCCCTTCTATATGTAAAGTGTATAACATTAACCTTAAAAATTAAATGTCATGAAATACTTTATAACAGTTTTGCTGCTGATAGCTGTAGCTGCCATTGGCATTACCGGATACCACCTGTTCCGGATGGAACAATACGATTTGTCCAACTTATTCGTCGCTACCACCTATGCCGGCATCGTCGGAACGATTTACCTGCTTACGGTCAACCGCAAGCCGCAACGGATAGGCCAGTAAATAACTTACTTAGGTTTCGAGGATTACGGATCAGGACCCGGTATGCCGTCAGGCGACCGGGTTCTTTGTTTTCTCCCGCAACTTGCTTATTTTGTAACCCCGACCTGTCGCTAAAACCTCCCAAATGACTAACGCTATTTTTAGATGGTTCCGGGACATTTCTATTGCCAAAAAGCTCTATTTCACGGTCGGGATCATGGCACTGCTGATTGCAATAGAACTGATTGTCCTGTCCTTCTCGATCAATACCTTATCCTCCGTACGTGCCTACGTCGGCGGCGAAGGCCTGTGGTCCAAGGCACAAAAAGACGGCCTCTATCAACTGCTTAAGTATGCCCGCACAAAAAATGAGGCTGATTACACCAAATTCACTTCCTTTATGCGGGTTAACCTGGGTGACCATAAAGCCCTTGAAGAACTGAGCAAACCAAACCCCGATTTTGAGGTAGCAGTACGGGGTTTCGAAGAAGGCCGCAACCATCCGGACGATGTCAATGGCATGATCCGGCTCTTCCGCCGCTTCCACAGCAACGAATACATCCACCGCGCGATCGTAGCATGGAACAAGGCCGATGGATCCATCTTAGGCTTCATCGCCCTGGGGGAAAACCTTCACAAGGCGATAAACACCATGCCCTACTCACAGGAACAAGTGAACGCCCTACTTGACCGCATCGACCCCCTGAACAACCGGCTTACCCTTCAGGAAGACGAGTTCTCATTTGCCCTGGGCGAGGGTTCCCGCTGGCTGGAGGCCGTTGTCCTGCGGCTCCTGTTCATAGTCGCTTTTACCGTCGAATGTACGGGGCTGATATTGGCTATCACCGTAAGCCGGGGCATACAAAAAGGACTGCGTGAGATCCTTCTGTCGGCACAGGCCGTGGGCAGCGGCGTCTTCAGTCGCAAGGCGCGGTCCTACTCTGGGGATGAAATAGGTACCCTCGCCAATAATTTCAATTCGATGGCGGCAAAACTCGAAGGACTGGAAAAAGAGAACCGCGAAGTCAACAATTCCCTCGAAAAAAAGGTCCGGCTGCGAACCAGCGAAATGGAGAGTAAGAACAAAGAGTTGGAACAATTCGCCTATGTAGCGTCCCATGACCTGCAGGAGCCGCTTCGTACGATTTCCGGCTTCGCGGACCTGTTGGACAAAGAATACCGAAACCAGCTCACCGGTAACGGGCACGTCTATCTGAATTACCTGTCTCAGGCTTCGGATCGGATGAAGACCCTCATCAAAGACCTCCTGGATTACTCGCGTATTGGCCGGCAAAAGGCAGCTATGCAGGTGGACTGCGATGAACTGCTCGATGAAGTAGTGGCAGACCTTGGGGAAAGCATCCGGGAAAGCGGTGCACGCGTAAACTATGCGGGGCTTCCCGTACTCTATGCCTATCCTACCGAGCTGAAGCTGCTCTTTCAGAACCTGATCGCCAATGCCATCAAGTTTCGACATGCAGACAGGATCCCCGAGATCCGGATCACCGACGAACTCAATGACGCCCATTGGAAATTCATTGTCGCCGACAACGGTATCGGCATCGAAAAACAAAACTTAGATCGGATCTTCATTATCTTCCAGCGCCTGCACACCCGCTCCCAATATGACGGGTCAGGGATCGGCCTCGCGCATTGCAAAAAGATCGTCGAATGCCATGGCGGGCGCATATGGGTCGAGTCCGACCCAGGAAAAGGCAGCCGGTTTTCTTTCACCATCGGGCGGGAACTATAGTACCCAATTATTCAGCGCTTTGAGCCGTCGACATTGAACCGCGTTCCCGGCGGCTTGCAATGCACCCTTGGCCCTGGCCTCCTTAATGCGGCTTGCTCGTATCGGGATGCATCGAATCGGTGATCGGCTTCGTCCGGTTTTTCTCGTAGTTCGTGTCCGCCAGCGAAGGATTATTGGCGCTATTGTTGTCGGGTGCGGGCCCGTTTACCTTAGATGTATCGGTGGAAGGAGTAGTCGCCTGACTATTCGAGCCCCCACAGGCCGTGAACCCGATGCTGAGGAACGCCGCCAACGCGATTACCAGGAATAAGCTGACAGATTTTTTCATAACGCTCTTTTAGCCAACCGCTAAAAAAACTGTGCCACCACTACCCTTGTAAACTCTCCATTAACCCCCTAACTTTGCCAAAAAGGGTTGAAATGGATTTCATAGATTATTATAAAGTATTAGGCATAAACAAAACTGCGACAGCCGACGAAATAAAAACAGCCTACCGGAAACTGGCCCGCAAACATCATCCCGACCTGAATCCCAGTGACAAAGAAGCCCACAAGAAATTCCAGCAGATCAACGAGGCCAACGAAGTCTTGAGCGACCCGGAAAAAAGAAAAAAATACGACCAGTACGGTAAGGACTGGGCGCACGCAGATGCCTTCGAAAAAGCGCAACAGGAAGCCGGCGGCCAACGCAGCAGCAGAAGCGCCGGCCCACGCGGCGGCGGCGGCGGATTCCAGGGAGGCGAAGCCTTCGGCGGCGACCAGGACGAATTCTCCGACTTCTTCGAGTCCCTTTTCGGCGGAGCCGGGGGACGCGGCGGCGGACAAAGCAAATTCCGCGGACAGGATTACCAGGCCGAACTACAGCTCAGCCTGGCTGACGCCGCCACCACGCACCAGCGGGTACTCACGCTGAACGGCAAGAATGTCCGCCTCACCATCCCCGCAGGCGTCGAGAATGGACAGGTCATCAAGTTAAAAGGGCATGGTGCCCCGGGCGCTAACGGCGGCCCCGACGGCGACCTCTATATTACTTTCACTATCGCCGACGATCCGCGTTGGACGCGCGAAGGCAACGACCTGCACATGAAGGTGCCGATCGACCTCTACACGGCTGTTTTGGGCGGCGAGATCACCGTCGATACCCTGACAGGAAAAATAAAACTCAAAGTCAAACCCGCGACCGCCAACGGCACAACGATGCGCATCAAAGGAAAAGGATTTCCCATCTACAAACAGGAAGGCCAGTTCGGCGACAGCTACGTGAGCTTCGATATCCAACTGCCTACCAACCTCACCGAACAGGAAAAGGAATTGTTCAGACAACTGGCCGCTTTAAAAAAGTAAAATGCACGCTATGTCATCCGAAGAACTCATCCCCGCACGCGAATTCTGCACCTTCCACCACGTGGAACTGTCCTTTATCTATAGTTTGCACGACTCCGGCCTGATCGGCATCACTATCCGCGACGGCGCCGTTTTCCTGCCGGCTGCGGAATTGCCGAAATTGGAAAAGCTCGCCCGGTGGCACTACGAGCTCAGCATCAATCCGGAGGGCATCGAGGCGCTGTCTCACGTGTTGCAACGGCTGGAATACTTATTACAGGAAAACAACACCCTCCGCCACCGCCTCCGCCGCTATGAAAGCGAATCCGCCAGGTCGTCGGCCGGAACTGCGGACTTCTCGGATATTTAACAGGGCCAACCAATGAGCGCATCGTACAGGCCATGGCCAACTGCGGATCGGTAGAACAATGCTTTCAGCGCGAAGCGAGTATATGCGCGACCAATTAGCTAGCACCCCTCCAATATTTTTTCCGCAACGTCCACTCCGCTGCAAAACGCAGCCTCCACAGTCCCCGGCGAGCTGCCGCCGTACAAACCCTCACCCGCAAAATAGAGCGTACCTGCAACCGGCTCACACAATACTTTCCGGGCGTCGGCCGTATCTATTGTGTCAAAACTGTAACCACCCATCACGGCCGGTGCTGCCTCCCAGTCTAAGATAAGCGAGGCACGGAGTTGCGCCCGCAAATCCTTTTCGGGAACGGAGAAAATCGCCGCTAACGATCGCAGGCAACTGTCGATGCGCGCTTCTTTGTTCAGTCCACGAAAAGCAACCATGCGCTCACCGGCAATCCAGGCCGTGATCAAAGGACAGTCATCGGGAGATTGCGTCCACCAGACGGGCACAGCTTCACCCGTGACCAAAAAGAGGGTCCGCCCGGCGGGCTTCTCCTTGCCCCAGAACGGCGAGGCAAATTCCAGCTGCACCTTGATCACCGATCCGAATCCCAGCTTTTGCACCGCCGCTATCTGTGGCGTGATCGCCGGAGAGAATCCAATTCCGCCCGACCTCAGCACGCCCAGCGAAACCGTTGTCAGCAGCCGGTCCGCGGCAAAGACCTGGCCATCGGCAATTTCCACCTCCACGCGATGCCAGTCCCATCGAACCGCCTTCACTACCGATGAAAAGTACAATCGGCAGCCCTGCGCCCTGCAGACACCCACAAGAAAATCGATCAGTCGCCGGTAGCCACCCACCGGCCGGTATTCCTGTTCCTCGTCTTCTTCTGCAGACCACTCCCGGCATAACCACTTTGTGCTTACCGTGCGCAGGTCGGCCAGGTCATAGCCCTCCGCCATTCTTCCCACCGAGTCCCGCAGCGCACGATAGCGGTCGCCAGGAAATTCAGTGTCCAGGAAATCTCCCAGAGGTTTGTCTTCTGAGAGCATGTGCATACGCGGCATTAACTGGCCCCAGTCCTGGGAAAGCAGGTCCTTATGCTCGGCCGCACCCTGGTCAAGACGCACCATCTCGGAGGCAATGGGTTGTAAATCAATCTTCGCTTCTTTCGCCAACGCCAGGCTTACCGGCAATTCCCCATGCACGAACTCCGCTCCGCACTCCAAGGATACCGTAAAACCGCCCGAGCCTGCCGGCAGCGACAGGATACGTCCACCTGGCTGCGCACCGGCTTCCAATAGGCAAACCGAATGACCCGCTGCCGATAGCCGACGCGCGGCTTGCAATCCCGCCGCACCTGCGCCGATGATAATAATTCTCATTGCCCTTTTTTGCCAGCAAATTTGGGGACAAATAGTTTGAAAATGATCTCGCCGGGCTACTAAATTTTATTATTTTTGTAGACATCGTTTGAATCTCCGCATAAAAAAATTCACAATCCTTTAAGAAGCCTCTTTCGAACCCAGCACAAAAGTTGATAACCATTATTATTCAAAGGGAACCTTATGCAAATACAGTTCATCCGGAACATCCAATTTACCAAATTGGTAAAGGCTGACGGCCGATTGAGAGAATTTAACTTTCGCAAGTCCAACGGACTGCAGGAGGGACTGTTCACGGTAGACGTGAGCGACGACCGTGGAAACCGGATCGTATTAAGGATGCAAAGGGAAGATGGCGTATGGAAAATCATCAAACAGCAACTGCCGACGTGGATATGGGAGAACGAAGCAGTTTTTCATACACTCATCGAAGAAGAACTGGGCGGTGCCGGGATCGTAAAATAGCACCAGCTTCCTTTCCCCCATTCGCTGTCTACAAAGAAATGTCCCCCCATTTGCCCCGGCAAACTGATGACAGCGCTTTATTCGAAACCTGTTGCTTTTCCCCTCCTGGCACCATCATTCGAAAAACGCTCCCTCCGCCTGATCCAGCGCCTCTGCGCTGATGCCTATCCCCGCATCCGCTACACAGATCTCGATCTCCGCAGGTTTTCGCTTGACCGTCACCGTGATGACCTCGCCGGACTGACAGCATTGATGGCATTGCATAGCAGGCTTAACAATTGACTGCTCGCCCAAAACAGCAAATTGCTCACCAGTTCATTCGAACAATCGACATGCTGAAGCAACTCGGTCCTCATCCTGCCGCTCTCCTGCTGCGGCAACCGCTTCTCCCGGAGAAAATCAAGAACGGCCTTTCTTTTGCGCATATTATCCGGGGGAACACCCCGGCCCACGTCCCGGACAATAATATGCGACCGCGTGATCTCCCCCGACCGTGCAGCGCCCGCCCGCAGCAGACAGCGGACACCGAAGCTGGCACAGAAGGCCTTCCATGACAGTCATAGTTCCGGCTGATCGATGAGGTTCAACAAGCGGCGTTCCCTGATGAACAAACTCGTCATCCGGTTGTTATCGTTTTGAGGCTTTGTAAATAAAAACCGACGGAGGCAGGTGGCACCCGCAAACACAATAGAAAAATTGCCCCGGTGAATATTCACATCCTGTTAATAAGAAATGTCGTATATTAAGATTGGTCCGGTTATATTTGGTAGAGATAGCCGGTCATCCAAAGAAAAAGCGTACACTACCCAGATTAGTGGGAAGAAAACTAATTACTTAGAACGAAAAAAAGATTCCAATTTTGACTGAAACAATTATCAACCTGGAAACCGTTAACCCCATTGAATTTTTCGGCGTAAATAACGGCAAATTAGACATCCTCAAGAAAAAGTTTCCCTTACTGAAGATCTTATCCCGCGGCACACAGATAAAATTGAGCGGATCTCCCGAACAGGTGGAAACAGCAAAAGAGAAGATCGATCTTTTGGTGCAGTACCTGCAACGCAACGGACACGTCAGTGAAAACTATTTCCAGCAGATCCTCGGCGGGGACGACGCAGAAGCAGTAGATAATTTCATCGACCGGCACCCCAACGACATTCTCGTATTCGGACCCAATGGAAAAAGCGTTCGTGCACGCACCGTCAACCAGAAGCGGATGGTCGGCGCCGCCGACAAGAACGACATCGTTTTCGCCATCGGACCGGCGGGTACCGGTAAGACCTATACTGCCGTCGCTTTGGCCGTCAGAGCCCTCAAAAACAAGATGGTCAAAAAGATCATCCTGACCCGCCCGGCTGTCGAAGCAGGCGAAAGCCTGGGTTTCCTGCCCGGCGACCTAAAGGAAAAGATCGACCCGTACCTGCGGCCGCTCTACGACGCCCTTGATGACATGATCCCAGCGGACAAACTAGGTTATTACATGAGCACCAGGACCATAGAGATCGCCCCGCTGGCTTATATGCGTGGCCGGACCTTGGACAATGCCTTCATCATCCTGGATGAAGCCCAAAATGCCACCGATCTTCAGATCAAGATGTTCCTCACGCGTATCGGCGCCAATGCCAAAGCCATTATCACCGGTGACCTTACCCAGATCGATCTGCCGAAAAATCAGAAAAGCGGCCTCGCCAAGGCCCTCTACATCCTGCAGGGCATCGACGGGATCGCCCATATCGAATTGGACGAAGAAGACGTAGTCCGGCACCGCCTTGTCAAAGCCATCATCAAGGCCTATGAAAAAGACAAAAAAGAAGAAGAAGCTGCTCACCACGGCCGTTAAGCCCGGGGTTCAAGCCGATTTTTCCTATTTTTGGGCCATGGTCAAAAAAATTCTCCTCCCCACGCTTACTATCCTCCTGCTGGCAGCGTGTACCGATTCCCATACGTTTAAAAAAGCCGAAGACGCCCAGGACGCCGGCCGTGAATTCATTCGCGCCTCCCTCGACGGCAACTACGAAAAAGCCTCTTTCTACCTGTATGCCGATTCCACCAACAGAATGATGTTCAAAAAGTGGAAGAAAGACTATGACCGGCTCAGCCCCGAAGCCCAACAAAAATTCAAGGATGCGGATATCCTTCCCCTCGACATTCACCCACTGAATGACTCCGTCACCTCCTACACCTACGCGAACACCTACAAAAAAGACACCACCACTATCCGCATCGTCCGCGTCAAAGGCGACTGGATGGTTGACCTCAAGGAGATCATTTATCATAAGAAATAAATGTCTCTACTAAAACGCGCGCTTACTCCCTTCTCCGTTGTCGCAGACCTCCTTCGCTGGACGGTGCTTATTCTTCCTGTATCGCTGGTAACCGGCTCGCTGGTCGCCCTTTTTCTATGGCTGCTCGACAAAGCCACACGTTGGCGCTGGGACTATCCCTGGCTGCTCTACTTGCTGCCGCTAAGCGGCGTGGCCATCTACCTACTCTATCGTTTATGGGGCAAGAATAGCGAAGCAGGCAACAACCTCATCATGGACGAGATCCACGAACCCGGCGGCGGCGTACCCGCCCGCATGGCACCGCTGGTCCTGCTTTCTACCGTGATCACCCATCTCTTTGGCGGGTCCGCAGGCCGCGAAGGCACAGCCGTCCAGATCGGCGGAAGCGTCGCCCAATTCTTTGCCCGCAAGCTCAAACTGACGCCGCCAGCTATCTCACTGTTGCTGACAAGCGGCATCGCCGCAGGCTTCGGCGCTGTCTTCGGTACACCCGTCACCGGCGCCATCTTTGCACTGGAAGTACTCGCCGTCGGCAGGATACAATATGATGCGCTTATCCCCTGCCTGATCGCCAGCGTACTCGCCGACATCACCTGCGGCGCCTGGGGTATTCATCATACCCAATACGCGATCCACTTCGCCGCGGACGCCCACATGCTCCTGCCTTATCTTCATTTCGATCTCGTGCTGCTGCTCGAGACCATCGGCGCGGGTATCCTGTTCGGATTGGCCAGCAGGCTCTTCGGTGCGCTTACCCATGCCATAAAAACAAATAGCGGCAAATGGATCACCCAGCCCTGGCTGATACCGCTTATCGGCGGCCTGCTGATCATAGCCCTTACTTACGCATTGCAGACCCGCGACTACCTGGGCCTCGGCGTCACGGCAAAGCAACCCGGCGGCATTTCCATCCTTTCCTGCTTTCATGCCGGCGGCGCCAATCCCCTCAGCTGGTGGTGGAAACTTCTTTTCACAGCGATCACGCTCGGCACCGGCTTCAAAGGCGGCGAAGTGACCCCGCTCTTCTTCATCGGCGCCGCCCTCGGCAATACCATCGCCACGCTGGCGGGCGCCCCCATCGACTTGCTTGCCGGTCTCGGGTTTATCGCGGTGTTCGCCGGGGCCACCAATACACCCATCGCCTGCACCTTCATGGGCGTGGAGCTCTTTGGGCCCGCACCGGTGTTGTACTACGCAGTGGCTTGCTTTACCGCCTATTATTTGAGCGGACAGTCCGGCATCTATTCGGCACAACGGACCGCCATTCCCAAATGGAACCTGCGTAAATAACCCCCTAAATATTTTTTTTTCCTCCCCCCATATGCAGTAGGTTTGTCCCAACTTATTTCAATCTACAATGCTAACAGTTTCGCATCCCTGGCACGGCGTACCATATGGCAAGAACGCCCCGCGTTTCGTCAACGCGATCATCGAAATACCGCAAGGCTCCCGATGCAAGTATGAGATCGATAAAGAGAGTGGGCTGCTAAAACTCGACCGCGTCATTTACTCCTCCTTCTACTACCCTGTCAACTACGGCTTCATACCCCAGACCTACGGCGACGATAAAGACCCCCTGGACATCCTGGTGATCACCTCCCTCCCCGTTCAGGCCATGTGCCTCATGGAGGCGAAGGTCATGGGCGTCATGCAGATGGTCGACCAGGGCGACTCGGATGACAAGATCATCGCCGTCGCCGCCCAGGATCCGGGCGTCAACCACTACAACAACCTCGAAGAACTCCCCAAACACTTCTTCGAAGAACTCCGTCACTTCTTCGAGGAATACAAGAAACTCGAAAATAAAACCGTAGTGGTGGAAGAGTTTGGCGACAAAACGATGGCGTTGAAAGTCATCGAAGACGCGATCAAGCTGTATGATGAAACTTTTCGGGAAGCTGTCCACGGAAAAAAATAACCGATACCTAGCCGCCCATTCGCGAAAGGTCACCGCTTCACTAAGGGTTGCCGCTTCGCAAAGGGTCACCGCTTCACTAAGGGTTGCCGATTCGCAAAGGGTTACCGATTCGCAAAGGGTCACCGCTTCACTAAGGGTTGCCGATTCGCAAAGGGTTACCGATTCGCAACGAGTCGGCCGCCGGCACATCGCCTCAGCCCTTCACTTCTCGGAAACGGGAAGCAACCGGCGTATCAGCCGCAGATGATGCGTACGCTGATGGGTATCCGATTGCACGATACCCATATTGTCGATCTTATCGATCCGTACTTTTCCACTCGCATGGATGATCTCGTGCGCATTCAACAGGATGCCGACGTGCGTGATCTTCCCCTCGTCATTATCGAAAAAAGCCAGGTCACCCGTCTTCGTCTCCTCCAGGAAACCGATCGCCTCACCCTGCGCGGCCTGCTGAAAGGCATCCCGCAGAACAGGTACGCCAAGGAACTTATACACCGTCTGCACATAGCCGCTGCAGTCCAGGCCAAACACGCTTTTGCCGCCCCAGAGATAAGGCACGTTGAGAAATTTGTAGGTCAGCTGCCGGATCGACTTTGCATCCACGGCAGCGCCAGAAGGTTCCCAGATCTTCCCCTTATAATGCACCTGGTTCTTCCTCCATTGCGACCGCCCATTCTTCATCGCCGTCAGGTGACTGCCCATCGGCACCATCATGGGATGACCATTGTACTCCAGCGCACTCACCCACTCCGGGGTCATCGCCGGCTGCGACGCCTCGTATTCGACCTCGTCGATCTCCGTTAAATGAGAAGGGGTGCACCAGCCGGCATAGCCATCGTATTTTGTGCGTATGTGGGACCAATCCTTGCCTTGCTCCAGTACTTCACAACACTCGCCGAAGATCAGCTGGCTCACCATTTCAGTGCGGTGGGAGGGCTCGGCCCTGATCGGGCTTACGGGGACGCAACAAATTGCTCTGATCATATGGTAAATTAAATAAGTAATGGCCGATGGCAAAATTTTATGCAATTTCTACGTTATTGCATCTTATAGGTGATCCGATGCAGCAAAGCCCATTCGACCATATGACCGACCAGGAATTGCTGGCCAGATACTACGACCAGCACAACAACGAATGGTTGGGTGTCCTGCTTCAACGATATACGCTCCTGCTCTTCGGGGTATGCATGAAATATATGAAGGAAGAAGAGGAAGCCCGCGACTGCGTCCAACAGATCTTCGTCAAGGTTATCACCGAACTCCCCCGCTACCGTGTCGAGTTTTTCAAATCCTGGATCTATACAATCGCCCGCAACCATTGCCTGATGCGGCTGCGCTATAGCCATGGCCGGCTGTCCACGCTCTCCGATTCCATGTTAGCCGCATGGGACGAAGAAGGCGGCAATAGCCAGCATTGGGAAAAAGAAAAGCTGCTGCAATGGATGGGCCAGGCCCTGGACGAACTGGGAAAAGAGCAGAAGATCTGCGTAACTTTGTTCTACCTGGAAAAAAGATCCTACCAGGAGATAGCAGCCAGCACCGGTTTTACGTTAATGCAGGTAAAAAGCCATATCCAAAATGGTAAACGCAACCTGAGACTACTCATCAGCAAAAAGGCGGAGCCAGGCGCGAAAAGCAATTCGAAATGAACAAGGACTTACTCAACATATTGTCCAACAGCAACAAAGACATCGACAACCAGCAGTTGATGGACTACCTCAACGGCAAGCTCTCCGGCGACGCCCTCCACGAGGTCGAAAAATCCATGGCCGACAACGACTTCCTAAGCGACGCCGTAGAAGGCCTTCAACGCCTCGAAGGCAAGAAAAATATGCAGGTCTACGTCGACGAGCTCAACGCCTCCATGCAGAAGAGCCTCGCGAAAAAGAAAGCCCGCCGCCTTCGCCGCCGCCTCCAGGACCAAAACTGGACCTATCTGGCTATCATCCTGATCATCGTCCTCTGCGTCCTCGCCTATATCGTCATCCGCAAAGCGCTCCATCTATAGCCGGCAAAAATTTTTTTGGCACCGTTTGTCCAATCTGCTATATTCGGCTAATTATTAACTGTTTATATGCTTCTGAAAAAGATTGTCCTGGGTATAGTGCTCGCCTTCTTCCTTCATAATGCCCTGGCCCAACGCGTTAGTTACATCGTCTCCTTCCCCAATTTGGCCCACCATGAAGCCCAGGTCGAGCTCGTCGTCAGCGACCTCATCAACCGCGCCGCGGTATTCCACATGAGCCGGTCCTCCCCCGGCCGTTACGCCACCCACGAATTTGGAAAGAACATCTATGACGTACGTGCACTCGATCAGAATGGCAGTCCGCTGGTCATAAAGCGAACCGATGGTGACGTCTACGAAGTCGCCAATCACAAAGGTTATATCCGCGTTCAATATACGCTGTACGGCAATTACGCCGACGGCACGTACGTCGGTCTCGATCCCGACGGCGTCCACCTGAATATGCCCGGCGCATTTCTCTGGATGAAGGGCCTCGATAACAGCCCCATCACCATCCATTTCAATGTTCCCGCGGAATGGCATTGGACCATTGCTACCCAGTTGCAACCCACCAGCGACTCCCTTACCTTCCTTGCCCGCAACTTCCAATACTTTATGGATTGCCCCACTAAGATAGGACCGCTCCACTATCGCAAATGGGAGGTCAAAAATCCGGACGGCAAAGCTTATTCCTTTCGCGTAGCCCTCGACGGCGGCAACGACGATACGGCCTTTACCAACTTCGCCGAGAAGGTACAACGGATCGTCGCACAGGCCCAGGCGGTATATGGCGAGACCCCGGCTTACGATTATGGCACCTACACCTTTTTAGCCAGCATCAATCCCTATGTGCATGGCGACGGCATGGAACACCGCAACTCCACCATGATCAGTATTCCCGTCGCCTTTCGCAATGATGACCGGCTCCTGGAAGTCTTTGCCCACGAATTCTTCCATTGCTGGAACGTCAAACGCATCCGGCCACGCACCCTCGAGCCCTTCAACTTCGAGAAAAGCGACATGAGCCATGAACTCTGGTTTGCGGAAGGGTTTACCCAGTATTACGGCGGCCTGCTCGAGGAACGAGCCGGCTTTGTAAAAGATACAGACTATGTGAAACGGACCGTTGCCTCCCTCATCAGGGTAAAGATGAACACGCCCGGCGCCCGCCTTTATTCGCCCGTGCAGGCAAGTGAAGAAGCTGTTTTTACCGATGCGGGCGTCTCTATCGACAAAACTAATTTTCCGAATATCTTCGCATCGTATTATCCCTACGGCGGATCGCTTGCGCTGGCCCTGGACCTCACCTTGCGCATTCGCTACGGCAAGACGCTCGACGATTATATGACAGTCGCCTGGAAGAAGTTCGGCAAACCCGAGATACCCTACAATGTCGCCGGCTTGGAAGACGTACTCGAAAGCCTGACCGGTGACAAAAAATTTGCCGCGGGCTGGTTTGCACGTTATATCAATGGGCATGATTCTATCGATTACAATAGCCTGTTGGCGCCCGCCGGCTTCCTGGTCGGTCATGCGGATGAAGGAAAGCCTTGGATCGGCGGTGTGGCCGATTGGGTCGAAAAAGAAGGACTCATCATCTCCTCGAACACCCTTCGCGGTACACCGGTATACGACGCCGGACTGGACGTAACCGATAAGGTCCTTTCTATCGACAACCAGGACACGCGTACGATGTCCGATCTCAATACCGTTCTTTCCCATCTGCGTCCCGGCACCGCTGTGGACATCCGCTATTTGCATCATGGCGTAGAAAGGAGAAGCACCATCAAACCCATCGAGAACCCGACGATTGCGGTTGCCACTTTTGAACAGGCCGGGCGGCCTCTCACACCGGCCATCCAACAGTTCAGAAAGACCTGGCTGGGTACGAAATAAAACCCCTCGAATGAGTATCCGCAAAGCAGTATTGGAGGATTGGGAAGCGATCAGCCGACTGTTGACCCAGCTGGAATATCCCGGTACAGCCGTTTTTTTGCGCGCCAAGCTGGAGCGCCTATTGAGCGATCCAGCAGAGACCCTCTGGGTGTGGGCCCAGCCATCGCCGCTGCCGGCCGAGCCGTTATCCGCACCTTCCGAGCCGCCGGTGATCCTCGGGTTTCTTTCTCTACATTTTATACCTCAGATCGCGGTCCAGGGCGATTTTGCACGTATCAGCTATTTCGCGGTAGACGACGAAGTCCGCAGCAAGGGCATCGGCCGCCAACTGGAGGAGACCGCCACCCGCCTCGCCAAAGAGAAAAACTGCGCATTGATGGAGGTCCATTGCCACACGCGCCGCACCAGGGCACACGAATTCTATGCCCGTCAGGGCTGGATAGAATCGCCTAAATATTTGATTAAGAAGCTATAACCAGCATCTACTGGTATTGAATATAAATGGGGGATGGCTTTAACGCCATAACCTGCTGCGGCGACATCATGGTCGTGGCCGCAAATTTGACCTTTTTCAACGTCCTGACGTCATTCTTATAGAACAATTTGAAACCGGTAAACTGGACGGGCTTCGAGCCTACAAAACTCTTATAGGTGTCCATCTTCAGCTGCTGTGGTCCCCAGCCGTCCATATCCATCACGACCTGTACCTCTGGACGAAGCGTGATGTTCTGGTAGTTGGTGATCATATTGTTGGTCCAGCGGTGTACGATAAAGACTTTGGGCGGGAGGCTGTACGTTTTCACTAGTTTGGCCAGGTACGCTGAACACCAGTTTACATCGGCAGCATCAAAGGTGCCCACGTTCTTACCGACTCGCATACCCGGTTTCATGGCGAATTCGGCATCTATGCCGAGGTGTACGTTGGGCATCACGAGATATTTCTCCAGGAGAGGAATTTCCGTTTGTACGTTGGAAAATCCCACTTGTACATCCAAAAAGACGAGGGCATTGATCTTGGCGGCCATGTGCAGGACCGAGTCGATCTGCTTGAAGGGCATCCGTGCCCGGAATTTACCATCTTTTCCTGCTGAACCCTGTGCGGTCACGGCAATATAGTGCAGCGCTGGCTGAACGGGGGTGGCGGGATCTGCAGCCGCCCAGTCTTTACAGGTTGCCAGGAGTTTAGGCAGCATGATAGAAGGAGGATACTCACCCAGGATCCCCATGTTTTTGGAGTAAAGGTTGCCGTAATAGGCGACGATGCGCTTAAAGGGGAGGATGGCGCCTGGCAACGGATAATCCCGATAGATCAGGAAATGGCTGCTCGGATCATTGTGGGCAAGAAACTGTATTTTTTTATTGTAAGCCGCAGTATCGATTGGCTCCTTCTCGACAGCAGCGGGGGCGACAGCGGTATCGGTGGTAGCCGGGTTCGGTGCGACAGCCGTGGCAGGTGCGACAGACGGGGCACCCACGCTATCGGTTTTCTTACCAGTTTCCGAACGGCCATTGCTGCAAGCCGTAAGAGCGATCAATCCACAAACGGCCGCCACGCAGGCCGCCTTGAATGCACTATGTTTATATCCCATGCGTTACCCTACCCTGTTTTTTTTAATCCTGGCAAAGTTAGCAGAAAACGAAGCCTGCCTTCATTTATTTTATAACAGTGTGCTAAATATTGTGGACAACTCTCAGCCCTGCTACCCCTCCGCCCCCTTCCAACAAGTCACCCCAAAAACCTTCCACCCATCCCCAATGTCGAAAAATTTTCCGCCCCATTCCCAGGGCGTCTCAAAAAACTTTAAGCCCCCTCCCCAAGCCGACTCAAAAAACTTTGAGCCCCATCCTCAAGCCGACTCAAAAAAATTTGAACCCCCTCCCCAAGCTGTCTCAAAAAACTTTAAGCCCCATTCCCAAGCCGACTCATAAAACTCTCCACTCCATCCCCAACGCGCCCCAAAAAAAATAGTCTACTAATTTTGTAGACTATATAAAATATCATATTTTTCCATCGTCACATGAGTTACGTGGCCGAACGGCAAGGCGGAGGTCCGCATGACCTTTTACGAGGGTTCGACTCCTTCCGTAACTGCAACAAAAAAGCCCCTCAACGAGGGGCTTTCACTAATTTAGTATAAAAGTTATTTCTTCGATGGCCTACTGGAATTCTCTTTGATGATCATTGGGCGGCCAACAATTACAGGCACGCCTTTTAACCCCGGCAGGTTGCTGGTGGTCGTAATCTCAAGCTTCTCTGTATTTTTCTTATCCTTCCCCATACTCAAATGTACATTATTTTCCCGCTCTGGCCAAATGGAATCCCAAACATATGATTTATGGCACAACCGACAGTAAAGCAAAGAGTAGCGCATTGTAAAAATAGGAATTCTTTTTGCGGAAAGCCCTGCTGTTGATCTCAATGGCATTCTGCAGGTCCAATATGTAGGAACCGCGTAAGAGTCATTCACCGTCTCATGGTTTCCAATATTTAAGAATTCTAAGTCAGCCTTAAAGGATTCATAGTATTTTTTTGGTGGATCCAAATATGCAATATCTACCGCGAGCAAAAGTCGCACAAAATAGACCAGCGAAGTCATTAATAATACCACAAATACAGCGAAAATTACGTAAAACATTGCATCCTTTACATCCGCTGTGATCATATGCTGTATCAACGAGATCAAAAAAATACCCAACGCCGAATAAATCAGGATGATATTTGTAAGTCGTTCTAATACTTTCTGATACAACACCGTATATTCCGCGAGTCGCTTCTCACTGATATCAATGATATAGTCCAGATCATAGAACGACTTAGCCACCCGCCAATTTAAGCAGATCGGCTTCAACAATTTTCTAAAATTATCCCCCTACTCCACCCGCAAACTCCTCGGCCAGGTCAAGCCGCTGCCGAAAAACACACTAAAGCCCTGCCGCTAGCAGGAAAATAAGAGACCGTTTCATACGCCTATTTTCCGGCAGGATGCAGGGCCCCTGAACATTACACGGACCAGGTCCGCGTTATCTTAGTTTTTTATACGAATTGATCAGCCCATTCGTCGACGAATCGTGGCTCGAGATCGTTTCATCATGCGCGAGCTCAGGCAGGATCTTTCCCGCCAGCGCCTTGCCCAGCTCGACACCCCATTGGTCAAACGTGAAGATGTCCCATATCACCCCCTGTACGAAGATCTTGTGCTCGTACAACGCGATCAATTCGCCAAGGGAGAAGGGGGTGATCTCTTTGATCAAAAAAGAATTCGTAGGCCGATTGCCGCTAAAGCCCTTGTAGGGGATCAGTTCGGCAGGAACCTTCTCCGCCTCTAGTTCTTCCTTCGTCTTCCCGTTCATGAGCGCCTGGGTCTGCGCGAAGAAATTGCTGAGCAGCTTGTTGTGATGGTCGCCCAGCGGATTATGGCTGATAGCCGGGGCGATGAAGTCACAGGGGATCACGAGGGTGCCCTGGTGGATCAGCTGGTAAAAAGCATGCTGGCCATTGGTGCCGGGCTCACCCCAGACAACCGGACCCGTATGCCAACTTACCGGCTTCCCGTCCCGGTCGACACTCTTACCGTTGCTTTCCATATTGCCCTGCTGGAAGTATGCGGCAAAACGATGCATGTACTGGTCATAAGGAAGAATGGCCTCCGTCTGAGAACCGAAGAAATTGATATACCAAAGTCCGATAAGCGCCATGGTGACCGGGATATTCGCTTCGAAAGGCGTCGTCCGGAAATGTACATCGGCCGCATGGGCGCCCTTCAGGAGGGTTTCGAAATTATCATACCCCACCGTAAGCGCGATCGATAGCCCAATAGCACTCCACAAGGAATAGCGGCCCCCAACCCAATCCCAGAATTCGAACATATTGGCCTTGTCGATCCCGAATTTCACCACGTCTTTTTCATTCGTGCTCAATGCGGCAAAATGCTTGGCTATATGCGCTTCGTCCTTTGCCGTCTTCAGGAACCAGTCGCGCGCCGAGTGCGCGTTGGTCATCGTCTCCTGCGTGGTAAAGGTCTTGCTGGCGATCAGGAACAGCGTCTCTTCCGGTGTTACCTTTTTCAGGGTTTCGACTATATGGGTAGCATCAACATTGCTCACAAAATAGGCCTGCATGCCTTCTTTCCAGTAAGGCCGCAACGCCTCGGTCACCATCACGGGGCCCAGGTCGCTCCCGCCGATGCCGATATTTACAATATACCTGATCTTTTTGCCCGTAAACCCCTTCCATTCCCCGCTATGGATGCGGGCGCAGAAGTCCTTCATTTGCTTCAAAACCCGAAGGACGTCCGGCATCACATCCTTGCCGTCGCTATAGACAGGCGTTCCCGAACAGATTCCGCAGCGCCGTATGCAACACGCTGCGATTCTCGGTCATGTTGATCTTCTCCCCGGCTGAACATGGCTTCCATGGCAACTCGCTTCACCTTGCTTTCCACCGCCAGGCTCCGTAGGAGCTCAAGCGTCTTTTCATTAAAAATGTTCTTCGAGTAATCGAACAGGATATCATCCAGTTTCAGCGAATGGTGATCTAAAACGGTTCGGTTCGGCCGCAAACAGGGTACGCATATGCACGCCCTTCATCTCTTTGTCATATTGGTTCTGCAGCTCCTGCCAGGCTTTTGTGTCTTTAGGTGTTACTTTCGGGAACATAAGATGAATATTTGATTGTTTTTGCTTTTACAAAACCGCTTCTACAATTGTTCGATCACCGCAACCGCCTCGTCTACCATCGCCGGACTGATATCCAGATGGGTCACAAACCGGATCTGGTTGGCGGCAATGGCGATCGCCAGGATCCCTTTTTCCTTTCAGCTGCTGCGCCAGCTCGCGTGCGCACAGCCGTTTTGATCTACTTCGAAGATAACGATATTGGTTGCCACCGGCATGATCGACCTGACAAAATCCTTTTTTTCCATCGCAGCGCCAATCCGCTTCGCGTGGTCGTGATCGGTGGCCAGGCGGACGACATTGTTCTCCAGCGCATAGATGCCCGCCGCGGCCATGAAACCGGCCTGCCGAAGCCCCCCGCCGAACGCCTTCCGCACCCTTCGCGCCTGGCGGATAAACGCCGCCGACCCCATGAGGATGCTGCCGATGGGACATCCTAGTCCTTTATTGAGACAAACGGAAATGCTGTCAAACAGCTGTCCGTAATCCTTCGCCGTATGGCCGGTGGCTACCAGCGCGTTGAAAAGCCGCGCGCCATCCAGGTGCAGCTTTAATTGGTTGTCGGAACAGACCTGTTTTATTTTTCGAATCTCTCCCAGCTCATAACAGGCTCCCCCGCCGCGGTTGCAGGTATTTTCGAGGGATACCAGGGAGGTACGCGCCCGGTGAACATCATCTGGGTTGATGGATTGAGAGACCTGGGAAGCAGTGATCCGGCCCAGATCACCATCGAGCGGCTTTACCTGGCTGCCGGAGTGAACGGCTATACCTCCTCCTTCGTATATATAAACATGGGAGCTCTTTTCGCAGATCACTTCATCCCCGGGTTGTGTATGACATTTGATGGCGATCTGGTTGGACATGGTGCCGCTGGCACAGTACAGCGCGGCTTCCATCCCAAAAAGGCGGGCCGCCATCGCCTCCAACGCGTTGATTGAGGGGTCTTCTCCAAAAACATCATCCCCTACTTTGGCGGTCAGCATGGCTTCCAGCATGGCGGGAGTAGGTTGCGTAACGGTATCGGAACGAAGGTCAATGGGCATAGGTCTTGTTATAGTTAGATACGCAATTTAAGGTGAAACCGCCAGACGCCGGTTGCCCCAGCCACAAACAAAAAGGGAAGCCTTACGGGGCTCCCCTCCAATGCCAGACATCCGTCCATAAGTCGTCGGCGACCGTTGGCGACAGGCGGCAAATGCCACCATCGACTTACGACAATGCTGTTTCCTTAATGTGGTTACCTTTCTCTTTTGCGGCTTTGATCAGTTCAAGCACACGGCTGCGAACATCACCCTGCAGCCCTTCGGTTTCTCTTTCGAATATATCTTTCAATTCATCCAATTCATCTACCGTGACGCCGCGAAGCTGCCGCAGCTTGCGCTTGAGGGAATCTGCCGTATCGGCGATCTTCTTACGGGTTTCCGCCCCTTCGGCAGGAGCGACAAGGATACCAATCGCAACACCGGCAACAAGGCCGGATAAGGCACCTAGCAAAACTTTTTCCGCGTTCATAACTATAATTTTTAGTGAGTAGAATAGACCTTGCACTAAAAATAGATTTTCAAGAACCTTGCCGAAAAGCGTTAAAGGGTTGAAAGCGACATGCTGCGCTAAAAGTGGGTACAAACCGCCCCAATCTTCCTCAGCCAGGGTCCATACGCGATACCGAAAATTTTATGATTTTACTGCCGCGAATTCATCCCTTAACGCATAGGGGCGCACCGTGCAAGGATCTTGCACAACGATGAACTTGAGCTTACCGCTGGTCATCTGAACCTTATATTGTCCCTTTTCGTCACCACAGGGACTGCCGCCGCTTACTTTGTGCAATTCAAGGGTGTCGCCGCTCAACCGGTAGGTCATCGTCTCCAGGATTGCGCTGTCCTTACCTGAGACGGCCCTCATGCCGCCGTGACTGTCCTGAATATTGATCTCCGGATCGTCCGCATACATTAGCCGCACAGTGTCGTTGCTGAATTTCATTATACAGGTGAGGGGGTCCGGCACGTACGACGTTCCCTTCCAACTCGTTCCCGCCAGCGGCGATGGCGGTTTGCCCTGCGCCTTCAATTGATACAGACCCAGGACAAGCAATCCTGCCGTCAATACAAACGTTCTCATAATTTTTTTGTGAAAATAATCCTTTTGCCGCCGAAGACCGGCCACCCAATCTACGAACGACCCTCAGAAATCGACCAGCGCCCGCACGACAATCGACCAGCGCCCGCACGGCAATCGACCAGCGCCCGCACGCCGCCTGAAAACACAAAAAAACCACCCAACAGCGGCGGCCAAAAAACAAAAAGCACCAAGTCGTTTTCAGCTTTGGAGACCGAAGTCTCCTTTGCTTACTGACCCGATGCTTTTTTGAGTTACTTTCACCATATCTCTTTCAGTGTTCCTTTCGGTATTCCGTCTGATTCTGGTTCCGGCATCTCACTGAAGGGCTATTTTCGTTTGACTGATTGTCGCCCCTCAATTGTAAAATAAAGATACATCCACCAAGGCCCTGTTTCCAAATTATTGCCGTCTTCCTTGTCCACTCGTTGAGCACAATATTATGCACAGGAAGACTGCGTGAATTGCACACTCCTCGAGGCTTTTGCACAAGTGTATACACATTTTTACGGTGTCAAACGCTGCCACCGGCATCGCCCGAAAGATTCAGGGCTTTCACCGCCGTCTCGTTCAGCAAAATCTACTTTCCATCAAGCACATCACCCTCCCGCGCGGGCTTTTGCACCCAGCGAAGCCCAAGCATGGGTTAAAATGGTCATCGACGGCAATAGCCATCAGCATTTATTCTTTGCCGCCTAGCGGCGGCTTGACAGGCCAGGCATTAAGCCCCTTGGAGAAGCTATATAGGGAGGCCGATGCCATTGACCCTGTCTATTCCGGTATCGGTATGCCTGATAAAATACAACTCCTTTTTGATGATCAGGCTGCACATCACGCCTGATAGCCGCGCAGCCAGCTCTCCACCTGCGGATCAGCCTTCGCCGCCAACGGCGCCGTCGCAAAGCTCAGCTGCTCACTGTTGAATGTCGCATCCCCCCATTTAAAAGTCCCGCTCACGGCAAAAATATGATGTGAATTGGCCTGCCAACGTTCATAACTATGCTCATGCAGCACGTAGAGCATAATGGTCATGCAAACCGCGATACCGATAGAAAGACAGCCGATAGAGATAAAGCCATAGAATTTGTTTCGGCGGATGCCCCGCCACGCGCTGCGCAGGTAAGGTAGTTAAGGATCGTATCGGAAGTTAACCGTTTTTTCGTAAATTCGCGCCCTATGACACAAGAACAGATCAAAGTTATGAAGGACCGTGTGGTCGTCCTGAGGAGGTTTCTTTGACGTCGATAACCGACAATATAAAATAAACGAAGAGAAGCAACTATCGCTGAGCCCGGGCTTCTGGGACGACAACAAGCGCGCGACGGACATTCTCAAGAACATCAAGCTGAACGAATATTGGGTCAAACTCTACGATTCCGTCGACACGGCCGTCGAAGACTTCGTCGTGCTCTTCGAATTCTGGAAGGCGGGCGAAGCCACCGAAGAAGAGACCCGCGAAGCCTATGACAAGGCCCTTCGAAGCATCGAGGAAACGGAGTTCAAGAGTACGCTTAACCAGCCCGAAGACGAATTGCCCGCGGTGATGCAGATCAATTCCGGCGCCGGCGGCACCGAAAGCCAGGACTGGGCCGAGATGCTCCTGCGCATGTACCGCATGTACGGCGACAAACAGGGTTGGTCGCTTACCGAGCTCGACCTGCAGGACGGAGAAGGCGCCGGCATCAAAAGCGCCACCATCCAGTTCGACGGGCCTTTTGCCTACGGCTTCCTGAAAGCGGAAAGCGGCGTCCATCGCCTCGTCCGCATTTCTCCATTCGATAGCAACGCCCGCCGGCACACGTCTTTTGCCTCCGTGTTCGTCTACCCCATGGTGGATGACAGCATCGAGATAGAAATAAGCCCCGCGGACCTGGAATGGGAATTCTACCGAAGCGGCGGCAAAGGCGGCCAAAACGTCAATAAAGTGGAAACGGCAGTCCGCCTAAAGCATATCCCCAGCGGCATCATCGTCGAATGCCAGCAGGCCCGTACGCAGGGGGAGAACCGTGAGAAAGCCCTGAAGATGCTGAAGAGCCGGCTCTACGAAGAGGAATTGCGCAAACGCGAAGAGGCCAAGAATGCCACCAATTCTACCAAGAAAAAGATCGAGTGGGGTTCCCAGATCCGCAGTTATGTCTTTCATCCCTATAAGATGATCAAAGACCACCGCACGGACTTCGAGGTCGGCAATGTCCAACCCGTTATGGATGGCGAACTCGACGGCTTCATCAAGGCCTACCTCATGAATGAGAAAGAAACCACGGACACCTGATTGCCGGGACGGCGGTCGCCCGAAGGATGGCCGAGCGCAGCGAAGCAACGATCAACTAACATCAATACAAGATACCATGAGCCTCGGCTATTTCAATTACCCTGCGCCCCACAACGAACCCGTACTGTCGTACGGACCAGGCAAAGCAGAAAGGGAAGCCCAAAAGAAAGCCCTCCACGAACTCAAAAGCACCGAACACGATATCCCGATGTATATCGGGTCAAATGAAGTGCGGACCGGCAAAAAGATCGCCATCCACCCCCCGCACGAGACGAAACATACCCTTGGTTATTTCCACGAAGGCGACGAGTCCCACGTGCAGCAGGCCATCGACGCAGCCCTCCAGGCCAAGCAAAAATGGGCAGACCTGTCGTGGGAAGACCGCGCCGCCATCTTCCTCAAGACAGCCGACCTCCTAAGCACCAAATACCGGACGCACATCAACGGTACCACCATGCTCGGCCAAAGCAAGAACGCCTACCAGGCCGAGATCGACGCTGCCTGCGAACTCATCGACTTCCTCCGCTGGAACGTTCACTTCCTGAGCGAGATCTATCGCCAGCAGCCCGTCAGCGGTCCCGGCGTCCACAACCGGCTTGAATGGCGTCCCCTCGAGGGCTTCGTCCTGGCCATTACCCCGTTTAATTTTACGGCCATCGGCGGCAACCTGCCAACCTCCGCGGCGCTTTGTGGCAATACGGTGATCTGGAAACCCGCCTACACCCAGATCTTCTCGGCCCAGCTCTTCATGCGCATCCTGAAAGAAGCCGGTCTGCCCGATGGCGTCATCAACCTGATCTATGTCGACGGGCCCGTCCTCGGCAAGATCGTTTTTGCACACAAGGACTTCGCCGGCCTCCACTTTACAGGATCGACAGCCGCTTTCAACCATATTTATAAGACCATCGGCGAGAACATCGCCCACTACCGCACGTATCCCCGCATCGTGGGCGAAACGGGCGGCAAAGACTTCGTCCTGGCCCATGAAAGCGCAGCCCCCGAGGTGGTCGCCACCGCTCTGCTCCGCGGCGCCTTCGAATACCAGGGACAAAAATGCTCCGCCGCCTCCCGGGCTTATATCCCTGAAAACATCGCCACCGAAGTAAAACAGCGACTCATAGCAGGTATAAAAAGTTTTAAAATGGGTTCGGTAGAAGACTTCTCCAACTTCGTGAACGCCGTCATCGACGAACATAGCTTCAATAAGATCAAAGCCTATCTGGACAAGGCCAAACAGGACCCCGAGGCCGAAATCCTCGTCGGTGGCAACTGCGACAGCAGCAAAGGCTGGTTCGTGGAGCCCACGGTGATCGAAGCAAAAGATCCCCGCTACACCACCATGTGCGAGGAAATATTCGGCCCCGTCCTGTCCATCTATGTCTACAAACCCGCCGAATTCGAACAGGCCCTGCAACTCGTCGACACCACCTCCCCCTATGCGCTCACAGGCTCGATCATCGCCCGCGATAGAGCAGCCATCGACCTGGCCACCAAAAGCCTGCGCAATGCAGCGGGCAACTTCTACATCAATGACAAGCCCACCGGCGCCGTCGTTGGTCAGCAGCCCTTTGGCGGAGCCCGTGGCTCCGGCACGAACGACAAGGCCGGTTCCATGCTCAACCTCTACCGCTGGCTAAGCGCCCGCACTATCAAAGAGACCTTCGTCCCGCCAACGGACTACGCTTACCCATTCCTCAGCGAATAGCGCCTAGCGCAAAATGGGCGCGGGCCCCTTCCGCCCGCTTACAATAAAAAAAACCCGGTGCAACACACCGGGCTTCCATTTCATTACTTGCGCACGTAGGAAAAGGAAGGTTGAGACCATTGGACGAAGCAGCCCATCCAGGCACCCAATCTAAGCAGCCTTCAACGACTTCACACGTGACCGCAGAAAATTCCCCTCCGGCTGCGCAGTCAATTCGGTAACCCATATCGCCGGGGTCATCGGGGGCACGCCCCCACCAATCGACGCCAATACGGGCATAGCAAAATATTCTTCCTGCTTATTGGTGGATTCGAAAGCCCAAAAAAGATTGGACAAATTCTTCCGGAACGTCTCGCCGATATATCGCGCGAAAAGATCGCGGGCATACCGGTTCCGCCGATCCTTGAGCTCTTCGGCCGTATAATTGTCACGGATGTACTCCTCGATCAGATCGAGGGATTCCATCGAATAATTCAGGCGTTCTCTGATAGCGCGGGGGAGGATGCTGAGACGGGGCATTTCATCAGGCATGATGTTCAGCCACCAGGTGTAATTGTCTTCCTTTCCGTTGAGGTCACTAATTGTTATCATGGGTATTTGGATTAGGATTCACAATGATAATAAATCTCATCGAATCCAAATAACCTTTACCCCAAAAAATAATCCACAACATTCACCGTCAATCCATATAGTCAGCAATACCGCCGATGAACGTAAAGACAAGGCCGACGAACGTCTAACCGCTCTCGACAAATAACCAACGGCTAACCATCTCGTCACAATAAAAAAACGAGGGCTACGTAGACCGCATTCCTCGTCCGGGGCACTATATTTGCACTCAGCAACAAAACATTTTGCTTTATGAAAAAGTTAGCACTGGTTTTTTTTACGGCTATTTCTTTTGCAACGGCCCATGCGCAGGGGCAACTTCAGTTCGGTGTCAAAGGCGGACTCAACATTTCCAACGTGACCGTCAGCAATGGTTTCGATGGGTATAGCTACAGTTCGCTCGTCAATTTCAACGCCGGTGTGTTCCTGAAGATCCCCTTCCTGGCTCGCGGCTTAAGCCTTCAGCCCGAAGTCCTGTATTCGGGTCAGGGCTTTAAGGGCAATGACGGCAGCGGAAGCGGTGGGGAGTATTCGGAACATGTGAACTACCTAAATATACCCGTGCTTGCCAAATATACGTGGCCGGGCGGCTTCTTCCTGGAAACAGGCCCCCAGCTCAGCGTCAAGCTAAATGCCAAAGACAAGGAAAATGGCATTTCCCAAGACATTTCGTCGGCGTACAACGGAGCCGATTTCTCCTGGGTGGTAGGCATCGGCTTTAAGATCCCGGAGAGCCCGGTCGGGTTCGACTTTCGGTACAATACCGGCATTCTTAACATCGCCAACGACGGGTACTACGGCAACGGCTATGGTCAGTACGCCGTCAGGAATGAAGTTTTTCAGATCGATCTGTCCATCGTACTTTGGAAAAGCGGTGAAGAGTCAAGACCCAGCCAGCGCTATCGCAGCAGGTACCACTAGAACAGGACGACATTTGATATGACCCGGCGCCGAAAACGCCGGGTTCTTCTTTTTATCCTATTTTTATAAAAATTTCTACTTGAAGATCATCCTGAACGAACAGCAGCTGGCTATCACCATCCAACGCCTGACGCACCAACTGCTGGAAAACCATATCGGCCTCGAAAATACCGTGCTCATAGGCATACAGCCGCGTGGCATCTACTTCTCCGACCGCATCGTTCAGCAACTCCGTACCCTGGTCGCTCCCGAAGCCATCCATTATGGAAAACTCGATATCACCTTCTACCGCGACGACGTCCGCAGCAGACTCCACGAGCTCAATAAGACCGAGATCCCATTTTCCATCGAGAACAAGAACGTGATCCTCATAGACGACGTCCTCTGGACAGGACGCACCATCCGGGCGGCACTCGACGCGTTAATAGATTTCGGCCGCCCCGGCAAAGTAGAGCTCTGCGTCCTCATCGACCGCCGTTTCAGCCGACAGCTGCCCATCCAGGCCGACTGGGTAGGCCGCCCGATCGACTCGATCATTACACAAAAAGTAAAGGTATACTGGCAGGAAAAGGATGGAAAAGACGAAGTCGCACTATTATGAGTCGCCTTCGGCGTTTTGATAAAAATCCCCTAATTTCGCGTTCTAATGCAACTAAGCACGAAACATCTTCTTGGCATTAGAAACCTCCAACCGGATGACATCCAAATTATTTTAGACACGGCCACCCAGTTCAAAGAAGTCCTGCAGCGTCCCATCAAAAAAGTACCTACCCTTCGCGACGTCACCATCGTCAACCTCTTTTACGAGAACTCTACCCGGACCCGCATCTCTTTCGAACTGGCCGAAAAACGCCTTTCGGCCGACACCATCAATTTCGCGGCCTCCGGCTCCTCCGCCGCCAAAGGAGAGACCCTGCTGGATACCGTCAATAACATCCTTTCCATGAAAGTGGATATGGTCGTCATGCGCCATAGCGCCAGCGGCGCACCCCATTTTCTTGCCAAACATATTCCCGCAGCTATCGTCAACGCCGGCGACGGCATCAACGAACACCCCACCCAGGCCCTGCTGGACGCTTTTTCCATCCGGGAGCGCCTTGGCACCCTCGCAGGCAAAAAAGTCGCCATCATCGGCGATATCATGCACTCCCGGGTCGCCCTAAGCAATATCTGGCTGTTAAAGAAAATGGGAGCCGAGGTCACCATCGCCGGCCCGCCGACCCTCATCCCGGTGCACATCAAAGAAGCCTTCGACGTCAGGGTGGAGTATAACCTGCGCAAGGCCCTTGAGTGGTGCGATGTAGCCAACGTGCTGCGTATCCAGCTGGAACGCCAGAACCAACCGCTGTTCTCTTCCTTGCGGGAATACAGCCTCGCCTATGGCATCAACAAACGGCTCCTGGACAGCCTCAGCAAAGACATCGTGATCATGCACCCTGGCCCTATCAACCGCGGCGTGGAACTCGACAGCGACGTCGCCGACAGCAAGCAATCCATTATCCTTCACCAGGTGGAGAACGGCGTGGCCGTCCGCATGGCCGTCCTATATTTGTTGGCTGGAGGATCAACCAAGCCTTAAAACACGTTTAAAACGCCCCCCTGCTTATGAAGTCAAACCCTAAGCGCATCGGCCTTTTCCCGGGAACATTCGATCCGATCACCATCGGGCACCAGGACATCATCAACCGTTCCCTGCCGCTGTTCGATAAACTTTTTATCGGCATCGGTCGCAACGTCAATAAAGAACCGATGTTCAGCGTCGAACAACGCCTGGACTGGATCAGGCAGATCTATAAAAATAACCCAAAGGTCGAAGCCGTGGCCTTCGACGGATTGACCATCCGCTGCTGCCAGCAGGTCGGCGCCCATTTCATCCTCCGCGGCATCCGCTATGTCAACGACTTCGAATACGAAAAGGCAATCGCCGACATGAACCGAAGCCTCGATAACAATATCGAAACCGTCTTCCTTACCTGTCTGCCCCAATACACTTCCGTTGCCTCCACGCTGGTTCGCGATGTCCTCAAGAATGGCGGCGACGTCATGCAATTCCTACCGGACGTGGTCGCCCGCTCTCTGAAAAAACAAAAATCCAAACGCTGATGTCAATCTGGTATGATCCCGCGATCACCGCGGCACAACTAAATCCCATAGGCAAGGGCAACATGGCCGAACACCTCGGCATGGAGATCACCGAAGTCGGCGAAGACTACCTCAAGGGCACGATGCCCGTCGACCACCGCACCCGCCAGCCCTATGGCCTGCTCCACGGGGGAGCGTCGGTAGCACTCGCGGAGACCCTTGGCAGTCTCGGGGCCGCCTTTGTGGTCGATCGCAATAAATATGATTGTGTGGGCCTCGAGATCAACGCCAATCACCTGCGCGGCGTTCGCGAAGGCATCGTAACCGGCATAGCAAGGCCTGTCCATATCGGCAAGACAACGCAGGTCTGGGAGATCCGTATCCATGATAGCCGGGACAAGATCGTCTGTATCAGCCGCATCACCGTCGCCGTGCTCAAGCGGCCCCAATAACATCGCGAATCAACGGGAAGGTCCGGGTCAGCAAACCCTTCATCTCTTCCCCGTCTACCCACCGCAACTCCGTGATCTGCTCCTCCTGCTGCGGCTTCAGCCCAGCCGTATCCTGCGCATTCATCCGGAACCAGTGCGACTCTTTGAGGAGATGCTTGCCATTTTCGTCGTACGTGTGATAGGTCACCAGCAGCGGGGTGTCCAATTGCACCCGCAGCAAACCGGTTTCCTCACCCACCTCCCGGACGGCACATTGCTCGATCGTCTCGCCCGGATCAAGTTTTCCCTTCGGCAGATCCCATACTCCTCTGCGAAAAATGAACAGGTATTTCCCTTCGCTGTTGCGCACCAATCCTCCGCCCGCTTTCACCAGCACGAATTTTTTCCAGACTGCTTTTTTCAATTCGGCAAGATCGGAATGAACAAAGATACCCGCATGGATCCTGTCCTGCCGCATCTCATGGATCATCGAATTGACAGCCGGATGCGAGAATTCGTCGATCAGTACCGCATCGTCATGATGGGCGTACCCGGCGATCTCAGGCGTCATCGCGTCACAAAGAAAAAGCGGCTTGTCGTTGAAGTATATCTTGATGTACATGGAAATAGAGTTAGCTGCAATTTACCTACTTTCGCACTATGGCAGAAAAGATCACTACCACCGACGCAAAAGCCGTCGCCGAGAAACTTCTACAGGCCCAGGCCATCCGCCTTAGTCCCCAGGAGCCCTTTACCTGGTCCTCCGGTTGGAAAAGCCCTATCTACTGCGACAACCGCAAAATCCTCGGCTTCCCCTATATCCGGGATTTTATAAAAAGCGAAATGTGCAACGTCATCTTCGCCCAGTTCCCCGAGGCGGCCCTTCTCGCCGGCGTAGCGACCGCTGGTATCCCCTGGGGCGCCATGGCTGCCGATCAGCTCAAACTGCCTTATGTCTATGTCCGCAGCAAACCAAAGGACCACGGGCTTGGCCAGCAGATCGAAGGTTACTACCAATCAGGCCAGCCGACCGTCGTCATCGAAGACCTTATCTCCACCGCCAGTAGCAGCCTCCAGGTGGTCGATGTCCTCCGCCAGGAAGGCATGGAAGTGCTGGGTCTCGTTTCGATCTTCGACTATGGCTTCGATACCGCCCGCCGCGCCATGGAAAAAGCCGGCGTCCCATACGTGGCACTGTCCAACTATCCCACGCTGATCAGTTTGGCGACTGAAAAAGGACTCGTGAGTGCGCAACAGGAGTCCGTTCTGTTAAAATGGAGCGCCGATCCCGCTAATTGGCAGGGGTAAAGCACGGCCGACGCTTCACGCCCCCGGTCCCCGCCGGCCAACAAGGCTACAGTATGGGAATCGCGTTTTTTTTTATACCTTTATACGGTAAATCCATTAACATATGAAAAAAGTCCAGCTCCTCCTCGTTCTTTTGATCGGCATCGCCGGTACCACCTTCGCCCAGACCCCGGCCAGGAAGACCGCCACGATCAATACCCCTTCCGTTCAGTGCGAGAAATGCAAGGCCCGCATCGAAAACTATATGAGCCATGAAGACGGTATCGTCAAGATCACCGTCGACTACAAAAAGAAGCTCACAACGGTCACCTATCTTACCGACCGCACCAACATCGAGAACATCAAAGCGATGATCGCCAACGTCGGCTATGACGCGGATGACGTCACGGCCGAGCCGGATGCCTACAAGCGACTCCCGTCCTGCTGCAAAAAACCAGCTGACGGCGGCCCTGCAAAACCCTAGTCACCATTCACAAAGGCATCCTAATCCGCAACACCAGATTCCGCCCGATATCGTTCATGTAGTAGCGGAACCGGTTCAGATAGTCCCGGTACGATACATTCGTCAGATTGGTCACACCCAGACTTAGATCGACCCCCTTCCGGCCAAATGGCAGGGTACAACCCGCATCCGCCGCCCAGAGATCATAACCCGGTGGCGTTGCCGTATAGTCGCTATTTGGCGGAATACGCGTCTGCTTCAACACACAAAGATTCCCCACGCCGATCGACAAATTCCGCAAATGCCTAACAGCATCCGTATGCCATCGGAAGGTATTGTCAAAACGGTCCGGCGGCACATCTACCAGCCAGTCATGGATCGTCAGGTTGTGCGCCCGCAACAAAGACGTCTTGGAGATCAACGAGAAATGATCCGTCAGGTTGTACGTGACACTCAGGTCCAACCCCTCGAACAGCGCATTCACCTGCGTATAGGTAAAGTCGGGATAGGCCCCGGTGCTCGTCTGCACTGTCGAGAGATCTGGTTTAAGGTAAATGTAGTGGTGAAAATAATTCACGTAGGCGCCTAATTCCACCGCCAGCCGCTTGCGTCCATAGGTAAAAGACAGGTTATTGTTGTAGGCCTTTTCGAGTGTCAGCGCGGAATCGCCGATCTCCCAGGAGGCCACGCTCTGGTGGATGCCATTCGCAAACAACTCGATCACCTGCGGCGGCCGCCAGGCGGTTCCGAAATTGTAGAGCGCTGAAAAAGGATCGTTGATCCGGTAGCTCACACCCGCATTGACCGTCGGATCCTGCCAGTTGTAGTGGGCCGCACTTCTTCCTGCGGATTGTTAGGGTTGAGGGCAAAGGCCCGCAACCAGCGATAGTCATACCGAATCCCCAGCTCCAACAACCACTTCGATGCCGCCATCTTCTCGATGGCGAAGATCCCGCCGCCATAGTCCACAAAATTGGGGATCAACTGGTAGTAGCTGGTCCCCTGTTCGAAATTGCCATGTGTGATAAAATTCACCCCAACACTGCCTGTGATCCTGTGGGCGATCGGCGCATGTTCCCACAACAGATCGGCCGTCTGGGTATTCAGCTGGAAGTTTAGATCCGGAAGTTTGTTGACGTCGACCGTCCCCGAATTGTAGCTCAAGTCTGCGTCGAACTCCTTGCGCACGTTCCGCTGAAACGCATAGACACCTTCCAGCCGCCCTGCGCCGCCAAGATCGACATACCCACTCGCTTTTAACAGCTTGTGATCCACCGTCTGGTAAGGTCGCTGAATGGCATAGGTGAAATGCGCCGTATCCGCCGGCTCACTCCGCGCGAATGCCTGATAGAGATCGGCTTCGCTACCCACTACCGAGGCCTCCGCTATCCCGATCCTGGAATTGAATTCGCTGTAGTAGAGCTGACCACCCGCATGTACCTTCTGATATTGTAACGTCGCCGAGTAGTCGTCTTCGCTATACCCCGTATTACCCAGCCAATAGGTGGGCGCCTCCGCATTGCCTGCCTTCTTGAGCGTGCCCTGCAGCCGCCAACTCCATCCATCCGCCTTCCCATCCCCTGCCCCCTCGACCATCCCCGAGGCCGCACCTATCCTGCCATTGCTCATACCCACCAGGTTGATCTCGCCATCGAGCCTGCCTTTGGACCGATGGTGTCCCGCCGAATCGGGGGGCGGTTCGGCCGCCACCGGCATTTCCTTCGGGTCCACCAACACGACACCCCCAATGGCATCCGACCCATACCGGATGCTGGCCGCACCCTTGATGACACTCAGCTTCGTGGCGATGAACGGATCGATCTCCGGTGAATGGTCATTGCCCCAGTTCTGGCCTTCCTGCCGCACCCCGTTATTCAAAATAAGGATACGATTGCTATACACCCCATGTATCACCGGCTTGGAGATCGACGGCCCTGTCTGGAGACTGCTGACACCTGCGATGTTCTTCAACGATTCGCCAAGACTCAGGCCCCGCACTGCTTCGAGCGCTTTTCCGCCAAGCGTGTCGCGCACCACGATAGTCAGCTGGTCCTTTTTAAGCTTCTGCGCCGTCACCTGCACCTGCTGCAGTTGGGTCGTATCCTGCGCCCTCGCTACTTGCAGCACCAGGATACAGCCGCCACAAGTCATCCATTTGCATAGCTGCATAGGTTATTTTTTGTGTCCAAAGCTATAAGCCACGCCAAGCGAGCAATTCACACTTGACAAAGCCTGGTCGTATTCACTCACTTCCCGGCCCGCATTGTTGTTGCGTCCCGAATTCCGGATCTCGAAATCAGGCTTGGTATAAAAATAGTCCACCCGCAGTCGCACCAGTATCCCATGACAGACCTTGTACTCCAGCCCTACCCCGCCGTCGAAAGCCACCGCCGTCCTCGAAGCCGAAGCTTGCACCACTCCCGGATCAGGAACGCCACCATCTTCGATACCCACATTGATCGCCGGCGTCGACGCATGCGCGATACCCGCCAATAGGCGGGCCGTAACCGCCAGCTTCTTCGTGATCGCCTGGTTATAATAGATCCCCGGCAGGATGCTCCATAGTTTGTAGTTGGTGACCGAAGTCCTGGTCGTGTCGACGTCAAATGATTCCTCATATCCCTGCGACAGGGAATCGACGTTCTTCAGGCTATAGCTGCCATATTTGAAAAGACCGCCGATACCAAAATGGGTCGAGAAGAACCAAGCCCCGTCCACCGCAAAAAAACCACCCGTTTTGGCATAACCATTTTTATCATTGACGGTGCCTTCGATACTCATGAGTTGCGAAGCCGTGGAGGCTTTGCCCCAGGCGCCTAACGGTATGCTGACGCCGCCGTCGACACCGATAAAAGCTGTGCCCTTTTGCGCGTAAGCATCCACGCTGCTGCATAGTATCAGGATCAGTGTGATCGATTTCAATTGTCTCATATAATATTTTGTTTAGCGTTTCGCCGACGCGACGTTCGCGCAGCCCGGCTTATTATTTGATGGACACGGCATAGGTCACGTCGAGATCGGTGGAGCCCGGATCATAGGTACCGTCCTTTGCATTGGGCTGGTGCCGCAACACCACCCGCAGGATACCATTGCTGGCGGCCCCCGTGACAAAATTGTCTTTCAGCCCTATCTGCAGAGGTGGGTTGTTGCTGTCCAGATCGGTCCGGGAAACGGTAAGATCCAGGACATTGCCCGAGTTCACCTGCGTCTCGTTGATGGAAATACCCCCGTACGTGGTGTCGGTTGCCGGCAAGCCGGTATTCCAATCGTTGACAGGGATATCCGTCGTGGTATGGCTAATGACGATATTGCTGCTGAGGATCGGCGTCGGCTGAAAAAAGAACAGGTGATAATTCATCCGCTGGAGGATCTCGTCACTCACCGTATCGACAGGGTTTTGCGTCTCATCCAGGATGATGACCTGGCCTGTATAAGTGGCATTGGCCCGCAGATTGAGCACAGCCCTGCTGAAATAGGCCGAATCCGTTTGATAGATATGGGAAGTGGGACTCATTTGCGTCCAGCTGCAAAGCTGCACATCGGTAGGATCGGCGGTGTTCACCAGTTGTAATTGCACGGTGGTAAGAAATTCATTGCCGGGTAAAGCGGGTGTGACGCTCTCCACTTTTTTGTTGCACCCCGCAACCACAAGCAATAGTATACCCAATAGAAAAAATATTTCTTTCATGTCAGACATATTGAGATGGTAATAGATGGCTTCGCCCCTTCAACCCTTGAGGTTGGAGCATGACATAGCCCATCCAATTAAATAAGTTGAAAATGACCCCGCGGGAGAAATCCCGACGAAGCAAAGACCTTAGGAGAGTAGCACCGCAGGCGGACCGCGCAACCCGTAGAGCCGATGGCGGGTCGAAGGCGGCCATGCCAGACTTGCCGGCCGCAATACCGTATAAGGAGCAACGCCCCCAATGATCAGCGAAAGATCAAGATGAAGAAAAGGGAACTCGACGACGAGGTTATCGGTCGCACAATGAAAGGCTGCTTTATGAAGTTGATCGGCTGTCCCATGGTCCAAACGCAGGTGCGTGTCGGTATGACGGGCGATTAACGCATGGAGCGCGATCTTCGGCGTAATAGCCAACGCAAAGAGGGCCAACAGCCCACCCGCCAGTATCGATCGTATCGTTTTTTGAATGATCAATCAGTTTTGAAACAATGTTGCAAAATAGGATTTTAATGTCAAAACCAAAAATGATTAACATCTGCCGCATTGATTTAATTCTGCCTTACTCCTGTTGCCGGCCATTCTGCCGGTAAATAAATATCAAGTTTATGTCAAGCACCACACAAGTGGTGACACGCGACTGGCGAGGCGACAGGCAATGCCTAGCACCTTTTGGTTTATGCATGCGCCCCCGTCATTGGCCACCTTCAAGTGCCACTTTCATTAGCCCCGGTCACTAACCTCGCCCGACACAGGCGGATCTTTCCCCTTGTCCTTCAACCTGCCCGCATCTTTTAAAGCCTTGTTCAGGAGCCACTCGATCTGGCCATTGACGCTGCGAAATTCATCCGCCGCCCATTTCTCGATGGCTTTCATCGTCGCAGTATCCACGCGCAAGGCAAAAGGCTTCTTATCCGCCATCATCACTGATTTAAGGTTCCCGCATTCACGACCGGCTGCGTGTCTCTGTCACCGCAGAGCACCACCATCAGATTGCTCACCATGGCTGCCTTCTTTTCTTCGTCCAGCTCGATGATCTTCTTTACCGACAACAGGTTCAAGGCACTCTCCACCATCCCTACAGCGCCCTCTACGATCTTGTGCCGCGCCGCAACCACCGCCGATGCCTGCTGCCGCCGGAGCATCGCGCTCGCAATCTCCGGCGCATAGGCCAGATGTGTGATCCTCGCCTCAACGACTTCTATACCGGCAATGACTAACCGCTCCGACACTTCCCGCTCCAGGGTCGTGTTGACCTCGTCGAAATCGGTACTCAGCGTGACCCCCGCCCGCTCGTCTTCGAAATGATCGTAGGGATAGCTGGCCGCCAGTTTCCGCACCGCCGAGTCCGTCTGGATCTTCACGAACTTCTCATATACGTCGACTTCGAATGACGCCCTGTACGTATCCTTGACCTTCCAGACCAGGATCACACTGATCAGCACAGGGTTGCCCATCTTATCATTGACCTTGAGCTGCTCACTCTCAAAATTGTGGGCCCGCAGCGAGACCGTCTGTCTTGTAAAAAAGGGGTTGACCCAAAATAGCCCGCTCTGCTGCACCGTTCCCTGGTAGTCGCCAAACAACAGCATGACCTTGGCCGTATTCGGTGGGATCTGCATCAGCCCCTTCGCAATGAAAAGGAACAGGACCCAGCATACCCCGCCTACTACGGGCGTTTCGCTGACCATGAAGAAGATGCCCCCCGCCAGCGCTACCACCATAAGCATAAGCATCATATAACCGCTTGCAGGCTTCTTCACCTGCTCTGCCTTAATAGCATCCATAATTGTATAGTTTAATTAAATTGATTTGATATTAAAATGATACCATAACGATATAAAAATACACACCTGATTTGAGATCGCAAAATTTTTCTTTTAGGCCGTATCTTAGTGCTGCCATGAAAAAACTATGTTTCTTCCTCCTGCTGGGACTTCCATTCCTCCTCCGCGCTCAAACACATTCGCTTGAAAAGAGCTGGGAAACGGACACGATCGTCGCTGTCCCCGAATCTGTGCTCACCGACGCCAGCCATTCGTTCCTGTTCGTGTCGCTCATCGACGGCGGTCCTTGGGACGCCGACGGTAAAGGCGGCATTGGTAAACTAAGCCTTGACGGTAAACGCTACAGCGACGACTGGATCACCGGCCTTAACGCCCCTAAAGGACTCGGACGCTTTGGTAACCGCCTGTACGTCGCTGACATCAGCAATGTAGTCGTCATTGACATCGCGAAAGGCAGCATCATAAAAAAGATCGGGATCGACGGCGCAACAGGCCTCAACGATATCACTGTCGACGGCGCCGGCATCGTGTACGTCTCCGACTCAAAAGCCGGCAAGGTGTATCGCATCGAAAGAGATATCCCCGCCCTTTATATGGACGGCCTCGACGGCGCCAACGGACTTATGGCCACGAACACCGGGCTCTACATCCTCGCTAAAAAAGCTGTGCTCTTCGCCGACGCGAACAAAAATATCCGCACCATCACCGACCTGCCCAACGGCGGCGACGGTATCGAAGCCGCCGCCAACGGTGACCTCATCGTCAGCGAATGGGTAGGGTATGTCTACTATGTCCACGCAGATGGCCGGAAGGAACTCCTGCTGGACACACACACCCAGCATAAGAATACCGCAGATATCCACTATGATGCGGCTACACGCACCCTTTATATTCCGGAATTCTTCGGTAAAGCGGTCGCCGCCTGGAAACTCAATTAGACAAATAAGTGCAGTTGGCCGTAGCAGCCTCGCCAAATAAACAATCGGCATATGCCAGACATTTTTTCATTTGACTATACAAATCGCCTTCAAACGAAATTGCTATCCAGGCGGCGCGAAAAATCAGGTATGGGCTGTCGTTCCCAACAAGAATACTTTCTTCCAAAGGGAGAGCCAACCAGCATAAAACGGCTGGTCAAGTATTTGCTCGTGCTTTTTTTCCCTGCTGCCGGCCTGGCCCAGCGTGTGATCCCCCTTTACTATCCAGATAGCATCCCCAACTCCATTGCTGTCCCCAATACCGAAAAAAGAAGGATCGACGAAAAGGGCGTCCTGCTGGCCAGCAGGATCTCCCGGCCGGCGTTAACGCTTTTTTTGCCCGCACACCCGCAGCACGATATGCCCGCCGTGATCATCTGCCCCGGCGGCGGTTATTGGGTGAATGCACTAAACATCGAGGGATATGACGAAGCCAGGATATTCAACAGCTGGGGCGTCGCAGCCTTCGTCCTCCTCTACCGCATTCCCGACAGCAGCTATTGTATAAACCCCACGATCGCTCCGATTCAGGATGCGCAACAGGCGATCCTCCAGGTCAGGCGCAACGCCGCCGCCTGGCATATCGATCCAAAGCGCATAGGCATAATGGGCTTCTCGGCAGGCGGTCACCTGGCCTCGACCGCAGGTACTCATTTTGACAGCGCATTCGTGCCTAATCCCGAACACCAAAACCTGCGGCCCGACTGGCTTATCCTCGGCTATCCGGTGATCAGCACCAACCCGTCCGTGCAACACCGGGGCTCCTTCGACAAACTGCTGGGTAAGAATGCATCGGAGAGTTTGTTGCGTTTTTTCAGCGGTGAATTGCAGGTGACAGACCATACGCCGCCTGTTTTTCTGGTACTCGCCAACGACGATGATGGCGTCTCGCCCCTCAACAGCGTCCGATTTTACGAGGCACTGCTCGCCCACCATGTACCGGCTGAACTACATGTCTACGAAAAAGGCGGACACGGCTTTGGCACGCGTTTGCCTAATGCCGCCGAATCCTGGATGGACCGTTGCAAACACTGGATGCAGGTCAACGGTTGGTTGAAATAGCTATCGCCGGAACATCCGGGAATTCGCGACTCACGGCTATCCATAAATGCCAGGAACCCGCTTTTTGGCGGGCTCCTGGTTCATACCGGTAAATTACCGGGCTGCTTCAATACTGGCCGAAGCAGAACCCGCAGGATCGGCAGCAGCCTTTGCCGCCGTTACACCGGCCGGCGCAACGATGGCATGTTTCGTCAATGCGGCCTTGGCCGACATCAATGGACAACGCCCCGAATGATGGATACCGACTCCGACGGCGAGTAATCCTACCGCGCCGAGCATGAAAAACTTTGATTTCATTTTGCTGATTTTTAGCGTTAATAATCAATTACCCGCTAATTTAGCAAGTGGGGATTCCGCAGACAAGCGGCTCCGGCCCAACTGCTCAAAATCGCGGCCGAACTGTCAACCGCCGCAGTTGGCGGACCAGCAAGCCCGCGCCGACTACGTGATTCGCCAAGGAGCAACGTCAGCGCCCGCAGTTCACCGGCTAACGCGACTACGCGATTCCCCACGGAGCAACGCCCCTATCCCCGCGGGTCGCCTGCCAGCCAGGAAAGAAAATCGCCGGCCTTTACCCGCCCAACGGTCAGCTTCTCGTCGAACGGCACCAACAGGTTTACCACCAGCGTCCGCGTGCCGTCCTGCGATACGTCTTTGATCGCCTCCCGGTTGACGAGCCCCTGACGATTCACCCGGTAGAACTGGCGGCCTGCCAATCGCTCCAGTTCTTCGAGGTTTTTGTTAACGACATATTGCTGCTTGCCAAACGTCACGAGCCGAACCACCTCATCCTGCAAATGGAACAAGGCAATATCGGCGATCGAAACCGGCATGATCTTCTCCTTATAATAGACGAGCACGGACCGCCTCGCCGCCTCCTGTCCAAAAAACCCCGCCAGGTCGGCATAGGGCGGCCGGCCACTCTCGTCCGCCGCTCCGGCCTGCTTGTCGCCGCCCGTTAACGGCGCCTTCGCCCACCTGCCCCGAAAAGCCTGGTACTTAGTCAGCGCAGCCCTAATACTCTTTGCCGTAAAAGGCTTCAGGATATAGTCGATGCCTGCCGCCTTGAATGCATCCAGCGCATACTCATCATAAGCCGTACAAAAGATCACAGGCACCGTGTCGTCAATGGCGGCAAAAATGCAAAAGCTGAGTCCATCCCCCAACTGGATATCGCTAAAGATCAGCTCCGGTGCCGCATGCCCTTTAAAATAACCGACCGCCTCCGCTACGGAGCCTAACACAGCCACGATGTCCGCCAAAGGCTCGGCGGCCAGGATACAATTCGCAAGGTCTTTTGCGGTCAAAGGCTCGTCCTCAATGATCACTACTGTCATAGTCGACAACTTTTATGGTGACGGAAAATTCGTGCGCGCCTGCTTCGATCAATACCGGATCGCCGGTCAACGCCCGATACCGCTCCCGTAGATTGATCAACCCCGTTCCACCGGCAGCATCAGCGCGGCGCATAGACGCGGCATCGCTCACAGCGTCAGCGCCTGTCACCGCCTCAGCCCCGGTCACAGCATCAGCGCTGCCTATGGCCTCAGCCCCGGTCACAGACGCAGCACTGCGCAAAGCGTCGGCCCCTGCTGCAGTGCTCCCGCTGGCCGCCACCACGGCATCCAGCTTTTGCTGCAAATTATTCACCACGCTTATCGCTCCCTGGTTATACACCACCCGGATCAGCAAAGGCCGCTCCCGCGTTAGGACATTGTGCTTTATCGCATTCTCGATCAACAACTGCAGCGAAAACACCGGCACGTACCCCCCTCCCCGCACCGCGGGCGGCACATCGACAGAAAACCGCAGCGCCTCGCCGAACCGGATCTGCTGCATGTCCAGGTAATCGATGCAAAGATCCAGTTCGCGCCCTACCAGCACCACACTCATGGCATGAGACGACATGGAAGCCCGTAAAAAACCCGACAACCGCACCAGGTACTCACCCGCCTGCTCCGGCGAATGTCCGATCAGCGACTTCAGCGCAGTAAGCGAATTGAATAAAAAATGCGGTTGCACCTGCTGCATCAATTGCAAGTTCTTCGCCTCCATGTTCCGCATCCGCAGCTGGGCGTTCTCCAACTCGATCGCCGCATTCCTTTCCCGGGTCACGACCAGGTCCTGCAGGATCAGGATCACCGTATCCACGGCCAGAAAGATGATCAAGTGAAAATGCAGTCCCCCGCCTTTGAAGCTGAACCCTTGATCGCCCAGTTGGACAAAATGATGATGAATCAGCAGCAAGGTGAGTACCGAACACCCCAGATAGCTCAACAGGTACCGGGCGGTCCGGCTTACGGAAAACGAATAGATCAAAATATTCAGGGCCCAGATGATAAACACCAACACCATACAAAAAGCTATGGCCCAGGGATAGAAGATAAAAGATACCCCGCTCAACATAAATACGGGCGTAACCGACAACGCACTGATTGCCGGGCTACTATAGGCGGCCACACGGAACAGTCTGCGTATGGGTTGCGATAAATTCATCCGGTCAAAAAAAAGAAGTGTTTGTTTATTGCCAAAACTACGTACAATTGACGCCCGTACAAGCTCAATGCAAAAAAACGCGCATCGCCGATGTTAGCTGGTATAGCCGGCATAAATTATATCCGGCCGGCAGCACCCACGGCGTACTCAAGAACCTCAATGAGCCTGCGGCGAAGACAGCCCAACCGAAGCCTGCGCTTGTAAAACGGAGGCACCGGTTACCGTCAATTTTCCGCCGCCGCCGGTCGTAGTACCCGTAGACTGGACGATGACCTGGCATTTTCCGCCAAACAAATGCCGCTGCCAGTTCCCAGCTGCAACCTGATCCGGTTCATGACTGCTGGGGTCGCCATTGCCGACACCGATGATTGCCATGCCGCCGGTTGCGGAAAAATGCAATAGTGTAGCCGCATCCGGCACTTCCCGGCCTTCTTTGTCGACGACGCTGCAATTGAAGACCACGGCGTCTTTGCCATCCGCCGCTAACCCGGGTTTAGACGCCGCGACCACGATTTTGTAGGGCTCACCCGTTGTCTCGACTGCGGCTACCAGCTTTCGGCCCCGCTTGTACGCAACGGCCTCCAGTTTGCCAGGCGCATATGTCACCATCCATTCGAGATGGCCATTCCGCGGCATGTCTTTTTTGCCCAGGCTCTTCCCATTCAAAAAAAGTTCAACCTTTTCGGCATTGGTATTCACCCAGACGGGAATCAGTTTACCGTCTTTGCCTTTCCAATTCCAATGCGGGGCGATATGCAGCACGTCCTTATCGGTCCACCAGGATTGATAGTAATAGTACACAGCCTTGGGAAACCCGCACATGTCCATGATCCCAAAATGAGAATTGATATCCGGCCAGCTAAAAGGCGTCGGTTCGCCGCGATAATCAAAACCCGTCCACGCAAAGCCGCCCATGAACCAGTCGCGGCCGGCTGCGAGCCGCCACCACTGTTCGGCCGTGGAAGCCCAGGGCGGATAGACGCTGTCGTAATCCGGCACATACGCGTTGACGGTATCCTTCTCCAATATACTCCTGGTAGATACGGTGCTGGCCATTTCGGTTCCGATAATGGGTCTATCAGGATGGTCGTTGCGATAGGCATCGATCTCCTCCAAATGATAATTGAACCCGCGCACCGGGATGACCTCGTTCACGCCATGAAAGACATTGCCCACATTGGCGGCATAGGTCGCCGTCCTTGTCGGGTCGAATAGGCGCAGCCGCTGCAACTGATGCTGCGCGATAAGCTTTCCCGTTACCGATTCCTGGATCACCCATTCTTCATTGCCGATAGACCACATGAATATACTCGGATGGTTGCGATCGCGGAGGATCTGTTGCTCGAAATCAGCCCCGTACTCTGCCCCGCTGTTCAACAACCTCGTTTCGTCAAGCACTAGCATCCCAAGGCTGTCACAGGCGTCCAGCAACTCGGGAGTAGGCGCATTATGACTGCTGCGATAGGCATTCACGCCCATCTCCTTCAGCAGCTGGATACGATAATATTGCAGGTAATCGGGCAATGCACTCCCGACACCGGCATGGTCCTGGTGGCAGCAAACGCCATGCACCTTGACCGGCATGCCATTCACAAACAGTCCCTTGTCTTTGTCCACCGTTATCGTGCGAACGCCGAAACGGACCGTCATGCTGTCCACCACACGGCCTTCACTTTGTACAAGCACTACGGCTCTGTACAGATAGGGGTCGTCGAATGACCACAACCTGGGCCAGGGAACCGCCACCGTCTGACTGGTTGCCCCGCTCCCGCCCGCAGATGCGACCACTGGCTGCTCTCCACTTTGGCCAAGGCGATTCCCATCCCTGTCGGTGATATAGGCTGACACCATGACGGCGGCGTCATTTAAACCGGCATTTTCTACTTTGCTTTCGATGGTCACAGCCGCCGCCCCGCTGCCCATTGCCGTATGCACGAACACCCCACCCCGCAACGCGAGGTGCAGGTTGTCGGTTACATCGAGCCAGGCGTGGCGGTACATGCCAGCCCCTTCGTAAAACCACCCTTCATATTGGCCCGCATCGACGCGGACCACGACCGTATTCTTGCCGCCATAGCGCAGGAAATCGGTGATATCATATATGCTCCCGCTATAGCCGCTGAAATGACCGCCCAGGTAACAATTATTGATCCACACCTTGCTGTCGCGAAAAATACCGTCGAACTGCAACACAAAACGCCGCCCCGAGTCCGCCCGGTCGACTGTAAAAGTCTTCCGATACCAGCCGATGCTGTTCGCCGGGAAGAGACCGCCCACCGCATGATAGCCATGCGCTTCGACGTCTTCGTTGTCCACATGCGCGAAAGGCAGCGCCACCGCCCAGTCATGCGGCAGTTGTACGTCGGTCCAGCCCTTATCGTCAAAATCCATGCTGATCGCCGTATGGTCGGCATCCCCTGTCTTCGCCAAAATATTCCCGACGCCGTAGTTGAAATCATTCTTCGGGTCTCCCGCATTTCCCAGCTGAAACTTCCAACCCCCATCAAAGCTCAGCCGCTCCCGTTGCGCCAAAGCCGCACCCGCCCACAACAGCAACCCGGCAAAGAATAAAAATTTTCTCATGAACGCATATTTGGCTCAATATTAAATTTCTTTTCTAGTCATTTGAAAACTATTTTATATTGGGATATGCTGAATCAGCCAGCGTTGCCGCTTCCCGCTAAATTTTTATTGTTCAATTGTTTTCCAATGTGTTCACGGGAAAACGCGCTATACCACCAGTCAGGAACTGACATGATTGGCTGGGAAAGGGCATTTACTTCTGGGAAAATACTTGTTCGCGCGCAATGGATGGCGCAGTTATTAAAAACTTACATTGGAACCACCTTGTCGGCGGCCCGGAAGCCTTCGACACCGTGCGCGGCGGAGTCATCGAAGGATGCTTGCTACCGCGTAAAGGAGGTAAAAGGGAACTGACGATTAAAACTTGATCGTCTTCGGCAAATACTTGTTGACCAAATCCTGATAATATGGCCTCAGCTCCGTCCAGTTCGGCGGCACCGGACTCTTACTATAAAGATCATAAGGATTGAACAATTTCACCCATTTGAACATGTCCCTGTCATGGTCGTCCATCAAATGTCCATAGGCCTCCTCGCGGTGCTGCGAATAAAAGGAGTGATAACGCAACATATACAAGGCCGGCTCAGGCAGATAGTCCTTCAGCATATGATACACATATTCGTCATGCCCCCAGCTGAGATCGACATTCCGTAAACCACAGCCCTCCGAATATACACCAAGCTTCGTCTGGTAGACCTCGTTTTGCGCATCGGGGTTGGCGGCAAAATATTCAGGATAGACGATCTTATCGCTCCACGCACACCCGACCGGGAACGTGTCCCCGACGACCGCCCATTGCGGCTCGCCAAAAAGACACAGCACCTTCCCCATATCGTGAAATAGACCCGCCAATACCATCCAGTCCGGATGTCCGTCCGCCCGTATGGCCTCGGACGTCTGCAATAGATGCTGGAATTGATCGAGGTCCGTATCGGGATCACTGTCGTCCACCAATTGGTTCAGGAACTGGAACGCATCCCACACCGACATTTCTTTTTTATCGAATCGCAGGAACTCCGCCTTCTTCTCCTGCACAAAAGCATAGGTCTGGTATTGATGGTTCAACCGATAGAACTCCCTGACGCTCTCGCGGCCGGGCTCTTCGTAGTTGCGGTATTCTTCGGTGTCCTTCGCCTGAGCAATAGCTTCAGGATCGGGATAGCGCTCCAGGAGGTCATCTTCCCATACATCAAGGGAAGCAAGTGGATTCATGTTGTCGGGCCGCGAAGGATGATTTGACATCGTTAGATAATTGAGGATAAAAGGTACAAAAAAGCCCTCATGTGTACAAATACCGGCGCCTAAATAGACCCATTTTTATAAAATATATTCCTCATATATTAACAAATGCCATGCAAACGTTTGCTCAATTTTATCGGGATAAAACCGGCCGCGAAACCTGCCGCGAACGTGTTGCCGGTAGCACGGCTTTCGTCGCTGGTTCGAAATCCGTGTCGTTAGCCATAGTGCGCATTTAAGCTAATTCGCGCGCCCGTTTCGGCTGCCCATACAGAAATATCCCCAGGCAGGAAACAGAAAAAGCAAACAACAGGATCATCGGCAACAGCTGATAGCGAAATACCGAAGGCGAGGCAAAAATGGAAAAAATAGTATTGGCCAGCAGATAGGCGGCGACCAGTTCCAGCGCTCCGGTGAAAAGGGGATGACTCGCCCTGCACCGCTTCGACAAAAGAAACAGGAGCGTGCTCACCACAAACAACCCATAAAGCCCCAACCCCACCCAGGGCATGGGTGAAAGCAGTGTGGCCTGCGCCGTAGCCGACCACACACGGGGCCGGTTGGCCGTATACCGGAACCAATGGCAGGCCACCGGGTCAATGGTCGCATTGCCCTCATTGTATACCGCAAAAACATCCAGCGGAGCGAGGAAAAAACTCCCGGCGCTCGGCCACCCATAGTAACGCAGATAGGCCAGCGGATGACGACGGATCACGTAATAGCTGTATTGCGAAAAGATCGGCGCCACCCGGTTCCAGGCCCTGAAATAATCGGTCTTCTCCCGCCTGCGAAGGGAGTCCATGAATTGATGCAGCGGAGAACTATGCAACCACATGTATTCGGTGGTGGACACCGCGCCCTTCGCCCGCAGCCCCGGCCCGGCCTTGGCAAAAAAAGCCCCGATATCTCCGGCCAGCTCCCGGCTCTCCGGCGTAGGCAAGCCCGCCGTGTCGGCAGGGATAAAAGGGTACATGTGCATGACGTTGTTGGCCATCTGCCATCCGCTAAATGCAGAAAAGGTAGCGGCACCCGTCTCCCGGTAGGTGACCCGCTTTATCCAGCTGCTGCAGCCAATTACGAGGGCGATACTGCACAGTACGCCAGCCCACTTAAACCCCACCGCCCCCTTCCGGCGAAGTAGTAAAAAACAAAGCGCTGCAACGGCGGGATAGAACAACGCCACAAACCGCAGATTGAAGATCACAAACAGCAACCCCAGTTGCAGCCACAGCCGTCCCCAGGACGGCGCCCGCAGCAACTCCATCAACACCATCAGCCAGATCAGGGAAAGCCCCAGGAAAAGCGCATCGCTGCTGACATAGTTACACAGATAAGGGATCGTAGGGTTGAGCAACATGCCAGCAAGCAAAACCTGGGCGGCAGTGGCCGGGATCGCATATCGTTTCACCAGCACTACGAGCAAACTCAGACACGCTCCCTGCACAAGCACATATTGTACCGTCACTAAAACCGTATCCGATACCGACACGGCATGCACGAGTCGCAGGAACAGCGAATACCCGACTGGTCTGTACCCGACGGCGTCCCCCCGCACCGCGGTATCGATATAACTGTAGGAATCGTTAAAAAAATCGGCAAAGGGATAACAGATCTTGAACACGATCCATTCCACCGCCATAACGGGAATGGCTATGGACAGGTATCCTCCCGCCGGCGAGCGGACACCTTTTTTGATCCGATTAAAAATTTTTTGTAGGGTCACCGGCCAAAATAACGCGAATTCTCCTAGAAATCAAAATCACCGACGTACACCGCGCCACTGGAACCTGGCTTCAACTGTAGCGTGACCAGGTTGCGCTTTTGTTGCGGGCCGCCATAATTTGTATAGACCTCCACCATCAACGTCGTTTCCCCCGCCAGCTTGACCTGCCTGTCGCCGTAGTAGTTTACTTCTACCTTGTACCGCCCCTTTACCGCCTTCTTCAACAGGAATTGTTCCGGTCCCAGCCCATTGGTGAAATCATGCGAGATCCTGCCCCCCATGGCCGTAAACCGGTGGCCGTAAAAACAGCGCTCATTGTCGGGGTCCGTCACCCAAAGGTCGATATCGGTATTGTTCTGGTTCCAGTTCAGCACGACACGCATGTCTACGGGCAGGTTGGTCAGAAGCTCACGCGGGATGCGACTGATATCCAGTCCAGGATGCCGCGCCACCATTTCATTCAGCTCGGGCAAAATGGTCTCCTCAAAACCCGGATAAAGGGCGTCCGTCGTCGTCGGGTAATTCTTCGTCAGCGCCAGGTACAGCGTGTCCAGGGCCTGTTGGTAATGTCCGGCGTCTTCCAGCGCCAGGGCATAGTCCCGGTAGCTCTGCGGTTCGAAAGGGCGCCAGTCCAGCACCTTGCTAAAGGTGGCGCAGGCGGCTTCGGCCTCACCCGCTTCCTTCAACTTATACGCCATCAATTTATAGAGTTCGTAGTTTTCGGCATCCAACTCGGCAATATTGGACAGGATGCGCAGGCCGATCGCTTTCTCACCGGCGGCAAGGAACAGTTCCGCCGTGTGAAAATAAAAGAGCGGCGTGTTCTCGTAATCCTTCCGCAGTTGAAGGTACAGGGCATACCGGTTCGCCGGCGCGGCAGCCTTCAAAGCATCCATGTATTTTGTGTTGATATCCGCCTTCAGCACCGTGAAACGGCCCCTGCCCGGCGCGGGCGGCACGTCGCCAGCTGCTTTCACCACGGTAACCGTGCCTGTCATGTCTGTACGCCGCTGCACCCCATACCCCCTCACTACTACCGCGTCAAGGGTCGCAGCGGATGCCTGCGGCGCACCTGCACTTCTGCGGATCTGCACGCCCGCGACACGGCCCTGGAGCGGCGCGCCTGCAACTGCCAGGGCGTCATATTGAACCGTATCACTTGCCACCTCACCATTCGAATTCGCCGGCAGCTCCCGCGACGGAAGCCCAGGCCGCGGCTGCGGCAGTTCCTGCGGCGGCTGCTGCGCCACCGGCTCGCCCTCACCCCGCCACCATTTCAGCAGCTCATCAAAGTACTGCCCGGCATTGTCCGCCACCCGCTGGCGCCGCCACTGACCATTTCCTTCCCGCTCTTTCAATATACGATCGTATTGCTGCCGCAAGTCCGCCGGCGGCTCGATCTCATTGGTCACATAGTCCATGACATTCTCCAGCACCACGAGCGAAGTATTGCGCGTCACGATGCCATAACTCCGGCCCAAATGCCGGATCTCATCTTTGTTGTCTTCATATCGCCTATCCAGTTCGGCTATCTTCTTCTCCGCCCAGATCCGCGACACATCGGTCTCCGCCGACTGCTGCCGCGCAAAGTCCAGCACGAGCCGCTCTTCTCTTGTTACTTTACCGCCATAACCGTATTGCAATACCAATTCCTTCGCAGGCTTGTAGCAAATACCGCAAATGGTCAGGCCGCCATTGAGCGTCGTAGGCACACTGGGATAGTTTTCTTCCAGGTCTTCCGAGTGCTTGACACCCAGGAATTGCACATTCCGGTAACACAACAGATCCCGACCCTTCCCAATGGAAATATTGTTGAGATCGATGAGCTCCCCACCCGTTCCTTCCGACAGCGATTGCAGAAAAGGGAAGTCTGCCCCAGCAGCGGCCACAACTGCATAGAGCGGCTTCCCATTCGTTTGAATGCGGTCGCTGCCGAAATTGGAATGCCCGTCGCTGAAAAGCAAGAACTCATCGCAAGCATAATCGCCCAGCCGGAGCGCGCCGAATTGGGTACCGCCGTCGTACACCAAACGCTCCAGGTCTTTCCTTAGCGACAGCCAGTCACCGTCGTGAACGGCAAGCCGCATAACCGGCCCGACAACATTGCTAAATGGAACGACATCTACATCCACGTTACGGACCTGCGCAAAGTAGGCGCCGAGCAGATCGAATTCTTTTTTGCGGTCCCGCTTCAACCCACTGAGCGATACATCCCAAAGCAGGACGATATGACGCGGCATCACCTTCGCTATCCGTTCCTGCCGTGGAAAGATACTGGCCGAATAAAAATAATGGTTGCCAACCTGCTGCATCATTAGCGCGCCATTTCCGGGTGGCTGCGGAATGCGGATCGCGATCGGTTTATCCGCGAGGTAGTTGGTGAATTTCCGCGACGCCGACCATACCTCCTTCCATTGGCCGAACGCCAGGGCATTGTCCATGTTCTCCTCGAAACGCGGCTGATGCGCCGCTCCGGGAACACTGATGTGAATGCTGAATTCCTCCAGGGGATGCGTAAATGCAAGCGGCAGCCGGTAACGCAGATCGGACAGCCCCTCCCAGGAAAGATCTTGCTCGTAGCCGATCCTGACGGTTCGCACGCCATCCGGGTTGATGGGATAGATCCGCGTCCTGAAACTGTTTCCATCTACTTTCTCCAACAATCCCGGATCGATACGCCGCCGCTCCGTAGACTCGAATACCTCCGTAGCTTTCTCTTTCTCTACGGGTACTGCATCCCGCAAAATCCCATTGATATCCAATGCATATCCTGATACGGTCGTTCCCTGCGGCAAGGGAAAATTAAGCTCGCCCTCCAGTATCCGTTTAGTCGTATTCTTGAAGGTCATCGTCCAGGTGGTAGTGGCAAGCGCACCGTCGATCACGACATTGACTTCAAGTTTTTGCAGATAGACCCGGTCGGATTCCGCGCCGTCTGTCTTGATGGAAGGCATTTGCGCCTTCGCTATGACCGCTACGCCGCAAAGGAGAAGCACGCCTAAGCGTCCAAAATAAAAAGCCTGCATAGTATTTTTTCTTCCTGGATGCGGGAACCGCGCGGATTACATAAACGCCTTTTTCCGTTGCCCGTTTTAACGCTTCTTTGGCAATCTCTACATACAATCAAGCACCAAAACAGCGTTCTAAGTGCAATATTCTCCAACCATCCGCATGAACGCCTTTCTACCTGATCTTTTTGCCTGATCGATTCACTCGTAAAAAACACCCATATGTCTGCCCCTTATCCCCGGAGAGGCACGCTTCTATTCGTAGGCATGCTGCTGCTGGTCTCCGTCCTGTTGGAGCAATATACCATTGCACCCCTCTTTCCATGGATTGGTCAGCTCGGCAGTTTCCGGCCGATGCTCGTCTTTCTGGACATACCCCTTGAACTCCCCAGGATCGACTGGCTGCCCGTCAGCATCCTTTTCGCCGTTGGCTATTCGGTTGCGATCGCTCCTGAACTCTCGCGGATCGGCCAGCGCGCAACACTCCGGAAAAAAGTCTGGCAAGCACTCACCGGCTGGTGGTTCCTGTTATTGCTGCTCGTAGCAGGCGGTGGCAGCTTTTATTTTATACAGGGCTATCTTCCTAAACAAGTCGGCAACGGCATCGATTCCTTTGGCCTGCGCGCCGACATCACCTTTCCCTGGCCTTCTGAAAATTTGATCCACTTGCATGGGAGTATGGTCCTGCTGGTCTTTTTTATGATCGGCACCTTTATCCTTTCCCGCCGTATGATCATTGCCGCCGCTGCCATCGAAGAGCCTGCTGCCGGAGCCATTGCCGCAGCCGCACAAACCCCGCGCGGGCAACCGCCGGCCCCGACCATACGCCGGCAACCATCCCCCCCGACCCTGCTCCAGCAACCATCCCCCCCGACCCTGCTCCAGCAACCATCCCCCCCGACCCTGCTCCAGCAACCATCACCCCCGACGCGGCTCCAGCAACCGACACCGCCCATCTACCGGCAACAGCAGCAGCAACCACAGCCCACGCCCATCCTGGTGACGGAACCACCCCCCAGCTGCCGCTATACGACACCGCCACCGGTCGCCATCATCATGCCCAGACCGGCGATCCGCCGCTTGCATCCCTGCGTCGTAACCGGCATCGTCGAACCTAAAAAGTCCCGAAAATCGACCAACGTGCTTGAACCCACGGGCACCTAATTTACGTCTTCGATCTCGACGACCTCATAGGCCGGCTGATCCTCATTGTCGGTTATCGGCTGATACAGGTCACCGTTGTATTGCAGATAGGTGATGCCATTGGCATTGACCGTCGTGCAACCATCGGGCAGGTTGTAGACGATCGCACCCGCCGGCGCCCTCACCACCTGGTATCCTCCGCCGCCTTCCACGTAGAATACCCCGCCATAGTAAAAGAAATGGTCATCTCCCACCCATAATGAGGCGGCATCCCTCGGCAGCGACGGCACCGCCGCGCCGATCGGCGGCGGTACCACCTTAAAACCGCCATCCGCAGGTTGATAATACACGCCCGCCTCATACCGGTAGTTGATGTCGTTGTACGCCACAAAGACGGCACTCGCCGCTATCGCGGACAGAAAAAAACCAACCGGGTGCCAGGACGGCCCCCATCTATACGGCGTGTAAGGATGATAGTAATAGCGGTGATAGGTATAATACCTGCGCCCGCCCCAATAATGTGGGGGCCGGGTGTATGCAGGCCTGTGCGGCGCCCAGCCCGGCGGACGGTGGCTGATCGGCGGCCTTCCCGGTCGATTCCCGCCTGGCGGACGACCACCCGGCACATGTCCGCCACCCGGCGGTCTTCCTCCCGGTGAACTTCCCCCCGGCACATGCCCGCCACCCGGTGGCCTTCCTCCCGGTGAACTTCCTCCCGGCACGTGCCCCCCACCCGGTGGCCTTCCCCCCGGCGGCCTGCCACCGGGACCGGCCCCGCCCGGCCTTCCCGGCCCACCACCAGGACGCGAAGGAGCAGGCGGCTTCACAACAGGCGGACGCCCCGGCTGCCCGCCACCCCCAACCGACCCGCCGGGCCTTCCGGGCTTAACAGCCGGTCTCGGCGCAGGCCGCGGCGGCGGCTTGCGATCCTGCCCGCGGGCAACCATCCCGGCCACGATCACCATTACGAAGAACATCAGGAACCTGGCGCGAAAACGAACGGATAAGACAGCCATAACTATTTTTTTAAAGGTCAGTTAAGCAGGGCGTGGGTGGTAAGGGAAGTTACGCATTTTTGTTTAGCTTTATTCACATGAGAAACTACCTGCTACTCCTACTCGCATTGTTGATTATCGACGCCTTACAGGCACAAGACGCCAAGGGCTATCAACTGCCGCCAAAAACTATCGCCGACCTCCTGCTGGCCCCGCCCACACCCGGCGTCAGCGTCGACAGCAAAGGCGACTGGGCGCTCCTCAGCCGCCGTAACTCCTATCCCTCGGTAGAAGAACTGGCGCAACCCGAATTACGCATCGCCGGGCTCCGCTTTAACCCGAACAACTACGCGTTAAGCCGGCAAAATTTTATCAGCGGCTTTTCCCTCAAGGACCTCCATAACGGAAAAGAATATCCCGTCTCCGGCCTCCCGACCGCATTGATGGCAGGCAATATCACCTGGAGCCCGGCTGAAACCAAGATCGCTTTCACCAACACGACCGGCACCCAGGTCGATCTCTATACCATCGACATCGCCACACACCAGGCCACAAAGATCAATAAGACCGCCCTCAATATCATCACGGGACCCGTTTATCAATGGATCGACGAAAAAACCCTGCTCTACAAAATAGCGCTTCAGCCCGTATCGGCCGCACCGCCGAAACAGCTGATGCCAACCGGCCCGGCCATACAGGAGAATATGGGAAAGAAAGCATCCAGCGCGACTTTCGAGGACCTCATCAAGAGCCCTTACGACGAAGCCCTCTTTTCCTTCTATGCCAACGCCCAGCTCGTGAAGGGTAACGGCATCAGGGAAACACCCATCGGAAAACCTGCGATTGTCATCGACGCGGACGTTTCGCCCGACAAAAAATACCTGCTGCTCCGCACTGTGCATACCCCTTATTCTTACCTGGTACCCGCCGATGGGTTCAACGCCTCCGTCAGCGTCCTCGACATCAACGGCCTCCCTGTCAAGACCATCGCCGAACTGCCATCCCTTGAACTCCGTCCCCGCGGATTCGACAACACTGAGAACGCCCCTCATTCCTTTGGTTGGCGTGACGACCAGCCCGCTACGGTATATTGGTGCGCGCCGCTCGACAGCGGCCTCATCCGCAAACGCCAGGACTTTCACGACGCCTTTTACGAACTGCCCGCGCCCTTCACCGCCGACGCCAAACAACTGTTCCAGCTGCGGCTTCGCTTCGAAGGGGTCGTCTGGGGCAATGATACCACCGCCATCGTCTACGAAGGGCTCGAAGGCAAACAGTCTTCGCATATATTGCGCCTTAACCCGGTCACGGGACAAACCACCCTCCTCCTCGAACGCAACAAGACCGACGCGTACAGCAACCCCGGATTTCCGGTGCTCATCCATAACAAATTCGGGGCCTACGTCCTTCAGATCACCGACAACGGGACCAAACTTTTGCTTAACAATATGACGGGCTCCTCCCCACAGGGTGACCGGCCCTTCCTCGCCAAATTCAACCTGGCCACGCATCAGAACGACATCGTCTGGCGCTGCAGCGAAGGGCGATATGAAACTATCGTCAAAGTGATCGACCCCGAAAAACTCATCGTCGTCACCCGTGAAGAAAGCCAAAAAGAAACGCCCAATTATTTTATCAAAGACCTCTCCGCCAATACGCCTCAACGACCAATCACAGCTTTCCCTAATCCCTACCCGCAGCTGGACGGCATCACGCGACAGAAGGTCCGCTACAAGCGCGCCGACGGCGTCGACCTCACAGGCGACCTCTACCTGCCACAAGGCTATGACGCCAAACGCGATGGCCCGCTGCCCGTCATCATCTGGGCCTATCCGCGGGAATTCAATTCCGCCGCCGACGCCGCCCAGGTTCGGGGAAGCAAAGATCGTTTTCCACTCATTTATTGGGGTTCGCCCGTATTCTGGGTCACCAAGGGCTACGCCATCCTCGATAATGCCGAGATGCCCATCGTGGCGACCGATAGCTCCAAAAAACCAAACGACGACTTCATCCATCAGCTCACCCTCAACGCCGAGGCCGCCATCCGCCAATTGTCGGCCATGGGTGTCGGCGACAGCAACAGGGTCGCCGTAGGAGGCCATAGCTATGGCGCCTTTATGACCGTCAACCTCCTGGCCCATACCAAACTCTTTAAGGCAGGCATCGCCCGCAGCGGGGCTTACAACCGCACCCTCACACCCTTCGGATTCCAAAACGAAGACCGCACCTACTGGCAGGACCCGCAGTTGTATTATGAGATGAGCCCCTTCAACTTTGCCGACAAGATCACTACCCCGCTCTTGCTTGTCCACGGGGAAATGGACGACAATTCCGGCACCTTTCCCATCCAGAGCGAACGCCTGTACAATGCCATTAAGGGACAAGGCGGCACAGTGCGATACGTGGTACTTCCATACGAAGCCCACGGCTACCGCGGCCGGGAGAACCTGTTGCATCTCCTTTACGAAGAAGACACCTGGCTCGACAAATACGTGAAAAATGCACCGCCCGCAAGTAACGGCGGTACGGACAAAAAAGCTTTCTAAGCCGTCAGCATTTCGATCAGTGGCTGTTCGCCGTCCAACAGGTAAAACGCCGTGAACACCATCTCATCGCTGGCAGAATGGTTGTCAAACCGGCTGATGCGCGCGCCTGCCGGCTCATAGAAAGCAGAGCCCGCAGGCAGGACCTGTGCGGCGTGCCCTTCTACCTCCAATAACGCCTCCCCTTTCAAAATGTAACCCGTCACCGGACAAGGATGCACATGCAATCCCGCCTTCTGCCCCGGCGCGAACCTGATCTCCTGCATATGTACCTTGGTAACCTGCCGTACCCCAAGCTCCGCCGTGAGTAATCGCTTGCGCTGAAGCCCTTCCGGCGCGGGGGCCGACGCGGCGGCAGAGGCCGATGCAGTAGCAGGGGCCGAAACAGCTACACCAGCGGCCGCAGGAGAAGCAGGCACTCCCATCACCTTCTCAAAAGTACCATCCACCAGCTGCGCCTTCCCGTCTCCAAATGACCAGTCCGCACTCGCATTTTCCACCATCACTATCATAACGTTTGCGATCTTCACCGGTGTCCGGTCCGAGATCTTCGCGGCAATGGCGCGGTGCAGCTCCTGCTTCACGGCCACCGACCGCCCCTCCCGAAAAATAATCTGTATGTAGACAAAAGGATTGGCATGCGCCACCCCCAGGTAGGACGGAGCATAGATCAACGATTCCGCCGCCAGGGGATGCATCACCTGAAAAAGGTCGTCGGCCGGGATACGAACGGTCTCGACGAGCGCTTCCTGTATGGCTGAAGAAATGGATGTCCGGGCTGCCTGGTCCAATTCCGCGGAATGATTGATCTGTACAAAAGGCATGGTGAAAAGATTTGATAGGGCCCAAAGTTAACCGTTCCGGCCAACATCACCTACCATGCCGAACCAAGCGCCGTATAGGCCATCTTTTTGATCACATAGGAGTCAGTCGTGTTCACCCGCAGTCCCGTCATCGGCTGCTTTGAAAAGAACAGCCCCGTCATCACCGTTAGACCCTTGTCCGCAAAGACCTCTAAAGAACCGCGGTCCATTACGAACACCAGGTCCAGGTCATCGCCCGGGCTCGCCAAGCGGGGAGCCGAATACGATCCCCCAAATGCGGGATGAAAATCCACCTTACCGGAACCGGTACGATCCAGCCAGTATTGCTGGTTGTTGGGATTATAGCCAAATATTATTTTCTCACCCGCCGCATCGAAGAACACAAAATCCACGCTTTCATCCGATGCCCCATGTACCTCAAGGATATAACGGCCTGCCGTATCCTTCAACAGGTTACTGAGGTTGCCGGTACTGTCGACCTGCAGCCGCCTGAACTCCTGCTTCCGCCGCGCAAGACCATATACCTCCGAAGCCGGTCGCGAGGCCACATACAAGCCCGAGGCCCCATCCTCCAGAAAAAGATTACGCGGAATGGTCATGGCTCCCCGCCACGCTGTCGTAGGAAGCAGGCCGGCGTAAGTCCAATTGCTCATCCAGCCCACCAAGATGCGGCGGCGGCCGGTATTGTTGTAGGTGACACCGGCATAGTCGTCCGGTCCATAATCGATCCAGCGCGTCGTCGTATCCATAGGCTTGAACACATGCCCGTCGAACTGTCCGATAAAATATTGCGTAGCCGACCCGAAATTGGGGCCGCCTGAACCGACGCTGGCCACCAACACCCAATAGGTCTTTTCATGTTCATGTTCCATCCGTGTAAGCGGGAAAAGATTGGGACATTCCCATACTCCGCCGTGCGCGCCGACGCCCTTCCCAAACTCGCTCTCTTTCGTCCAGTCGCGAAAATTAATAGAAGAATAAAATGTCACCCGGTCCTTAGTGGCCAATGCCATCACCCATTTCCTGCCTTTCGCGTACCAGCTCACACTGGGGTCCCGAAAGTCTGTGATGCCCGGGTTCTTTAGCACGGGGTTGCCGGTATATTTGGTCCAGGTCATACCCTTGTCAAGGCTGTAGGCGAGACTCTGGTTCTGAAAGGTATTGCTGTGCTGCTTTTCGCCCGCGGTATCGTGGTGCGTAAACACCGCTATGACCGGTATCTTGCCGTCGGCCCCCAATCCACTCGTATTGGTACTGTCGATAACGGCACTACCCGAAAAAATATACCCCAGACTATCGGGATACAGCGCGATCGGCTGCTCCTGCCAATGCACCAGGTCACGGCTCGTGGCATGCCCCCAATGCATCGGTCCCCAGACGATATCTTTGGGGTAATATTGAAAGAAAAGATGATAGATACCATCAACCCGAACCAGCCCATTGGGGTCATTCGTCCAATTCGCCCGCGGCGAGAAATGGAAACCGGGACGATACAAGTCCCCCTTTTCCTGCGCCTGCCCAATCATACTCAGCAACACTAAAAAAAAGACAGGTAGAAGATGTCGATGGTGATGCATAAAGCCTTCCTTTCATTAAATATAGGCAAAGAAGGAACAACGGTCTTTTGCGTGAAATATTGCGGCTAATTCGCCAACATCGTATAAGTTTGCCGGCGAATGGCCCGGTCCCCGCTATACCTGCTTACCTGCGCCCTGCTCCTGCTTTCCCTGGCTGTCCAGTCCCAATTTGTCATCAAAGGAAAGGTGCTCGATGCAGCCACCAGAGAACCTGTCGAACTGGCCGCGATCACCGGTCCTGCCGGAAAGACGACGCTGACAGACCACCTGGGTAATTTCCAACTCAACACACCCTCGGCGGACACAACAACCATTGCGATCTCGTTCATGGGCTATCAGTCTCAGCGGATCATAGGGAAACCAGGTCGCCCTGCGTTGATCCGCCTGGAGAAAGGTACCATCGACCTTAAGGAGGTCGTCGTCACCAACAACACGTCCGGCAATGTCCTTCATACCCTTGGTGTCATCGACCTCAACAGACAGCCCGTCAAATCGGCACAGGACCTCCTTCGCCTCGTCCCGGGCCTGTTCATCGCCCAGCATCAGGGCGGCGGTAAGGCAGAACAGATCTTCCTGCGCGGCTTCGATGCCGACCATGGAACGGATGTCAGCATCTCCGTGGACGGCATACCCGTAAACATGGTTTCGCACGCGCACGGTCAGGGGTATGCCGATCTGCATTTTCTCATTCCCGAGACGGTAGCCAACTATGATTTTGGAAAGGGGCCCTATTATCCGGACTATGGCGACTTTACCACGGCTGGATATGTCGCCTACAACACCAGGAACGTGCTCGACCATAATACGGTAGCATTAGAAGGCGGCCAGTTCAACACGGGCCGGGTGCTGGCCATGATCGACCTGCTGAGTGAGAAAGCGAAAGATAAAGGCCAAAGTGCCTACCTCGCAGGAGACGTCCTGTACTCGGATGGCGGCCCATTCGATTGGCCCGAACATTTCCACCGGTCTAACCTATTTGGAAAATTCAATACGCCAATAGGCGGCAAAAACCGATTAACCATTTCCGCTAGCAATATGGATGCAAAGTGGCGCGCTTCTGGCGAGCTGCCCAACCGCGCAGTCGCCGAAGGATATATTGGTAGCCGCTGGGGGACGATCGACAGCGCGCAGGGCGGCTATACCACCCGGACCAACCTCAACGTAAAGCTCAGCACCTTTCTCAAAAACAGTTACACGATGGAAAGCCAGGCCTGGTACTCGCATTATTATTTCAACCTGATCAGTAATTTCACTTTTTATTATTACTTCCCGACCACGGGAGACGAGTTCAGACAGCACGAACGAAGAGATCTCATGGGCTACCATACCAGGCTCTCGAAAAAGACGATGATCGGCGACGCCGGCCTGACGTCGGCAGCCGGGGGTGGTTTCCGCTATGACCAGATCGAGCCCAGCGAATTGGATCATACAATGGATGCCAATGTCCTTGAAGCCATACAACTTGGCCATACGCGCGAGACCAGTATCTTCGCCCATCTCGACGAGAAGATAGAAGCGGGTGGATGGGCTCTTCGATTTCGGCATACGGGCAGACCATTTCCACTTTTTTTACCGGAATACAGCGCCCGCCGCCGACACCTTCGCTTCAAAGCTCTACACCGGCATCTCACCGGCCGCACAAAAAACGACCATCAGCCCAAAACTCAACATCCAGTATACGATCAGCCCACGGCTGCAACTGTATAGTAAAACCGGAAAAGGTTTTCATTCCAACGATGCCCGGGTAGTGATCGCGAACCAGGGATTCGATATCCTTCCCGCAGCTTATGGCGCCGACCTGGGCATGAACTGGAAACCGACGCCGCAGTTGTTCATCAACACTGCGTTTTGGTATCTTTACCTAAAACAGGAATTTACCTTTGGCCAGGACCTGACCGCTCAACCCGGCGGCCCCGTACAGCCAAGCGGCAGGACCAGCCGTATGGGCATCGATCTTTCCGCACGCTATCAGTTCACCGACTGGTTATTCGCCAGTATGAACGCCAACGGCGCAAGACCGAGGTTTATCGATAGCGCCGCCGGCCAAAATCATGTCCCGCTGGCCCCGACTTTTACCAGTACCGCCGCCCTGGATTTCCGGCTCAAGAACGGCCTTAACGGCGGGATCAGCTATCGCTATATGCACAACCGTTCGGCGAACGACGCTTATACCCTCACTGCATTGGGCTATTGGGTGACGGACATGACCCTCAACTATACCAAAAAACATTACAATATCGGGCTCGCCATCGAGAACCTGTTAAACACGAACTGGAACGAATCGCAGTTCGAGTATACGTCAAGGCTCAAGAACGAGACCCGGCCAGTGGATGAGGTCAGTTATACGCCAGGCGTTCCGTTCTTCGTGAAAGGGAAGTTCGCCGTGTTCTTCTAAACCGTAAATTTGTCCCATCCATGACGCTATTCATCGCATCTCTTAATTCCGGCAGCAACGGCAACTGCTACTACGTTGGCAATGATGCTGAAGCCGTGCTCATCGACGCCGGCCTATCTTGCCGTGAAACGGAAAAGCGGATGCGCCGTCTCGGCCTGCCGCTGGACCGTGTAAAAGCGATCTTCGTTTCGCACGAGCACGACGATCACACAAAAGGCGTCGAGGTGTTGTCGCAGCGCTACCGGCTGCCCGTGTATGTCACGACCAGAACGCTGGAGCAATGCCGCTTTTACCCAGATGCGGAACTCGCAAGACCCTTCGACGCCGCCAGCCCCATTACCATCGGCGCGCTTACCGTTACGGCCTTCGCCAAGACCCACGATGCCTGCGACCCGTATAGCTTTACCGTCGCCTCATCCACGGTCCGCATCGGCATCTTTACCGACCTGGGCCACGTCTGCGACAACCTCATCCTTCATTTCAGCCAGTGTCACGCCGCTTTCCTCGAAGCCAACTACGACGAGCAGCTGCTCGAGAACGGCCGCTATCCCTGGCCGCTAAAGAACCCGCATCCGCGGCGGTCAGGGCCATCTTTCCAACCGCCAGGCCGTCGAGCTTTTCGTAGACTACAGGCCGCCGTTCATGAGCCACCTGCTCCTCGCACATCTTTCGGCGGACAACAACCGGCCGCACCTGGTCCAGTCGCTATTCGATCAAGCCGCGCAGGGCACCAGCATCACCATCGCCCCGCGTGATAATGAATCCGAAATATATTCGGTAGACGGTTTATACAGCGGTACTCCCGGTCGCGCCTGGACTCCGCAGGGCAACCGCAAAACGATCGGCGCACCAGCATCTACCGTTGACCAGGAAGAATCCGCCGCCGCTGTCCACGACTCCACGATGCGCGCGCGCAAAAAACTCGCCGTCAGACGCGCCGCCAAACATTCCACTCAGATAGTCCTCTTCTGAATGTCTATGCTCACCGCCAGACTTGCCGCCACTGATCAGGAATTGCTGCAGATCGCTGCATTGTCGCATGCCAATCGCGCTGACAACATATCGGCGGAAGAGAAAGCAGCGGAAGGGTTCGTCTCCTGGGTCTACACCCCCGGAATATTGCGCACCATCAACGCCATCGCGCCTTCCGTCATTGTCATGGAGGAGGACGCCCTCGCCGGTTACGCGATAACCCTTACACCCGAATGTCTCAAAGCCTATCCAGCTGCTTCTCCCACTTACAGCCATGCGGCGCTGCACCGGTTCAAAGGCCGTACACTCGCGGACCAACGCTTTTATCTCATGGGCCAGATCTGTGTGGCCAAAGCATGGCGCGGCCAGGGTATCGTTGGCGCCCTCTATAGCGGCCACCGCGAATACTATTGCGCACGCTTCGACGCGCTCGTCACCGAGATCTCCATGGCTAACCCGCGCAGCCTGAAAGCCCACCAAAAAGTTGGATTTGAAACCATCGACCTACACTTCGAAAACGGCCACGATTGGGCCGTCGTCGCCTGGGACTGGTCCTAGTCCCTTTTTTCCTGTACCTCCGCTACAACATCTGCCGGCTTGGGCTCGGCGATCTCCGTAGTCAGTGCAACTGCCTCGCCTTTCTTAGGTGGAAGCGCCGGTATAGGCGCAGTTCCCATAGGTGCCCCCAACCCGCTTCGTCCCGGGTCGAGCCGATCTGTTCGCTTCCGGTGAGGCCGATCCAACGGCCTCGGGTGAAGCCGACTCAATCGCATCGGGCGGAGCCGATCCATTCGGCCTCGGGCGGAGACCGACTCAATCGCCGCAGGAGCCACCGGCCCAACGGACGCAGACGGCACAGGCACAGTTATAGTAGGCGGCATCGAAGCACTAGCCGGAGAACCCGTCGACCCAATAGACGGCACCGACACAGCCGCAGGAGACGGCATCGACGCATTAGCCGAAGAGCCCGTCGACCCGATAGCCGCCGACCCATCGGCAGCGACAGGCGCGGCGCCTGCCCCCGCGAACAGCTGCAGCACCTCCCGCAACAAGGTCTGTGGAATAATTAGCCGCTGCGGGTCTTTTTTCAAATAACCGTTGAAGATGGTCATCGCCTTTTGCACCACAAAATACTGGAGCAACGTCTCGAAGTCTTCGGCTGATTCCGGTATGAGGACCGAAGACCCTTCGCCCGCTCCTTATAAGCACGCACGAAGAACCCGCTGATATAATGCGCCCAAAGCCCGGCCATCGGCGACAACCGGCGCGCATCAGTCGGTATGCACTTGCTGCCCATGCAGAAAACCATCAAACGCCACTTCATAGATACTCGCGATCATGGATGCCAGGTCCACGAACACACTCCGCCGCAGCCGCCGTTCACTAAAGCTCAGCAGCGGATCGCCACTATAGTCCGAGATCGCCAAGTCCTTGCCTGTAAGCAGCACCTGCGACAAATGATAGTTGCCATGTATCCGCAGTTTCGATACTTCTATCTTCCGCGCATAGATCTTTTTCAATGTCGTCAACAATTCACTGCGATAGGCCAAAATATTCACCATTCGTTCCTGCATATCGACAGGCAACGACTGTTGATTCCGTGAGATGTTTTGATAGGTCTCGCGCACCAACGAGACGACAGAAGCATACAATGAGCGTTGGTAATGCACCGAAAAAGCCTCCGGTTTCATGTCCTTCCCGGTCCCTGCGGCCAATGCCAAATGCAGTTCCGCCGTGCGCACGCCGATCAGCCGCGCCTGTTCTGCAGCATGTACGCCAAGCAGATGCTGCCATTCCACCGGAAGCTCTTCGAAGGCCAACGGCGCTGCGAGCGTACCAAGCCTGTCAGCAAGCACCGGCTCATTCTTTTCTCCCATCAATATCCGCTCGATATAATTGTTGATCCGCTCCTGGAAATAGACATAGCCGTCACCATGATTCTCGATCATCTCCTGCAATAGCCCTAATACCACACATCCTTTTTTGTCCTTCCACTCGATGCTTCCAATAAACGCCGGCAAATAGGGAAACTTCATCTCTTTGCTGAGAAAACGCGTAAGCTCCTGGTCTGGATTCGCCGACCGGTCAACCTTACGGTATAGCTTGAGGAAGAACAGGCCATCGTAAGTGACAGCAGTATTGTAGAGGTCCGAAGCATGGATCTTCGGTAGCAGCTCTGCCTTGTCGGCCAAATACTGTTTGACAGGACCAGTCCCTTCGAACACAATTGGCGATACGTGTCCCTCCTTCTGTCCCGACAATTTCCGCAGCATCACCATTTGCCATTCGGGTACAAATAATGCATCCACCAGCACCCCATCCCCTTCTTCAGATTTTACCTGCGCGATCAACGCTTCGGGAAAGGTCTCGCCCAGTTTCTTCGCTACTTCTTCTTTTACCATCCACAACGGCAGCTGATATAGCCCGGGGACGCCATCGTCACCCGTGATCTCCAGCAACAGCCAGAATACGGGATGGTCGTCCATCTGCTCTCCGCCGGAAGCCACTGCAGCAACATCACTTATAACGATTTGATAGGTATTCCGCTCTTTCGGCACAAACCACTTGGCACGGCTCAGGTACTTGGGCAAGATCGAGTTCTCCAGCTGCTTCCTGGTCACGCCCTCCAAGAGCGATCCCCATTTCCGCAACAACAAAAGCGGTAATGGCTTTTCTTCATCCATTTCCGGGTGTGCCTTCTCGAGCACAAACCAATTATAGCTATAAGGCGCCAAAGTAAAAAAATACTGGCCATCATCCCGTATCACGGGAAAACGATTCCTGCTGCTCACCTCCACCGGCACGAAGCCCTTATAGGTGAGCAGATCGACTTCGGCCGCCTGTGAAAATTTGGACAGGTTAACGACGATCAGCAAGGTCTCCTCTTCATAAGTCCGCGTAAAAGCAAGCACCTTTGCATTTTCCACATTCACGAACTTCAGATCGCCCCGTCCGAAGGTCTTGAACTTCTTCCGCACCGCAATCATCCGCTTCATGAACCAATACAGCGACGACGTGTTACTCCGCTGCGTCTCCACATTCACCGACTCATAGTGATATTCCGGATCGAGGATCAGCGGCAAGTATAGCTTCTGCGGATTGGCAGCACTAAATCCCGCGTTGCGATCCGGCGACCATTGCATAGGGGTACGCACGCCGTCGCGGTCACCCAGGTAGAAATTATCGCCCATCCCAATCTCATCGCCGTAGTATAACACAGGCGTACCAGGCAGGGAAAACAATAAAGAATTCAGCAATTCTATTTTCCGCCGATTGTTATCGAGCAATGGCGCCAGCCGGTGCCGGATACCCAGGTTGATCCGTGCTTTGGGATCACGCGCATAGACCTTGTACATATAGTCCCGTTCTTCATCCGTTACCATCTCCAGTGTCAGCTCGTCATGGTTGCGCAGAAAAATGGCCCATTGGCAGTTAGCAGGTATTTGGGGCGTCTGATCGAAAATATCGGTGATGGGATAATGGTCTTCCATCTGTAGGGCCATGAACATCCTTGGCATCACGGGAAAATGATAATTCATATGGCATTCATCCCCATTCCCAAAATACGCCGCAGCGTCTTCCGGCCACATATTCGCCTCTGCCAGCAATACCGTTCCGGGATAACGTGCATCGAGGTGCTTGCGCAACTGCTTTAAAAAGACATGTGTTCGGGCAGGTTCTCCCCGTTGGTACCCTCGGCGCTCAAACAGATAAGGCACCGCATCTAGCCGGAACCCATCCACGCCCATCTTACACCAGAAAGTCGAGGATGCGGAAGACCTCGTCCTGAACAGCCGGATTGCGATAGTTAAGATCGGGTTGGTGGTGAAAGAACCGGTGCCAGTAATATTGCTCGGCAACAGGGTCCCAGGTCCAATTCGATTTTTCGAAATCCTGAAAGATGATGCGCACATCCTTGAATTGGGTGGGATCATCGGTCCAGACATAATAATCACGTTCTTTGGACCCCTTGGGCGCCTTTCGTGCGCGCTGGAACCACTCATGCGCCGTCGGAAGTGTGATTGATGACCAACTCGGTGATCACCTTCAGGTTACGCCGATGCGCCTCCTTGAGAAAGTGCCGGGAATTGCGGGATATCCCCGTAAGCCGGATTAATATTGTAATAGTCGGCAATGTCATAGCCGTCATCCCTTTAAGGGGGAAGGATAAAAGGGCAATAGCCAGATCGCCGTCACGCCCAGATCCTGCAAGTAGTCGAGTTTCTGCAGGAGACCCTGAAAGTCGCCGATACCATCTGCATCGCCGTCACAAAATGCCTTGATATGCAATTCATAAATGACCGCATCCTTGTACCAATGCAAGTCTTCGTCCAATCCGTTATCGGCTGCCATGCTTACAGCGCTTCAAATCCCATGCCCGCCCTGCGCTGTTTCAAACTATCTACCGGATTGTTCAACGCCGCCTTCATACGCTGTAGGCCCACGTCACCTGCGCCGCCACCAGCAACCCCATTGCCGGTAGCATCATGATCATGCATTCCACTCATGCATGAACCGAATAGTTTCTCATCCCCCCGTTACTTTTAAACCCTGATCTACTGTCAGGAAGTCGGCAATACTCATGTCTTCCTTGGGCTGGTTGATCTGCCGCACCCCTTGTCATTGAATATATGCTGACCAGTATTTCGGAGGTGCCCGCCACCCCGAGGCCATCAGCGTCGCTCGAAAGCTCACTTTCGCATGGCAGGCCATTGATCCTAGCTGCGCTGAAACCATACATATTCGAAAATAAACCAACAGGCGGCCAGCCCCAAAATATTCACCACCGAAAAAACCCCGTTCCTGACAAGGTTACACCGGGCCATCAGGAAAAATATTTAAGTATAGTGTAGTCGATTAAAAATAGATTAGATACTACTCTGTCTTCAGACTTTCTAGTGGATTTGCCAGGGCTGCCTTAATACTCTGCACGCTTACAGTTGCCAGCGCAACCACCAGCAGCAGCACCGGCGGAACCAATAGCAACACCCAACCGACTCCAATGTGAAAAGCATAATTACTAAGCCATCGATCGGCACCCCAATAAACGAACGGTATGGCAATCGCTGCGGCGACCACCAGCATCCGAACAAAATCCTTGCTTAGCAAAACCAATAAACTATACATCGATGCTCCAAGCACCTTCCGGATACCGATCTCCCGCACCCTCATTCGGATGATCAGGCTGGACAAGCCTAAAAGTCCCATACAAGAAACGAAAATGGCCAGGCCCGTAAACAGTTCGAAGAACCCGCCCAATTTCTGATCGGCAAGGTATTGCTGATCGAAATGCTCGTTCAGGAAGAAACTTTCATAAGCGTTGCCAGGGAAGTTTTGGTTGTAGACTGCTTGCACCTTCGCCAGGCTGCGCCGCAAGTTGCTGGCGTCAACATTGACGGCAAAATATGTCGAAGCGATATGGTCGGTATGATAAAACAACATCGGTTGATACGCCGCCTTTGCCGATTGAACCTCGTAGTTCTTGACAACCCCCACAATTTCTCCTCTTATATCGCCCGCCCAGGTAATAAAATAGACCTCCTGGTGGATGGCAGTGGCCGCGTCGCGATAGCCCAGCTGTCTAGCCAGCGTCTCGTTGATCATCACTTTTTCCCGCCTCGTATGGAACCAGTCCCCAGGTCCACGTTGTTCATCCGGCAGGTTCGTTCCTGCTAGCAATTTGACTCCATAAGTGGGCACAAAGTCCGAATCGATCGCCAGGAAATCGGCGTAGCGATTCACCGCTCTTTCCTGGTCTACCCTTCGTATACCGTTATTCTGGCCCATTGGTTTGCCCGGAATCTCGGAGCTTGGCGCTACCCCTTTGATCGCCGGGTCTTTCATCAGCTCGGCCTTGAACATCGTCACCCGGGTTGTAAAACTCGAATCGGCGAGTGCAGGTGCCCTGACCATCAACAGTTGGTTCTTGCTATAACCAGGGTCCTGGTTGCGCATGAATTGCAACTGTCGGTATACGATCAAAGACGCCGTTACCAGCAGGATAGACAACAGGAATTGAAAGGTCACCAATGCCCGCCTGAGGAACAATCCCTTTCCTGAACGCTGAAACCTGCCGTTCAATACCAATACGGGCTTAAAAGCCGACAACACAATCGCAGGATAGGCGCCTACTTGCAGTGCCCCTGCCAGCAACACAATGGTCAAAACCAGCCAGAAATGCCAGTTCTGCAATAAGCCGCTTGCATAAAAAGCCTTGCTGATCCCTTTTCCCACGAACTGATCAAAGTACCTTCCCGTCAGGCCTACGATGACAATAGTCATCAATAATGCCAGCAGGTTGACCAAGATCGATTCTAGCATGAACTGCCCGGCGAGCTGCCAGCGGGTTGCGCCTGCCACCTTACGTACGCCAACTTCCTTGGCTCGCTCTATCGACTTTGCCGTAGAAAGATTTATATAATTGATCCAGGCGATCGTCAGAATGAATAATCCGAGGGCAGACAGGAGGTATAACATTTGCCTGCTTCCCTGCGCCTCCGATTCGGCGGCCGTCGGCCTCAAGTGAATATCCGTGATCGGTTCCAGATGGAACTGCATGGCCAGGTTTAACGCCTTTTCTTTCTTCCCTATATATTTCTCGATCAGTGCCGGGAATTTTGCCTCCAATTTCTGCGGGTCGGCGTGCGGCGCCAACAATACATAATTATAATAACCCGGCGCCTCCCAATCCGTGTAATTGAAATGATCTCTGAAGGTGTTGAAGGACACCAATCCATCGAAATGGATATGAGAATTCTCGGCGACATCAAGGAAGACGCCGGTCACGGTTAGCGGTCCTCCGTTAAGCACGACCGTCTTACCGACAGGGTTTTCAGCGCCAAAATATTTTTTAGCCAGGCTGGCGGAGATCACCATTGAGCGAGGTTTTTCCAGGGCCGTACCCGGATCGCCGGAAAAAAAAGGAAAACTGAAGAGCCTGGTAAACGAAGCGTCCGCCAGGAATAGCTTCGTTTCATTGAACCGGCTGATTTGTCCCCTTTCGTTCGTATAGGACAGCATGGTATTGGGAACAAAGAGCGAAGCCGGCGCCAGCCGCGCAAAATCGATGATCTCCGGAAATTCCGCGGATAGGGTGGGCCCTACAGCTGGATAGTTATCACCCGTGGCGTCTTCCCGCATATACGTTTTGCTAAAATCAAGCGGCACCCGGTACAATCGCGCAGCATTTGTGTGCCACCTGTCATAGCTCAACTCAAAACGCACATATTCAAAGATAAACCAGCAGGCCGCCATCCCGATGGCCAGCCCAAAAATATTGACGATCGAAAAGACCTTGTTCTTCAGCAGGTTTCGATAGGCGATCTTGATGAAGTTTAGCAGCATAATACAATTTCCAGAGCCAACAATATGCCAATTGCATATTGGCTTGACCCGCAATATCCTATAGGGGTTCGCGCACGCACATATGTTCGTTTTTGATGCATCGCCTTGTTCGGTTTCACCTCAAAAATTCCATCGCGATCCATTGCACCGCTGTTGATCAATGAAATTTTTGTACTTTTATTTGAATGGGTCGTCGCATATCCTTAAAAGAGCCGGGCATCCTGCTCAAGGTAATCCTTTCCTGCTTTATCCTGCCCGCCGCAGGACGGCCCCCATCCCCCCCGCTCCATTTCCGCATGCTCGAAGACTTCACTGTCGCCACGACGGCCAATAGCTTTTTTGACGACCAACAGGCCTTTGCTCCATTAAAGGAAGGATGGCAAGATGACCCTACCAGCAACTATCGGTTACGCAGCACCTTTCGCGCCAACACCGCTAAAGACCCGGGAAATGTACTTTCTTTTAGCCACATCACCTACGTCGATGTATACTTGTTCGCCCACAGTGGTCTTGCCTCCGGCTGGGTGTTGAATGAAATCTTAACGGGCAATATCGGTAAAATCAGGGCAATGATGCTCGTCAACCAAAAACTCTTCAACTACGAGCAGGGCCGGGGCGTCAGTCTTTGCGAGTTCATCGATGAATCGTCGGCCCATCTGCAAAAGATTTATGATACCCGGGAGAAAACGCGAATTCTACAGGATATTCCGGTGACACTCCGGTTGAGCAACCGGCAAACGCTGTCTTTCGGGTTGACCATGTCAGAGTTATTTACAAACACCTTGAAACACGCCTTCATGGATCATCCTGATCCCTGCATCCGTGTCGAGGCAAAGGCCTTCAACGATAACCTTCGCCAATTCGTATATGGTGATAACGGCATAGTACTAATCGGGATTGGCGCAGCCGACGAACGATTCACGATGGGCATTCCCTTATCCTGAACCTCACCCGTCAAAAGAAAGGCCAATTATCCGTAAACGGAGAAGAGAGCTTGCGTTACTGTTTCACCATCGCGGTCTAAATAAAAAAAATGATAAGGATCCTGATCATTGAAGATGAGATCATCATCGCCCGCTTCATCGAAAGGCAGATAAAAAGCAACTTCGAGTGCGAGACCGCCATCGCCACATCGGCAGAAGAGGCCCGAACGACCATGGCCATCTTTCTCCCGCACCTCCTGCTCTGCGATATCCACCTGGAACAGGAACATTCCGGCATCGACCTCATCGTCTACCTGCGCCGTCGATATGCGTTCGAAGTCATCTATATCACATCTTATCAGCACAGAAGCGTGATCGAAAAAGCCGCCACCACTTACCCGGCCAACTATCTCATAAAACCAGTCGATGAAACGCAGCTCGTCACAGGCATCCAGCTGGTGATGGCCCGTATCCGCGCAGACGACCAGGCCGGCAAGGCCTTCCTTCAGTCCGACATCACGTTCACCGAGACCGAGATCCGTATCCTTCGCCTCATCCGGGAGAAAAAGACCACCATGGACATCGCCGACGCACTCCACCTCAGCCGTTATACCGTCAAAAACCATCGCCATACCATCTGCCGCAAACTCCAGCTGCGCGATGAGAACAATGCCCTCCTCAAATGGGTGGTGGAGAACGGCAACCTCATCAAATAGCCGCCGTTCCTCTTTATTTGCCGAATAGTCCCGCAAAAAAAGTCTTCATGGCGGCCCAGCTTGCCGTGTCGGCCTTTGCATTGTAGGCGATGGGCATATGGAATTTCTGGCCATTGGCCGTCGAAGCCGGATTGGTGAACGCATGCGTGGCGCTATCATAGCCAACGAAGGTATATGCCGCTCCGATGCTGTCCATCTGTTTCCTGAAGGCTGCGACCATATCCGGCGTCACGAACTTGTCGTCATTGCCGTGGAGGACCAGCAGCTTCGTCCGTAGTAGATCCTTACGCGCAGGCGTGCCCAGCAGCGACCCATGAAAACTTACCACTCCCTTGAGGGCATCACCCAACCGAGCCGTATTGATCAACATGCCTCCCCCGAAACAGTAGCCGATCGCACCGATCTCGGCCGAGTCAACGATGTCGTAGGTGCGTACCTTGGCAATGGCCGCATCGATCCGAGCCTTGGCCTTCTCCGGGTGCATATAAAAAGGCGCCGAGTAAGCCTTTGCACTGTCGGGAGTCTCCGCCACCTTTCCATCACCATAGAGATCGAGCGCCATCGCCACATATCCCAGCTTCGCCAGCATCCTTGCCCGCATCTTCGCATAGTCATTCAATCCCCACCACTCCGGGATCACGATGACCGCGGGCCGCTTGCCCTTGATAGAATCATCGTACACCACATAAGCGCGCAAATTGGCGCTGTCCGCGGGAAAGGAGATCGTTTCCTCCTTGATGCCCGTCGAATCCCCGCCCGCGGTCGCCGAAGCCGGGGCGGAAGCATTGGTGCCGCAAGCAGCCATCAACAGGCAAAGCATGACGCTCCCAGGCAATTGCCTTGTATAGTGTATAAGCCGCATAAAGTAGAATTTGGCGCAAAATAAGCCTTCTTTCGCCTTTCCACGCCCACTACGCAAAAAGAAAGCACAAGCCGGGGCCTCAAGGCAACGCAAACGCCACATAAGCGTCGCCCGACTTCTTATGCAGCTTCCCGCCGCCGCAGGCGATGACCACATATTGCTTCCCATCCACCGCATACACCGATGGCGTCGCGAACCCCGCCGCGGGGAGATCGGTCTCCCACAACAGCTGCCCTGTCCGCTTATTGTAAGCCCGCATTTTCGCATCGCTGGTAGCGGCAATGAACAACAACCCACCGGCCGTCACCACGGGCCCGCCATAGTTCTCCGTACCAGTATGGATACCCTTCGCCTTGAATTCAGGATAGTCCCCCAGCGTGTCGCGCCAGACGATTATCCCCCGGTTCAAATCGACCGCCGTGAGCGTCCCCCAGGGTGGCGCAACAGCCGGATACCCCTCCTTCGTCAGGAATTTATTATACCCCGTCGCATGAAATGGCATTTGCCAATAAGGGTCCTCACGCTCTTTATCCCCCTCTACAAACACCTCCGCGTCTTCCTTCACCTCCCTCAGCACGAACGCCGCAAGCGCCCCTTTTTCCGCATCGCTCAGTTGTTTGAAAGCCGGCATCATTCGCCGCCCTCCGGCTAGCAAGGCAAGAAACTGACGCTCGTTGTATTTCCTGGCAACCCCCACCAACGACGGAAAATTGCCACCGCCCTTCAAATTGCCGCCGTGACAAACCATACAATTGGCAGCATACAAGCGCTTACCAGCTTCACCCACCGTCGCATGCTGCCCTTTCTCGCCCGCCGCCATCCCACCATCGGCCGCCCCCAACGCCTTCTTCACATCTACCATCGTCAACACCCATGGCATCTCATTCGCATTCACGTACAATAGTCCTGTCTTTTGGTCAAAGGCAGGTCCACCCCATTCAGCGCCACCGTCAAATCCAGGGAAGATCACCGTCCCTTCCCTGGTCGGTGGAACGAACATCCCTGCATGATAGCCCGCCAGCCGCCGCCGGATGTCTTCATACGAAGCAGCCGGAACAAGATGATTCAGGTCTTTTTCATTGAGCGATTGCCGGGCATAAACAGGCATTTCCACCGGGTAGGGCTGCCTGGGCGAGAGCCGCTCCCCCGGCAAAGCACTGTCCTTTGGCACAGATCGCTCTTCCACCGGCGACAGCGGCTTCCCCGTTTGTCGGTCCAGCAAAAAGATGAACCCAGTCTTCGTGACCTGGACCACTGCCGGCACGTCCTTACCGTCTTTTTTCACCACAACAGGCACGGGCGCGGTGGAAGGGTCCCGATCCCAGACATCGTGATGCACGGTCTGAAAATGCCAGAGCCGCTTGCCCGTGGCAGCATCCAGCGCCAACACACAGTTTGCAAACAGATCGTCGCCGAGCCGCTTGCCGCCGTAAAAGTCGTAAGAGGCCGATCCGATCGGCGCAAAGAGCACACCTTTATCCTCGTCGAGGCTAAAACCCGCCCAGGCATTCGCCCCACCCAGATGCTTATACGCCGCCGTATCGTCCCAGGTGGCGTAACCTTCCTCACCCGGATAAGGGATCGTATGAAAAATCCAGCGCAGCTTACCCGTGTGCACGTCGTAGGCCCGGATATGCCCGGGCGCAGCCGCGGCTTCTTCATCGACCCTGTCGCCGACAATGATCAGGTCTTTATAGATCACGCCCGGCGTCGTGCCGGCCACGTATAGTTTTTGCACGTCCCGGCCCAGGTCATTGTGCAGATCGATCTTCCCGTTGTTACCCCATTCCGGCACCGGCTCTCCCTTCAATGCATCTATACAATACAGGAACCCGGCGGCAGAATAGAAAAGTCGCTGGTCCTTGGGTCCGCCCTTATAATACGCCACACCCCGGCAGGCATTGATGGCGATCGCCGGCGTGTCTCCGTTCACCGGCCGCGCGGGGTCGTACACCCAATGCACCTGCCCTGTCGCCGCATCCAGCGCAAACAGCTTCAACCGCGGCGACACCCCATATAACACGCCGTCGATGACCAGCGCATTCACCTGGATCTGGCTCATGCTGTCACCGTCCCCGGTATGATACTCCCAGGCCTTTTGCAATTGACCCACATTGGCCGTATCGACCTGCGTCAGCGGAGAGTAATGGGTATTGGCAGCACTCCCACCGTAAACCGGCCAGGAGCCCTGCTGACCACCGCGCGGCTTGCAGGCAACCAACAAAAAAAAGAGGGAACAATTCCAAAAGGAGATGGGCAGCAAGCGGGAATACATGCAGTCTTTTGAAAATGAATATACGTAAATTGCAGCATGACACCCGCCACAAAAGCCTTTTTACTCCTTCGTCTCGGCATCGGCACGAGTTACTTTGGACACGGCCTCGTCCGCATTCCCAAACTCGACAAGTTCAGCCAGGGCATGATCACCGAGTTCCAGCACTCCCTGCTGCCAGGCCCCCTCGTCACCGCCTTCGCCTACGCCCTGCCCTTCGCCGAATTGATGATCGGCCTCCTCCTGCTCCTCGGTCTCTTTACCCGCCACGCCCTTGCCGCCGGCTCCATCGTGATGATCCTGCTGATCTTCGGTACAACGGCCATCGAGCAGTGGAACAACCTCAACTCCCAGCTCATCCACCTGCTTTTTCTTGCAGGCCTCCTGCCCTTCGTCGATCAATACAATACCTGGGCCTTCGATAAACGCCTTCATCGGCAGTAAGGCGCCCAAGCGAAAGCCCTGTGAATATCCGCTTTCCTGGATTTCCTACTCATAAATTTCGTAGGTTTAGCTACCAAAACCGACACATGAGATGCTATTACGTCTTCCTCGCCGCGCTGACCCTGGCGGCAGCCGACATGCAAGCGCAGCCGCAGGCCCAAACCAAAGATCCCATCAGGGTAACTGATCTCCTGAAGATAAAGACCATTGGTGAGATCCATCTCAGCAAAAAAGGTGCGCTGGCCGTCTTCACCGTCACCACCATCGAACCCGACACCAGTATAAAGGGCTCGAAGTGGGACTACAAATATGTGACCCAACTTTATCTGACGGCAGCCGACGGCAGCACCACCCCCCGTCCCCTTACCACCGCCAAAGAGGGTGCCACCCAGCCCGCCTGGAGCCCCGACGGCCGCCAGATCGCCTTCGTCCGGCCGGTCGATGGAAAAACGCAGATCTTTCTCCTCTCCCTCGACGGCGGCGAGCCTATGGCGCTCACCCACACCCGATATGGTGCGTCTTCTCCCAAATGGTCGCCCGACGGAAAAGACATTCTCTTCGCGTCACGCATCAATTTAAAAGAACTGCTAAAAGACTCCGCACTCAACCCGGAACATGCCGTCCCCGTGTGGCGGTACGAGAAACCAGGCGTCGCTGACAACGCCGGTCTCCGCCCTAACTCCGCGAAACCAGATCCCGACGGGAGCCTCGCCGAGATCCGCGCGTGGCTCGACGTCAACGTTACCGACAAAAAAGCAAAGGTCGTCACCAAACTCAACTTCCAGGACGAGACGGATGTCAACGCCGACGAGGTTTTCACCCACTGGTTCACCCAATCGGTCCAGCCCGGCGCGACACCCATAGAGGTTACCCATGGTTTCTACAGTTATAACAGTGCCGACTATACGCCGGATAGCAAATCACTGGTTCTTGTGGCCCATATCGACAGCACTGAAGATCCCGAACGCGCACTTGAAAGCGAGATCTACCTGGCGGACCGCGATGGCATGCACCTGCGCAAGCTGCTGGGGGAAAAAGAAAGGTCCTTCGGCAGTCCGGTCGTTAGCTTTGATGGGCTCAAACTCGCTTATACCGAGAGCCCTACCATGAGCGTCGCCCTTCCGCAGCTACTGATCGGCACCATGGCCGGCCGTTCAACAGGCAGAGGCGCCGCCGCAGGCACCGCGGCCGCCGTGATCCCCATCGACCGCTCGGTCGCCGGCCTCACCTGGAGCGACGACAGCCGTTACCTGTATTTCATCGCCCCTTCCAACGGCGGTGCCCCCATCTATCGGGCTGACCCACAAACAAAAAATATCGAACAACTCTCCGACTACAAAAGCGGCACCACCGCATTCGATCTCCACGGCAGCCAACTCCTCTTCGCCCGGACCGAACCGGCCGACCCCTCCGAACTCTATAGCGCCAATGCCAGGATGCAATCGCCTAAAGCCGTCACCGGTTTCAATACCACCTGGCTGCAAGACCGGCAGCTAAGCTCCCCGGAAGAACATAGCTTTACAAACGCAATCGGCGAGACCATCGAATACTGGGTCATGAAACCGATCGGTTTTACCAAAGGCCAGCACTATCCGCTTTTACTCGACATCCACGGCGGGCCGTCCGCCATGTGGGGGCCCGGTGAGGCGTCTATGTGGCACGAGTTCCAATATTTCTGCGGCAAAGGCTTCGGCGTCGTCTATTGCAACCCCCGCGGTTCGGGCGGATATGGGGAGAACTTCCTTCGCGCGAACATAAAAGACTGGGGTACAGGCCCGACCAGTGATGTCCTCACCGCCTTGGACAAAACAGTCGCCGAAGGCTGGGCCGACACCGCCAAGCTCGTCGTTTCCGGCGGCTCCTATGCCGGTTACCTCACCGCCTGGATAGTCGGTCATGACCACCGGTTTAAAGCCGCCTGCGCGCAACGGGGCGTGTACGATCTGTCCACGTTCTTCGGAGAAGGCAATGCTTGGCGCCTGGTTCCCAACTACTTCGGTGGCTACCCCTGGGAATCCGCCGCTAAGACGGTACTCGAACAGCAGTCTCCCATCACCTACGTCGCCAATATCACTACCCCCCTCCTCCTTTTCCACGGCGAAAACGACCGCCGGACCGGCTTTGTTCAGGGCGAAATGCTCTACCGCAGCCTCAAGGTCATGGGCCGCGCCGTCGAATATGTGCGACACCCCGGGGCGACACACGAATTGACCCGAAGCGGTGACAATCGCCAGCGCATAGATCAAATGCTCCGCACCTACGAATTCTTTGCGCGCTACATTAATGCCGTAAAAAATTAACTTATTTTAATCTCCTCATAACAGATTCAAAATCAGCCCAATATCTCTAACCCTGCTAATAAAGCCGCCCCCAGGGGCTAATCTACTGAATGGCATACAATTAGATACCCATCTTTCGTTATATGCACATGAACAACTAATTTTTTTTCTACACCGGTTACAATCCCACCACTTGAATTGACTAAATAATGAGAGCAGAGGAAAAATATACTGATTCGGAGCTGATAGCAGCAATCAGTGCAGGAAGAGACCTGAACAACGCAATTCGGTGGCTCTACCAGCAATATTCCGAAGCTACGAGCTCTTTCATTATGGCTCATGGCGGAAGCGAACAGGACGCCGATGACATCTTCCAGGAAACAGCAATGGCCTTTATTGACACCGTCAGAAAGGGCAAGTTCCGCGGAGAAGCCAGCGTCAAAACCTTCCTGAACGCCATCGCCAGGAACTACTGGTTCAACGAAATGAAGAAACGGGGTCGCGCCGGTCAGCGTGACAAGGTCTTCGAACTGAGCAAGGACAAGGATGAAGCCGACGTCAGCCATCACATCAGCGAGATGGAACAAAGAAGGCAACTCCGCGGTCTTGTAGATCAGTTAGGCGACTCCTGCCGAAAAGTCCTCGTCCTCTTCTATTACGAGAACATGTCGATGAAAGAGATCGTAGATCACCTTCCTTACGAAAATGAGCAGGTGGTCCGAAATAAGAAGTATAAATGCCTACAACAGTTGGCGGGTTTTATTAAAGATAATCCTGCCATTGCCAAGCAAATGCAGGAAATCCTAAAATAACAACCATGACACCCGAAGAAACACGCGCACTTGTCGATCACCTGGATGAAAACATTTCAGGTTCATCTCCCGATAGCCTGGAACGGCTCATTGCAGATGACCCGGAAGCGGCCCAAGAATGGTACTACCTCAATCTCGCCGTCGACGCCGTAAAAGATCATGGCTTATATGAAGAGTTGTCGTCCATCCGCGAGTCCTGGAAAATGGAAGCGGCGACCCTACCCCGCTATCAGGTTGCTGCCCCGCAGCTGCCCGCAGCCAGGGAATCGGGCGGAATCATCCGGTCGATCAACCGGTACGGCTTACGCGCCGCCGCGATCATCCTCGTGGTGATGAGCAGCACGATTTTATACAAATATCTTTCCGTCAGCTCAGCTTCCTTATATGATCGCTACTATTCCGGTTATACGATGAACACGGCCCGGGGCTCAGGTTCCGAAGAGCCCATCGAACAGGCCTTCAACGCCAAAGACTGGAACACCGTCATTTCCCTTGCAGCTTCGGCAAAGGAAAAAGACAACCAAACGGAATTCCTCGCAGGGATGGCCAGCCTGGAAGAAAAGCACTATAACGATGCCATCACTCATTTCGAACAGGTCATTGCCGTCAACGCGCACGCCGGTACGGATGTTTACCAGGATCAGGCCGAGTATTACTTGGCAATCAGCTGGTTAGCAGTCAACAAGGTGAACCAGGCCATGCCGATACTGGAACAGATCAAAGCCGATCCTCAGCACCAGTACCATGAGAAGGTGTCAAAAATGTCCTTTTTCGACCTCAGGCTGGCACAATACAAAGAAACCAGGTAAAAATTATTCGTTTGCCGGTTACATCGGTATTCCCTGCTCGTACTAATCTATGAGTTGACTATCCTGAAAAACCGTCCAGATCCGGAAGAACCAACAAAAATCTTTGAAAAGACCAGTATCCGTGAAAACCATCCAAATCCAACAACTATCCAAATCCAAAGAACCACCAGTATCCAAGAACCACCAGTATCCGGAGAACCACCAATATCCTAAGAGAAGAACTATCCAAATCCAAAGAACCAACCAATCGATCAGGAAGCCAAACATCCCATGAACAACCGCAACATCCTTTACACTCTATGAACAACCACGTACTGATGTATTAGACCGTAGATCAAGTAAAAAAGTCGACGTACCCTGTAAGAACTGAAAGATCCCAATGGCCAGAACCGTTTTACAACTAACTTTCTAAATCGTCGACTTTTTTTTCTCTATTTTTAGCCCCCCGTTTTTTAAATCCACTTCTCCGGCGCAGCGCGAACACGATGATCACTGCGATCAACACCGGCAACAAAGACCCTAACAGCCACCCCCACTTCCCCAACCCGCGATCATAAACAGGTCCGCTGTCTCCCGTCAGTACCAAGTGAGCCCAATACGCAGGACTCTTATCGATCGCATCACTCTTCAGATAATCCAGTTTGGCAAGCCGCAAAGCCCCGGCCTTCGTCTCACCCGCCTGCAGGTGTACATAAAAGCGACGCAGGATAAAAGAAGTAGCCTGATCATCCGCCTTCCACAGACTGTTGATCGTACTCCCGCACCCAGCATAGGCAAAGGCCCGCGCCAGGCTCATCACGCCCTCTTGGGCCACCACCTCTCCCTCCCCCGTCTCACAGGCGCTGATGATCACCAGGCGGGTATTCCGCAGGTTAAGCCCATACAACTCCTCCAGATAAAGCCGGTCTTCGATCGGCGAATGTTTTACCGGGTAGAACGCAATATAGGAAGCAGCAGCATTGTCCGTCGAAGAAATGGCATGGGTGGCCAGGTGAACGATCGGATAGTGGTTCGCAGCCGCCAGGAACTGCGCCTTCGTTGCCCTGCTATCGATATATTGCACGCCCTTCAATCCCGCGATCTCCTCGGCGGATGCAGGCAGGCGTGCAAACCCTCCTTCCCCACCCTGACTTGCAAATGGCGCAAACGATAAAATGGCGCTTCCCCCTTGCGCATCTATCTTCAACAACCTCGACGACCACCGGTAACTGATGGTGTTGGTTTCCACCAACCGCCTCTCCCCGCCCGCATCCGCAGGCAGCGATTCCCAGGGCAGCAGGTATAAGAACCCATCCGGAATAATGATCCATTCTGCCGATCCGCCAGCCATTTCCTGCACGGGCCGGATAAGCTGGTTGTAGATCCTGCCGCCAACGGCATCCCCTTTGAACCTGTGCCCGTTGCCGGTCGATTTCAACGCCTGCAGCCAGGCGGTCACATCGGCTTCCAGCCCGGAAAGTCCATCTATCCGCCGATAGTCAAAACCTTTCTTCATCACGACAAACACATGCAGCGCACTGTCCGTCGCATACAAACTGATCAGCGCCTGCCCACTCCCCAGTTGTTGCTGCAGGTCATGGATCCCCGGACTGGCATCCCCGTATTTTAATTGGTAGTAGCCCCCATCTTGCTCGAGCGATTGTTCCAGTCGCGATAACTCGACTTCCCTGCTTTCGCGTTCAAGTGCCAGCAGCGCCAGTTCCGTACTATCAGTTATCGTCTCACTCCTGATGTTCAATCGCGCAATGTTGAACTTACAGTCGTTCACCTGTTGCTGCAGGTGTTGCTGCGCAGCCGCTAAACCCGTAAAAGCCTTTTCTTCCAGGTTGGCCGTGATCACGGAGGCCTTGCTTTTTTCATTGATGAGAAATGCCTGTTCCAGGTAAGCCTGGTCATGCATCAGGCCGTACAATTGCAGGCTAACGGACAAGGCGCCCGCATGCACCGGCCCGCTCTTCTTCTTCAGGAACAACTTGGCTTCGTCAGTGGCGTAGCTCTTCTCGATATGCCGCAACAACGAGAGGGCCGACGCATACGCCGCGAACGAAGCCTCCAGGTATTTCCGATCCGGCTTGCGCTTGTAAAGCTGCCTGAACAATGCCGCCTTGTCCACCAACGCGTCGAACAACCGGTAATAGGCAAATGTACCCGTAAAACTGACGGGATTGGAATAGATCCCTGTATTGTTGAAGTTGCGGGAAAAAAGAATGATGGCCCTTTGCAGACTGCCCAAGGCATCTTCGAAGCGGCCCTGGTCGCTCAGCCAAAGTGCGGTATATTGCGCGTTGATTCCCTGGTCCGCAGCATAGATCTTAGCCGGCCCTTCCTTCGCCGCCGTCACCAGCTTTTCCAGGTAGAAAGAACAGGAATCCGCCCGGCCCAACCGCTCCTGCGTATACGCCAGCTCGTTCAACACGCCCGGCAGCTTTTTCGCATTTACCCGGTGAAAACAAGCCAGCGCGGCCGGATAGTCCCCCAGCCCCACGAATGCCTGACCCATATTCATATTCACGTAATTGGCAAGCGGCTGGTACCCTGCGAGCCGCCGGTAGATATTCAACGCCGCCTGATACTGTCCCAACCTGCTGAAGGAAGTCGCAATATTCGTCTCCAAACCACGCGCAAACGCCGTATCAAGCGGCTTCTTCCCCTTGACCAGTTGCAACGCCTTGTCAAAGTAGTTCTTACCCTCCCGGTAGTTGCCATTGTCATAGTAAAGCACGCCAAGCATATTGTACACCCGCACCTCGTCATCGACGTCCTTGAACCGGTTGACGAGTGCCTGCGCATTCAGCAGGAAATAATTGGCGCTGTCGAAATGGCTCGTATTGTAGTACACGACCCCGATATATAGCTTGGCCACGAACGTCAGCGAATCCACTTGCCGGTCATGTTGCAGGACGCCGCTATAGCAGGCCTTGGCCCCGGCATAGTCATATGCGGCATCCAACAAGACCCCTTTGCGCAGGTATGCGCCGGCCAGCATCGTGTCCTGGTGGGCATGCGCCGGCAAGCTTTGCAGGCCCGCAATCACCGTACCAAAACCGGCGAGGGCCAGGCTGTCTGTCAGGTGCGTTGAATTTTGGAGGTGATAAAGACTGTCCGCGCGGCGATACAGTGTCCTCAACCGCTCGAAAGAACCAGCCCCGCCGGGGTCCGGCGAGCCCCCCACCGCCACAAAAATAAAAAGTACCAGCCATAATAAGGCCGTCCTGCTGAACAAATGACGTGCTAGAAATAGGTGATCGGGCATGTGTTGAAACCGAAGTTAGCCAAAAAAAGACCACATTGCCGCAAGCACAAAAAAGGCGAAGGATACATATCCCTCGCCCGTAATTTCCGATAGCCAAAGATGAATTAATCTCTTCTTGTAATGATCACCAGCGGCGGCCTCGGGTTCGCACTCGTGGAGAGGATATTCCCGCTCAACAGATTGTTCATAATATTGACAACCCCTCCCAACATTCCCGCAGGCACCGAACTCTTGTTGTCGAAATAAACGAACTGAACCGAGATATTCTCCAACGCCTCGTTACTGGCATCATTCAATTTATAATAGATCGTCTGCGTAAAAGTGCTTCCATTCACCGGTGCCACTCCGAAAGCGCCGCCCAGCAACCCCTGCAGACCACCAGGACCATTCAGCGTCTTATTGAGGTCGATCACCCCCGTGACGGTGTCCACATAAACCTTGTGCGCCAATGCCTGACCACCAACATCAAACGTACAGCCGCCCCCCACACAAATGTTGGGCAGATATGCATTGGCTTCAAAATACGGCGACGCAGTCGTCTGCCCGTCGGCCAGCACATATACACTATCGTAATAGGAAGCACCGCCGATGATCAGCGTGCTTAAACAGGTATCCGTCGAGCCGGCCTGGACATACCCTACAATATATTTCATACCCGTTTGACTCGCGGTAAGATCGATCGCGCCGGTATTCTGGTTGAGGGCCATGCCCACGGGCCAGGAAAAGTATTTGCCCGGTCCCGGCGTATTGATCGGCTGGATCACATAATCCGACCCACCGGTCGGCTGCGTAAAGACGATAGTATCCCCATAAAGCGGAGCAATAGGACATGCCGGCGACGCCTGGTTATTGGTGCCACCACCCGAACCACTGCCAGTGCCGGAACCAGAGCCATTACCGGAGCCAGTGCCAGAACCCGAACCATTACCGGAACCCGACCCATTGCTCGAACCAGACCCACTACCCGAACCAGACCCGCTGCCAGACCCGGTACCACTACCAGAGCCAGAACCGGAACCATTGCTATTATTATACGTCTGTTGGGGAAATGGCGGTGTAGGCACCGTCGAGGTATCCACCGGTGTAACCGGTTTCACCGAATCAACCGACTTCTGGGACGGCCCTGTCGGGGAATCTGTCAATGGTTTCAGGTTCGTATCCGTGACGACCTTCGCACATGAACAGACCGTGATCAACAGGATAGACGCGATCAACGGGACGGTTTTCATAAAACGGATGATTTTATAAGGGTTACTGCTTAACAAAATACAAAACATTATCGGGTACTACAAACATTGGTAACCCCCAACGCCGCTTTCGTAATCGTCTCCCCGGGTCTTTTGCTTGTCTTCTTGCAAGAAATTAACAACCAACCACTTACAATATTAATACAAAAGCGCAAAGGCCGGTTACATCCCGGGTTGCTGCTTTTACTATATAAATGTAAACCCCTAAAGAACCTAAATAGACAAGCATGCCCATCAAAGAAGCGATCGATGAGATGGAAGGCAAAGTATCCCTCCTGGACAGCAAGACATTCATCGGCTGGCTAACCATCACCATCGCATACAGTTTAGGCTGGCTCGGCTACCTCGCCTATACCATCCTTTGCGCCTGAGTCGATCGACAAATTCCTGATCATTTGCCGGATAATGTCTTTTCCTATAGCCAACCTGTCGACGGCAATATTCACCGAAGCCTGATCATACATCTCCGATACCCATGGTTGCAAGGTTTCCTGCAATTGTCTCCCCTCCGGCGTCAGAAAGATCAACTTGTTCCGCCTGTCCCTGGTATCTTCCTCCCGCCTTATCATCTTACGCTTCATCAGGTTGTCCACCAGATACGTCATCGCACTCTTATCCCTTAATGTGATGTCCGCGATCACCTGCTGGTTCACACCATCCTGCCGCCACAGACAGACCATCACTTCCAGCATCTCAAAGGTCAGGTGCATTTCTAGCGAACGTATCTTGCCTTGCATGTGTTTGCGGAACGCCATTCGCAGCTCGTTGATGCTCCGTCCTAACGAGAGCGACACCTCGGATTTCGACAATGGCTTGTCCATGGTTATCCCTGGGGGTTTTGATGAAATTACAGCTAACAGCTATAGACTAAGCCCCATCGCCGCCAGCGTATCCCGGGTTTTCTGCACATCCGTATGACTGTGACAGATGCCCCGGAGCCCCAGGCCCTCAGCCACCTGCACAAACATCATCCTATCGTCGATGTACACCACTTCCTCTTTTGGAACCTGCGCGATATCTAACGCTATCTTCCAGATGTCCGCATCGGGCTTCCGGAAATGCACAAACGCAGAGCTGATAAAAAAGTCTACGAATTCATTCAACTTAAAAAAACGGATCCGATGCTCGTTGATCTCCCGCCCTTCATTGTTCACAACGGCGATCCTCAGCTTGTATTTGGCCTTCAAATTCCTGATCAGCTCGATCATCTCCGGATAAGCCACAGACTGGTCATACATGAACTTCCGAAAATCCTCCATGCTAAAAGAACGGTCCGTATAAAAGACCGCCCGCTTCAAATACTCTTCCAGGCTCAGTTTACCCGACTCATACGTATCAAACGTCATGCGATGCCGATCATTGAGCTCATCCAGGTCCAGCCCAAATTGTTTCGCCGCTGCCTCGCGCGATTTCCTGTCCCATCCATTGGTGAGCATTACACCGCCGACATCCAGAAACAACGCCGTCACTGGCGCTGAAGATTGCTTTGTTGCCATGCTATAGGTATATTTTGAAGGCAATTTACCAATAAATCGCTCACGAAGGCCGGCTCGTTCTTGCGCATTTCATCGCATCCGTATACCGCAAATGCCGCCGGCTACCGTCATTTGACGGAACTGGCGTACTTTCGCGCCATGTTAATGAACCCGGACACCATACAGTCCATGCTCTCACACCTTCGGATCGACGATCTGAACGACCTCCAAACCGCAGCCCTGGCCGCCGGCCAGGAAGACCAGGACCTTATATTGCTGGCCGACACCGGCTCAGGTAAGACCATCGCCTTCCTCCTTCCGCTCCTTGCAGCCATGCACGATGAACAGGCCGGCACCCAGGCAATGGTGATCGTTCCCTCCCGCGAACTGGCCCTTCAGATAGAACAGGTTGTCAAGACCATGGGGACAGGGTTTAAAGTCACCTGCTGCTATGGCGGTCATTTGAGGGAAACAGAAGAGAACAACCTGGTCGAAGCCCCATCCCTGATCATCGGCACACCCGGCCGCCTCGCAGACCATATCCGCCGCAACAACATCCATACGGGACGCATCAAGACCCTCGTCCTCGACGAATTCGATAAATCCCTCGAACTGGGGTTCACCGAAGAGATGTCTTTCATCATCGGCGCGCTCCCTGCCCTGCATAAACGCATCCTCACCTCGGCCACTGCCGCCACGGAGATCCCCGCCTTCGTAGGACTGCACGACGCACAAACACTGAACTTCCTCTCTGGTGAAAAAGTCGAACGCCTCGCCCTCATGCAGGTGTATAGCCCGGACGCCGACAAACTAGACACACTCTTCCGCCTCCTGTGCTGGGTAGGCAGCCGCTCCGCTGTGGTCTTCTGCAACCACCGGGACTCGGTCGAACGTGTCAGCGATTTCCTAAAAGAGAAAAGCATCGTGAACGTGTTTTACCATGGGGCACTCGAACAGCCGGAACGGGACAGCGCCCTCGCGAAATTTCGAAACGGCAGTTCCGATACACTCGTCACCACCGACCTGGCCGCACGCGGCCTGGATGTCCCCAATATCCGTTATATCATTCACTATCACCTGCCGAATACCGAAGCCGTCTTCATCCATCGCAATGGCAGAACGGCCCGGGTGACCGCGAGTGGCACCGCCATACTGATACGCTCTCCCGAAGAGACCCTTCCCATTTATATAAAAGAAGAACCCGAAACGATCATTCTGCCGCCAACTGCTACCGTCCCAGACAAACCAAAATGGACGACCCTCTACCTCTCGCTCGGCAAAAAGGACAAGGTCAACAAAATAGACTTTGTGGGCTTCTTCACCAATAAAGGACAATTGAAAAAAGAAGACATCGGGCTCATCGAAGTAAAGGACTTCCACGCCTTCGTAGCCATCCGCAAATCAAAAGCGAGCCACACCCTCCAGCTGATCAAAAACGAAAGACTGAAGAACAAAAAAGTAAAGATCGACGTCGCCAAATAACAACGCCGCCGGGAGTTGTTTCAAAGACTGGTCCAGCACATCTATACCGCGGGCAAGCCCATTCACGATTCACCGAGTTCGCTTGCAATTGTAGGGCAGGGAGCATTTTATCCCTATTTTTAAGGATGAAAGCGATGAAATGGCCATTCTATTTCCCCTTGCTCCTGCCTCTCTTCGGCCACGCCCAAATCACCGGTATCTGGGCCCTCGGCGACGGCGAAAAAGTATTTCGCTACGACAACGAACACCCGTCCAAAAAAGGAAACCTTATCTGGGACGGAAAGACCATCCAACTCAAAGGCCTTTACAATGAGGTGCTGGCATTCCAGGTGATCCTTGAGACAGGCCCCGAAGGCGCAAAAGACGTCGAGGTCGTCGTCCATGCACCCATTCAGTATGCGACCGGCAAGATCATCGGCGGCACCACCCTACAGTATGGCCCGACCGGCTCCATTGAAATATTCAGCGAACACTACCTGACCGTGAAAGATTCTACTGCGCCCAACTGGTATTATGGCTCGACAGCAGCGGCACCCAAAAAAATGACGGGCAGCATTCCCGACGCCCTCATACCAACCAATGCAAGGATCGGCCGCGGCGGCCTCCCGCTCGATATCCCAACGATCAGACAACCTTCGAACGTCTCGGCGCAAAATAACACAACGCCGCAATATACCGCACAAAACCAGGGCTTCTGGATCGACCTGTCCCTTCCGCGGGACATAACAGCGAATCCACCCGGCACGTACACCGGCACCGTACAAATATGGGCGGGCGGAAAAAATATCAAAGCAATCCCACTCGAGGTCACCCTCCTTCCGCACTATCTGCCCGACGAGAACGGTTCGACCGTCTGGGTCTTTTCAGGTGACATGGAGGCCTATTTTCCCGAACTGAACCCGGCGGAGGTCGACCGCTTGATAAAGTTCGAAGGCCATCGCCACCGCATTGACATGACCGGCGGCTTCCCCGTCAACGACAGACCCTTCGATCCTCAGACGATGGCCGCTTACAGACCTTATCTTACCGGTGAGGCCTACACGCCGGAAAATGGTTATCACGGGACGGGTCAGGGAATCGGCGAGAAATTATTCCCGATCGGCGCCTATGGTGCCGACGTAATGGGCCATACGCGACAGGAAGTACAGCAACAGGCCAACGATTGGGTCAATTGGTTTACAAACAATTCCCCCCGCACCAACTTCTTCTGGTACCTGATCGACGAACCGGCACCAGACAAATACGACTGGATAAGAGAGCGGGCCCAATGGATAAGGACGGACACCGGCGCCGGCCGGCATATGCCCGTCTTCACCACCCGCGCCTACGAACCCGACCTGGCCGGTGCGATAAACATCTTCGCAGGATACGACGGCGTCGACCTGGCCGTCCTGCCCGAACTGAGAAAAAAAGGGATCGATCACTGGTTCTACAATGGGAACAGGCCACGCTATGGGTCGGTGATGTTAGAAGGCGCCGCAATCGACTTGCGCGTCACCCCCTGGATCCTGTACACATACGGCATCCATACCTGGTATATCTGGCAGAGTACGCATTGGCAGCACAACCAACAAGGGCCCAAACGTCACCTGCACCAAAATGTCTTCGACAATCCTATGACCTTCATCAACGACTCCCTGCAATTCGGCAATGGCGACGGCATCCTCTTCTATCCCGGACACATGCCCTTCTATCCAAACGAAGACCGGGGCCTGAATTCACTCATCCCCAGCATCCGGCTAAAAAATATTCGCAGGGGACAGCAGGACGCGGCCCTGATGCGGCTCGTCGAAAAAAAGATCGGCCGTGAAAAAGTGATCGCCCTCGTCAACACCGTCCTTCCCAAAGCGCTGAGTGAGGTTCCCATGAACGCGCCTACACCCTGGTCCGAGCGCGGCGACGATTACGAACGGGTAAGGGCGCAACTCTTATCGCTCCTCGATACCCAATAATCCGGTCGCGGTCTCGCTCTAAGTGTCGACTGTGTCGAATATAGCCTTGAAAGGCGAAGTCAGGTTGAAAGACCCCAAAAAATTGTGTCAAATTCCCTTGGTCAGGGCCGCCGGTTTACCCAACTTTGCCAAACCTGCCGCCGCCACGGGGACGGCCAAGGCCAAAAATTGTTGTCAACCAAAAATGAACAATATGCGTGTATTTGTCACAGGTGCCACAGGTTTCGTCGGTTCTATCATTGTCAGGGAGTTGATCGCCGCCGGCCACGAGGTACTTGGATTGGCCCGCTCGGATGAGGGCGCGAAAAAGTTAGCCGCCGCAGGCGCCGAAGTCCATCGGGGTTCCCTCGAAGACCTGGACAGCCTGACCAGCGGAGCGGCAGCATCGGAAGGCGTTATTCATACCGCTTTTATCCACGACTTCACGAAATTTCAAGCCAGCTGCGAAACAGACCGGCAGGTCATCGGAGCACTGGGCGCAGCCCTCTTAGGCACCAATAAGCCCCTGGTCATCACCTCCGGGATCGCGCTGTTGGCACAAGGCCGCATCGCCATGGAGGAACACCTTCCCTTTTCCGGGCCCGGCGCTGTTCCCCGCGTTGCGACAGAAGAAGCAGCCGCAGCAGTGGCCGCAACAGGCGTCCGCGTGTCGATCGTGCGACTGCCGCCAACCACGCATGGTGAGGGCGATCAAGGTTTTATCCCCATGGTCATCGCCGCGGCACGCGAAAAAGGTATTTCGGCGTACGTGGGCGAAGGGCAGAACCGCTGGCCCGCGGCACACCGGCTCGATGCCGCATCACTTTACAGGTTGGTACTCGAGAAAGGCGCCGCTCCCGACGCCCGGTACCACGCCGTCGCCGAGGAAGGTGTCGCTCCCTATTCCCGGTACCATGCCGTCGCCGAGGAAGGTGTCACCTTCAAAGAAATAGCCGAAACGATCGGCCGGCACCTCCATATCCCCGTCGTCTCCAAATCTCCCGCAGAAGCCGGTGCCCACTTCGGCTGGTTCGCACATTTCGCGGCCGCGGATATTCCGGCCTCGAGCGCCAGGACGCGGCAACAATTGGGCTGGCAACCAAAAGAACCCGGCCTGATCGCCGATCTGAACAGGCCAGGTTCCAGTTATTTCAGCTGAGCACCGGCGAAAGACCTGCTTGAGCACCGGCGGAGGACCTGCTTGAGCACCAGTTGAAGACCTCCGTGAGGACCGGCGGAGCGTTAGCGTTTACCCCTACTGGATCGTATTGACCTGATTATCGGGTATCAACACGATCCTGATGACGGCTGGAATATTGGCACTGACATAAAATGGCGCCGCACCGGGATTCTCGCAATCCAGATCGATATAGAACCCGTTCGTGTCAAACGAAGTGTTGAGGTTTACTGGTACCGTAGCCGTTTCTCCGGTGCTGGGATCTGTGATCTTGTACGCGATCGACAACGGCAATTGCATCCAGCCGGTCAGCCCCGCATCGGTCACCGTATCGCTCGGCGGCCCGCTGAAGTATCGAATGTATGCCAGCACCAGCCCGTTGTCCACGATGTCCTGCGGGATCGTGAACCCCACCGTCTGCGCTGCGGTATTGTTATAGGGCAGGCTGATAAAATCATTCACCACGCCCACAGCAGCCAGCGTTATCGACGGCGTCTGCCAATTATAAGGCAGGTTGTGCGCGAGTTTATTCACAAAATTATAGGTGATGGTGTTGTTGACCTGCAGCGACAATCCAGTCGATGGCCAGCCCGCTGCCGTCTTCGGTCCATAAAGGATCGCATGCATGTCATCGATGAAATAATCCCCCACGACGCCCGTCGCCGCAGGCGGTTGACCCGTACCGCTATAGATCTTCGATCCTGCCGCTCCTGCAGCACCCGTGGCCCCGGTGGCCCCTGTTGCTCCGGTTGCACCCGTCGCGCCTGCAGCGCCGTTGGCGCCAGGAGCCCCGCTGGATCCCGGAGGACCTTGTGGTCCTTGTGGCCCCTGCGGACCGGCAGGCCCCTGCCCCCCCGTACCCCCATTCAAAGAAATGGGCGTGCCCCAGCCACTCGCCGTCTTCGGCCCATAAAAATTGACATTGCTCTTGTCTAAATAATAATCGCCGATCGTCCCAAGCGTGGCCGCAGGCGCGCCCATACCACTATAGATCTGACTGCCCGCCACACCCGATGGCCCAGCCGGCCCCTGCGGACCCTGCGCCCCGCGCAGCAGCGTAGGCGTTCCCCATCCATTGGCTGTTGTCTTCGGACCATACAACAAATAATTGGTCTTGTCCAGGTAGTAATCCCCGTTAGTGCCCAGACCCGCAGCCGGCGCACCGTTCCCACTATAGATCTGACTCCCGGCCGCGCCCGCGGCGCCCGTCGCCCCGGTTGCACCGTTCGAGCCATTGGTCCCATTGCTGCCATTCTTGCCCGCGGCCCCCTGCGATCCCGGGGGACCCTGCGGCCCCTGAGGTCCTTGCGGTCCTTGCGGCCCCTGTGGCCCAGCCGGCCCCTGCGCGCCGGTAGCGCCGGTCGAATCACTTTGGCCACCTCCAAGCAGGATCGGCGTCCCCCATCCGTTGTCCGTTTTCGGCCCATACAGGTTACCCGTGTTGCGATCAAGGTAGTAATCCCCATCCTGACCCACACTCGTGGCAGGCGCACCCGTACCACTGTAGATGACACTGCCATCGGCACCGGCCGGCCCGGCCGCTCCCGCAGCACCCTGCTCCCCCTGAGGCCCGGGAATACCCTGCGGCCCCTCCTTCGCACAGGAAGGCAAAAGATACATGGCCGCAACAGCGCAGGCCAGCACTAAAACAAAAATTCTTTTCATAGCTCGATATTTAAAAATGTTAGTTTATCCATACCTGCACTGCAGGCCCCTGTGCCGATGACCCCGGCCCGTCCCGCCGAACAACAACTATAGCATACCGGTAGCTTCCCTTCTTTACATCCGCATCCCTGCCGGTCGACACCCCTTTTTCAAAGGAATGCCAGGCCTGCATTGCCCCCCCTGCGACGCTCCTGTACACCACAAAAAAATAATCGCCCGCCCCCAAATAGCTCCAGCTAAGCGCGACGGAGTGCCGGGCCTGATCCCACTGCGCTTGCAGGCCCGTTGGCGCGTCCACCGTATCGGCACTATGACTTCGGACATGCACGGCGAAACTCCGGGCACTATGCAACCCACTGCTGTCGTAGGCCTCGGCCGCATAGTAGTAATCGGCATTGTAGTGGATACTGTCCACGAAATGCACCGATTGCCGCCCCCAGTCCTGCGAGAGGGTCCCCGCCCTCACCCACAGGCTATCCGCCCCCTTGCGATAGATGGCATAGCCTAGTACGCCCTCGCTACGGCTTTGCACCCACTCAATATCTACCTGCTTGCCACTTACGGCGATCTTTCCCGCCACTGGCGCGGTCGGCGGAATGAGCACGGGCTTGTGCAACTCGGCCGCTGCTGAGAAAGCCGAATGATTGTCGTTTTTATCGAGGGCCACGATCTTATAATACACCTTGCGGTCCAACGCATTCATCGCGATGGTATCGACAAAAAACGAATCGGAGATTACCCGCTTCGTTACCTGCGAGAACCGGTAATTGCTGTCGTAAGAAAAATAGACCTGGTATCCCAACAGGTCCGGCTCCCGGTTGGCCGTCCATTTCAGCCGCACGACACCACTTGAATCCACTGTGCCTGTTAGGTCCACCGGCGCCGCCGGCGCTACCGAATCCAAGAGATACCCATAGGAAGGAGCGGAGGCCGACACATTCCGCGCGGTATCCACAGCGATGACCACATAGAAATTGCCTGCATGGTCCACCGCTGCTGTATCTATAAAAGTAGTGACATGCCTGTCAAGCATGGCCGCTGTCAGCAGATGGAATGGCCCTTTTGCCGTCACACCCCTGTTCACAAAATAACCGGCCAGATCGCCGCTGGCCTTCCGCTGCGTCCACGAGATCTTTATCTGCCGACCACCGATATTTCGAGTAGAGTCGATGACCGGCGCACCTGGAGGACTTAGATCCCGGCCCCGGATGACTACCGGTTCCGTATAGGGGCTCCATTCGCCGAACGCATTGATCGCCCGCAGCCTGTAGGAATAAGCCTTGTAATTCTCTGGAATACTGTCGTCATACACTTGCTGATCTCTTAACACGTTGTTCCGGCCTTGCCCCAGCACACTGTCCCTTTTCCGGTCCCCCGTCGGTGGAATATAGGTCGAGTTGTAGGGCGACTTGGTTAGCACACGCCAGACCCTGCCGCCATTGTCACTGCGTTCAACCACGTATCCACTGAAATTCCCGTTCTGCCGCCGCTGCCAGCGGATCTCGACCTTCCGGTCGTAGCCATAGGCTTCCAGGCCGGCAGGCTCCGGCTCCCTTCGGGCCTGCTCATTGACTACGAAGACTGACGCGGAATCATCCTTCCCCGTCGCTGTGACCATATACGCATACTTGCCGCCGGGGATGACCTTCCGGTCGACGAACCGCAATCCTAACGCATCGGCCGCCGGTGGATAGTAGTCCGCCGCCATCATAGACAGACTGTACCGCAACACAAACGCACCATGCTGGCCCTTTACCTCTTGTACAAAACTCTTCGGCGCCGACCGCAGGGTGCTGTACTGCCGCCCGTACAGCATTTTCCAGGCAATTGTCAGGTATTTTGTTCGCTCGGCAGTAGTGTCGAGCCCCGCAAGCAGCTGCTGCTCCGGCATGGGCCGGATTAGCCCCATGTCCGTCCGCACCGGATGACCGGGTATGGAAACATCTATCTTCGTCAGCCGCCAGCCGGCCGCATTGTTATTCGTCCAGGTCACCGGATCGCCCGGAGCCCATCGCAGTACGACAGAGTCACCATACGCCTTGGCAATGATAGCTGCTTTCACCGGTGCCGCGGCAGGTGCGGGCGCCTTCGCCGCAGACTTGCCCCCAGCATTTCCCGCAGCAGCCTTTCCCGCGGGCGCCTTTCCCTGCGCCTCTGCAACATGCGCATACCCCAACAAAAAGGCAAGCATTGATACCCGGAATAGTCCATTCATACTAACGCAGTTTATATTTTGTAAGCAGCAGCGACTGCACCTGCAGACTGCCTGCGGACATCACCTTGACATTACTTCCCGCCGACATTGCCGCCGGCTTCACCGCTGCCACACCGGTCTGATTCGGCGCTTGCATGGTGAACGGTATGGCCGGTGTTTTATAATTGAAAGCCCCCGAAGCCTGCCCCGGAGAATACGCCGCCGCCGGTGAAGGGAAGCGATAGCTAAAGCTAAGCGCCCTGTGGGCCGTAGGCGGGAACGCTGCGAACGGCATGGTCGAAAAATTCACGGCATCCTGCATCAGTAAGGCCGAGTCGCCGGCGGACAACAGCGCGATCCAATTCCCGGCCGTCATCGAGATCGATCCATAGTAACCGTTCTCCTGCAGGATCACCGTGCCCGTATTCCATTGCGCCAGATCGATCATCGACTGCACATTGAGCGACGACTGCTGCGAGACAAGATCGCGCGCGAAATTGTGCAGCAACAGGTAATCGTTGTAGAATACATTGTCCCGCTGCCAAAGCAAACCTGGTTGCGGCTTGGGCGGGCTCACGGTAGTCGAAGAACCAGCACCCGCAAAATTATAGCCGATACCGTAGCCGACCGACATCGCTTCCGGGCGCTGCAGTTGCCAGGATTTTGCGCTACCCGATCCCGACGCCGGCAGTATATAGCCAGCGGAGCCGATAGCCAAAGAAGATTGCATCTTCATTTGCAGTCCCACCTGCGAGAACCAGGGTGCGGCGATGCTCAGTTGCGGCTGATAAGGCATGTTCTCCAGGCTCACCAGATTGGCATTCGGAATGCCAAAGAACGTCCGCACTTCGGGCAGGCCCAGATCGACCGTGGCGCGCGTGATACCGTGGATAGCCACGAAGAACGCATACATATTAGCGATGTCCTGGTCGTTGTGCGCATTGGCGTCCCAGGGAACATCGGCATCGAAAAGATGAGCGATGGTATCATTCCTATATTGGTTGGTAGTACAGGTGGATTGAAAGTCCTTGATCTCGAATTCGTCAAAAGGCTCGACAGCCGCGGCATTGCTATAGATCGGCATCTTGAGGGCGAAGCCGGTCTCATCCTGCGTCTGCCAAATGCCATAGGCCGCCATCTTATCGGCAAAACGGTCGTACTGGCTCGTCGCAAAATACAACTTGAAGATCACCCGCGCGGAATCACTGTTGGCCATTTGTCGGTTACCACTCAAACTATGCATCGTATCCGTCACCACTAGTTGTTTGGTAACCGTCGTGGCAACCAGGTTGTTGTTGCTATTCAGGCTATATTGCGTGGAGGTCTGGGTCAGCGTCTTGTTTTGCGTACTCACCCCAACCGTCGGCGCACCCAGGTTCTTGGGCGGTACGACCCAGATCTGCATAGAGTAGGTGAGGCTATTCTTCAACGCCGCAGGCAGCGCAAACACCATCGTACCCATCTGTTGCTGTTGGTTATAATTATAGGTGAAGTTGGTTTGCAGGGTATCGCCGCCGCCATAGGGCACAAACTTCACCAACAGCTGCGTCGGCTGCCGCAATACCGAATTCATCTTCATAATCAGCCTGTTTCCGGATGCCGGCGCCGAAGACGCCGGTGCCGAAGGTGATGACGGACCGTTGTCGCAATCATTGGGCTTGCCCGAGCTCAGCAGGTAGCCGATGTCCTGGGCTACAGCCAGTCTGCCCTGGCCGCCGAACTCCGTTTTTAACACATAACGCTGGTTGGCTACCGGGTAGCTATAGATCAGGTTGTTGACCATGATCGTTTGCGGACGCGGACCCGTGACGAAAGTATATGTGGTATCCTGTGTAAGCAATGCCTTCGACCCATCGGCGCCGGTGCCCTGGGTTAGGTAGGCACTCACCCTGATATGCGCATTGTAATTCGCGTTGCCGCAAAGCATTTCATTGTGATAGAGGTCTACTTCGTAACTGCCATTGTTGGCTTGGTTGGTCGTACCCAGGTTCACCCCCGTGCTGCTCGTTACGTCGAAGGCGTCTACCCTAAATTGGTAAACCCGCGTACTCCCGTCGTTCACCATCACCGGATAGTCCACGTTCAGCGGAATATTGCCGATCACATCGGGGACCGAACTGACGTCGACAGGCGATCCATCCTTCGTTCTCGGTCCAAAATCCCCTATCATTTCGAGGTTGGCCAGCGGGTCCTTTACCGGCCGGCAGGCATCGCCGATGCTGATCGAAACGTCACCCGTAAACCCGATAATGCCCAGCGCATGCACGTCGATCCATACATCCCCCGATGCCCAAGTCGGTTTAATGAGCCCTGCCGCGAGGATGGCGCCGGCATTGACGCTGCCGACAGAAAACGGACCCACATTCAGGTCGGCATTCAGACTGGCATAGAAGAGGGCCATCGCATACCAGTTGTTGAAGCCGATCGTACCGTCGGGTGAGCAGGACTTGTCGACTTCCGAAGAATCGAAATGCTCCATCATTGCGGCGAAACCGATATCCACCGAGCCGTCGGCACTGACGATCACCAGGTCGAGATCCGCTTGCAGGTGCAATCCTGCACCCATCAGAAAACCAGGATTGTTGACCGTGCCATATACATTGTGCGAATTGTCGTTCTGTCCCTGAAGACTGCCCAGCATCCCGGTGAACTTATCCACCACACCCTGCGCCATGCGATCGCCGTCATGGTCCTGTACATTCATGATCGCCGGTGGGATATAAGGCGAAGACGGTAGCGTAGTGCCGATATCGAAATAGCCGTATACGTCTGCCTGTACATTGACCACCTTCGCGTCAAAACCCATTTGCACCAACACCATGGAATTGATGGCCGGGTCATTGAAATTCGTTCCGGGAGGCGCGGGCACGCCTACATAGAAATAGTTCCCATTGGCGCCAACATTGAATTGGATAGGCACATTCGCCGATAGAACGGGAAGATGGGCCTGCACGTCGATCGTGCAATTGAAATTCAGCGGATCGGGCAGCAGGACCGCGGCGACATTGGCCGTGATCATGCCCGGCCCATCGGGCGGCGAAGCAGACATCACCTGGGCACTGCCGTCGATCTCCATCTTTTCCATGCCATGACTGCTGCTGATATCCATTGCCAATCCTACCTCCATACTGACAACGTTGGGCGACAAATAGGCTAGAATGGCCTCGGCATCGAATCCAAACGTACCGACCTGCGGATTAAGCCGGCCAATGATATTCTCGGGGCTGTTTACATTGCCCGACCCCTTTACCATCGTCTTCGCATCCCCCAACGCCATATTGTAATGAAAGCCGCCGCCCAATCCATTCAGCGAAAGGCCGGGCGGGAACATGATCCCCTGCTGCCAAAAAGCCTGCGCTGCCAGACCCCAATAGTTGTAGCCGTTGACATGCCCGAAGATGGCCGCAGCATCGACATCAACCGTGCCAAACAAAGTGAGATCAAGATGTCCCTTCACATCGTCGCCAAAAGTGTTGTCATTTCGGTGGAACACCAGCTCACCCTTGACATGAAAGAGATCCACATTGCAGTCGACGGCGATGCTGTCCAGCCTGATATTGGGCAGCGGGTTGATCTGCGGAGTACTGCCCTTCGGAAAGGTAACGCTTCCAAAAACGTCCATCGTCGCCGAACCGCCAAGACCCACACCCGATTCATCCAACACGGCGCTCACGGTAAAGGTCATGCCGATATCAGCCGCACCGGAGCTGATGTTCACATAAGGTTTGAATCCCGTGAAATTGATGCTGAAACCATCAGCAGCCCCCTGGCTGCCGCCGTCGAAAAATTGCTCGCCGCTCGCGCTCGGCAACAGGTTTGGCTCCATGCCAAAAGCCGCCGCGCCATCGTCCGCAGACGGCCCGGCCAATATGCCTGGCTGTAGCCCTACATTTAAATCGGCCAGCACGCCCCGCTCGTCGTCCACATCCCGTATAGCAACCCCAGGCAAACCCTTGCCGCCAAAGCTCCAGTTACCGGGATCGAAATTAAAACCGCCCGTATTTGGATCGCTATTCGTAAGGGACATGCCCTGAAAACTCAACAGGCTCAGACTGACATTGGGCAGGCTCCCGCTCACGCCCGCAGTGGACACACTCACATTTCCGTTAAGCTTCGCATTGATCACGAAACTCCCGGTATGGTTATCGATCGTCAACGAAGAATTCGGCTGCAGCCCAATGGTCGCCGCCCACATCCTGACGTTGTAGTTGCCCTTAGGACTAACCAGGAACTGGTAGCTGAGGCCTGACCCTTCGCCTACATTGAGATTGCAAGTATAACCCAGCGAATCATCGCTCAGGGGCAGGCGGATACTCCCGGTCATCTGCATGCCCGCTTGAGGGTTATCGTGCAATACATTTATGCCCAAATGATCTATGGAGAAGGCCCAACCGCCAAGGCTGCCCGTAGAGAGATCGAGAATATTGTCACCACTGATGGTCGTGGTAACCCCCGTTTTGTCGAGTATGAAATTGTGAAAGCCAAAGGATGCACCGCCTGCGCCCGTGAAATTCGCCGGCAGTTTCATCGTCAGATCTTGTATGTACAACCCATTCCAGGAATTATCCGTCACGCCTCCATAGCCGGCAGGGAAGACAAGTCCCGCCGGATTTTGTTTGGAAGAATGATCGTAAAATCCACCGGTCGAGGCGATCGTAAACCCGGGAAGCGAAGCGAGCTCAAAATTGTTGGTCGGCACGATCGAAGCCATCCAATCGTTCCAATCGCTAAAAGTAAATTTCAGGTGAAAATTGGCGGGCGTGCCAAGCCGCTTGCCGCTGTTATCCACCGGCACCAGACTACCGGTCCCTGCCTGCCAGTCGGCATTCACGACTACCTGGTCGAGCGCCGAACCATCCCATCGCACATAGGTCCCCTTCGAGGTATCCACCGCACCCCCACCCGCGGAAGGACAACCATCAAAAGCAAAACTCAACCCGCCAACGGACAAAGTATGATCTTGCGGCAAATACAGTACGCCACCGGTGCCAGCCATCAACAGCTTGTTCGGATCGGCCTGAAATCCCGTCCCGCCCAGCGAAAGCCAGCCGCCAAAATCCGGACAGTTGATATCGAGCAACAGGTTCATATTGGTACACGCTGCCCTGAAACTGATCCCCATGATGGCCATCGTAACAGGTGTTGCGCCCAGCGTCGTATTCAATCCAAGCGGAAAATCGATCTCCGCATTGCCCAGCGCCTGGTTGATCGCGTGCGCACCGTCACTGACCCTCGACTGGATCGCCTCATACCCGCCATTGCCGAGCCCCGTGAGCCTGGCCAACGGGTCGGTCAGTCCAAAAGGCGACCATTCGGGGTGGCTGCCATCGGTAGACGTATAAGCCGTGCCGCCGTAAACCACTTTATCGGTATTGACACGCAGCGTATCAAAGCTCACCTTAAGATGCAGATCGCTTACAAACGGATGCCAGACGATATACCCGCTGCCTTTATAACTGCCATCCACATTCGCGGTAGCCTGATCGACATGCAGCTTGAAACTTCCAATGGTCAGATCGGCGCCCGCGACACTACCGCCGAGATCCGTCGTGTTCGAAATAGGCAGGCTCGCCGGACAAACGCCGCCAGGACTATAAGATTCGACGATATAACCACCCGGCAGGATCGAGCTTGGATTGATCGGCTTCGCAGGCAGTTCGGCCGGCTTGTTCATGGCGATGAGGCCGCCGGGGAAAATGCTGCCGGCTTTATAGTTGATGGCCGCCACCTGGCTGTACCCCTGGTTGGCAATTTCCAACGGGCTCCCGGGACGGGGCACAAAATTGGCGCGGACCCGGATCGTATATTTCTGCCCCTGACACAAGGATATGGGGGTATTTTAAGGTGTCAAGAAAGAAACTGGTCGTGGGAATATTCTGCTGATGAAAGACATACGGATTGTACTGCGCGTCGGAGACGGTCTGGCCGTCGAAGACCCGGCGGATCTCCAGGTCATAGTTAAGCGCGCCCACCGGCAGGCCACAGGTGGTGGCGGGGGGCGTCCAAAGAAATTGTACCTGCGTGGAATGCGGCACGAAGTCCTGGAACTGGCTGTTGCTTTGTAACATCGTCGTCACAGGCAGGAGGAGTTGCGGCGCCGCGGCGGTATAACAGATGGTGAAATAGCTGCAACCAGTTCCCGGGGCTGAGAGTGGCGCGGAGAAACCGGGCCGGTCATAGTCATAGGCGGTGACGCATACCCGGTAAACGTTCCCTCGGGCAATTTGTAGTCGATGCCATTCTGACGCAGCGTATTCAGGTCGAGATTGTTCCAGACAAGGGCGTTCTCGGAAAAATTTCCGAAAGCGGTTTCCAACATATCCTTGTTCAGGCTGATAATCGGCAGTTGGACGCCCATCACGATGGCCTGCGCCGGCTGATAGTCTGGCCGGAGCGAAACACCCATGGGCGTCGGCGCCACGCGTTCGATGCTCCCCGAGAGTTTGATGCGTTGCTGCGCGCGCCCGGTGTAGCGAAGTACGATCTGTAAATGACTGCTGATGTCCTGGTTGAGCATGCCCGCGCGGTTTCCGTCGATGTCGGCCTTGATCTGTGGCAGATAGGGCGGCACGGGTTGCACGACATTCACCTGCACCTGCACGGTGTATTGCGCCCGAAGGACGTGAAAGGACAGAAGAAACAAGCTAAGTAGTATTCGGGCTCGCATAATCGCATTTAAAAATGAAAGGAATAGAGTACGCCGCCGGAGAGATTCTTGCTGTTCACCGCATACGGTATCTGCGTGATACCGCTGAGCGGATTCAGGTTCACCGGAGGCGTAAGGATATAACTGATATAACAACTAAAGCTGTGGTTCTTCAGGCCATAGCTGCCGTTAAAAGAAAAGGTCGTATTGTTGCCCGTAGGCGACCCATTGTCGCTGTTGAAAAAATACCCCACCGATCCCTGCACCATCAGGTTGTGCTCCGGCAGCAGCTGTGTATTCAGGCCTCCGTTCATCCCCGTAGATTGATACGTATTGCTGCCCTGGTTGTACTGGCTGTAAAGCAGGCTCGCATTGACGCCCCAATAGGCCTTTACGAAAAAGAGCGTGTAGTTAAGCGAACTCGAAAGATTGTTCCCGCCAGCCTGCTTTGAAGTCGACGGATTGTGATCCATAAGACTGGTATAGCTGAAGCTACCGGTTACAGTATGCTGATAGGTGTCGCCCGCAAAATTGAGGGTCGGCGTCACCGTCGCCGTCAGCATGAGCTGATCCATCCGGCTGGTATCGGTTAGCTTTTGCAGCCCGTCTTGCTGGTAGACCTGAACACCCGTCAGGTTGACGTTCAGATTGAAATGCTGATCCACAAACGCATTGGCGGAGAAATTCCCCGTCCGTGTGCGAAGCCGGGAGCTAAGCATGTGCTCGAGGTCATTGTGCTGGTTATTGACGGCAAGGTTGAGGTTGAGCCGGCCTTTTACAAAACTGCCGCCGGCGCTGGCATTGATCATTTCAAGATCGTCGAGTGCATAAGGAACACCCAATGACTTGAAATCCGGCTGGACACGGCGATAACCGGCGGAGAGATTGTAGTGTTCCAGCACAAGTACGAGTTGCCCCTGGCCGGCCACGCTGAAGACGCTGCTGTAGTTGATCGGCATCAGCTGTTGCGCGAGACGAGGTATCTTATAATAGCCAATGCTATCGATCCGCTGGTAACTTTGGTCCCTGTTAAGCAGGCTCGCGGCCAGATCGCCGGTGAAAGTCAATCTCCGGAACAGGGTAAAATGCCAGGATGTACCAACGACGCTATTCTCCTGCGGCGTAACGGTGGTGAGGCTGTCCGCAACGCGGGTGATACTGCCGCTATCGTCTTTTGCGTGAAAAAGCATAATGCTGGCATTGTTCTTCGGGCCGCCCACGCCCAGCTTAAGTCCATACCCCGTTCGGGCGTATTGCGGCTCAAGCACATGACCATAGGTCGTATCCTCACTGATGGCCTTGTTAAGCCGTCCATAGAAAGCGCCAAAATAAAAACCCTTTGGGGTGAGTTCAATGCCGCCGCCCAAAAAACTAGTGCCGTCGAACACCAGGGGTGAAAAGGAGATGGCGCGGTACCCAAGATGAAGTCGCACCCATTTATATGATGGGCTGATGCCGAACATGGCGAACGGGCTTGTATAGCTCTTGCTGTATTGGGTAATAAGGAAGGAGAACGGCAGGCTGACACCATAGAAGCTCGGCGTCAGACTTCCCCCGATATTCCAGGCAAAAGGATCACGGGTTGGATAGGCCTCATTGGAATGATAGGCATCCAGCCCGGCCGTGATACTACCGTGCACGGTAACGGCTTTTTGTCCTCCTGCCTTTCCGATATCCTGGGCGCGAACGGCTGGCGCCCCGCAACAAAACACGACCCACAGCAGCAATAATGGCTTGTTTGGCATAACAGTGTTGTTTCAATGGGCCCGCGCTAAAAATCGGCCGACTTATCTTCCTTGTACCCGGCCGGTATCGCGAAAAGGCTCTTGGGAAGATCCCGTTTCTCTGCTTTGGTTAGTTCAAAAACCGACGCAAGGTCCTTACTTTTTTGTTGCATTTTCACCAGGAACCCGTCGCAACCCATCTCTTTCAATTGGGCAGGGACATCCTTCGCATACAAGAATCCACTCCCCGATTCGATCCGCTCCATGATGTTGGTAAATGCCCCGGGAACAGGAACGGCTTTGCTCTTCCAGAGATCCATCGTATCCAGCTCCTTGATCAGGCCGCCAATGTCCTTGTTGCTGATGATCCGGACATGTACACAATCAAATCCCAGCAGTTTCTCGTTCCCCATGTTGGTCACCGTAGACGTCATATGGATGGCGTCATTCTTGCCGTCGAGGGAATCCAAATGATTCGTTGACCAGGTCTTGGCATCATCGTCGATAGAGATCGATTCCATTGGTTTGTCGACGCTGCCGATCGATACGATCGGCGAGGACTTGTCCGGCTTGGCAGGATTGTTCACTTGCATCTCCTTGCGCATCTTGCCGTCGGCCGCGAGGTAGATCTTCGAGATACTGTTGATGGTCATGCTGGAGCCGACCGTGTGCGAGACGTACTCATAGTACATGTCGCTGCCCGCGCTCGCGGAACCGCCGCCGCTTGCCGACCCGCCACCCGATCCCGATACACTATTGCAACCAACGGCCACTATGGCGGCCAAAACAAAAAGATTTATGCGTTTCATATATTTGATTTAATGAATTGCAGCCCCCGCCTTACGTATGCTGTCCAGTTTAGCGGGCGTCAAGCCCATGGCGTCCCTCATTTTTTTTAGGGCATCTTGCGCGGACTTGGCCGCCGGATCGTTCTTGTCCCCCAATTGATCGATCCCGGAATCGGACAGCACGGTAGCGTCGGCCTTCAGGATATCACTGGCCGCCGCCTTCAACGCATTGGTGTCGACCGGGTGTTGGCCCTCCATGGAGCTCATGACCGCACCGATATCTTGTTTGAGTTTCGCGGTATCTATTAGTTTGCCGGGGTCCACAGCCGCGTTCTGCGCTTGTGTAGATGTGGCGGAGCCACTGGCATTTCCGTTGGCCGAAGCGCCGGATGGGGCAGCCGCAGCCGCGCCCTGGTGTCCCGTACAAGAGGCCAGCAGGCAAAGCGCAAAGACTGGAAGGAGTTGTTTCATGTGTATTATTTTTTTGACGCTTGAGAAGCCATAGCCGCAGCCATCATGTGTTGCATCATGTTCTCGTCAGTCTTCGTATATCCGGAAGGGATCTCGAAAAGCGAGGCGGCATTGGTCTTTTCTTCCGCGCGGACGAGCAACATTGTCATGGAATAGTCCTTGCCCACCGTCGTCATTTTTACGAAAAAACCGCCGGCGCCGGCATCGTCCAGGGCCTGCATCATTTGCGGCTTTATCCCACTGACCGCAACCAGCTTTTTGTACAGCGCATACCCCGGCACCGAGGTGCTCGTCCAGATGTCTTCCTCCGACTTTGATTTGAACAAGCCCGATCCTGCAGTCGTGACCATCTTCACGTGGGTGCAATTGTAGCCGCCCACGTTCTCCGTGCCGACCTTGGTTATCTGAAAGGTTTCTTTGATCCCGTTGATCAGAGAGGTATCGATGACCGTGAGTCCATAGGTCTTGCTGTCCGCATAAAGCTGAAGGCTATACCTCGGCTGGCCGATCCGGCCGAGCGAAGTGATCTTACTCTTCATGCCCGGTATGGGAAGCTCCATTTCCGACCGTCCTTCTCCATTGTTGGTAAACCAGGTGCAGGTCGTGTCGTCAACGGGAGGATTCTTTTTGGAGGTCATTTTGGTCTCGTATTGGTAGAACATCCCGCTCCCGCCGCTGGCCGACTGAAAGGATTTAAACGCTGCGGCGGAATCGGCCGCAGAAACGCCTCCCCCACCCACGACAAGGCCAAGCGCCTTCATCGTCATGTTTGCCGCCGACGTGTCGCTGGGGTTCTTGGCGCCGGATTTCGAACCGCCGCCGAAAAGGGAACTGCCGGTCGTATCCACTTTGTCGAGCGATTTATTGGTCGTTTGGTCGGCCTTGCTGTTGGCCCGGCCTTGCGCAGTCTGTTTGACGGTATTGACTAAGTTTTTGAAGAATTGCGCCTGCACGCTACCAGGGCGGGCAAAGGCAAAAAGCAGCAAGAAAGCGGCGAAGAAGGATGTTTTTCTCATTTTTTAAGAATTAATAGCAATGCAGTGAAAAAGAACAGGATGGCCAGCAACAAAAGTGTCATTTGTATCCATTTTGTCTTTTTTGGCGCGGGCATACCCCATCTTTTTTTGTTGAACCAAAGATCAGGGCATAAAAAAAACGTCCGCCGAATAGTCGACGAACGTCATTATAAAATCGTTGAAAAACGGGTTAGACCGCCTTAACATTCCAGGCTAACACCGCCGTCAGGGAAACCCCGTTCTCCCCGCGAAAGAAGATCCGTGCATGGATCCGGGCTGCCAGATCATTGGCGATCTGAAGACCCAAACCGGAGGCGCCGCTGTCAATCCAGGTGTGCGTGAGTCGTTTGTTCATTGCGGCAACGTCAGCAGTCGCAGAAGGGTTGGTAATGCTCAATTCCTGCTCGCCGCCGGCAATCGTGATGATCTTACTGCCATCGCTGTGCCGCACTGCATTCTGGAGCAGATTGCGCAGGATCACCGTCAAAAAATTCTCGTCCGTAACCACCACCAGCGCTTCGGGCAGCCGGCTTTCTGCTACTACCGCATGGTCTTCCAGCTGCTCCTGCATTAGGTTGATCTCCTTTTGCAGGACATCCGCCACACGGACGTCATGAAAATCAGGCAGGAAATGCTGCATCTGACTCTTGCTCCACAACAACAGGTCCTCCATCGTCTCCAGCACGTTCTCCGACGCCTTTTTCAACCGCTCCTCGTGCTTTTCCCGTTCCTCTCTCGAAAACAGTTCGGGCCGTTCCTTCTGCAGTTGCAACAGCCGGACGATCTTTCCGACGGGTCCCCGAAGGTCGTGACCGATAATCGCGAAAAGGCGCGCCTTCGTGTCATTCGCTTCGGCCAGATCCCGGTTCAGGTTATCCAGCTGGTCGTTCCGCTCGCCCAATACCCGGTTCAGCTTCTCCTTGTTGCGATAGATAAAATACAACAGCAGCGAGATGACGCCAAGCGCTGCGAGCCCCAATACCAGGAGGAGCTTGGTGCGTGAGGCATTCTCCAGCTCCAGCACATGCAACCGGTTCTCCTTATCGAGCGAGGTGATCTGCAGCTCTTTTTCATGCGTCTGATAATGTGTTTCAAGATCGGCGAAAGTACGCGAGATCTTTTCCTTGTTAAGCGAGTCGGTCACCTCCACATATTCCTTATAATATTGCAGCGCGGCCGTCGAATTGCCCGCACCCTCCTCGGCCATCGCCATGTATTTCAGGTCATTGCCATAAAGCTCCTTGTCCAGTTGTTGGGCAACGGGCATCGACAGCTTTAATTCCGCCATCGCCGGCTGAAATTTACCGATCCCTTCCAGATATCTCCCCTTGGTCATCTGCACCTGGAAATTCAGCAACGGCGACTGGATCTTAGCGGCCAATGAATCCGCCTTGGCCAAATAGGGCAACACCTGATCATACTGCCGGTGATCGAGATAATAGATCGCAATGTTCAGATCGGAAGAAACGATCTCCGATGGGAAAAGCAGGGGGTTGCTGACAGCCGTTTCAAGTTTCTTGTCATAATACAAGGCCGAGTCGATATGCCCGGAAGTGGTGAAAGCTTCTACAAAAGAACTGCTCAACCGGTTGCGGACATTCGGCGATATGTCGGCAAAACGCTCTCCGTTTCGCAAAGAAGCAAGGCTTTTGTCGACCATGCCGGCGTTCAAATAGAGCTTGGACAGCATATCGCACTGGACGGCAAAATCGAATTTCCGCTTGGGCTCGTGCGTAGTGTCCACTTCCTGTTCCCGCAATTCAATGCTCTTGATGAAATAGTCCTGGGCGCTGCTGTAATAGGACTTGTACTGGTAATAACTGCCCAACGCATAATAGCCGTCTTTCAGCAGATCGCGGTCATGCGTGGTATCGACGATAGACTGCATGATGTTTTTTATGCTGTCCACTTTGTCCATTTGCTGCATCTGCCAGGTAACGGGGATCAATGCCACACAAGCCCGGTCGATCAACCTGGCGTTATGGGCGTTCAGGCCGGCATACAAACTCTGATAGAAATAATATTCCGCGCTGTCGAACCGGCTTTGATAATAATAACCAAGCGCCGTATATACAAAGAACTGTGCCTTGCTGGTCTGGTCTTCTGGCCGGGCCATCCCGAGCCCCTTCAGACCCGCCGTGCGGAGTTGTAAGAAATTTACCGCTGCATTGAGTCGCAGCGATTCGCACCACGCCACCCAGGCCGTCATCGAATCCTTATAAGCCGGGAGTTTGGCTAGTTCGGGTGCCTGCGCCCGCCCAAAACAGGTCATAAAAGCAAAAAAGCACGTCAGCAGCAATCCCTTCAATGCATTTTTGTATAATTTTCCCACGGGTAATTCATTGGTGGTCACAAAGACCTTATTGCTCTTGACAGCCGTGATCTTATCGGCATGGACGATATAACTTCTATGGATGCGCACAAATTTGTCGGCGGGAAGCCTTTCCTGCATATCACCCAGTGTGGTCAGCACCAGGTACTGTTTGTCAGCTGTCATGACGCGGGTATAGTCCTTCATGGCCTCCAGGAACAGGATATCGTTAATCCTGAGCTTACACTTCTCGTGGCCCTGCTTGATGATAATGGATCCGGTCTCCTGTTCTTTCGTAAAAGCAAAGGCTTGCGATCGGAGCCTGCAGAAATCATGGAGGCGCCTTGCGCAACGGGCAAAGCGATCCGCCGTCAACGGCTTGAGCAGGTAATCGAACGCCTCTATCTCGAAGCTCTCGATGGCAAATTCGGGATGGGAGGTAATAAAGACCGGAGTAATGGAACTCCCAGCCAACATTTTCACCAGCTCGATGCCGTTGATACCGGGCATTTCGATATCCAGGAACAGCACCTCGGGCCGGCACTCCGCGATTAGTTCCATTGCTTCCAGCGCATGCCCGCAGGACGCGATCCGCTTCAGAAATGGGAATTTATCAGCCTCATGCTCTACACTTAAGCGGTCAATATCGTCGTCTTCGACGATGAGGTATTTTAACGTGTATTCCATAACGAGTTCGTTGCTTCGCTTTCTTAACCGTTCAAGTAGTCCTTTGAGGTTTTTCCAGCCCCGCACAACATAGGCGGACTCGATAGGATGTTGCTCCCAATAAAAGGCTTCGCGGCTGGCCGGCTGAATGCCCAAGCTAAATATAAAAAACTATTATAAGTAAAAAAACTTCTGTTTTTCCCTACTGGCCGCGTTCCGACGATTTTCGAGGATCGTTCATCGACTATTTCCGGCGGCCTTGCAGGTCGCGGCCTATTTTGCGCGAATGAGATCTGCCACATACCCCCTCATGCTGGGACTGATAGGCCTGCTGGCCGCCTGCCAGGGAAAAAACACAAGCGCTGAAAAAAACACCGACAGTATCACCCGCAGTTTCGGCGACAGCGTCCCTATCAGCAACGGGCTACTCGGCCGCGTCTACCTGCTTCCGGATACCACTCGCTTCCTACCCGATTTCGACACGATGAGACCGGTCGACAACCCCATCTACGTCAGCGAGATTAATGTCCCCTGGCAAAAATGGTCGACCGGCTTTCCTGGCTTGCGCGACCGCGTTGAATGGTTCGGCATCGAATATACCGGCTCCTTTAAACCCACGAAGGCCGGCAAATACATCTTTACCCTGATCAGCGACGATGGGTCTACCTTGTCCATCGACGGCCAAAAAGTCATCGACAACGACGGGATCCACATGGAGTGGGCTGGGCGTGACACCCTTTATCTCTCCGATTCGCCCCATACCATCAAGCTCGACTATTTCCAGGGCCCCCGGTTCGAGCTGGCCCTGCAATTGTATTGGAACCAGCCCGACTCCCCCGAAAGGATCTTCCCGGGCAAGGCTTTCGTCCTCTCCCCGCCCCCGTCCCAATCCCGGTGGTGGCCCTGGCTGCTGGCCGTCCTGGCGCTTATCGCCGGCTTCTTCCTCGTTCGCAAAAAACGCCAGAATCGCGACACCCCTCCAGGCCGCGCTATGCTCCTCGTTCCCTTCCTTATCCTGCAATGCGCCACCCTGACGGGGCGGGGCCAGTTCCTGAAAAACGTCCTCAACTCCGTTAAGAACACGGCCCAAACCCGCGCCAACAACAAAGCGGCTCAGGTGACGAATTCCACGGCCGATAAAGTGGAAGGTGTCGGCACGCCCAAGCAGGGCACTGCTGCAACCGGTACGGGCACGAGCACGGGTGCGACAGGCACAAGCACAGGGGCGATAGGCTCAAGCGCAGCGGCGACAGGCACAAGCACAGCGGCGACAGGCTCAAGCACAGGGGCCACCGCCGCAACCACAAGCCCCGGCGCCGCGGGAGCAGGAGCAGGCGCAGGCGCCCCAGGGGCAGGTACGACCGGCGGTTCAGCCGCCAGTCCCCCCGACAAGGATTCGGACAGCAGCTTCCTGTCATTGTCGCTGTCCGCGACCCGCATCATCACAGGCAGCCTGGTTACCATCAGCGGAAGAAGCATCAAATTCGGCAACATGAAAGATGTCCAAATGACGATCAAAGGCAACGCCGGTACTGAGACGAAAATTATCCCGCTTACAGACACCGGTCATTTCAAAACAACCTGGGGCACCGGCATGGCCGGAGAATACCAGATCACCATCCTCAGCAGCAATCGCAAATCAAGCAAGAGTGCCACGCTGAAAGTATTCAGATTGATGTCCATGGACAGCGTCGTCCAGAAAAACAAGGACGACACGAAGGCCGCCTATGACCAATTAAAACAATGGGTCAATGGAGTAAAATTGAAACTCGGCCCGACCGACGCAGCAGCCCTGCAGAAAAAATTCGACGACCTGGGTGATAAAAAAGATAAAGTGCTCCATGTCTTTGACGGCCTGGGCGATCTTGGCAAAGACCTCGACAAACTCCAGCAGGCCCAGGGTGGCCTCGGCGGGGGCAGCAACGGCAGCACGGGCGGCGGGGGAGGCACGGGCAACAGCGGCGGAGGAGGCAGCGCAGGCGGAGGTACAGGCAACAGCGGCGGAACCGGCGGGGGAGGCACCAGCGGGGGAGGCGGCACCGGTAAGATCTCGCCCGATCTGCAAACCAATTTGACAATCCTGACCGATGGCCTCGCCGCACAGGCTACGCAGATAGAAACCCTGACCAAACAGGCCACTCATCAACCCTATGACAACACGATCTGCGAATACCTGCAAATGGTCAACGAAGCCTGCGCCGCATTCTCCACTTTTACTTATTTCTTTACCCCGGAAGGCATGCTGCAAAAAACCATGACCGGCATAGCCAAAAGTGTGGCGATGGATAAAGGTGTGACCATGGCCGTCGGTTCCACCGCACCCAACGCCAGTGGTTTGGCCCCTGATCTCTACAAAGAGGTAGCAAAACAGGCGACGGCCCTCGCAGAAGACTCCAAAGCGCTCTCCAACGAAATGGGCCAAGCCGGCCTCGCAGGCGATCTCATCCAGATCTGCTCGAATTACATCATGTCAAAATACTGCGGCATGCTATCGGGTGACATGAGCCAGGATTATAAATGTACTTTTTTGAACAACGACAACGCGAAATGGTGGGAATATACCTACCATAACGAAGCGACCGTTAACCTGCGCTATCTTAAAAGCGCCGCAACCGCAACGCTCATCAAGATGAAGGGCAATATCGAAGGCAATGCCACCAAGTTCACCATTTTTCAGAAAGTCAGCGAAATGGACGACTACAAAAAAGCCATGAAAAACCGGGCCAACATCTTTTCGGTTTGTCTCTGGGTACCGCCAACAGTACCCGTTGCTACCAGCAAGGCGGACCAGCAGGCTGGGTTCGGAGCCATTGCCCGCGCCGTCGTCACGCCTGCCTATTTCAATATCCCGATCGACGCGGACTACAATCCCGAAACCGGACAAATGAAAATATATGTCAATGAGGCGCTCGTCGATTATAGCTCCGAGGTCGAATACCAATTTGGCTATATCGTCATCGCGGCCATGATCCCGCTTGTCACGAAGGTCCATTTCCCCATCAACAAGGCTAAATTGACCATCGCAAAAGTGATCGAAAAGAACAACGACTTCCAGGTTTCAGCGGATGCGAATGGGAAACTTTCGTTCTCGAAGACCGCCCAATGGACGAACGGCCCGGATGGCGCCATCGTCCACCTGATAAACATAAAGATGTCCGCGAAATCAAATTGACCGGCCCTGCCCTTAACGAAGGCCTAACCGTTTGTTCACCAACGGTAAAATATCATCCGAAGGTGGATAAACATGGAGCGCCTCCTTCTCCAACACATAAGTATACCCGTTGTCCCTGGACACCTGCTGTATGGCGTCCTCGGCCTTCTTTTGGATGGGAATAAAAAGATCGGTTTTCTTTTGCTCCAGCAAGGTCGCCGCATCCTGCTCAAAACCCTGGATTTTCTGCAGGATCTCACCAAGACTCTTCCGCTTTAGCTCCAACTGCGGCCTGGTAAATTTTGCCGTGTCCGGTGAACCCAAGAAACTGTTTTGCTGACTGTACTCCGACCGATAAGCGTCGAACTGCTGCTGTAACGCAGCCCGGTACTCCGCAAGGGTGGTATCAGCCTTCTTAGCCTCCGGCATCGCCCCGATCACTTCACTGATACTGATACAGGCCAATTTTGCCTGGGCATACAGACCCGCCGGCGCGAGTCCGCCAATAACAAGCAAGATAAACGCAGTTTTTTTCATGTGCATTAGTTTCGACCAATGTACGAAATACATCGTATTTTATAACCGTGGCACTTTGATTTAACTTTTCTTTTTACTTTATCGTCAGCTCTACCGAGTGCGCGGTATCATCATAGACCTGGGAGGAGGCATCGCCGTCCAACCCACGCCCTCAGCCACGGACTTCTGATCGATATACCTTCCAGCCCTGATTTCCGGTCGCCTTAAGGACGACGACTTTGTCCGCATTCTCCAATGTAATGACAAATCCTTCCTCGTCCGCATTCCGGTATTTAAACAAGCCGGTGATCCAATAATTGGTATAGCTTTTCTTTATGGCAGACCGCAGGTCTTGCGGCAGCCTTAGCGGTGAAACATTGCCGGCTATGCCCATGATGTCTCCATTGTCAGCGAAATACACGAACAGTGTCCTGCCCCTCATTTCAAACTCGGCCTTATAGAAATCCTTTCCGGTTTCCCATTTGACGTCTTTAGCGTGAGCAAACTTTTCGCTGAATGAACCGTTAACGGACGCCGGCACGTCTCCGCTACCAGCAAAAATGCTGCCTGTAAATGCCAGCATCGAGAGGGCGAGCGATACAATAATCTTTTTCATGTCTTTATTTTTTTGAGATTGAAATGTGATTGACAGTACAAATTTAATCCAGCCACTGATGGCTTTTTGGCAAATGAGACCAACCACAAAAAAGTTGCGGACAAACCCAAAAAAAGAAAGGCGCGACCGTTGCCGCGCCTTCAGTATCATAGATGATGATGCTTACCTCCAATGGCCGCCATGGAATCCGCCGCCACCGCCGTGGCCGGGAAACCCGCCGCCCCGACCGCCGAACCCGCCGCGGTTAGCAAAGCCTCCGCCACCAAACCCGCCGTGACCGGCAAACCCGCCGCGATTGGCATAGCCGCCATGGTCAAATCCGACGTGGTCAAATCCGCCGCGACCACCATAACCGCCCCGGTCAAACCCCCGATTCGCATAGCCACCACCTACAAAACCACGTCCGCCATACGCTGGGGCAAAACCCCGGCCGTAGCCTCCACGAAACCGACCATAGTCGAAACGACCGCCGTTGAAATAACCGGCATACCTTCTCTCAAAAAACGGCCGATAGTGGGCATAGTAATAGTAATCCTGGTAGTGCCCATTCCAGGCCGGATAGTCATAATAAGCATACCCGGGAAATTCATCTTCATATGCTATTGCTCCGGGGGCATCGGCGTCAGCATATACATTGGGATCCTGGCACACTGGCGGAGGTGCCGCATAGACGGGCCGTACAGGAAAGGGAAGACCAATACGTGCATTCACATATACCTGCGCGTTGCTCTTCGTGGCAACCAGGCTGGCCGAGATAATGGCCATGAGTGTAAATAATTTTTTCATCTTCTTGCGTTTTAAGTGATCGGATGTTTATTCATCCTGTATATAAGAAGGGAATCGAAGCATTAATCTTAATCCAACACTGTTAAGGATAGCACAAAAGCGTAGCAGAAGGGCTCATTTCAACAGTTCTTCGATCGTTTCCCCAATGGCGAGCAGCAATGCAAGCGAAGGCGGCTTAACCGTATCCGTTTGTGGCTGCGGCAGCAACGCGCGCCAATTGCGTTCTTCGTCCCGCTCAAAGATCACGGCAGTGCCGTTCACATCCACATGCAACGCATACACATAACCGCGTCGCTCGAGTTGGGCCTCGAATTGCAATTCCTGGCCCTTGAAGACGACAGGCAGAAAAAAAGCATCATCCATTGTGCTAAAATAGCCAATATCCAATAGGATAACGTCGCGAACCGTTATTTACCGCCGATCCCCCCCTTATCCAGCAACAGCGGCTCTCGATCAGCACGACAACAGGCCGTTGGATAGAATGAACTTAACCCTGTCATTCACCCCATTTAACGGAATATAGAGAATTTTCGGTATTTTTAGTATACAACTGACCCGCATGCGAACACTACTGACAGCACTCATACTGACTTCCTTCCTTTTCACAAGAGGGCAATCACACTTACCCATCCCCATGTCAGCTTATGGCTACGGTCCGTCGTTGGGCTTTACCCCATGGACAAATGTCATTCCCACGACAGCGTTGATCGGCGGCGACCCGAACCAGAAATGGCAGATCAGGCCCTATGCCAGCCTATCGCTGGGCTATCTCTTTCTAAACGGCGGCGGGTCATCCTACCTGGGAGCGCAGACCGGGGTAGCACTGGTCCACCCATTGACCAACAACGTGTCTGCCTTTGCAGGCGTCTCCGCCACGCCGACCATTTTTAGCATAAACCGGCTCTACACAGACCCCGCGTTGGGCTCACCCAATAGCTTTTCCCGCCCTTATAACCTCAGTCTGAATACCGGCATTCAGGCGGGGCTGATCTACACCAACGACGACAAGACCTTCTCCATCTCCGGCAGCGTAGGCATAGAAAGAGGCAGCAACCCCTACTATCCCGTCAACCGGACCTCAACGACAAGGAAACCATAAGGGATCATGCAACAGCGCATCACTATACACCCGCGCTCCTGCTAGCCTCGACATGCGCCGCATAACATGCAACAGCATACACCAAATAATCTTTGCCTTATAGATCCCATTAAGACGATGCCATGAATCAAAAAGCAGCAAGGGTCGCCCGCAGTCGCCGCTCGATCACATCCGCCTTCAACACCGCCTCCTCGATCGGCAACCCCACCGGCATCTCCGGCCGCTTGTGGCCTGTCCAGCGAAGCCACGCATCCTTCATAAATAGCTGCCGCTCTTTCACAAGCCGCAGGATCGTATCACCATTCGCCATCCCCGCCATGGCAGCCTTAATACCGGGATAACGCACGACAGCCTTTTCACCCACGTAAAGCAACAACTGGCTGGCCATCAGCCAGTGTCCAATCTCACCCGGATGAACCCCATCGGTCGTCAGCGCAAATCCGTCGACCCCGAAATCCGCATCGACCCTGCGATGCGCCTCCAGGTATTGCTTCATGGGAAAGTGAATATCCGCCACTTCCCATTGCACCGCGCCACGCTGACCCAGCAACCATTCCGCATACCTATCCAGCACTGCAGCATAACCAAGCTTCCCCCCGCGAACTTCATCATACACAGGCGGCGTCAAAAATATCACCCTCGCGCCTGTTGCCGCGACCAGCGTATCATGCAACCACTGCATACCGTCCTTAAATAGTTGAAAACGTCCTACATCGAAAGGCAGATAAATGCCGTCATTCATACCATAGCAGGCAAAGACCAGGTCAGGCCGGATCTTCGACAAAATGCGATGCAATCGCTCGTGCAGGTCAGGCCGTGGGAACCTGCCGTCCGCATGCCCCTCCTCCGACAAGCCCGAAACCGTCTCGCTCGGCAGGCCAAGATCCATGAATTCGATGGTATCGGTCGGATGTCTTGAAATATAGTAAGCTTCGAAGTCCTCCACATAGCCGCCCGCATAGGTGATGCTGTTACCAAGGAACATGACCTTGTGCACTTTCGGCGCAATGGGCTGCCCCCAAAGAAGCCCATGATAAAAGCTCATGACCAGTAGCATCACGAAAAAGCGGCCACAGGACATTCCGTCGCTACGCAATTTGCAGCTCCGCCTTCATCAACGTGTCTATCTGGCGGACGATGTTGCCAAGCGCAACACTGTCGTCAGGCTTTTGCAGGTACTGCTTAACGCCAAGCACCAGACACTCATCCATCTCCCGCCTGTGCCCATGAGGGCCCCAGACGAGTTTCGGAATAGTCAGGTATCGCTCATCCGTCAACAACTCCCGCAACAGATCAGGGGCCTTGGTGTCCGGAAGTTCGTAGTTGACCAGGATCATCGAAGGCAGGTCTTTCCAGCTACGTTTCGCCAAAAAGCCCAAAAAAGATTGACCGTCTTCGACGGTACAGACCGTCGCATAGGCTATACGCCTATCAAGCTCTGCGGCGAAGGAGTCGCAGGTGCGGGCGTCTGCGTCCGCTAAAAGAATATAAGGTAACATGATCGCATAACGAATTTAAGGGTGTGAGAAATATGTTTCCTGTAAAATTAATAATTAATTAATATACAGAAGCAAATATTTCGTACCACTTTGTGGCCATTTTCACTGACGGTCTGTAACTTACCGCATGCAACGCAGAAAATTCATCCAGCATTCCGGCGCGATCGTACTGGGACTCTCCTTGGCAGAAAAGGCGGCCCTCGCCGCCGCCAGTCAATCGACGAACAGCCATTCGGGGCCGAACATCCTACCAGCGCCGAACAGCCTGCCAATGGCGAATAGCCTGCCAGAGGCTAACAGCCTCCCGATTGCGAATAGCCTGCCGAAATGGAAAGGATTTAATTTACTAGACTTTTACTCGCCCTCGGGAAAGCCCACGTCCAGGCCTACGACGGCAGAGCACTTCAAATGGTTGCAGGACTGGGGTTTCAATTTTATCCGCATCCCGATCCCCTACCCATATTATTTGAATTTCGACCGCAGCCGGGATATCCTGCCGGAGGAGGTCTATCAGACCGATCCGCAGAAGCTGGCGGAGATCGACCACCTGGTCATGCTGGCGCAGCAGTATGGCATGCACGTAAGCCTTAATCTGCACAGGGCGCCCGGCTATTGCATCAATGCAGGCTTCCATGAGCCTTATAATCTCTGGAAGGACCAGGCGGCACTGGACGCGTTCTGCTTCCACTGGAACATGTGGGCGCACCGCTATAAAGATATGGGCAAAGACAAGATCAGCTTCGATCTGTTGAATGAGCCCACCATGCGGGACGACATGAATGACCAGCATTCGCCCTCTTCTCCATTGCCGGGAGCATTGTATCGCAAGGTGGCAGGCGCAGCAGTGGCGGCCATCCGCAAGGAGAACCCGGACCGCTTGATCGTCGCAGACGGAAACGCAGGCGGCAGTCTGGTCACGCCTGAACTGAAAGACCTGGGGATCGCCCAAAGCTGTCGCGGCTATTATCCGCATGCCATTTCTCACTACAAGGCGCCCTGGGCGAACAAAGATCCCGATCACGAGCCGGTCCCTGTCTGGCCGGGAAAGGTCGGCGACCAATACCTGAGCCGCGAAATGCTCATAAAGTTTTATCAGCCCTGGCTGGACCTGATGGCACAGGGCGTAGGGGTGCATTGCGGCGAGTGCGGCAGCTGGAAGAAGACGCCGCACGACGTCTTTCTTGCCTGGTTCTCCGATGTCCTCGACATCCTCGGCTCGGCGGGGATAGGCTTCGCTCCCTGGAATTATATCGGCGACTTCGGCATCCTGGATTCGGGACGCGAAGACGTCGCCTATGAGGACTGGTATGGGCACAAATTGGACCGCAAAATGCTTAAACTCCTGCAGAAATACTGAGCCCCGGCGGAACGATCAGTGCCACCACCACCGCCCCCGGAAAAGACCGGGGCGACCTAAAAAAAGAACTGCTCTTTGACCACCTTACCGTCCACGACCTGAAAAACCCCGACTTCCTCCAGTGTCATGCGTGGCTTGCTTTTAAAAGTCACATCCTGCTTCAGCACCACACTAAAGAATTCCCCCGCTACCAGCGGCTCACTGCAGGTATAACTATGCGACGTTTCGATCGTCGCCCGCCTGGCGACCCCTTTGGCCTTTATGGCTTCCCGCCCCTTGGTGATGACCGTCATCCCCATCAATGCGGCTTTTTCCGGCTCCTGACTAACCACGTCCTCGTGATAAAGGGTGTCCTGGACCTCGATAAATTTCCGCTCGTTCATTAAACCGCGATAAGCGATAGCAATTTCCTGCGTTGTCATATTTGGCTTTTTTTTTGATAGTACAAAGGTGCCTGCTCACAGTGACAGCCCTATGTCAGTATCCCGGAAGATAATTTTTAAACTGTCAGGCGTGGCTATTACAAGCGCGAGATCAAATTGCTCACGCCCGAACCCGCACTTTGCCGGATGGGGTCATCACACGCAACATGATCTCTTATGTGGAGACTGTTTACGCCATCACAATGCCAATGACTGGGAAGACACAAACGGGGGAAACATGCGTTTGAAGAAAAGCACCAGCACCTCGTGATCTAACTTGATCGATCAGCAAGCCATCACCGTTTCAACATGCGCTCGTCGATCCTGTTGATGAAGTCCTGCCGGTAGCCGCGACTGACCGGTAATGAATGATTTTTAACTCCTATTATATTGCCTTCAACCGACTCCACCCGTCGAAAATTTACCAAAAACGACTGATGGATCTTGACAAAATCGGCAGCAGGCAGTTGCTCTTCCATTCCCTTGAGTGTCATATACGCAACGATCTCCTTCGACTCCATAACGATCTTGACATAGTTGCCGACACTTTCTATGAATAAGATCTCCGCCAATTCAACCTTTTCTATCCGTTGACTCCCCCTGACGAACAGGAACGAAGGCGACGCGACACCGGCTGCCTGTTTCGTCAGCTCTCTATACGCTTTCGCTTTCTGCACCGCCTTCATGAAACGGTCAGAAGCAATCGGCTTTAACAAATAGTCGATAATGTCCAGCGTATATCCTTCAATCGCATATTTGGGATGAGCCGTGGTAATGACCACCATTGGATGGCGATCATCGACTTTGGTACGCAAATAGTCCAGCCCCGAAAGCTTTGGCATTTCAATATCCAGAAACAGCAAATCCACCCGATTTTTCGCAACGAAAGCCTCCGCCTTCACCGCGTTCTCCAATTCCCCCACCAGCTGCAGAAACGAAACCTGCCCGATGAATTCCCGCAGCACTTTCTGCGCGACCGGCTCGTCGTCGACGATGACACAAGATAGTTTTATCATATAGTTATTTCCAGTTGAACCCGATAGCTTTGCCCGATCCTTTGCACCTCCAGCGAATAGCGATTGCCGTACAACAACGCAAGTCGCCGCCGCACATTCGCAAGTCCGATGCCGCCGCCCGCCGCACTTTCCTGGTTGACCGTATTCACGCATGCAAAAAAGACCCGACTGTCCTTTTGACGCAAGCGGATCGCAACACTGCTTTCCGTCTCGTTGTCACCGGCGCTGAACTTAAAAGCATTCTCCAGGAAGGGCAAAAACAGCAAGGGCGCAATCTTGACCTCCCCGTCTTCGATGTCGATCTCGACACGCGTCTGAAGATTCATGCTGCCACGGGCCTTTTGCAGGGCGGTGTAATTTTCGATATAGGCAGCCTCTTCTTTCAGCGACACGAGATCCGTATCGGCCTCGTATAAACTATAACGCAATAAACCGGCAAATTGCAGCAGCACATCCCTTGCTTTTTGGTCCCTGATGTCGATATTGCCATAGATCGTGTTGAGGCCGTTGAACAAAAAATGAGGATTCACCTGCGACCGCAAATATTTCAACTCGGTCTGCAGTTGTTCTACTTCGATATTTTTTAGCCTGCTGCGCTGATCGCTCCATCTAAGGCTGTACAGCAGCAAGGTGGAGACCAGGATCGACCACAGGCTATTGATAAAATTCCATTTGAAGTACGAAGAGATTCCCATGGGTTCCTTCGGCCAAACAAGCGCATCGTAATGTGCCTGGGTCAGGCTTTTCAAATAGGTGTTCAAGCCGATCAACAGCAGCACACATAATAGGTAAAGGCCGATCTTTCCGGCGTCCAGCAATTTCGGCACAAGCACATACACATTGGCGTAGATCAGCGCCGCCAGCAGCACAAACGAGATTGCAAGCGGGGCCAGCGTAAACCACCAGCCCCCCCGTCTTATATAGTCTTCCACGCTCAAAAACAGGTAAAGCCCGTACACCATCCAGACGATCAAGTGAAACACATACCTGCCTGCGAAGACGCGCGTATGCCATGCCTTCATCTCCCTAAAATACGAACTAATTCCCTCCTTCCCCTTCATCCAATCAGCAACCGGCCGGATTTCTGACCAAACCCGCCATCTGCGGAGCAACATCCGCAGGATATCAAAATAATTTGTAAAATATTAGTGAGAACCAGACATTTGTGACAACTACGCCACCGCATGCCGCCGATCCGCTCAACAATTACCAACATGAGTCCGCAACTCCTCGTAGCGGACCTGGAGCGATCCATCGAATTCTATACCCGCATGCTTGACTTCACGCTGGATTTTCGCTATGAAGATTTCTACGCGGGACTGACAAAAGAAGGCTTTTCCATCCACCTGAAGGTTGGCGACCACGCGCCCAAAGGTCGGACCGAAAAGCGGCCAGAAGAACACCCCAAACAGCGATCCGAAGAGCACCCCGAAAAACCGCCCGAAAAGAACCAAAACCTGGAGATCACCTTTTCAGTAACCAATATCGACCAACTCTACCATGAACTAGCCGTCAAAGGGATACCCTTTGCCCAACCCCTAAGAAAAATGCCATACGGCACTGAATTTTATATCGCCGACCCCGACGGCAACCTTTTAGCATTTTTGGAATAGCCATGCCACAACCCATGCCAAACGTTCGAATACGATCCATCGACTTGCTTCGTGGCGCCGTAATGGTGCTCATGGCCATCGACCATGTTCGCGTATATGCCGGTATCCCCGCAGGCGCACCGGATACCGGGATTTTTTTCACCCGCTGGATCACCCACTTCTGCGTGTCCGGCTTTGTATTCCTTGCCGGTGCCTCCGCCTTTCTATCCGGTCAAAAGGGCAATGACCGCGCCGCCCTTTCCGGCTATTTATTGCTGCGGGGTCTCTGGCTCGTACTCCTGGAATTGACTGTGCTCCGTCTCGCCTGGTCCTTTAATTTGAATCTGACAGCCTTCCTCTTAGCCGGCGTCTTATGGATGTTGGGTTGGTGCATGGTGCTTATGGCCGCAGTTGTCTGGCTTCCCATACGCGTGATTTGGGTCGGCGGCGTGTGCATTATCGCCTTTCAACAGGTTTTCAAATGGGTACCTGCCGACTGGACCTGGTGGAACTTCCTCTACCCGGTGAGCGAGCATTCGCCGGGCGGGATCAATGTGCTGTACGTGCTGGTACCCTGGATCGGGGTGATGATGGCAGGATTTGGATTCGGCAAGCTCCTGACACTCGACCGCGAAAAACCAAAAAGATCTGCCTGCGACTTGGCGGGGCGGCCATTGCCCTATTCCTGGTCGCCGGAACGTTCATCGCGATCAAAACACCCGGAGACCGGCCATTTATCTTCCGCCTGCTTAACCAACAAAAATACCCGGCCTCCCAATTGTACCTGTTGATGACCCTGGGGCCGCTCATCGCATTGACCCCGTTGGCAGAACGGGCAAGCGGCTCGATCGCAAAGATCCTTTCCACCATCGGCAAGGTACCCCTGTTTTTTTACCTGGTCCACATCCTGCTCATCCACCTAAGCGCCCTCGCAGCCAACGCGGTCTTTTACCACGATACCCACCGGGAATGGTACTCGTTCGCGCCGTACACATCTGTCCCGGAAGCTTTCCGCTGGAGCCTCGGCTCGCTTTACATAATATATGGCATCGATATGGTCATCCTTTACTTTTTGTGCCGCTGGTATGCTGCGTTCAAACAAAGACACAAAAGCATTACATTCCTGAAACTCATCTAAGTGGCCGACCTCGTAGTACGGAAGTTTTACATGTTTAGGCAAAGTGGGGAGGGGTTGGCGGCCCACTCTTGATGATCGTACTACCTTGATGCCCTTTGCCACTGCAATTTTTACGGCTTCCAATATCGCTTCATCAAAACTGCGATTGCCCGTGCCCGCGATAATAATTCCGGAAACATGTTCCTTGCAAATATTTCATGTACCCTTTACAATAGGCCGTTTTTTGGTAAGGTAGAAGGCTGGCTGGCAGCCGCTTTATTAGAAGGTCGAAAGCCGCCACCGCCTATAGCGTCAGCGTGAAAACCGTCCCTTCACCCGCGCCTGTCGATACCGATATCGTACAACCGATGGCCTTGGACAGGTCCCTGACCAAATGAAGTCCCAAACCCCCTTTCAGACTGGAAGGTAGGGATTCATCATACAATGGCCTAAGCTGTAACTGCGAGATACCGGGACCATTATCGCTGATGGACAAATTGACTTTCCCGCCGGCCAACCAGGCCTTCCATCGTACTGAACCATCCGTCCGCGCCGCCACACTTTTGATCGCATTTCCGGTGAGATTGCGCAAGATCGTCTTCAGAAAATATTCGTCCGTATTCACCACCATGCCTTGATCTGCTTCGAATCCAATGGTCACCCCGGGCGTACCCGAAAAATGGTTCCCGATATCGGAGAACAGATCGCTTACATATACCGCCTTCACTTGCGGCTGGAAGTTCTTCATTTGCCCCTTGCTCCATGAGAGCAGATCCTCCATGGTTTCCAGCAGCGTTTCCGCCTGCCCTTTGATCCTTTTCGCATGCGCATCGGCGCTGGCACCATCCATGAAAGTAGTCCCTTCCTTTTGTAAGTGCAGAATATTGATCAGGTTCGCGACAGGCGCCCGAAGATCATGATTGAGGATACCCACGAAGCGCGTTTTCACCTCATTGGCCTCATCCAACTGGCGATTGATTTCTCCAAGCCGGTCGTTGGCCGCGTTCAGTCGTTCATTTAATGCGGAAAGCGATGCAATATTTTTTTTTCGCAGGCTGCTTTGCCGATAAATCAACACCATGACCAGCAGCACCAGGCTCAACGAGCCAAGCAATAGCCATTTCATCTTGATCTGATCCGAAAGCGCCAACTTGTTTAACTGAAGCTCCTTGTCACTTAACTCAACCTTGTAATCGGCTTCAATCCCTGCAAGCGAATTCTTATTTTCCTGCGAAAAAAGGGAATCGTACAGCTGGTCATGCCGGTACAGATAGTCGAACGCCTCCCTGTAGCGGCCATCCACAGCATCAAGTACAGACAGGCTGTCCGAGGATTGAATGATCCCTTGGCGATCATTCGCTTTTGTGGCGCGCGCAAGCGAAAGCGTATACCAGGAACGAGCTTTTTCTCTCAAAGCGGCCGGCGTTGAGCTTGCCGCTTCACGCAAGGCACGGGACGCCGCAGTCTCCTGGCCGTTCAACACGACACGTGTCGAGAAAGCTGCGCTGTCCCTGATCAGCCCGGACTTGACCTTTGCCAAGTAGGCGTAGATCCCGCCCAGGTTGTCGAGGTTCAGGATCGCATAACCATTCGAATTCCCCAACCTTTCCCAAAGGTCTTCCGCCGGCAGCGCATACTCGAACTGATGATATGGATCGCCCGGATAGGTCGACACCAGTTCGCTGTAAATGGTGGCTACACCATTGTCGTTCTTTTCAGCGGTGTACAACCGCAACGCCTTTAGCAAAGAATCCCGGGCCGATTTGTACCGATGCTCCTGCACGTCGACGCTCGCGATCATCTCCAGCGCTTTCGTAAAAGCAAGGACGTTCCTGGGATTATACGGATACCGCAGGATCTTCTGCGCGTATTCGATCCCCTTTTTATTGTTCTTCTCGCTCTCGTAGGCAACGCTGATGTTGACCAGGCCGACCAGGATCCGCTGCGTATCTTTGGCTTTCTCTGCATAGCGCAAAGATGCGAGATTGTGCCAGATCGCTCCCGGATAATCCCCCTGTTCATTACATATATTACCCCGCTCATCTTCATAAACGGCGATCATGTAGTCATTGTGATCGATAATCGCAAGGCTATCCGCTGTCTCGAGCACGGGAATGGCTTGATCAAACCTTCCGCGCGAAACAAAAAGTTGGACCGAAAGCATCAGGAAGCTGGTGACACTTTTACTACGGCCATACTTCCTCGCAAGTGCCAGCCCTTTGTCAATGTAATACATCGTCTTCGCCGAATCACTATACAGGTAAGAGGCCGCTATCCGGAAGATCGGTATGATCCGCGACGAGTCATTCGGCAACATTTCCAACTGTTGTTCCGGCGTAAGCTTAGCGCCCCCGAGATCCCCGCTTTGCGCCGGAGCCGAAAAACCATGGAACAGAAAACAAAATACAACTAGCGCGATCCCTCGTTTGCAATAAAGCGGCATTGGTCATTATGGAGTTGTTCGCTTAAGATAAGCAGAAAAACCCGACCGGCGAAAAATGCCCGCCAGCCGCCCAGTTGGCTTCGAATCGGCGCATTTTGAACGGCTAATTTGCAGCATCTAAGGTTATTCTGCAACTTGGCCGGGCCACCTTGACTAAACTGATTCTTTCACCGCATGAACACAGAATGGGGAAAATTGTGCTTACGAAGCGTCTGGGTAACCCCTTTGTTGATCGGCGTCCTGCATGATTTGAAGCTTTTGTTCGACAGAAGCTACTGTACTTTTTGCCATAATACCCCAACTTTAAGTACTAAATTGATTTGTTAATTTAGTGCAGTCTTTTAGGGGGTCAATACAGTTGTTCAACAGCAGAAAAGTCTTCCAGTCGCCAAAATTTACTCCCGCTTCACTCAAAGACGGCGAACCAGGGGGAAATTGTTTACTAACAGATGACACCAAAATTTGATACTGGACACTCGAATTAGATGGGCAATCCTTAGAAACCCCGGTTATGACATAATTAGCTTCTCGATCTATACTTAGAATTTTCCCGATTGGATCTAAAGCTCCGAAGTATTTTTTGGCAAATCCTTGCGTTATGACTACCGCCAGAGGATTCACTAACGCCCTTTTTTTATCCCCCTTGATTAGATCGAAACAAAAAAAGTCCATGAAGTTGCTGTCAACAAACAGTAACTCCGACTCCGAATACAAAGCTCCAGGTATATGCTTGTTTTCGACAGTCGAAGCCTTATATGGTTTATAAATCCTGGCGAATGAATGAACATGTGGCGAATTCTGCATTAAAATCGGACCTGTACTAAAACTTGAAAGGGGGATTGTAATTGAGTCTACGCCAAACTTAACGTGGGAATAGACTAATACTATTTTCGACCCATTTTTATTAAATCGGTCAAAACTTTTATCATGAATAATGTACGCTGAAAGTACCAGCGAAGCGAAGATTGCTAGTGCAATGCCTACAAAATTAGACGCCGTGAAAAGTCTGTATTTCCAGATATAGTTAAGATAAACATTTAAGTAATTTCTGAACATAAGATTGCTTTTTCTTACTTGCCCAATTTGACATTTGCTCTTATTAAAAAAAGTGTGACACTTTCATTTTTTGAGCTGTTTTCAACATAAAGACTTTGTTGGATAAATCCATCTTCTCCAGGAGTTAGCACAAATTTCAAAGTAGCCGAATCACCCGGTTCTATCGGTGCGTTTCCAGACGGCCTCCGGTTTGGCCAACACCTCTTTCGCCTGAACCAGGTCAATCGCCCGATAAAGATCGGTCAGCAGGTAAAGAACTATTATAAATGTATACATTTTACTGTTGGACACGCTGGCTATTGTGCCGTTTACGATCGTTATGCCCGCCGTCTAAGCTGAATAGTACTCCCGTAGGAGCTGTGGCCTTAAATTTGTTCAGCCGATGGGTCAAAATTACCCATGCAATGGGTAAAATTTACCCACTAAAACAGATGTTTTCCGATAAAAAGCGGTAATATTGCCTTATGTATCAAAGATATATAGCCAAACCGATTATAGAGGCTCTGAAAGATACGCCAGTAATACTTATCAACGGAGCGCGCCAGACAGGCAAGAGTACGCTATGTAGACAGCTTGTGGAAGCGGGAAGTTTTGATGGGCAGATCTTGACAATGGACGATCCGACAACCTTGAGTGCCGCCCAGGCAGATCCTTTGGGGTTCCTGCAGAATCTAAGTCCTCATGTCATCGTCGATGAAGTGCAAAGAGCAACAGAACTCTTTTTAAGTATTAAAAAGCTTGTCGATGATAACAGGAATGGGAGACGGCTTATTCTTACCGGCTCGGCTGATGTCATGACCCTGCCCCAGGTTGCCGACTCACTGGCTGGAAGAATTGAAATTCACGACCTCTGGCCGCTATCACAGGCTGAAATCCGCGGCAAGAGATCGAAGTTTCTGGATACTTTAATTGCGGCTGACGGCCGTTTCCGATCCCATAAAAACATTTGGAAAGACATGATAGAGGCTATCCACGCCGGCGGATACCCGGAAGCACTACAACGTGAGACGGAAGGGCGGAAAGCAAAATGGTTTGAATCCTATATCGACGCGGTTTTGCAAAAAGACATTAAAGATCTGGCCAATATCGAAGGATTAACGCAGATACCAAACATCCTACAATTGATAGCAACAAGAGTGGGGAGTACGATCAACCTTTCAGATATAGCGAGGTTGTCAGGTGTAAAAAATACGACCTTGCAACGATATATGGCCCTGCTGGAGCATGTTTTCCTCATACTGAAAATTCCTGCCTGGACGCCGAATATAGAAGGGCAATTCGTCAAATCCCCTAAAATTGTTCTCAACGACACGGGTCTACTATGCCACCTGCGGGGAGAGAGCGTCGATAGCCTGATGGGAAACAGAACCACAGCGGGCGCGTTCCTGGAAAATTTCATCGTCATGGAGATCGTCAAGCTGTTGAGCTGGTCGGATCTCTTTTTGAAGGCCTACCATTTCAGTATTCATCGCGGTGCGGAGGTGGATTTGGTACTGGAAGACAGAAAAAAACAGCTTTACGGCATCGAGATAAAATCGACCGCGTCCGTGGATCAAAATGATTTTAAAGGACTAAAGCGCCTTGCCGAGCTTGCCGGGAAGAAATTTCAAAGAGGAATAGTGCTATACGGCGGTGAGCACATGGTGGGAGGCTTCGGCGAAAACCTGCAAGCTGTGCCCCTGTCTGCTGTATGGTCGGAATAACAATTTCTTTCTGAGGAAGTTCCTGCTTTGTGGACATCAAAAAAGCCGCCATTTTTCGCGTTTCGCGAAATGCGAAGTTGAGTCCGGCTACCACGCGCAAATGGTGCTTGACCGCTATTACGATTGGTAAAATGACTTTCTGAATGCCCTACCCTTTTGGTGTATAAATTACGCGAGAATGCCGTCTGGACGGGGCTTTCAGGTGTGTAAACGAGAAAAAGGCGCTGAATCCGAGCGCCTTTTTGATAATCAATGAATTACAACTAAAGTGACCCGGATTGGATTCAAACCAATGACCCCAAACTTAGAAGGTTTGTGCTCTATTCAGCTGAGCTACCGGGCCGATTTCCATACTGCATCCGACGCAAAAGCCGGACGGCTACAGCCGGCAAAAGTAAAAAAAATCCCCGTCTAAGCCAAACCCTTTTCCAAGCGACAGCTTACACGCCGCCTTTTACCTGCATGCACCAACTGCACCGATACGCCGGCGCTAGCTGCACCAACAGGGAGAGGCCAACCGAGACGCCAATCTCACCGACAGAGAGAGGCCAACTTCACCGATACGCCGGCACCAACTGCACGTCAGGGAGAGGCCAACCGAGACGCCAACCGCACCGACAGGGAGGCACCAACTGCATAGACAGGGAGGCGCGAACTGCGCCGACCCCACCGCCAACTGCGCAGACCCAACAGCGCCAGCGCCAACACAGCGGTGCCAACGCGGCGGCACCCACACAACGGCGCCAAAAGCACCGATGGCGCTAATAGCGCCAAAGCACCAATAGCGCCAAACCGCCCCAACTTGCCGCAATTTATCTATCTTCGACCAAACCATTGCCACCTCTATGGACGTAAAGATCGAAGATAGCTGGAAAAATGCCCTCACCCAGGAATTCAAAAAACCCAATTTCCTCCAGATCGCCACCTACCTTAAGAGCGAAAAACTAGGCGGGAAGACCATCTACCCCCCGGGCGGTCTTATCTTCAACGCCTTCAACACCACCCCCTTCGACGAGGTAAAAGTCGTCATCCTCGGCCAGGACCCTTACCACGGCACCGGCCAGGCCCATGGCCTCAGCTTCTCCGTACCAAAAGGCATCCCCCCACCCCCTTCCCTCATCAATATCTACAAAGAATTGAAGGAGGACATCGGCATGCCCATCCCAAGCCACGGCAACCTCACCCACTGGGCCGAACAAGGCGTCCTCCTCCTCAACGCCTCCCTCACCGTCCGCGCCAACGAACCCATGAGCCACGCCAAGATCGGCTGGGCCGAATTCACCGACGGTGTCATCAGCAAAGTCTCCACCCTAAAGGAGCACGCCGTCTTCATGCTGTGGGGGAAATTCGCCCAGGAAAAACAAGCCCTCGTCGACGAAACCAAACACCTGGTGCTAAAAGCAGCCCACCCATCCCCCTTCTCCGCCGACAAAGGATTCTTTGGCTGTAAACATTTCTCCAAAGCCAATGACTGGCTCATCAGCAAAGGCATCGCGCCCATCGACTGGGCGCTATAGCAGGAGAACCACAGGTGCCCACTAACCCCTAAATTGCAGCATGAATAAGCGTGCACCCGTCATATCGCACAACGCCGTTGCCCCGCACCAGGCGAGCCGACCGAATCTCTTTTGGTCCATTTTTGGCCGCATATGGGCCGTGTGGGTGATCCTCGTCTTCATCACGACCATGCTGGTCGTACTCATTCCCTTCCTCCTGTTCAGTTATTTTCGACGCGACCCGGCGAAAACAAAAGCCTGGGTCACCCTCTCGCGCATATGGATGAGCGTTTTTCTGCCTCTCGCCGGCTGCCCGCTCCGCATCCGCGGCCGTGAAAAATTCGCAGCAGGCCAATCGTACGTGGTCGTCTGCAACCACAACGCTCTTGTCGACGTCCCGGTTTCCTATCCCTTCATCCCGGGCGGCAACAAGACCATCGCCAAGATCGAAATGGCACGGATACCCATCTTCGGCCTCTTTTACCGCACCGGCAGCGTCCTCGTAGACCGCAACAGCGAAACCAGTCGCAAGGACAGCTTCAACAAAATGAAAGACGTCCTCGCAATGGGCCTGCACATGTGCATCTACCCCGAAGGCACCCGCAACAAGACCGCAGAACCCCTCAAATCCTTCCACGACGGTGCCTTTCGCCTCGCCCTCTCCACCAGCCGCGCCGTCCTGCCCGCCATCATCTTCAATAGCAGAAAGGTCATGCCGGCAAGCATGGGCTTCTACTTCAGACCCAGCCCACTCTACATGCACTTCCTTGACCCCGTGGCGGCAAAGCCCGGCGAATCTGTCGAAAGCCTTAAAAACAGAGTATTTGCGATCATGAGCGCCCACTACGCCGCCGGACCGCGCCGCTGACAAAACAGCCCCCCGGCGGCTAATGCGCGGGAACCGAACCACTGAAGCACCAACGCGCCTAAACCGAAGCAACGATGCAACGAAGCAACGACGCACCCGCCGAGGCGCCGCCAAAAAACCACCTACTCGTCATAGAAATATTTCGTCCGGTTGATCTTGAGGTCCTGCAGAATACCCGCCTTCGGGCTGATCGTAACATTAAAGTAGTGCGTGTAGCCGACCGGCGTGATGTTGATCGACATCTGCCAGCAATGCAGGTCCCGGGAAATACTCATCGTCAGCGACTGCATCTGCTCCGCCTTCAGGTCATAATACCCGCTCAGACCCAACTTCCACTTCTCCGTCAGATTGAAGTCTCCATTCCAATTCAAACTCGACGTGATCGTCGTGGCAAACCCCGAATAATTTGCCTTCTCCGCATTGGTGAAGTTGAAGGCCAAAGCCAGGTTCAATGACCACGGCACATTGAAATCCGCATACTGCGCCGCATTCTGCCGGACATAGTTTAGCTGCGCCTGCTGCTCCTCCATCGTCATCGGTATCTGATCCTGCGTCGACTGCGCCTTCTGCGCCGCTAACTTGGGATCTTTCGGCGCACTCTTAAACGATGTGGAGATCGCGAGGTTACCACTCGTAATGCGTCCGAGCGCGAATTTTTTGGCCCACGCATACTTATTCACGTCGAAACCCATCGAGTCCGACTGATAAGGATCAAGTGTGGCGCCACCCGTAATATTGACATTCTTGAACAGCGTGCTCCGGAAATAGAAGGTGATCGGTGACAGCTTGAACGAGTCCGCCAGATAGTTGTAACTGCCGTTGAACCCAAACCCATCGATGATCGTCGTCTTCTTCACCCCGCTGCTGCTGGTATCCGCCTTGTCCCTGGTCTTGATCTCGAAGTGGTTGTCCAGCCCAAAGCTGATACCCCCGAACACCCCTTCTCCAAACGCACCATAGGTCGACCCATCAAAATACGACACCCGTTGATTGTGCAGCGTACGCACGCCCTTGACCGCTGTGTCATAAGGTGTCGTCAGGTTATAATAATAGGCCCCCGAGAGATCGGGCGAATAACTAATACTAAGCGTCGGTCTGATGACGTGCCGGATCCCCAGCAGGTTGCTGTTCCTGCCGAAGTTCTGGAAAGTACCGAAGATCGCCGTGGCCAGGTTCAGGCTAAAGGACATGTTCTCGGCGGAATAGAAACCCTTTTGGATGTCGACCGTATCGACCGCGTTGGTGACCGGGTTATACCGGCGGAACATCTTCTGCGAATACAACCGGTTTTGAAAACTCACGCCCGGAGATACGGTGATAGGCCCCTTGATCGGCAGCGCAAGACTGATCGGGATACTGTTCTGCGCCCCCCACTGAAAGGTGTCGATGATCCGCTTGATCTTGAACAGTGAGTCATAAAAGCTTGCGCCGCCCGCGATGGTCGTACTCAACCCGATACCCAGCTTCTCATACCATTTGGGTGTACCCACAAACGTAGTCTTCGCAAATGGGTAAATGGTAGGCGCCGTGAAAGCGATATTGGGAAGGCTCACGTTGACGATCCTCGTTTCATCATTTTGGTTGTGCGTGCCGCTGACCGTCAGGTTATACTTGCCGTTCCAGGTCTTGCTATAGGTGATAGAAGAGCTAAGCTGGTTCTGGTAGTTGGCTGTAGGGTTGTTAAGCAGGTATTGGTTGTACTTCGTCGATGCCACATTGACGTTGGCCGTGAAATTGGTCCCCGGCCTCGCCTTCTGGTCCATCTGGTGGCTCCAGTTGAAGTTGAACGTCCTGGAGGTCGTAAACGCATCCGAGCCCGTACTGGATAGCAGCTTGGTGTTCTGCAACGCAAAATTTACATTGCCGCTATACCTGTAGCGTACCCGGTAAGTGGGCGTGACATAGATATTATACCCCCCATACGTATATAGATTGGATCGGAAGGTCACGTCAAAATTGTCGTTGATGACCTGGTAATACCCCAATCCTTCCAACCCCAGCCCCGCCTGGTCATTGGCCGTGAACTGCGGCGGGAGCAACCCGCTATGACGGCCCTGCGACAACGGAAAGAACCCGAACGGAATATAGATCGGCAATGGCACCCCCTCGAACTCCGGGTGGACAGGCCCCGTTATCGCCCATTTCTTGTTGATGATCTTCATTCTATTGGCGCGGAAAGCAAAGTGAGGCGTATCCAGGTTACAGGTCGTAAAGTCACCATGCCACCCATAATAGATGTCGGGCGTCACCTTTTTCATCGTCTGCGCATGCACGAACATCTCCCCCGAATTGGTGATCGCGGTCGTGGTAATTGCTTTTTGCGTCTTGATATTATAGACCAGGGAATCCGCCGTCAGTGTATTATCCGTCTGCACGATCTTCGGCACCCCCATCGGCTTTCCTCCCGTATCGACTCCAGGATGAGCCACTATAACATTGCGTGCCTGATCAAAAACGATATGGTCGGCCGTCATATCGGCACCATTGTATTTGGCCTCCGCCTTATTGTAAAGCGTGATGTTGTGGGTAGGGATGACCATGACGATCGAATCCGCCGCATTATACGTAATATCCGCCTCCATCGTATCCTTGGAGATCACATAGTCGGGGGTGTCGACACGCTTGGCGGCTAACATGGAGTCGGCCGCGCGCAACACCGAGTCCTTGGGGGCGATCAGGGATTCCCTTGGCGGCAGGACCGCATAAGGCAACACGCCGTCTCGCCCTTCGCGGATGCGCGGCTTGACCGTATCCGCCGCCGCACCGCCCGCAGAAGCTGAGGCCAAAACAGCAGCGGCGACAACAGCCGACCCATCGACCGAAGCCGCGACAGGACCATTGGCAGTTGAACGAGTTGTTAGGATTTTGCAAAAACGGACGACGGACAGATAATTTGCTGGACTATTGAGCGTTACTGAAAAGAATAAAGCAGTAAATATCAATATCAACAAATATTTTGAGCTAATTTTGCGTCCGTTATTGTTCATACATGGTACAAAAAAACGAATAGTTCGTAGTGTCCGTATATGCTATTCGTTTATTAATTAATGCAGGTTGCTCGTTTTGCCTGTTCGCGACAAAAATAGCCATAACTCGCTTAAGATTATGTGAAGATTGACCCGATTTGGCAAATATAAAACAACTATGATCAAAAAGACGACCACTTTGTTAATGCTTTGTGGGATTGCCTTTGGTCTCCAATCATTCAAAACCCATCCATCACCGCAGAAGCCGCAGCCGCTCACCATTGTGATAGACCCGGGGCATGGCGGTTTCGATCCCGGCACGCATGGCTTGATCGCGAAAGAAAAAAATATCGCCCTGGCCATCGCCCTGAAACTGGGAAGGGCGCTGCGGCAGGCGTTCCCGGATGTGCGGATCGTCTATACCCGGACGACGGATATCATGCCTGGCAACAAGCCGACCGTCCCAGATGGCATCCGCTACCGGGCGGAGCTGGCCAACCGGTCCAATGGGGATCTGTTCATTTGCATTCATTGCAATTCGAATGGTCATCCTGCCGGCGGCTACAATGTGAAACGCCTCCTCCGCTATCGCACGACAGGAAGAGGCGCGCATAAAAGGACTATTCCGGTATATGCCAACGCCTGGGTAAAGAACACGACCCATGGCACGACGACCTATATCTGGAAAGCCGATCGCAACCTCAAAAAAGGAGGCGCCATCAACGAAAAAGAAGAACTTCGCAATGGCGAGAACATGGGCGACAGCACGGGTGCAGCCTTTGATATGAGTACCCCCGAAGCAATGATGCAGGCGCAGTTGTATGAGAAAAAATATTTTGCCAACAGCGCCTTATTCGGTACCCTTGTCGAAAGGGAGTTTATCAAGACTGGCCGCCAGAGCAATGGGGTACAGCAGCGGCAGGTGGGCATTGGGGTGCTGGAGGCGACAGGTATGCCGAGCGTGCTTATCGAAACCGGCTTCCTCACGAACCAGGAAGAGGAACGATACCTGGCAGGCAGCAGAGGCCAGACGCAAGTCGCCCGCAACATCGTTAATGCAGTTCGACAGTATAGGGAGAAACTATGAAAAAGTATACACACACCAGCATAGGCATCTTGGGCATCCTCTTTTGCGCCCTGACCTCCTTTCGCGCCGGCGAACCCAGCCCCCGGCCCGCCCACAGCCGGACCATCCGCACCATCGTCATCGATCCCGGCCATGGCGGCTTCGACACCGGCACAAAAGGCCTGCAGATTGCTGAAAAGGACGTAGCCCTGGCCGTTGGCCTCAAACTGGGTGCCCTCATCAACGAAGCCTTTCCTGATATAAAAGTCGTTTTTACCCGGACCACAGACGTCATGCCCGGCGGCGGCAACACCATCGCCTCCGGCCTCAACTACCGCGCCAACCTGGCCAATAAGTCCAGAGGCGACATCTTCATCGCGATCCATTGTGACAATGACGGCCATCCCGCCGGCCCCTTCACTGTCCACAAGCTGGTCGGCCACAAATACGTGGGTAAAGGCAAAAAGAGACACCGGGTAGCCATCTACGAGAGCTACCCGGGCAAGCATACCCGCGCCGGCACCGAAGCTTTTATCTGGAAGGCCAGCCGTACCGGAACAAAAGGCGGCGCCATCAACAATTTAGCCGAAGAAGGTGAGCTCACCGATAGTTCTGGTGAAAGCAATTCCGACAGCGCCGCCTTCGACATGAATTCTCCCGAAGCCGTCATAAGGGCTGAACTCTACGAACAAAAATTCTTCGCCAACAGCGCCCTTTTCGCCACGCTTGTTGAAGATGAATTTGCAAAGGCCGGCCGCAATAGCGAAGGCGTCTACCAACGCGACGTCGGCATCCGTGTCCTGGAGGCCACAGGCATGCCCAGCGTGCTCATCGAAACCGGCTTCCTGTCCAATGTCGACGAAGAGAAATACCTCATCAGCGAAGAGGGACAAAATGAAGTAGCCCGCAACATCCTGGACGCACTAAAACGCTACAAGGCGACCCTGGAAGGACACCCCATCAACAATGTCGATTCCCCTTCCACCACCACCGGCACTGCCAACCCTTAATAAAAACCAACCGTATCCCCAAGCTTTCCCCAAGGCTGCCGCGACCCTGCCGGTTTAACGTTGTATTCTGCCTTCGTGACCGCAATTTCCCTACATTTGCTGGGCGGGCCACAGGCTCGCGGCCCAGCGGCCCATCATCAGAAACAGGCTAAACCTTTAGACATGACCAAAATTGCGAATGAAACGAAGATTGGTATATTGGCAGTTGTTGCGCTGGCGGCGTTGATCCTCGGCTTTAATTTTCTCAAAGGCAGCAGCCTGTTCCAACATACCAAAAAACTCTACGCCATCTTCGACAACGTCGAAGGGCTGGAAACGGCCAATGCCGTTCAGATCGATGGCCTCGCCATCGGCTCCATCTCCGCCATCAACGAGTCCGATAAAGACCTCACCGCCGGTATCGTCGTAACCATAACGCTAAAAAAGGATGTGCATATTCCCAGAAATTCCGTCGGCGTCATCAACTCCGGTCTCATCAGCTCCGCAACCATCGTCATTACCAAAGGAACGGATAACGAATTCCTGGGCGACGGCGACACCCTGAAAACAAAAAAACAATCCAACCTGCTCACACAGGTCCAGGCCAGTGTCAATCCCATCATCGTCCAATTGGGCGGTACCCTCACTTCCCTCGACTCACTCATCGAGGTCATCGGGACCATGTTCGACCCACGGCTCAAGAACAACTTCGGCGCGATCGTCGGCAACTTAGCCGCTTCTTCCGCAGAATTGCAGAAATTGCTCAACACCCAAACCGGTTATCTCGCGACCTCACTGAAAAATATGAGCCAATTCACGGGCAACCTGGACAAGAACAATGACCACATTTCCCACACCCTTGACAACCTGGACAAGACCAGCGCCAACCTCGCTTCGGCAAAGCTGCCTGAAGCCATCGCAAGCGTCCAGTCGACGATGACCGAGCTGAAAGGCGTCGTGGCCAAGCTCAATAGCGACAACGGTTCCCTCGGACTCCTCATCAACGACCGCTCGCTTTACCAGAACCTAGAAGGCACCACCCGCAGCCTGACTACCTTATTGGACGACCTTCGCGTCCACCCCAAACGCTATGTAAACATTTCAGTATTTGGCAAGAAGGATAAAACCGGACCCTTGATGTCGCCCCTTCCTGACTCTGTTGCCGTGACGAAACCTGCTGCTAAATGAGGCTAAGGACTGGCATCACAATAGCTGGATTGCTCCTCGGCCTGCTGGCAGGCCTCCGCAGCCAGGCGCAGATTGGACAGGTCGAATTCAGGAAACCGGGAAGCGATAGCGTAAAGGTCGTGGATATCCTCAGCGACGACCTCTACCATTTTGAACAGATCGACAGTAGCCATACCAAGACCACCCTCATCGGCAACGTCGCCATCAAGCAAGGCAAGACGACCATCTATTGCGATACCATGTATATTATCAAACCCGATAATTACATCGACTGCTATGGCCACGTCCACATCAACGACAACGATTCGGTGAATATCTACTCCGACTACATGAAGTACCTGGTCGATACCCAGCGGGTGCTCTTCCGGAAGAACGTCAGGCTTACAGATGGCAAAGGCGTGCTCACCACCAACGTCCTCAACTACGAACTCACCACGAAAGTAGGCACGTACGACTTTGGCGGAAAACTCGTGAACAAAGAGACCGTGCTCACTAGCAATCAGGGGAGGTATTATGAACTCACCAAGGACATCCATTTCCAGCAGAACGTTATCCTCCGCGATCCCCAATATGACCTCTCCTGTGATTCGCTGCTCTACAATACCCAAACGCAGGTCTCCACCTTTATCTCAGAGACATTTATCCAGTTCAAAGACAGCAGCCGCCGTACCATCCGCACCCATTCCGGCCACTATGACCTGGCCAACCACAAGGCCGAATTCGGGGCCAGGCCTATCATGGCCGAAGGCTCCCAACGACTGACGGGTGACAGTGTCCGCATGGACGACTCTACCGGTCTCGCTACTGCGGACGGCAGCGCCATCTACATTGACACCACCCAGGGCATAAAGCTGCTCGCAGGCCATATGGTCAATAACAAGCGCAAGAACACGTTCATAGCTACCTTCCACCCGCTGATGATCCTGAAACAGGACAAAAAGGACTCCCTCTATATCACCGCCGACACCCTCATGTCCGCCCGGCTTGTCGATTACCAGGTCCAGCAAAAGATACTAGCCCATGCGGACAGTATCCACCATATTTTTATCGATAGCCTGGAGAAGGTCTCCGCCGATAGCCTGCATAACCTGACCCTCGCCCGCGCGGCCCGTGACTCGATCATCAAAGCAAACGGCGGCGATACTACCCACATCAACGACATCAGCGATTCCCTTGGTGTGGGCGGCGCCGATAGCCTTGCCAGATTGGGCCTGGACAGCCTTCACCGCCTCCGCCACTTTCCCACGGTCAGTGCCCGGGAGATCCCGATCATCAAGGATAGTACCGGCAGAAAACTCATCTCCAGCGCCGACAGCCTCCGACTGAACCCGCCGACCGAAAAAGAACTCCGACGACAGGCGGAAGCCAAAATAAAAGCCGCGCGGCAAGCCCGGAAGGATTCTATCTCCGACCTTAAAGAAAGGAAACGCGAACAAGCGGACAGCCTGAGGACGGCGCAGAAGAAAATGAAAGACAGCCTCGCGATCCGGCAACAGGACCTTGCCGATAGCATCCAGGGGGAGAAATCCAAGGCAAGGGCCAGAAAACGAGCCGTCGCCGACAGCATCCGGCAATCTGCCATCAACGATAGTCTCAAGGTTATTGCCATAGCCGACAGCATCCGCCATCAGTCGCTCCTGGATAGCTTAGACCGGGCAGGCCTTAGCGACAGCGCCAATGCCCTACGACGACAGGACAGCGTAAACCTCGCCAAACGGTTGCGAAAACCGCCGCCCCGTGATACCGTGGAAGCCCCGCTGCCGGGGCATGAAGCCGATTCCATCGCGCTGATACCGACCACGGATACCACCCTCCGATACGTCATCGGCTTCCACCATGTCCGCATTTTTTCGGACTCGTTACAGGCTGTCTGCGACAGCATGTACTATTCTGCGAAAGACTCCATCTTCCGCTTGTTCTATAGCCCCGTGGCCTGGGGCAGCGGCAACTACCAGATCACCGGTGATACCATGTATGTCTACACGAAGAACAAAAAGGCCAATCGGCTCTACGTATTCGAAAACGGACTGGCCGTCAATAAGATCGGAAAACTCTTCTATGACCAGCTCAAGGGAACGACGATCAACGCCTTCTTCCTGGGAGGTGAGATAGATTATATCCGCGCCCGGGGCAATGCGGAAAGCATCTACTATGTCACCGATGAAAAGAAAGCTTATACCAGCGTGAACAAAGCCCACGCCGACATCATCGACATGCGCTTCGTGCCCAAATTCGATTCGGCAGGCAAACCGGCGGGGAAAGAGCTGAACCGCGTCGTCCTCCGCAACGATGCCCAGGGGACCATGTATCCAATCAAGCACGTGGTCTTCGAAGACATGGTCCTGCGCGGTTTCAAGTGGCAGGAAGCACGACGGCCAAAAAGCAAAAAAGAGCTTTTCGAGGATATCAAACGCAAACAGGATGAAGACATCGATGAGGTCGAAATGCCGGCCACCGCTTCGCCACCGCCGGCACCCGCTGGGGCAGGCGTCACACCGACACCCGCTGGGGCAGGCGCCACGCCGGCGTCCCCTGGGCCACCCCATTGAGAACGGCTGTCCACGCGCATCCCACCATCACATTGAGGCCCGCTGTCCACGCGCATCCCCCCATCACATTGAGACCCGCTATCCACGCGCATCTCTCCCATCAAATTAAGGCCGCTCACCCATCACATTAAGCCCGCTATTATATAGCGATAGCCCTGTTATTATTTGACTTTAGGAAACTTCTAACAAACTGCCGGAAATATTCGGTCTGCCCCATTCGTTCCTCCGGAATAAAACATACGGCCTATGCGCATCATCCCCCTTTGCCTCGTCCTCCTGACCCTTGGCGGCCTCCGCAATCGCCTGTCGGCACAAGACTATAAAGTGGCGGTCGGCATTCGTTTCAGCACGGCCGACCCTACCATCAGCAATGCCGTCAGCATAAAATATTTCATGGACGAATCGAACGCGCTCGAAGGCCTCGTCTCCTTTGGCAACCGCTTCGGCCTGGGCGGTCTCTATGAACGCCACCAGCTCATCGGCGGCACTCCCGCCTTTACCTGGTTCTGGGGCGCTGGCGGCTACGTCGGCTGGCAAAATGAACAGACCTTTCTTGGTCCCATGGGTGCCATCGGCCTCGATTACAAATTCCAGAACGCCCCCGTCAACCTCTCGATCGACTGGAAACCCGAAGTCGATTTTATTCCCAAGCTCAACTTCGTGCCCGACGCCTTCGGTGTCACGGTCCGTTATGCTTTTGGAAATTGAGGCCTAGGAAATATGCCCAAAGAATAGGTAAGCCAGCCCAATAGAACTGAGGACACTCACCACTTCGGCCAGCAGCATCGCCGGGATCGCATACCGCGTATTGCGGATACTTACCGACCCGAAATATACCGCCACCACATAGAATACCGTCTCCGAAGAACCCTGCATGATCCCCGACAGCCGGGCGGCAAATGAATTGACCGTAGTAGCCTTCATGGTATCGATCAGCATCCCCCTGGCACCCGCCGCCGAGAACGGCTTGATCAATGCCGTCGGCATCCCATCCACCCACCGCGTATCGGCGCCAAGCGCGGCGAAGAAATGCCTGATGCCGCCCAGCACCGCATCGAAGGTGCCGCTGGTCCTCAACATCGAAATAGCCGCCAGCATACCCACCAGATACGGAATGATCCGCACCGCCGTCTCGAACCCGCCCTTCGCACCCTGCACGAAAGCCGAGAAGATATCGATCTTCTTATACAAAGCCCCGGCCACGATGGCCAGGAAAATAAACAGGATCAGGCCGCCGCTCAAAGCCCGCGAGAACGATTGTACCCGGTCCGCATCCAGGCCCCGCAGGTAGCATACCAAAACGGCGATCAATACACTTAAACTCCCGACCCAGGCCAGGATCACAGGTTGAAAGACATTGATCCGCTGCCAGGCCGCTACAATACACATCGACGCCACCGTCGTAATAAACGTGGCGATCACGATAGGCACAAAGATATCCGTGGGATCGGGCGCATGCATCGATGCCCGAAGCGCGATCATACTTACCGGTATGACCTGCAGGCCCGAAGCATGCAGACAGAGGAACATGATCTGGCTGTTCGATGCCGTGTCCTTATGGGGATTCATCTCCTGCAGACTCTCCATCGCCTTTAGCGCAAAAGGCGTCGACGCGTTGTCAAGCCCCAGCAGGTTGGAAGAAAAATTCATCACCATATGTCCCATCGCGGGATGCCCCTTCGGTATTTCAGGAAAAAGTTTCGAAAAGAAAGGCCCGGTCAATCGCGCGAGCAGGCGCACACCGCCGGCTTGTTCGGCAATGGTCACCAACCCCATGAACAGGGCCATGATGCCTACAAGGCCCAATGCCAGGACGACCGCATTCTTGCACGTCTCTATCAATCCATCCGCCTTCTGCACTATCACCACCGGAGGAGCAGCCGCCACGGTGCCATCCGCACCGGCCACCGGAACGTTCACCTTCAAAGGTCCCGAGACCACTACCGGCTGCGCAACCAGCCCAGGTGCCGCCAGCCGCATACTGTCCCCTGCCTTCCCCGTCACCATCTGCCCGAAGATCTCGCGATCCGCAGGCAGAAATGCATACCGCATCCCCGCCACAACAATGGAAATGATGATAAAAGCCGCCCATATCTTGCTTAGCGCCATCTGTCGTATTTTGCGGCCACGGCCATCAACAAATTTGGCCCCTTGGCGCAAATCCGCTAATTATTGGCCTTCGGCCAATGGACCTGTGGCCCATTTTGCGTTAACGCGCCCAAATTAGCATTAATTGCCTAATATTGCGGCCGGCAAAACAAAATTTATGGCTTTACAAGCAGGCATCGTAGGACTCCCCAACGTAGGCAAATCGACACTCTTCAACGCGGTCAGCAATAGCGCAAAGGCCCAGGCCAGCAACTATCGCTTCTGCACGATCGAACCCAACACCGGCCTTGTAGATGTCCCCGACGAACGCATCGACAAACTGGCGGCACTCGTAAAACCCAACCGCACCGTTCCCACCCAGGTAGGCATCGTCGACATCGCCGGTCTCGTCAAAGGCGCCTCCAAAGGCGAAGGACTCGGCAATAAGTTCCTGGCCAATATCCGCGAGGTCGATGCCATCGTACACGTCATCCGCTGCTTCGAAGACGAGAACATCCTCCGGGACGAGGGCGCCATCAACCCCGTCGCCGACAAAGAGATCATCGATACCGAGCTCCAGCTCAAAGACCTCGAAAGCGTCGAAAAAAAACTGGGCCGCACCGAGAAAATGCTCAAGACAGGCGACGCAAAAATAAAGTTGGAGTACGAAGTCCTGAAACGCTGCAAGGAGCACCTCGAAAAAGGAAAGAGTATCAGGGAGCTCGACATCTCCAAAGAAGAACGCCCCGCCATCGCCGATCTATTTCTGCTCACTGAAAAACCCGTGCTGTATGTAGCCAACGTCGACGAGGACTCCATGCATACCGGTAATCAATTCTCCCAGGCCCTGCAGGCCGCCGTTACGGGAGAAAATGCGCATGTCATCGTGATGAACAACTCGATCGAAGCCCAGATCTCCGAAATGGAAGACCCGGCCGATAAAGCCCTGTTCATGGAAGAATACAAAATGACCGAACCCGCGCTCAATAAACTTATCCGCAGCGTCTACAAATTGCTCAACCTTGCCACCTACTTCACCGCCGGCGTAGAAGAGGTAAGGGCCTGGACCATCCACGAAGGCTGGAGAGCGCCCCAGGCAGCCAGCGTCATCCACACCGATTTCGAAAAAGGCTTCATAAAAGCGGAGGTCATCGCCTACAAAGATTATATCCAATACGGCTCCGAATCAGCCGCCCGCGACAACGGCAAGCTCCGCATAGAAGGAAAAGAGTATATCGTCAAAGACGGCGACGTCATGCACTTCCGCTTTAATGTATAGGAGTCAGCCCGCGACGCAGCGCCTACAACACATTATACCCAAAGGAGACATAATACAGACCGCCGATATTCGCATTCCCGATCGCGTCCACATAATACTTGTTCAACAGGTTCGACGCTCCGATCTTGATGATGCTGCTCGTCATATGCGGGACCTTCATGCTGATCTGCGCATCCAACGTCCCGAAGGCCGGCGTAGTCCCCGTGATGAACGAGCTCTGGTACAGATAAGCCTGCTGCCACCGATAGGTGACATTGAACCCGTAGTATTTCGCAATGGTGTAGTTCGCAAACGAAAGATTAAACTTATTGGTCGGCGTATTGAAATCCGTCTGCTGCCCATTGTCGTTGTTGGAGATATGGCTATACGCATAGTTCGCACCCGCGATAAAGCCTTCAGGTAACCGGTAATCCAGACTAATGCCCGCGCCCGTTGTATGCACCTTGTTGGTGTTGTTGGTATATAACCCAAAGGTATTTTCAGCGTTCTGCACATATGACCCCGTGGCAAACGGGTCTTTTACCAAGGCCGTCAACCCGATAAAATTGGTGTATTGCGCATAAAAGCCATACACATCGATCAGCAGCTTGTCCGCGATCACACCCTTGTACCCCAACTCCCAGGAAGCAACCGTCTCGGGCTTGAAGGTCTTGTACTGATAGGCGCTTCCCAGCTGACCCGTCGCCGCATACTTATTGAGCGTGGCCGTATCATAGGTCTGCCCGTCGTTCAAGCCATAATAGCTGATGAAATTGGGCAGGCCGCCAATCAGTCTGGCCGAGCCGGTCTGCAGGTTGATATACTGGTTCTGCGTGGTCGGGAACCGATACGCCGTCTGGAAGCTCGCGCGGATATAGTTGTCCTTAGCCACTTTGAATAACGCCGTAGCTCTTGGCGTGAACCGCCCCTTGAAATTGGAATTCTTGTCATAACGCCCCGACACCGAGATCTTCAGGAAATCATCCAGGAAAGCCCGCTGCAACTGCGCAAAGGCGCCCGTCTCATTGATATCGATCCGCCCCGTGGTGTCAGCAAAAATGGTCCCGTGACTGTTCAACACGAACTCCCTCGTGCTCGCGCCCACCGTTACATCCACGTTCTTCTCAACATCCCCAAAATTGTACATGCCTTCTCCAACGTACAGGTTGGTCTGGTCGTTGAACTTGCCCCCATGGGGGATCGCCAGCTTCTCCAATGAATCCGCAGACTTGGTAAATTGGGCCGTCCCGGGCGTGAATCTTCCCTGATCGGCATATGCCCTTGCCGCATTACTGGCCGTCAGATAGGCCGTTTGCCCGGTCTGGCCGGCCCCATACGCCTGTTGCAACGCCAGCGCATACGCATTCAGATAGGCTGGCGCCCAGGCCGTTTGCGTCGGCGCATATGTTTCATTGAGCAAAGTGGCTACCGCGACCATGTCATAGGAGTTGCCCGCATTCTCCTGCGTCGTGTACGCCCGGACGTAAAAGTGTTTTCCCGACACCTCAGCCTTGTATTGCCCGATCTTCACATCCTTGAGGCTGTACCGGTCCGTACCCTGGTACACCGTACTGGCCTTCCCGAAATTGCCCGTGATACTCGCTGTCGTGTTCGGCGTCAATTTATAAAACAACCCGCCATTCACTTTGAAGTTATAGGCGTTGTAGTTGGTCAGCGCGCTTTCGGCATAACCCGTACGCGAGACATTAGAGTTGGCAGGCGTCAGCGCCGCCAGCTGAGCCGCACCTTGTGACATCGCCGTGTATTTGGTGGCATCCGAGGCATCTCCCGCGGCGGCATATTGCGCTGCCGCAGCCGCATATCCCTGGGATTGCTCGGTCAAGATATTTTGCACGTTGAAATACGTGCTCTCATCCCCATACACATTGACCCCGTTGTAAGCGGGATTCGTGCTGTGGTCCCTGTCGTTCGTAAGCGTACCGGTCGCGCCCACAAAATTCCGGTTATCGGTCGCCGTCCAGTCTTTGGCACGCGTGTAATCCCCCGAAATACGGAACGCGAACTTGTCGTTGACCGCCTGGGCATAACGTGCGCCGACATTGTAATACGGCTGCGCATTCATATTGGCATCGCCGATATGGTTCACCCCCTGTTTGTACTCCGCACTAAGGCCCTGGTATTTAAACGGATCTTTGCTCGTCATCAGAATGGTCCCGGTCATACCCCCCGACCCGTAAAGGGCCGAAGAAGCACCCGGCAGCAACTCCACATTGTCCAGGTCCAGCTCACTCGGGCCGACGATATTGCCCACCGGAAAGTTCAGCCCCGGCGCCTGGTTGTCCATCCCATCCACGAACTGGTTCATCCGGGTATTCCCGCTGCCATTGAACCCTCTCGTACCCATCGTCTTGAAAAGGAGGGAGCTCGTCACGGCATCCACTCCCTTCAAATTGGCGATGGCATCATAAAAATCGGGGCCTGCGGCCTCATGCGCCGCCGTGCTGCCTATCCGCTCGATGGAAACCGGCGACTCCAGACTGCGGATCGCCGAACGGGTAGCCGATACCACCACCTCCCGGCCCAGCGAACTGGCTGGGACCAGTTTGATATCCACGCCACTGCCCGCATGCTGAACACGCACTTCCTGCGTCTCGAAACCTATGGAGGAAAAGACCAGCACCAAAGGCGGCTGCTGCGTCGTGGTCAGCTTGAAATTACCCTTATCGTCCGTAAACGTACCGGTGGAAGTTCCCTTGATCGTCACACTCACCGCAGGCACCCGGTCCTCGCTTACGGAATGACGCACATTGCCTGTGATCGTAACAGCATTTTGCGAAAGAACGGGGGAAGAAAGAAGGGAAAGGAATAGGAGTGGCAAGGCCACCTGTTTCAGAAGGTTTATTCTCATTAGGCAAGTTTTCGTTGATAAGCGTTGTTAGCTCACTAAAAATACACATTGTAATGTTGAACTGAAAATTTAATTTTGCGCCGGAAGGCCCGGGTCTTCCTTAATAAGCTATCATGAAGCAACTGCAATTTCCCCAGCAGACCGGATTTTATCGCGGCAAAGTACGTGACGTCTATACGGTCTCCGAAAAATGGCTGGTGATGATCGCGTCCGATCGCATCTCGGCCTTCGATGTCATCCTTCCCCGTCCCATTCCATACAAAGGGCAGGTGCTCAACCAGATTGCCGCTTATATGCTCAAGGCTACCGGCGACATTTGCCCGAACTGGTTGAGCAATACCCCCGCTCCGACTGTCGCCATCGGCCAAAAATGTCAACCGCTTCGGGTCGAGATGGTCGTCAGAGGTAACCTTACAGGGCACGCGTGGCGAACCTATGCATCAGGGCTCCGTGAACTGTGTGGCGTCCCCTTACCCGATGGCATGCACGAAAATGACTACTTCCCCACACCCATCATCACCCCTTCCACAAAAGCCGAGGTCGGCCACGATGAGGACATCTCCCGCACTGCCATCATCAGCCGCGGCCTGGTGGGTGAAGCCGACTACGCGATCCTGGAGTCCTATACACTCGCGCTGTTCGCACGCGGACGCGAACTGGCTGCCAAACGCGGCCTCATCCTCGTAGACACCAAATACGAATTCGGCTTGCTCGATGGTAAGGTCTGCCTCATGGATGAGATTCATACGCCAGACTCCTCCCGCTATTTCTATGCGGAAGGCTTCGAAGAACGCCAGGCAAAAGGCGAGAAACAACAACAGCTCAGTAAGGAATTCGTACGAGAATGGCTTATCGCCAACAATTTCATGGGAAAAGAAGGTCAGACCGTACCGGCAATGACCGATGAATGGGTCGACACGATCAGTCGTCGTTATATCGAGCTCTACGAAAAAGTCATCGGCGAACCCTTCCGGCCTCAGCCCCTCAGCGATGAAGAAACTTTCCAACGGGCATTGCACGGCCTCTCTACGCTCCTCCCTTCGGAAGCGTAAAGGCAACCGTACTACCCTTTCCCGGCTCACTCTCTATCCACATTTCACCGCCATTACGGGAAAGGAATTCCTTGCATAACATCAACCCCAGGCCCGTGCCCGCTTCCCCCCCGGTACCGCGCGTGGAAAAGTAATTGGCGGCCATCAGCTTCTGTAACCCCTCGGGGCTGATGCCCATTCCCGTATCCTGGACGAGCACCTCGATATACGACCGCTTTTCCCGCGCTTCAATAAAGATCGACCCCTCTTCGGGCGTGAATTTGATCGCATTGCTCAGCAGGTTGCGCAGCACGAGGTTGATCATATCCCTATCGGCATACACATACAACGGCCGTTCGATCTTGCTGTTGATGAAAATATGCTTAGCGTCCGCCTGCAACCGCAGCAATTGCATGACCTCGTTAGTGATCCGCGCAATGTCCAGCAGCTGTGGCTTCACCGCGTCATTTTGCATCTGGCTCTTGGCCCACGACAGCAGATTTTCCATCAACCCCGTCGTATACGTCAGCTCACTTACTACTTCCGGTATCAATAGCTTGATCTCCTCTCCCGGCAGGTCATAGAGCTGCACATTGCGAAACAAGTTACGCAGCGCATACAATGGCGCCTTCAGGTCATGAGAGATAATAGAAAAGAGTTTATTCTTCAGCGAATTGAGTTCCGTCAACTGTGCGGTCTTCTCCTCCAGCAACGCCGCCTTCCCCGAGAGATCCGCTTTCTGCCGCAGGATCTTGAGATTGGACCGGCGCAGTTGCCAGTTCTTGTCCCGGGTTTGGGTCTGGTACCGCATATTCTCGTTGCGGATCAGCAACAGGCCGTAGAAAATAAAAAAGATGGCCAACAGATGATTGAAGAGGTACAGGTAGCCGTTCTGCTTCTCCGCGCTGTAGTGGTAGTCCTTCCAAACGGCCGCAACCAGAAAATAGCAGGCCATCGAAAACCCGAAAGCCAACACAATATTGTAAATGTTGCGTAGAAAAAAAACGCTCAGCACGCCATACAACACGAAAAAGAATTCGATGCCCGCATCGATCCGCATGGCATAAGGCAAGGTCGTCACCAGCGGATAAAGGATGAAATAGATCAACCGTGCCAACTCGTATTGTCTGAAATAATTGGCCGTGAGCACGATGACACTGATGAAGGCAGGGCTAACGGCGGCAATCCATACTAAAGTCGGAAAATGATCCTTACTGAAAAGGGCCACCAAGGGGATGAGGATGCCGGCAGACAGCCCCAGTAAGTTCATCACGTTAAAGATCCCGAGTTTCCGTTTTTCGTAACTGCCCAGCGCAGGTATGTACCCAATATTCCAGACATAACCTCGCAGACGAAAAAAACGCCTTGCTGCCTTGTTCATGGTCAGAGCCTTGGTTTAGTATAATGGAAACAACCGCGCGAGTACGGACCAAAAAACGTTTTAGCTTAGCACAGCATCAACGTACGTTGTCCGATATTTGTTGGATTCGAAAATAACATAATTTCAGCACTATCCCCGCTGGCCGCGCCTTCCCTTTGCCTTGTTGAATACATGCACTCCCTTCTCCACCCCCCGCCGTAAGGCCTCCTGCTCGGCAACCGGCAGGTGGATCGTCTCCTGGCAAGCCGGACTGCAGCAGCCCTCGTATTGTTCAGCGCAAGCCGCACACTGGATGAACAAGAGGTGACACCCCTCATTCCTGCAGTTGGTATGCGTATCCGCCGGCGCCCCGCACTGATGACAGGATGCGATGACCTCTCCACTGATGCGCTCCCCCAGCCGGTCGTCAAAAACGAAATTTTTCCCCCGGAACTTATTCTCCAGTCCCTGCTCTTTCGCCGTGTTGGCATAATGGATGATCCCCCCTTCCAGGTGGAATACATTGCTAAAGCCCTGGTGCAACAGGTAGGCGCTGGCCTTCTCGCACCTGATCCCCCCCGTGCAATACATGATGATCGGACTGTCCTTTTTGTCCTGCAAAAGGTCGGAAGCGGCCGGCAATTGGTCACGGAAGGTGTCACTGGGTACCTCGATAGCTTTGTCGAAATGACCTACTTCATATTCATAGTGATTGCGCATATCCACCACGATCGTTGCCGGATCCTCGGTCAGTTGGTTGAACGTGGCAGCATCCACATACCTGCCCTTCCTGCTCATGTCAAAATCCGGGTCTGCGATACCATCGGCAACAATCTTCTCCCGCACCTTGATCTTTAGTACCCAGAAAGACTTGCCGTCATCGTCCACGGCTATATTCAACCGCAGCTGCTCCAGTCCAGGCAAATTGTCGAGGTAGGCCCGCAAAAGCGAAAATGCCGGGACCGGCACACTGATCTGCGCATTGATCCCTTCCCTGGCCACATAGATGCGGCCAAAGACCAACAGTGTATTCAGCTCCAGGTAAAGCTGGTCGCGAAAAATTGTTGGATCGGCAATGGGAAAATAACGGTAAAAAGAGAGCGTCGTCCGGGCTTCGGTCTCCTCGTATAAACGTGCCTTCAGCTCTTTTTGGCTGACGCGGTTGTGCAGTGCGGCCATGCGTAAAGTTACAAAATTCCCGGCGACCGCTCACTTCCTGAGAAACGCCGCCGTCAAAGACCCGCCCCCGCCGACCAGCGCCCCCACCAAGGCCGTCACCAGCAAAATAGCCATGCCGGACCCGCCCAGCGGTAACACCGCCGCCACCCGCGACGACAAAATACCTTCATTACGGAGATCGGCTACCAGGGCCAAGAGCCCCCATAAAAGAAAAAGCGCCGCAAAACCGGACAAGAAGGCGGGCAGCGGGCGTTGCGGGATCAGCGCGCTAACCGCAAATGCCGCCAGTGCTATCGTCCACCACGGCAAAAAAAGACAAAGCACAAAACTCAGCAAGGCGATCAGCGCCGTCGTCACGCAAAATTTTACCACCATATAACTTTCTATATTAACTGCCGGAAAAATGTATTACCCACTTCGCCCGCGGGTTCTTCCCCGCATCGTCGGCCGTCATCACCCAAAGTGTATTGTACTGACCCGCCGCCCATTTGTCTACAAACGTGTCGTAATAAGGGCTGCCCGGATTACCGCTCTGGCCACCGGGATAAATGCCATAGGCCTCCGTGGGCGTCGTCAGGTGCACGATCATCCGCCAGCTCGGCCCGTGTAAAGGCTTGGCGGCATTGATGCAATGCGTACCGCCGCCGATCGGAAGATGGGCCCTGCTCAACGAAGCAAATTGCAGCAGATGACGTACCCACGTATCCTTGTTCTTTGCCCAGGACAGCCGGTCCTCGGTCTTAGCCTGGTCGAGGTCAGTAACGGTCTGCAGGAATGCCGCCGTCACTACCTCCGGGAGCGTTTCCTTTCGCGGGGTATGGATATTGTCGACAAAAGAATAGGCAGCGTCCCGCAGCAACGCCTCCAAAAGCGTGCTTTCGAATGGCCGTTTCATCGGCAGGTCGCTCGAAAACTCATCGTCATAAATGGCATGCTGCAGGTGGTTCCACCAATAATTGAAGATCGTCGGTCCCACCAGGTTGGGGTCATTTTTGAGGTCCCAGTCCGCGAATATTTTGAGGAATCGCTTACCGCCATCCGTGAGCCGGTTTTCCTGAACATTGCGCAGCAAAAGCGGCTTGGCCATCGCGGCGAAAATGTCATAGTTGTCCGTCTGCATCCCCATCATATCCGCCGCGGTAATGGAATTGAGGTTGTTGAGCCTCCTGTTGATATGCAAACCGCGGTAAGGCGGAAAGTCGATCCCCAGGTAATATGGGTAGGTCGTGTCGACCGGTAACTGGTTGGCGCTGCTAACGAACCCCCTGTCACTTCCATCGTCGGAAATGAGCATCCCCGGGTTTTCCTCCCGCGCAATATTGCCCTGCCACATATAACTGCTGTCTTCTCCCGGCATCACAAAACGTCCCTGCTCCTTCCATTTCGCCGGGAACGCCCCTTCCTGCCAGAGCGCTACGACCCCCGATTTGTCGGCATAGACAATATTTTGTCCCGGGCAATCGAAGGTGGCCAACGCTTCTTTGTAATCGGAGTAGTTCTTCATGCGCTGTAACCGGGAAAACGTCTTCAACTCGTTGGAACTGTCGGCGCCCTTCCAGTGAACGGCATACGAACGATTGCTCGCCTCATCCGTGAATCCCGTATAGCTCGGATCGAACATGACCGGGCCGAAGACGGTCGTCGCCACCGAATCATACATGGGCGGCTCGCCCCTGACGACGATCGTGTCCACCCGCTGAGCAGCAGGCGCCCACTGGCCGTTGAACCAGTATTCCTGCCGGCTGGCGTCCTTGAACTTTATCGAATAATAATCCCTCACGTCCCGTTCGCTATTGGTGATGCCCCAGGAACAGCTGTCGTTAAAACCTATGATCACATAAGGCGCCCCCGGAAAAGTAACGCCATATACATTATAGGTGGGCGTATGGATCTGCATCTGGAACCAGATACTGGGCAGCGTGAGGCTCAGGTGCGGATCATTGCAAAGGATGGGCTTTCCGCTGATCGTTTTCTTTCCGCTTACAGCCCAGTTGTTGCTGCCATTGTCGGGGTCGGGCGCTTTCTCCCGGTCCGTGACCGTGATCTTGCTGTTGAGATAAAGACTGTCTACCGTCTTTGGTATTTTCAACTGGATCATAGGCGGTTGAAAATGTGTCCCGGTTGGCACGATAGGATCCACACTGTCCTGCACCTCCGGATAGAGCTTGCCAAAATCGGCCGGGCTGAAAAACGCTTTCGCATTCGTCATCTGGAAATCATTGTCGCCGCCCGCCAGATCAAAGGCCATATACTTCACGAAAAGAATGGACTTAAGGTTGGTCCATAGTTCAGGGGTATAGTTCAGGAGCTTGTACTCGAGCGGCAGCTCACTCGCTTTCAACTGCCCGATATAGGCATTCACTCCTTCGGTATAGGCATCACAATCCGACTTCGTCGCACTGTCGGCCTCTACCAGGGCCAACATTGCCTTTGCTGCAGTCACCATCCCCAACCGGCGCATCCCACGGTCATATTTGATATAATTGTTATTGGGGCCGGCTCCCAGGACTGCACTGATCCTCCCGGCCGCAGCGAAAGACTGGAACTCCATTTGCCACAACCGGAATTTAGCATGGAGGTATCCTTGTATAAAACAGGCATCGCTCCGATTATCGGCAAACACGTGCGGAATCAAGTTCTCATCCAAATAGACATCCCCTTTCCCTTTCAACCCCTGCAAACTCAGCTCCCCGTCAAAAGACTCGTCGGTAGGCTCCGCATTCTGCCAGAACCCATGCTGCGGACTGAGGAACTGTCCCATGATAGGCACCTTCCCCCATTGCCTGTTCAGGCAATAGACCAGTCCTGCCGTCACGACCAACGAAATCAAAAAGGGAACAACTCTCATACCAGCAAATGTTTTTTGGTTGTGTTGCGCTAAAAGTAAACTTTTTTTTCAAAACCCCGCCCGATCCGCGTTACCATAAAATCCCCATAAGTGGTGATACCACAAAATGGTATTGTTCGAATGATGAGGGTAATGCAACTTCGTGATGGAAAAACGACGTACTCTTTAATGGCAGTTCAGGTGGTTCAGGTAGACAATAGGCCGGTCTCAAGCGTTGAGCCGGCTTATTTTTTTGTTGCCTGCCAATCATTTTGATACCGGCTTACCCTTTTTGCAGTTCATCGATCAGGCGATCCATTTCTTCCTCCGTATTGAACGCATGCAGCACGATCCGCAGCCGCTCCCTTCCCCGCTCCACCGTCGGCGACAGGATCGGGCGGACATCCAGTCCCGCCGCCTGTAGCCGCTCCGCTATCCTCTTTACCGCCGCATTCCCGGGGACCACCACTATTTGGATCGGCGTGCTGCTGTCGAGGCGCTCGAAAGCGATCCCGGCGGAGCGGAACCGGTCGATCAACCGCCCCAACCGCTGCCGTTCCGCCCCAAGCTGCGGCAACAATGCATACGCAGCCTCCAGCGCCCTTATGCTCGCCGGCGGTAAGGCGGTCGTATAGATAAAGGAACGTGAAAAATTGATCAGAAACTCCCGCAACGGGTCGCTCCCCACTACAATGGCCCCATGACAGCCTATCGCTTTACCAAAGGTGTGGATACGGGCAAAACAATTGTTTGCCAGCCCAAGCGCCTGCACAAGCCCCTCCCCTTTCTCCCCGATGATCCCCGTTCCATGGGCCTCGTCTACGATCAGCCGCGCATCGAATCGCCGGCATACCTCCGCTATCGCCGCCAACGGCGCCTGGTCCCCGTCCATGGAGAATATCGATTCCGTCACTACAAATACGTTCGTGCCATCGTCAGGCTTCGCCACATCGCCCTCCCCGTTGGACCTTTGGCATCTCTCCCCACCGGTCCGGTCACCCACCGCTGATTCGGCCACGTGCCCGGCTCTCGCGGCCAGCAACCGCCGCTCCAGGTCGGCCAGGTCATTGTGCGCAAACCCATACACGCGCGCAAACGACAAGCGCATCCCATCCCGGATCGAAGCATGGCTAAGCGCATCATACAACACCACATCCCCGCGCTGCGGCACACAACTCAAGAGGCCTAGATTCGCATCATACCCGGAATTATAGATGAGTCCCGACTCCGCTCCATGAAAATCCGCGATCTTTTTTTCAACGGTTTCGATCAGCGCGTAATTTCCCGCCAGCAACCGCGACCCGCCGCTGCCATGCGCGTCGGCGTCCCCCACTACCCCCGATAGCATTCCCTTTGTCACTACCCCCAGGTAATCATTGCTGCAAAAATCCGCCTTCCCATTCGGCAGCCGTAACCGCCGTAGCGCATCCTGCGCGCTCCGCTCCTCCAGCTTCCTGCCCAAAAAATCCGCTTGCCCCATAGATCCCTTTTTCGCAAACCTACAAAACCTAAGGTTGTAAAATGCAACGGTAAGATTCCGTAATTTCGCCCCATGGAAACCGCCCCCGGTCAAAAGAACATCCTAGGCCTCCAATTGCCCACCGACCCGCGCTGGGTCGACCTCGCAGCCATCTCCCTCGAAGACATCCTTACCGACCACGCCTGGTGCGAACAAAAGGCCGCCACCAGTTGCATCTCCCTCATCTCCCGCTACCCGGCACGCCAACGCCTTGTCGACGACCTCTCTCCCATCGTGACCGAAGAATGGGGCCACTTCCGCCTCGTACTCGCGGAATTACAGAAAAGAGGACTCCAGCTGGGGCGCCAGCGCAAAGACCAGTATGTAAATAAATTGATGGAATTCCAACGCAAAGGCGGCAGCCAAGAAGAAAGCTTTCTCGACCGCCTCCTCCTCTTCGCGCTGATCGAAGCCCGCAGCTGCGAACGCTTCAAACGCCTCAGCGAAGGCCTCGAAGACCCCTACCTGCGCCAGTTCTATCGGCGGTTTATGGAAAGCGAGGCCGGCCACTACCACCTCTTCATAGAGCTGGCCGAAACCTACTTCGAGAAAGAAACGGTACGCAGCCGCTGGGCCGACTGGCTCGACCAGGAAGCAACTGTCATCGCCGCCCTCGAAGTCCGCGGTGACCGCATCCATTAAGAAAAATTTGTCAACTTTTCCACATACATCGCGACGAATTCGTGTATGCGTTTGCGCCTGTATTGCATGACCCATCGGGGATGCGGAAGAGGAATGATGGTCCTAAAAAAATTGTGTTTGGCATTGATACGCTGGAATTGTTTGTAATTCTCCCCTTCGCCCAGACAGAAACAGGTATCATAGGTGGGCATCGTATCCAGCTGCCGCCTGATACAGTCAACGATGAATGGCTCCGCATCCCTCAGCAATTCCTTGCTGTCGTAGTAATTGAGGTTCTTTCCATTTCCTGTGAAGCCCAGTGGGGAAAGCGCCGTGATGAAGAAAGCTCCATAAAAGGACTTCACGCCGCCAAGCATGTCGATCATGGCATAAATGAATTGTGCTGACAGCTCGTGCTGCTTTTTCCAGTCGTTGGGGATCCCGCACTTCGATTCCAGCAGGATCGGATCTGTAAAAGGAATACCCGTCACCCCGCCGCCGAAACGGCCCGGATTGATCCCAAAAATGAAATGACGGGGATTATGATCGGCATAGAATTTATTGTAAAAGATATGGACTGTCTTCCAGGTTTCGGGATCGAGGAAAGGATTCATGATGGCTGTACCTTTTGCCAAGGGGAACCGTGGGTCCAGTCCCTTATAGAAATCTAGGATCGCCGCCGCCTGGGTATGTTTGCTATGCAACAGTTTTATATTGTCGAAAAGTAGTCCAATTCCTCCTGCAGATCCAGCACCGGATGCCGCCGCGCCAGATCAATACACCGCTCGTACTGCTCCTGACGGAAACGCGCGTGCGCCGCTGTTCCTGGGTGCAAAGGCCGGTGCCGCCGCGCCGCAACCAACTTCTTCACTTCCTCCAATACGGGCCGCGAGTCCCCATCGATCCCGTAGTCCACAAATTGTTCCAACACAAACTGCGTCGCCGCATAGTTGGGATGCACCATATCGATATCATAAAAACGATAGTCCCGCAATACATCGATCACCAGCTCATAAGCCGGAAAATAGAAAAGCCTGTCAAATTTGCTGACCAAATGATGGACCGACTCGAGGAGCCTGGCCTTGCTGCGATTATTTTCCACGACGCCGTCCCGGCTATGCCGAACGGGACTAACGGTAAATAGAACCTTTAAACCCGGATTGAAATAAAACAACTGGTGCAGACAGCTGTCCAGCGCGGAGACGATCTCTTCGATCGTCAGCAGGTGCTTGACAAATTGCTGCCCCGGCGCCCGGTGGCAGTTGGCAACGGCGCCGAGTGCACCCGAGCCGGACAATAAAGCCGGGGGCACAACCGTAGCCAATCTATAAGAAAACGAACTCCCCAACGTAATGACCAACCAGTCCGCCTCCCGTAAAAAACCATGCGCCCGCTCTTGGGAAGCATTGATCGCAGCCAACACCGCCGATTGATCCGTACCCGAAAAATGACTGTGATGCTGCCAGCTCTGCCAGAGTTCGTTAAAGAATGCCAGGTCTTCCGCTGTATAGCGCTTTGGATGTATATAAGAGATCAGGCTCGACGCCACACTGGCTGCATCGAAGAGGATCCCATTGGGATTCAGCAATGTCGCGAATTTCCAATCACGCAGCGCGTTGGCGATATGCTCGGTAAAACAAGAGCCGGTCAGCAGGATCTTGTCCCCATACCGGATGGGTGGACGCAAAGAAGGATATGATATCGGTAACTGAAATTCCATTGTCAATAAAAAATGCGGCCGCCCACCGCGATCCAAAATAGCAAAGATCAAAATTCCAGGACCAGGGTCTGGCCCGCAGGCAGCGCAGCCCAGTCCGCCAACAGCTGCTTCAGCAAGGTCCGGATCGCGGCAATCTCCTCCTCACTCAGATAGGTCGGCCCGACGGCCGCTCCGATCCGAACAAACGCTTCCGTCAACATGGCGTTGAAGTTGTTCACCTCACCTTGTGCCGTCTCCATCAGGAAAAGATTGGCCATGTTCTCTGCCCACCCGCCTTCCGCACTGACGACCAATTGCAGCCTCTTCTTCCGGTCTTCAAAGGCATCGATGTCCATCCCATCGTTCAACATTCCCAGGAAGGCCGTGCGATAACCCAGCGTCTTCTCGATCGCATAGTGGCTCAGGTCGTGCCGCACGAAGAACTCGTCCGAGGCCATCCAGGTCTCCGTGCCATTGTCCCGCCGGTAAAGCAGGGTATGCGGTTTGTCCAAGTGTTTAGAGATGCGTAATTGCATGATCCCGGTTTTACACAAAAATTTCGTCCGCCAAAGCCAGGGCCCGCGCTAATGCCGCTTCATCCAATGCCGGCAGCAGCTGTCTTTTCGAGAAATGCGTCACCATCCATTCCGTATCCATATTGCCAACAAGTGCATTGCCTGCCATCGGACAACCGCCGATCCCCTTCAACGCCCCGTCAAAACGCAGACAGCCGGCATCCAACGCCGCATCGATCTTGGCCTTCCGGTTGTGATGGGTACTATGCAGGTGTACCCCGATCGTACAGGCCGGCAGCTGCTGCACCAGAAAACCCACCATGGAAAAAACCTGTTCCGGTTCCGCCAACCCGACCGTATCCGCAACCGACAAGGTCGTTACGCCGAGTTTAGCCAGTGCACTGGCCCACTGAAAAACGATCTCCTCATTCCAGGGCTCCCCATACGGATTGCCAAAACCCATGGACAGATAGACCACCAATTCCTTCTGCCGCTTGGCACAGAGGTCGAGTATTTCTTCCACCGAGGCGAAGCTGCCTTCGATGGTCTTATTGGTATTGCGCAATTGAAAAGTCTCACTCACGGAAAAAGGAAAACCCAGACACCTTACCCCATCAAATGCCGAGGCCTCATCCGCCCCGCGGTAGTTCGCTACGATGGCCAGCAGTTTCGTCGTCGAATCCGCCCATTCCAAACCCGCCAGCACCTCAGCCGTATCCGCCATCTGCGGTATCGCACGTGCCGACACAAAACTCCCGAAGTCGAGCGTGTCAAACCCCACCTTCAACAACGCATTTCCGTAGGCGATCTTCCGCTCTGTTGGAATGATATGCGGCCAGCCCTGCATCGCATCCCGCGGACATTCGACAAGCGTAAGCTTCTTTTCTATGCCGGCGCCGAAAGGGACATCCCTGCCGCTAGGCTGTGGCGCCGAGGGGCGCGGTCGTTGTAATGCACTCATGGTAACCTGCTTTTCATGGCTTCATATAATATGATCCCCGCCGCGACAGACACATTGAAAGAGTCGAAATCCCCCGCCATCGGAATGGAAAAGAATTCGTCCGCAGCCTTGCGAATATACGGCTGCACCCCCTTGTCCTCGCTCCCCATCACTATACAACAAGGCTCACCCAGTGGAAGTTCGACTACTTTCTTTTCCGCCTTCATTTCACTGGTGAACACCCGTATGCCATTCATATGCAGGGTGTCCACTGCCTTCAGCAGACTCGACACCCTGCAGACATTGATCCGCTCCAATGCCCCGGCAGAAGATTTCATCGCTTCTTCATTCAACGCCCCGACTCCCTTATCCGGAATGATCAACGCCTGGGCACCGCAGCAAAGCGCGCTCCTGGCGATGGCGCCGATATTGCGCACGTCCGTGATCCCATCGAGCATCACAAACAACGGCAACGAACCCGCCGCTACGGTATGATCGACCACTTGCTGCAGGTCCATATACTGCACCAGCCCGGCAAAGGCAATGACCCCCTGGTGATTGGCCTTCGTCAATGCGCCCATCTTTTCGGGCGGCACCACCTGTATCGGTATCTGGTGCTCCCGCGCCAGGTCGCGAATGTCCGCAATGCTCTCACCCGAAACATTCCGCTGGAAGAGTATTTTGTCCACGGCACGGCCTGACCGGATCGTTTCGATCAATGGCTGCCGTCCGATTATCAACTGACTTTTTTTCATGCTTTCAATTTCAACTGTCCACTCAACAGCAGCAGCTTGATCTTTAATATCCCGGCCACCGACATCGAATCCGTGATCTCTGTGCGTTCCACCATCTCATAGGCTTCTTCAAAAGGGATACGCCTGACCACCAACTGCTCCGTTTCCTCCGGCTCCGCTTCGTGCTGCTCCAGTCCCCGCGCCAGGTACACATAAGCTTTTTCATCTCCCACCGAATTCGACAGGTGCATTTCCATCAACAACGACCATTCGCTGGCGACCAACCCCGTCTCCTCCTGTAGTTCCCGCTGGGCCGACTCCACCGGCGGCACCGCAGGATGTCCCCCGCCTTCGGGGATCTCCCAGCTATAACAGTCCAGCACGAACCGGTACTGGCCCACCAGCCAGATATAACCCTCCGCATCTAGCGGGATGACCCCGATCGCGAGGTTCTTGTAGTGCACCTTGCCATATATTCCTTTGCCGCCATTGGGATTGATCACGTCGTATTCCGTGACACCGATCCAAGGGTTGTCATAAATTTGCTGCTGACCGACTATTGTCCAGGGATTCTCCATAAGCTACAAAAATAAAAAACCTCCCCGTATGGGGAGGTTTTAATATAAGCCATCACTTATTTGATCCCGAAAGCCTTTTTGACCTTTGGCACATAGTCCAACTTTTCCCAGGTAAACAACTCTACTTTTCTCGTCACCTGCTTACCGTCCGGCGAAACAAAGGTCTTCTCGACCACCTGCGACTGACGCCCCATATGACCATAAGCCGCCGTTTCACTATAAATGGGATTGCGCAGTTTCAACCGGGTCTCGATAAAATAAGGGCGCATATCGAACAGCTCCATCACTTTCTTGGCGATCTGGCCGTCAGTCAGCTTCACCTTGGCCCTGCCATAGGTGTTGACATTGATACTGGTAGGCTGCGCTACCCCGATGGCATAAGACACCTGCACCAGGATCTCATCGGCTACACCCGCAGCAACCAGGTTCTTGGCGATATGCCGGGTGGCATACGCAGCCGAACGGTCGACCTTGGAAGGATCTTTCCCGCTAAAAGCACCGCCTCCATGCGCACCCTTGCCGCCATAGGTATCGACGATGATCTTCCGGCCCGTCAGACCCGTATCCCCATGAGGACCGCCGATGACGAATTTACCCGTAGGATTGATATGGTATTTGATCTGATCATTGAAGAAATGGGCGTATTTCTTGTACTTCGCCTTTACCCGCGGGATCAGGATCTCTATGATATCTTTCTTGATCTTGGCTTGCATCTTCGACTCCGTGTCGAAGTCGTCATGCTGCGTACTGACAACGATCGCATCGATCCGCACAGGCTTGTTGTCGTCGTCGTATTCCAGGGTCACCTGGCTCTTCGCATCGGGGCGAAGGTATTTGATGGCCTTGTCTTCGCGGCGGAGCGCGGCCAGTTCCAACAAGATCTTGTGGGCCAGGTCCAATGCCAGCGGCATATAGTCATCGGTCTCATTGCTGGCATAGCCGAACATCATACCCTGATCTCCCGCCCCTTGTTCTTCCTTATTCTTTTTGTCCACACCCTGGTTGATATCGGAAGACTGCTCGTGAATGGCACTGAAAATACCACAACTATTGGCCTCGAACATGTATTCACTCTTGGTATACCCGATCCGGCGAATGACCCCACGGGTTATTTCCTGCACATCGAGGTACGCCTTCGATTTGACTTCCCCGGCCAGAACGACCTGACCTGTGGTTACCAGCGTTTCGCACGCCACCTTGGATTGAGGATCAAAAGCCAGAAAATTGTCGATCAACGCATCGGATATCTGGTCAGCGACTTTATCCGGGTGCCCTTCGCTTACGCTTTCTGAAGTGAATAAATAAGGCATCGTTTAAAAAAGGTTTGATGGAAATTAATGAGTTATAAATAATAACGGCGCAAAGATAAAGGGATCGCCGCAAATTATTGAGCAATTTCCAAGGCTTATTTGCTCAGGTCCATGTACAACTGCAAATAATCTGTTAAATCAGACTCGGCATTAAAGGAAAGGACCTTCCTGCCCCTGATCTTGCCAAATTCGTCGACGAGCTTCTTGTCGACCTTTTCGGCACCAAAAGTGATGGCATCGGCACAGGTGGCACCCCCGCGAAACATCGCTGTGTTATTGGCCTCCTTATACGGCTCCAGGTCTTTCTCCTTCAGCGTGGGATGTATATTGGCCAGCTTCAGAAAATCGGCCCCAAGCTTCTCCTTGAACGTCGGCTGACCAATGGTAAAGACACACTTGCTGTGCGCAAAAACGGGCTCCTTTTTGTAAACAGTCTTCAGATAAAGCGGGATAAGACCCGTCATCCATCCACTGCAATGGATGACATCGGGCGGCCAGCCGAATTTCTTGACCGTCTCCAGGGCGCCCTTGCAATAGAACACGGTACGCAGACCATTGTCGTCAAACCACTTATCCTGCTCGTCGTGAAAGATGAACTTCCGCTTGAACAAGTCTTCATTGTCCAGGAAGTACACCTGTAAACGGGCATTGGGCAGGGACGCCACTTTTATCTGCAGGGGAAAATCGTCATTGTCTACCGAAACATTGATCCCGGAAAGGCGGACCACCTCATGAAGCCGGTGTCTTCTCTCATTCACCACACCGAAACGCGGCATAATACAACGCACCTCGAACCCATTGTCATTTGATTTAATTGCCAGCTTATTGACGATCTCCGCAAACTCAGTCAACTCTAAATAGGGCGACATTTCGTTGGCAATAAATAAAATTCGCTTTTTTTGTAGCATTATTTTCTAAAAATTGTTGAGTCGAACCTTAACAAAACCGCACAAAATAGTTTGCAAAGGTACATTTTTTATTGTAAAATCCGCACTGCCATTGGCTTTTGCGCCCGGTCATGTTCGTAAAGTTGTCAAAAAACTATATTTTTGCCGGTTTTTGGCCAAATAGCTATGCATGATCCTGTTCAAAAAGGCTACCGACCTCACCCACTGGCTTAAACGGCAGCAGTCCGCCGGTCTTTCCATCGGTTTCGTACCCACTATGGGCGCCCTGCACGAGGGTCATATCTCACTTATTGCTATATCACGAAGGGAAACGACCTTAACGGTCTGCAGCATCTTTGTCAACCCCACGCAATTCAACGATCCGGCAGATTTCGCCAAATACCCCGTCACCATCGAAAAAGACATCGCCCTGCTGGAAAAAGCCGGAACCGACGCCCTCTTTCTCCCCGACGTCGCCACACTCTACCCGGGCGGGACGACAAAACTCGAAAAATACGACCTCGGGCCCATCGAGTACCTCCTCGAAGGCAAATACCGCCCCGGCCACTTCCAGGGCGTCTGCCAGGTCATGTTCCGCCTGCTGGGCATCGTGCAGCCCGACGACCTGTTCATGGGCAGCAAGGACTACCAGCAATGCATGGTCGTCCAACGCCTCCTGGCGATCATGGAGCTGCCCACGACCCTCCACCGCTGCCCCATCCTGCGAGAAGCCGACGGTCTTGCCATGAGCAGCCGCAATACCCGCCTCGATGCCGCCCAGCGCACCAATGCCCAGGCTATCTACCGCGCACTATGCGGTATCAAAGAAGGCTGGTCCGCGGGCACTTCCATCGCCGTACTCATCGCAACTGCCACTACCCTCCTCGAAGCCGCCGCCTTCCGCGTCGACTACGTATCCATTGCCGAGGCCACTACCCTCCAGCCCCTCGGCGATCGCGCCGCGACCCACGCGGACCACGCGACTTCTTCGGGCTTGCCGACTTCCGAAGGCCATGCGATTTCTGCACACCGAGCGACTTCTTCGGGCTCACCCGCCCATGCGGCACCCGATCCATCGTCGCCGCGCGACACCAATGCGATCGCGCTGATCGCCGCCTTCCAGGGCGAAATCAGGCTGATAGACAATATACCGCTTTCACCTTCCGTTGCCTTTTCGTTACCCGAAATTGTCTAATTTTGTGCCCATTTTAAAAACAGTACTATGGACATCGAGATCCTTAAATCCAAAGTTCACCGCGCCACCATCACAGAAGCCAATCTCAACTACGTCGGCAGCCTTACCCTCGACGAAGACCTTATGGACGCCGCCAATATGATCGAAAACGAAAAGGTCCAGATCGTCAATGTCAACAACGGCACGCGCATCGAGACCTATCTCATCAAAGGGAAAAGAGGGTCCGGTACATGCTGCCTCAACGGCCCCGCCGCAAGGCAGGGCGCAGTAGGCGATATCGTCATCGTCATCTCCTATGCACACATGGATTTCGAAGAAGCAAAAAAATTCAAACCCTGCATCGTATTTCCGAAAGAGCGAAATATGCTGTAAATTGTACCGGCTATGAAGAAAACAATACTGACCATCCTTCAATACACGTTTTTCGCTGCACTCGCAGCGTTTTTTGTGTGGTTAAGTCTCAAGGGGATGGATGCCCAAAAATGGGCGCAGCTCAGTGATGCCTTACACCGCGCCAACTACTGGCTGCTGGTACCCGTACTCCTCCTGTTACTCGCCAGCCATTGGCTGCGGGCACTCCGCTGGCGGCAATTGATTCAACCCCTGGGTTATAATCCCTCCCGCATCAATTGTTTTCTCGGCGTCATGATCGGCTACTTCGTCAACCTCGGCGCACCACGCGTAGGAGAAGTGATCAAATGCACCGTGCTCGCCCGCTACGAAAAAGTACCGGTAGACAAACTGGTGGGAACGATCGTTGCCGAAAGAGCCTTCGATTTCATTTGTCTGCTCATCGTTTTCGGCCTGACCCTGATCCTCCAATACAATGTCATTCATACCATGACCGCAGGGAAAACCGACGCCTTGTTCCGCAACGCCAACGGCCAGACGTCCTGGCTGAAGATCCTCGGCCTGCTCGCCGCTGCAGGCTTCTTTTTCCTGCTCGGGCGCTGGGTCTTGAACCGCTTTACCCATATCACCGTGGTTAACAAGGTGCGTACTATTGTCGTAAATATCTGGCATGGACTTACCACAGTAAAGGATGTAGCAAACAAACCGCTCTTTATCGTCTATAGCGTCGGTATTTGGGCCATGTATCTGTTCAGCACCTGGTTCGGCTTTTTTGCCATCACTGCCACCAGTACGCTGGGCATAGCCGACGCGCTCAGCGTCCTCGCCATGGGCAGCATCGGCATGATCGTCTCCCCCGGCGGCATCGGCGCGTATGCCCTGCTGGTCCAGAAAACAGTGGCCTTCTACGGTGTGCCCTCCCTGCCCTCCGGGCAGGCACTCGGCTGGCTCCTCTGGTTCGGCCAATTCCTCAGCTTCATTCTCTTCGGTACCGCCAGTTTTATCCTGCTGCCGCGCATCAACAAAAAACCACACTATCAATTAGTAGCGCATGAAGATCCCGCAGATCATACCGCAAAAGATATTTGATGGCCCTTCCCTCCAGCATCAATTGCGACGCTGGCGCATGCTGGGAAAAACCATCGCCTTCACCAACGGCTGCTTCGACATCCTCCACAGAGGACATATCGCCTCCCTCTCCGACGCCGCAAAAGAAGCCGACATCCTCATCGTAGGCCTCAACTCCGACAGCTCCACCTCCAGGCTGAAAGGGCCGCAGCGCCCCATCAACAACCAGGACGCCCGCAGCATCCTCATCGCTTCCCTGCTCATGGTAGATGCCGTCATCGGCTTCCACGAAGACACCCCCCTGGAACTCATCCTTTCCATCCAGCCTGATGTCATCGTCAAAGGCGGCGACTATACCGTCGACCAGATCGCCGGCGCTAATGAAGTTATCGCCGCCGGCGGGCGCGTCGTCATCAACCCCATCGTTCCCGGCTTCTCCACCACCGGACTCATCAAAAAGATCACTAATTTGTAAAAGAAAAAATCATCCGCGGTACATTCTTTCAACTTCTTCGACGATCGCTTCTATCGCCTGGTCATCCCCCTTGGGATCATACGGTTGCTTGAGATTGCTGCTGAAGAAAAAGGCGATGGTCTGGTAGAACCGCGCCGTAAGACCACCTTTGTATTCCTTGATGATGTCGTAACAATTATTGCCGGTCTGCCGGTTGATCAGCTTCATCAGGATCTTCCCCTGATAGATGCTCAACTGCTCCAAAGGCTGCGTAAATTCTTTTTTCAGGTCCTTTTCACGGCTTTGGATATACGCCTTCCGCTCCGACTCAGAGGCCATCAAAACCATCTTGGCATTCATCTCATTCATGATCAACCCGGCCCGGCGCGCATAAGGATAAGTCACATATACCGCATTCCGCAGCCGCGTCCACTCTTCCAATCGCTTGCGGCTTGCCGCTGTCATAGGCGCCCGCACATAATCATAGGGGATGTTGTTGGCAGGAAGCAATTCCCCGTCATAGATCTTCGCGGGAACGATGATGGTGTCATTTGGCCCGTATGCAGGGCGGGGAATATTCGCTGGAAGACTGGTGTCCGGGACAACATGTTTCACGGTATCCGGAGCTTGCGCAAATGCACCCACTACCCCCATGAAGGATACGGCAAAAAGAAACAGGTATTTAAGTGTCCGCAGGCGCATGATCGATCTGTAAATTAACGCAAAAAATCGGTTCTTTATGCGCCGCTGGGCAGCCCCGTCGGCCCGTCGGCGCCCCTCTGCCTTGGACGCCCGGCCGACTTCCTCCATAAAATGCTGATAATAAACCCACTGATCATGATCAACGTGCCCAGCCACAACACCCCGATCTGCGGGAATTGCAGCACCTTCAATGAAATGAATGGGACCATGTCGGCGGATTCCTTTACTCCGATGTCGAATCGTTGGTCCTTGGTGATCATATTGAACCGCAACGCAAGGTCCTGCCGGAACACCGTATCGTTCATGTAATGCGCCGCATTGTTCTTGATATAAAATACTGGATAGGCCGTGTAGCGCGTACTGTCCTGGCCGACCACCGTCAGCTTCGCCATCAGTGCCGTATCCCCTCGCATGAAATGATATTTGTCGTTGTTCGGGTTGACCGTCACCGAATCCAGCACGACGAACCCTTTCGAGTAAAAGGTCGTATCCCCCAGCTGCAGGAACCTGCTGTGGAATTGCGCCGTATCGTTGTCGGTCCCGTTCGTGAAATAGGTGATATACGCAAAGATATCATTGGAGAGATAATGCCGTTTGTCGGGATTCGGCGATGTACCGTCCTGCCCCTTGGTCACCTTCAAAATATTCGGATAAAGATTGAATTGTTCTGTGCCATCCTTCTTTTCAAAGTGAATGCTGTAGTAGGTGATCTTAGCGCGTGCATCGACCGAATCATTGCCCTCGTACGTGGCCCAATAATCGCCCATATCGGTCTTCGCACCGCGCAACAGCGTAAGGTTCTCCATCGGATCCTGCTTTGCTTCCGGTGCAAAAGGCAGGAGGATGCCCGTCGTATTGATCGACAACACGGTCTTCTTCGACGAAGAAAGCAGGATACCGGCCAGCATCAGTCCAAATCCAACATGCGCGATAGACCCGCCTGCGGCTTTTAATTTGCCATTCAGGCCCAGCCGGATATAACTGGCGTTGGCCACGACGGCGTAAACAGCGCCAAACATCGCGAGATGGATCGCCGCCAGGAAGCCCGCGCCGTATTTGTCATAGTGGATACCCCCAAATACACTGATCAGCACCGACACCACCAGCGCCACAACTGTGGGTACGCCAATCTTATTCAACAACGCCTTCCGCGTTGTAGCCTTGTACTTTAAATACTGTACGATCGCAGTGAGCAACCCCAGCAGTACCGCGATAAAGATCTCGATCCGGTTATAGGAGAACGCCTGGTCGTCACCTGTCGTGACCTTCTTCTTCATCAGCAGGTTGATAACCGGCAGCGACGTAAAGATGATCACATACATGCCGCTCAGGAACAGGATGAGCGAACCGATGAACATCCAGAACTCCCGCGAATCCGTCGCTTCTTCCTTCACGATATGCGGGATCTTCCTGTACCGCGAGATAAACAATGCGTAAGCGGGGATCAGGAACACCACCACGAACAACCCCAATTGTACATTCATCCCGCTTTCTACAAAGGCATGCACCGACAGGTCTCCTAAAATACCGCTTCGGGTCAGGAAAGTCTCATAGAGCACGAGGATGAACTGGGTGATCAGGAAAAAATAGGTGGCGCGCAGCGAATGTCCCGTAGCGTTGTAGATCACCTGTGTATGCAAGCCCGCGATCATGACAAGCCAGGGCACCAGCGAGGCATTCTCCACCGGGTCCCAGGACCAGTAACCGCCAAAGCTCAGGGCCTCATAGGCCCAGGCGGCTCCCATCGCGATCCCCGTACCCAGCACACAGGCTGAGAACAGGGTCCAGGGTAACGCCGCACGCGTCCAGCCGCCAAAATCCTTCTTCCATAGTCCCGCGATCGCATAGGCAAAAGGAACGACGGTAGACGAGAAACCAAGGAACAATATCGGCGGATGGATGACCATCCAATAATTTTGCAACAACGCATTCAGCCCCTGCCCGTCCTGCATCTGCGGTATGCTCAGGTAATTGGGCTGGCTAAAGACCGGCGCCTGCATCCCCATCTCGGTCTGCCGCACCAACAGGAAGGGATTGAACCCGACCTTCTCCCCAAAGATATAGATCCCCATGATCATCGTCGCCAGGCAGAACTGCGTAAAGCTGATCACCGTCATTACCGGCGTTTCCCACTTGCCCGCCTTGCGGATCAGGATCAACCCCAGGATGCACACCCATAGATTCCAAAGTAAAAAACTGCCCTCCTGCGCCTCCCAGATACAGGCTAACAGGTATTGCAGCGGCATTGACCTGGAGCTGTGCTCCCAGGCAAAGTTGTATTCAAAAAGACGACCCGAGACAATGGCGATGATGGTCGCTAAGACGGCATATACCGCGAAGACATCCACAAAAAATGCGATCCGCGCCATCCGCCGCCAGCTATTTTGTTCCGCTGGGGTTTGGGCGTTCGTCGCCTTCCAAAACGCGATCATGGCGACAAGGGATGCGGCAAACGACAGAACGACAAAAAAATGCCCTAATCTCCCGGGCAACAAATGTTCGCCTATAAATTGCATGGCGGATTAATTTTGGCTCAGGGCTTTCCGAGCAGTATTGGGATCGTCCTTGTATTTACTCGGACATTTCAACAGTATACCATCTTTGCGCGTGATCTCGAACACGCCGCCATTCATCCTTCCCTTCAAGGTGATGCGTTCCGCCTTCTCGAGGTCATATGGCTTCTCGAAATGATACACGACCTTGGCGGTATTGCCCAGCGTATCGCTGATGTGAAAGCTCAGATAATTGGGATCCCTTGCAGGGTTATACTCGATAGGCACGCTGTTGTCGATATGCGCAATGATCGTAACCGTCTTGCCGGTCTTCTGACGCGCTGAGGCGATCGTCTCATAGGTCGTCAGATCGCCCATGAAGCTGATGAGGGCGGCAACCGTTACCGCGATGAGAATAAGAACGGCTATGTGGAGCTTCTTCATAAAATCTGCGGGAAATGCGCTTGGTTTAAAATTAGCGCATTTCCCGCAAAGCGCTAAAATCTGGCCTTCGGCCGACGGACCTCCGGTCCGTATGAGTTTGCAAAGTTAGGCCAAAAACCATCAACCCCTTATAGATTCTTCCTATACCGGAATAGGCCCCGCTTATCCCTTTACAGTTTACGAAAAACAACGATCCCATTGTGGCCACCGAACCCGAACGTATTGCTCATTGCCACCTTCACGGGTCGTTCTATCGCATTGCCCAGCAAAATGTTCAGGCCCTTGGGAATGGCAGGGTCGAGGTGCTGGGTATTGATCGTGGGCGGGATGATCCCTTCCCCGATGGCCTTCAGACAGGCAACCGCTTCGATGGCCCCGGCTGCACCAAGCAAATGCCCGGTCATCGATTTGGTGGCGCTGATGATCAGGTGCGACGGCGCTTCACCAAAAAGACGGGTTACAGCTTGTATCTCGCTCAGGTCGCCCACCGGCGTCGAAGTAGCATGCACGTTGAGGTAATCCACTTCGGCTTTATTGACACCGGCGTCCTTTAAGGCGTCCTGCATCGCCCTCAACGCCCCCAGCCCCTCGGGATGGGTAGAGGTCATGTGATACGCATCGGCCGTCATCGCCGCGCCGGCGAGTTCCGCATAGATGTGTGCGCCACGCGCTTTGGCATGCTCATATTCTTCCAACACCAGCCCCCCCGCGCCTTCGCCCATCACGAACCCATCCCTATCCACATCGAAAGGCCTCGAAGCATGCTGCGGATCATCGTTGCGTGTCGACATGGCCTTCATCGCAGTGAACCCACCGATGGAAGCCGCCGTGACGGGCGCCTCCGACCCTCCCGCGATGATCACCTTGGCCTTGCCCATCCGGATATACGTCAGCGCATCCATAAAAGCCGTATTGCTGGTGCTGCAGGCCGATACCGTCGTATAATTGATGCCCATCAACCCGTATTTGATGGAGATCATGCCCGACGCCATATTGGCGATCAGCTTCGGCACAAAGAACGGACTAAACCTCGGCGTACCATCCCCGCCTGCATATTCAGTTACCTGATCCTCAAATGTTTGCATGCCGCCCTGCCCCGAGCCCCATATAACACCTGTATCGAACGGGTCCATTTTGGAAAAATCGAGCCCCGCATCTTTTATCGCCTGGTCGGCTGCGACAAGCGCATACTGCGTGAACAGGTCCGTTCGCTTCAGCTCGCTCCTGTCCAGCAGATCACCGGGGGTAAAATCCTGTACTTCACAGGCAAAACGGGTCTTGAAATGGCGGGCATCGAAGTGTGTGATCGGCCCTGCCCCACTCACCCCGGCAATCAACTTCCGCCAATAACTGTCGGGATCATTACCAAGCGGGGTGACCGCTCCCATGCCTGTTACAACTACTCTTTTCATATTTGTCGTGTCAAGTGCGCCGCAAAAGTACTTACTTCTCACCAAATTCAAAGTCCCCGTTCCCCTATTCACATCCGCCCTTTCGGGCTAAAAAAATAACCCCATCTTCCTCCCTTAAAAAAAATATGCTTTTCCTCGCCTTCGCCGATACCTGCAACCACGGCACCGCCGCAACGCGGGGCCGGAACTGCCTGTTGTTTCCCGCCGGACCGTGAGTACGCTTGTTTTTCTGCAGGACGTTAGTGAGCCTTGTTTTCCGCCTGACCGTAAGTGCTTGTTTCCCGCCGGACCAAGAGTGAGCCTTGTTTCCGCCGGACCAAGAGTGAGCCTTGTTTCCCGCCGGACCGTGAGTGCTTGTTTTCGGTCGGACCGGAAGTGCGCTTTGTTTTCCCGCCGGACCGCCAGCGTCCCCTGCCTTGGGCGCCCGCCCGGTTAGCGCGCTTCTCTGGCTTCCGCCCGTCCCAAAGTCCGCTCAATTTTTGCACTATGTTAATTCTACACTAACTTGCGGGCGTTTTTCGTTTATTCACTGCACATGACAGACCTATCAAAATTCGACACCAGCGGACCAAGCAATCCAAAGAACAATATCTTCGGCCTGCCCTTTACAGAAGACGAAGCTACCCTCGTCATCCTCCCCATACCCTGGGAGGTCACCGTCAGCTACGGCGCGGGAACAAGCAGGGCCTGCGAACACATCTTCCGTGCCTCCATGCAGGTCGACCTGTTGGACGCCGAGACCGGCGACGCCTGGCGCAAAGGCCTCTATATGCGACAACCGGACAAAAAAGTCCTTATGAAATCCGACTACCTCCGCAAAGAAGCAGAACTCTATATCAATTTCAGTTCAAAGGACGAGGTGCTCGAGAAGAACAGTTTTATGTGTAAGTCACTTCGGGAGATCAACGAAGGCGGCGGTCTTCTCAATAAATGGGTGTATGAGCAAACCCGCGCACTCCTTGAACAGGGCAAACTCGTGGGGCTCCTGGGCGGCGATCACAGCACTCCGCTCGGCTTCTATAAGGCCATCGCTGAAAAACACGGCGACTTTGGCATCCTGCAAATCGATGCACATTGTGATCTTCGCAAATGTTATGAAGAGTTTGTCTACAGTCACGCTAGCGTGATGTACAATGCGTTACAGGAGATACCTCAATTAAAAAAGCTAGTCCAGACCGGTGTTCGCGACTATTCCCTGGACGAATCGGACTTTATCCGCGACAGCGCCGGCCGCGTCGTCACTTTCTTTGACAAAGACATCAAAGAGCGCCTCTTTGAAGGCGAATCGTGGAAACAGATCGCAGCTGAGATAGTCGACCAGTTACCCGAAAAAGTATTTCTGAGTTTTGACATCGACGGACTCGACCCCAAGCTTTGCCCAAATACCGGCACGCCCGTCCAGGGGGGCTTCGAAGCCGAACAGGTCTTGTACCTGCTGCGCAAGATCATTCGCAGCGGCCGGAAATTCATCGGCTTCGACCTCGTAGAGATCGGCGTCGGCGAATCCGACTGGGACGCCAACGTCGGCGCCCGCGTCTTGTGGAAATTGAGTAATTTGCTGGTGGCAAGCAATTCCTGATCCCCAGCATGCGCTATAAGTACGTTGTAATCCTCAAAAATGACCGGGAACGGGCAACCGACGCGATCAGCGTGCTGCTCTGTCTTTTCTCGGCAGCTATCTTCCTGAAGAGCAGCTACCGTCATATCCCGCCCAACTATCCCGGCGTCGCGCTCGCGGCCGTCCTCCTCATAGGACTTGCTGTCAACCTCATGCTTGCCCGCCGTACACCAAAACAAGGTTATCGTAGCGCTCCGCCAGTTCGCTACCGCTACTGGCTTTTGCTATCAGCCGTCGGCTGGTTCGCATTGACCACCACTCCATGGTTCGGCGGCTTCTTCGTGCTCTTCTCCTTTCTCGAATACCAGTCAAAACGACCCCTGGAAATTGGCTTTGACGACGACCGCATCGTCATCAACCATATCGTTCGCCAATGGCACGAGTGGTCGGCCTTTAACAACGTGATCCTTAAAGACGGTCTCCTCACCCTCGACTTCAAGAACAACCGGCTCGTCCAGAAAGAAGTCGCCGAAGATGACGAGGAAGACGACGCCGGCGAAGAAGAATTCAACGCATTCTGCCGCGGCAGATTGATTCCTTGAAATATTTTATGGAACCGGCTAATTTTTGCATCATAGTGTCAAAACTGCTACCATGGACTCCATTTCCCTTCCCGTGATCGCCCCGCGGCTCGATCAGCTCAAACGTTCCGGCAGCTGGCTACACCTGCTGGCAGGTACGCTCATCCTGGCCCATGCCGTTAGTCATTTCCGCGGCAAAACCACCCATACGCTCTATTTTTGGTGCCTGCTCCTCATCTCACTTGACATCATCCTGCTGGTACTGTTTGGTCATGGCGCACTCCAGGAGCTTCCCCGGCTAAACCTGCTCTTTCGTGTCATCGAGATCGTTTTTTTCACGGGCATCGGCACCCTTACCCTGTTGGAAGGCCACCCGTTCACGGGCGTCTTTCACCTCCTGCTGGGTATCGCTTATGGCTTTCTGCTCTATTGCGAGCGCACTGTCCGTTCGGAAGTGATCCTTTCTATTCATCATACAGGCATCACCATCCCGGACCTCCCCGAATCCCGTTTCGTATATTGGACCCATGTAAATCAGGTAGATGCCACTTACGACAGCATTGCCATCACCACCACCGATCCCGAACCCCTCCGTTTCCGCTTGCGGAAGAACCTCAACTTCGACCAGATGGAGCACATCCAAACCTTCTGTCGCTTCTACCTGGGAGCTTAAAAGCGCCTTACCCCGACCGTTGCTAATCTCCTTTGCGGGATACCCGACAGCCTTCGAACGTTCCCTTCCCCGGCCACCGCCCGCGGCTGCATTCATACCCCTTGCAGCCCCGGTTTAGCACCCTTTTTCGTACATTTGCGGATGCCGAAGGAATCACCATTTATCCTTTACTCGGATGGTAAGGGGAACATTTTCGAAGATCGGTCCCTTTACACCACCGGTCGGAGCGGTTGGGACGCCCTCCCCATCGATCCCGAAGACTGGATCGAACTACCCGAAGGCGGCAGTCTCTATGAACTACCGGGACGACGCGGCATCGGCGTCGACGTTTTGACGGGCGACATGCGTCTCTGCGTCAAAGGCTGGGCTGTAGCTGCCTTTATCCCCCCTGCCCACACCGGCCTTTTCCTTGCCGCCTACGAAACAGGTTCCGACGCTCCCACACTGCCCTTATTTTGCTATACGGCAGCCGGCTGGCAGGACGAGAAATTCTTCGTTCCTGCCGTACGGATCGAACAGGATATCCGTCAGGATTGCGCCGGCTACGACCAGCCGACCATCGAATCGGGTGTCTCGACCCTCCTAAAAGCCTATCCCCAAAATCGCCTCGTCAACCACCTCGCCCATAATTGCGCCCTGACCTACCATTGCCCCGCAGCGCGTAACTTCTTCATGGGCCGCTGGGAATGTCCCATTCCGACCTCACCCGCCTGCAACGCCAACTGCATCGGATGCATCTCCTTCCAGCCGCAGGAAGAGACCATCCCGTCTACCCAGGACCGCCTTACTTTCAAGCCACTGTCCGAAGAGATCGTCGAATTTACTGTCCCCCATCTCCAGGAAGCACCCTTTCCGATCGTAAGTTTCGGCCAGGGTTGCGAAGGCGAGCCGCTCCTGATGTGGGAGACGATCCGCGAATCGATCCTCGCCATGCGCAAGCACACCCCGCGCGGGAGCATCAATATCAACACCAATGGTTCGAGACCGGCCGCCGTCCAGGCACTTTGTGAAGCGGGGCTGGACTCGATCCGCGTAAGTCTCAATTCAGCCCGTCCCGCCATTTACGAAGCCTACTACCGCCCGAACAACTACCGCTTCGAAGACATCGTCGAAAGCCTCCGGGTCGTCAACCGCTTTGGCGGCTGGACCTCGATCAACTATTTTGTATTCCCCGGTATGACGGATAGCATCGAAGAATATGAAGCCCTGCGCGCGCTCATTCGCAGTACGGGCCTCTCGATGATCCAGTGGCGCAACTTCAATATAGACCCCGACTGGTATCTTGGGAAGATAGGCATCACCGATACCGGCGAGTGTATGGGCGTCAAGCAAATGATGGAACTGCTACGCGAAGAATTCCCCCAACTCCGGTTCGGTTATTTCAACCCGCCGATGGAACGGATTCGCGGCCGCTACGAAATGGATTTCGCGCACTAATTTGCCTATATTGCCGCTATGCAAAAGATCATCGTCATTGGCGCCAGTTCCGGCATCGGTCGTGAACTCGCCCGGCTCTACGCCGGTGAGGGCGCACTCGTAGGGGCGACGGGCAGGCGACAGGAACTGCTGTACTCCCTCCAGCTGGAATATCCCAACCATATCGTCACGGAATGTTTCGACGCGACAGAAAAGGGTATGACCACGCACCTGGATGCGTTGGTGGAGAAACTCGGCGGCCTCGATATGCTGATCTATAGCGCAGGCTGGGGCGAACCGCAGGAAGCCCTCGAATACGGCGTAGAAAAAGCCACGCTCGACATCAATGTCAACGGTTTCCTGGAAGCCATCTTATATGGCTGGCACCTGTTCGCCGGACAAGGTCATGGCCACCTCGTCACCATTTCTTCGATCGCCTCCATCCGCGGCAACCGCCATTCGCCGGCCTATAGCGCCAGCAAAGCTTTTCAAAGCACCTATTTCGAAGGCCTTCATATCAAGGCCCGCAAGATGAATATTCCCCTCTACCTCACCGACGTCCAACCGGGCTTCGTCGATACCAAAATGGCCAAGGGGCCAAGATTCTGGGTCGCGTCCCCAACAAAGGCGGCCCGCCAAATCCGCAACGCCATCACCCGAAAACGCTGGCGCGTCTATATCACCCATCGCTGGTGGATCATCGCCAAACTCTTCCAATGGATTCCGTCCTGGCTCTATCATCGCATCGGTTGAAAAATTTGGCATCCCAGTTGTAATACAAGCTTGAAAAGAACACCTGTTATGAAGAGATCTCAAGCCATCGCCCTGACAGCCCTTACTACTGCCCTCGCTGCCGGTTTCACTATCTTCCTGCTCAGCAGACGCAGACGTGCCAGGAGAAAGGATTTCGTCGCTAACGCAGGCTATGAGATGGCCTACGATATTAACTTCCCTGTGCGCTACAGCAAGCAGCGCCGTGCCAGCCGCCGCAACGACGCCGACCAACCGGATACGCAGCCGTCTTCATTTTAACATTTCTCCAAGATATACCGAGGCAATTAAGCGCCAATCCTTTACGTTTTCCGCACGGAATCGGTACATTTACACGCAGTATATAGCCTATGGCCGACAATTTCGAATCCGAAAAAAATCTCAAAGCGACCGGTTGGACAGCTGCCGTCTGCGCGCTCCTGCTGCTGCTATTTTTCATGGTGAGTTGGACCCATCCTGCGGAACTGCCGCCTGCTGTAGAAGAGGGCATCGAAGTCAACCTGGGCAATAGCGACAAAGGGCTCGGCAAGGATCAGCCTTATTTACCCGGCGAACCCGCTGCGGAAGAAAAAGAAAAATATACGCCGCCGAAACAGGCCGTAGTAGAAAAAGCACCCGCGAAAGACGTCGAGACCGACGACAACAGCAAGGAAGAGGCGCCAGTGGTCCATAAGGCCGTCGTGACCAAACCAGACGCCATCCGCATTCCTGATAGAGAAGAGACAAAAGCAAAGGCCCGCCCCGTCAAACAACCCCAGACATTACCGGCACCGCCGAAGCCCAGGCCAAAGGCTTTAATGGGCGGCGTCAAAGGCACGGGTACGGGTGGTAACAGCGCCGACGACTTCAAACCCGGCGGCAGCGAAGGCATCGCCGGCGGCCGCGGCGACCAGGGCGCTCCCGGCGGCAATCCCAGTTCTACCAATTATACCGGCGGCGGACGCGGCAATTCCGGTGTAGTCATTTCGCGCGGGCTCGGTGGCCGTCACGTGACGAGCACGCCGGCTTTTACCGATGAATTTAATGAGAACGCCAAGGTCGCCCTCGACATCACCGTCGATGCCGCTGGCAATGTCACCGACGCCGTATACACCGCACGCGGATCGACTACCGGTGACGGCAGCATGATCGCCATAGCAAAGCGCAAAGCAAAATTGGTAAAGTTCAGCCCCGGCGACAACGAATCCACCGGCACCATCGTCTTCAATTTCAAGATACACAACTAGGCCACCGCCGCATCCCCGGGTACACCAGCCAAACACCCCGATACGCCAGCAGCGTGCACAACGCTGAATTGCCTTACCTTTGTCCCCCTATGACCTATGCAGAGACGGTAGCATACCTCTTCACCAAGCTGCCCATGTACAGCCGCATCGGCGCCGCCGCCTATCGCAACGATCTCACCAATACCCGGGCGCTCACCGACTACGCCGGCAACCCCGAACGCCGGTTCAAAAGCGTCCACATCGCCGGCACTAACGGCAAAGGTTCAACGAGTCATATGCTGGCGGCCATCTTCCAGGAAGCAGGCTACAAGACCGGTCTCTACACCTCGCCACACCTCAAAGACTTCCGCGAACGCATCCGGATCAACGGCGAATTTATCAGCGAAGACTTCGTAGTCGACTTCGTTCAGCGCATCAGCCCGCTCTCCGAAACCATGGACCCATCCTTTTTTGAGCTGACGGTCGTCATGGCCTTCGACTATTTCGCTCAGCAGCAGGTCGACATCGCCATCGTGGAAGTGGGGCTCGGAGGCCGGCTAGACAGCACCAATATCATTACGCCCGAATTGTCGGTCATCACCAATATCGGCTACGACCATATGAACCTCCTGGGTAACACCCTCCCGGCCATTGCCTTCGAAAAAGCAGGCATCATAAAGCCCGGCGTACCCGTCGTCGTCGGCGAACATCACCCCGAGACGGCCGCGATCTTCGAACAGCGGGCCCATGAAGAGCAGGCGCCCATCCGCTTTGCGGACAAACAGCACTATATCGCGGAATGGGAGTATAAACGGCATACCCTGGTAGCGGGCGTCTCTGCCACCCCCCTGGCGGACGACAAAAAGTTCTACACACTCGACCTGACAGGCATCTACCAGCTCAAGAACCTGCTCACGGTGCTGGAAGCCGTTCGCACCCTCAATGCCAACGGGTGGTATCTGCCCCATCAGCAGGTCGAACGCGCACTGAAACAGGTGAAAAAATTAACGGGCCTGCATGGCCGCTGGGAGATCATCCAGGAACATCCCGACGTCGTCCTCGATGTGGCCCACAACGAAGATGGCATCCGCCAGCTCCTGCGACAGATAGAACTCACGGACCACGAAGAACTACATATCGTTATCGGGATGGTAAAAGACAAGGCGATCGATCACATCCTCACCCTGCTGCCCACCCAGGCGCACTACTATTTCACCCGCGCACAGATCCCCCGGGCGCTTACCGAACTGGAGCTTGCCGCCCAAGCAACCGCCGCCGGACTAAAAGGCGATCCCTACCCGACCGTACCGGAAGCCCTCGCCGCCGCCAAAGCCCACGCCAAACCCCGCGACCTCATCGTAGTATGCGGGAGCGTCTTCGTCGTGGCCGAAGTATAGGTATTCCGCAGGTGCAGCGCCCCAAGCATCCCCCACCCTAAAACACAAAATACCCCAGCTTCTGCAAAGCATAAAACAGCGCCGTCACATGCATGCTCTGCGCCATGCCACCCTCGCGAAGCAACTGCCGCAACTCATCCACCGTATACAGGTATACTTCGATCTCTTCATTGGGATCCAAATGTTGCTCCTGCGTACGCTCCCCGCCGGTAGCCAGGTACATATGCGCCCAATTGCTGTTGGTGGAAGGATTTGCCGAGGTCTTACCGAGATACGCCAGCGCACTAAAGCTATACCCCGTCTCCTCCAGCAACTCCCGCCGCACGGCAAACTCCAGGGAAGGGTCCGTGTCATCGACGCATCCACCGGGCAGTTCATAGGTCGTGATGCCGGCCGCATGCCGGTACTGGCGCTCGAGAATAAACCGGCCATCCGCCGTCAACGCAACGGCGATCACCCACGTCGGAAATTCGTACACATAAAAGGGCGTGATGAGCTTCCCCTCCTGCGTCTCGCAGGTATCCTTCCGTACCGTAAACCACTTTTCTTTGATTACAAATTCCGAAGACAGCGTCTTCCAGCTAATATCTTTCATGTACATAAAAATGAATTAATGGCCTACCATCCCATACGCTCCCGCAGCGAAGTGATATGCGCCGTATGATGTTTCCCATGCCAGGCATAATTGCCCAGCAGATACCAGAGCGACATCGTCTTGTCGGCCTCGGGATGATAAACGATCCGCTCCCAGTCGGTGAGCGTGAGATCGCTGATCACCGAATACCACCGGGTATGCAAGGCATACAGCAGCGTGATGGAAATATTGATGGGCACATTTTGCACGTCCTTCAATTGCGCCCACGCCTTCTCTTCATAAGGCCGGATGGCGGGCTTCTCTTCCGTCAATCCCAATTTGAAGCGGCAATAGGCATTGATATGGCTGTCCGCCACATGATGCACCACCTGCTGGATTGTCCAGCCACCATCACGGTAAGGCGTTTGCAAATGCGATTCGTCCAGATTGACAATGGCGTTCTCCAGCAACTGCGGCAAATATTTGATGTCGTTCAGCCATGCCTGCTTGAGGTGCTCGGAATATGGCCTGGGCTCATAACGCCCGATCGGATAGCGAAGGTCTGGGGTCGCAGTGCTGCTCATTGTCGTTGTATTGTTGTTATAAATCGTTTACCCGCCCGGCAGCAGTCGTTAAAAGCACCCGCTAAAAGCACAAAGGGCTAATTTTCGGGACGCAAGGTATGACCCGTCAATTGAATGAACACGTCTTCCAAATTGGCCTGCTTGACTTCCCTGGGACGCTCGAAACCCGTCGCAACCAGGTTATCGATCAGCCGGTCGGGCGACTCCATGGCGATGATCTTTCCGCTGTCGATGATCGCGACGCGGTCGCAAAGGATCTCGGCTTCGTCCATATAATGGGTAGTGATGATAACGGTAGTCCCCTTGCCGCGGATATCCTTGATCAGTTCCCAAAGGTTGCGCCTGGCCTGAGGGTCGAGCCCTGTCGTGGGCTCATCCAGGAAGATGATCCGGGGCTGGTTGATCAGCGTGGTGGCGATGCTGAACCGTTGTTTCTGCCCACCGCTCAACTCTTTGAATTTGGCCTTGGCCTTGTCGCGAAGGTTGACCATATCAAGAAAGTCCATCGGCCGGACGGTGCGGTTATAAAGGCCGCCAAAAAGCTCGATAAGCTCTGTAAGGTTCAGGCCGGGATAATAGCCGGATGTCTGCAATTGCACCCCAATGATCTTTTTGATCTCACTGGGATCTTTGTCGAGATCAAAACCATCCACCGTGACCTGCCCGCTTGTCTTATCCCGCAGGGTTTCGATGATCTCCAGCGTGGTGGACTTTCCGGCGCCATTCGGCCCAAGCAGCCCAAAGATCTCGCCTTCCCGGACATCGAAACTAATACCCTTCACTGCCTCGAAATCGCCGTATTTCTTTGTAAGGTTGTTGACCGAGATGATCGTTTTCACTGCCATATATATGGCAATGTACGGAATTCGCACGATAGCGGAAAGCGACTCCTATTTGATGAAGATCTGCGTAAAGTAAACCATCCCATTACTCGACGTCGCAACGCCGATGCCCGTAAGCCGGAAATCGCCTTCAATATTGCGCCGATGACCGGGACTGTGCAGCCATCCGTCGACCACCTCTTTCGCACCCATCGGTCCCGACGCGACATTTTCAGCCGCCACATGCAGGACGCCAAGCCGTCGCTTGATCTCGTTGATGCGGTCCTTGAAACCGTCATGCCCGAAAGGCGATCTGCCGGTAAGCATATTGCGGCTATGCCCCAGTGCCACCGAAGAGATGAACGAATTTGCCTGTAATCCGGACAGCCCCATCGAACGGCGGTGTTGGTTGACAAACCGCAGAATATCAGCCGAAGTAGACGCCGACGCCGACGTCGCCACCAGTCGGTGGATCCCCGCATCAGTCGTAACCGGCCGCGGCTTCGGACCCACGGCCAATAACAACACACAAAAAAGCCGTATCGTCAACAACATAAACATGGGATTTGCACAAATAATGCCAGAAACAGTCCAGTATTTATTTACAACACTACCCTAGCTTTGTACAAAATCAATCAAATGTCAGCGCCAACTTCCAGCAACGGGATCATCATCGTACAAAGCAAGTATGGTGTCAAAGAGTCGATAGACAAGTTCCAGGAACTCCTGTCCCCAAAAGGTATCGTTGTCTTCGCACGTATCGACCAGCAGGCAGAAGCCAAAAAGGTGGGCCTCGATCTGTCCCCCACCGAACTGCTCATCTTCGGCAATCCGCGCGGGGGAACGCCCATCATGCAAGCCTATCCTCTCGCTGCCCTTGATCTGCCCCTGAAGCTGCTCGCCTGGTCACATGACGATGCAACCGTCTGGCTCACTTATACGGACCCGGCATGGCTGGGGAAAAGACATGCACTTACGAAGGACATGATCCACACGCTCGACTTCAGCCCACTGCTGGCCAGTCTCGTAAAACAATAATACGAGGCCGGCATCGGCGCGAGATCGTTATCACTCACCTGCAAAAGAACCCGACAGATAGCCTTCCAGTTCCTCCATCATGAGCCGGCTGCCCACAAAAAAAGGCGACCGCTGGTGCAGGTCCGTCGGTTGTATATCCAGGATCCGCTGGCGGCCATCGGTGGCCTTTCCTCCCGCCACCTCGGTGATAAACGCAAAGGGATTACACTCATACAGCAAACGGAGTTTGCCGCCAGGCTTTGAGACAGTGGCGGGATAAAGGAAAATACCCCCCTTGATGAGGTTGCGATGTACATCCGACACCATGGAGCCGATATAACGCTGCGTGTATGGCCCGCCGTTGTCTCCCGTCTTTCTCTGACAGGCGTGGATATAATCCTGTACCCGGACGTCGTACTGGAAAAAATTGCCATGGTTCACCGAGTAGATCTTACCCGTTTCCGGGCAGGTGATATTCGGATGGCTGAGCGTAAATTCACCGATAGAAGGGTCCAGGGTGAACCCGTTGACGCCACGCCGTGTCGCATAGACCAGCATCGTGGATGACCCGTATACGATATACCCTGCTGCTACCTGGTTACGGCCCGGCTGCAGAAAATCGGCCTTGGTGCAGGGCTTGCCTTTTTCGCTCACCCTTCTGTATACGCCGAAAATAGTGCCGATGCTGACATTGACATCGATATTGCCGCTGCCGTCGAGCGGGTCGAAGAGGCAGACATACTTGCTGTTATTGCTGATCTCGTCGTCGAAGACCACGCTGTCGTCCAGCTCCTCACTGCCGATCCCCGCACAGCTGATGCCGTGCCGCAATACGCCCATGAATTGATCGTTGGCATAGATGTCCAGCTTCTTGACATCTTCTCCCTGTACGTTTACCGTCCCCGCATCGCCCAGGATATCGACAAGCCCGGCTTTGTTGACCTCCACGTTGATGCGCTTGGCGGCCAGCCCGATATCACGCAGCAGGTTGCTCAACTCACCGGTTGAGTTGGGTATATTGCGAAGCTGCTGGAGCGTGAACTCGTCGAGCGTGAGTACTTTTCTGTTGATGTTCATAGAAACGCAATGTAGCGACTTTTAGCAGATGTAGCGCGCTGGCCCCCCGCAGACCGTAAGCGCGCCCCCATCGGTCTGGCGGCGCCCCGCTGATTTGGGAGCCCGTCCGATTTCCGCGCTTGTCCGGCTTCCAACCTATATTTGCGTGATGAAAATTTTCAAATTCGGCGGCGCCAGCGTCAATAGCTTAGAACGTATCCGTCAACTTCCCGTCATCCTGCGCCCCTACCAGCAAGAGCAACTACTCGTAGTAGTCTCAGCCATGGGCAAGACTACGAACGCCCTTGAAAAAGTAGCGGAAGCCTTCTTCTACGGCCACCGCGACGAAGCCCTGCAGCTCTTCGGCCAGATCCGCGATAGCCATCTTACCACGGCAAAATACCTCCTCGTCCGGAACTGGCTTGCCCTGGAAGCCCAGCTGCGTGACTTCTTCACCGAAGTAGAATGGCTGTTGCACGACAAACCTGTTCGGGATTTCGACTATTACTATGACCAGATCGTCTGCATCGGGGAATTGCTGAGCACCTCGATCGTCAGCGCCTGGCTGGCCGAGTCCGGCATCGGCAACCAGTGGATCGACGTCCGGGATATCTTCCGTACCGACGGCAACTTCCGCGACGCCGCCATCGACATGCCGTTTACTGAAAAAAAGGTCAGATCCGAGATCCTTCCATTGTTCGAGCAGGATAACATGGTCGTCACCCAGGGTTTCATCGGTGCCACACAGGACAATGAAAGTACCACCCTGGGCCGTGAAGGCAGCGATTACACCGCCGCCGTGTTTGCTAACCTGCTCGATGCAGAAGGACAAACCATCTGGAAGGACGTGGAAGGTGTCATGAACGCGGACCCGAAACAGTTCCCCGATGCCACCATCCTGCGCGAACTCAATTACGAGGAAGTAATAGAAATGGCCTATTACGGCGCACAGGTTATTCACTCCAAAACCATCAAGCCGCTGCAAAACAAGGGCATCCCCCTCTACGTGAAGTGCTTCCTCGATGCAAGTTTCCCCGGCACGGTCATCCACAACCATGCCGTCAAAGGGCTTCCGCCCATTTTCGTACTGAAACAGGACCAGGTCCTGGTCCAGCTGCACAGCAAGGATTTCTCCTTTGTAGGCGAGACGGGCACGGCCCGGCTGTACGAGTTATTTGGGGAATTGCGGATAAAGCCAAACCTGATGCAGAGCGGAGCAGTGAGCCTGCAGGTCTGTATAGATGACCGCCCTTCCAAAATAGAAAAGCTTGCTTTGGCTGCCGCAAACGATTTCGATGTGCAGGTTGAGCGGGGGCTGACCCTTTTGACGATACGCCATTACACGAAGGAAGTGCTGGAAAAATTAACTGCGGGAAGAAAGGAAGTACTGCGGCAGCAGACGCCGCAAACCGTCCAGGTAGTCATGCGCTGAACGCCCGATGCCGGGCGGCGATCACTACATTCACTCATCTCCGATCATAACCGTCTGTTTCAACCTTATCGGAACATGTGCCACGCCGCGTTGCGCCGGTGACCACTGCGGCATCCCCATAAAAGCATCCTCGATCTTCTCGTTCAGGCCATCATTGCCACCACGCGTGACCTTGGCATAAACGGCATTACCGACTGAATCGATCACATATTCGACCATAATGAAGGCCTTCGTTTGTCCCGCGTCGAGGTCCTTGACACTCTCCTTGCTCACGCGGTTTAAAAACACCTGGAACGCCGGATTACCCCCGGGATAAACAGGTAGGCGGTCGACAGAGCGGGCAAGATCATCTTCCCGGATAGGATTGAGCCTTTCAAGACGGGTATGCACCGGTTTCTTTTTAGGGACCGCCACAGGCTCCAGGCCGGCTATTTTAACTTCCGCCTCTGATGGCGAAACTTCTTCCGTCACATACTCCCCCCGCCCATTCACCATTATAAACGGGACATCGCGGTATTTCTCGAAATAATAAAAAGCACTCCGCATGCTCTTTGCAAAAGGCGTGTACTCGGGAAACGTCTGCAGGTATTTGTTCAGGTAGCTCACACTTCGGGCATTATCGAAATTGACCGGAAAGATATGGACCGGGATAAAGTCCTCTCCCTGGTACTTGGCGTGGGCACAGATGGTGTAAAGCTCTTCGATCTGGTTGTCCGTGATCGGAATACAACCTGTAGTCACGCAACTGCCGTGGATATAGATATCGCCGCCGGGCTGCATGGAGTCTGACAAAATGCGATCCGACGCATTCGGATAGTTCAAGCCCAGGGACAAGTGATACTCGCTCTTGGGATTGAATTCATTGATGTAGTAAAAACCTTCCGGCACCTGATAATCACCTGCCATCCGTTTTGGTCCCAGCGTTCCCGCCATCGCGCAAATCTTATAGGACTTGAAAAGCTTGTATTTATCCTGTTGGGCATTCTTCACCCACACTTCCAGCTGACTATCATATTTAAAGGAGCGGATATACACGAAGTGGGCGGGCCAGGCCAGGCCTTTTTCCTTAAATTGTTTGGCCAGGGTGTCCTCCTTCCGATGCAGTATGTCGACGATACGGGGGGAAGCTCGCTCATAATCGATCAAATGAATAGCTGCCGCTGAAGGCTGGGCCGAAAGCTCCCCCATCGAACACAAGAGGATAGCCGTTTGCAAAAGAGCGACAAAAAAAAATTTGAATTGCGTCAGCGTCATTTTGGGGTTCTGGATTGGTCAAATTTACCGCAAAAATGCAAAAAACCTGCCATATTTAATAATATGTCAGGTCTTTATAACTAATATTTGAGGCATTGCGCAGCTTTCCCTACAAGTTTCCCCTTGCAGACTGTTCCCGTTCGATGGCTTCGAACAAAGCTTTAAAATTCCCCTTGCCAAAACTCTTTGCGCCTTTACGCTGGATGATCTCGAAGAAGACAGTAGGTCGGTCCTCGACTGGCTTGGTAAAAATTTGCAACAAGTACCCCTCCTCATCCCGGTCGACAAGGACGCCCAGCTCTTTTAATGGTTCCAGGTCCTCATCGATCGTCCCAACGCGAAGGACCAGATCGTCGTAATAGGACGACGGCACTTTCAGGAATTCCACTCCTCTGTCCCGAAGTTTTGTCACAGTGTCGACGATGTCGCCGGTGGCAAGCGCTACGTGCTGCACGCCCTCCCCCTTGTAAAATTCCAGGTATTCTTCGACCTGCGACTTCTTCTTGCCTTCCGCGGGCTCGTTGATCGGAAATTTTACAAACCCATTGCCGTTGCTCATCACCTTACTCATCAGCGCGGAATATTCGGTGGAGATATCGTTGTCGTCGAAAGACAGGATATTGCGGAAACCCATCACCTTCTCGTAAAAACTCACCCAGGGGTTCATCTGATTCCAGCCGACATTGCCTACACAATGATCCACATACAACAGCCCCGTGGCCGGCGGGTTGTAGTCGCTGGTCCATTCCCGGAAGCCCGGCATGAATATGCCCTCATATTGACGCCGCTCCACGAAAAGATGGACTGTCTCGCCATAGGTGTGGATGCCGCTGAGGATGACGGCACCGGAGTTATCGACCAGTGTGGCCGGCTCCATGGCACTGCGGGCCCCGCGGGCAGTGGTCTCTCGCCATGCGCTGGCAGCATCCTCTACCCGAAGTGCCAGCACCTTTACGCCGTCGCCGTGGACATGCACATGCTCGGCTATGGGATGCTCGGGGCGAAGGGCGGTTGTAAACATGAACGTCAACTTGTTTTGACGGACGACATAACTCACTTTTTCCTTGCTGCCAGTCTCCGGGCCACTATAAGCCAGAGACTGAAAACCAAATGCGGTTTTATAGAAGTGGGCCGCCTGCTTGGCATTGCCGACGTAAAATTCTACATAATCGGTGCCTTGCAAGGGGAGGAAATCCGGCGTAGTCGCCGGCTTTCGGGTATCCTGAACGGAGACAGTAGACATATCAATATTTTTTGTATTTTTTTAATGGATGTTTGTAGCACGGTGGTTTAAACAGCCGCAGACGTGTACGTCTCAAGGTGGAGAAAAGGATGCAATCGCTTGTCGCCGAAAATTTTATGTGAGTAGTCGGGACGCATAATGTTCCAACAAATCTACAAAAAAATCGCCATCCCCCCCATGGATCGGCATTTCTCTGTAACGGCGCGTATTTTTACCATTCGGGATCGGGAATTGGGAATTGGATATCGAGTTTTGTCTATCTTCGGCAAATAATCGCCAAACATGTATAAAGCAGGTATTCTCGGTGGAGGCCAGTTGGGAAGGATGTTGTTGCAAGCTGCAGCCAATTACCCCGTTGAAACCTATGTGATGGAAAACGACGAAGCATGTCCCGCCGCCCATCTTTGCCATTATTTTACGAAGGGGGATATCCGCAACTTTGACGATGTATATGCATTCGGAAAAGGCCTCGATGCCCTCACGATAGAGATCGAATCGGTGAATGTGGAGGCCCTGGAACGGCTCGAAGCGGAAGGCGTGCATGTCTATCCCAAGCCAGCCGCTTTAAAGACCTTGAAGAACAAGATCACCCAAAAACAGTTCTATTCCGAACACGGCATCCCTACGGCCGAATACCTCATCACGCAGGGCCTGGAGGAATTGCGCAATCACACCGATATGCTTCCCGCCGTTCATAAGCTGGGGGAGGGCGGGTACGATGGCAAAGGCGTCCGGATGATCCGCGCCAAAGAGGACATCGAAAAAGGCTTCAACGTGCCCGCGGTCCTGGAGAAGCTGGTCATCATAGACAAGGAGATCGCTCAACTGATCGCGATCGGCCAAAAAGGGGACACGGCCATCTATCCCCCGGTGGATATGGTCTTCGATCCACGGTTAAACCTCATGGACTACCAGATCAGCCCTGTCGAACTGCCGCAGAACCTGTTGTGGAAGGTGGAAGCGATCTCACATCGGGTGGTCAAAGAACTCAAAAGTCCCGGCATTTACGCCGTGGAGCTCTTCGTCACCAAGCAGGGCGATGTTTACGTGAACGAGACCGCCCCCCGGGTACACAATAGCGGACATCATACCATCGAAGCCAATTACAGTTCACAGTTTGATATGCTCTGGCGCGTGATCCTGGGCTACCCGCTCGGCAATACGGCGCCTATCCTTCCAGGTGCCATCGTCAACCTGATCGGCGCGGAGAATTGTGAGGGCGAGGCGCACTATGAGGGGCTGGACGAGGTCCTGCAGATGGACAATGTCTTCGTACACATCTACGGCAAACAGCAGACGAAGGCGGGCCGGAAAATGGGGCACGTAACGATCATGAGCCGCGAAAAACAGGATCTTGTCTATAAGGCACACAAAATAAAAAATACGCTCAAGGTCATCAGCAAAGAAGCCGCAGCCCAGGCCGCGGCCGCCGTAAAGGCGGAGCCGGTGATCGAAATGCGCGACAGGAGCATCGGACTTTAAAACACGGAAATGAGTACAGCACTGGTAGGTATCATCATGGGCAGCGACAGCGATCTCACGATCATGAAAGCCGCCGCTGACATGCTTGAAGAGTTCGGTATCCCCTTTGAATTGACGGTCGTATCCGCCCACAGGACCCCCTTGCGGATGGTGCAATATGCCGTCCAGGCGGTAGATCGGGGGCTAAAATTGATCATCGCCGGCGCCGGCGGCGCCGCCCATCTGCCGGGTATGATCGCCTCGCTCACCGCCCTTCCGGTCATAGGCGTACCCATCAAATCGGCCAACTCCATGGACGGCTGGGACTCCGTACTCAGCATGCTGCAGATGCCCGGCGGTGTACCTGTGGCCACCGTTGCACTTAACGGGGCAAAAAACGCAGGCATCCTCGCGGGATCGATTATCGGCGCCTTCGACCCCGCCGTCCTTGCCCGCGTCGCCGATTATAAGAAGACACTGGAACACGAAGTCCTGCAAAAGGTAGACAGCCTCAGAGCTGACGGTTGGGCCAACGAATTCGACGCCTGACCAGTGCCGATGGCCACCCATCGGAGCGGCGGCGCCCCCTGCCTTCGGCGTGCGTCTGATTGCCGCAGCGATATTGTGACGAATTTGTACTAAATTGATCGCTCATTCTTAACACTTTGCTTTATGATCCCATTTGTTTGTTCCTCGTTAAAGCGGACGCTGGCCTTGCTACCAGTCAGCCTGCTTGCCGGCAGTTCCTTGCTCTTTGCGCAGAATCCGACCGATACGATCAAGGACCACAGGACGACAGAGGTCTATTCTCCCGTCCCCCCCATCGTCACGCCGGCCGATAAACCCGGCGCCCCGCCTTCTGATGCCGTCATCCTTTTCGATGGCAGAAATGAAGACCAATGGGTACTTGCCGACAACGGCAAGCCCGCCGACTGGATCGTATCCGATGGCATCCTGACCGTCAACAAAAAATCGGGAAATATCCAATCGAAACAGTCCTTCACCAATTACCAGCTGCACCTGGAATTCCGCATTCCCGCCAACATCACCGGCTCCGACCAGGCCCGCGGCAACAGTGGCCTCTTCCTCGCCTCACTGGGCGCCGGTGACGCCGGTTATGAATTGCAGATCCTCGACAACTACAACAACAAGACTTATACCAATGGACAGGTAGGCGCCATTTACAAGCAAAGCGTCCCCCTGGCCAATCCCTCGCGCAAACCCGGCGAATGGTCTCAATACGATGTCGTCTGGACCGCACCTACCTTCAATGCGGATAGCAGTCTGGCCACACCCGCCAAGGTCACCGCCTTCCTGAACGGGGTGATCGTGCAGAACAATTTTGAACTGAAAGGCGCAACACGCTACGTCGGTCTGCCCTACTACAAGGCGCATGGCCCTTCTCCCATCAAATTGCAGGCGCATGGCGACAAAAGTGAGCCCATCAGCTTTCGGAATATTTGGGTGCGACCGCTCCTTCCGCTGCCTCTCCAATAGTGGCTGGAAGCCGTTATTTGACGCCCCCTGCGCAACGCCCTATTATTGGGTTCTTAAACTCTTCACCGGATTGGCCAGGGCCGACCGCATCGACTGATAGCCTACAGTCAACACCACGATCACCAACGTGACCGCGATCGCCAACAGAAATATAACCGGGCCGATGGCGATCCGATATTTAAAATCCTGCAGGTATTGATGCATGATCCACCAGGCCGCAGGCGCCGCTACCGCAAAGGCGATCAATACAAGCCGGCTGAACTCCCGCCCGAAGAGCCACAGGATACTGGGGATGCTTGCTCCCAGTACCTTGCGAACACCGATCTCCTTGGTCTTGCGTACCGCCATAAACGCCGTCAACCCATACAGCCCCAGACAGCCGATGAACACGGCGATCACGGCAAAGAACTCGACAAGCGTCAAGAGCGAATTGTCGAGCTCATAGAACTTGGCTATGCTATCGTCCAGGAATTGATAAGCATACAGGTAGTCCGGGTAAGTATCGTTCCATAGCTTTTCGAAGGCACCGAGATCGGCACGTATATGGACCGGGTCGATCCTTACGGCACACGTATGGTACTGCAAATGGCCGGGAAAGATGGCGATGGGACTGATTTCGCTGTGCAGAGACTTGTTGTTGAAGTCCCTGACGACACCGACTACCGTGCCTTTATTATGTCCGATTTTCACCGGCTGGCCGATCGCCGCCGATGCAGAAGACAGGTTGAGCCGCCTAACCGTAGTTTCGTTGATCAAAACTTCTCTTATCGTATCGGAAGGAAAATAATTGCGGCCGGCTATCACTTTCAAACCAAAGGTTTGCAGGTAATTGTCATCGGCGTATTTGGTCGTCACCTCCCAATGTTCATCTTCCTGCCGGTTGCCGAAACGAAAATTAGTGCTGTTGTTCGATTCCGATGCGGGCGGGTTATCGCAAAAACTGATATCCCTGATACCTGCGATGGCGCCGATGCGGGTACGCATGGTATGCAGCTTGACCGGGTCGTTGGAAGGTAAGGGCAGGAGGATGGTGGCACTTTTATTAAATCCAAGGTCGGAAGTTTGCGCATAGTGGAGCTGGCCGGCAATGACAATAGTGCCGATGATCAGCATTTGTGAGATGGTGAATTGGGCTATCACCAACATGCGGCGCAGGGAGAATCCGCCCACTTCTTTTTGAGACAGTTTACTCTTCAGCGCTGCGACTGGTTTGAACCGCGACAAGACCAACCCCGGATAGGATCCGGAGAGAAAGACGACCACGACAAGCAGCCCTAGCAGGAACAAAAGCAACGGCGCACCGCTAAGCACGCCAATATTGATCTCCGTTTTAAACAACGCATTCAGTGCAGGGAGGGCCGCCAGGGCCAGCAGATAGCCAATGACGATCGACAACATCGCGATAAAAGTCGTTTCCGTCATGAACTGCCAAAAAAGCTGCACCTGCAGACCGCCAAGGACTTTGCGGATCCCCACCTCAGTGGACCGGTTCAGTGCCTGAGCCGTGGCCAGGTTGATAAAGTTCACGCAGGCAGTGACAATGATAAAGAGGCCTATAAAAAATAGCGCCCAAAGATATTTTCTGTCAGCATACCCATCGAAATCTGCGTTGAAATGGATATCCGCCAGCGGCTGCAAGCGAAAGAGGGTCGTCTGGGCATCCCTACCCTCCTGGTATTTTCTCCCCATCTGCGCGAGGCCCCGGTTAACCCGGGCCGCACTTATCGCCGGCCTGAGGCGGACAAAGAACATCGATCCGCTGTTTATGCTGCCCCAACTGCTGTCGCTCGCCAGCCGCTTATTCTGATCCTTGATATCCGTGTAGGAAAGATAGATCTCCTGCCGCCGGTCGGTATTGACGGGGATATCCTGCAGGATACCGACGACGGCGAAACTGGTCTTGTTGTTTACGCGGATAGTCTTGCCCATCGCACTTTCGGCGTCGCCGAAATATTTCCTGGCGAGCCTGTCCGTGATCAGCGCCTGACCAGGCGTCTGCAAAACCGTTGCCTTATTGCCATGCAGCAATGGAAAATGAAAGATGTCGAAGAACCCCGGCTCCGCATAAGCTACGCCCTTCTCCTCCTGGAATTTCTTGAGCACCCCTCCGCTCTCGAAGCTGATGAGCATGTCGTCGTAACTGATCACCCTCGCACTCTTTTCCGCGAAGTCGAAATCGTTTCGAAAAGCCTTGCCCAACGGGCTCGGTACCCCCTGCGAATAGTCCGCCACCTCATCATGGAATTCCGTCACGACACGATAGATGCGGTCCTTATCGGGATGAAAATCATCGAAACTAAGATGGTAACTGACGAGCGCAAAAATGAGGATACTACAGCCGATCCCGAGGGACAGTCCGAGAATGTTGATGCCGGCATAAGCCTTGTTCTTCCAAAGGGTACGCCACGCGATGGTAAAGAAGTTCTTGATCATTGCCACGATAGCCTCCAGAAGAATGCCGAACTCATCTATAACTCCTAATCAATTAGTTGCGTTCGGCCGGCCGCTGGTCACTGTTCGCTTTCGATACAAACAGGGTGTACGAAAGTGTCGCTATGTTCCAAAACTATCTAAAACTATTTAGCACGGAGTAGCCGCAGATAATATTTGCGCTTTCTCGAGCCTATGACCCCCAATGTCCGATTGCCGCTGACGCCGGGAGCGCTCCGCAATACGTTTCCGCTTTCATCGACGCGGTACAATCTCTTTTTGTGCAGCACAAAGAACCGGGGCAACGCCGCAAAAGCGCGAAGCCGCTGGTCCGCATTGGCGCCGAGCCGTTTGAGGGTGGTGGAGTCGATGTGCGTGGGTTTATAGGTAAGAATAAGCTTGTGCGGCACGATGGCATAGGTGCCGGCCGCGGAATCGAACAGCCCGTCTCCGCCACTATACCGATATTGAAAAGCACCATCGCCTTCAAGCACGATCTGCTCCGACAAAATACCCGCCACTGCAAAATTAGACCGATACAAACCGATCCTGTAGTTGGAGGAATTTTCCACTTCCGGTCCGGCAAAAAGATTGGGCGCCGCCGCGGGAGCGGCAGCCAGCTGCCGGGCATAGTCGACCGAATATTGCAATGCTTCCACGGCACCCGCCAAATAGACCAGTGGCGCATTCCAGTTGATGGCGATCTCATTGCTCGCATAGGCCTGGTCCTGGTCCAGATAAGCCGTCTCCGGCTCCAGGTACACATAGGTCTGGTGATCCTGTCGCCCCGGGTTCGGGCCGCCGGCCATCAAGCCGGGAACGGGCGCGACGACACTATCGGCGACCGATACACGATGATGCGGATGGAGCGGCGAATGACTGCCCAGGTCGGTAACGAAACAGTAGCCCGTGGCATTCCGGCCAAGCAGGTAATCCAGGTTGCCAAGCGCCGCATCCAGGTAAGCCTGGTTGTGCTGTTGCCGCCAGGCATTGATGAGCAGCATGCCCTGGTTCGCAGCAACAGCGTTACTACCCCAGATAAAATCGCCTTTCGACGCCCCCATCACGATATGAAAGGCAGTGCCTGTTAGCAGCCGTACATATCCGTTGGCCATGCGCAGCAGCCCCGCCCGCATCGTATCTACCGCCGGCCTCAGACTCGCAGGCACTTCCGTCTCATGGCGCAGGAGCGAATAGTCGCCCATCATCGCCACATTGGACCACGAAGGCAGCGATAAAGGACCGCCGATAAATGAGCCGACAGTAGACAGGTACTGCGGCTCGCCGGTGGTGATGAGCAGCTCTGCGGCAGCCCAGAACCGTTCGTCGTCGAAATGGTTGTCGCCATAGTCGCCGGTGGTAATGGCGGGCTTATACGTTTTGTTGAGGGCATGCTGATCGTAGACGCTGTCGGGATAGCGTTGCGCCCACCGCCAGGCGGCAATGGCCGCCCTCCGGCAGGAATCGGCGAGACCCGGAAGCTGCATGGCGTATTTGCCGAAGATGCGCGCCGCGGCCGCCGTAACCGCCGCAAAGTCCAGGGCGGCTGCCGTCCCTTTCTGCACCACGTATCGCGGCGCCTTGGTGACGCCGGGCATGACCATGCCATCGAAAACAGCATTTGTGCATTTGTGATAGACGCCGCCATCCGCCGGGTCCTGCATCTGTAACATCCATCGCAGGTTGTAAAGGGTTTCGTTCAGGATGTCGGGAATCGCGGCGCCCCCCATTGCGCCGGCCACAGGTGGAATGTTCGTATGCAGCGTATCGAAATAGCCCGGAAAATCCTCATAGGCATCCAATAGTGTACCCATCGTGATGCCCGAGTTGACGACATATTTGTTATAATCACCGGCATCATACCAGCCGCCCGCAGCGGAAATAACAGTGCCTTCCGGCCGATTCGCATCCGCGGCGGATGCGTGGATAAGCACCTGATCATCGGGATGACCCGCTGCCCGGCTCCACTTGCCTGCATAAGCGGGTGTCAGTGCCATCGCCGATCGTTGGTAATAGTACCCCTTTAGCGCCGCGGCAGCAACGGGCGACAATACTTCAGCGCCGATGGAGAAAATAGCGGAGTTCGGCAAGCCCGGCACCAGCACCCTGTACAAGCCAGGCCGCCGGACCGCGCTAAAATCGGCCAGTCTTGTAGACAAAGAAGAGTTAGCTGAAGCGACGACAGGCCCCAGGCGGCCAAAGAATACCGTATCTGTCCTGATCGCCCAGGAGGAGGAATTGGCGCCAACCGAAACGATGAAAAAGACATCGCGGGCCGTTAGTCCGGTCACAACGGCGTACTTTGGCGCAAACGGATAAAAACCGATCTGGTTGACTTCGATCGCCGGCGGCGGGCTTACAACTTGAGAAAACGAGGGTTGGGCGACAGTGAACACGAGGATTGTCAACAGGATGCGCATGCGGAATCGATTGAAGGGGCGAAGGTACGTCGCTTTCCGCAAGAATTTATTCTTGCAAAACGTGATAAAATATTGTAATTTGAATAAAACGCTTCCTCACCAAACAAAGGCTATATGAAAAAAGTTGCCGACATTCTCGCCCACAAGGGCGCGCGGATCACTTCGGTATCCCCTTCGACTACCGTGCTGGAAGCATTGCGGATCATGGCCGACCAGAACATCGGATCGGTGATGGTAACAGAGGGGAACCGGTACCTCGGGATCATGACGGAACGTGATTACTCCCGCAAGGTCATCCTCAAAGGCAAATCATCCACCGATACGCCCGTATTGGAGATCATGTCCAAGGACTTCCCGCTCGTCACTCCCAACGACACCGTCGAATTTTGTATGGAACTGATGTCGGACAAGAACATCCGCTATCTGCCTGTATTCGATGAAGACGCCCTCGCAGGAATCGTCTCCATCAACGACCTCGTCCGCGAGACGATCCGCACGCACGAAGAAACGATCACCCACCTGAAAGATTACCTGCATTCGGGCGGTTGACTATTCAACGCTTGTTGAAGTATTTTTCGAGCAGTTGCTCCACCCTTTGCCGGCTAAGCGGCTTGTTCTCGAAACCGGAGACCTCGGGTATGGCCCGCGTCCTGAGCTCATCATCCGGATTGAGCGACGTGGTGAGCATGATCAGCACGATGTCGGCTTTGCGGTCGGAAGGAAGAGAACGATACCGCTCCAGGAACTCCCATCCATCCATCGCGGGCATGTTGACGTCCAGAAAGATGAGATCGGGCCGCGGGGTATCCCGCAAAAAGTCCAGTGCCTCCTGCCCACTCTGGGCGACATGGATAGCCTGACTGCAACCCGCCTGTTCCAAAGTGACCCGGTTGAGGAAATTCGTGGGCTCGTCGTCATCGATGAGAAGAATACAGTTAAGTTGCGTGCGCATGTTTTCAGGTGTTGAAAGAATATGCAGTCCATGGACCGCCTGGATCAAGCTGACACGACTAATAAAGAGCCTTCTGGTGCCCAAATGTATAAATTGTCCGCCAGACACGCAACATTCACGAGCGATTAACCAGATATACCTGGGAAAAACTGTAAATTTGATTTACAAAGGGTTATGGAATATGGCTGAAATTCTTCAACGGGACGAGACCATTGTTAAGGACATCCTCGTCGCAGCCCGGGCCTTGTTCGAGAAGACCGGGTTCAAGAAAACAACCATGGAGGACATCGCCCGTAGCATGGGCAAAGCCAAGAGCTCCCTGTATTATTACTATCCCAGCAAAGAGGACATTTTCGAAGCCGTGTTGTATGCCGAGATGGACGAATTACTCGAGCAGATCCACCGCGAAATGAGCAAGGCTTCAACTTCCAAGGAGAAGCTGACCAGTTATTGCCGGTGCCGGCTGAAGAAACTCAGCCAGCTATGTAACCTGAGCGACGCCTTGAAGTCGGAGATCGCGGAGCTCCACTGCGTCATGGCCGACCTCAAGAACAAGTTCGATACTACCCATGTTGAATTGGTGAAAGGGATCCTCGAAGAAGGCGTCAGCAATGGTGAGTTCAAGAAGATCAACGATGACAACGTAGAACTGATCTCTTATCTGATGGTCAGCAGTTTTAGAGGCCTGGCAGTACCGTTGATGGTCGGCCAGAACCGCAGCCCGAAGCTGGACCTGCAGATCGATTCCATCGTCAATATCATGGTTGAAGGCATCGGCGCAGCCGATAATAGGTAAGCCAAGGACATCGCCTAGGCAACACCAGCCTTCTCAACCGCCCTAGCCCACCTCAACACCAAGCGCGTAAACCACCCCACCTTCCCAAACAAATAATTGAACAGCGCAATCCCCGCGACACCACAGCATATCCCCGCCAACACGTCGAGTACATAATGGTGACTGGCATATACCGCCGCAAACCAGATGCCCACCATGATCAGCGCGAACAACGCATTCCACCAGTGCATCCGGTAACGGATCCCGTAGTACAACACCGTCAGGGGATAGGCCGAATGCAGCGAAGGCATGGCAGCAAAAACATTGCTGCTCTTTGCATACAATCCCGCAAATACGTGTACATGAAAATAGTCATCCCAACGACCCAGCCCCGCCGTATTGCCCGGCGTATGCGGATTGAACGCGAAGCCATATTGCTCCACGTACCATGGCGGTGCCGCAGGGCAGGCATAGTAGATGATAAATCCGACCAGGTTGACGATCAGAAAGCTCAGGGCGAAACGAAAGAACACCACCTTGTCTTGATAGAACAGATAGCCCGCAAAGGCAAGGGGCAGCGGGATCCAGCAGAGATAGAAACAGCCGGACAAAATGTCGAGAACGGAATATTGATGTGCAAGCCAAAACTCATTGGGTGTAAGCCTGCCGCCGCCGTCGATGCCTTCCATCCCGGGCGCCAATAGGACGCCGATCGGGCCGCCCCTTATGCCGAACAACGCCTTTTCGAGCCGATAGATGCTCTCGATATGGACAGTCTGGTAGCGGTAGTTGGGGAAAGCCTTCATCGAATCGAAAAGCACCCAAAAGACGATGAACAAGGTAAACCCGAGAATAAATCGTCGCGTGGCGCCAGACAAATAGAACAGGGTGTTAAAAAGCAGCACGAGGAAAAGCTCGTCGCTTTTGTAGCCGATCAACCAGGAGCTGAGCAATAAGTAGAGGAGTGAGATACCGGTGGCGATGATCGCCGTTCTAAGGGTAAGCGGGGTGCCTTTATCCATCGACCCTACACTTTTATGCGTTGCACTAATTCTTTACCATTCTCCGAGTCGACGCCCGTGACCTCGAGATAACGTACGTTGGGTGACCAAAAACTCCCTCCCGGGTCGATGCGCAGATAGATGCGATTGACGATCGCCTGCCTGCCGCTGATGTCGACGAAGACGTGCTGTCTATTGTCAACAGACCATTTCCTCAGGTAGAGGGGCACTTTTTTGAAGGCATAAAAACGGAGTTCGTAGATGCCATTGCCCATATCCTTTTCTTTCAGGCCATAGGCAAAACGCCGCTGGATCCAGCTCAGGTCCGTTCGCTGTCGCTTTTCGGTATAGCGTATCCACTGGATCTTTACCGGCTCGTCCTTGTCGGGCACGCCGTTGTTCAGGTTCAGTTCGTAGAGAACCGTATTGATGTTGGGTGTGCGTTGCAGGTAGAACAGCGAGTTCCCATTCACCGGCGGGACTGGAAAGGTGTCGACCGGATCATTGATGACCGCAGGATGCGGGTGAAGGGTCCCGGGTGGCGCCAGGGAAGCAGCCAATGTAGTGGGCTGGGCCGATCCTTGTCTGCCTGTCAATAGCCCCGCCAGCAGCACGAGCATAGTTGCTCCCGGAAGCGACGACCGCTTAGGCCCGCCAGTCGCCGTGGCATTTCCAGTGGAAGCCGCTCCGCCAATAGATGCGGGGCTGCCGGTGGCTGGCACAGCCGCGTTGCTGCCGCTTCCACCAGCCGCGGTGCCATTGCTGCCCGGGGAAGCGCTATTCGCAGTGGTCGTACCGCTTGTGGCAGCAGTCGTGCCTGCGGAGCTTATCCCGCCCGCCGCGGCTATACTGGCCGCGGCCCTTGCCTCCAGCGTCCGGCGCGCATCACGCAACCGGCCGATTGCCGTATAATTGGCCAAAAAAGCCATGATCGTTAGCGGTATCGTAAAAATAGAAATGGTCTCGAAAACAGGGAAATTGCTGTCCGGCCAGGCGATCTTATAGTCGCCGCCCATCCAGCGGGAAGCAACACCGCAGGCGAGGGCCGAGACCCCGATGATAATAACGCGCTCCGGCCGTTGCATAAGCCCATCCTTGCACTCGATCCCCAAGCCTTCCGCCCGCGCGCGGGTGTAACTGACCATCATACTGCCGATGAGCCCGATGAAGGCAAACAGGCTGCTCATAAAATAGTGATGCGATACCAGGTAATAACAAATGCCCAGGAAAAGGATCAGCTCGCTGTACCGGTCTAGCACGGAATCGTAGAGCGCACCAAATTGAGAGCTCATATTGCCGAGACGCGCCACCTGCCCGTCCAGCATGTCGAAAAGACCGGCAAAAAGGATGAGGCCTCCCGCCCAACCTACATATCGAAGGTCGCCGCGACGCCCTTCCTCCGCACCGCTGATAAAAATGACCGCAACACCAATATTCAACACCAATCCTATCGTCGTGACCATGTTTGGAGTGAGCCCCAAGCGGATCAACAACCGCACCAGCGGATTTATGACCGTATAGATACCAAGTTGTAGTTTTTTTCGCGTGGTCATGGCCAATCCAAACCTCCTCAAAAAGGGAGCAAATTTTTCAAATGTACATCTAAAAATCGAACTTTGTCCTCACCCGAATACCCCAGGTCGGGATGTCCGGATGACTAAGGTAGGTGAACCTCCTCACGTAATCGATCCGTATGAGCCTGAAGATGTTCGCGATCGCAAAACCACCCTCGATGTAAGGCGTCTTACTGAGCGAATAGGTCTCCACCTGTCCGTTGGTATAGGGAAATTTCACCGCACTGGGGTTCTTATTGGGATCATTCTCGGTTCGTAATCCGCCGTACAGGATCTTGGCCTCGACAACCTCCCGCCATTTCAATTTCTTCAGGAAAGGGATCTTGTTGAAGAAGAAGCCATTGAAATAATGGTCGATATACGCGGTGGCATAGTGGTCGCTCACGAACTCCAGGAAGTTCATCAGGTTATAGGATTGGAACTGATAGGCATATGTCTGGTTGGCATGGTGTACATCCGCCAATGGGAAGGGCACTTTTCCGATGATGTAACCAAAGTCAGTGGTGATATCGGTATACCCCAAAAACGTCTCATAGAACCGCTTGTAGAAATTAAGATCGAGATTCTGATAATTGTACTGCCCACGGAAAAGTCCGGAGACACCCGTAGTCCAACGGAAGTCGATGATCGGATATTTGTTGATGATCGGTACGCGATACAATTTCCCAATGTAGAACTGTTCATGCGGCGCCCAGCGCACCTCGCCCGAGAGCTCCGTCGTCGTCAGTTGCCGGATGGTGTCTATCCCCGCGTTGTTGAACTTCACATAGGAGATAGTGCCAGCCGGGGTCTGCTCCCACCAGCGGAAACCAAAATTATATGAAAAATGACTCTTGAATTCCTTCACATACTGGATACGAAAATTGTTGTTGTACGTCCATTTGTCATTGTTTCCCCGCTTGAACGAAAGCAGGAAATTGTCTTCCTGCACGAACTGCAGCTGCTGTCCCGGGATTTCCGTTTCCTTTTGGTAAGACATCCGCACATAGTGCTGCGGGAAGCCATACACGGACTTGTTGTTCAAAGAATAGGTGCCGCTTAAAAAATACTTCCATTTCTGGTCCTTGAACCCATAGGCGGCATAGGCCTCACTGTAATAGCGGTTGCTGAAGTGCGTGGTGGTCCTTCCGCCAAAGCGAAGCCGGAAACCTTCCACCGGGTTGAAACTATAAAAGGTGCTGGCCGGGCCGATCTCTACGGGGCCGGCCTGTTTATACCCCGCAAGCAGGAACGTCGACCAATCCACCAACCGCTTGAAAGATTTCATGTGCTGCAAACTGTCCACGTTGGCATAGACCTTGGCTTCGTATTTCGTCAGCGTATCCGGCCGGTGATTCACCCAGAAACTATCAGGATGGGTTTCGGCACTATCGAGTATCACCGTGGCCGCGCCCTTGAAGACACTGTCCGACACCGGTATATTGGTGGTGAAATTGATATAGGTCACCTCCCGCTCACCGTACAGACCGGTCCCCGATTTGTTGATCCCAAAATCCCCCAGCACATCGCTTTTTGTAAGCAGATACCGGCCGTCGGGCCGCCGGGTGAAATCCTGGTTGATGTTCATCTCCCGGACGAAGTTGAAATTGATGCTCTTGCTGACGAGCAGGCGCAGCTTCTGGATGGCATAGTTGCCGTCCAGCGTGATCCACATCGTCCCCCGGAACAGCAGGTCGTTCGGGTTGCGCGGCCGGAACGACAACCGGATCAGCTTCTGACTGTCCACCATCACCGTATCGTCGATGAAGAACATGTAAAAGGTTGGGGCGGTTTCGGCGATCGGGCTGAGGAAGAGATTGGTAAAAACCGAAATGTTGTTGTCGTAGACGTTGAAATCCTGATAGAGCCGGTTCAGGTACATACTGATGCCCTTCATATCGATTAGCTCTCCGTAATCTACATTACGCTTACCCGTAATGATCGATTTGCTTTTTTCCGGGCTTTTTCGATAAAAATTATTGGAAAACGTTTCTTCCAGGTATACCGGGGAAAGCCTGCGACCCGCCAGTTTGTCCGTGTCGCTGTTTTCAACCAGGAAATGATAGGGCTTGAGGATCTTGTTTTTCGTTATTTTGTCGTTAACCTTGTCCACGGAGACCACTAGTTTCTCATATTTCTGGTAGGTTGCGTACGAATAAGATTCCATCCGGTTTTGGTTCTTATGGTCGATGACCTGCCGGATGAGCTCGACCGCCGGGTTTCCTTTGTTGCGGTATTTTTGGGACTTGTTCTTGACCAACGCGGCCTTTAGTTGTTGGGCCTTGCGGGATAGGGTGAATAGTATTTCGCCTTCGGGAACGGATTCGAATTGGAGCGTTTCGGTGTTGTACCCTACGCTGCTGACAACAATGTTGATCTCACGTTGGGGGATAGGTATGGCAAAACGCCCTTCCGCGTTGCTGCGGGCGCCGCCACGCAACCCTTTGATGGAAACGCTGGCATTGCTGATCGGAGATTGGGTGATGGAATCCACGATTAAACCCCGCAGGACGACGCCCTGGGCGGAGCCTGTCCAGGCAGCAGCCATAATAAACGTGAAAAAAATCCAAGCTTTAGTTCTAATTCCAAACTTTATCATCGATATTATTTAAATACAAATCTTTTCTGCAACGGGTAATTGTAGCAAACCGCCACGGTTAGGCCTGTTATGACCTTGGCCAACAGATCTCTTAGTCCGGTATAATGTGTCAGGAGCCAGAGCCCGGACACATTGAGCACCAGGTTGCCGATCCAGACAAGCACGAAGCGATTCAATTGAGCCACCCATTTCTTCTCCTGCGAACTGAACACCCAGTTGCGGTTAAGCAGGAAATTCGTCGCTCCACCGCAAATAGTCCCTGTTGCGCCCGACGCTACGACAGGCACGCCCGCGATATTCAACAGCAGGAAGAAGATGCCAAAATCAACACCCGTCGCAAGAATGGCCGTCAATTGAGCCTTGGTGAATGTGATCATACTACTTCCATGGCTTAAAAAATACGACGATCTGTAGCAATAGGTTGGCATAGACCCCGGCAAGCATATCGTCCATCATCACTCCCCAGCCCCCATGCAATTTCTCCATTTTCCGGATATACAATGGTTTAGCTATGTCAAACAACCGGAAAAATACAAGTCCTATACATACGTACTGCCAAGCGTCGGGGATTGCGAAGAGAGTAAGCCCCATCCCTGCAACTTCGTCGATGACAACGCGATAACTGTCTTTACCCCATCCGGCTTCGACCTGTCCTGCAGTATAGACCCCTACGGCAAAGACGAACAATATGGCCAGCCCCTGCCCGAAAAAATGCTCATTTCCACCCCTCCAGGCAAAAAACCAGGCTATACAGCAAACAACAGCGGCAACGGTCCCCCCGCCCTTTGGCGTATAGCCTATTCCCAGACAGGTGGAAATGAGCCGGCAAATCGTTAGTCTCACGCGGTGACAGCTTCTTCGGCGTATGTGAGCCCTTCCGGATTCACCAGTTCTTCACCCATCAATTTGCGGAGCGCGTTCTGCAGCACCGTCAGTTGTTTGAAGATGTCATGTTCGGGCCGCAATCCCGGCGACGTCTGGGGTGATTTGAAATAGAAGGACAACCACTCCTGGACCCCGCTGAGACCCGCTCTCTTAGCCAGATCGCCAAACAAAGCCAAATCCAATACCAGCGGTGCAGCCAGAATACTGTCCCGGCAGAGGAAATTGATCTTGATCTGCATGGAATAGCCTAGCCAGCCGAAAATGTCGATATTGTCCCAACTCTCTTTGTTATCTCCATGCGGCGGATAATAATTGATCCGGATCTTGTGATAGAGTTCACCGTACAGGTCCGGGCTCAGGTCGGGGCGCAGAATGTCTTCGAGTACACTTAGCTTTGAGACCTCCTTGGTACGGAAATTATCCGGCTCGTCCAGTACGTAGCCATCCCTGTTGCCTAAAATATTGGTACTGAACCAGCCCTTCACGCCAAGCGCACGCGCCTGGAGGCCGGGGGCTAGAATGGTCTTCATGAGCGTCTGCCCGGTCTTGAAATCCTTGCCGCCGATCGGCGAGCCGGTCTTGTGGGCCAGTTCTACAAGCGCGGGAATGTCGACCGTCAGGTTGGGCGCGCCATTCAGGAAAGGTATCCCCAACCTTAAAGCCGCATAGGCATAGATCATGGAAGGAGCGATCCGGCTATCGTTCTCCTTAAGGCCTTTTTCGAAGGCGTGAAGACTTTCGTGGACATCCGAGATCTCCGTATATTTTTCGGTGCTTCCACACCATACGATCACGAGCCGGTCGCATCCCCTTGTCTCCTGGAACGCCGTCATATCCTCCATCAGGGCCTTTGCCAGCTCGTATTTGGTGTCGCCCTGCTTAATATGGGTGCCGTCGAGGTTCCTGATGTAGGAGCGGTCAAAGACGGCTTTCATGGGCTTAATGACCTCAAGCTCTGCTTTGAGCGCCTGAAGGGTATGCGGTTCAAGCACCTTGGCACGGCTGGCTGCTTCGTATACATTGTCTTCGTATACATCCCAGCCGCCGAAAACGATGTCTTCGAGTGCAGCGAGGGAAACAAAATCTTTGATCTTCGGGTAGTTATCGCCAGTTTTGCGATTGAGGTGGATGTTGCCAAGCTGTGTGAGTGAGCCGACCGGCTGAGCGAGTCCTTTTTTAATCGCTTCCACGCCTGCGATCAGCGTCGTGGCTACTGCGCCCATGCCTGGTAAGAGCACACCGAGCCTGCCTGTGCCTTCTTTTACTTCCATGTTCGAGTCGTTTTTGGTTTATTGTAGTTGATAAATTCTAATGCAGGTTTGAGCGAACAAAACTATTGAAATAAACAGTTTTCGAACAAAATTGTTTCTTGGTCGAAAAATAAAAATCAATCCCCATAGACATGACAGTGAACTAATTGCAAGATAACTTGCCCGTAATTGTCCCGATAGTTAAAGTCGGTGAACATGCCAATTGTGGAGATGAATCGCCGAAAGGCCAGGTCTAAATGCTTAGTTTTCGATCGCGTGCGGCATTCGGCCAATCCGCCCCGAACTTTCCGTTCTCGACCACGAATACCCGTTCGTACAGCGCCACGGTCGGGCAGATATGATAGGGTACCCCATAGAAGACATCTCCGATCTCAAAATTGCGGCTTGCGCCGCTTTCGCCGTTGCTTTCAACGACCAGGTGCTCCTCACTTTGTCCGACCGGCGTCAGGCGCGGCCCGTTTAAAAAACCTACCCGTTTGGTGAGCTCGTTCTCCGCAGAAATGCTCTTATGTCCCAGATCCAGGCAAAGCCGTGTGGCTCCTCTTAGCGAGATCAGCCGGGTCACCACCAGCGCCGCAGGCTCGAAGGGTTGGTCAGGGAATTGATCCCCATATCCCTTGTCCCAATAGACGAACGTTCCCGGGCTGCATTGAATCCCGGCGGACCGCCGGGCGTGGATTGGGAAGGTCGGTGACCCGCCTGCAATGATCTTCAAATCATTGCCGATC
>CBDCBP010000001.1:0-288953 GCA_965214315.1 Puia sp. | reverse complement strand
TAAAACTCCACTGCCGCCATTGCAAACGCTTGAACCTCTGATTCCACTGGTGACAGTGTCGCAGCTCCGCGCAAAACATCGACGGGCCTCGGCAATCCTATATCTACCGCATCTCGTGCTGCACGCAATGTTGTTGACTGTAGCATGGGGTTGGCACCCACAGGCGCCAGCGGCTCAACTGAGGAGGCAGTCGACACGGTCGCAGGGAAGATGCTGTTGTGTGGTGTCGTCGATCCGTGGTCCTCGCGGGCTTCTTCATTCTCCGTGGGTATATGGTGGCCTGAGCGAAAATATCGCCGCGTCGTCGTCATCTTCTTCTTCAGCCATGTCTGCCCATCGCCTTCTTGGCTGCTTGTGTGGCCGTGCTCCGTGCGACGAGGAGGTTGCCCCTGCGGAGACGTTAGATACCGTAACATTCTGTGCAGCATCGTGGACTTCCACCGTGGCAGATGCTGCATCGTTGACATTGCTGTCTGCAACACGGTGCACGTCATAATCAAGTGGTGCCGTGGACCCTGGCTGCGTGCGATCGTACGGTTCCGCGTGCTGATCAACACTTGTCAGCGACCGTGCTGCTTCAACATGAATTTCGCCGCGTTGATCACGTAGGGTCGTGGAATCCGAATTCATGTTTCCATGGATGCTGTGGACCAGGCGGTTCCGGTCTTTGCGACCCATGGGCCCACACGTAGTCGTGTGCGTAGGCGTCCCATCGCCAATTGTATGCGCCGTAATTTGGCCTGTTGATCCCCTTTCCGCGGCCATTCATTGCGTGGGTGCGTCTGAAGCGCCGCTCAGCTTCATGGTTAACCAAATTACCGCCGACATCCTCCGTGGCATTGCTGGTGCAATGCCGGCATGCAGCCATCTTGCACGTAACTGTAGACTTTGGCCGTGGCCGCCGCGTGCTGTTGAAGCGCAGGTTCTGCTGCTCGATGTTCCGTAGATACCTGCAACGCGTGATGTCGCGCTGCCGTGTAACAGCACGGTGCTCACGCAGGTATTCATCGATGAGGCCTTTCACATGCGCCCACTGTGCAAGCCTGACGTACCGCACATGCTTCCGCAACTGCCGAATCTTGTGCAATGTCATCTGGCTGCGGCCGCTGCGGGATGACCTCTGGAAAAACAAAAAAAAGGAGGGATACTAATGCATACGTGTGCAACTTTAGAATGTCACACGGATCATCAGTAACGGAGTTTGTTATATCATTCCAAACAATATCCGTCTTCTGGCCCCTCTCCTCTTTCTCACCCCCCGGCATCAGTGGGAATCGCGGTAGCAAGCTAGTTGGTAAGTCCATTACATCACTCCAAGCCAATGGCATAGCTACTGTTTCGACCGTCAGACGCATCATTACTACGTAGTCGATAACGTCAATCCAAACCAATGGTGTAGCTAATCATTGTAACAAAATCATCGACAGCAAATCTTGGCCGAAACAACATGGCATCTACATTGCGGTAGCCGTCGAATTTCTAACACAAGGGACTTGTACCATGCTGATCAGCATCTAATGGTGATATCGCTGCAACCAAACTTTGCATATGTCAGACCTCGCGCCGTACGCCAGCCTGTAGCCAATCGAGGAAGTCGTCACTCAGGGCGTCTGTCGAAACCACGTACTTGCTCCACGTGACTGCCCAAACCCCCACGAACAGTGATGCAGGCGATGGTGTTCCTGCCCCACTGAATATGGCTTGCAATAATAGATTACATACGCTTGTTATGTACCATTCTATACAACAGCGTGTTCGTTGGTTGCACTAGCATTGGCGTTAAGTCGGGCCAAGGCTCCACAGGCTCCAGCTTTCCACAGCATACCCCGTGAAGCAACCAAATATCAACAGCACGAGCCGGAGCATTATGGCCATCATTGTTGTACCTCCCACATTCACAGTTGGCAGAAGTACGTGGCTATCTTGACCACGATACATGCATCTTTTAATTGCTCGCCCACTTGCAGTCGTGACGAGCAAAGATCCGAGTTCCTTGCAGGCGCGCTTCTCGTACCACTTAACTGAGCATACCGAATTATTACATCATGAATTCAGCTGCGCCAACGCAGAACAACCGTTGCTAACCTGTTCGGCCATGGCAGCTACTAGCCAATCACAAGTACATATTTGAAATTGATTCTGCAGACAAGCCATGTATAGCGATGCATATGAATGCAGTACAGAAGTCTACTAAATATCGTACACCAACCGAACATAGCATTGCGGCTGAGTGGACACAGGAGCAAAGTAGCATGCCATCTTTTACACGTCTCCCCACGTATACTGAGCACGCAGCTGGAGGTGGCCCACAGACTCCGTAGCATGCACCAGCTGCGAGCCCTTGACCCGCCGCACATGTTTCTTCAGCTGCTGCTTCTTCACGATGTTCAACCGCTTGCGGTTGCAGACAACCTTTACAGATATCGTACATGTATGTTTTGCTCTGCTCTACTTCAACTTCTTTTGAACATGTACTACTTGACGCTTCGTGGTCTGCACAACGTTTAAACGTGGCCAGTCAGTTTCATCTGTACCATCATTCTAAATGTTGCTACAAGTTCGTGGTAGCGCTGTATGCCAACCCGCAGCCAATCGAACCACTCCTCGCCCATTGCAATTGCAAATCCCACCTGGATCGTGAACATCAGTATCCAAAGCAAGATCAGCGGGATGCAGACGGCCATGTTCCTGCACCACAAATTATAGCAAACCAAGTGATTACACACGGCACACGAAAACGGTGGCCGCGAGCTAATCAATTCATGCCTAGCTATATCACTGCTAATGCATCCGGCCAGGGCTCTCTGCTGACCAGTGCTGCAAGACGTACGCCAAATGGTTGCCTACAAGCAACGGCAATAGCTGCAGCACCGCGGCCATCACTGTTGTACCTGCATAGTTCTTCGCTTTCGTCAAGCTTTTCCTTGTCTATGACTGTCTACATCTTCTCTTCCAAAGCCGCCACTCCCTATCACAAGTATATATCATATTATGCACACACCACACAAACACCAACAGACACACTCATTATAGAGTGATTATGGTCCGCTAATATTACATACTATGGCCGCAACCATTCCGCACTACATGCTTACTTACTCTTTCTATCCTCCGAGTAATTCTACTGCGCCTACATTGCTACGCATGCGCAGTAGATCGCTGATTATACAAAATACATATCTACGCAGGGGGGAACAACGTGACAAACGATGGTGCATCGTTTTCGCAGTCTCGCTACGTACGCCGAGCACGGAGCAGAAACTCTGCAACGGAGTCGACGCGTGCGCAGACGCCAACTAGAGGTTGGGAGGTCGCTAGCCTCCAGCCGCGCCTCGGAGAGGTTTGAACCTTCCCTAGCCTGACGAACACAGTGCAAACCTGAAATGGCGGTGCGCAGAATACAACGGAGATGCCACGAGGCCGCTCAACCAATGACTTGCATACCCTAACCTTTACTCTGACGCAGCCCACCATTCTGCTTGTTTTAAAATACACATTCCATGAAGCGTGACAGCAACGCTGCACCGCTCACACCGCGCATAACTACCAAAACATGATGTGTGAAAGAGTAACATGCCACACTACATTCGTATGCGTATACATTACAGCGCGAACGCAACGCGGTTGGATCATCTACCAATACATATCAACAATAATAGCAGCACAGTTTGCTCCATTGCGTTCCGATGACGTTTTTGGTTGGAAAAACTGTGGTTTAATAAACAATCCTGTGATGATATTCCTTTGTCACCCCTGGTCCGCTTGAGCCCCCCTGCCTCTCCTGCTTGGCCAGCGTCCTCGCAATCGCAATGCCGGTTTGATAACGAACATAAGCCAAACGCTTATGGCGCGTAGCCTTGCCTACCCACGCCGCTCTCCTGGGCGTGTTCTGGTTACAACAGAGAACGGCCAAGTGGCGTCATCATGTGCCACGCTCGGAAGCCCGCGTGTTGCGTCAAGCACCCCCCGCGGTTATGTGCCCTGTGAAAGCCGCCCGGATCCAAAGTACGGACCACAAGCTCAGAAGCCAATGGCGGTAACAATCGAATCTCAAGCGTCGGCAAACTGTCATAGGCTGCGCCCTCGCCTGACGGCTGCGGTCCAGAGCGGATTCTAATGACACAAGGCTTACATAAGCCAAACAAGTGCATTGCCACCTTACCCGCCCTGCGCCCACCTGGCCGCGTGCCGTTGCGGGGAAAGTGCCCGCACAAACATTTGAACACAAGCTCCGTGAGTCCCTCTGCCCGGATATTACCCAAAGTTTCCATAAACGAGCCGAGTGCATCGCGACCCTACCCCCCCTTCAATTCGTGCGCATATTTAACGTTGTGACGTACATAATTGATAGCATTTGCAGATACTGCGCCACCATGTACATTCACGAAGAAACAGCAAAGATCAGAGGCTTGCTGGCCACGTCCCCTTTGTCGTGGCTTTTGCGACCTTCGATCTTTCAGATACTACAAGCGCTACCCTTTAATGCCTTCGCTCACAGGAAGTGCACTACCGTTATCTAAATTACGCGGCGCTTTATCGAACGCATCAAAATTGACCCCCGCGTAACAATTACCTCCAAACAGTATCAATCGTTCATACCATGCGACAACAAGCAATACGTAGAATGGCAGTACCTTCATAGCAACGTCCAATGGCAATACCATAGCCCATAGCAATAGCAATGGCAGTACCAATCGCAATTGCAATACCAGTAGCAATAGCAATACCCGTATGGAATAACAATGGCACTATTCATACTCGAAGAGCAATGGTAAAATAATCCCGCGCAGCAAATGCAACAGCAGTAGCAGTAGGAGCAGCACTACTAAAAGAATGGCGATAGGATTAGCAATACAATAACAATGTCAATGACAATACCTTCACGGCAATAGCGATACCCATATTACAATGGCAAACACATTTGGTGACCTACATTTTCGTGTTTACTACATGGCACTTTCATTGCCGCGTTTGCTATGGTGTATCGCATACGTTTTTAAGGTTTACCGTGCTTCCCGCATGTGCAACGGGATGCGCATGTTCAAGTGTCCATTGACACTTAAACTAATACGCACCCGTCCAGAAAGCGCCCGGAACCATGCCCGCCAATTCTGTACTTCGGCAAGCAGGTCCAGCGTTCCCTGCACCTCTGCGCTGTAGCAAGAAGGCGTACCTTGTTCGCATTGCCTCCAAACGACGCAGATACTTTGTCCGCATCGTTTGCAGCGCAGCCTCCTTCGCTCGCAAGCTCCTTCGCAGTTGTCCTGCTCCTTGAGCGCCTTCCGGAGCTGCGTAGCAGCGCGTGCTCGTTCTGCTCGCTTCCGTGCAGCCTCTTTCGCCTTCTCAGCTGCATGCCATTTTGGGCTCTGGCGAATACGGTTTCGAAGCGCAGCCATTCTCCTCCGCTGCCTTTCCAATCGAGCAGCATTTTTCAGGCGTTGCTTCATGGCGCCTGCCTCAAGGTGCCGGTTACACCAAGGCACGCACTTGCGAGCTCGGAACATGAATTACAACTAAAATCCCGCAGTGCATGCCATACACTGATGCTACATATACCATACGGTGCAACATGTATACAACAGTATTCTGTTTCTTATACCAGTTTTCCGATGCCATAACTTTACAGATCTTACACGGTCCCGAAATGATCCACAGTATATATAGTAAAAAAAAAAAGAACAAATTGGTGGGATCGCTGATGTCCGAGCACGTCCAAGCCCCACGCTCGTTGGGTCCGTAACTAAGTAGTTCTTACAGAACCCGCAGACAGGCGCAATATATTTTGGGATGCCTGTAAGTAGGATCTTTCACGTGAGACCGCGCTGAAGCCCCTTGCCGCTATGCTGCCTGAACTTAATGGATTATGGGGTTACGAAAACAGACGTAGCAAGTACGTCTTGGCAGCCCTCGGTGATGCCTTCGCTGTCCAACCACGCCCAACCACTGCCACAAGCGATCATACATACATGGAAGGCGTGCAGAGCATGTTCACGGCTTCCTCTGGCTGCGAGGGGCATGCGATGGAACGTCGGGGCAGCGGCCGCCACATCGAGCGCATGCGGGCTGTCTGATTGCAATGCTTGCTGCTATCGATGGCTTCATGGATTTTACCAGCAAAAGCTTCGGCGAAAAATGCAAGTCCTAAACGCACCCGCCACATCCACTGCAAAAATATATCCGGCCATCCTAGGCAAGCAATAATTTCTGAAGCTGACTATACGTGTAATGCGAATGCACTTGGATGACGGTTCCCGGATTGGAATGATCCGAAGACATAAGACGATGTCATAGATCTGTTGGACAAACCCCCTGCTTGTATCGTTTCTAGCACTCTCGCATACGCGAATACGTGTGAAAACAAACATCTGCCATGCAAGTCATAGCAAATGCGGGATTGTGAACAACCCCTGGGCTTTCGTGCTCTCGCTCCGACGCGACGCATCCGCCGGGAAGGGTGTCAGGCCGCCCCCAAATGCCTTGGGCTATCAGCCCCAGAACCCAGCCGCCACATCCACGGCAAAAAGATATCCTGCCATCCTAGTCGTAAAATCCTTATGAGGCTTACTGTATATGTCATACAAATGGATGTGGATGCCGGTTCGTACCGGTTCCTATATCGTTATAGTCAACACATTGGATGATCTCTTTGATCTGTTGGACGAACCCCCCGCACAGATTGTATCGGGCACTCTCTGCATGCACGCCTGCATCTGAGGACGACCATCTTGCGTTTCAGCCTTAGGAAATACGGGATGATAAACTACACCTAGCCTTTTGTGTTTTCGTTTCCATGAGTTATACCCGTCGGGAATGGCCCCGAGTCGCCCCCAAACGCCCCGACATGCCTCCATCACAATATCCTACGCCGCAGACCTCCCATCACATGTGCAATCGGCGGAACACCAAAGATGCACCGCAGCCTCGATTATTCCTCCTCACAGCGAGCTACCGTGTCGCTGCCGCCGGCAATCGCCATTATTCCCACACCAACAAACAGCAAGGCACCCCCCCCCCCCAAAAAAAAAAAAACCTCGCTTGCAATGTGCTCCAAATGGGACCCAGTACCCTATAGTAAACGTAGTGGGTGGAATCCCTGACGTTCGACCACGTTAAAGCCACACCCCTATTTAATCCTTAACTTAACCATTTATTCCAGAAGCACCAAATAATGCCTAGGATATATGATAATACCTGGTGTGTGACATCCTTGATATCATACCGCGCCCAAGTCCTATGCCTGTTTGCTGCCTTAACTTCATCGATTACGGGGTCGCCAAATAAAGCACAGCATATCTGTTTGAACACCTCTGGATGGAATCCGTGATATCAAACCAGGCCCAAGCACCACAACGATGAAGGTTCCTCGATTAGCCTGATCAAGGCATTGGACCATGTCACTTAATAAAAGTAGTGGGTGGAATCCCTGACGTTCGACCACGTTTCCAGCCACACCTCGCTATTTAATCCTTAACTTAACAATTTATCCAGAACGCCCCAAATAATGCCTAGGATGTATGATAAAAACCTGTGCGTGACATCCTTGATATGCGGGATACCGCGCCAAGTCCTATACCTGTTTGCTGCCTTAACTTCATCGATTACGGGGTCGCCAAATAAGGCCCAGCATATCTGTTTGAACACCTCTGGATGGAATCCGTGATATCAAACCGCCCAAGCACCACAACGATGAAGGTTCCTCGATTAGCCTGATCAAGGCATTGGACCATGTCATTCATCTGCCAGAATCCCGCCGCTCATCTCGTTTCCAGCACCCTCACATGCGCGCCTACGACTGAGGACGACCATGTTGCGTTTAAGCCCGACCTAATGCGGGATAGTGAGTAACTGTTTGCCTTTCGTGCTTTTGACTTCCAATCGATGAACACGTCCAGGAAACGCGACCTGCCGCAAATGCACTGGCATGACAACGACGTGCCCCATCACGCCGCCAAGACAATGGCCTCACGCAACATCCGATGCGCCATGCTCTCGAGGTAGCCCCGTGCGACCGCCTCCGAGCCGCCGCTCGCCGCCGCAACATCATGGCGACCGTCTCAGCCTCTGCACGCGGCCAATGTGAGCGCGCGCGGACAGACTTGATAGCGTTTGTAGATATTCGGAACCCGCACAAACATCAGAGCACGGAACTCCGTGCCCCCTCGCTGGCCGGATCTTACCCAAGGCCTTCGGATAGGGCAATGAAGTGGCATCCCCTCCGCCGCTTGCCCCAGGCATCGTTATACTATTTCGCTCGTTTCCCGATAGCAGCCGAATTGCATCCCCTCCCGCCGCAGCCCTCCTTGAATCTGTTTCAGCTTCCGTCGTCACCGTGTCACGCCGACCGGCGCCCCGCGTTCATCATACAATCGCGGTAGCGAATCTATACTTTGTGCTGTTTCCCGCTGCCTGAAGAGCACCGCTCGCCGACCGCAGTCCCATTGTCCGTCACAGCTTCCGCCGTCATAGTGTCCGTGATGCCACCCGTGTTGTGGTACATTGTGGAAGCCGACTGCCTGTTGAAGTAGTCCGTGACAACCTTTTACGCAATCACGACATTGTACACATGAGCCTGACGTAGTAATCAAATCGTCCACTAACATCGTTTTCCTCACCCTCACGTGAGCACCTGCATCTTACGATAAGCATCTGCCGTTTAAGACTTAGCACATGGCGGATCCTCACCCTCACGTGAGCGGCTGCATCTTACCGGATTAGCATTCCCTGCCCGTACAGCCTGGACACTTATGGTGATCAAGGCAATGCCCAGTGCGGTAACACCACCCTCCAGGAAGATCCACCAGGACAGGTCGACCCGATAGGCAAAATCCTGCAGCCAGGAATGCATGGCCAGCCAGGCCAGGGGGAAGGCGATAAGCGCCGCAATGATCACCAGCCGGACAAAATTTTTCGACAGCAACAGGAGAATATTCCCTTGGATAGCACCCAGCACTTTACGGATCCCTATTTCCCTGGTTCGCTGCCGGGTGGTATAGGCCGCCAGGCCCAGCAGGCCGATACAGGCAATGCCGATAGCCAATATGGAAAAACCCGTGAATACTCTTCGGATCGTTTGCTCAGATTGATATTGGTCCGCCAGGTCTTGGTCAAGGAAAGTATAATGAAAGCCCTGGTCAGCCGCCATTTTCTTCCACAGCTTTTGCGTGACATCAATCACCCTGGCCAGCGCAGCGCCATTGACCTGAATGCCGATCAGGCCCGTATTAAAGCGTCCACCCGTATTGATCAGGACCAGGGGAGAGATCTTTTTTCGCAGGGATTGAAAATAGAAATCCTTGACCACTCCAACAACATGAAAGACCTTTAGCGACGGAGGGTCGGGGGCATTCAACCAACCAGCCAGGATGTTTATCCTCGTTCCTACCGGATCCTTCAGCTGCATGTCCTGCACCGCGCTTTCATTCAGCACCACGGCAAAAGTATCCGTTCCATACGCCTTCGAAAAGAATCTTCCTTGCGTCAATTGAAGGCCCAGTAACGCCGCAAATTGGCCATCGACCACATCGGCGCTCTCCGTATGAGACTCCTTCGAGCCAACGACCTGGAAGGTCGTACTCACGAATTCGCCGCCGGGCAGGTTAAAACAGCCGCTGACCTTCGCGACACCCGCTACGGCCGACAGCTCATCTTTGAACGCCTCCGCATGTTCGCCTAAATAGAAAGCATTCTGCAAAACAAGGATATGATCTTTTTGAAATCCTAGTTGATCTCCGGTCATAAATTGCATCTGTCGGTTGACTATGATCGTGGAGATGATCAGGATGATGGAAAGAGCGAATTGAAAGACCACCAACCCGTTGCGGAGGATCAATCCGTACCGGTTCGAAGTAAATTTTCCTTTCAGCACCTGCGCCGGCCGGAAAGAAGAGAGCACAAAGGCAGGATACAGACCAGCTGCCAAGCCGACCAACAAGGAGAAGAGCAGCAGACAGAGCGCGGGCGACGGACTCACAAAATACAAGGCGCTAAGCGACTTGCCGGCTACCTGATTAAAGAAAGGCAATAGTAAGATGACCAGCACCAAAGCCAGCAGCATACTCAGACAGCTCATCAGAACGGATTCCAGCAGGAACTGCCCGATCAGCTGCCGCCGCAGCGATCCGAAGGTCTTGCGTATCCCCACTTCCCTGGCCCTTTCCACGGATCGGGCGGTGGAAAGGTTGATAAAATTGATCCCTGCAATACTCAAAATGAATAATGCAATCAACCCAAACAACCACAGCTCCTTTATGCTTCCGCCAGGCTGGATCTCGGATTCCAGGTGGGAATAAAGATGGATCTGTTCCAAGGGTTGCAGGAAATAACGATACCCATTCCCCGCTGCGCGGAAATCTTTGTAGGACATCCCGAATTCCTTTTCGATCACCGGGGCTACATTCCTCTCTATCACCGCAGGTAGTTGGGCTTCCACGGTGGCCGGAAAAGTTCCAGGTCGCAGCACCAGGTAGGTATAAGCCGCGAAGGTAACCAGCTCTTTTTGAGAAATGAATGGATTGCCGACATCGGTCATCAGGATCGTGAATTGGAAATGCGATTTTTCCGGCCATTCCCGGCAAACGGCATTGACCCGGTAGGTGCTGTCGTTAAATCGGATGGATTTGCCCATGGCCGCTGACGCAGAACCAAAGAATCTTTTAGCGGTGTTTTCGCTGAGAACGACCGTTCCCGGCTTCGCCAATGCGGTTTGTGCATCTCCTTCCAAAAACCGCCCCGTGAAGACCCGGAAGAAATTGCTATCGGCCAGAACGATTCTTTTCTCTTCAAAGGTCTTGTTCCCGATCTTTACGGTAATGTTGCTATGCTCACCGAAAGGGAAGATGCGGGTACTCTCCTCTATCACAGGGAGATCCCGTTGTACGGCAGCGCCAATGGACTGAGGGATCATGGAGCGGGAAGCTACACGCGCAGGGTAGATCCTGTCCCCTGCCAGGCGGTAGATCCGGTCCTTTCTCTCGTGGTACTGATCATATCCCAACTCGCTTTGTATGAACAGGACAATGAGCAGGCAGATGGCGATACCTATAGCCAGCCCGAATACATTGATCAGGGAGTAGATCTTGTTTTTTGACAAGGCTCTTACAGCCAGTTTGAAATAATTTTTAATCACGGGATTGGGGACGCGTGCTGATAATTTTCCATAATTTACTGCATAAAACGAAGATTGCATGCCAGTACAGCCCTATATTCTTGCGTTGGACCAGGGAACTACCAGCTCGAGAGCCATCCTCTTCGATCATTCCGGCCGGATCTTCCAGATCGCGCAGAAGGAGTTCCGCCAGTATTATCCCCAACCCGGCAGGGTAGAGCATGATCCGGAAGAGATCTGGTCTTCGCAATATGGCGTGCTGGCGGAAGTGCTGGCCAAGGGCAATCTTACCACCAGGGACGTGGCAGCTATCGGCATCACCAACCAGCGGGAGACCGTCATTGTCTGGGAGCGGGCCACCGGAAAGCCTGTCTACCCGGCCATTGTGTGGCAGGACCGGCGGACGGCGGCGTATTGCGATGACCTGAAGGCGCAAGGGCTGGCGCCGATGATCCGCGAGCGGACGGGGTTGGTGATCGACGCGTACTTCTCCGCTACCAAACTAAAATGGATCCTCGAGGAAGTGCCCGGGGCAAAGGTGCGGGCAGAAAAAGGAGAATTGGCCTTTGGAACGGTCGATAGCTGGCTGGTGTGGAAACTGACCGGTGGCAGCCTGCATATTACCGACAGCACGAACGCATCGCGCACGATGCTGTTCAATATTCACAGCGGACAATGGGACCAGGAACTGCTGCGGCTGTTCGGCATACCCGCAGCAGTATTGCCGGAAGTGCGGTCTTCGAGTGAAGTCTATGGCGCCACCGCCAGTATCATGGCGCCCGGTTCGGTAGGGATGCCTATTGCCGGGATAGCAGGGGACCAGCAGGCTGCACTCTTCGGTCAGCTGTGTACGCAGCCGGGCATGGTCAAGAACACTTATGGAACAGGATGTTTTTTGCTGATGCATACAGGTGAGCAGGCGGTGCAGTCGCAGCATCAACTGATCACGACCATTGCGTGGAGGAGGAACGGGAAGACCGAGTATGCCTTGGAAGGCAGCATCTTTATCGCCGGCGCGGTTGTACAATGGCTGAGGGACGGACTTCACTTTTTCAGATCCTCGGAGCAGGTGGAGACACTCGCCGCCAGTGTCGAAAACACGGACGGTGTATATCTTGTACCCGCTTTTGCGGGCCTTGGTGCGCCGCATTGGAACCAGTATGCCCGCGGCAGTCTTTTCGGCATGACAAGGGGCACGACGCAAGCGCATATTGCCCGGGCCGCACTGGAGAGCATCGCCTACCAGACCTATGACGTATTGAAGGCCATGGAAGCCGACAGCGGGATCGTGTTGAAGGAGCTGCGGGTGGACGGGGGTGCCACCGCGAATAATTTATTGATGCAATTCCAATCGGATCTACTGGGCGTTCCGGTCGTCCGGCCGACAGTGACCGAGACGACGGCGTTGGGAGCGGCCTACCTGGCCGGCCTGAGCGTAGGCTATTGGAGCTCGACTGAGGAAATCGCCCTGCAGTGGGCCGTGGACAGACGTTTTCAGCCCGCGGCCAATAGCCACCACGCAGAAGCGTTGTTAAAGGGATGGCAGCGCGCCGTGAAGGCGGCGATCGCATGGACCGAATAAAACGATTATGAAAAGACAGGATATGACTGCGGCTTTGGCCGGCAGGGGCAAAAAACCCTGGGACATGTGTATCATCGGCGGCGGCGCAACAGGCCTGGGCGTTGCGGTGGATGCGGCCTCGCGCGGATTCAGTGTGCTGCTGCTGGAACAGTATGATTTTGCGAAGGGGACCTCGTCGCGTGCCACTAAATTAGTCCACGGGGGTGTACGTTACCTCCAGCAGGGCAATGTCAAGCTGGTGACCGAAGCATTACACGAGCGGGGCATCTTGCGGCGCAATGCACCGCACCTGGTGAAAGATCAGTCCTTTATTCTTCCAAATTACAAATGGTGGGAGGGGCCATTCTATGGGATCGGGTTGAAAGTATATGATTGGATGGCGGGCAGTCTCGGTCTCGGCAAATCCAGGTCTCTTTCACGCGAGGAGACATTGGCGCTGGCGCCGACACTCGACGGGGATGGTCTAAGGGGCGGTGTGCTTTATCATGATGGCCAGTTCGACGATGCCCGCCTGGCGATAGCGTTGGCCAAAACAGCAGTGGAACAAGGGGCCGTGGTGTTGAATTATTGCCGGGTCGACGAGCTGCTGAAGGAGAACGGTCGTATCGCCGGCGTGAAAGCAGTGGATACGATCGGAGCTGCCACGTATACGATTTATGCCAAAACGGTCATCAATGCCACGGGGGTTTTTACCGATAGCATTTTGAAAAAGGACGATGCGGCGAGCGAAGCCATCATTACGCCGAGCCAGGGCGTGCACGTTGTATTGGACAAGGAATTTCTGCCGGGGGACGCGGCGATACTCATTCCGCACACCGATGACGGGCGGGTATTGTTTGCAGTACCATGGCATAACAAGATCATCGCCGGGACTACGGATACCCTGGTGGATCATGCGGATATCGAGCCGAGGGCTTTGCCGGCGGAGATCGACTTTATCCTGCAGCAGATCGGCCGGTACCTGAAACGCGTTCCGGCTTATGGCGATATCCGCAGTGTGTATGCGGGATTGAGGCCGCTTGTGAAGAGCAGCGGCAGGAAAACGGCGGAGTTAGCACGTGATCATTTGGTAATGGTATCGGAATCGGGACTTGTCACTATCACGGGTGGCAAGTGGACGACCTACCGGCGGATGGCGGAGGATACGGTGAATACGGCTATTGCGCAAGGGAGTTTGCCGGAGCGCGCGTGCAGAACAGCCACACTTACGATCCATGGGGCAATGGACGTCGATTTTGACGATCCGCTGCATTTTCATGGTACCGATGCGGTGGCCATCCGTGCGCTTGCGGATGCCGATGCGGAATGGGGGCGGCAGTTACATCCGGGCCTGCCTTATCTCATGGCCGAGATCGTCTGGGCAGTGCGGGAAGAGCTATGCATGACCGTGGAAGATGCCTTAAGCCGGAGGACGCGAAGCCTGCTGTTGGATGCACGGGCGGCGATGGCATGTGCTGGGCCCGTGGCAGCGCTGCTGGCGAAGGAATTGAAGAGAGATCAGGCCTGGCAGCGCGCGCAGGTGGAGGAGTTTGAGCAGCTCGCGGCGGGTTACCTGGTGGAAGTCAAAAATTAATCTCATAAAACATAGCCTATGTCGCCTTTTTGGGGGGAATTCATCGGCACAGGAATGATTATTATCCTGGGCCAGGGGGTAGTGAGCAATGTCGTTCTGCAAAAGTCCAAAGGATACAATAGCGGATGGATCGTCATCAGCTTTGGCTGGGCGATGGGGGTCTTCGTGGGGGTGTATTGTTCGGCAGCAGCCAGCAAAGGGCACCTCAACCCTGCAGTGACGCTCGCTTTTGCGGTGTCAGGGAAGATCTCCTGGGGACTGGTGCCGATTTACATGGGTGCACAGTTGCTGGGCGCCATGGCGGGGTCCGCGATCGCCTGGCTGTGTTTCCGGCAGCATTTTGACCAGACGGCAGATGCAGAGGCCAAGCTGGGGGCCTTTTGCACGATCCCGGCTATTCGCAGTTATGGCAACAACCTCGTGACAGAGACCATCGCCACTTTTGTATTGATACTGGGGGTGCTTTTTATAGCATCGCCTACGAGCAGTCTGGGCGCATTGGATGCGTTGCCCGTTGCATTACTGGTATTGGGCATCGGTCTGGGTCCCGGCGGGCCCACAGGATATTCGATCAATCCTGCCCGTGACCTGGGTCCCAGGATCATGCACGCATTGTTGCCGGTGCCGGGTAAACGCGATAGCGATTGGGGATATGCCTGGGTGCCGGTACTGGGGCCCTTCCTGGGAAGCCTCCTGGCCGTATTGCTTTTTAAGCTGGTGCAATGAACGTGAACGTTTACGGGTATAGGCAAAAAAATCCCTGCAGTGAAGCAGGGATTATACTAATCAAATTCCTAGCCAAATTATTCTTCTCATTCGGATACATATACGGAAAAGAATGGCCATTGGTTTTCATCTGCGCTCAATTTTTTTGATGATGCTGCTTGAGCAGCAGCGTACACGCCTCGAGCAGGCGCTCCAGGTCCTTGTACCGCATAAGCAGGTCAGCTCTTTCGCCGGGGTCGCTAAATTCGGTATTATCCGTCGTCAGGCAGGTTTCGACCATGGCCCAAAGGATATACCGGCATTCATGAAGGCGATAGTCGTTAAAAAAACGTTCGAATACACCCATAGGTTGCTGCACTTCCTCCTCTCCCAGCAGCAGGATCTTGTCGAACAGTTCTTTCTGTTCAAGAAACAGTGACATAATAAATGATTTTAAAGGTTAAGATTTGGCTGCGCCGACAAATCCATCCTAAAACCTTAGCGATCGTTCTTGGCGGACGCTGCACTTATCCGCGGGAGATTTTCTTTGGAATCCAAAGATAATAAATAACAAAATGCTTCGAACAAAAACATTAAAGGCAGGACAAAATGATGGAGCACGCTTTTTCTATTTCTGTTTCGGTGATGCACAGGGGCGGGGCGATGCGCAGACACTGGGGTGCGAATAGATACCAGTCTGTGAGTAAACCCGCGGCGATGCACGCATCGATGATCGATTTGTTTTGCTCGAAGCTGTCGAATTCCACAGCGACCAGCAGGCCTGCGCTGCGTACTGCACGTATGGCGGGGTGAACGAGCAGACGGCGGAACAGCGCTTCTTTTATACTGACCTGTTCTATCCAGCCAGATTCCAGGAGTACCTGCAGTGACGCCAGGCCGGCGGCGCAGCAAAGCGGGTGGCCGCCAAAGGTGGTGATGTGTCCGAGTACGGGATCTCCCGTGAGCGCCTGCATCATTTTCTTTTCGGCGATGAAGGCACCCATTGGCAAACCGCCACCAAGCGCTTTTCCCAGCAGCAGGATGTCGGGCGTGACGCCAAAGCCCTCAAAACCCCAAAGTGTTCCCGTCCGGCCGAAGCCAACTTGTATCTCGTCGAGGACAAGGAGGGTGCCGGTCTCGTCGCAACGGCTGCGCAGGCTTAACAACCAGTAGGGATCGGGCGCAAAAACGCCTCTTTCCGCCTGGATAGTCTCGGCGACGACGCACGCCGTTTGCGTGGTAATGACGCCAAGGGCCTCGGCGCTATTGTATTCGGCATGGTGGATGCCAGGCAACAGGGGACGGAAGGCGTTTCGCCAGTATTCATCACCCATGATGCTAAGTGCCCCTTGCGTGGAACCGTGGTAAGACTGTTTGAAGGCGACGATCTCCGCTCGGCCCGTGACACGCTTGGCCAGTTTCATGGCGCCTTCGATGGCTTCTGCACCGCTATTCGTGAAATAGATATTGTCCAATTTATCGGGCAGCAGGCTTGCCAGCAAAGTGGCGTATTGCACCTGCGGCGATTGAATAAGCTCACCGTATACAAGCAAATGAAGGTAGCGATCGGCCTGGTCCTTGATGGCCTGAACAACCCGCGGATGACGATGGCCCGTATTGCAGACGCTTATGCCCCCGATGAGATCCAGGTAGCTTTTTCCGGAGCGGTCGTGCAAGTAGAGCCCTTGCGCTGCTATGATATCCAGTCCGAGCGGGTTGGGGGATGTCTGCGCAACGTGCCGGCGGAATAGTCTGTTTGTTTCGGACTGTGCGTTCATGGAGAAGCAAAGTTCGTATATTTACATAACAATCAAATCCCGCATATTATGGCTACGATACTACCGGTTGAAGGAAAAACCCCCTGCTTCGGACAGAATTGTTTTGTCGCACCAAATGCCACTATCGTGGGGGATGTGACGATGGGAAATGACTGCAGCATTTGGTTCAATGCCGTCGTAAGAGGAGACGTGAACAGTATCCATATCGGGAATCGGGTCAACGTGCAGGATGGCGTGATCATTCATGGCACTTATAAAAAATCGGGTGTACATATCGGTAATGATGTTTCTATCGGTCACCGCGCAATTGTGCATGGCTGTACCGTGCAGGATCGGGTGTTGATTGGGATGGGTGCGATCGTGATGGACAATGCGGAGATCGGCAAGAACTCGATCATCGCGGCTGGTTCGGTGGTGCTCGAAGGTACGAAGGTCGAAAGCGGAACCATCTATGGCGGTGTTCCGGCCCGCAAAATCAAAAATATTCCACCCGATCTGATCACCGGACAGATAGAACGCGTAGCAAGGCATTACCTTACCTATGCCGACTGGTTCAAGGAGTGCAATGAGGTTCCTGAGACGTAATATGCCTTAAAAGTCGTCAAACACCTACCCATTTACCCCTAAATGGTAGGCCTCGAGAGTCAAATAAGGGTTTTCCTATTGCAAATACAGGATAATATTTGTAAGTTTAAAACCGTTTATATCCCATACCCATGAACCGACCCAACACCATAATTCGCCTTCTCTTTGTTTCCTTTTTAGCGATCAGTATATCTTCTTGTGGAATGATGAATAGTCTCTTCGGGCCGAAGTACGGCTGCCCGAGCGACGGCAAGAACGTGGGCGCGGAGCGGATTTTGAGCGGTGAGAAGGTACCAACGGCACCGAAGTTCAAGTCGTAGCTGTTCATTATCGGAGCGGAATTTTTTTGTTAATCTATACCCTAATATAAAACTCAAATCCCTACTCTATGAGCCCTCTGACTTTACGCACCGATTTTGGCTGCACCGAAGCGGTCATTGATGATGACTGTGGACTGAAACGCTTCTATGAAGTCGCCAATATTCTCTCTGACGACCTGGATATTAAATTCACCCAAAAGACCGACGATTTCGATTCGCTGATGTGGGATTTCCTCTACAAGGGGCACATCCTCACGCTGCATTACAATATTTACACCGGGATCTCGATCTATCCCCGCAAGTTCCGGGAAGCTCCCCGGAAGGACAATGACGCGGTGGTGGAAGTAGCGAAATTCCTGGAAAGCAAATTACTCATCAATACGGCCCGCAGGTATATGTCCTAAGCAAAGGAGGGCTGTGCGCTAACGATTGTTTGTTTGAATGTTGAGGCGGGCCATGTGGCCCGCTTTTTTGTGCTATATTCGAAGTATGAGCATGTTGCCGTCCATCAAACAGACTCCATTTTACACCAAACTGGCTATGGTGCTGATCAGCCTGATCGCCCTTGTCTATATTGCCGTGCTGGGAAAAACCGTGCTGGTCCCGCTGGTATTTGGTCTCCTCTTTTCAGTGATGCTGCTCCCGGTGGCGAATTTCCTGGAGCGACGGCTTCGCTTTCCGCGAAGCATGGCTTCGCTGATCTCCGTACTGCTGCTGATTAGTTCGCTGGCCGGCCTTTTGTATATAGTAGGTTCGCAGATCACCGACCTGGCCGACGACTGGCCGAAGTTCAAACAACAGGTCATGAGCTCGGTGTCTTCTTTACAAAACTGGATATCCACCACCTTCCACATCCGCAAAGGCCAGCAGATCACCTACGTGAACAATGCGACATCGAAGCTGCTGGAGACGGGTGGATCAGTCCTCGGCGATGTGGCCCTGTCGCTTTCTTCATTTTTGCTGACGCTGGTGTTCATTTTGATCGATACCTTTTTTCTGCTTTATTACCGGCGCTTGATCATCCGCTTCCTGGTGGCAGTATTCCGGGAAGAGAATGCGGTGATCGTATACGATATCATCGCGCAGGTGCAGAGTCGTATCCGCCAATATATTCTTGGGTTGTTGCTGGAAATGGTGATCGTCTCTACGGCCTCCTGTCTGGGATTGTGGATAGTAGGTGTGAAGTATGCGATGTTGCTGGGCCTCATCACGGGCCTGTTCAATATCATTCCCTATATCGGCATCTTTACGGCTTTATTGCTGAGCGTGATTGTGACTTTTGCCACTGCGGGCGCGGCCAAGCTTTTGCTGGTGATCGCCGTACAGGTCGGCATTCACCTGGTGGACAGCAATGTCCTGCTGCCGGTCGTGGTCGGATCGAAAGTGAGGATCAATGCTTTTATTACGGTGCTGGGCGTGATCGTAGGAGACGCCATCTGGGGAATCCCTGGAACCTTTCTGGCAATACCGATCATAGCCATAGCAAAGATCGTTTTTGACCGGATCGAGGTCTTGAAGCCCTGGGGCCTGCTCTTTGGCGACGAGCGCGATGAGAAGCAGCCTGCTTCCTTAAAAGAAGAGATCAAGAATCAGGGACACGATGTGACGGACGCACCTGAGAAAAAGGGAAATTAGCCATAGCGTATTCGATGAGCAGGATCGCCGCCCGCCACAATCGCCGGCACTTTTTTACTTATAGTTAGTTTCTTCGATGCTCGCCAGGATCGAGCAATAGCTCTCATAACGCTCAGGGGCGATCAGTCCCTCGCCCACTGCCTCTTTTATTTTGCAACCCGGCTCTTCGAGGTGAAGGCAGTTGTTGAACTGACAAAGCCCTGCAAGGGTACGCATCTCAGGGAAATATCCGGAGAGTTCGGCTTTGCCGATGTCGAAGAGGCCGAATTCGCGCATACCGGGCGTATCGATGATGCGGCCGCCATCCGGCAGATCGAACATCTCGGCAAAAGTTGTAGTATGAATGCCCTTGCCGCTCCAGCCGCTGACGTCCTGGGTTTTCAGTGCCAGGCCTGGGAAGAGGGTATTCAGGAAGGAGGACTTCCCCACCCCGCTATGGCCGCTGACAAGGCTTATGTTGCCGGTCAGGAGCCGGCTTACATCGTCCAGGCCTTCGCCTTTCGCCACGCTCATCCGGACGATAGGATACCCGATGGCCATATACATCTCCTTCCATGCGTGGAATTTTTCTTCTTCCTTTTTGCGGTAGAGATCTGTTTTATTGAAGAGTAATACGGCGGGCACGTGATAGGCCTCGCAGGTCACGAGCCAGCGGTCGATAAAGCCCTGGGAGGTGCGGGGGTCTTTCATCGTGACGATCAGGAGGGACTGGTCGATATTGGCCGCCACAATATGCTGTTGCATCCGGTGCGAAGGCGACTGGCGGTTGATGCAATTATGCCGGTTGAGGATAGCCGTGATGAGGGCCGCTTTTTCGCCTTCGTCCTCGGGCTCGAATTCGACGTTGTCGCCCACTGCAAGAGGGTTGGTGGAGGTTATGCCGTCCAGTTTGAAAATGCCCTTTAAGCGGGCATTCCAGGTGTCGCCATCTGCCGTTTTAACGACGTACCAGGAGCCGGTGGATTTGTAGACTTTTCCAAGCATGGACGGTAAATTCGGCAAAAAATATCGAAGAAAAATATTTTTTGCGGGCGGGGCGTCCACCCGGCTTGGATCGAATTTAAGGGAATTTACGCAGGACTGTCCACCGCAGCAGCAATTCGAGCAGCAGAAGGATGGAGGCGGCAAATGCGAAGGGGAAGAATGCTTCGGTATATCGCCGGATACTGGAGACCTCGATCCTGGACTTTTCGAGGTGATCTATTTCGGAGTAGATGGCTTTGAGGCTTTCATTGTCTTTCGCGCGGTAGTAATGACCACCGGTCTCGTTAGCGATCTGCGTAAGCAGTTTTTCGTCGATGTTGACCTTTTCGCGTTGCATGACGATACCTCCCGGAGTTTGCACCGGCACGGGCGCGAAGCCTTCTGTTCCCATGCCGACCGTGTATACGCGGACGCCAAGGGATTTCGCGATCTCCTTTGCGGTATTGGGATCGATGAGGCCGCCGTTATTCTCACCATCCGTTAGCAGGATGATCACCTTACTCTTGGAAGGGGAATTGCGCAGTCGGTCAACGCCCGTGGCAAGACCGGAACCGATGGCCGTACCGTCTTCGAGCAGACCGCTGGATACATTGAACAGCTGGGTCTTGAGGACATTGCGGTCTGTCGTCAGCGGGCACATGGTAAAGGCTTCCCCCGAGAAGATAACGAGGCCAATGCGGTCGGTCGGCCGATTGTCGATAAATTCGGACGCCACATTTTTTGCCGCTTCCATTCGGTTGGGCGTAAAATCCTGCGCGAGCATAGAGCCACTGATGTCAAGGCATAGCACGATATCGATGCCTTCGCCATTGACCAGTTGTTCGTCGTTGCGGGTCTGAGGGCGCGCCAACGCTATGATAAGACAAGAAATGGCAAGCAGCCTGCACACAAACAATACAGGTCTTAGGAAACTCCGCCAGGACCGGGTTCCCCGGAAGGCGCGGACCGAGGAGAACAGGATCGTTGCCTGTGCCTTATCCGAGCGCTTCAGCTCCCACCAGACGAGCAGGGGCAGGACCACGAAAACTCCTAACAATGCCGGCTGGCTGAAATAGATATGTTTATACCAATCGTACAGCACTTATATTTTATTTGTTTGAGGTAGGTCAGACGTTTCGTTTTCCTGCGCTTTCTTCCGGTCTTCGAGCGCCCTGATAGCGGATCGGACCGCTTCGGCATGTTGCTCGCTGTCCGTGACCCCTGGCTGGTATTTTGCGAATTTGACGAAATCGCTCGTGCGCAGCGCCTCAGCCAGTGCGTCGAAGGTCCCCAGCGGCAGTTGTTGGCGGCGAAGGTCGCGGATCAGTTCTTCGCTCGTCTCTGCAAAACTCGAGATGTTCAGGCGGCGGAGGAGGTAGACCCGAAGGATCTCACCAAGCCGGCTGTACTGCGTCTTTGTGGCCGCGGCATCGGACAGCGCCTGGCGCTGTAATTCGTCCAGTTGCTGCATGGCCTCCTCGTAAGGCGCGAGCCGCGGTTGCTGGAAGGTCTCCACCAGTTTTTTCAGCCACTTCTTTTTTCGTACGAACAGGTAGACGAAGGTCAGCGAAAGGAGCGTGGTGGCCGCGACGATCCAGCCTATCCAACGAGCGAAGGGATTGGGGATGTCGATGATATCCTTTATATCGTGGAAATCCTTGAGGGAGTCGATGCGCGTATAGCCAACTGCTATGCGGATGGAGTCGCTGAAAATCTTTTTGCCGGCCACCAGGAACGGCAGCCGGGGAATGGCCCACATTCCGGAGTCGAAACTTGTTACAGTCAGGGATTGCCGGTAGGTACGCTCTCCCGGGAGCACGGTGGTGTCGACATTACCCGTATCGAGCCATTCGAAATGGGGCAGGGAGTCGAGGCCGGGCCAGGCGAACGGGATATTATCGGCCACAGTGACTTCCAGCTGTAGCCGGATGGGTTCGCCAATGACGATCTTCTCTTTGTCCACCGTTGCTTTTATCGTAGCGGAAGGGACGGATGCCGCCTGGGGATGTTTTTGCTGGGCGTGCAGAGACAGGAACGGCAGGCACAAGAAAGCCGCGATACAAATCGCTGACGTCTGTCCTGACGGACCTGAACTTCCTCCCTGCCACTGGCAAGGACGCGCTCGCAGGCTTTCGCCTGCCACAGGTGGCTTATGGGATCTTAATTGTCTCATTTTCTATCCAGGCCGGTGGCGACCCACGAGAAACCGTTGCAGGATCTTGACGTAGTCTTCGTCTGTCCGCAGATGCAGGAGATCGCACCCGGCTTTTTGAAAAATGCCTTTACATTGCTCCGTCTGGTTAAAGAAATATTGTTGGTAGTTGGTGCGGACAAGGTAATCGCTTGTATCGACCCAGTATCGGCCGCCGGTCTCGGAGTCCTCGGCCTCGATCATCCCGATGGACGGTAATTCCATGTCCATTTTGTCATAGACTTTGATGCCGATCATATCGTGCTTTTTGCCTGCCACCTTGAGGGCGTCTTCGAAACCCGGTTCCCGGAAGCCGGGCGGGCGCCCAGGACTGGGGGGTGCCGACGGCCCGGCGGAAGTACCCACAAAGCCATTGCTGCCATTGCCATCGAGAAAATCGCTGAGTAGAAAGACAATGGCTTTTTGTTTGGCGCTGCGGTTGAGGAAGCGGATGGCCTCGCTCAGGTTGGTGCCTTTTTGTTTGGGCTCGATACTCAGCAACTGGCGGACAATATAGAGGACATGCTCGCGGCCCTTTTTGGGGGCAATATAGGCTTCTATCTTATCGCTGAAAAAGATGACGCCGACCTTATCGTTGTTGTTGATGGCGGAGAAGGCCAGCACGGCGCAGAGCTCGGTAATGAGGTCTTTTTTTCGGGCATGTGTAGTGCCGAACAACGAGCTTGCACTGACGTCGACGAGCAGCATCACCGTGAGCTCGCGTTCCTCTTCGAAGAGTTTGCTGAAAGGATGATTGAACCGGGCCGAGACGTTCCAGTCGATAAAACGGATGTCGTCGCCGGCGGCGTATTCGCGCACTTCGCGAAAACTCATGCCACGGCCTTTGAAGGCACTATGGTATTCGCCCGTGAAGAGGTGGCGGGTCAGCCGTTTACTTTTTATATCCAGCTCCCTGACCTTCTTTATTATTTCGGCGGTAGTGAGCGTAGGGGTCATGGTATTGGTATGGCTTTCAGCACTTCGTCGATAACATTCTCGACATTTATATTCTCCGCTTCGGCTTCGTAGGTAAGGCCGATGCGATGCCGCAGTACATCCTTGGAAATCGAACGGACGTCTTCCGGGATGGTATAGCCTCGTTTTTGAAGGAAGGCGTTTGCCTTGGCTGCCAGAGCGAGGCTGATACTTGCGCGGGGGCTGCCACCGTAGGCGATCAGCGGTTTGAGTCTATCCAATTTATATTTCTCGGGCTGCCGCGTGGCGAAAACAATATCGAGGATATAATGTTCGACCTTTTCGTCCATATAGATCTGGCGGGAGAGTTCCTTGGCCTCGATGATCTCTTGTATGGATACGACCTGTTCCACTTTTGTGGCCTGGAGCCCCTGCATGTTTTGACGAATGATGAGCTGTTCCTCCTGCTTGGATGGATAGTCGACGATGACCTTCATGAGAAAGCGATCCTGCTGGGCTTCGGGAAGCGGGTAGGTGCCTTCCTGCTCGAGCGGATTTTGGGTGGCCAGTACCAGGAACGGTTCTTCCAGTTTGTGGCTGGTGTCCCCCAGTGTTACCTGTCTTTCCTGCATCGCCTCCAGCAGGGCGCTCTGGACCTTGGCAGGAGCGCGGTTTATTTCGTCTGCCAACACGAAGTTGGCAAAAATGGGCCCCTTGCGCACCACAAACTCGTGTTTCTGCTGGTTGTAGATCATGGTACCGATGACATCGGCAGGCAGCAGATCAGGCGTGAACTGAATGCGACTGAACTGTGCATGGATAGCTTGCGCCAGCGATTTGATAGCCAATGTTTTGGCAAGTCCGGGAACGCCTTCCAGCAAAATGTGCCCGTTGCTGAGCAAGCCGATAAGCAGGCGGTCCATCATCTGGTGCTGACCAATAATGACTCTTCCAACTTCGTCACGCAGCCTGTCGATAAATGCCGCCTGGTACTGGATCTTATTGTTCAATTGTCTGATATCCTCTGCTGTATAGAGCATAATATATGTAAGTTATTGTCTTCCCTTGGGCGCTCGAAAATACGAATTCGATGTGGACAAATTAATATGAATTAAAACTTATATGTTAACAATAAGATAAGGGCTTTTGAGTTTAAACTCAAGGGATGTTGGCCCTTCCGATAGAAAATCGCGGCGGATGTTTTTGAAATGGACCATATTAACCTTTTCGGTGGCGTTTTTGACCACGGGCTGTTTTAGCAAGGCGACTTCGGGCAAAGATCTGGAGTTATTGACCGGCAGTCCATGGAAATATGAGAAGGCGGGTTTCGGCAATGATGACGGCGTATTTGATGCGCTTGACCCGAGAATTGCCGGCAGCGAGAAAGAGAACACAATTATTTTTTGTAAGGATGGCACGGGCTACTCGCAGTACGAGCATAAGAGCAGGAATGACAACTCAGACAGCCTTCCGTTTATGTGGGCCTTCCAGAACAACGACAGTACCATTTATTTCCAGGATCAGTACTACAAAGTAAGGACGCTATCGCCCAAGCGGCTCGAGATCTATGCCGACCAGCATTTCGGCGCAGTCAGTACACGGTATACGATCAGTTTCATTCATTAGGCCTTTCCTCGCCTCTATGCCCATCGCGGCCAACGTTTTCTCTACGACAAGTATTTGCCCACGATGGGTACCCGCCTTCCTATCCCGAACGCCTTGCTGCTCACGCGGATGATGGGGCAGAATTGATTCCTTTTATATTCACTTGTATTTACGAGACGGAGGATGCGTCTCACCACGGATTCGTCGATGCCCATGGCCACGATCTCTTTCGGGCCCTGCCGGCGCTCGATGTATTGGTACAAGACCTTATCCAGAATATCGTAATCGGGCAGGCTGTCGCTGTCCTTCTGGCCGGGGCGGAGTTCGGCGGATGGTGGTTTGACCAGGATATTTTCCGGGATGATAGCAGCGTTTCGATTGATGTTACGGGCCAGGGCATAGACCTGTCCTTTGTAGACGTCGCCGAGTACGCTGAGGCCGCCGGCCATATCGCCGTAGAGGGTGCCGTAGCCGGTGGAGAGCTCGCTTTTGTTGGAGGTATTGAGCAGCACGTACCCAAATTTGTTGGCCAGGCCCATGACGATATTGCCGCGCGTTCGGCTTTGAAGGTTTTCTTCAGCGAGGCCAAACGGCAGATCACCGAACGCAGGTTTAAGGGTATGCAGCAGGGCCTCGTAGACCTCACGGATCGGAATGATATCGTAGGGGTTAGCGAGGTTTCGGGAAAGCTCTTCAGCATCGCTGACGGAATGCCCCGAGGAATAAGGCGATGGGAGCAGGACGGCACGCACGTTTTCACTGCCCAATGCCTCGCAAGCCAGGGCGAGGGTCACGGCACTGTCGACGCCGCCGCTGCTGGCGACGATGGCTTTCTTGAAGCCCAATTTGAAGAAATAGTCGCGGATGCCGAGGATAAGGGCCTTGTGGATCTGCTGGATATTGCGTTCTTCAGTGAGGTATTGGAGGATGCGGTCCGGGTCATTCTGCTTTGACACACGCATATCTTTATCGAAGATGGACTGGGCCGCCGTGACGGGGTGCGAAACGGTGTGTTGACGATCTTCCTTGAAGCTGATCGCCACCGAAAGGCCCGGGAGCAATTCCTCGTACAGCGGTGGGACGGGATGGGGCAGTTCGACGACGGCGAAATCCTCCTCGAAGGAATTCAATTCGCGTATAAGGGTGCCTGTTGCATCGTATACTTTACTGCCGCCGTCGAAGACGATCTCGGTCTGGGAACCGACGGCGTTGACGTAATACATCGGCAGGCGGTATTTAAGCACGTTCTGCCGGACGACGGCTTTCCTGTCTTCGTCGTGATCATAGTCGAAGGGAGAGGCCGAAATATTGATCATGAAGTCGGGATGCTGGCGGATCAGCTCATCCATTGGGCATACCCTGTACAATGGGTTATCGCCGATATTCCAGATGTCTTCACAGATGGTGAGGGCGATCTTCTTCCCTTTGAAAGGGATGACCGACCATTGGAAGCCGGGTTCGAAATAGCGGTATTCGTCGAATACGTCGTAGTTAGGCAGACAGGTCTTGTGTGCGACGCCCTTTATCTGCTTTTCGTACAGGAGGTATGCGGCATTGAACAGGTCTTTCCCTTCGCGGACAGGATTACGGTCCGGTGCGCCGATGATGACGCCGACGGTGTCTGCGTGTTCCCGGATGCGGTCGATGACGGTATAGCATTGGGTGATAAAATCTTCGAACTCGAGGAAGTCGCGGGGCGGGTAGCCGCAAACAGAAAGCTCTGAAAACACGACGAGATCCGCGCCGGCGGCCTTCGCCTGCTCGATGCCCTGCAATATCTTCCGGGAGTTTTCCTCGAAATTGCCGACATGATAATTCTGTTGGGCGATGGCGATCTTCATGCTGCAAAGTTAATCAAAAGTGCAAAATCGGCAACGTTTGCCCAACGTACAAGATGCTTCCGGCATCTTTTGCTATATTTGGTCATGGCTTTCAACGAACGATTGGCAGGCCGGATAAGGGAGGCGCTGGCCCACTTGCCGGATGTGGTGGAGAAAAAGATGTTCCATGGCATTTGTTTTATGGTCAATGGGAAGATGTGTGTTTGTGTGAGGCTGGATGATCTGTTGTGCCGGATCGGGCCGCAGAAGTACGGCGAGGCATTGGAAATGAATTATTGCCGGCCGATGATCCACAATGGCAGGACGATGACCGGTTTTGTGTTTGTGAGCGAAGAGGGCATCAAGAAGAAAAAGGATTTCGATTATTGGGTGAATCTGGCATTAGCATTCAATACGGCGGCGAAGGCCTCGAAAAAAGCTGTTAAAAAAAAGAAATGATCCGACTCATTGTTCACTTATACCCCCCCAATGCGAAACGGTTCTCGCTGGCTATTTTTTTTCCCATGGTTTTGGTTTTTGGCTGTGGCCATCGTTCCGACCGGCCGGACGTCTCCGGGATCGAAATGGGCAAGATTCATATCGAGCGATTCGATACAGCGTTCTTTGATCTCGATACCAATCATATTCAGGCGGGTTTATTCCGGTTGAATGAGCGTTACCCCTGGTTTGCACAGGATTTCGTGGGCAATATCCTGGGGGCGGGACCGATGTCCGACACGAGCCATATGGCTTTTGCCGCAGCCAGGGAGTTCTATGTGAGCTATCTGCGCATCAGGGATTCACTTTGGAAAAAATATCCCGACCTCAGCTGGCTGGAAAAGCAATTACAAGCGGAGCTGCGGTATATCAAATATTATTTCCCTCATTATCACCTTCCGCCGAAGTATGTGGCGTTTATAGGCCCTTTTGACGGGCCGGGAGTCGCCATGACGCAGTACACGCTGGCGATCGGGCTGCAATCCTATGCCGGGAAGAACTTCTCTTTTTATTTGACGGGGAAGGGGCAGGACCTGTACCCGCAATACATTTCCAGGCGTTTTGAGCCCGAGTATATCACCACGAATTGTATCGCCGCTATCGCCGAAGACATCTTTCCCGATAGCAGCGATGGGCGGCCGCTCATCGAGCAAATGGTCACGAAAGGACGTTACTGGTGGCTGATGAGCAAGCTGCTGCCTGATGCGCCGGACACTATCCGTATGGGCTATACGCAGGCGCAACTCGATTGGTGTTCGAAGAACGAACCGGCCATCTGGAATTTTTTCCTGCAGGGCACCGACCTCTTTACGTTGGACCCGGATGTCATCAAGAACTATATCGGCGAGGGGCCGAAGACGCTTGGGATGCCGGATGGTTCACCGGGTAATATCGGCACCTGGGCAGGCTGGCAGATCGTGAAGAAATATGTCTCGGACCATAGCAGCCTGACGCCTACTGAGGTCATGCGGCTGCCGGTACGGCAGCTTTTCGAGCAATCAAAATACAAGCCCAGGTAAACCTCGCTTGATATTTGGGCGACGGGAAGATTGGTTGGCGCATAGGATAGTCTTCCTCTATCTTCTTAATAGACCGAACGCCAGTCGCCTCTATTGGTGCGGGGTGCCGCCGCTAATGTTGAGGGGTACCGCCGCTAATGTTGAGGCGTACCGTCGCTATTGCTGAGGGGTGCCGTCGCTATTGCTGAGGGGTGCCGCCGCTAATGGTGAGGGGTGCTGCCGCTATTGGTGAGGGGTGCCGCCGCTATTGGTGAGGGGTGCCGGCAGCGGCAGATGATATCCGGCGCCAATTGGCGGTTTTTGTACGCCTGGTTTGGGGGATCGGCCGACTATTTGATCCGGTCTTTCAGGATCTTTCGGGCCGCCTGGATCTCGGTGATGTCGCGGAAGGAGTCTTTGGGGATGAGGAAGAAGGCCCGGCTGCTAAAATAGACATGGAAGAAATAGAGGCTCTCTTTGAACCCGCTGAAGACTTGCCATTCCCAGAGCTGGCTGCCTTTCTTGGTTTCTAGCAGGATGCCACGGTCCTCCAGGGAGAGGATGAAAGTATCCTGGAAAGTAGCCGACTTTTTGTAGATGCTTAGGGGAAGGATGCGGCGTACGGATATCCAAAGGAAGAACCAAAGGACGGAGAATATAAGGAAAGGAAGTGCCTGTATCTTTTTGAAGAAGAAGAGGAGGGCTGAGAGGATGGCGAAGACATTGATCACGATGACAAGTGTTCTGATCTCCGGTCTGCCGAAAAAGTGGCCGCGTAATCCGTCTAATACTTGCTTTTTGTCATACCCGAATTGAATAGTCATCCGCCGGCAGTATTTTGTTGCCGGGTAAAAATAAGCAAAAAAAAAGCGCCCGCATTTTGGGCGGGCGCTCTCTATAGAATTATGTGTTGTCTATCGCATATCTCTGCAATGGCTATAGTGATTATTAGCCGCCTGGTAAGGGGTTACGCTGCGGGAACAAGAGAACAATAAGCTACAGGAGATAAAGAGAATGAGTGCGGCCAGGAAACGTTTCATGTTTTTCGATTTAGGGTTTTATGGATTAAGTTAAACGAAGAAATAATACCTGTTAGTATCGGGTTTCTACGGTAGATCCGGGGGCGGCCCCGCTGGATTCCACATAGTAAAGCTACTGCACGCATCCTGCACGAAATAATCGTTTCTGCGGAAAATACCGGGAAAAAGACAAACTGTCGTCCAGGAATGGGAAACTGTCCGGCAGTGCGGTACTTTCCCATCTTAATAAATTACAAATCAATTACTTCATCTAGGAAGGTTGCACAGCTCGTTTTGTACGGCGCTTGTCCTTCTCAGTCCCTTGCGGGCGGCATTGGGGGCAGCAAACTACTTTCGGGTCAGCGAATACAGCCAGTCGCAGCGAGTCGCCAGCCGGCGGCTGCCAGAACGCCTCCCGGGAAACCGCCCATACCACGCCGGGATGCTACAAAAAGGGCACCGCAAGTGCCTCCACATGCGGCCTTCCGGGAACCGCCATAAGCCGCCATCGTCCACGAGAGGACAACAGAGGCCATAAAGGACGCCCGAAGCCGACCGATCCCAGCGGCAGCGACAGCCGGCCAGCGCCCGATAGTCGCCAGGGATCGCGGCAGGCAGCCAGAAGCCCGACAGCCGGCCAGCGCCCGATAGTCGCCAGGGACCTCGGCAGGCAGCCAGAAGCCCGACAGCCGCCAGAGGCAGCGACAGGAAGCCAGCACCCCGACAGGCAGCCAGGACCCCGACAGGCAGCCAGAACCCCGACAGGCCGCCAGGACCCAGACAGGCAGCCAGGACCCCGACAAGAGCCAAGACCCCGACAGGCAGCCAGGACCCCGACAGCCGCCATAGGCAGCGACAGGCCACCAGGACCCTGCAACAGCCTGCAACGGACAGCCATAACGTCTGCCAGGAACCACCAGGGACGATTCCGCAGTGCCGCCAAAGAAAAAAGCAATTCCTAAGGGTGATTAAAGCAGGGCGATTCCCGCAGCAGCGATTTGCGCAGCAGCGATTTGCGCAGCAGCGATTTGCGCAAGAAGCAGTATCCCCAGGAGCGGTTTCCGCAGAACAGTTTCCGCAGAACAGTTTCCCCAGAACAGTTTTCGCAGAACAGTTTCTGCAGGAGCGATTCCGCAGGAGCGGCAGCCTTGCGGGGGGGCCGGCACCCTACATAACGGCGGAGGCTGACCGATGCAAAATCAGGTCGCGAGTTGCCCCATCAACTCGGGATGCCGTTTCACGAAAGTGAGCACGAATGGGCAGTACACTTTGACTTTAAGGCGTTTTTCTTTCGCATATTGGAAGGCGAAGACGGCAAGCGCCGTCGCAATACCCTTGCCGGACAACTCCTCCGGAACAGCTGTATGCATCAGTACGATCATCTCATCCTTCAGCCGGTATTCCATGTAGGCGATCTCCCCATCGACAGCCGCCTGGAATTGTTCCTGGCGTTCGTTGTTGACGATATTGATAGGCTCCATGGCATTCATTGAGTTGCAATGTAACGAATATGTGTTAATTTCGTATTTCGTCGAATACCCCCTTAAAAAGCCGAAAAGTTTTCGCAAATTTGTAACCAACGGCAAAAAGCGAATGAATCAATTTATCTATGAATCCTTATTGGCGGGAAAGAGGAAAGAGCAGCGGTCTTTCGCCGTATTGGTCGATCCGGACAATGTGAATGTGAAGAAGATCGAAGAGTTGACGAGTCTGGCCGTCAGCGCCGGAGTGGACTATTTGCTCGTGGGGGGAAGTCTGGTCATATCGAATCATCTGGATGAGGTGGTGCAGCATATCCGTGCCAATTGTTCCATCCCCATCATTCTTTTTCCCGGCACACCCTCACAGGTATCCAGATACGCCGATGGCCTCCTTTACCTGTCGTTGATCTCAGGCCGCAACCCCGAATTGTTGATCGGCGCGCATGTCATTTCCGCTCCTGCGGTCCGCAAGAGCGGACTGGAGATCATTTCCACGGGTTATATGGTTATCGATGGAGGCGCCCCGACTACTGTTTCCTATATCAGCAATGCCAGTCCCATTCCCGCCGACAAGAACGAAATAGCCCTCTGTACGGCCATGGCCGGCGAAATGCTCGGAATGAAGCTTATCTATATGGATGCCGGCAGCGGGGCCAAACACCCGATCCGTGAGGAGATGATCGCCTGTGTCGCCGGAAACATCAGTGTTCCACTGGTAGTAGGCGGCGGTATCCGCGACCCCGAAAAAGCATACCTCAATTGCAAAGCCGGGGCCGACGTCCTTGTCGTGGGCAATGCCATCGAGAAAGACCCGTCGCTCATCAGGGAAATGGCGGCCGCGGTCCATAGTATTCCAGTAAAAGATCTAGGCTGAATCACTACTCTTCTTTTAAAGAAATGACGGGGTTCGGGGCGGCTGCACACCTGATGCAAAGCCCGGTGACAACCACCGTCAATGCCTGCCTTGCGACCTGCGGTGTGGCAAAGATCCACTGAAGCCCGGTGATACCTGGCTAATAAATAATGGAGTTGCCGCTTTCAGGCGGACAGCCGCCTGCCATTCGGGGCAGCCCCCGGAGCAGGGTCATTCCGTTGATACTGGCACTTCCGCGATAGCAATATTCCCTCCCGGCCAGTGTATGTTGCTGGTTATCCGGACAATCGGGCATGCTTTACCACAATAATTATAGAATGCTAAAATGAAGAACAGGGTTGCCTGAGATTAAAAATCAGGGCGTTGCGTGCACCCATCGACAGCCGCCCACCTTAAATTTTACACAAAATTGAAGGATAAATCTGGTTTGATCTCAAAAAAATGTCTTTCTTTGCGGTGGGAAAAGTTTCCTAAACAATTTCATCTTCAATTGAAATGAAAAAAAACTCACACATATCACACTGCTTAGTGATATTGCACGCCTTCACCAAGCGTGGGTTTTTTGCTGCGCCTGTGTGCCCAGTTTTTTCCGTTCGCCCCATTCCCTTTTGGGTACGACGTTGATACTTGCCTGCAATACAGAAAACGGCGCTGCCCTTTGCGCTGGTCGTAACGACGCTATTTTCCTGTCCTACCATTTGCGTTTTCACCTTTTTGCGTTGGAAGATTTTACCATTAACGAACATGGAGCAACATCAACAATTTAAGATACTTATCGCCGACGAATCCCACCAAAGTTTCGCCCGGATCATTTGTGACGAAATGGAATCCTCTGCCATGGCCAGGGGCACCGGCATCGCCAAGCGCAGCCCGGATTATATCCAGGATAAGATGCGGGAGGGTAAGGCCGTCATTGCGTTTACCGATGATGGCATCTGGGCAGGCTTCTGTTACATAGAGACCTGGAGCCACGGAGAATATGTCGCCAATTCCGGGCTGATCGTCTCCCCATCATTCCGCAAGAGCGGCCTGGCCAAAATGATCAAGAAAAAGATCTTCGAACTCAGCAAAACGACCTATCCGGAATCGAAGATATTCGGACTAACGACAGGCCTGGCCGTTATGAAGATCAATTCAGACCTGGGATATGAACCGGTAACGTACTCTGAGCTTACGCAGGACGATGCTTTCTGGGCCGGCTGCAAGAGCTGTGTCAACTATGAGATCCTCATGAGCAAGGAACGGAAGAATTGTATGTGTACCGCTATGCTCTACGATCCGAAGGATCATTACGAGCCGGAGGAGACCAAGCAGGAATTCACGAAGCACTCCAAGCTATACGAGCGATTCATGCGCATCAAGCAATGGAAGCTGCTCGCTCCATTCCTTAAACATCACAATGAGGACAACAGCGCACAGCTGCACAAGACGGCAAACAGTGGCGGGAGGGCGAGGTCGATATTTCATTTGTTCTTTCATCTTTAAAATTCCATCTTTCTGTCATGAGCAATAAAGTCGTCTTAGCCTATAGCGGCGGATTAGACACTACCTTTTGCGCCATTTATCTGCAAAAGGTGAAGCACCTGGAGATCCATGCACTTACCGTAAACACCGGCGGGTTTAGCAAAGAAGAGATCGATCAGATCGGTACACGGGCCAAAAGTCTCGGGGTAGCTTCTTTTGATTGTGTGGATGTCACGAGGGAATATTACGAGAGTTGTATCAAATACCTGGTCTTTGGAAATGTGTTGAAGAATGCTACTTATCCGCTTAGCGTGAGCGCGGAGCGGATGGTGCAGGCGATCGCCGTGGCCAATCACGTCAGGAAGGTGGGCGCAATGGCAGTAGCGCACGGGAGTACCGGGGCCGGCAATGACCAGGTGCGGTTTGATATGGTCTTCCAGGGCATGTTACCCGGTGTAGAGATCATCACTCCCATCCGGGACTTGCGATTGAGCCGGGAAGAGGAGATCGCCTTCCTGAAGGAGAATGGAGTGGACATGAACGTGGCAAAGGCGAAATACAGCATCAACAAAGGCCTTTGGGGTACTAGCGTAGGAGGCAAGGAAACACTGACGTCGAAGGAATACCTGCCGGAAGAGGCATGGCCCACGCCGGTCACGGAGACCGGGACGCGTGAACTGGCGCTGGAATTCGAAAAAGGCGAATTAAAGGGGGTTGACGGAAGGCATTTTGACAACCCGGTAGAGGCGATCCGGCATTTGCAGTCGATAGCACAGCCATACGGCATCGGCCGGGATATCCATGTCGGCGACACCATCATCGGCATCAAGGGACGGGTTGGTTTTGAAGCCGCGGCCCCGGTCATTATCATCAAGGCGCATCATTTACTTGAAAAGCATACCCTTACCAAATGGCAACTGTATTGGAAGGACCAACTGAGCGCCTGGTATGGCAACTGGCTGCACGAGGGACAGATGCTCGATCCGACGATGCGGAATATTGAGAAATTCCTTGCAGATACGCAGGAAACGGTGGCGGGGAAAGTTTTCGTGACACTCCAGCCCTATCGGTACACCGTAACGGGTATCGAAAGCCCGCACGATCTGATGAGCAGCAAGTTTGGCAGCTACGGGGAGATGAATAAGGGATGGAGCGGAGACGATGTGAAGGGTTTTGCAAAGATCTTCGGCAATCAGACAGCGATTTTTCACAAAGTGAATGAGACCGGATTATGAACGCCGTAGTAAGTGCGCAGCAACCGTTGAAGCACTACGTGTGGGGTGAAGGCTGTGATGGCTGGAACCTGGTGGACACACAACAGTTATCCGTCAAGCAGGAACGGATGCCGCCGCATACCGCTGAGGCCGAACACTATCACCAGGGGGCGAGGCAGTTCTTTTTTGTTTTGGAGGGGGTTGCAGTGTTCGAGACGGCTGAAGGTCGCGCAGCCGTTGGACCGCGGGAAGGATTTGAGATAGCGCCTGGAATAAAACATCGAATTTTGAATGAATCGGAAGTCGACCTGGTTTTTATATTGTGCAGTCAGCCGTCGACTGCTAAAGATAGAGTAGAAGTACAATAACATTTATGAGACGAGTAAGAGCAGGCATAATTGGTGGCGCCGGATATACTGGCGGGGAGATGATCCGGTTATTGATCAATCATCCTGCCGTGGATATCCGTTTCGTCCACAGCAAGAGCAATGCGGGCAAGCCGGTCTCGGCTATTCATGAGGACCTCCTGGGTGAGACAGGGCTCGCCTTCGATGGGGAATGGCATAGCGAAGTGGATGTACTCTTTTTGTGCATGGGCCATGGCGAATCAAAAAAATTCCTGGACGAGGCCGCGGCCGGGTTCGAAGGCGTTCTCATCATCGATCTGTCACAGGATTTCCGGGCAAAGGCTGCCGGGAATGCTTTTGTCTATGGGTTGCCGGAGTTGAACCGGGAAGAGATCAGGGGGGCACAGGCCATAGCCAATCCAGGTTGTTTTGCGACGGCTATTCAGCTTGGACTGCTACCCCTTGCCAAGGCCGGGCTTCTTGGAGATGTCTACACTACCGGCATCACGGGAAGCACAGGCGCGGGACAAGGACTGTCGCCGACAGGACATTTTTCCTGGCGAGCCAATAATGTACAGGCGTATAAGTCGCTGACACATCAGCATATGAAGGAAGTGCAGCAGTCGCTGCGTCAACTTCAGCCCGGAGGGATCGGCGTTTCCGCGAATAGCGCTTCGGTCCACTTCACTCCCTGGCGGGGAGACTTCACGCGCGGCATCTTCGTCAGCAGCCAACTGCGCGTAGAAAAAGAGCCTGAAGAAGTGCTGGCGCTTTTCGAGGACTTTTACCGCATCCATCCTTTTACGATCGTCAGCCCGAACCCCATCAGCCTCAAGCAGGTGGTCAATACCAACAAATGTCTGATCCAGCTGGAGCAGGTTGGGCACCAGCTGGTGGTGCATTCGGCCCTGGACAACCTGCTGAAGGGCGCCTCGGGGCAGGCCGTACAAAATATGAACCTTTTATTTGGGCTGGACGAGACGACTGGTCTCCGGCTCAAAGCAAATGCATTTTAAACTTCGCAAAAAGAAATATATGAAATTATTTGATGTTTACCCCGTCAACGAGATCACGATCGTCAAGGCCAAGGGCTCCTATATATGGGATCAGGAAGGACAGCAATACCTTGATCTCTATGGCGGTCACGCCGTGATCTCCATCGGTCACACGCATCCGCATTATGTGCAGCGCATCACCGACCAGCTGAATAAGGTTGGGTTCTATAGCAATTCCATTCGCATTCCGCTCCAGGAGGAGCTGGCTGCGAAGCTGGGCAAAGTCGCTGGTCGGCCGGATTATCAGCTATTCCTTTGCAACAGCGGCGCCGAGGCGAATGAGAACGCCCTTAAGCTGGCCAGTTTTCATACCGGCCGCAAGAAGGTCATCGCGTTCACCAGGAGCTTTCACGGCCGGACTTCGCTGGCGGTAGCGGTGACGGATAACCCCGCGATCGTCGCGCCGGTCAACCAGACAGACAATGTGATCTTTCTGCCGTTCAACGACGAGTCGGCGCTTTGGGAATGCTTTAAAGCGGAAGGCGACAAGATCGCAGCCGTGATCGTAGAGGGCATCCAGGGCGTGGGCGGCATCAATGAGGCTGCGGCCCCTTTTCTGCAGTCCATTAGCAACCTTTGCAAAAAATTTGGCAGCGTGTTCATCGCCGATGAGGTACAATGTGGCTATGGCCGCAGCGGGAAATTCTTCGCACATGACTTCGCGGGTGTCAGCGCGGATATCTATACGATGGCCAAGGGAATGGGGAACGGTTTCCCGATAGGGGGCATCATCATCGCTCCGCACCTGCACCCCAAACACGGCATGCTGGGAACTACTTTTGGCGGCAACCACCTGGCCTGCGCAGCAGCCCTGGCAGTGTTGGAAGTCATCGAGGGCGAAGGGCTGATCGCAAATGCAGCGGAAACAGGCAAGTACCTCATGGAGGAGTTAAAGAAGATCCCGCAACTGCAGCGCATAAGGGGCAGGGGGCTGATGATCGGTTTCGACCTGCCCGATACGCTGAAAGATCTGCGGAAGAACCTGTTGTGGCATCAGCACATCTTTACCGGTGAAGCCAAACCGAACACGATCCGGCTGCTGCCGAGCCTGGCCCTGCGGAAGAAGGATGCGGACGAGTTCCTGGATGCCATACAGGAGGCCATCCTTGCCATGGAAGGAGAACCCGTAGCCGTTAAATAAATATACACATGAGAAATTTTGTTTCCGCGCTGGATGTGCCCGACATCGACGAATTGGTGAGCAATGCGCTTGCCTACAAGGCCGATCCATTTAAAGACAAAAGACTTGGCGCTAACAAACGCGTCGGGATGCTGTTTTTGAATCCGAGCATGCGGACCAGGCTCTCGACGCAGATCGCGGCGCACAACCTGGGAGCCGAGCCTATTGTCTTGAATGTCGACAAAGAAGGATGGGCGCTGGAATTCGAGGAAGAGGCCATCATGAGCGGAAACACCGTGGAGCATGTAAAGGATGCAGCCCCGATCATGGGACACTATTTCGATGTGCTTTGTATCCGGACCTTCCCATCGCTAAAGAATAAGGCGGACGACTATAGCGAGCTTTATATCAACCAATTCATAAAATATTCCGGCATCCCGGTGGTGAGCCTGGAAAGCGCCACGCTGCATCCGCTGCAGAGCCTCACGGACCTCACGACGATCACCGAAACATTCAAAGAAAAAAGGAAGCCGAAGATCGTACTGACCTGGGCGCCGCACGTGAAGGCTTTGCCGCAGTGTGTGGCCAACAGTTTTTCGCAATGGGTGACTGCGTGGGGAAAAGCGGAGTTCGTGATCACGCACCCGGAGGACTATGAGCTCGACACGAAGTTTACCGATGGAGCGACGATCACCCATGACCAGGACGAGGCGCTGAAAAATGCCGACTTCGTGTATGTAAAAAACTGGAGCACCTATACGGACTATGGCAAGATCTACAACAACGATCCGGAGTGGATGCTGACCAATGAGAAGTTGAAACTGACAAATGGCGCAAGGGTCATGCACTGCCTTCCCGTGCGGCGGAACGTGGAGCTCAGCGACGCCATCCTGGATAGCCCCGCAAGCATCATCACACAGGAGGCTTCCAACCGGGTTTGGGCTGCGCAGGCAGTGCTTGCCGGTATTCTCAGGAGTAACACTTGATCTATGCAATTATCCATCATCAAAATAGGCGGCAACATCATCGATGACGAGCCAAGGCTGCTGGCTTTTCTGGAGAGCTTTGCCACGATACCGGGCAAGAAGATCCTGGTGCACGGCGGCGGCAAACTGGCCACCAAGGTAGCCGAGGGGCTGGGCATCCGGCAACAACTCGTAGACGGCCGGCGGATCACCGATGAAGAGACTTTAAGGGTCGTCACGATGGTCTATGCCGGAACAATCAACAAAAATATCGTTGCGCAGCTGCAGGCAAACGGATGTGCGGCTATTGGGCTTACCGGCGCGGACGGCAACACCATCCTTTCGCACAAACGCAGCCACGCCGGCATCGACTATGGCTACGTAGGCGACGTAGACGTAGTCAATACAAGTCTGCTGACCAGCCTGCTGCTTCTCGACAAGACCCTCGTCTTCGCTCCCATCACCCACGACGGCAAAGGCCAGCTCCTTAACACCAATGCGGATACGATCGCGCAGGAACTGGCGACGGCATTGAGTGCAAGCTTCGACGTAACCCTGATCTATTCCTTCGAGAAAAGCGGCGTGTTGTTGAATGCGGAAGACGAAGGATCGGTGATCAAAAAGATCAACGCCGCCGACTATGCCGGGCTGAAGGCCAGGCAGGTGATCTTTGCGGGGATGATACCAAAGCTGGACAACGCATTTGCGGCGCTAAGGAATGGAGTAAGGAAGGTAATTATCGGCCGGGCCGAAGAACTGCCGCTTTTACTCAGCAGCGAATCAGGAACAACTATCATGCATGAGTAGCGAAGCAAACTATACTTCACAGGCCCTGGAGCTTTTAAAGTCCCTGATCGCACAACCGTCCTTTAGCAGGGAGGAGGATAAGACTGCGGATCTCATAGCGGCTTTCCTCAAAGGCCGGGGAGTTTCAGTGGAGCGGCTGCAGAACAATATCTGGGCGAAGAATAAATATTTCGATCCGGCGAAGCCGACGATCTTGTTGAACAGCCATCACGACACCGTAAAACCAAACAAGGCCTATACGCTCGATCCCTTCGAACCCCTGGAACAGGAAGGCCGGCTTTACGGGCTCGGCAGTAACGACGCCGGCGGGTGCCTGGTCGCCCTGATCGCTACTTTCCTGTTCTACCATTCGCAACATGGACTATCGCATAACCTGGTCCTGGCCGCCTCGGCCGAGGAGGAGATCTCGGGTCATAACGGCATCGAACTCCTGTTGCCCAAACTCGGAAGCGTCGCCTTTGGCATCGTAGGTGAGCCGACCAAAATGGAGCTGGCGGTCGCGGAGAAAGGGTTACTCGTCCTGGACTGCGTGAGCCATGGCAAGGCAGGACATGCGGCGCGGGAGGAAGGAGACAATGCGATCTACAAGGCACTGAAGGACATCGCCTGGTTTCAAAGTTTTCGTGCGCCCAGGGTCTCCACTCTGCTGGGACCGGTGAAGATGAGCGTCACAGTGATCGATACTGACAACAAAGCCCACAATGTCGTGCCGAGCCATTGTCATTTTGTGGTGGATGTGCGGGTAAACGAATGTTATACATTTGAGGCGCTGCTGGAGATCATTCGTGGAGCGGTGACCTGCGAGGTCAATCCGCGGAGCCTGCGGATGCGGTCCTCGGGTATCGCCCTGGACCACCCCATCGTCCGGAGCGGCCTGCGCCTCGGGCGAAACTGTTATGGAAGTCCTACGACCTCGGACAAGGCGCTGATGCCCTTCCCTGCTTTGAAGACCGGGCCTGGAGATTCGGCCCGTAGCCATACGGCGGATGAGTATATCTTTGTGAACGAGATAGCCGAGGGGATCGAGGGGTACATCGAGCTATTGAAACCGATACTTCAACCGCACAAAATATCAATATGAGTGGAAATAAACTCTGGAGCAAGGCGGGTACGAACACCTCTTCCCTCATCGAAGCCTTCACGGTAGGCAGGGACAAGGAATTCGACGTGGAGCTGGCGGAATACGATGTATTGGGCTCGATGGCCCATACCGAGATGCTGGCTTCCGTAGGCCTCATGACCAAAGAAGACCTTTCACTGGTGCACAACGGACTCAACGCCATCCTCGAAGAGATTCGCGCCGGAAAATTTGCAATCGAACCGGATATCGAAGACGTTCACTCCCAGGTAGAATACCTGTTGACCAGCCGCATCGGTGAGGCAGGCAAGAAGATACACAGCGGCAGGAGCCGGAATGACCAGGTTGCGGTCGATATAAAATTGTACCTGCGGGCACAGGTCCTCGCATTGAAAGACGAAGTTGCGGAGTTATTTGAACTGTTGATGGCGCTCAGCGAGCAGTATAAGGACAAGCTTTTGCCCGGCTATACGCATCTGCAGATCGCGATGCCCTCGTCATTTGGATTGTGGTTTGGCGCCTATGCAGAGAGCCTGGTCGACGACATGGAGGTATTGGCAGCGGCCTACCAGGTCGCCAATAAGAATCCGCTCGGCAGCGGGGCGGGCTATGGATCATCTTTCCCGTTGAACCGGACGATGACTACGGAACTTTTGCACTTTCGCACGCTTAATTATAACTCCGTTTATGCACAGATGACCCGCGGCAAGACAGAGAAGATCGTGGCGATGGGTCTTGCCTCCGTTGCGGCGACCCTGAGCAAGCTGGCGATGGACTGCACCTTGTATATCAACCAGAATTTTGGATTCATCTCCTTCCCACCGGAACTTACGACGGGGAGCAGCATCATGCCGCATAAGAAGAACCCTGATGTTTTTGAATTGATACGGGCCAAATGCAACCGGATCCAAAGCACGCCAAATGAGCTTACGTTGCTGACCAATAACCTGCCCAGTGGATATCATCGGGATCTTCAGCTAACCAAAGAGATCCTTTTCCCCGCCATCCGGGAAAGCAAGGCTTGTTTGCAGATGACCAGGCTGATGTTATCCCATGTCGAAGTAAGGGACGGCATCCTGGAAGACAGCAAATACAAGTACCTGTTTAGCGTGGAAGCAGTAAACGAACTGGTCAACAAGGGCATACCATTCCGCGATGCCTACAAGCAGGTCGGCGAAGCCATCGAACGGGGACAGTTCCTTTTCGACTATCGGCGGCAGCTGCACCATACCCACGAGGGCAGCATCGGGAATTTATGCAACGACAGGATCGCCGGCGAGATGCGCCGCGTGCTAACGAGATTTGCATAAGAAGATATGACATCCCACCCCGGGGTTCCATGCGACCGCTGAAATATCATGGAAAGCGCATGAAATCTACATTAAATTAAGTAGGATGTATGCCATGATTTCCCAAAACTAACGGACCTTAGAGGGGAATCAAACCAATATATTATGGCCATTAGTCCACTCGCAGGGCATCTGCCCGACCCTTCCATGTTGATCAATCCGGCTGCCGTCGTAACGGCCTACTATACGGGAATCCCCGACCCTTCGGTACCCGGGCAGCGGGTTGCTTTTGGGACCAGCGGGCACAGGGGAAGCTCCCTGCTCGATTCTTTCAACGAATTACATATAGCCGCCATAACGCAAGCCATTTGCCTGTACCGGAAAGGAAAGGGTATCGACGGTCCATTGTTCATGGGCATGGACACGCACGCGTTATCGTGGCCGGCACAGGCCACGGCCCTGGAAGTGTTGGCAGCCAATGGAGTGGAAGTGATGATCTCGGTGGGAGATGAATATACGCCTACACCAGCGGTGTCACATGCTATTTTGCAATACAACCTGGGTCGTACAACAGGGCTCGCCGACGGCATCATCATAACGCCCTCTCACAATCCGCCCGACGATGGCGGTTTCAAATATAATCCGCCGAATGGCGGCCCTGCGGATGTAGACATCACCAAGTGGGTAGAGAATACAGCCAACGGATTCCTGGAACAGCTGGTAAAGGATAATGAATCCAGCGTCAAAAGAATTCCTTTTGGCCGGGCCTCGAAGGCAGCTACGACACACCGGCATGACTATCTCAATACGTATGTAGCGGATCTGGGGAATGTACTGGATATGGATGCGATCCGGGGCGGGTCGGCCAAACTGGCGGTCGATCCCCTTGGCGGTGCAGGGGTCCATTATTGGGAGCCCATTGCGGCAAAATACAAGCTCAACCTCACCGTACTCAATAAGGAAGTGGATGCCACCTTCCGGTTCATGACGGTGGACCACGACGGCAAGATCCGGATGGACCCATCGTCTCCCTATGCCATGAAGAGCGTGCTGGACAAAATGGACAAATTCGATCTTGCCTTTGCCTGTGACACGGATCACGACCGGCATGGCATCGTCACCCGTCACGGGGGCCTGCTGCCGCCCAACCACTATTTGTGTGTTTGTATCGACTACCTGTTCAAATACCGGCCGGGTTGGGGCGGGAATGCCGCGGTTGGGAAGACTGTCGTAAGCAGCGCATTGATCGACCGGGTGACAGCGAAGGCCGGCAGGAAACTTTACGAGGTGCCGGTGGGTTTCAAATGGTTCGTGGATGGATTGGTTAGCGGGAGTCTTGGTTTTGTCGGGGAAGAAAGTGCGGGTGCCGCTTTTTTGCGGCGGGACGGAAAGGTCTGGACGACTGACAAAGACGGTTTCATTCCGGCTTTGCTTAGTGCAGAGATCCTGGCCAGGACAGGAAAGGACCCGGGTGAAATTTATGAGGGACTTACCGCGCAGCTTGGCAATCCCGTCTATGACCGCGTGGATGCAAAGGCTACAGCAGAGCAGAAAAAGGCCTTGTCCCAACTGAACCCGAGCCAGATCCAGCAGAAAGAGCTCGCGGGCGAGCCTATCACATCCATGATGACCAATGCGCCCGGCAACGGCGCCGCCATCGGCGGGTTGAAAGTGTCGACGGCAAATGGTTGGTTTGCGGCGCGGCCCTCCGGCACAGAAGAAATATACAAGATCTATGCAGAGAGTTTTCACGGCAAGGAACACCTGCAGCAACTGCTCGGGGACGCGCAGGCCATCGTCGATAAGGCAATCGGAAAGGAATAAAAACAGTAGACAAAATATAGCTTATGAGCACGGTAAATAATCTGTATGGTACGCCGGCCAGCAGCCCGGAAGTAATGAAGATCGACGGATTCGAAAATTTGGCGGCATTGGCGCTCGATATGCGCTGGTCCTGGAATCATGATGCCGACGAACTCTGGCAGCAACTGGCTCCGGCATTGTGGGCAGAAACGCACAATCCGTGGCTGGTGATACAAAGTGTTGCAGGGGACCAGGTGCGGCGGTTGTTGGAGTCGCCTGGATTCAGGGAGAAATTGGAGTCGATCGAGCGGCGGAAAGAAGAAGAGGATGCGCGACAGGGATGGTTCAGGACGACCTATCCGAATGCAGCGCTTAAGCATATCGCTTATTTCAGTATGGAGTTCATGCTGGGAGAATCGCTGCCCATCTACGTGGGCGGCCTGGGAAATGTGGCAGGTGACCAGCTCAAGGCGGCAAGTGACCTGGACGTGCCGGTGACGGGTGTCGGGTTGCTTTATCAGCGCGGTTACTTCAGACAATCTTTCAATGAATGGGGAGATCAGCTCGCGTCCAATCCCTTTAACGATCCGGGACAGTTGCCGGTGAAGCCATTGCGGCTTCCTAACGGGGAGTGGGTACGGGTAGAGATCACCATGCTGGGACGGCCTTTGTGGCTGAGGGCCTGGCAGGTGCAGACTGGCAGGGCGAAACTCTTTTTACTCGACAGCAATGACGCAGCCAATGCACCGGAGCACCGGGAGATCACCGGGGAAGTATATGGCGGTGGCCAGGAAATGCGGATCATGCAGGAGATCGTGCTGGGCATCGGCGGATGGCGGCTGTTGAGATTGATGGGCATCTCACCAGAGGTGTGTCACCTGAATGAAGGACATGCGGCATTCGTGGTGCTGGAGCGCGCCTATGATCTGATGCAGGACCTGAAGATCAATTTTGAGACGGCGCTCGCTATCACCCGCGCAGGCAACCTATTCACGACGCATACTGCCGTCGCAGCCGGTTTCGATCATTTCGACCCCTGGCTCGTGACCAAATACTTCGGCGCCTATGCCGGCAAACTGGGTATCTCCTTACAGGACCTGATGGCATTGGGACGGCAGCATCCTGGCAATGACCAGGAAGCTTTTAACATGGCCTATTTAGCCGTTCATGGCAGCCACGGGATCAACGGCGTCAGTAAATTGCATGGACAGGTGAGCCGTCACCTTTTCGAACCGCTTTTCGACCGCTGGCCAACGGAAGAAGTGCCGATCGGTCATGTCACCAATGGGGTGCATGTGCCGACCTGGGAGTCGGAGCCGGCTGATGCGCTTTGGTCCGCCGCCGTCGGGAACGACAGGTGGAAGGGAGATACCGGGTCATTCGAAAAACAGATCGAACAGGTGGCTGACGGCAAGCTCTGGGAGATGCGGAATGCCGCCCGTTCAGCATTGCTGAATTACGTTAAAGAGCGTTCAGGGAACGTCTTCGCGTCCAGCACGCTGACGATAGGTTTTGCAAGGCGCTTCGTTCCTTACAAGCGGCCCGATCTTTTGTTGATGGATGAGGACCGGCTGGTGCGGTTGTTGACCAATCATCAGCAACCGGTACAGCTTATCATCGCCGGGAAGGCCCCGCCTGCCGACGGAGGCGGGAAGGACTTGATCAAGCGTTGGATGCAATTTATCAAACGCACGGGTTTGAGCCAGCATGTGGTATTCCTCACGGACTATGACATGTTAATGGCGGCACACCTGGTGGGGGGCATGGACGTCTGGCTGAATACGCCGCAGCGGCCTTGGGAGGCGAGCGGAACGAGCGGAATGAAGGTGCTGGTGAATGGCGGCGTTAATTTGAGCGAACTGGACGGCTGGTGGGTGGAAGCCTATACGCCGGAAGTGGGTTGGGCCCTGGGTGACGGACTGGAACATGGCTTTGATCCTGCCTTGGACAAGCTGGAATCGGAGGCGCTTTTCGAGCTGCTGGAAAAGCAGGTGCTGCCGGAGTTCTATGACCGTAATGCCGGGGGCATCCCTGCTACGTGGGTAAAACGGGTACGCAAAAGCATGGCGACATTGACGTCGACCTTTTCCGCCGGCCGGACGGTCAGGGAGTACACGGAGAACTATTATCTGCCGGCAGCGGCGAACTATCTTTCGCGTGCGGCCCATGGTGGAGAACTGGGCAGGCAGATCGTGCAGGGGAAACAGGCGTTGGACGCACGGTGGGGGCAGCTGAAATTTGGCGAGTTGAAAGTATCGCCGCCGCAGCCCGGGGATGCGCCTGCCGAATATGATATCGAAACAACCGTTTTCCTGGATGGATTGGTCAGCAATGCCCTGGCGGTGGAATTGATCGCGGGTGCGGTGAATGGCGGCGATTTGTTCCGGATAGAAATGAAGCCTGGGGCAAATGACGGTGGCTGGGTGCATTATACCGCTTCGGTGCCTGCTTCGCGTCCCGCCGCTGATTATACGCCCAGGATCATCGCTAAGAGTGAGGTCATCTCCGTACCACTCGAGTATGGGCGGATCATCTGGCAACATTGATCAATGCCATGAATTGCTTACATTAGTAAGACCAATTCATTGCGTTATGAGGTCTAGCTTTTTCGTTGTTTGTGTTTGGCCTGTTCCATCCAATCGCAGGCCGCCGGCGGAGACACGACCGTCAAGTCACAGCCTATTGCCGATGTTCAACGTAAGCTATACACCGGAAGGGAGACTATCAATACAAAACATTGTTGGGAGACAGGAAGCCTGCCCTGAATTACAGGGATTAAATTAATCGAATGAAGATCCATATCGGCTGCGGGACGACGATACTCGACGGTTTTGTGAACCTGGACAATAGCCCTACTTTGTTACTCTCGAAACTGCCCGCTCCCATTCTGTCGCTTTTTGGACGGCTCTCGTTGCTGAACCGGGACCAGGTGAATTTTGCGGCCGTGCTTCGGAGCAGGCGAAAAGAGATCATTTATGGCGACTGCCTGCAGCTTCCTTTTGCCGAAAACAGCGTCGACTTTGCCTATAGTTCGCATGTGCTTGGCTGGTACCTGGGCAAAGATCAGATCAATACCTTCGTACAGGAGTTGCACCGTGTCCTGCGGCCAGGCGGCGGAATACGGCTTTCGTTTTATGATCTTGACAAAATACTCGCAGACTATCAAACCCACAGGGATACAGTCCGGCTATTGGACCGCATGCCGCTGGGCTCCACCGAGTTCACCTTTAAGTCAAGGCTTAAACTCCTGCTGAACCAGAATGTGCAAAATGTCCTTCCGCTGAATGTGGAGACGTTTAGCCGATACCTGGCGGGGAACGGATTTTCCGGCATCCGGTCGCTGCCTGCCGGCGAGACGACCATGGAAGCGCAATGGGTGCAGGGACTCGATCTTTATCAACGCTCGGAAGAATCTATTTATATTGAAGCGCGCAAAGTAAGTCGATAAGGAGGGTAACCGCTGAATGCATCAGGACCCTCATTAGACCAGAAGACCGGGTCGCCCGGCCCAGCGCGGATTCGATGAAGTGTTTGCATTGGTCCAAAGCGCTTTCAGCACTCATGAGTCAACCGCTGTACTTTGATTGGCGAAGCGGAAGAACATGGCGATCCAGGTCGTCAGGACCGCATCAGCCGCATTGGCAGCGCCGTCCTCAATAGCAGCGCCACCTCCGCCAGCAGCGCCACCCTCATTAGCAGCTCCACCCCCATTAGCAGCTCCATCCCCATTAGCAGCTCCATACCCGCCGAAAGCGCCATCCCCACCAGCAATAACCCCGGTGAATTGCAGGAAAAGCGCACCATCCTGCCAACTGCCGTTGTTTTTTGCTTCCGATCCACTATCGCCCTGGTTCATATGGATATCGTGGATGCCCAAACTTGGATTCGGCGTCCAGTAGACCGTTGGATCGGATTGCGATGAAGTGCTGTCGTCCCAGCTGGAGCCAAAGGCGAAGAGGCGGGCGGCCGGGTTGTTCATGGCCTTCTGTATCCAGGGATCGATCTCCTCATTCAGGTTCCCTCCCCCACCCGATATGCCTTTGGGCGGTATCGGTTTCATCTGATCGATCGGAAACAAAGCGGGCTGGTAGCGCAGATAGTCCAGGTGAAGCAGCTGAGGCAATTCGCCGGCCGCCGTGAAACCATCGGCCGCGGCGACAAGCGTGTCGAGCAAAGGATGGCTATAGTTCTCGTCTTTATAATACAATACCTCGCGATCAATATCCCATGTTGTGGCGCCCTCGGAAGAATAATGACGGGAGGAGCCTTTTTTTGCGGAATAGACATCGACAGCTATCCGATAAAGACTGCCGGCAGCGGAGAGCTCGATCTGATAGTGGTCCGCACCCGATTGGTAAGGAATGGCGTTGATCACAGCGCCGGTCAGCAGACTATAATGCAGGATAGGCATGTGGTTTAATGTATTTGACTTGTATCCACCCGTTTTGGCGTGTCTTTGCCATCGACGATAGAGGTCGAGCTAAGGGCGATCGCCTGGATGATGCGGGTCATATTCTTGAGATCCAACGTACTGATCTCATCACCCTGCGTATGATAATATTTTTCAGAATCCATCTTTGACGTAGAAATAGTATGTGCCGGGACGCCCTGGCGGGCAAGCGTCGCATTATCCGAACGATAGAAGAGTTGTTCCGTCGGATAAGGGTCGGGATAGAAGGTGAAAGCACTGCTGCTGAGATTTTTCTGCAGTATGGCACCCATATCTGAGCGCTCGAAACCGGTGATAAAGGCCGAGTTCGTACCCCACTTCGATTCGGTGCCGATCATCTCGATATTGAACATCGCGACGACAGCATTGGGGTCAAACTCACCGGAAAAATATTGCGACCCATATTCCCCGATCTCTTCGGCAGTGAAGGCGGCAAAGACAATGGTCCGCTCGTTTGACCGCTTTTTTGAAAAGTAGTCGGCGAGCGTGAGGACTGCGGTGGTACCACTGGCGTCGTCATTGGCGCCGTTGTAAATGGAGTCGCCTTTGGGATCGGGCTTGCCCACACCGAGGTGGTCATAGTGGGCGCTGAAGATGACTATCTGTTCTTTTTTGCTTTTCCCCGGAAGGAGGCCTACTACATTGGCGAGGTTGCGTTCGACGACGCCCTGCTTGATGTGGATGCTGTAGTGCACGGGGTCGGTATCGGTCAGGATAAAAATATTGCTGCGCGCCGATTTGAATTGCGAACGGCCAACACGGCCTATGCGCATGAAGTCTGCCGCAAAAGAGGAGTCTACCACTACAAGCAGCTTTTTCTTTTCCCGGTTAAGACGGGAATATTCATTCCTGAAGTTGGCGCCGGCTTTGATATAGGCTTTCTCATAGCCACTGTTCTCATCGATGCTGAGATCGGCATCGGTAACGATGGGGATGATCTTCGATCCTGCAAGCGGATTACCGTCGAGCGTGGCCTCGGCGGTGATGGGCGTCGTGTTGACCATAACGAAAGGCTGGCGATAGCTCTCGCTGCCGTTCCAGGTTTTTAGCCCTGCTTTTTTGAAGCGGGATTCGATGTAGTCAGCAGCACGTTCGATATCTGTGCTGAAGGTTGCGCGACCGCGCATGTCGTCGGATGCGAGTTTTTGCTCGGTCTTCAGAACGGAGTTGGCATTGATGGTCTGTTCCTGGGCCTGCAGGCCGCGGGCCGGTAGCAGGAGGCAGAACATGGCAAGAAACTTCATGACAAGGGTTGGTGTTTGATGGTGGCTAATTATTGACTTTCGGCCGGCGACCCGCCTAAAGACTCATCATTTCCTTGAATTTCACGGTTTGACGCCGGCTGACCTCGATCTTTTCGCCGCCTTTCATTTCCAGCAACAGGCCGCCGTTGAAATATGGTTCTATTCTCTCGATGAGCCGGAGGTTGACAATGTGTTTGCGGTTGGCGCGGAAGAACACTTTTTCGTCAAGACGTTCTTCAAGGGCGTTCAGCGATTTTAATATCAGCGGCTTATTAGGACCGAAGTAGACTTTGGCATAATTACCGACGCTTTCGAATAGCCGGATGTCGGAGAGTTTTACGAACCAGCAGCGTTCGCCGTCTTTTACGAAGACCTGGTCATGTTCATTGAGGATGCTGCGGTTGATGGAGATGGTGTGATCGGAGATGGGTTCTTTGTCTTCTTCGACCTGGAGCTTTTGAAGAGCGTCAGCGAGGCGCTTTGGCTCGACTGGTTTGAGAAGGTAGTCCAAAGCATTGACTTCGAAAGCTTTTAGCGCATATTCGTCGTAGGCCGTGGTGAAGATGACATTGGGCGCCCGCTCCAGTTCGGAGAGCATGTCGAAACCTGTCTTACCAGGCATCTGGATATCGAGGAAGATGAGGTCGGGGTTGAGGCTGTCGATCTTTTCTACGCCTTCGGCAGCGTTGGCAGCCTCGGCAATGACCTCTATTTCAGGGAAGTCGAGCAGTAGTTTTTTGAGTTCGTTCCTTGCAAGCCGTTCGTCGTCGATAATAATAGCTTTGATCATGATGTTTGGGCCCTTCGGTTTTTAAATTTGTCCTTCGGCCCCAACATCGTCATTGATGGGCCGTCGGCCGGCATTCCATTGGTCCGCCTGATGTTATTTGGTCGTGGCTACGGGGATCAATACCCTGGCCTGCACGATATTGTCGCTGACTTCCCGAATATCGAAATTAGCTTTTTGGCCAAAAAGTAGCTGAAGCCTGTTTTTGGTGCTGGCCAGGCCGAAACCGTCGGAGTTGCGATTGCCGTTGAGCACACCTGTATTCAGGATCACGAGCTCGTGGTAGTCCTCCTTAAAGTCGGACACGATCCTGACTTTGCCGCCGTCGACCTGGCGACTGATCCCATGCTTGATCGCGTTTTCAACTAGCGTCTGCAACATCATTGGCGGGATGGGCTGGTCCAGCGTGTCCTCATCGATATCGAATTCTACCTGCAACCTGTCCTCGAAACGGATATGTTCGAGCGCTAAATAGTCCTTTACGATATTGAGCTCTTTCTCGAAAGTGACTGTCTCGAGTTTTTCGGCCTGCATGGAGCTGCGGAGGATATTGCTGAGCTCGGTGATGGCAGTGCGGGCACGGGTCGGATTTTCGTCGATAAGGGCGCGGATGCTGTTGAGCGCGTTGAAGATAAAGTGGGGATTGATATGCGCCTTGATAGTCTTTAACTCCAGCTCTTTGACGAGGGCTTCCAGTTTCAGGGTATCGACCTGTTGCCTGCCGCTGATGAGGACGTAGTGATAGAAATAGTAGATGAGGGTCCAGGGGACGATCATGATCCCGGTGTCCGCCGCAACCGTGAGCAGCCGGGGCATAAAATCGGATTTTTTATGGTCTACCAGTCCCATGACATCCACTACGCCGATACGAATGAGAGCGATGGCGATACAAGTGATAAGCATGCCCATTAGAAATTTGGGAAAGGCTTTTTCGACGGAAAGGAAGGCCCAGCCGGCACGCTTGATCACTTCCCTGAAGACATGGGAGACAAGGATGCCGGTGAGGACAGTGATGACCATGATCATGATCTGCTTGTCCGTGATCTTCTGGTCGAATGTAGATGAATTCAACACCATGACAAGCGCTAAAGATCCCCAACCACCGATCTGACACCACCAATAGTATTTACTTCCATTTGTCGACATAGCGCGTAAATTAGTGTTTTCCGCAGGTTTCGGGGCCCTATTTTGTATTAATGGCTTTTTTAGGCAGGCCATCGGTCCAACGGGCTGGGGGCCCCGGGGGCGGTCCGGGACTTGCGGGCTCGGGATAAAGCCGTATTTTTACAAAATGGAAATTACCCCGGGACCGTTGCTAAAAATGATCGATTCTCCCGCCGATCTCAAGCAATTGAGCAGGGAGCAATTACATGCACTTTGTGATGAGCTGCGCCAGTATATTATCGACACGGTAAGCGTCCATGGCGGCCATTTTGCCGCGAGCCTCGGGGTGGTGGAGCTAACAGTGGCCCTGCATTATGTTTTCAACACGCCCTACGACCAATTGGTATGGGACGTCGGTCATCAGGCTTACGGACACAAGATCCTCACAGGCAGGAGGGATTTATTTGCGACCAACCGGAAATACAAGGGGTTGAGTGGTTTCCCGAAGCGCGGAGAAAGCCCTTACGACGCTTTTGGCGTAGGTCATTCCTCGACATCGATAAGTGCAGCCCTGGGGATGGCGATGGCTGCCAAATACAAGGGGGAAACCGATCGCAAAGCCGTAGCGGTCATTGGCGATGGGGCGATGACGGCGGGTTTGGCCTTTGAGGGCATGAACCATGCCGGTGTGGCGGATACGGATTTGCTGATCGTCCTCAATGACAACTGTATGAGCATCGACCCCAATGTCGGGGCATTAAAGGAATATCTCACGGACATCACGACTTCCAAGACATATAACCGATTGAAAGATGATATCTGGAAGGCTCTGGGCAAGTTGCCGGGCAGCCAGTTCAGCCGGGAGATGGCAAGTAAAATAGAACATAGCATCAAGGGGTTTGTAAGCCGGAGCAGCAACCTGTTCGAGGCCTTGAACCTGCGCTATTTTGGACCGATCGACGGGCACAATATTACCAAATTAGTGGATACACTGCATGACCTCCAGCAGATACCGGGCCCCAAGCTGTTGCACATCATGACGGTCAAGGGTAAGGGCTATGAACTGGCCGAGAAGGATCAAACGAAGTGGCATGCGCCGGGCCTGTTCGACAAAATAACGGGAGAGATCTATAAGAAGCATTTCCCCTCGCCACAGCCGCCGAAATACCAGGATGTATTCGGGCATACACTGATCGAGCTGGCCGAGCAGAATCCTAAGATATTCGGGATCACCCCAGCGATGCCAAGCGGCTCCTCATTGAAATTCATGATGGACAAAATGCCTGACAGGGCATTTGATGTAGGCATCTGCGAGCAGCATGCGGTAACGCTTTCGGCAGGCATGGCTACGCAGGGTATGCGGGTGTTCTGCAATATCTATTCTTCGTTTATGCAGCGATCGTATGACCAGGTGATCCATGACGTAGCCATACAGCAACTGCCGGTCGTATTCTGTCTGGACAGGGCAGGTTTGGTAGGCGACGACGGGGCGACGCATCACGGCGCCTATGATATCCCCTTCATGCGCTGCATACCCAATATGATCATCAGTTCACCAATGAATGAGAGTGAGCTGCGCAACCTGCTTTACACCGCGCAGCTGGATAAGAACGAGTTCCCATTCGTGATCCGTTACCCGCGTGGAGAGGGTGTCATGCCGGAATGGAGGACGCCCTTCCAGGAGATTGAAGTAGGCAAGGGCAGGAAGCTCAGAGATGGGGAAGGACTGGCAATTCTGAGCCTTGGCCATCCCGGTAATTTTGTGACAACGGCGATAAGGGAACTCCGCACCGAGGGGCTGAATCCCGCGCACTATGATATGCGTTTCGTAAAACCACTGGATGAGGCACTCCTGCATGAGGTGTTTAAGAAATACGACCGTATCCTGACGGTAGAGGACGGCACGATTGTCGGGGGTTTCGGCTCGGCCATTTTAGAATTCCAGGCGGCACACGGCTATAAAGCCAAGGTTCGTTTTCTTGGTATACCGGACAGGATCGTCGAACATGGCACGCAAAAGGAACTGTGGCGGGAATGTGGTTATGATGCACCGGCTATCGCGGCGGCAGCGCGGGAGATGCTGCAGGCAACAGTAGTTCTCAGCGATCTTTAGGCAAACATAGGCACTTCTATGGCCAGGAGCTCGGCCGCGGTGACGGCGTTCAGGGTGAGTTCGTCTGTGCCGGTGACACCGATCCCGTCGCGTCGTTCGAGGGTCTGGGCGCCGATCTTTATTTCCCCTTCCAACACGAAGATATAAATGCCGTTGCCGGGAAAGGCCGGCCGGTAGCTAAGCGTTGCTCCGGCACTCATCCTCGTGAGGGCCAGCCGGGCATCCTGGTTGATCTTCAGGGCGTGATCTGCCGGCATGCCACTAACAATAACCTGCCATTTGTTTTCGCGGCCTGCCGGGTCGAAGGTCTGTTGGTCATGGCGGGGTTTGATACCGGTTTGTTTGGGAAAGATCCAGATCTGCAGCAGGGTGGTGTTATCGTAGTGCGAGGCGTTCCGGAAGTAACCGTCGTATACTTCGCCGCGCTCGGGTACACTCATGATCTGTACATCACCGGTGTAGATGATGCCTTCGGTGCCGGTGCTGTCCTTATGCGCCAACGCGCCTTTTGTAGGGATAGTGACGATCTCCATGTTCTCATGCTGGTGGGTGTCGAAGCCTTTCCCACCTTTGATGGTGTCGTCGTTCAATACCCGAAGCGCGCCAAAATGCACTTTTTCCCTGTCATGCCAATTCCCGAAACTAAAAGAGTGCTGACTGTCCAGCCAGCCGTAGTTGACATGGCCGCGTTGAGTCGAAGGGTAATAGATGCTTGTCATAGGCTCTAATTGAGGTAGCTCGGGAAGAGGCTGCCGTCATCGTCTCCTGCGGGATCGTCATCGGGCTCGGGTGCACCGAGGAGAGTAGCGTCTTCTTCCGGGTCTTCCGGTTTATCAGGATTGTATTCTACGATAAAATTGTTCCGGCCTTCGCCGATAAGGATGTTCATATAGTTCAGCTGCACAAGCTCCAGCATGGAGAGGAAGAGAAAGATGGCCTGCAACCGGTCGCGGCAGATCTCGAAAAGTTTTTCGAAGGACAGGGTCCTTTCCCTTCGCACAGTAGTGAGGATGTGCTTCCTGCTGCCTTCCATCGTGTAGTTGTATTGCACGACGGTATGAACGGGTCTGTTCTGGCGCTGGTGAATGCGGTGCATTACTTTCTCGAAGGTCTTCATGAGCTTGAAGAGGGTGATCGCTTGTATCTCGGTACCTTCACCGGCGTCTTCGCCGATGCCGGCGAGTTCTTTCTGGAGGTTGCCGCGTCTTACCATGAGATGGCGAATGGCTTCCATTTCGGCGAGCGTGGCAGCAGCTTCCTTAAAGCGTTTGTATTCGAGCAGCTTGTCGATCAGTTCCTGACGAGGGTCGATCTCATTGCCTTGTTCGTCCACTTCCTTTCGTGGCAGGAGCATCTTTGCCTTGATACGCATAAGCGTAGACACGAAGAGGATAAATTCGCTGGACAATTCAAGGTTAAGTGCTTCGCCGGAATGGATGTAGGTGAGGAAGTCCTGGATGAGCCGGTGAATAGGAATATTGTAGATGTCAAGCTCATCCCGTTCGATGAAGAAGAGTAAGAGATCGAAAGGGCCTTCGAATTGTGGTAGCTTGATCTGGTAGCTGGTCATAACCCAACGAAAATACCGCCATTTTCGCCAACCGCAGTTTGGAAACGGACCCGGTTTTCCCCAATTTGTCCAGCATGTTGATGCTGCCCGGGCCCGCTTTTAAAGGTTTTATTGAGCCGGCGGCGCAGGGGCGGCCACCGGCGCAGGTGGCGGCGGTACTGGCTTCCTGGCTTTTTTGGCAAATTTATAGGCCAGGCCGATCCCCATGATCTCCTGGAGCTGAAGGGCTGCACCGCCTGCCGTACCATCGGGCTTGACCGATTTTATCCGGTCATCGTAAATGGCAGTCACTGACAGGTTCATGCTGATCAGGGTCGTGACTTTTACGTTGAGCACGTTCGTCATGTAAATGGCGACGTCCTGCGGATGGTAGGTGTAGTCCGAGAACAAGTCAAGACGACCGGTATAGCTTGCCGTTTTGCTGAGGTTGCTGGTATAGTTGACCGATACGTAAGCGCCGAACTCGAAGCGGGATTTCTTACCCGAATCCACGCCAAAAGCGGCGACCGAGGCGAGGGAGTCATTGTTGACGATCACTTCTCTCGCCGTTAACGGTGACATAAAAAGCGAGAAGCTGTTGTTCGGCTTATAATCCATACCCAACGACAACAGCACGTAGGCCGGAGCTGCAAAATTCGAGGTCAGGACCTTCGTATTTGCGTCCGGGTAGTTGTAGCCCGGCGCGAACTGCGAACGAAAATCGAACAGGGTGGTCAGGTACCACTTCTTGCCCAGGTCATAGCCATATTTGGAGGTAAGGTCGATATTGTCGGCTGTCTTTCGCGTCCCGAGACTGGTAGTATTGGCCACACCATAATTGAGGGTGAGGAAATTATCCCACATCCGCGGTCCGTCCGAATAAAAGGCATAGAGGTTGAGCATGGCGTTTAGGGATAGCGCGGATTTATCGCCGCCCGCTGACCAGTTGCTCAGCGCCGCCTGGTTGAACGTCACATTGAAAAGACCGCCGGTCTTCCAGGTCATTTTCGTCGTATCCTTGGGATCTTTGGTGATGGTGGCGGCGTCGGTGGCACTCTTTAAGGCTTGTACGCCATTCTGCGCGTGGACGATCGAGGCAAGCGTCAGGCAAAATGCGGACAGGATGAGCAATTTACTTGCACGGTAAAGCTGCATAATAGATCATTTTGGTATAAAAGAAGAAGTCGGCTCAGGGTTTTTTCCTGAGCTCTGCAAGGATCTGCGCTAATAAGGCTTCAGACGGGGTAGGAGGTGCCGGCTCCGCGGCTTTCTTCTTATCGAAGCTGTGAATAGCTTTGATGATCAGGAAGAGGATAAAGGCGATGATAACGAATTTGATCACAGCTGCCAGGAACAGGCCGTACTTAACAGCGCCCCACTTAAGGCCATCGATGTCGTCCAGGTGGGCGAATTTTAGCGCCGGCGTCAGCAAGAGCGGTGTAATGACATTGTCTACGAGCGACGACACAATAGCGGCAAATGCTGCACCAATAACGACTGCTACGGCAAGGTCTACTACGTTGCCGCGCATGATGAAGGCCTTAAAATCTTTCAGGATTGCCATGTTGGTTGGTTTTAGTTGTTAAATATAAAGTGTTTGGGGCCGGGCATGGAAATGCCGACTGGATTTACCCAGTTGCCGGAATTAGGATCCTATCCTTGCGACAGGTTGAGGATGTTCAGCATTATGGCAAGAACCTTGCCGGTACGGAGTGGACGAGTCAGTCGGTTTTTTATACGGACATTATCTCTTTTTCTTTTGCCTGGAGATGTTTCTCCACCAATGCGATGTGCTTATCGGTGATATCCTGGATCTCTTTTTCGGCGTCTTTGGCTTCATCTTCGCTGAGGCCGTCTTTTTGTAATTTCTTGATCTGTTCGATCGCGTCACGGCGCATGTTGCGGATGGCTACTCTTGAATTTTCGCCTTCGCCGCCGGCTCTTTTCACGAATTCCCTCCTTCTTTCTTCGGTGAGAGGAGGCATGAAGAGGCGGATGATATTGCCATCGTTCTGGGGTGTGACACCCAAGTTGGCGTTGATAATGGCTCTTTCAATGGGCTGGAGCATGTTCTTTTCCCAGGGTTGGATGGTCAGCGTGCGTGCGTCCATAACGGAGACATTGCTGACCTGGTTGAGGACGGTAGGGCTGCCATAATAGTCCACGGTGAGTCCTTCAAGCATCTGCGGATTCGCCTTTCCGGCTCTTATTTTAATCAATTCAGTTTCAAGATGGTCGAGGGCTTTTTTCATACTATCCTGGGTCTCTTCCAGGATAAATTCCAAATCTTCTGACATATATAATTGGTTGACAACTGCTGCAAACCTACGTCAAAAGAGAAAGACGAGCAAATTTTGAGAGGATCCTAATTGTTCTGTTCCAGTATGGAATCTTTTTTCAGGGAGACCAGGTGAGACGCTTTTGTGAGTTGGGCATTCTCTTCTTTTGCCGTTTTTGCGACGAACAGCCGGGGGCCGGGCAGCATATAGTAAATGGCTGCAATGATCGCGAAAAAGAGCAGGAAGACGCCGAGGAGGAGATACGTGCAGTTGAGGGATCGGCAGAAGAATACGAGCACGATGGCCAGGAAGTTCACCGACACGAGGGTCAGGGTGATGGCGCGGTGCGAGAAACCTCTGTCGAGTAGCAGGTGATGAATATGATTTCGATCCGGGCTGAAGGGAGACCGTCTGTGGAGGATTCGGATACCGAATACCCGTAGTGTATCCAGCAGCGGTATCATCAGGATGGTGAACCCTACCGCAGGTGAAGCAGCAATGGGGAAATTAACATCGGGGGTGTTGGCTACATTTATGAATTTGATGACCAGGATAGAATTAATGGTGCCTACCAGCAAAGAGCCCGTGTCACCCATGAAGATCTTTGCAGGTTGGAAGTTAAAGATCAAAAAGGCGAGGAGGCTGCCGGCGAGGGAGAAAGCAAGGACGGCATACGGAGAAAGCCCGGTGTAAAGAAAGTAAATGCCGAAGATAACGGTAGAAAGCAGACCGAGGCTGCCTGCCAGCCCATCGATCCCATCGATTAAATTAAATGAATTGATAACTACGATGACCGCAAAATAGGTGAGCAGGAGGCTGAACATCTCGGGTAGTTGGTAGATGCCGAAAAATCCATGCATGCTGCGGATCTGAATATTACCGTAATAGACAATGATAAATGCTGCGAGGACCTGGCCAATGAATTTTTTGACGGGTGAGATAATCAGGATATCATCCTTGAGGCCCAGAAAAAAAATAACGAAGGAAGCCGCTACATAATATTGAAGCTCAGGAAATTGTCCAAAGTGAAGGGTGAGCAGACTGCCGAAGATGAACCCGGCGAATATTCCCAGGCCGCCAAGTGGAGTGATCGGCGTGAAGTGCACTTTGCGGGCATCGGGCATATCGAACAGTTTTTTCATTTCCGCAACATTGATAACGGCTGGAATTGCAAGGAAGGTAACGGTAAATGAAATAGCTATCGAAAGTAAAACATCAAACATCAGTCCGATTTTGATTCGTGAACAAAAATAGGAATCTTTTTATTAAGCCAGCCATACAGGTGGCATTCTCTAAAAAGATTAGTCCCGGTTTACTGAGTGGCAGGTTATGGCTTATCCTTCAAATCCTTTGCGCCCGGGTCCGAAAATATCAGTGAACAAATGGAGATTTGTGGCCGAAAGATAATACAAAAGTTCAATGGGACCAAACCCAAAAAAGTCGTGTAGGAATTTTGACCGCAATCGGGTATTTGCACCGAATGGTTGAAACATTGATCAAAAAAATAGGCAAAAACCGTTAGATTTGTCAAGAGGAATCAATAAAACAAAAAATATGGCAGACTTAAAAGAAACCGCTTCGCAGATCAGAAGAGATATAGTCAGAATGGTTCATGGCGCTCAAAGCGGTCATCCCGGCGGTTCTCTGGGTTGCACCGATTTTATGACCGCTCTTTATTTCAAAGTGTTGAAGCATGACCCTAATTTCCATATGGATGGAAAAAATGAAGATCTCTTTTTCTTATCTAACGGCCATATTTCTCCTGTTTTTTATTCCGCGCTTGCCCGGTCCGGTTATTTTGACATCAAAGAGCTTTCGACTTTCAGAAAAATAAATTCCCGTGTGCAGGGTCACCCTACTACTCATGAACATCTTCCAGGTATCCGTATTGCCAGCGGCTCCCTGGGTCAGGGCATGAGTGTTGCCATTGGTGCTTGCCTCAGTAAGAAACTCAATAACGACAAAAATATTGTCTATTCTCTCCATGGTGACGGGGAGTTGGACGAGGGCCAGAATTGGGAAGGGATCATGTTCGCGGGGGCTAAGGGTGTAGACAACCTGATCTCCACGGTGGATTGGAATGGCCAGCAGATCGACGGGACAACGAGATCCGTTATGGATCTGAAGAATATCCATGCTAAATTCGACGCGTTCGGCTGGGATACCCTCGAAATGAACGGCAACGATATGGATGAGGTGATTGCCACCCTGGATAAGGCGAGGACGATGACGGGTAAGGGCAAGCCTGTTGGGATCATGATGCACACGATCATGGGTAAAGGTGTCGATTTTATGGAGAATGATCACCATTGGCATGGCGTCGCGCCGAATGATGAGCAATTGAAGAAAGCGCTGGCGCAGTTGCCGGAGACACTTGGCGATTATTAATGCGGTAGTTTTGCCGCTCCCCGCCCAAATTTACCGAAGCGATACCGGTTGGGCGGCGGCTTTGCGGGCCGGCAGCCAGGAGGCCAGCACGGCGACAAGGATAATGGTGGAGAGTACGAGCACGAAATCCGTGGCCACGAGTTTTACCGGATAATAGTCTATCAGGAAGGAACCGCCCTGTAGAGGGATCAGTTTGTATTTCAGCTGTAGCGCGCAGATGATGACGGCAAGCAGGATGCCGCCCGATCCACCCATGAGCGCAAGCAGCAGGCCCTCGCTGAGGAAGATCCTGCGGATGAGGCTGTCGTTCGCACCCAGCGCCTTCAGCACATGGATGTCCTTTTGTTTTTCCCAGACAAGCATGGTCAGCGCACCGACCATATTGAATGCCGCCACCGCTAGGATGAGGGTGAGCACCACATAGATAACCCATTTTTCTGTACTCATCACATTGTAAAGGCTTTGATTTTGCTGGTAACGGGTCTGCACGAGATAGGCACTTCCAAGGGTATGTGCGATGATCTGGCTGATGGGAATGGTGCGGGTCGGGTCGTCGATGGATAATTCGGCGGCGGTATACTCATCGGGTCGCAGGCCAAGCATGCGCTTAATGAACCCGATATTGGTGATGACATAGTTGTCGTCGAATTCCGATTGGATGCGAAAGGTGCCGGCCGTGGCCATACCTTCATGGTTGAAAGAATGCATGGGATCGGCGCTGAAGTCCGAACCGCGGCGAAAAAGATAAACCCCCAGCGGCAGGATCTCCCGGTCAGTTTCGACACCAAGGGTAGATTCCAGACCCGAGCCAAGCACACCAAGCGGCTGGTCGGCAGTGCCGACGTCGAATTTCCCGCGTGCTATTTTCGATCCTACGCCCGATACCCGCAGAAAATTGCTGTCCACCCCTTTAAGGTAGGCGGGCTGGCGGTTGCCGCCATTCTCCAGTATGCCGCGCTCCTGGGCAACAAGAGAGAGGGCATGAACGCCTGAGATACGAGTGAGTTTTTCGAGTTGCTGCGGGGTAAGGATAAGCGTCTTGCCGCTTGCGGCGCTGACCTTTATATCCGGGTAGAAGCTGGTATAGAGGGATTTGACGAGGTCTTCGAAACCGTTGAAGACGCTTAAGACCAGGATCAGGGAAGCAGCGCCGACGATCATGGCCGACATGCTGACCCAGGCAATGATGTTAATCGCATTGGTGGACTTCTTCGCGCGAAAGTAGCGCCAGGCAAAGAGCAGGTTCATTTGGGCAGCTCCTCCCCGGGAGGTTTCTCTTCGCTTATTTTGCGGAAAAGAGCATTCATTTTGTCGGCATGATCCAACGTGTCGTCATAGTAATACTGGATGACCGGTACCCTGCGCAACTGTTGTTTGATCCGTCCCGCCAGATCCTGCTTTATCTGCCAGGCCCGGTCTTCAACCTTCTTCATTGCCGCGGGAATATCTTTCACCTGGAAGAAGCTCAGGTAGACGCGGGCTTCCAGGAGATCGGGAGTGACCTTGACGGCCGTCATGGATATCAGCCCCCCATCCGTCATGCTAAGGCCCAGGCGCTGGAAAATATCACTTAGCTCCTTCAGCAGCAAGGCACCCACTTGTTTTTGTCGTTTTCCTTCTTCCATATTCAATAACCGATTGTACTTTAACTTAAAACAAGCGGTCCGATGCAATAATACCGCTAAAATACCGGTAGATTTGTGGGCAAATTTACGGATTTCAGCATGAAGAAATTCTCGGTGATCTTAGGCTATCTGTCCAGGTACAGGGGAAAGATAGTGGTTTACATGATCTTTAACATCCTTTCTATTGTTTTTGGGCTGATATCGGTGGGCATGCTGAGCCCTTTTCTGAGCATCCTTTTCAGTGATGAAAAGGGGAGCGGGTCGAAGAACCCATTGTTAAACAGCAACGCCATCGGCGGCCTGAACAAGGTGCTGGTAGACGTCATCCATCACCACGAGAGATCCACGGTCCTTGTCGTGATCTGCCTGGTGATAGTGGTCGGCTCTATTCTGAAGAACCTCTTCTATTACTGGTCCTCGTATATTTCCTCTCCCATCCGAAGCGCGACGATCACTTTTCTGCGCAATGACCTGTACGATAAGATCCTGGCGCTGCCGATCGGCTATTTTACCGAACAACGGAAGGGCGACCTGATCTCGCGGATGACGAACGATATCTATGAGATCGAGTCTTCGGTCGTCAGTACGCTGGAAGGGCTCATCAAGGACCCGCTGACGATCCTCGGTTACCTGGTCTATATGGTCTGGCTGAGCCCCTGGCTATCGATCTTCCTGCTGGTCCTATTGCCGGTAACGGGTTTTTTGATCGGGCGGATCAGCCGCACCCTGAAGCGCCAGTCTAAAGAGGCCAGCATCCAGCTCGGCGAGAGCCTCAGTGTGTTGGATGAAACGCTGGGAGGGATCCGGATCATCAAGGGTTTTGGGGCAGAGGCACTCTTGAGGCTGAAGTTCACGAAGATCAACGACAACCTGTTTCACACCCGCAACAAGATGAACGCCCGTCGCGATCTGGCTTCGCCGCTGACGGAGGTCCTGGGAACCGTTATCCTCTCTATCATCCTGTATTATGGCGGCGTGCTGGTCACCGGCAACCACGGCAAAGGTTTCTCCGGCGGTGATCTGTTCACTTATATCGCCGTATTCGGCCTGCTGATCAATCCTGCCAAGAATCTGTCCACCTCCATGTTCAATGTACAGCGTGGGGCGGCGGCGATGGACCGGGTAGAAGACCTGTTAAAGGCGCCGGTAGTGATCCATGACGACCCGGCGGCGCAAAAACTGGAGACGTTCAACGAGAAAATAGAATTCAAAGGTGTCGGATTTTCCTATGAGGATGCGGTCATCCTGGAGGGCATTGACCTGGTTGTCGAAAAAGGGAAGACGATCGCACTGGTGGGTAGTTCGGGGGCAGGCAAGTCCACCCTGGCCGATCTGATACCCCGTTTTCATGATGTAAGCAGCGGAAAGCTGTTGATAGATGGCGTAGATATCCGGGACTATTCATTAAAGACCGTACGCGAGCAAATGAGCATCGTCACCCAGGAGCCTATCCTGTTCAATGATACGATCGCCGCCAACATTGCGCTGGGCAAACCGAATGCCACGCAGGCGGAGATCGTACGGGCGGCAGAGATTGCAAACGCGCATCATTTTATTGTCGGAAAGGAAGAAGGTTATCAGACAAATATCGGTGACCGCGGCAGTAAGCTGAGCGGTGGAGAACGGCAGCGATTGACGATCGCACGGGCGGTGCTGAAGAATCCGCCCATCCTTATATTGGATGAGGCCACCAGCTCGCTGGACACGGAGAGCGAGCGGCTTGTGCAGGATGCCATCAACAAAATGATGGCACATCGTACGAGTATCGTGATCGCCCATCGGCTGAGTACTATCAGGCACGCTGATGAGATCATCGTACTGCAAAAGGGACATATCGTCGAGCGCGGAACGCACGATCAGCTCATCGCCCATGGTGGCTTTTATAAAAAACTTGTCGACCTGCAGGAAGTGAAGTAGGGGACGATTGCATGTGAAGTAGTTTGACTAGGCCCTACCGGGCATAAGAATCCATGCCTGCGGGCAGGGCGCAAAAATCGATCACTGCCGGGGCCGATTATTTATTCATCATCTGCTTGGCTTCGATGCTCAGCGTGGCATGTGGAACTGCTCTAAGTCTCGCTTTATCGATCAGCTTACCTGTCACCCGGCAAATGCCATAGGTCTTATTCTCGATCCGCATGATGGCTTTCTCCAGGTGGTCGATGAAGGTGATCTGGCGGCTGGCCATCTGGCTCAGTTGTTCTCTTTCCATGCTCATGCTTCCGTCTTCCATGGTCATATAGCGGGCGTCATCGTTGTCGCCGCCCATTTCATCCTTGCGCGTGATCAAACCCTGCAGGTAGGCTAATTCCTTCTTTGCGGCGTCCAGCTTGCGGTTGATCAAATCCCTGAATTCTCCAAGTTCTGCATCGCTGTATCTCATAGTGGGTCCTGTTTGTTCCTCTTGTGGAGTGTCTAATACTGATTTTGTAAATTCCGGCTCGTATTTGCGAACCGTTTTTGTTTTCATTTCCGGAATGACCACTTTTACCGGTTTTGCGGGCGTACCCGGCTTTTTGCCTTCCGGCTTTTGTGGTGCTGAGGCATGAGGGGGAGTGGCAAGGGCCACTTTGCCGGGAGCAGGGGCCATGGCGACGGGTTTAGACGTAGTTTGAGGCTGCTGCGGCTTCACTCCTGCAGTTGGCGCTTTTGAAACGAGGCTTGCGGGAGCATGGTTCGCTTTCACCGGCGATTTGACGATATTGGATACAGGAGGCTTTTTCGCCGTGAGAGGCGCCGATTTCTTAGCCGGAGCTGCCTGCGCAACCTTTTTAGGCACCGGCTTGGCAATACTCTTAGCAGCCGGGGCTTTCTTGACGGCCTTGGCCGAACCTGACGAGTGGACAGGCTTCGGAGCCGTTTTTTTAGCCGGCGCTATTTTCTTGACATTCGCGGTCTTTTTAGCGGTCTTGGCCGCTTTCTTTTTGGTTGCCATACAGTTAGGCTTTTTTTGTAACGAACACTTTTAGAGGAATATCATTAACTTCAATTTCAGTGCCATTGGCCGGTTCCTTAATTAATTCGATGGAATCTGCCAAAATTTCCGCGCAAATATAGTCATAAAATTGTGTAAAGGAATCAGTAAGCGTGGGTACGTCAGCAACTTTTACTAATATTCTGTCTGTGAGATCATAACCATTGTCCTTGCGGATCTTCTGGATACGATTGACAAATTCCCGTGCATTGCCTTCCTGAGCCAGTGCAGGGGTGACCGTTACGTCCAGGGCAACGGTCAAGGCGTTTTTATTGGCCACTACCCATCCCGGGACGTCCTCGCTCGTTATATCAACTTCCTGGATAGACAATATTATGGGTTCTTGATTAAGAATCAAAGTAATATTTCCTTCTTTTTCCAATTTCGCGATGTCCTCCTGCGTAAAGTTCGCGAGGGCAGCAGTGACGGACTTCATTTTGCCCCCTAGTTTCTTACCAAGCGCGATAAAGTTGGGCTTTATTTTTTTCTGTATAAAAGAGTCGGCGTCCGTAAGGTATTGGATCTCCTTTATATTCACTTCGGCACGGATAAGGTCTTCGACCTTTTCGAGCTGGTGCTTCATGTGGGGGTTGAGGACCGGCACCAATACTTTCTGCAATGGTTGCCTTACCCTGATATTGACCTTCTTACGCAGAGATAAGATGAGGGACGAGGCGTCCTGTGCCAGTTGCATCCGTTCTTCTAACTGGAGGTCAATGTATGACGCATCGCCTTTCGGGAAGTCTGCATGATGAACCGATGCGGCCTTTAAGCGGCCGGTGACGGTTTCGAGGTTTACGAAGAGCCAATCCGAGAAGAAGGGCGAGATCGGAGCCATCAGGCGGCTGATGGTTTCCAGGCATTCATACAGGGTTTGGTAGGCGCATATCTTGTCGTGTTCATATTCGCCTTTCCAGAACCGGCGGCGGCACAGCCGGACATACCAATTGCTGAGGTGGGCATCGACAAAGTCCTCGATCAACCGGCCGGCCAGGGTAGGTTCGTAATCGTCGAAGGCGGCGTTCACTTTGATTGCCAGGCTGTTCAGGGAAGACATGATCCAGCGGTCTATCTCGGGCCGTTCTTCGGGTGCGATATAGGCTTCTTTGAACGCGAAGCCGTCCACGTTGGCATATAGGGCGAAGAACTGGTAAGTATTGTAAAGTGTGCCAAAGAATTTGCGCTGCACCTCCCTTATGCCATCGAGATCGAATTTTATACTTTCCCAGGGGGAAGCATTTGTGATCAGGTACCAACGTGTGGCGTCGGGCCCGTATTGGTTGATCGTGTCGAACGGATTGATGACATTTCCCTTGCTCTTACTCATTTTGACGCCGTCCTTGTCCAGGACCAGGCCATTGGATACCACGGTCTTATAGGCCACCCCGGGATAGCGGGCTTCGAGGTCATTGCCGCCGAGGCCGTCTTTTTTTAATTCGGCGTGGATGGATTCTTTCAAGAGTGAGCCCAGGGCATGCAGGGTATAGAACCACCCCCGTGTCTGGTCAACGCCTTCGGCAATGAAGTCGGCGGGGTAGTTTTGGGCGAAGACTTCCTTGTTCTCGAAAGGGAAATGCCATTGGGCATAAGGCATCGCCCCGCTGTCGAACCAGACATCGATGAGGTCGGAGACACGGTGCATGGGTCGGCCCTTTTCGCTCACAAGGACGATTTCGTCCACATAAGGCTTGTGCAGGTCGACGGTGAGCTTTTCAGACCCCGGCTCCATAAAACCGGCTGCGATAGATCTGGCGATAGCCGCCTTTAATTCGGCAATGGAGCCGATGCACACCTCTTCGCGTATGGCAGGGTCTTCGTCGTCGGTGCGCCAGACAGGGAGGGGAGTACCCCAATAACGGCTCCGGCTGAGGTTCCAGTCGACGATGTTCTCCAACCAATTGCCAAAGCGGCCCTCGCCGGTGGATTTGGGTTTCCAGTTGATAGTCTTATTGAGCTCGACCATCCTGTCCTTGAGCGCCGTTGTTTTAATGAACCAGGCATCCAACGGATAATACAGTACCGGCTTGTCGGTCCGCCAGCAATGAGGGTAGTTGTGCTCGTATTTTTCTACCTTGAAGGCGCGATTCTCCTTCTTTAACTTGACACTGATATCGACGTTGACATCCACATATTGCGGATCGTCCTTGTAATTTTTGACGTAGCGGTTGCTGAATTCGCCAAGGCCCTCTATGAACTTCCCTTGTCTGTCGACCATGGTCAGAATACCGATACCATATTTTTTGCCAACCCTATAGTCATCCGCACCGAAAGCGGGGGATGTGTGGACGATGCCCGTACCATCTTCGGTGGTGACGAAGTCCCCCAGGATGACACGGAAGGGGTCGCCGCCGGCTGCTTCAGCTGTATTGGCCTCGTAGGGAAGCAGTTGTTCGTATCGGAGGCCTTCGAGATCAGCGCCTTTGCATGCCGCCAAAATCATCCAGGGAAGGACCTTGGTCTCGGCGTTAAAGGCGGTGAAGTCGCCATTCTCGCCTTCCGGCTTGAAGTATTTGTGTATCAGCGCCTTTGCTAGGATGACGTGTACAGGTTCGTGCGTATATGGGTTGAAGGTCCTTACAAGGGCGTAGTCGATCTTCGGGCCGACTGTGAGCCCAAGGTTGGAGGGAAGTGTCCAGGGGGTAGTCGTCCAGGCCATGAAGAAAACGTCACCGCCGCCAGATGCGCTCAAAAGGCGCTCCTGCGTCTCGAGCGCTTCCCGTGCTAAGGGCATCAGCGGCCTGCCGGCGGTCGCCTGGCGCTGGGTGGCGGCCGGGTCGAGGCGGAACATGGCGACTATAGAGGTGTCCTTGACATCCTTGTAGCAGCCGGGAAGGTTTAGCTCATGGGAGCTCAGGCCGGTGCCTGCCGCTGGGGAATAGGGTTGGATGCTAAGGCTTTCATAGAGGAGCCCTTGCCTGTAAAGTTGCGCAAGGATCCACCAAAGCGTTTCTATATAATTGTTTTGGAAGGTGATATACGGTTCTTTCAGGTCGACCCAATAACCCATCATCCGGGTGAGCTCGTCCCATTTGTCCTTATATTTAAGGACCTCCCTGCGGCAGGCCTGATTATAGTCTGCGATAGAGATCTTTTTACCGATGTCTTCTTTTGTGATGCCGAGCGCCTTTTCGACACCCAATTCGACAGGAAGACCATGGGTGTCCCACCCGCCCTTGCGTTTGACCTGGTAGCCTTTCATTGTTTTATAGCGGCAGACGAGGTCCTTAAGGGTGCGGCTGATGACATGGTGTATGCCCGGAAGCCCATTGGCGCTAGGAGGACCCTCATAGAATACGAATGGAGCTGCACCCTCGCGCAAAGAGACGCTCTTTTCGAAGGCAGCTTCCGCTTCCCATTTAGCCAGGATGTCCTGGCCAATGGCCGGCAAGTTAAGCTGTTGATACTCTTTATATTTATTCGCCATATATAACGCGTTACTCTCTCAGGCTTCAGGTAAATGCTGGAACGAAGTGGCCGGAACAGTCCTTTAGGGGACGCAAATTTACGAAAAATGTTTGGGTGTGCACCGGATGACGCAAAAATCCACATGGGCCGAGGCCGCTCGTGGCGGGCATTGGGCGCGTTTTTAAGGACTGTCACAGCCAAAGTAGACGGCAGGAACTGTTAAAGGATTGCAAAAAGGCTTTCTTGACGTGCCATTTAGCCGGTAAGTGGGTATTGGATTTATGCACATTAAATGGTTTTGGCACAATTTATGAATAATGTATTCTCAGTAAAGCGACAGTAAGGATGGGCCGTCAAACGCCCGATCAACATACACAACTCTTTCTACGGTTTAGGGTTTAGGGGTTAAAAAGGGGGGTATTCCTACTCCCCTTCCTTTTAACATTGATTCCTTACAATTTTTTCCGTAGCATTTACCCCTCTCTATTTCCCGTTCGATCGTCCTCCCTTGCTAAAAAGTGCCTTATTCCATGGATATGTAACTATCCCGTTTTTAATCTCTGATATTACCTTGCAAAAAAACCCTTCGTCAAGCAGACCTGCCTCAAAAAGATTTCAATTTCCTGAATCACCACTTTTAAAATTCGCGTCCGGAAAACCTACCTTTTTACCCCGGTAGTCTTAGCCCCTTGGGTTTTTACTTAAAAGTAACCCAAGGGGCTTTTTCCATTTGGCCATGCCATTCCCGCTGTGTGCATGCCAAAACGCACCCCAGCTAAACGCCGATCAGGAACGCGTGCGAACGAGTTTGTAGAGGCGGATTGCACTCATGAGGAGGATGACGAAGGCAAGAAGACCAAGAAGGCCCCATGCCCAGCTCATGTTTTGTTTAACGACGGCCAGCATGACGATAGCGACCAGGAAGATAGTCGCCACTTCATTCCAGATCCGAAGTTGCTGAGATGAAAAACGAAATACACCCCTCATCTGCTGACGATACAATAGGTGCAGTGAGAAATGATAGGCGTAAAGTCCGCCAACAAAGCAAAGTTTTATAGCCAGCCAGGTAGGAAGAGCGTCCATCATGATCCACATCCAGGGACCCAAGATAAGCGTTAGAATGGCTGAAGGCCAGGTGATGCCCAGCCACAGACGCCGAAGCATCAGCTGGAACTGCTCTTGCAAAATACGCTTTGCAGGCTCGGGCTTTTCCGCAGCCTCGGTATGATAGACGAAGAGCCTGACCATATAGAACAGCCCGCTAAACCAGGTGACGACAAAAGTAATGTGGAGCGCCTTTATATAATTATACATAGAAGATCGTTCTTCAATCCAGCAGCATAGTCTTGTCGCCCGCAGCAACCGCCTGGGTCCAGCCGGCCAGGGCCTCTACCCACAGCTGGTCGACATTCAGACAGGGGATCATGGTATAAGCCTCGCCACCCGCACCAATAAAGGTCTCTTTTCCGCGCATAGCGATCTCCTCCAGCGTCTCCAAACAGTCACTCACGAAGGCGGGGCAGAGTATCAGCAGCTTTTTGATCCCTTCTTTCGGCATGTCCTCGAGACGGATATCGGTAAAGGGCTCGAGCCAGCCTTTGCCGAGGCGGGACTGAAAGGAGTTGCTGTATTTTCCCTCGGGGATGTTCAGCAGGCGCACGATCTCCCGGGTAGTGGTAAAACACTGGTGCCGGTAGCAGGTAGCATGTGCCGGCGAGGCGGTCTCGCAGCAGTCGGCCGACATCAGGCAGTGGTTGCCGGTGGGATCAGACTTTTTAATATGTCTTCCGGGCACGCCGTGGTAGCTAAAGAGGATATGGTCGAATTCTTCACGCAGATAAGGGCGGATATGTTCGCCCAGTGCCTTTAAATAATGTGATTCGTTATAAAATGGCCGGATGAAGTCAAGGCTGAACTTGTATTTATTTTTCCGGTGGATCTCCTGCGCGTATTCCACGGCGGTCTCATAGGACGCCATGGCATAATGCGGGTACAGCGGGATGGCGACAACGGATTCAAGGCCGGGCACGCGGTCCATTAAGTCTTTGAATGCATCTTCCATGGAGGGGTTACCGTAGCGCATGGCGATACCCACCGGTTCCGGAACCACTTGTTGCAGGGCGACCTGCAATTGCCTCGTCAACACGATAAGCGGTGATCCCTCTTTTGTCCAGACCGTCTGGTAGGCTTCTGCGGACTTAGCAGCGCGGAACGGGACAATGAGACCGCCGACGAGCAGCTTACGCAACAACCAGGGATAGTCGATGACCCGTTTGTCCATTAGAAACTCCATCAAATAGGTGTGAACGTCCCCGGTAGAGGTTGAATCGGGAGAACCCAGGTTCATCAGGAGAATGGCGCGCTTGCCTATACGTATCATAATTATTAAAGATTGCCGCCAACGACAGATAGAAGCAGCGTTGGCAAAGTTAGCCGGTAATACGGCGAAAATTGAGCTCGTTTGTCACAATATTGCCACAAACGCGGATAGCCGCTGAAAACAATGCCCCCTTTTTGGGTAAATTAATGCCCTACCGGGGTTGGGTCTAAAATGACAGTCTAATGACAGAGAAAACTCGGTAATAGAAACTGGTGAAAGTACTTTTGCGTTTATAAAATCGCAGCAACTGTAGAATAATGGGCAATTTGACCACTGATATCTCAGGATTTTACATAGTGGGGATCAACTATAAAAAGACGGACGCCGACGTCCGTGGACAATTTGCCATCAGCAACGAGCAGTACGAGCGGCTTCTCATGCAGGCTCCAGCACATCATCTCACAGAATTTTTTATCCTTTCCACCTGCAACCGGACCGAGATCTATGGATTTGCCGACAATGCTTGTCAGCTGGCCGATCTTTTGTGTACGGAGGTCATGGGTGACCGGGAGGCTTTTCTGGAGATGGCGTATGTGAAACGCGGGGCGGAGGCGATCGAGCACATGTTCCTGGTCGCAGCTGGGATCGACTCGCAGATCCTTGGAGACTACGAGATCGTAGGCCAGATAAAGCAAGCCGTAAAATTCGCGCGGGAAGCTGGTTTTGTGGGGCCGTTCCTGGAGCGGCTTGTAAATTGTGTACTGCAGTCTTCAAAGGCTGTGAAGAACCAAACTCAGCTTAGCGGCGGCACCGTATCGGTGTCTTTTGCCGCTATCCAATATATCCGCGAGCGTTTCGCGGATCTGAGTGACAAACAGATCCTATTGATCGGTATCGGCAAGATTGGGCGAAATACCTGCAAAAACATGGTGGACTATTTGGGTATGCGCAACATCACCCTGATAAATCGTACCGGGGAAAAGGCTGCGCAGCTTGCGGCAGAGACGGGTGTCGGCTATGCCCCCCTGGACCGGCTTGCCGAGCTTGCAGGGAGTGCGGATATCATCCTCGTGGCAACGAATGCCGCGCACCCCACCCTGCTGCACACACATCTCGAAGGGAAAGGCGAAAAGCTCGTCATCGATCTTTCGATACCTTGTAATGTAGAGAAATCGGCTGCCGGGCTTCCCGGCATAACGCTGGTGAATGTGGACGAGCTATCGAAGATAAAAGATGCGACTTTGCAGAAGCGGGAAGCAGAGGTGCCGAAGGCGATGCGCATTATCGCGGAGCATATCGTCGAACTCATGGACTGGTGCGCGATGCGCAGGCATGTCCCGGTGCTGAAAGCCGTGAAGACCAAACTCAAGGAATTGCATACCAGTCCGTTTTTCAACAACCTCACCGGGGATACCCCCATGATGACGGATGCCGACGAGCAGATACAACGCGTGATCAATGGCATGGCAACCAGGATGCGCCAGCATAACCGGGGCGGCTGTCATTATATACAGGCCATAAACGAGTACATCGGGATAAATTGACAAATGTACACACCCATCAGGATAGGCACAAGAGAGAGTCAGCTTGCTGTCTGGCAGGCCACGCAAGTCAGGGAGATGCTGGAAAAGGAAGGTTTAGGCGCGGTGCTTGTTCCCATCAAGAGCGAAGGGGACATCGATCTGAAGACGCCGTTATATGAAATGGGCGTACAGGGCATTTTTACACGCAGTCTGGATATCGCGTTGTTAAACAAGACTATCGACATCGCGGTGCACAGCATGAAGGATGTACCCACACAACTCCCAAGAGGCGTAGCACAGGCCGCAGTGCTAAAGCGCGGCCCGGTGCATGACCTGCTGGTATATAAGGGGGACGCGGAGTTTTTGCATCACAAGCATTCTGTGGCGCAGATCGCGACCAGCAGTATCCGGCGCAAGGCCCAGTGGCTTCACCGGTATCCCCATCACCAAATACATAATCTGCGGGGCAATGTGAATACGCGGCTGAGAAAACTGGCCGAAGCGGAGTGGCAGGCGGCTATCTTTGCACAGGCTGGTCTCGAACGCATCCACCTGCGGCCTGAAAAGAGCATCGTGCTGGATTGGATGTTGCCCGCGCCTGCGCAGGGCGCTATCCTCGTTGCTGCGAGGGAACATGACGAGGAGGCGCTGGAAGCTTGTGAAGTGTTGAATGACGCAGATACGGCGCTTTGTACGAAGGTCGAGCGGGATTTTTTGCGAACTTTGTTAGGCGGCTGCTCGACGCCGATCAGTGCACTCGCCGAAATAGAGGACGGCGACCTATATTTCAGCGGGCAGTTGCTGTCCCTGGATGGACGGAGGAAGGTGGAGATCGAAAAGATCCTACCCATGGAAAAGGCAGCCGGCCTTGGCAGGATCGCAGCGGAGGAGTTGTTCGATCGCGGTGGCCGCGACATTGCAGCCGAGATCCGTTCGGCCGGAGTAAAGGAATAACGAATGTCGAAACCTCTCGCATATGTGTTGTGCACGCGTGAATTGTCTCCGGCGTTGGTGGGCGCGGCCGCGATGAAGGGAGTAGTGATCGATAGCCTATCTTTTATTGAGATCGAACCGTTGAGATCATTTGAGGTTCCGGGACCCTCGGCCGTGGTCGTTTTTACGAGCGCGAACGCGGTAGAAGCCGTGGAAGCGGGAAACTGGAAGATCTTTTGCATCGAGGGGGCTACGCGGCGCAAGGCGGCGGAGCGGTTTGGCGAAGCGGCTATAGTGGCAACGGCGGGATCGGCGGCAGAATTGGCTGAGACGATCATCCGTGAAGGCTGGGTGAAAGCCGTCTGGTTCTTTTGCGGCGATCTGCGAAGGGAGGACTTGCCGGTAAGGCTCGGGAAGGCAGGGTTGGAAGTACATGAGGTAGTGGTGTACAGGACCAGGCTTACCCCGAGGAAGATCGGGCGGGAATACGACGGCATCGCTTTTTTTAGTCCCAGTGCGGTAGAGAGCTTTTTCTCCGTCAACCAGCTATCGGCGCACACAGCGCTTTTTGCCATCGGCGGGACGACAGCCACCGCCCTGCGCCAGTACAGTGACAATCCGGTCACGACGAGTGAACGGCCGGAGGCAGAACTACTAATCAATCGAATGATACATGACTACACTGAAGAATGATCTGTTGTTGAGGACGCTGAAGGGGGAGAAGACGGAACGCACCCCGGTATGGATGATGCGGCAGGCAGGGCGATACCTGCCGGACTATATAAAGCTGAGGGAAAAATATTCGTTTTTCGAACGCGTTCAGCGCCCTGAACTGGCGGCAGAGATCACCATCCAGCCCGTAGAGCAGGTGGGAGTGGATGCGGCGATCATTTTTTCAGATATCCTCGTCATTCCACAGGCGATGGGGATGGAAGTGCAGATGGTAGAGCATAAGGGTCCGATCCTCCCCGAGCCTATCAAGCGGGCGGCAGACCTGGAAAAACTGCGGGTGCCGGACGTAAATGAAAGCTTGGGATATGTATTCGAAGCTTTGCGGCTGACCAAAAAGACCCTGGACGGCCGGGTGCCGCTGATCGGTTTCGCGGGAGCGCCCTGGACGCTATTGTGTTATATGGTGGAGGGGAAAGGTTCTAAAACATTCGATCAGGCGAAGGCTTTTTGTTATACACAGCCGGAAACGGCGCATCGGTTATTGCAACTTATAACGGACACGACTATCGCCTATCTGAAAGGGCAGGCGGCCGCAGGAGCGGATGTGGTGCAGATCTTCGACAGCTGGGGCGGATTGCTTGGTCCGGAAGATTTTGAAGTGCTCTCGCTGCGTTATATCCGCCAGATCGTGGCGGCATTGAAGGAGCATGCGCTTACGATCATCTTTGCAAAAGGGGCCTGGCATTCGCTGGAAGAGATGGCGGCCACGGGTGCGCATGGGTTGGGCATCGATTGGTGTATCCGGCCGCAGCTGGCCAGGGAGATGGCGGGTTCCCGGGTCGCGCTCCAGGGGAATTTTGATCCGGCTAAATTGCTGTCGCCCATACCTGTCATCCGGAAGGAGGTCAGGGCGATGCTGGATGCTTTTGGCGGGGGTTCGCATATCGCCAACCTTGGGCACGGTATCCTGCCGAATGTACCGGTGGATCATGCGAGGGCTTTTGTGGATACGGTGAAAAACTATGCGTATGAGCCAACTGCCTGAAACGGAGACAAGGTTCTTCCGGGATAACTGGATCGGGTTCATCCATGATCTTCAGCAGCAGATCTGTCAGTCGCTCGAAAAGGTGGATCGGAAGGCCGTATTCGGGACTGATGAATGGGATAGAATGCACGATGAGTCCGCGGACGGCGGAGCCGGCCATCGGGGCGGTGGCGGTGGGATCACCCGCGTGATCTCGGACGGCGGGGTCTTCGAGAAAGGAGGTGTCAACAGCTCCGTGGTCTGGGGGCCTGTAACCGATATGATGCGGTCGCAGTTGAAGATAGACGGCAAGAGCTGGTTTGCTTGCGGGCTTTCGCTGGTGATCCATCCGGTAAATCCGTATGTGCCAACCGTGCATGCCAATTGGCGGTATTTTGAGCTATATGACGATCAGGGCAACGTTAGCGACCGGTGGTTTGGGGGCGGAGCAGACCTTACGCCCTATTACCTCTTCGAAGAAGACGCACGACATTTTCACCGGAGCTTTAAGGCGGCCATGGACCCATTCGGCGGCGACCTGTATTCCAGGTACAAGCAATCGTGCGATCAGTATTTTGTCAACCGGCATCGGGATGACGAGATGCGGGGCATCGGCGGTGTCTTCTACGACTACCTCCGCCCTGTGGATGAGGGGGACGCCAACCGGCTTTTTGTCTTTCAGCGGGAGAACGGGCATGCTTTCTTGACGGCTTATCTGCCGATCGTAGCGAAACGCAAAGACATGGTCTACGGGGAGCGGGAAGTGGAGTGGCAGGAAATCCGGCGTGGAAGGTATGTCGAGTTCAACCTGATCCACGACCGGGGGACTATTTTCGGATTGAAGACCCATGGCAGGACGGAAAGTATCCTCATGAGTCTGCCGCCGAGGGCCCGGTGGGTATATAATTATCAACCTGACAAAGGTAGCGCCGAGGCGGCGTTGCTGGATGCGTGCAGGCATCCGAGGAATTGGATCACAGAATAATTTTCTTATATGTATTTACAGAGACGAAACCGGATCTTACGCCAGTCTCCGGCCATCCGGGCGATGGTAGCGGAGACCGTGCTCACCCCAAATGACTTTATCATTCCGCTGTTCATTGACGAAGGCAAGGGGATCGAGACGGAGATCGCCAGCATGCCGGGATATTATCGCCGGAGCCTGGACGGAACTCTGAAAGAAATAAAAGAGCTCTGGGGGCTTGGGATCAAGTGTGTGCTGTTGTTTGTAAAAAGCAAGGATGAATTAAAGGACAACACGGGCAAGGAAGCCTGGAACCCGGAGGGGTTGATGCAGCGGAGTATAAAGGCGATAAAGGAGGCCGTGCCGGAAATGGTCGTGATGACGGATGTGGCGTTGGATCCTTACAGTATATATGGGCATGACGGCATCGTTGAGAATGGCGAGATCGTCAACGATCCTACGGTGGAGGCATTGATGAAAATGAGTTTGAGTCACGCGCAGGCGGGGGCGGACTTCGTGGCGCCGAGTGATATGATGGATGGGCGGATCGGAGCGATCAGACAGGTGTTGGAAGAGAATAATTTTACGAAGACGGGTATCATGGCTTATAGTGCCAAGTATGCGTCCTGTTTTTATGGGCCTTTCCGGGACGCACTGGATTCAGCGCCGGGTTTTGGGGACAAGAAAACATATCAGATGAATCCTGCCAACCGGTTGGAAGCGGTAAAGGAAGCATTGATGGATGTGGAAGAGGGAGCTGATATTGTCATGGTGAAGCCGGGACTGCCTTATCTGGATATCATCCGGGAGGTCAGGAATGCGGTGAATGTACCGGTCAGCGCATATAATATCAGTGGAGAGTACGCGCTGATCAAGGCTGCCGCGAAGATGGGATGGATCGATGAGAACAAGGCCATAGTAGAGACATTGATGAGCCTGAAGCGGGCTGGTGCGGATCTGATCGCGACTTATTTTGCAAAGGATGCTGCTAAACTTTTGAATGCTTGATCCAAGGTCAAATATCAAATTACCATGTATACACGGAGTAAAGAACTTTTTGAGCGGGCTCAGCAAAGCATTCCGGGCGGCGTAAATTCCCCGGTCCGGGCCTTTAAGAGTGTTGGCGGGACCCCGTTGTTCATCAAGCGGGCGGAGGGTGCTTATCTGTACGATGTGGATGGTAACCGGTATATCGATTATATCGCGTCCTGGGGTCCGATGATCCTGGGTCATGCCTGGCCGCCAGTCGTCAGGTCCATTCAGGAATATGCGGTTCATTCGACGTCGTATGGTGCGCCTACGGAACTCGAGGTGGAGATGGCGGAGCTGATCCGGGAGATGGCGCCGAATGTCGACCTCGTACGGATGGTGAGCAGCGGCACGGAAGCCTGCATGAGTGCTATTCGGCTGGCGCGCGGGTTTACGGGGCGCAACAAGATAATAAAATTCGAGGGGCACTACCATGGTCATGCCGACCCTTTCTTAGTGAAAGCAGGCAGCGGGATGGCCACCTTCAATATCCAAACCGTACCGGGGGTAACGCCGGGAGTGTCGCAGGACACGCTGATCGCCGCCTATAACGATCTCGCAGGCGTGCAGCAGCTGGTTTCCGCGCATCCGGGAGTAATCGCGGCGATCATTGTCGAGCCGGTGGCGGGCAATATGGGTTGCATCCTGCCCGAACCCGGTTTCCTGGAGGGCTTAAGGGCTATTTGCGACCGGGAAGGCATTGTTTTTGTCCTGGATGAGGTGATGACCGGATTCCGGCTTGCGCCAGGCGGTGCGCAGGAGAGACTGGGGATCAACGCCGATCTGATTACTTATGGAAAGATCATCGGAGGCGGATTGCCTGTAGGCGCTTTTGGCGGCAAAAAGCAGATCATGCAACATATCGCTCCGCTTGGAAATGTGTATCAGGCGGGAACGCTAAGCGGCAATCCGATCGCCATGATCGCTGGCTTTACAATGCTGAAGGCATTGCGTGATCAGCCGTCGATATACAGGCAATTAGAAGAGAAGACGCTTTATCTCCAGGTCGGATTGGAAAAAGTGTTCTCGGCGTGGGGGCAGCCATATAGGATCAACCGGTTGGGCAGTATGATCAGTGTACATTTCAGTGACCACGACGTCCGGGATTTTTCCTCGGCCTCCGGTGCCAATAATGGGCTCTTCAAATTGTTCTTTCACTCCATGCTGCGGCGCGGTGTGTATCTGCCGCCATCGGCATTCGAGAGTTGGTTCCTGAACAACGCGTTGACGACTGCCGATCTGGATGCGACGATAGCGGCGGCAGCAGAAAGCCTGAAGGAACTGGAGGGTTAGTGTAACAACAACTCACAGGGCTTGAGACCGGTGTGTTTTTTGAAGGCCGTGGAAAAATGGGAGATGGAGGAATAGCCCAGCATCAGGGAGACTTCGGTGACACTCAGCCCCTTTTCGTAGAGCAGGTAGCGGGCATGTTCCATGCGCTGGCCCTGATAGAAATCGAAAATGGTGGTGCCGAACATTTCTTTAAACCCTTTCTTCAAATAGCATTCATTGATGGCGACCTTACGGCTGAGTTCTTTGATGGTAAGGGGCTCGCCGATATGCTGCAGGAGGATCTCGCGGGCCTGGATGATCTTTTCGCGGTCGGCCTCATTGGCGAGGAATTTACACTGGAAGCCTTCTACCTCTTTCTCACCAACCATACATTCAAGACTATAGAGCAGGAGCATCTGGCTTTGCGCGTTGATGAAGATGTTCTCGTGCGTGTCGGTAAATCCGTGATTGAGGAGGGTCTTCAACACGAGCCGGGTCCGGCCGCAGAGGGAAAGCGTCTTGGAGAAGGACTTGGTATGCCGGAACTCAAGCAGCATATCACTGGCAGTGACTTCCTGTTTGCGGGGGCGTGCGAACTGAGAGAGATGCACAGCCAGGAAGCGGAAGCTAAGCGTATCGACGGTCTCGACGCGTTCCGCGCAGCCGGGAGTAGCATGTAGTTTACAGGCATCGCATGCTATCTCCCCCACGGTCCCCGGCAAGGGGCGGACATTATTGCTCCGGCAATAGACGTTCCCCGAGATACAAAATCTCAGTTCCAGGTAGTTTTGCGTGGGATCTTCCTTGCTATAATGATAGACCATCTCACCCATGTCATCCAGGTTCCACTGAATGTTCCTGCTGTAGCGTTTGATGGAATAGCGTACGGAGCCAGGGATCTGACGTTCCTTTTCGCGCAGGGGAACCAGTTGGTCGGCCATGACCGGCTGACGATAAGCAGTACTCAGCATATCCGTAGTCTCATACACCATTTTGCAAATTTATACCGGCAAATGCTAATAACTACGCACCCCTGGACAGAATGGTCCAAAATGGGAGCTTTTTGACAAAATGATGACGGGTGGGGTAAAAAAGGAGGTTGGCTGACCGTACATGCGAATGTCGGACCAAGACCGGGATGCAGGGGTCTGAAAAGGCCCGGAAATGGTGGGGAAAAGGTAGGGAAAAGGCGGGTATTAAAACCTCGGAAACCCTTTATTATACGTACATTTGCAGGCCTTATTAATTTATTGTTAACGACACTATTCCAGCGTAAAAAATGAGCGATTCAACACAGGAAATTCTTGCCGAGGCCAGCAATGGTTATGGAGCCGACAGTATACAGGTTTTAGAGGGTTTGGAGGCTGTTCGTAAGCGTCCGGCCATGTACATCGGGGACATCGGGGTCAAGGGCTTGCACCACCTGGTCTATGAGGTAGTGGATAATTCGATCGATGAGGCGTTGGCAGGGTATTGTAAGCATATCGCAGTAACCATTTTCGAGGACAACTCGATTATGGTGGAGGATGATGGCCGCGGCATTCCGACAGGTATCAATACGAAGGAGCAGAAGAGCGCGCTGGAGTTGGTGATGACCGTGCTGCACGCGGGCGGCAAGTTTGACAAGAACACGTACAAGGTGTCGGGTGGTTTGCATGGTGTGGGCGTCAGCTGCGTCAATGCGTTGAGTTCCGATCTGCAGGTGCGCGTGCGCCGCGAAGGAAAGCTCTTCGAGCAGGAATATAAGATAGGGGTTCCGCAGTATCCGGTCCGGGAGATAGGGGCCAGTGACGAGACCGGCACGACCGTGCACTTTTGGCCGGACGCGAGTATTTTCATCACGACCACGTACAACAAGGACATTCTGGAAGGTCGCCTGCGGGAGCTATCGTTTTTGAACCGCGGCATCAGGATCACCATCAAGGACATGCGGGAAAAAGAAGAAGATGGAACTGTCTACACGAAGGCTTTTTACAGTGAGGGCGGGATCGTCGAGTTTGTGGACATGCTGGACAAAAATGCCGGACGCGTAGCCTTACTGCCAAAGATCATCTATGTAGAGGGTAGGGACGAGGCAACCAATGTAGCGGTGGAAGTGGCGCTCACTTACAACGACAGCTATAGCGAGCACATCTACTCCTATGTGAACAATATCAATACGATCGAGGGCGGCACACACGTTGCGGGTTTCCGCCGGGCATTGACACGGGTATTCAAGGCATACGGTGATAAACAAGGCCTTTTTGAGAAAGCCAAGGTCGAGATCGAAGGAGATGATTTCCGGGAGGGCCTGAGCACGATCATTTCGGTAAAAGTGCCCGAGCCGCAATTCGAGGGACAGACAAAGACCAAATTAGGCAACAACGAAGTCAGCGGGGTAGTTGATTCCACGGTTTCGAGGGCACTGGATGCCTACCTGGAAGAGAATCCCCGCGAGGCCAAAAATATCATCAGCAAGGTGATCCTTGCGGCGCAGGCGAGAGCTGCGGCCAAGAAGGCGCGGGAGCTTGTGCAGCGGAAGAGTGTATTGAGTGGCGGCGGTCTGCCAGGTAAACTGGCCGATTGCTCGGATCGCAATCCAAATCGCTGCGAGTTGTTCCTGGTGGAAGGTGACTCTGCAGGCGTGGTACGGCCAAGCAGGGCCGGGACCGTAGTTTCCAGGCCATTCTGCCATTGCGGGGCAAGATCCTCAATGTAGAGAAGGCGATGGAGCACAAGATCTATGAGAACGAGGAGATCCGCAATATGTATACGGCCCTGGGGGTGACAGTAGGTACGACGGAAGATCCCAAGGCATTGAACATCGTCAAAGCTGCGTTATCATAAGCTGATCATTATGACCGATGCGGATGTGGATGGCAGTCATATTGCGACTTTGATATTGACATTTATTTATCGCTATATGAAGGAGATGGTGGAGCAGGGGTATGTGTATATTGCGCAGCCGCCGCTGTACCTGGTAAAGAAGGGCAAGGAGCAGTCCTATGCGTGGAATGAGGAGCAACGGAAAGCGTGGGTAGTGCGTTTGAGCGTAATGGCAAGGAAGACAGTGTGACGGTGCAGCGATATAAGGGTCTTGGGGAAATGAACAGTGATCAGCTTTGGGATACGACGATGAATCCTGAAACAAGGACCTTGAAGCAGGTGACCATAGAAAGTGCGGCCGAGGCCGACAGGATCTTCAGTATGCTGATGGGAGATGAGGTTGCTCCGAGGCGTGATTTTATCGAGTCGCATGCAAAATATGCGAAGCTGGATGTTTAATTGTTGTATACTTACAATATTTCTTACTAACCAGAGTCTGCGTGTAGCAGGATTCAAAATCAGTGAATTATGTCAGATGTAACACTCACGGCCTACAATGTAAAGACGAAAGAGAAGAATGTGCCGATCCTGGATGCGGTCATCACCAAGACTGCGAAGGGTGCTTATATGGCGCAAGGGAATGATGGAAAGGGCAATAAGCTGACCACTCTGCTTGGGCGAAGAAAAGGCCCTGGCGGCGATCAAGGCCGGGATTGCCAAGCAGGGTTGGTAAAAGCCGTTGCTGACCGTAGATAGTTTGCATTTTTTTTTGTTACTCTCCCCACCCCCACCATATTCTATTAAAAGCATTTGTCCGTCGCTGCAGGGCATCTTGAGCCACTGGCGCAGCCTGTCTATATTCCGGCAGCGGGCTTATTGCCTCTAATGATCAAGCGTGCAGGCTTCAAGCGATGCGGTCGGCACCAAAATAGGAATGTAACGCCTTTGGTAAGCCGATGAAAGCTTTCTGTCTGGTTGTTTTCGAGCAGGCAGGCGACGATGCGGGGAAGCGCGAGCGAGCTGCCATTCAGTGAATGTGCCAGGGTGGGTTTGCCGCTTGCGTCTTTGAAGCGGATCTTCATGCGGTTGGTTTGAAAGGCCTCGAAGTTGCTGACGGAGCTGACCTCGAGCCATTTTTCCTGCGCTGCGCTGAAGACCTCGAAGTCGTAGGTGAGAGCCGAAGTAAATCCCATATCGCCGCCGCAGAGCCGAAGGATGCGGTAAGGCAGTTCCAGGGATTGCAGGAGCTTTTCGACGTGGAGCACCATTTCTTCCAATACGTATCATAGCTTTTTTGCCGGGTCTGTGACCTGAACGATCTCGACCTTGTCGAACTGATGGAGGCGGTTAAGGCCGCGGACGTCCTTGCCATAGCTGCCGGCTTCCCGGCGAAAGCAGGGGGTATAGGCGGTCATCTTTATGGGCAGCTGACGTTTCTTTTAGTATCTCATCCCGAAGGATATTGGTCACGGGGACTTCGGCCGTAGGGATAAGGTAGAGTCCGTCTTCCGGAACCACATACATCTGGCCTTCCTTATCGGGAAGCTGGCCGGTGCCCCGGGCGGAGGCTTCGTTGACGAGTATGGGCGGCTGGTATTCGGTGTAGCCCGCAGCGGTATTGTAGTCGAGGAAATACTGGATGAGGGCGCGCTGGAGCTTTCGCGCCCTTGTTGACGTATAAACGGGGAAGCCGCTGCCGGTTATTTTGTTTCCCAGTTCGAAGTCGATGAGGTTGTATTTTTTGGCCAGGTCCCAATGCGGGACAGCGCTTTTGTGCAATAGCAGGTTTGCTGCCGCCTTCGCGGATGGTGATGTTGTCCTCGGGGGTCTTACCGCTGGGATACAGCGACGGCGGGAAGATTGGGCAGGCGAATCAAGCGACGGCAGTCAATTCTTCTTCAACGGCGGTCGAGGCGGGCGGCAATGGGACCAAGACCAGTCTTGAAGCGTAGCCACTTCGCCTTTTTTTTCCTCGGCTTCCTGTTTCTGGCCTTTGGCCATGAGTTGGCCGATCTCCTTGGACAGGGTGTTTATCCTCGACTGGACGCGTATCGGATTCCAGCTGGAGTTTTTTGCGCTGGTCATCGAGATGGACGACCTGGTCCACGAGACCGGTTTCGGCAAAGTTTCTCACTGTCAATCTTTCCTTTACGAAATCTACGTTCTGTCGGATAAAAGCCACCTGTAGCATCTGCGATTTTCTGGCAAAGGTAATTACCTTTGTGGCATGCAACAACTACACGACGACTTACAGGCGCGGTGGTGGGGGCTGGAGGCCCGGTTAGTGGAGCGGTTTGGGAAAAAGCCCGATATGGAGGCCATCTTGTTCCTGATCGGCATCCAGGAGTTTGGAGATACTACGGAAGAAGTTCAGCAAGGAAGAGAAGCAGGACCTGATGCACGTTGCGGTTTGTTCGCTTTTTGCAGCAGAGCGGCTTTTATGAGCTGGACGGGGTTGACGACCAGAACTGGCCGCATTTCAGGCAGTTGAAGGCTTTACCGGTCATGGGGCTGGTGGAGCAGGAGAATTTTCTGAAGGACCATATTCTGTTGTACTTTGACAAGTTTTTATAATATTTGCACCATCAAAAAACATAGCAACCATGAACTTCCCGGACAATTTAAAGCTACACGAAAGATCATGAATGGATCAGACTGGAAAAGGACAATGAGGCTGTAATCGGCATTACGGATTTCGCACAGAAGGAATTGGGAGACATTGTATATGTGGAGGTGGAGACGGTCGGCAAGGCCTTGGCTGCCGAGACTGTCTTTGGTACGGTAGAGGCCGTGAAGACGGTATCAGACCTGTATCCTGCCTGTTGCGGGGTCCGTTTTAGAGGTCAATCCCGCATTGGCGTCGGCTCCCGATCTGGTAAATTCGGACCCTTATGGGAAAGGTTGGATGATCCGCATGAAACGTAAAAGATCCTGCCGATCTGGACAAGACTGATGGATGCCGCGGCGTATGGCAACATTGTGCATTGATTCATTTTTACTTTACTTTCGTGTCTCTATTTATATAAATCTTGGGAACACCAACTACCTATACGGAGCGGGAACTTGTACTGGCCCTGAAAGAGAGGAATGACCAGGCTTTTGGGTTCCTATACGACAATTATGCCGGGGCGCTCTATAGCATTATAAAGCAGATCATTACGGATAATTCCGAATTGGCGAGCGATGTCTTGCAGGAAGTATTTATAAATATCTGGCGGAAGATCGATACGTATGATTCGACCAAAGGGACGGTTATTTACCTGGATGTTGAATATTGCCAGGAATGCCAGTATCGACATGCTAAGGTCGAAAAGCTACCAGAATTCTCAGAAAAACCAGGAATTGCCGGATAACGTATATAAGGGAGTAGCCAACCAGGCCGTTCTTCAGAACGTTGACAACATCGGGCTCAAGAAGGTGCTGGAAAGAGCTGAAAGCCTGAGCACAGGGTATTGGTGGAGCTGGCTTATTTCAAGGGTTTTACGCATGAGGAGATCGCCGAAATGATGGCGATCCCCCTGGGCACCGTAAAGACGCGCATTAGGAATGCGTTAATACAATTAAGAGAATATCTAAAGTGAACGTACAAGAATACATAGAAAGCGGCATCATCGAAAGTTATGTGATGGGCCTGGCAAGTGAGCCGGAAAGGGCTGAATTTGAGCGACTCTGTACCCTGCATCCTGAGTTATTGGCGGCGCGTAAAAAGTTCGAGGAGCGGCTGGAAAATTATGCCTCCGAGAATGCAGTTGATCCCTCCCCCGGAGGTTAAGGTGAAAGTCTTGGAAGCCATCGGGAAGCCTGCTTCCCGGCTGGAAATTTCTTCAATTCCACCCAAAGTCGTCGCTATGCGTCCGGAGAACGAACAGCCGGAAAAAGGAACAATAGGTTCGCCATTCATCTTGCGACTGGTAGCTGCTGCATCGATCATCCTGTTCCTCGCAACAGGTTATCTCTATTACCAGACAAGACAGGAGAACCAGGACCTCGCCAAGACGAACGACCGGCTGAGCGTTTCGCTGGACACAACCCGGAATATCCTCAATAGGATAATCGACGAGACAAAGGTAGTCAGCGACCCAAATACCATGGTCGTTAATATGGTCGGAACGACTGTAGCCCCTAAATCTTCCGCCAATATCTACTGGGATTCGGCCTCGACCAGTGTGTACCTGGTGGTCAAGAATATGCCGAAACTGCCTACCGATAAGCAATACCAGTTGTGGGCGCTGATCGACAAGGAAAAAGTAGATCTCGGAGTTTTCGATGCTACGGATGACAAGGTTATCCTGAAGATGAAGAACACCAAGAAGGCACAGGCTTTTGCTATCACGATCGAGAAAAAAGGGGGCAGTTCGTCGCCTACCCTGGACAAGCTGCAATCCATGGGTAAGACCATGCAAAGCCAATAGTGTAAAATAATCTACAGTTATAGAAAAAAGTCCCTATGTCCGGGACTTTTTTTATTTTTCAGCATGATCGCTTTTCTCAAAAAGTATTTCGCAGCTTTGTACATTCCAATCACCTGGACCCTGACCATCGGCATCCTGATGTGCCTGCCTGGTAAAATGCTACCCAAGGAAGAAGGCTTCAGCATCCCGCAGTTCGACAAATTGGTGCATATCGGCCTGTTTGGCGGATTTGTCTTCCTGTGGAGCCTTTGGTTGACAAAGCGGGTCACTCCCCCGGCGGTATTGCTGCGGTGGTTCTTCGCTTTTTACGCCATTGCGAATGTATATGGGATCGCTATGGAGTTCGTTCAGAAATACTGGATCCCGGGCCGGGATTATGATCTTGCAGATATCATCGCCGATATGATCGGGGCAGGGGTTGCTTATGGACTGGTGAACATGCTCTTACTGTTCCCTCCGATGGAAAAGAAGAAAAGCGTACATCCATCATCGTTATATACGACTGGCATAAAAAAATAAACCCCTGTAGAAACAGGGGTCGTAACCAAAACTAACTGCTTATGAGAAAATTGACTGCTTTATGTGAGTCAAATAGAAAAGACTACTTTATACACTAATAACGCAAAACAGGTGCCAATATTATATCCCGCCCAACTTCTCTCTCACCTGGTAAAACTACGATGGAATTTGATTTTCCATTTCCCCATCCGGGAGTAACAACATTTATTTAGCATTACCCCGATTAAGTTATACAATTTCCCCTTCCATTGCAAGTTTTAGCCTGTTTTTTTAAAGAACTACTACTTTTAGGGTATATTCTTCAGTGAATCCCTACCCTTATATAGACACCGCACGCACAGGAAAGGTTTAAAGCTGTGGCGTTAAAATATGGGTAAAGGCGTCACCCGAAGCGTCCCGATCGGGTTAAAACAATGTACCTCAGTCCCGTCCAGCTAATTTTGTCGGGCCATTTTTTCCGAATTTTCTGCAAATTGAAGCGCATCGATGAATTCCTGGACATTTCCATTGAGGACGTCGTCGAGGTTGTAGACCGTGAGTCCTATGCGGTGGTCGGTCACGCGGCCCTGTGGGAAATTATAGGTGCGGATCTTGGCACTGCGGTCGCCGGTACTGACAAGGCTTTTCCGGTGGCGGGCGATCTCATCCTCCTGTTTGCGGACCTGCTCCTCGTACAGCTTCGTCCGAAGCATTCCCATGGCTTTTTCGCGGTTCCCCAGCTGGCTGCGTTCTGTTTGACAGACTACTACCACGCCGGTAGGAATATGGGTGAGAAATACCTTTGTTTCGACTTTGTTCACATTCTGGCCGCCGGCGCCACCGCTACGGGCGGTTTCCATTTTCACGTCACTCTCTTTTAGCTCGAAGTCTATTTCTTCGGCTTCAGGCATGACCGCAACGGTAGCGGCGCTCGTATGAACGCGGCCGCTGGTCTCCGTATCCGGCACGCGCTGTACCCGGTGGACACCGCTCTCAAATTTGAGGGTGCCATAGACATCGTCGCCGACGACTTCCACCTGGACTTCTTTATAGCCCCCGACGGTGCCCTCACTCTCACTGAGAATGGCCGTTTTCCAGCCCCGCTTTTCGCAGTATTTGACGTACATGCGGAGCAGATCGCCTGCGAAAAGGCTGGCTTCGTCCCCGCCGGTGCCGGCCCTGATCTCAAGGATGGCGTTCTTTTCGTCCTGCGGGTCTTTGGGTATGAGCAGCTGACGGATATGAGATTCCATCTGCAGTTTGCGTTCTTCCAGGCCGGGGAGCTCCGCTTTGGCGAGCTCCCTCAATTCCGGATCGTCCCCATTCAGGGCTTCTTTATCAAATTCAAGCGTTTCCAGGACATCCTTGTACTGGTTAAAAGCCACGACGATCTTTTCCACGCTGCGGTATTCCTTGCTCATGGCGCTGAACCTGCGGTTGTCGTTTACGACGTCTGGGTTACTGAGCGCCACAGCCAGGTCATGGTATCGGGCGTTTATCGCTTCAAATTTGTCTAGCATATCTTCGGTACTTTTAGCGGCCAGCCGGTAGTAAGCCGGGTTGGCAGGACCGCAAAATTAAATCTTTGGGAATGACTTACCGAAAATTCAAAGCCGATTATTTATTTCTGGGAGATAGGATGGCAGAATTCGATAGCGTATTGATTACCACAGAAGACGGCACAGTACACGATGTGGTTCCGGCTGCAGTGGCGGGGGAGGATACCGGCTATCATCCCGGGTTATTGTGTCCGGGGTTCGTCAACAGTCATTGTCACCTGGAGCTATCCCATATGCGGGGGATGATACCCGAGGGAACGGGGTTGGTGGATTTTCTGGGGACGGTGATCAGACACCGGCAATCCGACGGGCGCCCAAGGCAGGGGGGTGCCGACGGCCCGATGAAAGGAGTCGCCGCCGAGGGGATAGCCAAGAGCATTTTTGAGGCCGAGCAGGAGATGCTGGATGGCGGTATTGTGGCAGTCGGCGATATCTGCAACACGGCGGATACCCTGGAGCAGAAGCTGACAAAGAGACTCGATTATCATAATTTTATCGAGACGATCGGCTTCGTCGAACAGGGTGCGCCGGCACGGTTCGGGCACAGCAAAGCCATTTACGACCGGTTTGAAGGTAAGCGTTCGCTTGTGCCCCACGCCCCGTATTCCGTGTCGGCAGCGCTTTTCAGACTGATCTCGGCTCTTCCCTGCAACACGTTGCTGACTATGCACAACCAGGAAACGGAGGCGGAAAATGAATTTTTTCTTACCGGCACGGGGGATTTTCTTCGGCTTTACGCGCAACTGGGAGCCGATGTGTCCTTTTTCAAGGGGACGGGGCAGCGAAGCCTGGAAAGCTGTCTGCCTTATTTCCACAAAGGGCAGACGATGATCCTGGTACACAATGTGGCCACCAGCGCAGCAGATCTGAGTATGCTGCCAGCCGACGGACCCGAGCTATATTTCTGCCTTTGCGCCAATGCGAACCTTTATATTTCCGGCCGGTTGCCCGATGTGGAACTTTTGGTACGACGCGGATGCCGGATCGTTGTCGGCACGGACAGCCTGGCGTCGAATTCCCGGCTTTCCGTGTTGGAAGAGTTGAAGACACTGCAGCGCGCATTTCCCGGATTGGATACCGGCGAGTTGTTGCGCTGGGCCACACTGAATGGTGCCAGGGCCCTGCAAATGGACGAATGGCTGGGAAGCTTTTCGGCCGGGAAGCGGCCGGGAGTGGTGTTGCTGAGCGGATTGGAAGATGGTCGCCTGGCGACAGGGACAACCGCGAGACGGCTGCTCTAAATCCGCGAGACGGCTGATCCAAGAACCCCAAGGCCGCGATCTAACAACCGCGAGACAGCGATCTAACAACCGCAAAACGGCTGCTCTAAAAACCCCGAGGCGGCTAATCTAAAAAGCCGCTAGGTGGCCAATCCAAAAACCCCGAGACAACTAATCTAAAAGCTCCGAACAGGCGACCTACCAACCCCGGGGCGGCGATCTAACAACCGCCGAGGCGGCTAATCTAAAAAGCCGCTAGGCGGCTGATCCAAAAACCCCGAGACGGCGATCTAACAACCCCGAAACGGCGATCTAACAACCCCGAGGCGGCTAATCTAAAAAGCCGCTAGGTGGCCAATCCAAGAACCCCGAGACAGCTAATCTAAAAGCTCCGAACAGGCGACCTAACAACCCCAAAACGGCGATCTAATAACCCCGAGACAGCTGCTCTAATTCCGCGAAGCGACCGTCTAAGAGAGGATGGTCTGCAAGACAGACAGCGTACGCATCTCGCCAAAATCGGGCACATGAAGCGCGTAGAACGTGCGATAGGCCTGGAGCAGGTGGCGGCGGCCTTCCTGGTTGAGTGCCAGCTCCTGCAATTCCTCAGGCCGCCGGGTCCTGAGCAACTGGGCCGTCATATAACTGTAAACGCCTTCGACAAAGTAGGGATGCTGTGGATGTTCCGCCACGAACTGCCCTTCCTGTAAATCGAAATACGGCGTCGCCTCGCTATAGGTGTCGTCGATACGCAGGCCGAAGAAACCGGCGAGATGCAGGATGAAGAATAACGGTAGATTCGCCTGTACCCGGCTTCCAGCTGCGTCGAGGTGCAGGAAGCAGTCTTCGATAAAGTAGAAGAGGTCCGGGTTTGGTTCGGGCTGGCGGAGGCATTTCGTCAATAACTCCACCATGAACAAGGCTACGGCGTTCTTGAAGACATCGAAGAAAATCTGCTGATAAACCACGGCCCATTTGAATTCCCGGATACGCTGGAGGTTCTTGAGATCGTTGTGATACACGACCAGGTCCAATATCGCGGACGGCTGGAAGAGATTGGCCTTGCCGGGCCCCTTGCGGGTGCTTGTGCGGACACCATTGACGAGATAGGACTGAATGCCGAAAAGCGCTGTATAAAGGGAAACGATAAGACTTGTTTCGCCATATTTCACTCCTTTGAGAACTATTGCCTTTGTTTTATGAAGTTGCACTTGTAAAAATACGTTTATTTGCAAAAGTAAATTCTTCAGCATGTGGGAATCCATTGCCCGGTTTGTCCTAAGGTTCAGGTTGTTCTTGCTTATTGCCTTGCTGGCCCTCACCGGCTACATGGGCTGGCGGGCATCACGGGTGAAGCTGAGCTACGATTTCAACAGCGCCATTCCAATCGATAATCCAAAGTACAAGGCCTATCAGGAATTCCGGCAAAAGTTTGGGGAAGACGGTAACCTGCTGGCCATCGGGGTGCAGACCGATAAACTGTTTCAGCAGGATGTCTTCACCGATTATATCGCGTTGTCGGAAGCGTTGAAGAAAGTGCCGGGGGTCGACGGGGTGCTGGGCCCGCAATTGGCGATCAACCTTATCAAGGATACCGTGACGCAGCAGCCGAAGGCAGTGCGCATCTTTCCGGACCACCCCGCTTCACAGGCGGTGATCGACAGCGGGAAGCGGGTGTTACTCGGGCTGCCGTTCTATGATGGCCTTTATTACAATAAGCGAACGGATGCGTGGCGGACGATCGTGACCGTGAACAAGACAGTGATGAACAGTGCGAAACGCCTTGAAACCGTCGATGGGATAACGCGCCTGGTGGATAGTTTTGGGGCCCGCCATGGATTGGACATGCACTGCAGCGGACTGCCGCTAATCAGAACGAAGATGGCGGCCAAGATCGCGAGTGAGACGAAATGGTTCCTGCTCGGGTCTATTTGTATCCTGGCGCTGATCCTGCTTGCTTTCTTCCGCAGCCTGAGCACGATGCTGTTGTCGCTTGGAGTAGTCATCGTTGGGGTGATCTTCAGTTTTGGGACCCTGGACCTGTTGGGATACAAAATAACGTTGTTGAATGCGTTGACCCCTACGCTTGTAGTGGTGATCGGTATTCCCAACTGTATCTATTTCATGAACAAATACCACACGGCTTACCGGGATACTGGCGACAAGCACGCTGCGCTTATACTGATGATCGGCCGGATGGGGATCGTGACGCTTTTCTGCAACCTGACCGCCGCGATCGGATTCGGTGTTTTTGCGCTGACCCGCAGCGCGATCCTGAATGAGTTTGGAGTGGTGGCGGGGATCAATATCATGTTGCTTTTCTTTATCTCCTTTATACTTATCCCGGTCGTGCTGAGCTACCTGCCCGCACCTAAGCCGAAACACATGCTTTATTTGCAGAACAAATGGCTGTCAGCCATTCTCAAAAAACTGGAGCAGTGGACCATGCATCATCAAAGGCCGGTCTACGCGGTCACGGCAGTGGTCCTCCTCCTTTCTATAGCGGGGATGTTCAGACTAAGGTCCGAAGGTTTTATCGTCGATGACCTGCCGCAAAAGGACCGGTTGTTTGCCGATCTCAAGTTTTTCGAAAACAACTTCAAGGGCGTGATGCCGCTCGAGATCATTATCGACACCAAACGCAAGAAGGGGTTGCGCGCCAATATGCTGAAGACACTGGACAGCATCGACCGGTTGTCAGCTTATACCAATACCCAGCCGGAAATGGCGAGGCCCTTAAGTTTCGTGGAAGGTTTGAAGTTTATCCGGCAATCGTACTATGGCGGGGACAGCAATAGTTATACTGTGCCGAATGACCTTGCCGACCTGGGGTTTTTGCTTTCTTATCTGAATGGCAATGGCGAGAACGCACAAGGCAGGCAGGGAGGCGGCAAGAACGACCTGACGAAGTTATTGCGCAGCTTCATAGATAGCAATCAGCAGCAGCTGCGTATCAGCATCGAGATGGCCGATATTGGAAGCAAGCGGTTGCCACTGGTGCTGGACGATTTGCAAAAAAAGACCGCTGCGTTATTCGATTCCTCCAAATACAGGGTAGAATTCACGGGGACGAGTGTGACCTATCTGGAAGGGAGCAGCTTTATCATCAAGGGCCTGAAAGATAGTATCCAATGGGCATTCCTGCTGATCGCGGGTTGTATGCTGGTATTGTTCAGGTCTTTGCGTATCCTTATCTGTTCGCTGGTGCCGAACGTGATCCCCTTAATCATAACGGCAGGGATCATGGGTTGGGCGGGTGTGCGACTAAGACCCTCCACGGTTATCGTATTCAGTATTGCGCTCGGGATCGCGATAGATATCACCATCCGCTTTCTGGTGAATTACCGACAGGAAGCGGGAGTTGATCCAGAAAAGGCCGTCGTCGATACCATCAATACAACGGGTATCAGCATCATCTATACCTCTCTCGTCCTGACAGCAGGTTTTGTGATCTTTTGCTTTAGCGATTTTGGCGGAATCCTCGCATTGGGGTGGCTTACCTCTTTGACGCTGGTGATCGCGACGATCACCAATTTGGTCTTTCTGCCCGTGCTATTGTTGGGATTGACAAGGAAGCGCCGTAAAACATCAAAACTCGACCAGGCTGTTCTTGATGGCAAACATGACTAAACCCACCCGGGTGCGTACCTTTAATTTCTCGAAAAGCGTATTGCGGTAATTGTCGACCGTTCGGGGGGCGATGAACATTTTATCGGCGATATCTTTGTACGATAATTCGGAGCAGACGAGCCGGAGGAACTCTTTTTCTTTATCATTGAGGACGATGGGGTCCTCGGGATTCCCCAGGTCTTTGTGCAGCCCGCTGATGATCTTACCGGAGATGTATTCGGAGAGGTAGAAATCTTTCTGCACGATCGAGTCGAGGGCCAATTTCAACTCCTCCGGCTCGATATTTTTCAGGATATACCCTTTGGCCCCGAGGCGGAGCATGCGAATGATGGTATTCTCGTCGCTGAACATGGAAAGGGCCAGGACTTTTATCTGAGGGTAGGTCTTGTGAAGCCAGCGGACGGTCTCGTAGCCATCCATGTCAGGCATATTGACATCCAGCAGGATGACGTCAGGGATGATATTCTGCGGAGTGATCTTTGTCTTGAGATCTTTACCATTGTCACCTTCAAACAGAACGGAGTAATTTTCGAATGAGCCGATGAGCTTAGCCAGTGCCTTGCGTAAGAGGCTGTGATCATCTACAATGCCTACCTGTATTTTCCTTGTTGCTGCTCCCATAATCAAATTATAATATCTCCTTGTCCAAGGGCAGTTCCACCTTTATCGATGTTCCGTTGCCCGGTTGGCTATGAACGGTGATCTGAGCGCCGATCAGGGAGGCACGGTTTGTCATACTCTTCAGTCCGATGCCGCTGGAAGACGTGGCATGAGTTCGTTTTTTGTCGATGTCAAACCCAATTCCATTGTCCTCTACTTTCAGAACAAATTTATTATCAATTGAGTAATTAACCGCAATATTTACATGGGTGGCTTTGGAATGCTTTAGAATATTGTTGACCATTTCCTGAAACATCCGAAAAAGGAATATAGAGCGCTGATCTTCAAGCCGGTACTCCTCCCCTTCCACAGAGAAGTTGACGATCAGCAAACCGGTGCGCTGGAGACTGTCGAGGTCAAAGCGCATGGCCTCTACCAAGCCGATCTGGGTGATCCTGTCCGTGTGCATGCTCTTCGTGAGGTTTCCCATGTCAAAGATGACCTTGCTGAGCATCTGGCGGCTGTTTTGTATGCTTTCGTATGCCTGGTGATCTTTCGCGAGAGGCAGGATGCTCAGAGAAAGTTTGACGACGGACAGGACCTGACCTATATTATCGTGTAATTCCTGCGCAATGGTCTTGAAGGTCGTTTCCTGAATTTCGAGTTGAGAGCGGAGAAGTTCCTGTTGGTATTGGTCTTTCATACGTACCAGTTGTTGTTCCTGGCGGTGTTGCCTGCGTTGGTATAGGAAAAGCATAGAGACAATGAAGCCGACTAATAGAAAGGCCAGCGCAACAGCGATTACGATAATGACATAGATCTCCTGGTTTTGAGCCTGCATAGAAAGGCGATGGTAAATGATAAATATAGTAAGATATTCAATAGCACCAATATGTACAGCAGATTACTGAGAATTACCCGCGGGAACAGATTCAACATATTAATCGCACCGTAGAGTGGAAAGGTACAAGTATAATAGAAAAGCAGGCCGGAGCAGATCCAGAAGGCCGGCTGGCGGGCGAGATTGACGGAGGATGGGCGTTGGAACAATTCCCAGAAATAATATACGCAGCATATGATCACTAAAAGGCACCCCAATGCATAGGTCATTGTCTGAAAGCCGCCGCGCTGAAAAATGAAAATATCGAAAAGACCGACAATGGGATAGATCAGCACAAAATACGAGAAAACCTTTTTGACTAAGGGAACGTGTACGATCTCCCGGAACACATATAGGTAGAACGTGCATTCGAAAAGCGTCGAAAGGTTGCTAAATAGTGTATTGAAGATATGCATCAAGGCCTGGTAATTCTCCAGCCCTTCAACAATAGACACCAGCAAAAGAAAAAAAGAGAAGTATCGCAGGTATTTCGTTTCCGATGGGTGGAAAAAAATGGTCAGGCTTGCAAGGAAAGCGATGACCGGGCATAAAGAGGTAATATAATACAGATAACTTGGCGTAAAACCCTATTTTAGGATTGGGTAAAGATATCCCGTAGTTTTTATAAATAAAAACCGCCTGGCCGAATACCAGGCGGTTTTTTTGTACTATCTTTTTGGACATAGGTGAGAATGCTTAGAGGATCTCCATTCCACCGTTTTCGCGAACGATAAGAGCGCCATTTTTTCCGAGGCCGCTGCCGCACCAGGGCGGGCATACGATCGGACCGTCAAGCGCAAGGATCTCAGGGCGACCAGCTTTGTCGATAAAGAGTTCTTTCGCATTTTCCAGAGAGCCATCCTTGCTGCGGTTTGCAACCAATACCACGGTTTGCATACCTACAACTTCAGGACGACGATAATTTTCGGGAAATACGCCAAAATGCATGCGAACGCCATTGCCACCGTTAGCTTTCACATTTTCCAGGAAATTTTCTAATTCGTTGACAGTAAACCATACGCTGAGAGAGTCAGACTTGCCAAGGCGATCGGAATTTGCGGCCCATCGGTCCTGTTTGTACCCGGAAGTCAATTCGTTCATTTCGCTTTTTGTCACGTAGTTGTCGACATTTACGGAATTTTCTGCAATAGTGTTCATAGCCTTTGTTGTTTGAGTGTTGAAGAATAATTTGCTGATGTAAATGTATTTCTTAACACTCCTCGGACTTGGACACAAGGAAATATAAATCACTTGATTATAAATTAATATTATCCGTAAAATAAAGGGGATCAGCCAGTCAGGAGCTAAATATCGCGAAAAAAAAGCTTTTCACGCATACAAAATACAGTAAAATGGCCGGGGAACCGTACGTAGAATACCCAGCGGAATCTTGCGTATCTCACGCAAAAAAAATACGTATCATTTTTCGACCCCCAATATCGCCGGATCAAAATATTTATTGGACATTTAGACAGAGAGGTTGCCTATTACCCCGTTTTTAATATTTGATATCCTGAAAAGTGGCGATCGGGTTTATCCTATTCTAAATATCATCAGGAGATGCGGCTCTCGATCCTATATGTATCTCTCTTAAACTGAAATGTTTAGTTAGCAACAGCATACATAACCATTAACACCTTATCCTGTTTTGTATTAATAAAAGTGTGTGTGGGTATGTATGCTGATGCCAAACTGAAAAATAAACGTATCGCGCCCCCTTTTTGAAGGCGCGTCACCGCTTTTGCGGCTTACCTACTGTTACCATTCAAAACGATTTCAATCGAATTGCATTAAAACCGGCATTCAGTCGGTTTTTTTGTGCCTGCGCTCCCCATTTTTGTACCTTTGCCGCTCATTATGAATAAGCAGATAAAATCAGCCTTAATTTCTGTCTTTTACAAGGACGGACTCGAGCCCATAGTAAAAAAACTACACCAGTCGGGGGTTATTATTTACACAACGGGGGGTACGCAAAAGTTTATCGAGGGTCTCGGTTTGCCCTGTACAGCGGTTGAAGGACTGACCTCCTACCCTTCAATTCTAGGTGGAAGGGTAAAAACATTGCATCCCTCCGTCTTTGGCGGGATACTGGGGCGGCGCGACAATCCTGTCGATGTGGAAGAGATGTCCCGCTATCATATACCGGAGATCGACTTGGTGATCGTGGACCTTTACCCTTTTGAGGAGACCGTTGCTTCGACGAGTGATGACAAAGCGATCATCGAGAAGATCGACGTCGGCGGCCCTTCGATGATCCGCGCTGCGGCCAAGAATCACAATGATGTGGTAGTGATCGCGAGCAAGACGGAATATGGCTGGTTGGAGAAGCTGCTGGACGAACAGGGCGGCGCGACCAGTTTGGCGCAGCGGCGGATCCTGGCGGCCAGGGCATTTGAGGTTTGCGCGCACTACGATGTCGTCATTGCGCAATATTTCAGTCCGGAAGGGAAGGATTACTTTCTGGAATCGGTGCCTTCGCCCAAGGATTTGCGTTATGGGGAGAATCCGCATCAGGCTGCGCGTTTCTTTGGGAAACTGGAAGAATTATTCGAGCAGGTCAATGGCAAGGAACTCTCTTATAATAACCTGGTGGATGTAAATGCAGCAGTGGAGCTTGTCCAGGAATTCGACGGCGGGAAGGATGGGGAGATCGTGTTTGCGATCATCAAGCATACTAATGTCTGCGGCATCTCGATCCGGCCGACGCTCAGGGCGGCGTGGGAAAGCGCACTGGCTGGTGATCCCGAGAGCGCTTTTGGCGGAGTGCTGGCGTGTAATGCCGCGGTAGACAAGGCGACAGCAGAGGCCATCAATGAAATATTCTTTGAAGTGCTGATCGCGCCGGCTTTCGATGCGGATGCGCTGGCGATCCTCCGGACGAAGAAGAACCGGATCCTGCTCGTTCAAAAGTCGAAGGTTGCACCGTCGGAGCAATTTCGCAGTTTGCTCAATGGAGTATTGCAGCAGGCGCCGGACCAGGGTAACTACCAGGAATGGCACGAAACAGGCGGCCGCGAATCGACCGCCGCGGAGAAAGCGGATCTAAGCTTTGCGAATATCGTGTGCAAGCATTTGAAGTCGAATGCCATTGCCTTGATAAAGGACATGCAGCTGGTGGGTAAGGGCTGTGGCCAGACGAGCAGGGTGGATTCGGTGCGGCAGGCTATTGCAAAAGCCGGTCAGTTCAATTTCGATCTGCATGGAGCGGTATTGGCCAGCGATGCGTTCTTTCCATTTAACGATTCTGTGCAGATCGCGCATGCGGCGGGGGTCGCTGCATTTATACAGCCGGGCGGGTCCATCAGGGATAAAGATTCCATCGACTATTGTATGGAGAATAAATTGGTAATGGTGATCACGGGCATACGCCACTTTAAACACTAATGCCTTTATCGCCCTTTAAGGGCTCCAGAATACTTCTTCCTTCAGGAATGTCTCATAAACCTGGCGCCAGCCTTTGAATGCGGGGTCAGTGCCGAGCAGGTTATTGTGCCAGATGGTGATCATCAGGCCATTTACTTTCTTGGTGTGGCGATAATAATGCATCAACTCCTCCATCGCGCGGGCCGGGGTATACCGCTGTTCAAAATAAGAATTGGCATCCATGAAGCAGAACGGGAAAAGGCGTAAGGCGGTCTTTTCTTCTTTTTCGAGATCATACCAATAGAATGATGAGGCGACCGAAGCCCGGAAGCCGTTGATGCTCCCGTAGCCCATGGAAAAATCCTGATCGATATGATTTCGGAGCAGACGCCGGTAGGTGTGCGGGAGGGTGAAGCGGATATAGTGCTGGCGGCTGCGCGTAATCGTTTGCCCGCCGATGATCTCGAGCCATTCCAGTTCTTCCCGCAGGATCTTTTCGTCATCGCCGCTTAACCAGGAAGGGTGTATCCCCAGGCGGTAGCCGAGGGCGTGATAGGCAATCAGTTCCTGAAAGGCCCGCGACGAAGTGGGAAGGTTCTTATCCACGCCCTTCCGCTTTGCGGCTACTAAAAAGAAATAATAGGGCCGGAGCCGGCAATAAAGGTGAAGGGAATCGAGCCATTCGTACGCATCGAAAGGATCCGGCAATTTGCCCCGGAGGATCGAGATCCTTTGTAAAACCGCTTTTCCCTGACCTTTGAGCAGGGATCTCACGGCGCCGCCGAGGTTGCGCAACAACCCTTTATATCGGTAGGCATAGGCGCAATCGATATCGTAGGTAGGGATGAATTTGAAGTCGGTGTAGCGGAAGACGAGGTGCGGATATTTGCGGGCCAAGGCGACGCGAAGGTCATGGAGCCAATAGTTGACGAGCGGCAAGTCAAGAAAGTTCTCACGCCAGGCGAGGGAATTGGTGTACGCGAAACGGCCATATTCATCCAGGGTATGGGGGAGGTATTCTTCGTAACGGCTGAGCAGGTAAAATGCGGCGGCAAAAATGTCGAATGGGAGATCGCCTTCTGTGGGAAAAAATGCCTTGCGGCCGTTGTGCAGGAAGCAGGTGATAGACTTCGGGCTGATCCCCGATTCGAAGAGCAGTGCAGTGGGACGGATATTGAACGCATCAGTCGAAGGGGAATCGGAGTAGTTGATCTTCGGGCCGGCGGTTTGGTCAAATTCGGCGCGGTCGGTGGTGATCATGATGGCCGCGTCAAAGAGCTCCTTTGAGAAAAAGTCGGTGATGTATTGCAGGCGCGAAGTGTTATGAGCACAATAGACGATCATCCACGCTCTGTTTTCCAGCGTTGGTTGAAGGTTTTGGGCGCAAACTCAAGCTCATCCCGATGTGCGGTCCAGGCCTTGAAGGCTTTATTGACCATCCAGTTCTTAAGCGAGGCACCACCCATATTCATCATGCTGCGGCTAAGGCTTGCTTTTTTCCAGAGTTTCCAGGCGAATTTTTCCGACAAACTAGCATACCCGTCTTTTACCGCTTCATAGCGGTTGTCGAGCAGCAGCTCATGAAGATTTATTTTTACGGCACAGACGTCCGTGCAATTGCCGCAAAGGGAAGAGGCGTAGCTGAGGTGTTTCCATTCACCCATGTCCTGCAGGTGCGGGGTGATCACAGAACCGATGGGACCGCTATACGTTGTCCCGTAGCTATGACCGCCGATGTTCTTGTATACGGGGCAGGCGTTGAGACAGGCACCGCAGCGGATGCAGTACAGGCTTTCGCGCGCCTTTGGGTTGGCCAGAATGCTGGTCCGGCCGTTATCGAGGAGGATGAGGATCATCTCTTCCGGGCCGTCCGGCTCACCGGATTGGCGGGGGCCGGTAATAATAGTATTGTAAGCGGTCACGCGCTGGCCGGTGCCGAAAGTGGCAAGGAGCGGCCAGAACAGACCGAGGTCGGTGAGTGACGGTATGATTTTTTCCAGACCGGCGATAACTATATGCGTTTTGGGGAAGGCGGCGCTGAGGCGGGCGTTGCCTTCATTCTCGGTCACGGCGATGCCGCCGATATCGGAGATGATGAAATTAGCGCCCGTAATCCCTATCTCCGCCTCGACGTATTTCTTCCGGAGCTTGTCTCTGGCTACAAGCGTGAGTTGCTCGGGGCTCAGGTTGGGTTTGGTATTCAGTTTTTCATAGAAGAGCTTTGCGACGTCTTCCTTGCTTTTGTGCATGGCTGGCGTGACGATATGATAGGGGGGCTCGCCATCCAGCTGCTGAATGTATTCGCCGAGATCGGTCTCTACGCTTTCAATATTATTTTCTTCAAGGAAGTGGTTGAGTTTGAGCTCCTCGGTCACCATGCTCTTACTCTTGACGATGCTGCGGCATTTTTTTTCCTTACAGATGGCGAGGATCTCCGCGAGGGCCGCTTTCGTGTTTTCCGCCCAGATGACGCGTCCGCCGCGCCGGGTGAAATTGGCTTCGAATTCTTCGAGTTGCTGGTCCAGCGTCTCAAGGGCGCGCCACTTGGTGTTTTTTCCCCGTTCGCGTGCCAGGTTCAGTTCGGCAAATTGCTGTTTTCCCTGGGGAACGGCAGCATTATAACGGCCAATATTGAAATTGATCTTGCTGCGATGGTCTAGGTCCTCCGCTTTGATGGTGCTCCGGGCAATGAAGTTGGCGGCCGTGTCTGTCATGCTTTCTTCTTTTTAAGGAGTTCGGCTGCCTCTGCCAGCGTTTGATAGAAACGCTCGCCGTATTTGCGGATGAGTGCCTCTTTGAGGAAAATGTAGACCGGAACGCCGAGTTTTTTACCCTGGGCGCAGCCAGGTTTGCATAGGGTATCCCTCGGTTCGTAGTTGACGGTCTCGCCGAGCCTTGTTTTACCGGTCCTTATGGGGTAGAGGTGACAGCTGATGGGCTTTTTCCAGGTCACCTTGCCATCGTAGTAAGCTTGTTCGATGCCGCACTTGATGATACCTTTTCCGTCACGGAAACCGTAAGCGCACATTTTTCCCTCAATGGTGGGGGTGACCCAGCCGAATTCCCGGTCATATTGATAGCGGCCATTTTTTTCGATCTCTTTGAGGCCGGCTTTTGTGAGATAGGGTTTTACAGCTTCGAAGACCTCGTTGATGCGGTCCATTTCCGCTTTTTCGAGGGGGGCGCCGGCGTCGCCGTCTTCACAGCAGCCGCCCTTGCATTTTAGCAGATCGCAGACAAATTGTTCACGGACGACGTCGTCACTTACCAGGATGTTGTCGATGGCTATCATTATTACAAATATAGCTCATTTACCGTTCGTGCAGGGCGACGAGCCTGATCATTTGCGGACAGTGGCGGCCGAAGCTCCCGAGTTATTCTTCCAGCGGAATGTGTTGATGATGTGCTGCATGTCCGTTTCGAGGAATTTGTTGACGATGCCGAGAGAGTCCTCGTTGGGGGTAGTGTCGAAATAGAGGGCGCCGCGGAGGAAGTGGCGGCTGGTGTCGGTGAGAAAGAACTGGTTCGCGGTTGCGGCATTTCCGCCGACGTTGAAGTAGATCCCGCCGATACCGTTGGGGGTTTGGATGACCGTCTGATCGATGGAACTGGCTTTGGCAGTATGCTTGAAGGTCATCTTAAAGGCATCGTCGCGAAGCCTGTCGAAGCTGTTGCCAGGGCCATTGTGGCCGGGCTGGGGGCCTATTGACTTGTAGCTGATATAGATGCGGGCTGCGAACCGGGGAAAGTCGACGTTTATCCAATAGGGGTTTTCGGGCAGGGTATCGAAATAACTACTGTCTTTTACGATGTTGGCATAAACAGGGTAGTCGAATGTATAAGGAAAGCCGGGCTGGTCGAATGTCTGGTATTGGTGCACGGGAAAGTCTATCTTAAAATAACCTCGTCTTTTGGGCGTGTATACGCTGTTACAGGAAAACAGAAGGGTCAACAACAACATGGAGAGACGGGGATGAAAAGACATTGGTTTTTGAGTTTAAGATTGCGGCCGGACGGCGACTTTTACTTTAATGATACGGCTGCTATCGGCTTCGAGCACGGTGAATTCGAAATCTCCGGTGCTGACGGTGTCGCTGGGTTTAGGGATATCACCGGAAAGTTCGAGTACAAGACCGGCAAGACTGTCGCTATCACCTTTTACCTTGTCGAAGGTGTCGACGGGCAGCCCCATTGTCTTACAGACGTCGTGGAGCATGGTTCTGCCCTCGAAGATGTAACTGCCGTCGTCCATGCGGCGGTTGCTGGTCTCTTCTTCGTCGAATTCATCGCGTATATCACCGATGACCTCTTCGAGGACATCCTCGAGGGTAACGATACCGCTGGTGCCACCGAACTCATCTACGACTACCGCGAAGTGGATCTTTTTCTGCTGGAATTCCTGCAGAAGGTCTTCGATGAGTTTGTGCTCATGGACGAAATACACGGGTCGCAGGAGGGTATGCCACTCGAAATCATCCGGTTGAGTCAGAAAGGCGATAAGATCGCGGCTATGGATCATGCCTGCGAGCTCGTCGAGACTGCCCTTGTATATAGGCAGACGGGAATAGTGCAATTCCTCGATACGCTGTTTGAGTTGACCAAAAGAGAGGTCAAATCTGGCGCCGCAGACGTCGAGCCGGGCACGCATGACCTGTCTGACGGTAATGCTGCCGAATTTGACGATGCCTTTGAGAATGTTTCGTTCTTCTTCTGAAGAATCGTTTGGTATCGATTTGTCGATCTGATAGCCGAGCTGTTCGATGCTTAGGCCAGGTTTTTTGCGGCCGAAAAAGCGCTCCAAGACTTGGGACTGACTGACCGACCAGCCGCTGACGCGGCGGAAAAGTAAGTGGACGAGCTCTACAATACCGGAAGTATAATAAGCGAACTGGAGATTGTTTTGGGTAGCCCAGATCTTTGGCATCATTTCGCCGAAGAGGAGCATGACGAAAGCGACCAGGATGACTTTGATGAGGAATTCGAAGAACCAGAAGTTCTGTTTGAGCAAGACCATCTCGTCAATGAGGAAGTTGGCCAGGATGATGATGGCGATGTTGACGATGCTGTTGGCAATGAGGAGGGAGGCGAGCAGTGTCTTTGGTTCTTCGAGCAGCGCGACGATCCGGCGCCAGGAAGTGTCCTGCTTGGTTTTCAGGATATTAATGTCTTTGTACGTAAGCGAAAAGAAAGCTACTTCGGACCCGGACAGCACAAACGAAAGCAGTAGGAGAAAAAGAATGACGATGGCCAGGATGGTGGTGGCCTGAGGGTTAATGATCAGGGGCAACAAAGGGATCTCCAAAATATGAAATTTCGTGAATGTTAATGTCTATCCTTCGGATGAGCCGCCCTCCGGCGTCTTCTGATACGTGCATTTGCTAAAATGGCAGGTCTTCCGAGGGTTCGCCAAGAGGGGCGGGATCAGAGCCGGCTATCCCTTCGATGTTTCCGCCTTCCGAATGATGGATAGGGGGATGGTTTGGACCGCCATCGGTCCGTTTATCAAGCATAATGAGATTATCGCCTACTACTTCTGTCGCAAATTTCTTGTTTCCTTCTTTATCTTCCCAACTGCGGGTTCTGAGGCGGCCTTCGATATAGACCAGACTGCCCTTGTGAAGGTATTTGTGCGCAAGTTCGGCCAAACCGCGCCAGAGGACCACGGTATGCCATTCCGTCTGAGATATGAGTTTTCCGGCCCGGTCTTTAAACGTTTCTGTAGTAGCCAGGGAGAATTTTGCAACGGCGATATTTCCTTCCAGGTATTGTACGTCTGGATCCTTTCCGAGATTACCTATTAACATCACCCTATTTACGCCTCTCATACATCAATTTTTGATATGTTTACAAATCGTCTTTCGGAATTAACGCCAATTAAAATTAGCTTTTTTCAGCCATAAAGATAAATTTTTCCCTTGGTTTGCAAGCCGTTTGGAGCCTGTGGCCCCTCTATCACAACACCTAGAACATCAAGCTTTGTGCCGTTGTGGGATCTTCACGCCACGCATTGATAAATTTGGGGAAAGCATAGTCAGGAAGTTGTCGACGGTCTATAAGCAGGTAGTCGTTCAAGGTGGTCAACGCTGCCTTCGTGCTGACAGTGATAAACTGGCCTTGTATGGTCTGGTGGGTCAGTTCCTGCCGGTAGATGCGCGAGATCTGCTTTGTTATGACAGGTTGCCGCCCAAAGAGTTGTCTTGTGAGATCGGATGGGGCGCCGGCGTTCTCGTTGAAGTATAGAGGTTGGTCGGACTCATGGAGAACGAATTCGAAAAGCCCTTCCCAGATGTCCTTGCTTGCACGCTGCCGTATATAGACTTTATCGTCAGGTGTTTCGACGATGAAGTAGTAAAGCCAGCGTTGCTTTTTGCGTACGCTTTTTTCTTTGATCGGAAGTTCGGATGTCCAGCCTTTTTGCCAGGCCTGGCATTGCCTATTTTGCGTGCAATCCTTGCAAAGCGGGTTGCGGGGCAGGCAAACTGTCGCTCCGAAATCCATAATAGCCTGGTTATAAAGGTCGGGCTGTTTGCGATCGAGCAACGCATCCGCGAGATCGGCATATAGTTTTTTTCCTTTGGAGGAATCAATAGGAGTAAATTCGCCGTAATAACGGGAGAGAATGCGGGTGACGTTGCCATCGACGACCGCGTATGGCAGGCGGAATGCGAAGGAAGCAATCGCGGCCGCAGTGTAAGGTCCGATGCCCTTCAACGACAGGATGGTTTCGTACGTGTTCGGAAATGCGCCATTATACTCTGTGTCAATCTTTTTCGCTGTGAAGATGAGGTTGCGACAACGGTTGTAATATCCTAATCCTTCCCAAAGTTTGAAAACTTTCGTCTCAGGAGCAGTAGCAAGATCATGTATAGTCGGGAAGGCCTCAAGAAATTTTTCATAGTAGGCCAGGCCTTGATCGACCCGCGTTTGTTGAAGTATCACCTCACTCAACCATATTTTGTAGGGATCCTTTTCCCCTTTCCAAGGCATTTTACGGCCATTTTTATACTTATGCCATTTTAGCAAAATTTGGGCAAATTCGGCTGTTTTTAGCGTCATTTTGGCGCGATTTATGATAAATAAAATTCACAATCAATATTTTAGAGAATTCTTGCACAAATAAATCAAATCCAGTATTTTGAAAGCCGAAAAGTAATTTAAGCGCTAGGGAGTTGTGAATTAATAATTTTGTTATATATTTAAAATCAGAAACTTATAAAACTTAATCCCCATGAGAAAGGCAGACCTTGTTAACCAAATATCGGAAAAAACAGGTATACCTAAAGTTGACGTCCTGGTGACGTTGGAAACCATGTTCAAAGAAGTGAAAGAAACCCTTTCCCAGGGAGAGAATATTTACATCCGTGGGTTTGGCAGTTTCATTACGAAGAAGCGAGCCGCCAAGATCGGCCGCAATATAAAGAAGAATGTGGCTGTGCATATTCCCGAGCATTTCATACCTGCATTCAAACCTGCGAAGGAATTTGTTGCGGAAGTAAAAAAATTGCAATCGGTGAAGGAAGATCAGCCAAACCCGGACGAAGAGGCGTAGTTTTGCACCTCTAATTATCAGCATGATCAGACAGCAGTATCTGGTAGCGGGCTCCGGGGTGCTCGTACTACTCGCTCTATTTTTCTTTGGACAGACAATTCCTCCTCATCCGGCACCGAACGCCACGATGGCTGGCGTCGCCGGTACTCCCACTGTGAAATCTATTGGTTTACAGGAAATTCTACAAGCTTCCCAGGCTCGTTTGACTCCTGCACAGCTATCCTACGTGAACAGGCTGCAGCATTCTGTTGTCCGCGGTGATGTCCAGGCCCAGCAGTTGAATGCGGACCGGCAGTTAGCTGCTTTCTGGAAGGATTCCGTTTCAGATGGTTTCTTATTGTATGCCTATTATACTGGCGAAGCAGCTAAATTGGAAAAGTCCGAAAAAAAGCTCACCTTTGCTGCCCAATTATTTTTGCAAAGCTTGCGTGGGCAGGATAATCCGGCCCTGAACGGTTGGATGGCCACGGATGCTAAAGAGTTGTTTGAAAAGGCCTTAGAGCTGAATCCTGAGAATGATTCATCGAAAGTGGGACTAGGTGCCAGCTATATATTTGGCAGTACGGCAGGCAATCCCATGGAAGTGATGCAGGGAATTCAGCGGATTTTGGAAGTAGCCCGCAAGGACTCCACCAATATGTATGCGCAGCTGATGTTGGGTTGGGGAGGGTTGGAGTCGGGGCAATTTGATAAAGCTATTGAACGTTTGACAAATGTTGTTCAACATCAACCTGCCAATATCGAAGCGATACTCCTGCTAGCCGAAGTCCATCAACAGAAGGGTGAGAAAGCGGATGCCGTCAACTGGTATGATGCTGCGAAGAAAGTGCTTGGGAATCAGGACCCGGAGATGGTGCGAGAGATTGACTCGCGCATCAAATCACTCCAGTAATGGTGGATATACTGAGAATCTATTTTATTTATTAACTAAAAAATGTATTAAGTATGCCTTGTGGTAAAAAGCGTAAGCGTCATAAGATTGCGACGCACAAGCGTAAGAAAAGACTGAGAAAGAACCGTCATAAGAAGAAGAACAAGTAGACGTCAAAGGTCGGTAATGACCGATGTTGATGGAAAACGCTCCATAACGCTTGAATAAGGAACTAATCATAAACGCGACTCCGCAGGGTGTTGAAATAGCGCTACTCGAGGACAAAAAACTCGTAGAGTTGCATCACGAAAAGACTGATGCCAGCTTTGCGGTGGGTGATCTATACCTGGGAAAAGTGAAAAAACTGATTCCCGGCCTGAATGCTGCATTTGTGGATGTCGGATTTGAGAAGGATGCTTTTCTACATTATACCGATCTTAGTCCATATGCCCGGTCCCTGCTGAAATTCACGCAGCAGGCCATGCACGATCCCACTCCGGGCGGCTTCGATTTTGGCAGTTTTCAGGTCGAGCCCGAGATCATAAAGACGGGCAAGATCAATGAGGTGCTGAATGGCAAGCCGCATATCCTGGTTCAGATCCTGAAAGAGCCGATCGCTGCAAAGGGGCCGCGGTTAAGCTGCGAGATCTCATTGCCTGGCCGCTTCGTGGTCATTACACCGTTCAATGACATCGTGGCGGTAAGCAGGAAGATCCACTCTTCGGATGAGCGCAAAAGGCTGCAAAAGATCGTTGAAGCGATCAAATCAAAGAACTTCGGGGTCATTGTGCGGACGGCGGCGGAGGGCAAGAATACGGCCGAGCTGCATGAAGACCTTACGGAACTGGTGGCGACCTGGAAGATGATCCAGCACAACCTGAAGGGTGCGGTCGCACCCGCCAAGATCCTGAGTGAGCAGACGAAGACCACGAGTATGCTCCGGGATCTGTTGAACGAGGACTTCAACAAGATCGTCATCAACGACCGGAACATCTTTAACGATACCAAGAGCTATATTCAGCGGATAGCGCCGGACAAGATCGATATCGTTTCTTATTACCACAATGGCTCACCGATCTTCGATCAGTTCAGTGTGACGAAGCAGGTGAAGGCGGCATTTGGGAAGACGGTGAACCTGCCCAGCGGTGCCTATCTGATCATCGAGCATACAGAGGCCCTGCATGTCATCGACGTGAACAGCGGCTATAAAAGTGTCAGCAACAACCAGGAGCAGAATGCCCTGGAAACCAATATGGAAGCCGCGGAGGAGATTGCCCGGCAGTTGAGGCTGCGTGATTTGGGCGGCATCATCGTCGTGGACTTTATCGACATGAAGCTGCCCGACAATAAGCGGAAACTTATCGAGGCGATGGAAAGTTTCATGCGGACGGACAGGGCCAAACATGCCGTCTTGCCCATTTCGAAGTTCGGGTTGATGCAGATCACCAGGCAGCGGATGAAGCCCGAGGTCACCATCAACACGCAGGAGGTCTGTCCGACCTGCAATGGTACCGGAAAGATCTCATCGGCCTTGATACTCGAGGACGAGATCGAGAAGAATTTAAGTTATCTGCTCAATCATCAGCACAAGGACCTGATCCTTGCGGTGCACCCCATTATGCACGCCTATCTGACGAAAGGCGGCTTTTTTGGCTTCGGCAGCCGTCAGTGGCAATGGCGCTGGAAGTACAAACAGAAAGTGCGGCTTCGCGCAAATACCAACTATCACCTCACCGAATTCCATTTCTTCGACAAACAAGAAGACGAGATCAAGTTATAACGTAAAAAAAGGCCCTGCCGGGCCTTTTACTTTATCTCAAAAAATTGGCCCCGGTAGACACCGGGGCCGTCTTTCACTGTCAACATTGAGTCACACAAAATTTATCCTCCAGCGTTCTCTAAGGAAGAGTGTTGTAATAATCAATTATTTGCTTTAGTTCATTTGCAGACTTGAGTTTAAGATGATTCTGGTCGAAAAATGCCTCGATCTTTTCCTTTTTATCGGCCAACAGGTCCAGCACGGCAGATTTGTCCTTTTTGAACCGGCACATTTTACCCCCGCTGAACACGTAATACTCTTCATAAAGAACGAATTCCATTTCCACTAAACCGGACATCTCGTCTTTATCTACCTTGATTATCTTCAGCATAGAGTGCAGCAGCTGTATTTTACCGTCAGACATGACCTCGTAGAAGTCAGTGCTCTTCCGGCTGTCTACCCGAGGAAATCCGGACCGAAACACGGTTGTCTTTACCTCAACCCCGGAAGAATCATCCACGAGGACTTCGCTGACAACACCCGGCGCAATTAGTCGCTCGCCGTTGATGGAGTCGAGGAAGTGCCATTGTTGGGCTTTGAGGTCGAGACGCACCCGTATATTAGGCACTATGGCTTTGCCATTCAATCTTAAATCGGCTCGCGACCAGGCGTCGTGGAGGTAAGGTGAGCCTGCCACGTCGCGATAGGGATTGACAAAACCTTCTCCATTCCCATTAAATATCTCGATGCTGCGGGTCAAATCGTTCATGGAAACCCCGCCCTGTCCCGTTGCACCAAAACCGGCGGAGGCATTTTGCTGATTGCCCTGCGACCCTTGAGCAGCTGACTGCAACTGCACGACAAGACAGCATAAAACTCCGGCCAGGAGACCGGAGGTTTTATGAAGTATCGGGTATTGAGACATTTTTTAGAAATTTGGGTTCACTGTAGCCGCGCTGCCCCCTCCAGGCGGATTCAACACCGACTCATCGGCAGGGACATCCCAATAGTCCAGGAAATCGTAGTCGATAGTCGCGTTGTGATAGACCGTACCGGTTTGTGTGATATAGGTGTTACCGTAGCTGCCCCCACCGTCGGAGATAGCATAGCTCCATCCCCATCGTCTCGCGTCATACCACGAAATACCTCTAAAGACCAGCGCTGTCCTTCTTTCCCTGGTCACTTGAGTCAAGGCCTGTGCCTGGGTCAGGCCGGTGCCGGACACCGCGGGCACCCCTGCGCCCTGGTAACTCCTGACGGCGTCCACATAAGCGAGGCCAGCGTCGGTGTTGCCCAACATGATATTGGCCTCGGCAAGCATCAGGGCATTTTCTTCATAGCTGCTGGCGATATATACCTGGTAGGCGCCCGCGTTCTTGTTGCTTAAGACTACAACGCCTGAAATGGTATCTCCCCCATTCAGCAAGTCCCATCTTGTGGTAAAGTTGGGGTCATAAAACGTATCGGCCATGTTGAAATTATTCGGCACACGTTTATCACCGGTATTAAAATCCTGCATCAGGCGTTCCGTCACTTTGAAAATAGAACTGGAATTCGGGCCGGTCGTATTGGCTGCGACATTGCCGCCCGTTGCCGAAAAAACGGAGTTGGTGCTGGATGAAGAGCCTGTGAAAACCGGATCGCCATTTTGAATGCCGTTCGTCGCAAGAGATAGCACAGACTGCCATTGATCTGAAGTCATCGGTGTGATCGTCGACTTCTGGATCGAAGAGTTTACTACCCCATTGACGAAAGGATTCAAGTAGTTCAGCAAGATATTGCGGGCCAGCATGGAATTAATGTTCCTGACCCATTGCGCCTGCGTCGGAACGCCGCCAAGACTTCCCCCCTGGAAAGTGCTGGGAATCAATTCGCCCAATATTGTCGTATAGTCGGCGGCATTGGTGATACCCGAAATGGTAGAACTGGCGAGATTAAAATAATAATTCGATCTTGCAATAATGGAATCATGCACCAGGTAATGATTGTTAGTCTTTCCGGCGGAATCGACGACCAGTCCTGAATAATACATTGTTCCGATGGCGGCGTAGGCATAACCTTTCCACCAATAACACCACGCCTTCACCGTGTTGGCCCTCGTAGTCGCATCGCCCGAAAAAGAAATGGATGGCACAATACCAAGGATCACGTTGCAGGCATTGTTCAGCGCATACATATTCAACCATTGATAGTAGGTCGGGTTGTTGCCGGCCCCTGAACTGGCCCTTGTATTAAAGCTGCGCAACGAAGCGATCTGCGGCGAAGGATTGGGTATCTGCGTGCCATCTTCTGTCGTGACCAGGTCAGGACGGGAGATCACATCCACTTGCTGATTTGCGACATCGGCGCCGGTCAAGTCACCCAATAGATCCTGAAAGCCGTAAACCAGGGAAAAATAAGAATCGCCCAGCCAGCCGTCGCCGTTGACAAAGCCGTCGACAAAGGTTGATCCCTGAACGAACGCAACTAAACCCGCCTCTGTGGAAACGTTAGCCGCGATCGTAGGCTGGTTAGGGTTGCCTACATTCAACTGCTTTTTGCAACCTGTTCCTGCGATTAGTATCGCAACAACAGCAATGGATATATATTTATTCCTGCTCATAGTTTTAGTCTTTTTTTAGTTATCATTAGAATGCCACATTTAGGCCCACCTGGTAGGACTTGATATTTGGCATAGTACTGTTGTCGACGCCCCTGTCGAATGCTGAATTAACCGCGCCGGAACTGACTTCAGGATCAAAGCCGGTATACTTTGTCTTCGTCCAGATGTTACGACCTGACACGTACAGTGAAAGCCTTTTAAAGTATTTGATCGTGGTGACCTTTGCGATGTCAAAGGCCAATGCCGCATTCCTGAGCCGGAGGAAAGATGAACTTTCACGATAATAATCCCTCGTGCCGTCATTATCCCCGCCATGGGTGCTGCCCAGAATGTTGTAATAAGGGCTGGACCAATAGGCCGACCAGCCGCCGGTCTGACCGTTGATGGTAACCTGCTTTTCAAAATCACCCTGAATACCATCCCTGCTCATCCATTCCTTGGTTTGATTATACAGATGGCTGCCATAGACCCAATCGAACTGAAAGCTCAGAGTTAGGAATTTATAGGTGATCGAATTGATGAAAGAGGCGTTGAATTTGGGGTTCGGGTCGCCCAGGCCATATTTGTCAGGAGTGAACTGGATCTGTTTGGTAGCGGTGTCCACCAATGCTCCCTTGATGCTTTGATAATTGCCGCCGGTGCCTTTGGCTATATAGAGGTTGCCATTGGGGTCCGTCTGGTTGTCGTTGGTAATACTCCTGTGACCATAGATCTGACCGATCGTCTCGCCGGGACTTAACACCAATGCGGTACTTCCCGCGTTAGAAGTCAGGATGATCGGGTTACCGCCTGTAATCGTATTGATTTTCGAAGTTTGGTGCCCCCAGTTCGTGGTAAAATCCCAATTGAAATTTTTGGATTTGTAAACGGGAATATTCAGAGAGAATTCGTACCCATGAGATTGCATGGTTATTGCATTGGCCAACTCACCTGTATAACCGGTTGACAATGCCGTGGGGATGCTATAGATGACGTTGTTGCTGTTGCGTTTCCACCAGGTAAAGGAACCGTTGAAGGCAGAAAACAGGTTGCCCTTTCCGCCTTCTATGGTAAAGTCGGTACCGACCTCCGTCTCTTTAGTGACTTCCACATTTAGCTTGGTATCATACGTCGGGCTTTGTTGGAGGCTGTATGTCAGCGTCGAACCAATATCTCTTTGGTTGATCACGGCGTAGCGCTGGAAAGGGGTAGGTTGGATACCCGCCTCGCCATAAGCGGCTCTTACTTTGAAATAGTCGATGACCGTTAAATTGTCTTTCCAGAAATTAAAGGCAGAAGGTTCGAAGAACCCGTTGATACGCGGGAAGGTGAAGGGGCTGGAACCGCCGCCGAATGCCGAAGACCAGTCACTCCTGAAGCCACCGTCGATGCCGGCAAAATCGCCGAAATTGATGGACTGATCCACCAGGTAGCCGTAGGAAATGAAGGGTTCTTTGTAATCGTCAGTGGTAACCTGACTAGAGGTGGACGACATGGTATACGGTGGAGCAATGGGCAGACTATAGCCGTAATTGTCGAATTCCGTATACAGGTTTTTTCTGTAGTCAAACCCGACCCTCGTTGCCGTAGTGATCGGCAATTTGCTGTGGAAGTCGTTTTGGAAATCGGTTTTGAACGTCGCCGAGGCTAGGAAATTCTGGAAAGTTGTATTGTACTGGAAGTTGTCGATCTCACCGGTGTTATCCGTGCCATTTTCATACGAAACGTCGGTAAAATCGTAGTAGTTCGAATTGGCGTTGTTGGATTGATTCAGATAGGTCCAGCGGGAATTTTCGTTGCGCCAGTTGATACCATATTTGGCGTCCAGTTCCAGAAATTTATCCACGTGGTAGTTCGCATCGAAGCTCTGAACTATATCTATCTTATTGTCTATGCCATTGGCATATTCCTGGTTGTAGTAAGGATTACTGGAATTGATACTGAGGAAATCGCCGCCTTGCACGTGATTGGCATAGGAGCCCGGGGTGTTTGGACTGCCGTAAATGGTCGCCACATTAGCCATCTTATACTTCAGGTCGAAGAATGGCGAGGTATTGAGAAAGCCAAAAATAGAGCCTACATTTCCTTGCGAGTTACCATAGCCGTAGTCTATTCCACCGGCAGCACCCAGACCGGGGACCATGGTGTTGCGGGTATAGATCAGTTGGGTGACGGACCTGATCTTAAAGCCCTTTAATACTTCGAAACCGAGGTTTGAAGTGACGTTTGTACGGTCGACAGACCCGTTTTTCATGATCGGAGTGGTCGTCTTGTTATTGCTGACCGAGATGTTGAAATCACTCTTGTCATTGGCGCCTGAAATGCTCACGATATTATTCAAGGTGTTACCAGTCTGGAACACTTCCTTGAATTGGTCATAATATTTGATGTTGGCATTATAAGGCTTGTCTGCGTTGTTGAGCGGATTCCAAATTCCGGCCCTTGCACCACCACCATAGGTATATTGAACACCCGGAAGGTTTCCTACGCTATCATAGGTCAACAGATTGCCGCTGCCATCGATGAGATTGTTGTTGCCGTCCGTCAGATATGGGTGCAACCTTGCTTTGTGAAGATGTCCGCTGTTGATATACTTGTTGAGGGAGTAGCTGGTAGAATAGGTGATGGCGATCGGGCCTTTTCTGCCCTTTTTGGTAAAGATCTGGATAACGCCGTTGGCGCCTTGTGCGCCATAGAGTGTGGAGGAAGCCGCTCCTTTGACGACTTCCACCCTTTCGATGTTACTCAGGTCCAGTGAATTGATGTCAGTGGCGCGAACTTCGATGCCGTCCACAATGATCAGAGGCTTCGTGCCGCCCTGAACCGTGTTGATACCTCTCAGCAAAATGTTGACCGGATCACCGGGGTTGCCGCTGATGGAGGAGATTTGTGCTCCCGAAATCTTCCCGATCAGCGCCTGATCGATGGAAGCCGTTGGGGCGGCGGGTAATTCTGCCGCGCCGACCGACTCGACTGCGATACCCAAATGCTTTTTAGATGTGGCGGTCCCTACCCCCGTCACGACTACTTCGCTGAGCGATTTCGAGTCGTTGTTCATCTGGATCATAATGGTCGAAGTCGCGCCGACTTTGACCTCCTTGGTTTCGAAGCCGATGGCGCTAATGATTAATTCAGCTCCGGGCTTTACTTTGACCATAAAGGCCCCCTGGGCATCGGCACTCGTTCCACCTTGTCCTTTGGAACTTTTGATCCTGATCGTCGCGTTGGGAATTGGGGCTCCTGTTGGATCGGTAACCTTTCCGATGACCTCCGTTGTTTGAGCAAGAAGCCCTTCGCCGATGAGCAGCAGGACGCCCACCAGCAAGCAGTGAAGTTTTCTCATGTGTAGTTATTAAAAGTGAATAAAAAGCTCACTATGGCTTGCAATGATGCCAAACTAACGTGCAACTGATTGATTGACAGCTATTTAGTCGAATCCGGCGCATCCAAGCCGACGATAGTTTTGGTCAATTAAATTACAGTATTTTTAATTAGAATTTAATTTCTCATTAACAATTTTTTTTAAAGATTTCGTTGGCAGATGTTATCAGCTTTATATCTTGTTCATTATCAACTTTTTGCATTCCAAAAATCAGCGTAAAAAAAATTTAAAACCAGCTCCAAATATTAATTTTTTTAAATTCAATGCGCTCGTCACATTAATCCCGCTCAAGTGACTGCACATGAATTGGTTATAGCCACCATCCCAACAAAACTTTACGATTTATTTGCATATATTGATATACTCGAAAATTTGCCGCAATCTGGTACTTTCATTGCCTTTTAGTCAAACATGAAAATTAATTAATTTGATTCGCACCGCCGCTCAATGAAACTTCCCCCTTAAAATAATTTGTGGATTTTCTTTGATTAATACTCAATCTTTTAAGGAAAAAAGTGCCCAGGCGGCGGAGCGCCTACCCTACTCTATACCCATGCAAATCAACGAATTGAGAAATTTTTTTGCCCTGTTCTACCAATCGCTTCAGGAGCGTTAAAGTTATTCACACCGTCAAAAATTTATTTTGCAATGTGGCGCTAATTTGTAATTTAGTGCAAGAATTTAATGGGTTAGTAAGTAAGGGGCTGGCAATTTGCTAGCCCTTTTACTTTTTAGTCGGTCCCTCTCTTCCGAACTTCGTCCAACCTTGATGCGACATTTATCTAGCTTCAATTTTTTCTCCTCACGCCTCCTGCTCACTTCATTTTTTACAATCACTATTCTCTTTTCCAAAATAGGGAAGGATGAACACAACGATTTGCAATTAACTTTACCGCATGAGCAAGATGAGAACGGCATTTTTTTGCAGTAATTGTGGACACGAAAGTGCAAAATGGCTCGGCAAATGTCCGTCATGCGAACAATGGAACACATTTGTGGAGGAGGTGATCACGAAAGAAAATAAGCTCCCCGAGTCCGAATGGAAAAAATTCAATGGCGAGAAACGGGAAGCCAGGGTAGTGTCCTTACAGGACGTCGTAAGTGCAGAAGAAAAGCGGATCGTTAGCGCCGACCCTGAGCTGAACAGGGTATTGGGCGGCGGCATCGTCGCCGGAAGCATCGTATTGGTTGCCGGAGAACCCGGTATCGGCAAGAGCACGCTTTTCTTGCAGAATGGTCTTCAACTGAAAAATGTGAGGACTTTGTACATAAGTGGCGAGGAGAGCGAGCAGCAGATCAAAATGCGGGCCGACAGATTGAATATAAAGAACGAAGATTTTTACCTGCTAACGGAAACCTCAACCCAGTTGATCTTCCAGGAGATAAAGAAGTTGCGGCCTCAATTGGTGATCGTGGATTCCATTCAGACCCTGCAATCGCCACACATTGAATCCTCGGCGGGAAGCGTATCACAGATCAGGGAATGTACCTCGGAATTCCAGCGCTTTGCCAAAGAGACACATACCTCAGTCTTCCTGATCGGACATATCACCAAAGACGGGAGCATCGCCGGCCCAAAGGTATTGGAACATATGGTCGATACGGTCTTGCAATTCGAAGGCGACAGGCACTATGCCTATCGCATCCTTCGGACACTCAAAAATCGCTTTGGCAGCACGGCAGAGCTCGGTATCTATGAAATGACGGAATTCGGTATGCGGGGCGTGAACAACCCAAGCGAACTACTGATCACACAGAAAGAAGAACAGTTGAGTGGCATTGCAATTGCTGCGACGATCGAAGGTCTCCGCCCTTTACTGATAGAGGTACAGGCCCTGGTGACCCAGTCGGTCTACGGAACGCCGCAACGCACGGTAAGCGGATTCGACCTTCGGAGGCTGCAATTGCTGCTCGCAGTACTCGAAAAGCGAGGGGGTTTCCATTTTGGGATGAAAGATGTTTTCTTGAATATCGCAGGGGGTCTGAAGGTGGAAGACCCCTCGATCGACCTGGCGGTATTGTGTGCATTATTGAGTTCCTTTGAGGACCTGCCCCTCCCGTCGGGGTTGTGTTTTGCCGGCGAAGTGGGACTAAGTGGAGAAATTCGTGCTGTAAACCGCATAGAACAACGCATAGCCGAAGCCGAGAAACTGGGGTTCGAACGTATTTTTGTCAGTAAATACAATCAGAAAAGGGTTGGCGCAGCAAAATTCGACATAGAAATAGTCCCGGTAGGCAGGGTAGAAGAAGTGTATAAACATTTGTTTTGAGCCTCGGCCGAACGCTATTAACTTTAGGTCGATGAAGAAGCCGCTGCTGTTGTTGTTGCTGCCCTTTGCCCTCGCCTTCACACATTGCAGGAAGAATTCTTTTATCACCTCCTCCAATGCGACAGTAGCATTTTCGGCCGACACGCTTTTGTTCGATACGGTATTCGTGTCGACCGGCTCCATTACTGAGCAGGTGAAGATCATCAATGGCAATGACCGGAAGCTGCGGCTTTCCACCGTAAAGTTGATGGGCGGTGCACAAAGCTATTTTCACATTAATATCGATGGTTCGCCGGGGCCTGAACAGGACAACATCGATCTGGATGCCGGCGACAGCATTTATGTTTTCGTGGCGGTCGAGATAAACCCGCAGACAGCCGGTCTCCCTTTTATTGTGCAGGACAGTATTCAAGTGGCCTATAATGGAACCCAGCGTTATATCCAGCTAGAAGGCTGGGGGCAAAATGCGCATTTCCTCCATAATGCTGTCCTCACTGGCAATACGGTCTGGGACAACAAGCTGCCCTATGTGATCCTGGGTGGATTGCAGGTGGATACCAATGGGCAGTTATCCATTCCCGCCGGCTGCAGGGTCTACTTTCATGCCGATGCGCCGTTATTGGTGGATGGGACGCTGCTCGTGAATGGGGATCACTATGATAGCACGCGGGTATATTTTCAAGGGGACAGGCTTGACCAGCCATACAACGGTTTTCCCGGTAGCTGGCCGGGGATCTATTTTCGCGGAACGAGCACAGGCAATGACCTTAAATATGCGGTGATCCAAAATGCTTACCAATCCATAGTGGTGGAGGCGCCTCCCGCGGGCACCGTGCCAAAGGTTCTCCTGCAGCAATGTATCATCAACAACAGTTATGACGCGGGCATCCTCGGGGCGCAGGGTAGCCTGGAAGCGGATAACTGTTTGATCAGCAACTGCGGAAAAAATATCGAACTGGGCGGTGGCTATTACGTTTTCTCACAGTGCACAGATGCAGCCTATTCCAATCTTTATCTCGCGCACTCCCAGCCCGTGCTGGCAGTAAGCGATGCCAGTGAGCAGGGGGCCGTCGTCGTGACCGGGAATTTGCAGGCCACTTTTAACAACTGCATATTCTGGGGTGGGCAGGGGATCGTGACGAATGAGGTTGTCGTCGGTCAACAAGGGAGCGGTGCATTTGCAGTAAACTTCTCGAATTGTCTTTGGAAAGTGGCGAAGGCGCCGACCGGGGTCGGAGCCACAGGTATCATCGCCAACCAAGACCCGCTTTTTGACAGCGTCAACAATTCCACCTTATATTATGATTTTCACTTGAAGACGGGCAGTCCAGCCTTAGGCGCCGGCTTGCCGACCACCCTGCCGTCCGATCTCGATGGCAACCCCTGGCCGGCGATGGATCCTGCCCTGGGCTGTTATAATTAAGCCCTGGTGCTACCGGCAGAAAAAATGTCAACAGGTAAAATTTAGCGCAAACAATGGCGTAACTTCGGGAACTTAAATATTAAAATCAAAATCATATGGTACGCGTACTTCTTCTTTCGCTGCTTTTGCTTGCCGGCGTCCCCTCGAGTGTATACGATTTCAAAGTAACCGGACTCGACGGCCAACCGCTTGATATTGCCAAATACAAAGGCAAAAAGATACTCATCGTGAATACTGCCAGTAAATGTGGTTTTACGCCCCAATATGCCGATCTGGAAAAACTGTATGAGCAATTCAAGGATAAGCTGGTGGTCATCGGTTTTCCTGCCAACAACTTTGGTCAGCAGGAGCCTGGTTCTGCCGCGGAGATCACCGCGTTTTGCACTAAGAATTATGGAGTTACTTTTCCGATGGCGGAAAAGGGCGATGTAATCGGCGACAATATCCAGCCTCTGTTCAAATACCTGACGGACGAAGCGCACAAACTTGGGGTTGGCGATCCTGTCGTAAAGTGGAATTTCACCAAATTCCTGGTTGATGAGAATGGTAAGCTGATCGCAGTATTCCCGAGCAAAGTCAAGCCGATGGATGCCGAGATCACGAAATATTTGAACTAACGTAACGCGTGTGAACGTTTTGCGGCCGGCTCGAAGCTCACGCCGCCCTCTTCCATCAATGCTGCTGGTGCGATATTTAATCGCCCGCCGGCAGCTTTTTTTATCTTTGCACCTATGGGATTCAAATCGGTGATCGGACAAGGACAGGTCAAGCAGCACCTGGCAGAGTTGGTGCAGGGGAATCGGCTTAGTCATGCCTTGCTGTTTCTTGGGCCCGAGGGCAGCGGCGCCTTGCCATTAGCCCTCGCCTTTGCGCAATATGTGGTGTGTGAGCACCCGAAGGACGGGGATTCATGCGGTGTCTGCGCAAGTTGCATCAAATCGGTCAAATTGATCCATCCGGATATCCATTATTCCTATCCCGTCATCCCCAGGAAGCCGGGTGATAAGCCTCTAAGTACCGACTATGGGGCTGAGTGGCGGGAGTTTGTGGCGCAGTACCCCTATGGCAATGCGTATGACTGGCTGCAATTTATTGGCGCCGAGAACAAACAGGGGAATATCACGGCACACGAGTGCAATGACATTATCCATAAGCTTAGCCTGAAAAGTTTCGAGAGCGGGTATAAGATCCTGCTCATGTGGATGCCCGAATACCTGGGGAATGAAGGCAATAAGCTATTGAAGCTGATCGAGGAACCACCTGCCAATACCCTGTTCCTGCTGGTGGCGGAGAACGAGTCGTTGATCCTGCAGACGATCCTGTCCAGGACGCAGTTGGTGAAGGTGCCGTTGCCGGAGGAAGCCGAGATCGAGCGGGCGCTCGTGGAAAGGGCGGGACTGGAAGCCGGTCAGGCAAGGCAGATCGCAGTGCTTTGCGAAGGCAATTATCATGAGGCGCTTCAGCTGATAAGACATGCCGACGATGACTGGCAGGGAGTATTGCGGGAGTGGTTGAATGCCATCCTGAAGACCGGACCGGTAGCGCAGGTGAAGTGGATCGAGGCGATCAGCAAATCCGGACGGGAGCGGCAGAAACAGTTCCTGAGATATTTCAACCATCTTTTGGAGCAGGCGATCCGGCTGCGGTACATGGAAGGCGGCGGCGTGTCCATTCCAGCGGCGGAAAAGGATTTCGCATTGCGGCTTAACAAAATCGCAGATATCGGTCAGCAGCAGGCGATCACAGAGGAGTTGGACAGGGCCGCCTACTATATCGAGCGGAACGCCCATGCAAAGATGCTGTTCCATGCACTGACAATTAAATTATACCACATTCTTGCGGAGAAGCGTGTCGTGGTCATGTCATAGGAAAAAACCCCGTTTCGTGCAATAAATGCCTGTTTCTGTTGTATATTTGACAACAATGGCCGTTAAAGGCCAGTGAAAAGAGTGCATTCCGGGCTTGCAAGTGTGTTAAGAACGTGAGGAGGGTGCGTACTGATTGGAAAACTGTGTTTTGTATTCTATATATTTTTTTTGATGGCTTTCCAAGGTCAGTAACATAGTCCTGCCGGCGCGGTTTCCTTTCTTTTTACCATATTTTTCTTCACCATTTTAACGTATTGTAAAATATGGGTTGTAATAATTGCGGTACATCCAAGGGGGGCAAACCATCTGGCTGCAAGAGCAATGGCGGTTGTAGCACCGGCGGTTGTAACCGGTTGAATGTCCATGACTGGCTGGCGAACCTGCCATTCAGTGATCCCGAAAGCGCATGCCGGATAGTCGAAGTAAGTTTTAACCAGGGGAGCCGGAAAGATTTCTACCGGAATGCTATGATGCAGCCCCTCGAGAAAGGGGATATGGTGAGCGTGGAAGGAGTAAGCGGCTTTGACGTGGGAGAGGTGACGATGACGGGAGAACTGGTGAGGCTGCAGCTGAAGAAAAAGGGAGTCGAGGAAAAAAACCCGGAGATAAAAAAGGTCATGCGCCGGGCGACGGAAAAAGACCTGGATATCATGCAGCAGAATAAGGGCCGGGAGAAGGAGGCCCTGGTGCGGAGCAGGGCTATCGCCCGGAAGCTCAAGTTGGATATGAAAATGAGCGAGGTAGAGATCCAGGCCGACGGCCGGAAGGCGACCTTCTTTTATATAGCGGATGACCGGGTGGATTTCCGGGAATTGATAAAGCTTTACGCGGGTGAGTTCCGTTTAAAGGTGGAGATGCGGCAGATCGGCGCCCGTCAGGAAGCTGCCAAAGTCGGCGGCATTGGCAGTTGCGGCCGTGAGTTGTGCTGTTCGACCTGGCTGAGCGATTTCAAATCGGTGAATACCACTGCAGCCCGGTATCAGAACCTGTCCATCAATCAAAGTAAGCTGAGCGGCCAATGCGGACGGTTGAAATGCTGCCTGAATTACGAATTGGACACCTACCTGGACGCGTTGCAGAACTTTCCGGACAACGCCGAGACGCTGCAGGTGGCGAAGGGTACGGCTAGCCTGATCAAAAAAGACATCTTTAAGAACCTGATGTGGTACGTGCTGCCAGATAGCAACAAACAGTATCCGCTGACCATTGAACGCGTGCGGAAGATCAGGCAGTTGAATATGCAAAATACGATCCCCGATACGCTGGATCCGGTAGAAGTGAGTACGGGCAAGCCCAAGGAAACGGAAGAGAGTGGATTCGTCGATCTGGTTGGGCAGATCAGCTTGAAAACGCTGGAGCAAGCCGACAGGAAGAAAAAGCATGGTCATCATAAACATTCCGCTCAGCACAATTCCGGTGGCAACCGCGGTGGCAGGAGTGGCGCTGGCAGGCCTGACGGTCCTGCTGGCCGGGATGGCCAGCCCAACAATGGGGGCAACCGGGGCCGCGATGGAAATGGTGGGGGCAACAGCGGTGGTAACCGCGAGCCCAGAAGGCCGGGCGGGCCGCCGCCAACCGATCGGAACGGACCGCCACCGGATAAAAGCGGCCCACCGCCTGATAAAAGCGGACCGCCGCCGGATCGCCGAAGAAGATAGTGTTAAAATTATACTGACAGTTTAGCAGGAAGGATATTTTTGTATACTTTTTGCGCACTAAAATCCGTAAAAAATCTATAACTATGGCAATTTTCAATTCCAGCAATCCTACCCTATCGGAAAAGATCTTTTCCAGGTCCCTGGAAGACAAGGGTCTCGAGACGATGACCGTTAGGGGTTCCATCCAGAAATTTGGTTTTTTGATGATCCTGGTCCTTGCCGGTGCGGCCTATACCTGGAAACTCTATTATTCTTTCGCGGTGCCCACGATGATGACCCTATTTATGGTCGGCCTGATCGGCGGGTTCATCTGTGCAATTGTGACGTCTTTCGTGCCTAAGCTGGCGAAATACCTTTCACCCGCATATGCTTTGCTCGAAGGCTTCGCACTAGGCGGCTTATCGGCGATCGTCAATGAGCAGTTCAAGGTCAAATATCCGAATATCATTATGTCGGCCGTGTTGCTGACCTTCGGGGTCGCTTTTGCCGTCTTCCTGTTGTATAATTTCAGGATCATCCGGGCAACAGAAAAATTCAAAGCGGTGATCTTCTCGTCCATCGCAGGGATCGCGATCTTTTACCTGATCAACATCGTGTTGGGCTTTTTTGGGGTGCATATCCAATTCATGCAATGGGGTGACAATAGCCTTCTCGGGATCGGCATAAATTTGTTTGTGGTAGTGATAGCGGCACTGAGCCTGGTGCTGAATTTCGATCAGATCGAAACCGGTGAGAAGATGGGCGCTCCAAAATACATGGAGTGGTATGGCGCGTTTGGATTGCTGGTGACGCTCGTGTGGCTTTACCTCGAGATCTTACAATTATTGAGTCGATTCTCCAACAATAGGAATTAAGTTCTTATTTGAGCAGGAGCCGGTCGGCCCCTTTAATTAGAATCCATCTCCATCAAGCAGATTCCCCAGTCCACCAAGAATGCTGCCTTCTTCGCGACGGTGACCCATTTGCGGGCTATATTGGATGATGCGGCTGGCCAGACGGCTGATGGGCAACGACTGCAGCCACACTTTTCCCGGCCCGCGCATGATCGCAAAGAACAAACCTTCCCCGCCGAACATCCAATTGCGGATGCCCTTGATGAATTCAATGTCGAAGTCTATGCTGGGCTGGTAGGCAACGACACAACCGGTGTCGACTTTCAGGATCTCGCCGGGTTGTAATTGTTTCTCCACGATATAGCCGCCTGCGTGTACGAAAGCCAGGCCGTCGCCTTCCAGTTTTTCCATGATAAATCCTTCGCCCCCAAAAATACCCGTTCCCAGTCTGCGCTGCCACGCAATGCCGATGCTAACCCCCTTAGCGGCGCAAAGGAAGGCATCCTTCTGAGCGATGATGGTACCGCCGAGTTGTTGCAGGTCGAGCGGGATGATCTTACCGGTGTAAGGGGCGGCAAAACTGACCCTTCTTTTGCCCTGGCCGATATTGGTGAAGGCCGTCATGAAGAGGTTTTCGCCGACAAGCACGCGGCGGCCGGCATTCATGAGCTTTCCGAGCAGGCCGCCCTGGTTGGCGGATGCGGAGCCGTCGCCAAACATGGTTTGCATGTCGATCCCGTCATCCATCATCATGAAGCCGCCAGGCTCGCCGATGACCGTCTCTCCCGGGTCCAGCTCGACCTCTACGAATTGAAGCTCTTCACCGTAGATCTTGTAGTCTATCTCGTGATTATTGCGCATAGGTGATTTTTTATAAAATTAATCAAAACCAGCTTTTGATCCAGGTCTCGCTAGCCCCGCGATTATCCCGCAGGCGCCTTCTTCGTGCCGAAACTTCAAAGCGATGCCGGATAAGGCTGATGAACATCAGTATAAGAAAGATGATCGTAAAGGGAGGAATTCCCAGGAACGAGATCCATTTGCCACCCCAATGACGGCGCATCGGCCGTCTGAGTCTTTCCGCCATCAGGTACATGCTGGGCACCATGAACAGGGTCATGAAGAAGGCGAAGGCCAGGCCGAAGATAATGGTCCAGGACAATGGCTTCCAGAATACTGCATTGTCGCCGCCGAAATAAATGTGCGGGTCCAGATCCGCGAATAGCGTAACGAAATTGATATTGAACCCTACGGCCAGCGGCACAAGGGCCAGGATGGCGGCCATGGCCGTAAGCAGGACAGGGATGATACGCGTCTTACCGGCCTCGATGGCGGCCTCCCGCGTCTTCATGCCCCTTGCGCGGAGCTCATCGGTGAACTCTATCACAAGAATGCCGTTCTTTACCACTATCCCGGCGAGGCCAACGATGCCGAGACCGGTCATGATGACGGAGACCTGCATTTTTGTAATGGCAAATCCCAGGACTACGCCAATCACGCTGAATAGGATCTCATTCAGGATAATAACCGATTTGCTGACCGAACCAAACTGGATGACCAGGATGATCAGGATGGCAGCCAGGGCTATGATGAGCGCTTTGAACAAAAATGCGCCCGTCTCGGCCTGTTGGGCGCCTTCACCCGTTTGAGTGATCGTTACGTCGTCGGGTTTCTTTTTAAAGTCAGTGATGGATTTGGTGAGATCCTGGTTGACGGCGGTTGGCGTGTAGCCATTGAGTACGTTCGATTTCAGGGTTATCGTACGCTTCTGATTTTTGCGTTTAACACTCCCGAGCGTACTTGTGTAGTCGATGTGCACTAACGAGCTGATTGGTACATTACGGATTGCACCGCCGGCCGCAATGTCGCGATACGTGATATTCATGTTGAGCAGATCGTTAAGATTCTTTCGCTGATTCTCGAGGTTGCGGATATAGATCTTATATTCGTCTTTGCCCTCTTTTATCTTGGATGATTCCAGACCGAAAAGCGCGGTGCGGAGTTCCTGACCGATTTGCGAGGAATTGATACCTTCGATCATCGCGCGCTGACGGTCTACCGTGAGCGTTATCTCAGGGTTGGTAAGATCGATATCCATTTTTAGCTCTTCGACGCCGGGAGTTTGGATCGAGTCGAGGTAATTCTTCAGAGAAACTGCCGTTTTGATCAAATCGTCAAAATTATCGCTGGCAACTTCGATATTGACGGGCGGGTCGGTCGGCGGTCCATTTTGCTCCTGATCGACGGTGATCTCGGCGCCGGGAATGCCTGTCATTACATGACGAATGGAATCCAGGTAGCGGCCCGTGGATGCGCCGTGCCGTTTGGCGAACTCGACGAAAGATACCTGGATACGCCCGAGTTCCGGGTGGGTACTCTGATCGCCGCTCGTTGGATCGCTGGCCCCTACGGCGACATTGGAGATGACACTCTCGACAGCCGGGTTTGGCTTCGAACCGTCCTGGCCCATGCCCAGCACGTTGTAAACCCGCTTTTCGAGAACTTTCGTGATGGAGTCAGTATAGTCGACATTGGTGCCGACAGGTAATTTTATATACACGTAAACCTGGTTGGGATCGCCTTTCGGAAAGAATACAATGTCGACTTTTCGAAGGCTGAAAAACCAAAGAGAAAACACCAGCAACAGAAAGGTGCTGAAGAGCAGCCAGGCGGGACGCCAGCCCTTCAGCGCCCAACGGAGAAGACTTTCATAGTGACCCATGATCCACGGCAGCACACTGTTCTGGAAGCCATGGATCATCCGGTCGAAGATGAATTTATTAAGCAGGACTAGAATCACAATGAAGATAAGCAGGTTGCCAAGGAAGGTCTGATGGCTTAGGTCAAGCAATATCCCAAGTCCGACAGCAATCCAAAGCCCTGGTTTTTTAAAGATGGAAGCACGGCTTTGCGGAGTGCCGTCTTCCGGATGGTTCATAAAATCCACTGCGAATACCGGGTTCATGATAAATGCCACTACAAGGGACGCGGCAAGTGTAAAAATGAGCATGGCCGGCAGATACACCATAAACTTGCCGATAAGGCCGGGCCAGAAAAGCAGCGGGAAGAAAGGGGCAAGGGTCGTGAGCGTACCGGCAAATACCGGAACAAAGACTTCACCCGCCGCCATTTGTGCGGAGGTAGTGGCGGAAAGCTTGCCTTTTGCCTGCGTAAAAATGCGGTGCGTATTCTCTATGACGACGATGGCGTCATCGACGATTATACCGAGGCCGAAGAGCAGCGCAAACAGCACTATAAAGTTGAGGGTGATAGCACCGCCGATGACCAGGTTTGCCGCCGGAAGAAAGCAAAAAGCGACAAACATACTGAGGGGTACGGAAAGAGCGACGAAAAAGGCATTTACGACGCCCATAAAAAACATGAGGATGATCAACACGAGAATGAATCCGATCACGATGGAATTGACAAGGTCATTAAAGGAATTGCGCGTTTGCGTACTTTGATCGCCGGTGATGACAACTTTAAGGTCCTTTGGAAGGCTGGTCTGCATTTCCTTGACCGCTCCCCGCACAGTATCGGACGTCTGGATCAGATTCTCGCCGGCGCGTTTGATAATATTTAAGGTAACCACATTCTTTCCTTCCAATCGGGCGTAGGATTCACGATCTTTTATGGTATCCTTGATAATGGCAATATCCTTCAGGTATACCGGGTAACCACCCTGCGGGCTGCGGACAACAATAGATGCAATATCCTCAGCTGTGTGGAATTGCCCTTTGAGCTGCAAGTTACGTTTCATAGTGCCGACGTCCAGCAGCCCGGCAGAAATGTCGAGGTTTTCCCCTTTGACCGCCTGATCTATATCGCTGAAAGAAACATTGGAGGCGCGCATCTTATAATTGTCGACATCGATCTGGAATTCGCGTTCCGGTGCGCCGACAATATCCACGCGGTTCAACTGCGGAAGGTCTTCAAGTCGGTCCTTCATATCATCGGCGAACTTCTTCAGTCGCTGCTGGTCATAGTTGCCACTGATATTGACGTACATGATCGGCTGGTCAGAGAAGCTGACTTCCAGCGCGGTTGGTTCCTGGGTCAGGTCGGTTGGAAGATCCTGCTTCGACTTATCAATGGCGTCTTTGACCTTCTGTAATGCGACGTCGGTTTGGACGTCCGTTTCGAACTCGACAACGATCGCCGAGTAGTCCTGCTGCGAGGTGCTGGTGAATTTATTGATCTTGGCGCCAGTGATCGCCTTGATCTGCTTCTCGATCGGACGGGTTACAAGGTTCTCCATATCCTTTGGAGAGTTGCCGGTATAGATCGTCGAGACGTAGATGGTGGGGATAACGATGTCCGGAAACTGCTCCTTGGGGAGTGTCAGGAACTGTGTTATACCCCAGCCGCTGACGACCAGCATCAACAGATAGACGGCGGTTTTATTGGTAACACTCCAGGTGGTTGGCTTGAACTGTTTGAATTTTTCGGTAAAATTATCTAACGCGCTCATAACTGTGTTTTCGATTAAATGAGGAATCCGGACTCACGTCGCCTGACTAATTTCCTTCTATTGTGTCGTGATGGACTGTCCTTCATACAATCCCTGATAACCGTCGGTAATCAGTTTGTCGCCAACTGCCAGTCCGCCCGTGACCTGAACCTTATCGCTATAAGTCTGACCGATCGTGATCGTTTTTTTGTGGGCGATGATCGTGCTGTCCGGACGCTGTTGTGCCACTAAAACATATTTTCCGGTTTCATCACTTTGAAGCGTATTGACGGGTATGGTGATCACATTGCTGGCGGAATAGTCCTGCAGTTTGACGATCGCCACCTGGTTGGCACGGATATCGCCGCTGTTGGGAAGATGGATCTCCACCTGAAAGGCGCGGTTATCGGCGTTTATGACCTTTCCGGAAATCGAAACAGTCCCTATTATCTCCTTATTATTCAACCCCGGAAAGTCGATCTTGACCGGCGTACCGACACGGACCCGCTCCTGGTATATTTCAGGGACCAGCACGACAACTTTCAGGTTATCTGTATTGACGATTTGTATGGATTGGCTTCCCTGTCCAAAGGCCTCCCCAACCTTGACATTTAATATATTGATTGTACCGGGAATATCGGCGTATATATTGGTAAAGTCAAGCTGCTGCTGGTCTATCTTCAGTTTCGCCTCCGCCTGGTCTACATTATTTTTCGCATTCACAAGATCCACTTCGGTCCCGATCTTTTCGTCCCACAGGTTCTTACGGCGTTGATAGAGGTCTTTCGCGTAGGCCAGCTGCGTCTGGTCGCTTGCAAGTTGCTGGCGCTGGATCGCGTCGTCCAGTTTGGCCAGCACTTGGCCCTGCCTGACATGGTCGCCTTGTCTCACATATAGCTGCGTTACGACTCCCCCTGTCCCGCGGGGAGAGATCCAGGAAGTGTTGACCGCATCGACATTACCCTGTAAGTCGATATAATGTGTAAAGGATGTCAGCCCCAGCGTGGTAAAGGCCACCAGCTTCGCTTTTTCCTTTGCGGCAGCGCTCGTGTCCTGCTTGTCAATATCGGCTTGCAGGGCGGAAATATCCTTGCCCAATCTATCCTGTTGCTGCTTTAGACTGTCTAGCCGGGACTTTTTATCCTGAAGGGATCCACCCTTCTGAACAGACCCACCGCCGCAGGCGGCGAACAGCAGCGAAGAAGCAAGAACAACAGCCAGTACTTTATGCATAAAAAGTGTTTTAGTTGGTTGCGGCATTACAATTTGCCAATTGCATTGAGATAATCGACCCGGGCTGCAACAGCGTTGTAGAGGGCATTGTAATAATTGGCCTGCGCAGTACGCTCGTCCGCAAAGGCGCTGGTGATCTCAGTGTTCGAGCCCAAACCCTGTTCATATTTTTTGCGGGTTTGCGCGTACACCTTTTCCGACAGCTCCATATTCTTCTTTTGGTAGTCGAGTGTGGCCAGTGACGCACTGAAACGCAATTGCGCCTCTTTAACATCATCGTCGATCCTGATCTTAAGCGAGTCCTGGTTATTCTGGGTTTGCTGCAGCTTGAGCCTTGCCTCGGCGATGTTCGCCTGTTTGTAAAAACCGTCGAAGATGGGGACATTGACGTTCAGCCCAAACCAGGACCCGGGGAACCACGTACCCGATTTAAAAGGATCGATATGGTACCAATATTGTGTCTGTTGGTAGGTCGCGCTTAAGCTCACCGTAGGGATATACTGCTTTTTATAGCGCTTTATATCATACTCATTCAACTGCTTATTGATCTCCAGCAGCTGATATTCACGGCGGTCACCGTACTTGTAGTTGTCAGTAAGCACCGCATTGCGGACCATGTCGTAAGTCAATGTATCGCTGAGGGCAAGTGAATCCTGGATAGGCATGCCCATCAGTACCTTGAGGCCGAGGTAGCCGTTGGCGATATTGTATTCCGTCTGGATACGCTCCGTTTGCAGGTTAGAGAGCTGAACGTTGGCTTTATCGACATCGAGTTGTTCGGCAAAGCCGTTCTTAAACATCTCGGTTGAGTTGTGCAGCAGTTCTTCCTGACTGTGGATATTCGCATCGATCTGGTCCAGCTGAAATTTGCCTATCAGCAGCTGGTAATATACTTTATTGATATTGGCGCGGATGACCTGTTCGGTGATCTCTTGTCTTTTCCTGTAAAAATCGAGCGAGGCCTTGCGGGCCTGCAGGCCAACGAACACCTGCCCGTCGAACAGGACCTGTTTGAGCGAAGCGCCGACCGTATTCGTGGACGGAAGGCCAAAGGAAAAGGCATATACTTTACCGGGACTGGTACCTGGGAAAGAGCCGCCAGGTATCGCAGTGGCGGGAAATTGAGTATAATAGGTAGCCGCAATATTGCCGGTGATCTGAGGCAAGGCTTGGCTGGTGGTCGCCTTGTTGCTCTGCTCCTGGATCTGGTAATCGAGGAGGGCATTTTTAACGGCCACGCTGTTTTTCGAAGCGTAGTCGATCGCCTGGGGAAGGGAGAATTGATACACTTGCGGCGACGACGGTGCAGTTGCTGCCCCCGCCGGATATTGCGCACGCAGGTCCGAAGCCAGGAGCAGCAAAGTAAACGGCAGAAGACCGTATGCCATGCCATTCAAAAAGCTGCGGCCTTTTTCAAACTTTCTGTTCATGAGATAGTTTTTTGTTTCGTTCGTTGGTGTATTGTTCGATCAGCTGTGTTCCTTTTATGGTTGCGACGCCGTGCATGAACAGCAGCGCAAGCTCGAAGTTTACCTGGGACATGCTATAGCGGCTGTGCGGGAAAAGATCTACATTGAAGACGAGAAAAGCGCATTCCACCCGGCTCTTGGCCACGATGTCTTTCTGGATATCTTTTCGGTACAGCCCTTCTTCGATCCCTCTTCGCAGGTTTTCGATAGTGGAGCCGTGAAGGAATTCATATTTATATTCTTTTATCTTCTGGAAGGCCCTGGGATGGTATTTCTCCAGATCGTACAGCATCAGGGGGTTGGTGTAGGCAAGCAGCTCTTCCAGGTCTTCCACCGCCAGAAAGATCTCATGGATGGCGTCTATAGCATCGTCCCGAAATTGAGTGCATTCGTCCTCATTCTTGCCGATCTCTTGTTCTATGACGGCAAGTACAAGGGCATCCTTATCTGTAAAAAATTGATATATAGTCTTTTTGGAGATGCCAAGGGTGGTGGCAATCTCGTCCATTGTGATGGATCGGATGCCATATCGCATAAACAGATCGGCGGATTTTGCCAGTATTCTCTCTTTTACTTCCACGCGGTAAAACTATGGAAACTTTTTTCGTAACCAAAGTTTCCGCGGGTCTGTCTTGGATTTGCGTCGGCGAACGGCCTATTTTGTCGGTGAACGGTATGGGCGGTAACCCCTGGTTCCCGAGGGACCACGCCCCGGCCGTTTGACACCCGTTTGGCAGGTGACAGGGTGGATACAGGCGCCCGCCGGTTCCAAGGGAAGAAAGACTAATTTTGCCGTCTAAACGCGCTACACATGACCGTTCGCACTATACCCCGCAACCTGCTAAAACTTTTTTTGCAGGGGCTGCTGATCCTCGCTCCCATCTCTATCACCATCTGGACGGTCATCTCGGCCTTTAACTGGATCGATGGCATCCTCCCCAACCTGGTCTATAGTGTTGCGCCGCGGTTGCTCGGGACCGAACCCTCGGGCCTTCCAAGACGCATACCCGGTCTGGGCTTCGTCGTGTTCATTGGGATGGCTTTACTGGTCGGCTATATTTCGCCGTCATTCATCGTAAGCAGACTCGTAGACTTCGCCGAGAGCGTGCTGGAACGGACGCCCGGCATCAAATTTATCTACTCCACTATAAAGGATTTCTTTGAAGCGTTTGCGGGGAATAAGCGGAAATTCACCAAATCGGTTTTGGTGTGTGTGGCCGCGCCCGATGTCTGGCAGGTGGGTTTTATCACACAGGAGGAACTGCATGAGTTCGACCTGCACGACTACGTGGCGGTGTATGTACCGCAGTCTTATGCGTTTGCCGGGCACTTGTATTTTGTAACGCGGGACCGGGTGCGGCTCCTCACGGATATCAGTTCCGCCGACGCGATGAAATTCGCTATTTCGGGTGGGGTGGCCGAAGTAGAGGAGCAATGATTATCTTTGAACCTCATAAAATGGACCACAGGTCCATTGGCCGAAGGCCCGTCATAAGACAATGGCCATTTGGCTATATTTTCTAAAAGCCAAATGGCTATAAACGACGTTCAAGTGACACACAATTTTAATGCTGGCCCAAGTATCATGCCGAAGGAAGTATTCGAAGAGGCGAGCAGGGCCATCCTGAATTTTAATGACACTGGCCTGTCCATTTTGGAAATAGGCCATAGAACAGCCATGTTCCAGGAAGTGATGGACGAAGCGCTGGCGACAGCGAGAGAACTGATGAAGCTGGACGGTGATCATGAGATCTTATTCCTCCATGGCGGGGCATCTACGCAATTCTTTCAGGTACCGATGAACCTGCTGAATGAGCACGAGATCGGGGCCTACCTGGATGGAGGCGTTTGGGGCAGGAAAGCGATCAAGGAAGCAAAGCTTTACGGCCATGTGGAAGTGGTGGCTAGCTCGAAAGACCGCAACTACACTTACATTCCAAAAGCCTATTCTATCCCTCCCACCGCGGCCTATTTTCATTATACCACGAACAACACGATCGAGGGAACGCAGATGCAGGCCATTCCGGAGACCAGTGTTCCGCTGGTAGCCGACATGAGCAGTGATATCCTGAGCCGGGTGATGGATTTCAATCGGTTTGGGTTGATCTACGCGGGGGCACAGAAAAACATCGGTTCAGCCGGGGTCAATATGGTGGTTATCCGCAAAGATATGCTGAGCAAGGTGAGCCGGCCGCTGCCGACGATGATGGATTACCGTGAGCATATCGCAGCGGGATCGCTGCTGAACACCCCGCCGGTATTTGCGATCTACGTTTGTATGCTCACATTGCGGTGGCTCAGGAACATGGGCGGCGTCCCGGCGATAGAGGCCATCAACAACAAAAAGGCGGCCCTGCTGTACCAGACCCTGGACGAACTGCCCGTCTTCCGGCCAACGGTGGCAAAGGAAGATCGTAGCAAAATGAACGTGGTTTTCGTGATGGATGACCCGGCGCTCGAACAGGAATTCCTCACCCTTTGCAAGGCGAACGGGATGGTAGGTCTCAAGGGCCATCGCAGTGTCGGTGGATTCCGGGTATCGCTGTACAATGCCTTACCGCTCGCTAGTGTCGAAGTGCTGACCGGGCTGATGAATGACTTTGCGCTGAAACATGCCTAACCGGAATCGCTGGAAGCGATTCGACCGAAGGTCAAATATTAGCCGTTTGCGCGAATGGGGTTATATTTGGCTGTTGCCCCATTCGCGTAACACAACAAAACCTATATGTCTACGATTGTCCCTTTCCAGGCGCTAAGGCCTGCTCCACCGTTTGCATCTATGGTCGCCTCGAAACCCTATGATGTCCTGAACAGTCATGAGGCGAGAGAGGAAGCCGCAGACAATCCCTATTCGTTTCTGCACATCACCAAGGCGGAGATCGACATGCCATTGAACGTTGATACCCATTCGCAGGAGGTCTATGACCAGGCCAGACTCAACCTGAAAGGCTTTATCGAAAGAGGAGTGTTGACAGAAGAGGAAAAACGCTGTTATTACATCTATCGGCTGATCATGAACGGCCGGGAACAGACAGGGCTGGTATGCTGCAGTTCAGTGGATGACTACGAAAAAGGGATCATCAAGAAACATGAGTTGACGAGACCCGACAAAGAAGCCGACCGCATCAATCACATGACCACGACAAGGGCGCAGACGGGGAATGTGTTTATAGCCTATAAAGGCGTCACCGCCATCGATGATCTGGTCGAAGCCTGGAAGCGCGATCATTCGCCCGTGTATGATTTTAAGACGGAGGATGGCATCGGACATGCGATCTGGATCGTGGATGACGAGAGTACGATCGCGGGCATCACCGGCCTTTTCAAGACAGCGGTCCCGCACACTTATATCGCCGATGGCCACCATCGGGCCGCATCCGCGGCAAAGGTGCGAAAGGCATTGGGAGCGGGCGCTTCCACCGCCGCCAATTATTTCCTGACGACACTTTTCCCCTCGGATCAGTTGAGGATCATGGATTACAACCGGCTCGTCCACGATCTCAACGGCGCCGGCGTGGAGGACTTCACCGGTAGCCTGCAGAAGGAGTTTTTTATCGGTAAGGTGGACAAGGCTTTCCAACCCGGCCAGCTCCACGAGTTCGGGCTCTACATCGGCGGCAACTGGCATAAACTGGTGGCAAAAGAAGGCACTTACAGCGCCGATCCGATCGGCGTGCTGGATGTGACGATCCTGCAGAAGAACGTTCTTGACAAACTGTTGTCCATTAAGGATCCCAGGACCGACAAACGAATCGATTTCGTTGGCGGCATCCGCGGGCTGGCGGAGTTGGAGCGGCGGGTTGACAGTGGGGAAATGAAGGCCGCTTTTAGTCTTTACCCCGTGAGTATCGAACAGTTGTTCAATATCGCCGACAGCGGGCAGGTCATGCCGCCGAAGTCGACCTGGTTTGAACCCAAGTTGCGGGATGGGCTGCTGACGCATTTGATATAATTAAATCACATACCATGAAGCAAGTCCTTTTATTGCCGTTTGTAATGTTGCTGGCTGAACTGACCGGGATAGCGCAATCCACAGCCGAAAAGACACCGCAGGAGACCGCCAGAGCTTTTACTAACCAGGGGGATTATACGAATGCTATCGTCGTGTTGAATAGCGCGCTTCAAAAGGACCAGCAAAACCTGGAGTTGTTAAAAGACCTGTCGTTCAATTATTACCTGAACAGGGACTATGCCAAGGGAGAAGCCATTGCCAAACCGATGATCGAACGGCCCGATGCCGATGTGCAATCTTACCAGATAATGGCGCTTTTTTTAAAGGTAGAGGACGAGGTCAAAGAATGTGACAGGTTGTATAAGAACGGGCTGAAACGCTGGCCGCGCAGCGGAGTATTATATAACGAGTATGGGGAGTTGTTATGGGCACAGCAGGATTATGCGGCGATCAAAGAATGGGAAAAGGGGATAGAGACAGATCCTAATTATTCCGGCAATTATTATAATGCCGCGAAATATTATTTTTTTACCTCTGGCAAGATCTGGGGACTGCTCTATGGTGAGGTCTTCGTGAACCTGGAAAGTTATAGCAAGCGGACAGCGGAGATGAAACAGTTGTTGCTGGAAGGCTACAAGAAGTTGTTTACTACGTCGGATATCCAAAAAGACCAGGATACCAAGAGCGCGTTTGTGATCGCCTACCTGAACGTCCTTTCCCCGCTGAACTTTGCCATCAAGGACGGGATCACCGCGGAGTCCCTGACAGTTTTGCGCACGCGGTTCATTATCAACTGGTTCAATACATACCCCGGAAACTATCCTTTTCGCCTTTTTGACTATCAGCGACAATTGTTGAAGGATGGGATGTTTGATGCCTACAACGAGTGGATCTTCGGCGCCGCCAGCAACCTGCCGGCTTTCCAGACCTGGACGAATACGCACGGTGATGACTACAGCCGTTTTATAAATTTTCAGAAAGGACGGGTGTTCAAACTGCCCGAAGGGCAGTATTACCAGGTGTCCGCAGCCAAATAGGCCGCCCGGCCTTGCGCCTTGCTGGTTCCTCAATTTTTCGCTAATTTGATCCAAACTATGCGTATGACCGACCCCAAACGATTGTTCGATTGCCTGGAACTGAACGTGGAAAGAGAGAATTTACCGGATATGCTTGCCGGAAAAGAAGATGGGAAATGGATTACCCACAGTACCGCGGAAGTAGCGGAGACCATTCAAAAGCTTAGCACGGGCCTCCTCAGGCTCGGCATTTCCGGTGAGGACAGGACGGTGGAGGGGATCGACAAAGTAGCCATCGTTTCGAAGAACAGACCGGAATGGATCATGCTCGATCTGGCTGTACAACGCACCGGCGCCGTTCTGGCGCCTATATACCCGACGATCTCGGTTGGGGAATTGGAATTCATCCTGAATGACTCGAAGGCGAAGGTCATCTTCGTAAATGACGAGGAACTTTTTCACAAGGTCCTGAGTGTAAAGGACCGGGTCCCTGCATTAAGGGAGATCTTCACTTTTGAACATGTCGTGAATGCCCGTCACTGGAAAGAGCTGCTGGTATCGCCGACAGCGGAAGAGAAAGCAACACTTACGCAGATAAGGAAGAATATAGCAGAAACTGACCTGGCTACCATCATTTATACGTCAGGAACGACAGGTACGCCAAAAGGGGTCATGCTTTCTCACCTGAACATCGTCAGCAATGTAAAATCCTCCTCACCTTGCCTGCCGCAGGGTAAGATTAGAGCCCTCAGCTTTTTGCCCCTGAACCATATCTATGAACGGATGCTCACCTATGTATACCTTTTCAACGGCAGCTCGATCTATTATGCCGAAAGCATGGATACGATCGGGGACAATTTGAAGGAAGTAAAACCGCAGATGTTCGTGACCGTACCCCGACTATTGGAGAAAGTGTACGAGCGGATCATGCACAAAGGCGGGGAACTGACCGGCGTGAAGAAGAAGCTCTTCTTTTGGGCGCACGATCTGGCAGCCCGGTATGAGATCAATCAATCGATGGGTCCATGGTACAACCTGCAGTTGGCGTTGGCCAACAAACTCATATTCAGCAAATGGCGGGAAGCCCTCGGTAACAATATCGAATGTATCGCAAGCGGCGGAGCCGCCTGCCAGGTCAGACTGATCCGCATCTTTACGGCGGCAGGCATCCCGATCCTGGAAGGGTATGGACTCACAGAGACCTCACCTGTGATCAGTGTCAATCGGCTGCAGGTTGAAGACAGGCATTTCGGTACAGTGGGCCCGGTGATACCGGGTGTGGAGGTAAAAATTGCCGGCGACGGTGAGATACTTGCCAAAGGCCAGAATGTGATGATGGGCTATTACAAGCGGCCTGACCTTACCGCGGAAGCCATCACCGACGGCTGGTTCCATACGGGCGATATTGGGGAGTTCAGGGACGGCCGATACCTGAAGATCACGGACAGGAAAAAAGAGCTGTTCAAGACCAGCGGTGGAAAATATGTGGCGCCGCTGGCCATAGAAAGCAAACTGACGGAGTCGCCCTATGTGGAGCAGATCATGGTGGTCGGTGCGGAGAAGAAGTTTGTGGGTGCACTGATCGTTCCGGCCTTTACCAGGCTTAAAGAATGGACGGCCCAGCATGGAGTCGCAACCGGCAGCAATCAAGAAATCGTCCATGACCCCAGGGTGATCGCTTTTTATAAGGAAGTGGTAGAAAGTTATAACAAGTATTTTAGTCACACGGAGCAGATAAAACGCTTTGAGCTGTTACCGGCGGAATGGACCGTTGTCACCGGTGAGATGACGCCCAAGCTTAGTCTTCGGCGCAAAGTGGTCATGGAAAAGTATAAAACCTCCATTGACAAGATCTACCATGAATCCTGACATATGCGTACGAGGCAGGCGGATCGTGTCAGCGAAAAGGCTGCTTTTTTACCTGGATTTGGGCCGTCACCAGCTTCCCTACTAACCGTAAACCCGCTTCCACCTCCTCATCCCAGGGGCGGGCATAGCTGATGCGAAGACAATTACCAAACTTCCCCTGTGCAGAAAAAAGCTGCCCCGGAGCCACAGCCACATTGTGTTTTAACGCCTCCTGGTAGAGCTGGTAGGCGTTCAGCTGGCGGTCCAATTCAACCCAGAGCACGAATCCCCCTTTTGGCTGAGAGACTTTCGTACCCTTCGGAAAATACTGAAGGATGGCCTGCAGGTATCGCAGGCACTGCGTATGGAGCGCTTTGCGCAGTTTTCTCAGGTGATAGTCATACCGGCCGATGCCAAGGAAGTGGGCGACGGCCTGTTGGGTGATCGAGGTGCCGGAGACGGTATGCATCATCTTCGTTCGCAGTACTTCATCTTTGAAGCGCCCGGCAAGTGTCCAACCGATGCGATAGCCGGGGGCGAGCGATTTCGAGAGGGAACTGCAGTAAAGCACCCAACCTTCTTTGTCGAATGACTTACAGGTCTTCGGCCGGTTGCGGCCGAAATACATTTCACCGTAGATATCGTCTTCGATGAGCGGAATGCGGTTTTTCGCGAGGAGCGCCACAAGGGCCTTTTTGTTTTCGTCGGGCATGCAAGACCCGAGCGGGTTGCTGAAGTTTGGAACGAAGACGCATGCTTTGACGGGATGCTGGCGGATGAGTCCGGCGAGGTGGCCGGGGTCGATACCCGTGAGCGGGTCGGTTGCTATCTCTAGGACTTTCAGCCCGAGGCTTTCGATGACCTGAAAAATACCGAAGTAAGTCGGGTTCTCGATGGCGACGGTATCGCCGGGCCGGGTCGTGGCCTTGAGGCACATGACAAGCGCCTCCATACAGCCCGCAGTCACGATGACATCATCGCCCGAATATTTGCCGCCCCAGTGAAAGGCCAATAGCGCCAGCTGCCGCCGGAGGTCGGCGTTGCCCTGGCTGTGCTCATACAGGATGCCATGGTGCGCGGTGGAGCGGAGCGCATGCATCATAGATTTATTGAGCCTGGCGGCGGGGAGGAGGCTAAGCGGGGGCGCCGCAACAGAGAAATTGACGAAATCGTCCTGCGATATGTGGCGGAAGACCGAAGTGATCATGTCACGGACGTTTACTTCGCTGGCGATGGGCTCGGGCTCGGAAGTCCGCGGCAGTCCCGGCATACGGCGCAGACTGAACCGCACATAGTAACCCGATTTGGGCCGCGCCTCTATGAGGCCTTTCCCTTCGAGATGGTAATAGGCCTGAAAAGCCGTGCCCATGCTGATGCCATATTCCTCGCTGAGCATGCGGACCGAGGGCAGCTTATCGCCGATCCTCAGCGTGTCATTGCCGATCAATTGCTCCAGGCCTTCCGCGACCTGCAGGTAAAGCGGCTCATCGCCGGTGAATTTTGTCTTTTGCATAACAATCTGATATAGTCAAAAATAACAAATCTGCATCTGTTTTATCTATCAAATGTTTCCGAATTTGTGCTTAAAAAAATATGGAATCGATTGAAGCATCTTATGTCCCGGTGCGCCGGGTCTACGAATCCCGTTTGCCGGAAGTCGACTGGGACGATCTTCAGCTGGGACGATATGTGACCGATCACATGCTGGTATGCGACTATAACGGCGGTAAATGGCATCCCCCGGCGATCGTGCCATACGGACCGTTCTCCCTTATGCCTGCATCACTCGTCTTTCATTACGGCCAGACGATCTTCGAAGGCATGAAGGCTTTTCGCACAGCAGATGGCCGCGTGCAGATCTTCAGGCCCGATAAACATTATGAGCGGCTCGTGCGAACGGCGGATCGGCTTTGCATGCCAGTGATAACGCAGGAGTTATTCCGGGAAGGCTTGCGCAGGCTTGTAGAGCTCGAGCGCAACTGGGTACCCCCGCAGGATGGCGGCGCATTGTACCTGCGGCCATTCCAATTCGCCACGGATACGAGGCTCGCCGTAAAGGTCTCGGACAGTTATCGCTTTGCCGTCGTGTGCTCCCCCGCGGGTGCGTATTTTTCACGGCCTGTGCGGGTGAAGGTGGAACGTAATTTTGTGCGTGCCGCCAGGGGCGGTACGGGTTACGCCAAGTGTGGCGGCAACTATGGAGGTGCGTTATATCCGACGGAGCTGGCGAAGACGGAAGGGTATGACCAGGTGTTATGGACCGACGGGCAGGAGCATGAATACATCGAGGAGTCGGGCATGATGAATGTATTCTTCGTGATCGGAGACGTGCTGGTGACGCCGCCACTGGGGGACAGCATCCTCGATGGTGTCACGCGTGACAGCTTGCTGGTATTGGCGCAGGACGCCGGGATGCGCGTGGAGGAAAGGCCCGTGAGCGTTACAGCATTGCAAGAAGGACTGGAGCAAGGGCTGGTGACCGAAGCATTTGGGGCAGGGACGGCAGCAGTCATATCGCCGATCCGGGAGATCGGCATCGATGGTAAAGATTATGCGATACCTGTTACCGGAGAAAAGGGCAGCCGTGCGCACGCATTGAAGCAGGCCCTGGATGACGTCCGATATGGCCATAGCGCCGACATGCACGAATGGAATTATTTTGTCTGACGGTGGCAGAATAGCTAACTTGAACGCGTTAAAACGCGTTTAGGAATGGATGAAAAAGAACGGCTGAAGATACCCGATTGGAAGAAGTGGGGACCTTATCTCTCAGAACGGCAATGGGGCACAGTGCGTGAGGACTATAGCGCCGACGGTCAGGCATGGACCTACACCACACACGATATGTCGTACAGTAAAGCCTGGCGCTGGGGCGAGGAGGGCATCGGCGGCATTGCCGACAAACGACAGCATATTTGTTTTGCACTCGCGCTGTGGAATAAGAAGGACGCGATATTGAAGGAACGCCTCTTCGGGCTAAGCGGTTATGAGGGCAATCATGGAGAGGATGTGAAAGAGCTTTATTATTATCTGGATTCGTCGCCCACACATTCGTACATGAAGATGCTGTACAAATACCCGCAAGCCGCATTTCCATATGATCAGCTGGTGGCGGAAAATCGCCGCCGCACCAGGGACCAGCCGGAATTCGAGTTGATGGATACGGGCATCTTCCATGAGGACAGGTATTTTGATGTCTTCATAGAATACGCGAAGGCAGATATGGAGGACATCCTGGTCAGGATCACCGCGTTCAATCGGGGCACGGCTGCCGCGCCGCTGCATATCCTGCCGACGGTTTGGTTCAGAAATACCTGGAGCTGGGGCGCGGACGATTATAAGCCAAAGATGGCATCTTCCAATGAAGGCGACATCATTATCGAGCACCGCGACATGGGGGATTGGACCCTATATTCCGAGGACCCGCATCATTCTCTTTTCTGCGACAATGACACCAACTGCATGCGCTTTTTTGGCGAGAACACGCCCGGTTTTTACAAGGATGGGATACAAGACTATATCGTCCACGGCCGCCAGGAAGCCGTCAATTTCCAAGCCGGGACAAAGGCGGCGTTGAATTACGAACGGGTAATACCGGGCGGTGGTTCGGCCACTATCCGTCTCAGGTTGCGCAGACAGTCCGGTCAACGTCCTTTCGAGGATTTCGAACGCATCTTTGCCGAGAGGATCAGGGAGACGGATGAGTTCTATGCGACATTGCAGGCGGATGTCCCCAGCGAAGACGAGAAGCTGGTGATGCGGCAGGGTTTCGCCGGCATGCTCTGGAACAAGCAGCTCTATCTTTATAATGTGGAAGAATGGTTAAAAGGGGACGCCAAACAGCCCGTCCCGCCGGCAGCAAGGTGGAAGGGCAGGAATCATACCTGGCAACACCTGAAAAATACCAATATCATTTCCATGCCGGACAAATGGGAATATCCCTGGTATGCGGCCTGGGACCTGGCTTTTCACAGTATCGTCTTTTCGCTGATAGACGCGGATTTCGCGAAGCACCAGCTGGTGCTGATGACGCATGACTGGTATATGCATCCGACCGGCAAGCTGCCGGCTTATGAATGGTCGTTTGACGACACCAATCCACCGGTGCATGCCTGGGCCGCCTATCGGGTCTACGAAATAGATAAGCGCAACAATGGTGGCAAAGGAGATGTTGCCTTTCTGGAAACGGTGTTTCATAAACTGTTGCTGAATTTTACCTGGTGGGTGAACCGGAAGGACCAGGAAGGTAACAATATTTTCGAAGGCGGTTTCCTGGGGATGGACAATATCGGTGTCTTCGACCGGAGCAATACAATGCTGCCCGACGGGGGACATCTGGAACAGGCGGATGGGACGAGTTGGATGGCGGCCTTTTGCCTTAATCTGATGCGTATCTCGCTTGAACTTTCGATGTACAATCCTATTTACCAGGATATGGCCAACAAGTTCTTCGAGCACTTCCTGAATATTGCCGCCGCCATGTCCAGCATGGGCAACAATGTGGAGGGGCTTTGGGACAATGAGGACGAATTCTATTACGATACGGTGAGGATGCCGGGAGACCATAGCCTAAGGTTGAAGATCCGGTCGATGGTGGGACTTATACCACTATTCGCCGTAGAGGTGATCGACGATGAGATCCTGCAGAAACTTCCCGAATTCGCACAAAGGCTCAACTGGCTGTTGGAAAAGCGGCCGGACCTGGCGGCGCTTGTTTCGAGGTGGCACGAGAAGGGATCGGGTGAGAAACACCTGTTGTCGTTGTTGCGGGGACACCGCGTCAAACGTATCCTTTACCGGATGCTCGACGAAACGGAGTTCCTCAGCGATCACGGGGTCAGGTCACTTTCCAAATACCATGGGCTCCATCCTTATCAATTGAAGGTGGATGGACAGGTGCTAACGATAAAGTATAGCCCGGCGGAGTCGACCACCGATCTGTTTGGGGGCAATAGCAATTGGCGGGGACCGGTCTGGATGCCGACCAATTTTCTGATCATCGAGGCCCTGCAGCGCTTTCATCACTACTATGGAAATGATTTCAAGATCGAATATCCCACCAACTCCGGGCAGCTGAAGACGCTGGACGAGGTCAGCATGGAACTGTCGAAACGATTGTCGACGCTTTTCCTGAGAGACGAGAAGGGACGGCGTGCAGTATTCGGCGACGACGAGAAACTGCAAACCGATCCAAATTTCAAGGATTACGTGCTCTTCTTCGAGTATTTCGACGGCGATACCGGAAAGGGCCTGGGCGCATCCCATCAGACAGGTTGGACAGGTCTGGTGAGTAAATTGCTAATGCCGAGACGGGAAGCCAAGCACAAGTAAGTTGCCGATCGCGCGCGCCGTCGCGGTGAGATTGTCGGCCGTAAGCGGGAGCGCAGCGGGAAGCGCCAGCGGAGTGTGATTGATCGGTAGTAATGCGTGGAAATATTCGTCGAGGCCGGGATTTTTTTCCGTGGGCAGCCGGCCGGCGAGGCCAATGACCGGGATGCCTTGCTTTTTTGCGCGGCTTGCGACGCCGAAAGGCCCTTTGCCCTGAAGGGTCTGTTCATCGATGCTGCCCTCGCCTGTGATCACCAGCTGGGCACGCTCAAGCGCTTTGTCGAATCCCGTTATATCCAAAAAATAATCTATGCCGTGGACCAGTTTGGCGCCCAGGAGCCCGTGAAGGCCCGCAGCCGCGCCGCCTGCTGCCCCGCCCGCCGGAAGGGAAGAAAGGTCTACCCCCGATTGGCGGTGAACGATGGTGACAAGCCGTTGTAATCCGGATTCCAGTTGTTGCACGCCTTCCGGCGAAGCGCCTTTCTGAGGGCCGAAGACAGCAGCGGCGCGTTCGGGCCCAGCAGGAAATTGTCGACATCGGCGAGGACGGTAAGCTCGCTGCCGGCAAGACGGCGGTCGAGACCCGAGGTGTCGATGGCCGCCAGGCGAGACAAATAGACAGGAAATGGACGCAGGTCCCTGCCGGCTTCGTCCAGGAACCGGACACCCAGGGCCGACAAAAGACCGATACCGCCGTCCACCGTTGCGGAGCCACCAAGGCAAACGAGCATACGCCGGGGGTTATGCGTAAGCGCGGCCCGGATCAGGTCGCCGGCGCCGGCAGAGGAAGCATGCAGGGGATCGAGTGCCAAAGGGTCGAGGAGACGGAGGCCTGATGCGTTGGCCATTTCTATGATGGCGGTGTCGTGCTCGGCGCTAAAGCCATAATAGGTGGACCGGCTTTTATCGAACGGGTCACGGGCAACCGCGGTGATCTTCCGGGCATGGAGTCTTCGCATAAGCAGGTCACCGGTACCGTCGCCGCCGTCGCCTATCGGGAAGCATTCGGCGGTGTGATCCAGCGCAGATCCTTCAAGGCCCTTGAGGATAGCGGCAGCTGCGGCATCCGCGGGGAGGCCGTTCTTGAACGCATTGGGGGCGATGAGCACGTGTGTCGGCATTGCGGCTATGGTGAAACGTCAATTTACAACATTCAGCGGATTGCCCGACAGCCACGCGGCAAGGTTGGCCAGCGCTCCCTCCATCAAACGGGTGCGGGCTTCTGCAGTGGCCCACGAGATATGCGGCGTGATAATGCAGTTCTTCGCTTCAAAAAGAGGATTGGTGATCGGCGGCGGTTCTGCGGAAAGGACGTCGATGGCAGCACCGGCGATCCGGCCACTATTCAGTGCCTGTGCCAAATCGGCTTCTACGATGATGGGCCCCCTGGATGTATTGAGTAGGAACGCGGTCGGTTTCATCAGGTCAAGCGTGCCCTTATTGATAAGGCCCTTTGTTTCGGGCAACAGGGGGGCGTGGATGCTGACGACATCGGAACGTTCGAGTAGTTCCGGAATAGTTGCCCAGGAAAAATTGCGGCGATGGGACTGGTCGGTCCGGGTGCGGCTGTTCCCGACGACCTGCATACCGAATGCGGTGGCGACGTCGGCCACTTTGTTGCCGATATGGCCCATGCCGATGATGCCGAGCGTCTTGCCGGCCAGCTCGACGAGCGGATAATCCCAAAAGCAGAAATCGGGTGAACGCGACCATTTGCCCTGCATGACGGAATCGCTGTGCCGTTGCACGTGAAGGGTCAGTTCCAGGAGGAGGGCAAAAGTCATTTGCACAACGGAGGCCGTGCCGTAGCCGGGTACATTGGTGACGATGATACCCTGCCGTTTTGCGGCGACGGTATCGACCATATTATAACCGGTGGCGGTTACGCCGATATATTGCAACGCGGGCAGGCGGGCAAGCGTCTCCGCGGTGAGCGGAACCTTATTGGTGAGTATCGCCTGTGCAGCGGGGCAGCGGCCGGCAATGCTGTCGGTATCGTAGGGAGTCCGGGGAAAAATGACGACCTCTCCATATTCCTGCCATCTGCTCCAGCTGAGATCGCCGGGATTGAGCGTGTGGCCGTCGAGGGCGACGATGGTAATTTTTTTGTTTGTCATAAATGGTGCGTGTATAGGGGGATCATCCATTTGAACACATAGGCCTGGGCCAACACGATGATACAGATGATGGCGAGCAGGATCAGGCTATGACGGACGGTGAAGCGAAATAGGTCGGATTCCCTGCCTACGAGTTGTCCTGCCGCGGCCGCTACGGCAATCGATTGTGGGGAGATCATTTTACCGATGACGCCGCCGGAAACGTTGGCCCCGACGGTGACTACCGGGTCAACACCGATCGAGAGCGCGGTCGCCGACTGGAGTTTACCGAATAACGCGTTGGAAGAGGTGTCGGAGCCCGTGATGAAGACGCCAAGCCAGCCGAGAACAGGAGCGAACAAGGGGAAGAGGGCGCCGGTGTCGGCGAGGGCGCTTGCGATGGTTTGTGTTATTCCGGAGTCGTTTACCAGGTAGGCGAAGGCGAGGACCACCGCGATGGTAAGAATGGGGATACGGAGTTGGCGCAAGGTTGCCACGAGCGTTTGGGCGCTTGCTTTCGGTGTGAGCCCGGAGAACAGCAGGGAAAGAAGGGTGGCGATGAGTATGGCGGTGCCTGCGGCGGATAGATAGTTGAGCCGGAAGATATGGGCCAGGAGATTGCCGTTGGATTTCTGGATGGTATTGTGCAGGCCGGGCACGGGGAATTGCCATGTCCCGTTGGTGGTCAGCCAGTCTTTTATGGGCGGCAATCCCCAGGTGATGACCATTAGGGTAAGGATCAGGAAGGGTAGAAAGCCCCATAGCAGGCGGCTGGTTGAAGGCTGGCCCGAAGTCACCGGTGCCAGTGCCGATTCCGTCGAAAATCGCCAGATTGTAGCGGGCTTCCAATATCTCAGTAAAATGAGCAGACAGCCGATCGATCCGATCCCGGCCAGGACGTCCGGAAGGGCGGGCCCGAGGAAATTGGAGGTCAGGAACTGGATGATGGCAAAGGAGAGGCCGCAGGTCAATGCGGCGGGAGCCACTTCGCGGGCGCGTTTGAAGCCGGCCATCAGGGTGACGAGATAAAAGGGTAAGATGGCAGAAAGGAAGGGCAGGGTTCGACCGATCATCTGAGAGATGGCAGTTTCGGGAAGCGAGGTGACCTGGGCAGCCACGGTCACCGGGATGCCAATGGAGCCAAAGGCTACGGGCGCGGTATTGGCGATCAGGCAGATGCCGGCGGCATAGAGGGGATTGAAGCCAAGGCCGGTCAGCATAGCGGCGGTGATGGCGACCGGCGCGCCGAATCCCGCGGTTCCTTCCAGAAAGGAGCCGAATGAGAAGGCGATGAGCAGGGCCTGGATCCGTCTGTCCGCAGTGATGGTGGCCATAAAATGCTTTATGACCTCGAATTGCCCGCTGCGGATGGTGGTGTTGAAAAGAAAGACCGCGTTGAAGACGATCCAGCAGATAGGAAACAGGCCGTACAGAGCGCCATTGAGACTGGATAGGATGGCCAGCTGGATGGGCATCTTGTAGATAAGGGTGGCAACGAGCAGGGCCGCGACGCCGGCCAGGAGGGCTGCCTGATACCCCCGCATCTTCCGTATGACCAGGGCCCAGAAGATAACGGATACCGGCAGGGCGGCTACGATAGCCGATGCCAGCATATGGTGGCAGGGGTCGGTGGGTTGTATCCAGGCCATGGACGAATATCAGTTAAAAATCTTGATCGCGGGGAGTTCGATGGTAAAGTTAGTGCCATTAACCTTATCGGAGGTGACGTGGATCGCACCTTTGTGGAGAGCGATGATGCGCTGGGCCATGGCCAGCCCAAGGCCGAAGCCGCGGACGTTGGTGGTGCCCGATCCGCGGTAAAAAGGCTGAAAGATCTGTTGGATCTCTTCTGGTGGTATGACGGCACCCTGGTTGACGATCTGTACATAGACTTTGTGCCACGCGAAACTCAGGTCGACCACAGAGCGTCTATCGGTGGAATATTTACAGCCGTTCTCCACGACATTTTTCAAGGCGATATAAAGCAGTTCGCCGTTACCGAAGACAACGAAGTCTTTCTCGTCTTCGGGGAATTCGCCGAAGTCCAGTTCAACGGCGTATTCCGAATTCAGCTTTTTTACGTCGCTCACCACTTTCATGAGCACCTCGTCAACGCGAACCTCGTTCAATTCGATCCCGCCCTGGGAGCCTGTCTTTGCTATTTCAAGCAAACTTTTTGTCAGCAGCCGCATCTGCTGGACGTCTTCCCTGACCGAGAACAGCACTTGCTTGTATTCATCCGCCGAGCGGTCCTTCTGCAGCACGACCTCGACCTGACTGGAAACGGAAGTGAGGGGAGTAGACAGTTCGTGGGAGGCATTGGAGATAAAGCGGCGTTGGATGGCAAAAGACTCCTGGAGACGGCCCAACAGGTCGTTAAAAGTGTGCCCGAGCTGACTCATCTCGTCCTGACCCGTGCCGCTCCTGACACGTTGTGAGAGGTCGTAGGAGGAGATCTCTTTTACCTCTTTAATGATCTCGGTGATGGGCCGCAGGAGCTGGCGGGCGAACAGAAAACTAACGAAGGCGGTCATGCAAACGCCGAGTACAAGGCTGATGACGAGGATCTTGTTCATCGTCTCCACCCTTTCGAGGCCGTCGTCGTCATGTCCCGCGACCACAACGATGTAGTCCCTGTTGCCGACGGTGCGGTGGAGGGCGACCCCTTCCAGGTTGCCGGGGTTGAAGTAGACCGTGCCTTTTGCGCGTGTCTCCTGGATCAGCTCGTTCGAGACGGCGATGGGCGGCACGCCGGGTATATCGAAGCGGTAGAGAACGGTACCGTCACCGGATATGACCCGGACACTGCGGGACGCGGTCCCTACTGTACTGGCGGTATCCATCCGGCGAAGGAACGTGAAGGCACTGTCGCCCATCAGCGAATAAAGCTGAGAATTGTAGGTGGCGCGGGAGCGCAAGCGTTTGTCGAATACCTCCACCCGTTCCAATTTGGCAAAATAGTATACAGAGCCTGTCAGCAGCGCGATGATCGCCGTAACAAGCAGTGTAAATAGCAGCATTATCTTATAGCGGATCTTCACGATTTGGGTTTTCGGTAGCCTTCGGCGCCTTTATGGGATCTCCTTGAGCACGTAGCCCATTCCAACTTGGGTATAGATGAGTTTGGTGGAAAAGTCCTTTTCGATCTTTTTGCGCAGGAAGTTGACATAGACATCTATCACGTTGGTCTTGGTATCGAAATCTATATCCCAGACATTCATGGCGATGTCGATCCTGGATACGACTTTATTCTTATTGCGGATGAAGTATTCGAGGAGTTGGAATTCCTTTGCCGTCAGGGGGATATTCCGGCTATTGCGGGAGACTTCCTTGCTATCGAGGTTCATGACCAGGTCGGCGACCTTGAGGATATTGGACCCGACAGCGGGCTGGTGATGAAGGCGTTTCAACAGTGCACGGATACGGACCAGCAGTTCCTGGAAGTCGAACGGTTTTACGATGTAGTCGTCCGCGCCCGCTTCGAAGCCTTCGATCTTATCCTCCGTAGCGTTCATAGCAGTGAGCATGATCAGCAGGATGTCTTCGTTGAGGCTGCGGATGTGACGCGCCAGTTCGTATCCGTTGAGAATCGGCAGGTTGATATCAAGTATAGCAAGATCGTAGGCGTTGGAGTCGAATAGCTTTTGTCCGGCGCCGCCATCGTACGCTACATCGACCTCATAGTGTTGTTCAGACAGTCCTTTCCGTAGGGATTCGGCGATCTTTTTTTCATCTTCTACCAATAAAATTTTAGTTGGTGCCATACTTAGTGCGCTGGTGAGTCTATAAATGTATCCATTCCGGAGTTACGGTCAGCATTGGACTCATTAAAAACAAATTAAACCGTTTTAGCAAAAAAAATTCGGAACTTATTGAAATATGCCAAAAAAAAGTGTAAATTTTGTATACTCATCCCTATCTATACTATACTGTAGAAATCAAGATTGCTCGCTACAACGAATGTATCCTATCTGTCCCGAACCGAAAGCTGATGGCGCCCTGCCAATCTGGTTTCTTTTGCGTTCAGGCGAAAGCTAATTTTTAAAATCTAAAAAAAAGGGGGGTAGCTATGAAATTTCATGAGTCGCCGTACATCAACCGGCGGAAGAAGACGATCGAGTTTTACGTTCATCATTTGAGCTCCACATCCGCAGCCCACATTAGTCTGGTAGGTTCTTTTAATCATTGGTCGCCCGACGAATTGAAAATGCAAACGGCCGAAGACGGTTTTTGGAAGATATCCATTCCCATGTTGCCGAAGGGTAAGTATTATTACAAGTTTTGTATCGACGACAAGATGTGGATGGAAGACATCGAGAACAGGCTTCGGGAGCCCGATGGCGTGGCGGGGTGGAACAGCGTGTTAACGGTTTAAAGACAAGCGGCCCTTCCGATGATTTTTTTCCAGCCGCTTGTCACTTATGCATTGTTGTATATTTTATAGACGGCCTCCCGGAGCGCGTCCCCTTCTTTGCTGCAGATGAATTCGAGCAGCGCCGCAATGTCAGCCGGCTTCACCCAATTATTGGGATCGGCGTCCGGCATGCTTTGCCGGTTGATGGCCGTATCGATAGTGGATGGGGCGACGACCGAGGCCACCACATTTTTCCCTTTTGCTTCAGCGTTGAGCATTTGCGCCAGCTCCGATAAGAGTGACTTGCTCAGGGCATAGGCGATAGCGCCTTTACCCTATTCAGGCCGGAGGGCGGGGCGCGCCCCCATAAAAACGAGCCGGCCATAACCCTGCTCCAGCATGTGGCGGAAAAGAGGCCGCGCGAAGAAATAGGCTGTTTCGAAGTTTATGGCCATCATATTTCGGAGTGCTTTGGCATCCGTAGCGTCGATATCGCCCATGGCGAAACCGCCGACAAGCAGCATAGCACCGTCGATACGGCCATAAAACGCTATGGCTTCTTCTACGAATGTGCCCACGGCAGCTTCGTCGGAAGCGTCGACGGCCTTCAATTCGAAGTTGCCGTTTTCCACGGCAAAGCCCAGGTGGGTACCGGAATGATCGACGGCAAGCACATTGTAATCCTTATCCAGGAATTGTTTGACGGCAGCGGCGCCCAAATTGCCATTGGCGCCCGTGATGATAATGGTCTTGGACATAGAAAACAGCTTTGTTGATGAACGGCCGATCGGGTCTATTTGTTCAGGAGGGCTTCGAGCATTTTGTCGGCTACGAGCTGGTTGCCCGCTTCATTCAGGTGGACCCTGTCAAGGGTCAGTATGCCGGACTCTTTGTTGCCCGGGTTATTCTTGAGCTCGTAGTTATGGAAGATCTCGTGGAGGTCGACAAGGCCGCAGTGGAATTTCTGCGCCAGGTTACGGATCACCTGGGAGTAAGAGTTTAGGTCTCCATCCTGCTGATTGGTGAAATCGGTTTTTTCACCAATAACAGCGGGAGTGCAAAGGAGAACGCGGATATGTCTGTCGAGGAGCTTATTGATGATCGCAACGTAGAATTTTTCGAATTTATCGATATCCGTTCCTGTACCCGACATGGTCTTATGCCAGACGTCGTTTACACCGATAAAAATGAAAACGACGTCGGGATTTTGTGCGAGGACATCGTCGTCCATACGCAAATAGAGATCATACACTTTATTGCCGCCGACGCCGGCTCCCATCAGGTCATATTCACCGGAAAGGTTTTTCTGGGCCAGGGCATCGGTCATTTTTACGATGAATCCGCCTGGTTTTGCACCTGCTTGGGTGATGGAGTCACCGAAAAAGACGACTTTTTGGGATTTGTGGCGGAAGGAGGTGAATAAATTGAGGGCAGAAAATAAGAGCATGATAGTGGCAACTCGTGAAAAGGATCGCATTGTCAATATTTTTTTCTTAAGCCAAACCTACGGCAAAATGGTCAAAATTCGCGGAGGATCTCCAAACAGGCCCTGCTGTTGTGATAGGGGCATTTCCAGAAACCAACTTTGTCCTGGCCGGGCATGGTTGTACCATCTGCCCGTACACCCCAGTACCATTCACCGCCCTTGGGGTCGCGGAGCTGGTTTTTGACAAACTCCCAGGCGGCCATCGATCTATCCAGCCATAGCCGGTCGCCGCTGATGCGCCAGGCATAGAAGAAGCCAACCATGGCCTCCGCTTGCGGCCACCAGTGTTTTTCCCGGGTAAGTTGGCCCCCCTCCCTTTCGTACCACAGGCCCCCGTCTTCGTCAAGGCCTTCTGTGGCCGCCGTCGCCATCCTGATGGTCAGCGACCTCGTCTGCGCTATCCAATGCTCGTCTTCGATGGCCAGCGCCGCCGCATAGAGCAGCCACGCAGCTTCGATATCGTGACCATAAGAGATCAGTGTTGAACGGGGCTGCCAATCCTCAGTGAAGAAAAGGCGTAGGTGACCCGTAGAAGGGTCGACGATATGGCGGATGAATACTTCGAGCAGGAGGCCGATGCGCTGGCGCAGGGCGGCGTCCGGCCAGGCATAGTAGAGGTTGGTATAGGCTTCCAGCACGTGGAGATTGGTGTTCGTGGTCTTGTGTTCATTGGCGTCCTTTTCGCTGAGTCGGAGGTCATCGAGCGGCGACCAGTTTCTGCTGAAAGCCTCGAAATAGCCCTGGTGCAATGGGTCGCCGCCATATTTTTCGATCAGCCGATAAACGGCAATGGCCTGATCGAGGACGGCCTGATCTCCGGTGGCGCGGTAGTATTCGCTGATACCATAAAGGGCAAAGGCCTGGCCATAAATTTGTTTGCGCGTGTTCAGTGGTTCGCCGGAGGCATGGAGGGACCAGAAGAGACCCCCGCAGTCCCGATCGACGAACCAGGTGTTGATATAGTCATAGGCCCGCGCAGCCACGGGACGCAGCATCCGGTTACCGGTCTGACGCCAGACGGCGCTGAAGGTCCAGAGGATACGGCAATTCAGCACGAGGCCTTTGGGGGCATCGGGATGGGAATCGTTGTTTTCGTCTATCCGGCCGATGAACCCGCCTTGCTGCTCGTCAGGCATAGCCCTCATCCAGTAGCGCAGAATAGATCCCAGTTCCTGATCAAGTTCTTGGCGGTAAGTGGTGTGGCTCATGTAGTTTTTCTTTCACGTAAGGCTTGTTCTTGTCGATGATCTGCTGCAGCGTGGCCACCGATGCGAAAGAATGACCCTCATCCGCGGGGGTATTCACAGCATAGTCCAGTAATTGTTCAATGGTGGTGGTGGCCACATGCATGCGGGTGTCGGAGGAAGCGTAGTAGATGAAGACCCGGCCGTCGTCGTCGGCTATCCAGCCATTGCAAAAGACCACATTGGACACATCCCCCACCCGCTCCTTTCCCTTTGGCGCAAGGAAATAGCCACCTGGTTTGTAAAGCACCTTTGTAAGATCGTGCAGATCGGTCATAAAGAGATACAGCGTATAACGGAGCCCGGCGGCAGTATTGCGGACGCCGTGAGCAAGGAGAAGCCATCCCAGCCTGGTCTTGATGGGCTCGGGACCCAGTCCATTTTTCCCCTCGTTGATGGTATGATAAAGCCGGGGGTCGATGATAGTCTCTTCGCCGACAACGGCATGGGTAATGGAATCGGAAAGACCGAAGCCTATTCCGCCGCCAGTACCCGCATGTATGAATCCGTCCTGCGGCCTCGTGTAAAAGGCGTATTTGCCCTGTACGAATTCGGGATGGAGGACGACATTGCGTTGCTGGGCCGAGCTGGTTTGCAGATCGGCCAGTCGCTCCCAGGTCAGGAGGTCTTTTGTGCGGGCGATACCGCATTGGGCTACTGCCGCCGATTGGTCGGATGGCGGGGCTGCTGGGTCCCTGCGTTCCGTGCAGAAGAGGCCGTAGACCCAACCGTCTTCGTGGCGGGTGAGGCGGATATCGTAGATGTTCGTTTCGGGATTATCGGTGCCAGGCATATTCACGGGGGACTGCCAGAAGCGAAAGTTGTCGATGCCGTTTGGACTTTCGGCGATAGCAAAAAAAGACTTGCGGTTCCAGCTCTCGACCCTGACCATAAGCACGTAAGCATTATTCCATTTGATGGCGCCGGCATTGAAGACGCCGTTGATGCCGAACCGTTCCATGAGAAAGGGATTGGCTTTTTTGTCGAGGTCGTAACGCCAGAAGAGCGGAGCATGTGCGGCTGTCAGTACCGCATGCTTATAACGGAGGAAGATGCCGTTGCCGGGAGTTCGGGGTTCATTTGGCCGCTCGATGAGCTCGGAGTAACGCTCAGTGAGTTTTGACAATCGTTGGCTAAAATCGTGTTGCATTAAGGTCATTTTAAATTAGACAAATCAATATTCGTTAAGTCTGTTCCACCAGGTTTTTTTCAGGATAAAGATAATAACGAGTAACAGGATAGTGTTTAGCAGCAGCGGCACGTGCAATCCGAGTACGATATACATGGGCAGCAGGGTCAGACAAAGCTGGCCCATAATACCCAGCACGATGTTGAAGGCATTGATGCGAAAATTGCGGTTGCCCACGAAAGCCGGGTCGTCCTGTGCGACTTCCCGATGGACCGGCTGCCACCAGCCCCATGGCCGCACGGTGCGATAGAAAGAGTGCAGGGTCTTCTTGTCGGTCGGCGGGTAGGCGTAGGAGCCGATGATCGATCCGGCCAGGGAAAGGAAGAAGATGGCGGGCCAGTAATAGAGATCGGGGCCCATGGTAATGCCCTTGAATTTCAGGATGGCCAAAACGATGGCCGGGAGGATGCCTGCAAGCATACCCCAGAAATACCCGCCCGCATTGAAACGCCACCAATGCCATTTCAGCAGGTTGGCCGCGGCATAGCCGCCATACAGCCCCGAAACGATCCACTGCAGGATCGTGTTGACGTCCTCGATGAACAGGCCCAATATGATGCCGACGATGACGACGACGAGACCGGCAAGATAGTTCATGGAGATGGTCTGCCGGTTGGAAGCAGTGGGGTTGACGTATTTTAGGTAGATATCGTTTACGATATACGCCTGGGCAGCATTGAGGGTGCCCGAAAATGTACCCATGAATGCGCCAAGCAATCCTGTGACGACCAGGCCGAGGAGCCCGACGGGAAGGAAATTGTTGATGGTGGCCGGGAGTATTTTTTCAAAGTCGGTGCCGTTTGGCGTCTGCAGGCTGCCGCTGATGGTGCTGTAATAGAGCAAAGCGAGTACGGTGAGCCCGATGATCAGCGAGTAGCGGATGGGCAGAAGTATGATGTTGACGAAACCGCTCATTTTGCTGGCCTCCTCCGGACTGCGGGTACTGAGCACTTTTTGCATGTCATAGTTGGGAGCGGGACCCGCGAGACTGGCGAAAACGCCTTTAAAGAGCATCATCATGAAGAAAAGGCCGAACAGCGAAAAACCATCCGCTGCTATTTTGCGGTTGGCGTCGTCTACAAGCCCTTTCCAGTCCAGGTGAAGGCGCCAGCCGAAGAAAGGGTCAAGCCAGCCCTCAGGAACATGCAAGGTTTGGCCAGGCTGATGGAGACGGTACATGGCAATGCCACCGATGCTCAGACACGCTACGGTCATGATAGCATATTTGATCACATCGCCGAGGACAATGCTGTGCATCCCGCCTAAGATGGAGTAGAACATGGCGACCAGGGTGAAGACGATGCCATAGAAATGTGGGATATAAGCAGTCGGGACATGGAAGGGGATGTATGGGTTGATGGATTCCCAGGGAATAAAGATCTGCATGAATTTCCCTAACCCTACAAAGCCGTAAGCCATGAAGCCTAGACAGCTGAGCAAAGCAAACGCTACGACGATATTATGCGAGGCGCGGACGCCCGGTCCTGAACGGCCAAAACGCGTGGCAAGCCATTCTGCGCCGGTGGTGGCGTTCGAACGCCTCAGCCAACGGGAGAGGTAGACCATAAGGAAGACCTGGTTGAATACCGGCCAAAGCCAGGGGATCCAAATGCTTTTCAACCCATAGACGAAGCAAAGACTTACCATCCACATGGTCCCGGAAATATCGAACATGTCACCTGCATCGCTCAGCCCCAGCATATACCAGGGAAGAGATTTGCCTCCCATCAGGTAATTCAGCTTGTTCTCCCGGGCCTTTTTACGCAGTGTCCAACCTATCACGACCATGGTGATCAGGTAGGCGACTATGATGGCAAGGTCAGCTGCTTGTAATTTCATTGCAGAAAAATAGCAATTTTCCACCTGCAAGGCGCTGCAAGATAGTCAGCATCCTGGTCTCCACACTACTACTATTTTATCCCAATCTTGTCTTTTTGGGGTTTTTCATAATTTTGTTCCCTATATATAATTGATTGACAATTATTTAGCAAATAAACCCGTCCGGCTTTCCATATTATACTTTTTTATCCCATCTTTGTTTGGATTTAACGACTGCCAACTGTTGAGTGTCACTTAACTTAACAACTAACCATTGCTCATATGAACACGAATATTATCCGTGAGATCACTCCACTGACCCAAAACGACTGTTTTACCATCTTCTCCAGGGTCAAAAAAGAGTTTAGTTTCCCATTACATTATCATGAAGAAGTAGAGTTGAACCTGATCATTAACGGCAAGGGTGCCAGACGGATCGTTGGCGATCATATCGACATTATCGACGATCTGGAGCTGGTGCTTGTCGGCCCCAATCTCTATCATGCCTGGTTTACACATCAGTGTACGACTGAGGACATCAGGGAAGTGACGATCCAATGGCACAAGGATCTTTTCGAGGACAAATTTCTTCGCCGCAACCAACTCTGTTTTATCCGCAATATGATGGATCGGTCGCAGAAGGGGATACTGTTTTCCCGGGAGGGCCGCGGCAGCAGCGGCGCCGCGGATATTGGCGCTTAACCAGCGCAGTGGTTTTGACGGTGTACTCGAGTTATTGTCGATACTCCATGATCTGTCCATCTCGAAGAATATGCGGACCCTCTCGGATGCTTCATTCACCAACCAGCATTTTACCTACAACAGCCGGCGTATCGAGAAGGCCTTCGAATATATGAATACCAATTACGATAAGGCGATCACACTTGGTGAGGTAGCCCGTTTGGTGAGCATGACGGATGTGTCATTCAGCAGGTTTATCAAGAAACGGACGGGGAATACTTTTATCGATAGCCTGAATGAGATCAGGCTGGGGCATGCAAGCAGGATGCTGATAGATACGACCCATTCGATCTCCGAGATCTCTTACGGTTGCGGATTCAACAATATCTCCAATTTCAACCGCATCTTCAAGAAGAAGAAGACGTGTACGCCAAAGGAATTCAGGGAAAATTTCAATTCCGGGACTAGGGTTTTTATTTAAGCCTGACGCTGTGACGGTGACTCCCGCGCGGCAGGTAGGTCGCCGGAGGCCGCCGGCGAAGCGATGGTCACTTTATGCCCCGACAGCCTTCTTATGGCTTGACGGACGCGTGGCTGCTCTGTGCGATCAGGTCCCGGTCCGGGGTCGACTCGTCGGTAAGGGAGACCTTGCCTCTTTCCTTGCGTATGATACGCGAGAAGAGAGAGATCTCCTTATCGAAAAGGAAGCGGAAGAAGAGTACAGTCCACGATTTATGCGAGTGGAGGCTATCGTAGTAGGCAGGAGCCGCTTTTTTTATCTGGGGAAGCTTGTTCCAGGGTATCGAAGGGAAATCGTGATGTTCGTTGTGATAGCCTACGTTGAAGGCTACCGCATTCAACACGCCGTAATAGCTAAAGGTCTCCTGTTGCTCGTCGTGCGTAAGATAGTGCTCCTGTATCCAACGCGCGCCCAAAGGATGCAGGCCCACAGAGAAGAAGAAACTAAGCAGCAGGTAGATGATCGCTTTCGGACCGAAGACCAGCCAGATCGCGGCAATAAAAACGATCTCCGCCGCCCAGTTCAGGGCTACCCATTTATCGAAAGGTTTTATCTCTCGAAGGCGGGAGATGCGAAAGACCTGGAATACCGGGTAGAACAGCAGCCAGATCACTTTGCCAATGAAGAAGTTATTGATCAGTTTCGCCTCCCACCGGTTCGGGAGGTCGGCGTCGAGTTCGTGAACCCCCTGAAAGGAATGGTGTTTTTATGTGATAGCGCTCAAAGGAAATAGAACTCGGGAACAATTGCGGCAGGTTGGCCAGGATGCCGGCAAGCCTGTTGGCGCCGCGGCTTTTAAATAGCAGGTGATGTGCGCATTCGTGGATCATCACAAAAAGAGAGTGGTCGGCAAAGGCCCCAAGCAGGTATGCACCCCCTACTACCAACCACCAGGAACTGTCCCTCAACAGCCAGCTCATGCCGACCTGAAACAACACCAGGCCCAAAATGGCAAAGATCGTATACTTGTTCTTTCCGATCAGTTTTCTCACTTCCGGATGCTGCTGCAGGATCTGTTTTGTGCGGAGCCTGTGCGGTTCCTGCTGAACGGAATAAACAAAGTCTGTTCTCTGTGACATACTATAAAATATATAATTATATGTTGCCGGGTGAAGATACTAAAAAGAACGGCTTGACCGGTTTTAGTGTTGCCCCGGCACCAGAATTTTACAATTTCGTGAACATATTGATAAAGAACGCTATATGGGATAGGGGCACTCTTGCAGGTAACCGGCTTTTGCCGTATATTGGGCTTTAAATCCATACCCCATGCACATCCGGAATACCCTTTTCGCCTGTCTTTTTCTTTTGACCGGCCTGATGAGCCGGGCGCAGCCTGATACGGCAAAGATCTCCCGGCAAGCCTTATTGTACGCCGACAGCCTCATAAAAACGGATGCCTACGGCAACAACGAATTGTATACCGGACTTGCCCCTGCCAGTGTCCTCAAATATTATGGCGGGGCAGAAGGCTATATGGAGCACGTCTACCAGATGAGGTCGCGGACGACCAGCGATCAGGAGGAACTGTATCCTGTCCTCGATATAGAGACCCTCAGGACCATCGATCAGCAGTGGCAATGTCTTATCCGCGTCTCACGCTATATCCACAGGGAGAACGTGCCGTATCATTATACCACCTATTTCGTCGGCCAGTCGAAAGATGAAGGCGAGAGCTGGCGCATGTTTGATGTCAGCTATAATTCCGTGGCGAATATGATCCTTATATTCCCCGAGGTAATGACCGACCTTCCGATCAAACAGCCGGAGATCCTCAGCCAGGAGCAGGAGGAGAAGCTGGCGCAGCAACAGACTGCAACGGCAGGACAACGAGCCAAAAAAAACAAAAAAATAACGCCTATAAATCAAATCCTGAAATTCCACCGAGTCGACGTATTTTTGGTCTTTCATAGGATAAGGTTTAATGGTTAAAAACACTCTTGATTAGTATGACCCCGGTATTCTTACCGGGGTCTGTTATTTTTTTACCTCCAGCATATGCATATCCGACAGCCAGTTGGCCATCAACTGCGGCCATGCTTTAACGGCTTTGAGGTTGGAGCGGTAGCCCATGTTGAACCCGTGATTGCCGCCCGAGAGGATATGGGCTTCGATGGGTGCCTTCGCCGCACGGTACCTTTCCAGCAAGGTGACCACGGGTGTCGAGCAGCAGGGATCGTCGTCGGCTGCAATGAGGAAGGCAGGCGGAGCATCCGCGGGAACGGTTTCCGGCACACCAAGGGGACCCGGGTAAACGAGCAGCTGAAAATTCGGCCGTCCGTCGCCGCGGTCGATGGGGTCCGGCGCCGAAGGATCACCTTTACCGGGAGTGTAGGCTACCAGTTCCGCCACTTCGCCGCCGGCCGAAAAACTGAGCGTGCCGACGCGGGCGGTATCGATATTCCATTCTGCGGCTCTCGCACGAACCAGCCGGATAGCGCGGTATGCATCCTGCTTTACTTCTCTATCGAGACGATAGATCATCGAGTCTTCGCGGAACAGCCGGTATTTTACGATGAAAGCGGCAACCCCGATGCTATTCAGAAACCTGGCCGGCTCCCGCCCTTCGGCATTGAAAACGAGCAGGCGATGCCCTCCGCCGGGGAAGATAACGACAGCCGCACCTGTAGCCTTGTCTTTCGGCGGCAGGTATACGGTGATAGAGGGATTGTGGATATTCTTTACCCAGTAGTCCTTTGCCTGTTCGGGTTCGTCGCGGCGGCTCTCGAAGCCGGGCGCGCCCTTCGGCCAGAGCGGGATCTGGATCGCAGTGTCCTGCGTGATCAAAGCAGCAGAGGCCGTAAAGGCCAGCAACAGAAGAAGAGAGCGACGCATAAGATCTTGTTTTGAAACGGAAGGTACCGAATCCATTGTGTCCGGGATCCGGCTTCGGAAAAAAGCAGCGGGACGCCCGGTTTTTGCAACGCAGTAACAAAATCTACCGCTTAGATACGATATTCCACACTCACCCATTTATATTACCAATCATCACAGGAGGCGGACCGTCATTCATCGAAACCGCGCGCTCCTACCGGATGTACTAACAGGGAGGGGTAAAGTAGTATTAACTTTACTCTATCAAATCAAATGGAGCACAGTCTCCTACGACAATGAAACATCTTCCACAGGGTTGACAACGGTTAAGCTTCAACCTTTCTCTCTCTCAAAATTTTCCCTTAACCAAGTGACAGAACAGGGGCAGACACGCTTCGGCTGCTGACCTCCGTTATGACCTATTATTGTCCTAACCGCATTAACATGAAAAAGCTTATTGGGATGATCGTAATCCTGCTGACGCTCATTCTGTCCGTGATCTACCGTCAGTTGACGGCCAGGCCGGTGAGCGAGAAACAACCCCAGGCCTATATCCCCGCCGCCTTGCGGGAGGGGATGACCCTATCCTGTTTGCCACTGCAGTAAGGCGAGAGGGATAACCCTGTCCCATTTGCCGCTGCAATGATCCGCACCAATACTAGGGATGACCCTGTCGTACCCGCTTCTGCAGTGATCCGAAGACATGCCCCGATCTGACCGGCAAATGCCGGAAGGGCCCTGCTATGCCCAAAGATATTATTAACCATAAAAATCAACAACTATGTCCTCATTTGGAAAAAAGATCCTCTCCGCCTTCGTGGAGGTGGGAGAGGAAAAGAAGGAGTCCGCGCATGATGCGGAGACATCTTCGCCGGATAGCGCGGCGGGTACCGTGCAGTTCGCGCCGGCCGGGGTTGGAACGCCACCAGGCGTTGGTGCGCGAGGCGGCAACGGTATGAAAGGTGGAAGCAGAACGCCAGGCGGCGGAGCCGCTGGCGGTCCATCCGACCAGCGATTCGTGGATTATTTCGACAAGCTTTTCAGCGAGGCGAACATCCCCGGCCCCGACTACTACGAATTCGCAAGGATGACCTCAGCCATGCAAGCGATAAGTGACGAACGGTCGCGTTTTGCAGCCGCCTTTGCCGGTTTGCAGGTGCAGGGCCTCGACAAAGACAAGCTGCTCTCGACGGCGGGTGAATACCTGCGGGTGCTGACGACGGATGCGGACCGGTTCGGTAAGACGGTAGAAGCCGCCTTGCAGGAAAAAGTCTACAGCAGGTCTGTGGAAGCCGACGAAAAAGGGCGCAGGATCCAGGCCCTTTCGCAGGAAGTATTCGAATTGCAGGCGCAGATCGCTGCGATGCAGCGGGAGGCGCAGGAGGCAAAGGACAAGCTGGACGCGAACAGCAATGCCTACACCGCAGAGAGTGAAAGGCGGAAGCAACAGAGACAAACCGATATCGGAAAGATCAACAATTATATACATTAATCAAAAACTCGAATGACCATGAACACGCTTATTCAAAAAACGAAATCACCCGGATGGTGGAGCGAACCCAAACACATCGCGACAGCCATCGTCGGCCTCGCCTTCTTTGCTGGGCTGGCTTATGGATTCCTGACCTATGTACTGCCCTGGCTGGTGACGGTGACCTGGAATCTTGTCAACCTGATCATCGGGGGCGTCGTATGCGGTTTCTTACTGATGACCGTCTCCAACCGGAAGTTCTGGCGGGCGCTGAAATATTTTTCGGAGTTCATCGCCAATTACTCCATCGGACTGGCCATCGAACTCAACCCTTTTAATATCCTGGAGGCAAAGATCGACCAGGGATATAAGGACAGGAACACTTTGGCCAAACAGTCGGCAAGGCTGAAGGGAAAACAAAGTGAACTGACCGGGAAGTTGGAAGAGAAGGACAAAGAACTGCAGCTCAATATCCGGAAAGTAAAAATACTCCAACAGGAGAACGGGTCCAGCCACCAGGTAAACCTGTACACCAACAACGTGATGCGTTGCAAGGAATACATAGAGAATGTGACGCCGATCGTCACCGACCTCAACAAGCTGATCCAGTTTGCAGATGCCGCCTTTGAAGAGAGCGGGATCATGCTGGAAGATGCGAAATTGGACCTGGAGGCAAAAAAAGATCTCTACTACTCCGTTACTACGGGTCTGTCCGCCGTGACGAGCGCCATGCAGGCGTTCAAGGGTGACGACGAATTGAACAGGGATGCCGAAAAAGCCCTCGCCTTGCTGAAGGTGAAGATCGGGGAGAAGATCGGCCATATCAAATCGGCCATCGACGTGACGTCGAAGTTCATGGACGACAAGGTGCTTGAAGATAAGGCCAAGTCGGCACAGGCGATAGAACTGATCAACCGCTTCGATCTTGGCAGTGATTTCAAGTATGCCGGGACCGTGATCGCCGCCGGCGACAAGGGCAGGTTGAGAGATGTTCAATTAAATGACCGTTATAAAAAGCTGCTGGATTAAATACATTTTATAAAAAATTCTAAAAATAACTATATGTCTATCAAATTAAAACCCGCCGGAAAAATACTGATCATCGCTGCCGTGGTCACCGCGGGTATCCTCGCTGTAAAGTGGTACCAAGGCAGACCGAAAGAAGCGGCGAAGGCCGTCGAATTGGGCAAGGTGGTATTGCCCGACGTGCCCGAAGCCAGTCTGAATGCAAATGCCGTCCTGCTGACGCTGCCCGGCTCCTCCGAGGCCGCGAACGGCGGCACGCGTATTCTGTGGGAACGAATGGCCTGGAATGCGCAGTTCTCCGGGATGTATGCGAATGGCGGGGTGAGGACTACCAAGGGCTCCTTGTTCGACAAAGCCGGGGTGGATGTCGCCTACATGCGCCAGGACGACTGCAATAAACAAATGGCCGACCTGGTGAAATTCGCAGGCGAGTACAAGACGAACCCGAACAGCGTGGGTGTGCTGATCAGCTTCATGGGAGACGGCATGCCGGCCTTCATGACGTCTCTGTCCAAAGAACTCGAACCTTTGGGCGCCGAATACCAACCCATTATCCTCCCTATGGCCCATGGTAAATCCTATGGCGAGGACCAGATCATGGGGCGCGCTTCCTGGAAGCAGGACCCGCGGAATGCGATCGGTAAGTGCGTGGCCGGGGTGTTGCGCGACGGGGATGTCAATATCCTTCTCAAATGGGCCGGTGACAACGGGATCAAGGTGAACCCGGACGAGACGACCTATGATGGAACCGCCGTGAACCTCATAGCCGCCAACGATTTTCTGGACGCACCGAACAAGTATATCACGGGGTACACGGAGAGCCGGAAGATCATCGTCGATGGCAAGACTACGGGCAAGGACACGACAGTAGGCGTGGACGCCGTGGCCACCTGGACACCCGGCGACGTGAATGTCGCTACGAAGAAAGGCGGCCTTGTGACGATCGCCAATACGCGGCAGTATGCTTCGCAGATGCCCGTGCAAACGATCGCGATCAAGAAGTGGGCCTATGATCACCGCACCGACGTCGAGAACATGATCATTGCATTGGCACAGGCAGGCGACCAGGTAAAGAGCTTTAGCGGGGCCAGGAAGTTCGCGGCCGAGGTGAGTGCCGCAGTATACCAGGAGAAGGATGCCGCCTATTGGTTGAAATACTACAACGGCGTCGAAGAACGCGACGTCCAGGGGCAAACCGTAAACCTCGGCGGTTCGGCGGTGTTCAACCTGGCCGACATGGCCAACACGTTCGGGTTAGGCCCGGATAAGGTAGATCGCTACAAGGCAGTGTACAATACGTTCGGCAACCTGATGGTCAAGATGTATCCGGCAATCATGCCAGGTTATATGACCTATGAAAAGGCCGTGGACAAGTCCTTTCTGCTGAGTGTGATCTCCAACCACCCTGAATTGCTGGAAGGCAAGGCCATGGAAACGAAATATGCTACGGAGATCACGGCTGCAGTATCGGTGAGGTCTTATCATATCGAATTCGAGACAGGATCGGCCGTGATCGGCGCGGAATCTTATAAGACGCTCAACGACATCTTCGAATCGGCCGTAGTGGCCGAAGGCCTGAAGGTGGGCGTCTTTGGCTATACCGATAACAATGGCGGCGACGCGGTGAACATGCCTTTGTCGCAGAAGCGGGCTGCCAGTGTAAAGGAATGGTTGATGCGGAAGGGATTGAAGGACGAGCGGATCGAGTCGAAGGGTTTTGGCTCGGCCAAACCTGTGGCCGATAACGGCACGGAAGCCGGCAGGAGCCGCAACCGCCGCGTGGAGATCGTGTTGGGTACATAATCTACATAATCATCTTTAACCGGCCGGGGCAATTGGCCCCGGCCTTAAAATACGCATATGTTCAAGCCATTCGGCCGCGCCAGTAAGATCATGGCGATATCGCAGCTGATGATTGCATTGATTATATGGTCGCTTGCCCCAGCCGGCCTCATCCCCGGTCCCCTGCGCATCTTCGAGGCGCTAGGACAATTGCTGGGGACCAGGTTGCTGATCGACAACCTGCTTGTCAGCTTGCTGCTGACGGTGAAGGCCATGTTTTACAGCATCCTGATCACGCTTGCGTTCTCTTACCTGTCGGTGGTGCCCTTTTTTGCAGCGGCGGCGAAACTGCTGGTGAGGCTGCGTTACCTGACCCTAACGGGACTCATCTTCATCTTCACGCTGCTCACGAAGGACGGGGGTGCCTTGAAATTGTGGCTCCTGGTATTTGGCATCGTGCCCTTTTTTACCACTTCATTCTTGTCGGTGATCACCCGCATTCCCGAACAGGAATATGAACTTTGTCAGACATTGGGGTATACAAAATGGGAAACGCTTTATGAGGTGATCGTCGTGGGCAAGGCGGACCAGGTGTTTGAGATCGTGCGCCAGAACTTTTCCATCGCGTGGATGATGATCACGCTGGTGGAGGGACTGAGCATGGGTGAAGGCGGTATCGGCACGCTGTTGATCAAATACAACAAGTACAACGACCTGCCCCATGTACTGGCTTTACAGATCGTGGTCCTTTGTGTCGGCTTGTCGTTCGACTACGGGATCGGCGCATTGCGCCGCTGGCTATTTCCTTATACCAAACGCTAAAAATTACATGTATGACTATCTATAGCAAACACGATATCCTGTTAGAGGCAAAAGGCGTCTATCTGTCCTACGGAAGTAAGTGCATTCTCCGGGACATCAATTTCGTGATCCGGGATGTCGTGCGGCCGGGACTTCAACAGGGACAGGTTGTTTCGCTGGTCGGACGGAGCGGGATAGGCAAGACACAGCTTTTCCGCATCCTTTCCGGGCTCCAGCAACCGAGCTCGGGAAAGATCATCCTCCATGAAAGAAAGCCCGCGGAGACAGTCGGCGGCGTGGTGCAGGTATGGCAGGAAAGGGCGGTGCAGGCCGGAGACATGGGGGTGATCTTTCAAAACTATTATCAATTCGGCTGGCGGACCGTGCAGCAGTCTTTGCTCCTGGCGGCAAAGAAGAACAAGCTGCTGGCCGGCAAAGAAGCCGAAGCGATCCGCGGGTATGCATCGCAGTTCGATATCACTGAAGTCATGCACCACTATCCGGCCCAGCTTTCGGGGGGGCAGCAGCAGCGGGTGAGTATCATTCAGCAATTGTTGAAAGGCGCGGACTTCCTGTTACTCGATGAGCCGTTTAGCGGATTGGATGTTTGTGTGCTCGACAAAGTGACGGAACTGCTCCAACAGGTGTCTTTGAGTGATGAGCTGAAGACGCTGATCATCGTGTCGCACGATATCGAGACCGCGACGGCCATCAGCGATACGGTGTTTATCCTCGGCAAGGAAGCGGGCAAGGAGGGATCGACCCTGGTACGGGAGATAGACCTGATGGAGCGGGGATTGGCCTGGCGCAACGATGTACGGCAGGATCGGGCTTTTACAGCCGTGATGACGGAGATCAAGGCATGCCTTTGATCAGTGCATACCTTTTATCAGGGCGCCAATACCACCCCAGGCGATCTGCATACCGATACAGAAGACCAGGAAAGCGCTGAGCCGGTTGACGATCTGCTCACCGCGCGGCCCCAGCCGGTGGATGAAGCGGTTGGTGTAAGCATAGCAGATATAGATAAGTACGCTGATGCAGACGATGGCGATAAAAAGTGCTGTCAGGTTCAGGACATGGGTGAGTACATTCGTTTCTTCTTCGTGTGCAGCGAGGGTCAGGATCACGGAGATGGTGCCGGCGCCGGTGGTCATGGGAAAGGAGATGGGGTAGAAGAGGATATCATCGATGTCCTTTGGCTGACGCGTGGGCCTGGCCGTCTCCTTTTCACCTTTGACCGGGCCATCCGACAGCAGCAGCTGCCAGCCCATGCGGCAGATCAGGATACCCCCTGCCAGCTGGACGACGGGTATGGAGATGCCGAACAATTTCAGGATCCAGCTTCCGATCAGGGCGGAGACGATACAAATGGACGCGGAATAAAAGGCCACTTTCTTTGCGGCGCTTTTCCGTTCGGCAAAAGTAAGATCGCCAAGCAGCGGGTCCACTATGAAAGCTGAGCCGATGGGGTTGACGATCGGAAAAAGCGAAAGGAAGCCCAGGAAGACCGTATGGACGAAAGGAAGATCAAATTGCATAGACAATATTACATTAAATTGTGGGTCTCAACCACAGCCATGAAGCGCCGTTTATTTGTACTTTTCATTGCCGGTCTGTTACCGGCCTGTCATTCCGCCAGCCCGGCTACTCCCCACGTGCTCATCAGTACATCGGCAGGGGATATCGAAGTCGAGCTTTACCTCCGTCAGGCACCAAAGACAGCAGGGGCCTTCCTGTCCTATATCGATTCCGGGTTTTATAAAAAAGCTTCTTTTTACCGGGTATTGAACGAGGACAACCAGGTGACAGGAGCGCCCATTTCATCGCTCATCCAGGGCGGCATCTGGAGAACAGACCACAACCGGGCGGTATCGTTGCCGGGAGTGCCCCATGAGACGACAAAAGACACCCATATCCTTCACACCAACGGAACGATCTCCCTTGCCAGAGATAAGCCGGGTACCGGCACTTCCGAATTTTTTATATGTCTGGGCGACCAGCCAGGTTTCGACTTCGGCGGTGAGAACAACCCGGACGGACAGGGTTATGCTGCCTTCGGAAAGGTCGTGAAAGGAATGGATGTCGTCCGGACCATCTATCAACGACCCGAGAACAACCAATCCTTTACGCCATCTGTACCGATCTATAGCATTTCCCGGAAATAGTTTGGCGGTCTTTTTAAAAAAATCGTGCTTTTTTGTCCGACCCGCTATGTACCAATCGTCTTACAAAAAAAACATCATGAAAGATTTTATGTTCATCTTCCGTGGACCCAGTCCAGAAGACTTGAATTGGACGCCGGAAGAATTGCAGGCTACCATGCAGAAATGGTTTGATTGGGTAAAGGAATTGAGCGCCAAAGGGCTTTATGTCGGCGGCGATCCTTTGGTGATCGGTGGAAAGACGATACAGGGAAAGAAGCCCTTGATAACCGATGGCCCATTTGCCGAAGGCAAAGAACTATTGGGTGGTTATATGATCGTTAAGGCCGGGTCCCTGGATGAGGCTGCAGAGCTGGCATTTGGCTTTCCCGAATTCTCAGTGGATGGGTCCGTCGAGGTCCGGGAGATCATGAAAATCCCCATGCCTTCATGAGTCTGACGGAAGGACAGTCTCCCAAGCAATTGGTCGATCATCTTTTCCGTCACGAGTCGGGGAAGATGGTCGCCGTGTTGACACGAGTCTTCGGCATCCATAACCTGGAACTGGTTGAAGACACGGTGCAGGAGACCTTTCTAAAAGCCTTACAGGTATGGAAGTATGGGGCGCTGCCGGACAATCCATCAGCCTGGCTCATGCAGGTGGCACGCAACCGGACCATCGATCTGATCCGCCGGCAGCAGAAGCTGGCCGGTATCTCCGGAGAGCTTTCGCTCCGGTTGCAGCATGAGGCGGAGAGCAGTATAGCGTATTTCTTTTTGGACACGGAGATAGCGGATAGTCAGCTGCGGATGATCTTCGCCTGTTGCCATCCCGCTTTGAGCACGGAGGATCAGGTAGCCCTGACCTTGAAAACCGTTTCCGGGTTTGGCGTTCAGGAGATAGCCAGGGCACTGGTGTCCAACGAAGCGGCCGTGCAAAAACGCATCTACCGGGCGAGGGAATATATCCGGACGAACAATGTTCAATTCGAACTCCCTTCAGGACTGGCGCTCACCGGTCGGCTGGAAAGCGTGTATACTGTGATCTACCTGTTGTTCAATGAAGGTTATAGCTCCCTGAAGGCGGACGAACTGATTAGACATGACCTGTGTGCGGAGGCCATGCGGCTTTGTACATTATTGGCCGAACACAGGGTCGTGTCCCAGCCACCGTGTTTTGCGCTGTTGTCGCTCATGTGTTTTCAGGCCTCGCGTTTTGACAGCCGGATAGGTGGAGACAATACCATCATACTGCTGCGGGACCAGGACAGGAGCAAGTGGGACCGGGAGCTGATCAAAATGGGGTATCAATTTCTCGATCAGTCGGCCATAGGCGATCAGCTCTCGGTTTATCATATCGAGTCGGCCATTGCGGCGGAGCATTGCCTGGCGCCGGATTATGCATCCACGAACTGGGCCGCACTGCTCCGGTTATACGACCACTTGCTGGCACGCAAGCCAATACCCATCGTTCAACTGAACCGGGCCATCATACTGGCAGTGACAGATGGCGTCGGCGCAGCCATCGATAGCATCATGGATATTGCAGGTATTGGCCACCTACTAGCACGGCACTACCTCTACCCTGCCGTCCTTGGCGACCTGCACGGAAGAGCAGGAAATTCCATGGAATCCCGCCGGCTTTTGGAGCAGGCCTGCGCGTTGACGCCCTCCCTCGCAGAGAAGAAATTGTTGCAGGAAAAGATCGCAGCTCTTGCCTGATCTTCCCTTTCATTCTTTCCAGGAACGCCGCCCGGTAGGTGTCGCCGAAGGAGAGATGGATGCGCAAAATCTTTACATAAAAAAGGCGATTGTCACGACGAATCGGCGCTCATTTTGCTTAATTTAGTAACGCATAGGATATAAGCGTTATTTCTACTTGTATGATCGTAAGAATCACACGGATTGTAGTCCGGACATTTTTGGGAATACTTATCTTTTTTATCATCCTTCTCTTGGTATTCGACAGGCTCGTGCAGTTCAGGATGGACAATAAGGACCTGACCACCTGGTTTCGCAATCGTCATGTAGAGCCGCATATCGGCTATTTCGAGGCAGTGGACCGAAAAGTACGTTATGTGCGCACAGGGAATTCATCCGGTGCTACCATATTATTTATCCATGGTGCCCCGAGCTCAATGAGCTATTGGCGCAATTACCTTACGGACAGTACGCTTTTGACCCGGGCTACGTTGTATGCAGCGGACCGGCCTGGCTACGGTTACAGCGGTTTGGCCGAACCGGTGCCGGATATTGCGGTGCAGGCGCACGTGCAGGAATTGTTGCTCGATAGTGTGCACAAGGCACATCATCCGGTCATCGTGGTTGGCGTTTCATATGGGGGTCCGATCGCCTGCCGCCTGGCCATGGATCACCCGGAACTGGTGGATGGCCTGGTATTGGTGGCTCCGCCTATCGGGCCGGGAAAGGAGACCATCTTCTGGTTCACCAATTTGGTCGAGAGCCCGTTCATTCATTGGTTTGTACCCCGGATGTTGCAAACCGCCAACCGGGAAAAGGTGCGTCATAAAGAAGAGTTGACGAAGATGCTGCCGTTGTGGGGTGGGATACGGGTTCCCGTGATCTATTTGCAGGGAGAGAAAGATGGTCTGGTGGACACGACAAATGCGAGTTTTGCCCGGGCACATTTAACAAATGTCCCCTACTTATCCGTCAGGATGATACCAGGCAGGGGGCATTTGATCGCATATGCGGAAAAGGACAGAATTGAAGCCGCCATCCTGGAGATGCTGGACAGGGTGGAGAAAAAACTTTGATTCCACGACACTGCCGGACGGAGCAATGAGTTTTACATACCTTAGTTGGACGTCTACAGCTTAGGTTTGCGCTCGTGCCCGAATATGACGTACCCAAGCGTAAAGTTCCAGATCTGGTTGCCCATATTGACGTAACTGGTATGGTATTGCCTTGAGAAGCCTCTCATCCAGGCAACGGAGACTTCCAGTTTCTTGTATTGGAAACCCAGCAGGATATCCATACCGGCATCGATCGAGGCAACATTGCTGACGCCGAGAGTCGCTTGAGACGCGTTGCCATTGATCGAAATGGTATTCTTAAAACGCAATGTAGTAGGATAATAATTGTTGCCGCCGGAGGAGTCGCCGGTGAAATTTCCCTTTTCTGTTCCGCTTAGATTTTTTGCGATATAGGGCCCAAAGCCCCCGAAGACCTTGAATGTAGGATCGATCCGGTAGGTGTACAGGATGTTGAGGGGCAGACGCAAGGTATTGACAGTAATACGCGAGTCAGAAATGATATAGGTGAAGTTCGCGTTGTCATTAAAGCCCAGCGTCTGGCCGACATGGGCGCCGGTTACGGCATACATCAGCGCGGGCTGAATGGTGATACCGGAGTAGCCCAGATCATATTCGGCAAAGATACCGCCCTGGTATCCATTTTTCGCCCAGGTAAATTCCTGCGAAGGCAAGCCGCCATAACCGTCGGTCTGCCAGTAGGTAAGCGCGGAGAAAGAGCCCTGAATGCCCATCCGGAACTGCGCAAAACCAGAGAAGGACGCTAAACATAAAATACAGATCATCAATTTTTTCATACACTGCTGTTGAGTTTCTAAAAGACCGGCAAACTATATATTTTGCTGCAATATAGTAAACCTTTAACATTACTATAACCAGTTAATTTCCTGATATTCACGGATGAGGGGCCGATGCCTCAATTTAATTTATTTTTAATTGGCCCGAGCCCCGCTCAAAACAGTGCGTTATGACAGCTCGATTTCAAACATTTCAACAATTCAATGATCCCGGTCTTGCATCTGCCGTTGCCGAAAAATTGCGCGCGCAGCAGATCGACTGTGTAGTGGAAAAAGTCAAACCGCTCCTTGAACCGGGTTATTTTCTGAATACAGTGGAGCAGAACATCCACTTAAAAGTTCGCGCCGACGATCTTGACAAAGCGCATAAAGCATTAGAGGAATATTACCGGCATCGGCTGCATGACGTGGAGCAAGGTTATTATCTCTTGTCGTTTACGGATACGGAGTTGTTGGAGATTCTGGCCAGACCCGATGAATGGGGCCATTTCGATTATGTGCTTGCGCGGGCCCTGCTTGCGGAAAGAGGATTGGAGATACCTGATGAGACAATAGCCCAAATGAAGCAGCAGCGGCATCTGCATTTGGCAAGGGAAGCGCATCCGGAAGAGGAGCCGGAGCCGATCATTGTTTTCGGAGAACTGCTGGATGATTTTTTCCGCGTGGTAAAAAAACACATGGACAAAATGTTAAAACTGAGATAAAATCTGACCAGGAAGATTTTTTAGGCAGGCCCCTTAAGAATTACTATCTTCACCGGCTCTTATTGAGATTATACAACATTAAGTAATCGATTCGCCGCTCTCTTCTTTTCTACAGGCCTTGTTTCCTCTACTTTTTATTGCATCCTGCTCAGTACTTTTTTAACTATTTTAATCAATTTGTATGAATTTGTATGTTTCAAATCTGGGCTTTCAGGTTACCGATGATGAACTGAAAACGTTGTTTGCCAAGTATGGTGATGTAACGTCTGCTAAGGTAATAACTGATAGGGAGACGGGCAGGTCTCGTGGATTTGGCTTTGTAGAAATGGCCGACAAGGCTGCGCAAGAAGCGATGAAGGATCTGGAAGGGAAGGCAGTTGACGGAAGGACTATTTCCGTAACGCAGGCAAAGCCGAAATCGGATAACCGTAACGGCGGCGGCGGCTCTTTCTCCAAAGACAGGGGAAACCGGTGGTAAAAAAATTTGATCGTTTTTAGAAAAATAGCCTTCGGATCGTTTATCCGGAGGCTTTACGCTGGTGGGTATGGCCTTGGGCTAATTGTATTCTTCCCCTCGCTGAAATGCTTCGAACGCGGTGCGAAGTTCGACAAGTATCTCATCGGGCAGTCCGGTCAGTCGCAGTTTGTCCATTGATACGGTTGCAGGAAAGAACTGGTCGAGGCTTTGATGATGATTGCGAAGAAAGTCTCGTTTATCCATCGGCCAACGCGGTTCTCCTTTTTCGAAAAAACCCAGGAACTTTAGTTCCACAAAGTCGAAATTTCTTTTTAGTAGCTCGATACCGGCGACTTTTTTAATCATGTCTGAATGTTAATATTGGTTAAAGGTAAGTAAACTTAAGTATGCATCGTTCAGTTATTACAGGTTCAGGTTCTTACATTCCGGGTGTGATGATCAGTAACAGCCATTTCGCATCCAACGATTTCTATTCGGAAAAGGGATCGTTGCTTGCCACGCCTGTAACCGATATTGTCGAGAAGTTCAGCCAGATCACGGGTATTCTGGAGCGCCGGTATGCAGAGCACAATATCCTCGCTTCGGACATGGCCGCTGAAGCCGCTGCCCTGGCTATTGCGGACAGCGGAATTGATGCAGAAAGGATCGATCAGCTGATAGTAGCACATAACTTTGGAGATATTGCAGGCGAGGGCATGCCTCAGCTTGACGTAGTTCCGTCGCTGGCGTCGAGGGTGAAGCGGAAACTGGGCATATGCAATCCCAATTGTATCCCGCACGACCTTATCTTCGGATGCCCGGGCTGGTTGCAGGGATTGATCCATGCCGATGCATACTGCCGGGCGGGGATGGCGAAAAATGCCCTGGTCATCGGCACGGAAACGCTCTCGCGGGTGATAGATCCACATGACCGCGACAGCATGATCTTTTCTGATGGCGCCGGGGCCTGTATCCTTGAATACCAGCAGGAAGACGGACCCTCAGCGGGCATTTTGTCCGCTAAAGTTCGGTCAGATTGTGAAGAAGAGACGGGGTATATCAGCCTCGGCGGCACACATCACCCGGAGACGGCCGGGGGTGAACGCTATATAAAGATGAAGGGTCGAAAAGTGTATGAATATGCGCTGCGCCATGTTCCGCCGGCGATGAAGGACTGTCTGGATGCCAGCGGGTTTGGGATACATGACGTGAAGGCTGTATTTATTCATCAGGCCAACGAGAAAATGGATGAGGCGATCGTACAGCGTTTCTACGGGCTATATGGGATCATGGATATCCCTGCCTTTATAATGCCCATGTGTATCCAATGGCTGGGAAATAACTCTGTCGCGACCATCCCTACATTGTTCGACCTGGTCAGGAAGAACAATATGCCCGATCACCGGCTCGAAAAAGGCGATATCATCCTTTTTGCGTCGGTAGGTGCAGGCATGAACATCAATGCGGTATGCTACGGCTATTGCTAGCCTACCCGTTGTGAGAAAGAAAATCGAAAAACACGTATAATGACAATTGAACAGATCGAAAAATTCATTTCGCAAGGAGCACCAGGAAACGGGCCGCGTCAGGTGGCTATCTCCTTCAAGACCAGACATACAGTGGAGGGCATCTTTGTCCAGGCACAAGACTATCCGGAATTGAGGGGAAAGAATTTCTGGCGTATCGTGACCGTTAGATATCTTGAAGATTTCAATAAATCCGGAGATATGAATTTTTCCAGGATCTTCAACGGTGCAGAATTTACCAAACTTTCTCAAAGATAATTCAACGCCATTCGTTTACCGAAATGACCATGCCGTCCATGATGGTCTTGTCAAGTGAAACGATGGCCTGTCTCGCCTGCGATTCGACGGGCATGTTGACCTTTCCATTCCTCAACGAGCGGCCGTTGAGCGAATTTCTGCTTACTTCGGCAGCATCGACGACCCCAAATGAAGCAAACAATCTCCTTACTTCTGAGTCAGTGGTGTTGAGGCTGATATTTGAGATGCGGATGTCGATGAGCCGTTTTCTAGATCATAAATATACGCCATTTATCGATCCTCGCCATCATGGGATTACCATGCCCCAGAAACATCATGGGATTACCATGCCCTAGAAACCCATGCCCTAGAAACCATGGGATTACCATGCCCTAGAAACCCATGCCCCAGAAACATCTACCATGCCCCAGAAACATCATGGGATTACCATGCCCCAGAAACATCATGGGATTACCATGCCCCAGAAACATCGTGGGATTACCATGCCCTAGAAACATCGTGGGATTACCATGCCCTAGAAACATCGTGGGATTACCATGCCCTAGAAACATCGTGGGATTACCATGCCCTAGAAACAATACACGGCTTTTTCATCTCCTCGCGGAACCCGGTTGGCGTTTGCCCGATAGCCGAATTTTGAAGGATAAATAGTACATTCAGCCATGCTAAAAAATCTACTATCTATAGCGCTTATGGGGCTGCTGTACCTGACTGCAGCTGCTCAGAACAAAGCAGAGATCACCCGCAAAGACGCCTTGTTCGACGCCTACGTACAAGCAGGGCTAAAGCGCTGGCAGACCCCGGGGATGAGTATCGCGGTTGTCAAAGACGGTAAGCTGGTTTTTAAAAAAGGGTATGGGGTGGCCGAAGTAGGAAAACCCGCAGCTTTCAGCACGTCTACACTCTCCATCTGTGCTTCGACCACCAAGGCCATGACTGCAGTCTGTATGGGCATGCTGGTGGACGAAGGCAAGGTCAAATGGACCGACAAAGTCAGCGACATCTACCCTGCACTCAAGCTTTATGACAACTACGCCAGCAGCGAGATAACCGTCAAAGATCTGTTCACACACAACACCGGCTTGGGCAACGCGGACTGGCTATGGGTGGAAGGCACACCGATCGATAGCATCGTCTATAAAATGCGGTTGATAAAACCCGCCTACTCTTTGCGTTCCTCTTTTACCTATCAGAACCTCATGTATATGGTAGCGGGCGAGGTGATCCATAAGGTTAGCGGCAAGCCCTGGAATGAGTTTATCACCGAAAAGATCTTTACGCCGCTCGGCATGACGCATACCTATTCGAGTTATCGCGCCTCGATCAACGAGCCCAGTCATATTACACCACACTTCCTGTATGGCGATACGCTTCTGAAGCCAATAAAGTATATCGAAGTAAAGGGCGTCGATGCCGCCGGCGCGGTTTGGAGTTGCGCCGATGATATTAGCAAATGGATGATCTGCCTGCTCGACAGCACCAGGATAAACGGCACACGGCTGCTGAAGCCGGAGACCTACAAAGCGTTGTTCACGCCGCAAAGCATGGTGACACCCGAAGCATTCTACCCTACGGCGAGCGTCACCAAACCCCACTGGACCACTTATGGCCTCGGCTGGTTCCAGGAAGATTATCATGGCAAAATGGTCAATTTCCATACTGGCAGCCTTGACGGCGCCGTAGCCATTTGCGGGCTGATCAATGACGAACACTTTGGTATTTACATCTTCTCGAACCTGGATCATACGGAACTCCGGCACGCTCTGATGTACAAAGCCATGGACCTCTGGGTGTTCAATGACAACAGCACAGACTGGAGCGATAGTATGCATACCATGTATAAGGCGATCCACGATGAGAGCGCAAAACGCCAAAAGGAGTTCGAAGCCAGGCGGGTCTTGCATACCCAGCCTTCGCTGGCATTAAAGGATTATGCCGGCACTTACAGCGAGGAGTTGTACGGAGATGCCTGGATAAGATTGTCGGGAGACTCGCTTACCTTGTCGTTTCCGAACAATATAAACGTGGCGTTGAGCCACTGGCACTACGATACTTTTTTAGGCAGGTTTGAATACGAGTGGCTGGGAAAAGAATGGCTCACGTTCAGGTTCAATGCCGAAGGTAAGGTGTCGGGCTTTAGTTTTATGGGGATCGATTACAACAGGAAAGAGTAAGGTGCAGGTTCGCGCTTCCTGAATACATATTCATCTGCTCCCGGGTCATAGCAGTAGTCCCGCCCCCACTCCCGATGGTATTCCACCGTTGTCTCCACCGCATCGACGATATAATCTACTTCGGTATCGGTCATGGTGGGATGGATGGACAATCGTACCCAACCCGGTTTGAGCCAACGCTCCCCGGCACGCAGTGAATCCAGGATTTCATAGGATCGCTCCTCACCGATGCCCAACAGCAGGTGACCGTACGTGCCGGCACAACTACAGCCGCCCCTGGCCTGAATGCCAAACCTGTCGTTCAGCAACCTCACGATCAAACCGTGGTGTGCATCTTTTACGATAAAGGAGATGATGCCTAGGCGTTTCGAAGTCGCGCCAAGTAGCTGGACGTCGGCGGCGTTCCTGAACCGGTCAAGCAGGCGATGGACCATCTCCCGCTCACGTGCCAGCATATTCTCTACCCCCATCTCTTCTTTCAGGCGAACACACATAGCTGATTTTATTCCCTGCAGGATCGGCGGCGTGCCGCCGTCCTCCCGTTGTTGGACATCGGCAACGTATTCATGCACTCCCCAGGGGTTGCTATATAGCATTGTTCCGCCGCCGGGCTGATCCGGAATACGGTTCCTGTAAAGCCTGTCGTTAAGGATCAACACGCCTGGTGTGCCCGGCCCTCCCAGGAATTTGTGGAAGGAGAAATAGATCGCATCCAGGTCTTTCGAGCGCGGACCGGGATGCATGTTGATCGGAACATAGGGAGCCGAACAGGCGTAGTCGACAAAGCAGAGGCCGTCATATTCATGCATGATCGCTGCGATCTCATGCACCGGTGTCTCGATACCGGTGACGTTCGAGCAGGCAGTCACAGCCGCAATTTTATTCTTCCGGTGACGGTACCGATCCAACAACTCGCGTAGATGTTGCAGGTCTATATTCCCGTCCGCGGCCGGGCGGACGATCTCGACCGTGGCGATAGTTTCCAACCAGCTGATATGATTGCTGTGGTGTTCCATATGGGTCACCAGGACAAGTGGTCTCGCGGCCTCGTCCGGCTTTGGACAGTTCACATAGTCCGTTAGACGTTCCGGCATTCTCAGGCCCATTATTCGCTGCAGTTTATTGACGGCCGCAGTCATGCCGCTTCCGCAGAAGATCAGCGAATCATCCTCCCTCGCATTGACGTGTTCCCTGACGACGGCCTTTGCCTGTTCATAGGCGCCGGTCATCCGCTCCCCGGTAGCCGTCGCTCTTGAGTGTGTATTGGCAAAAAAAGGGAGGATCTCTTCCTGGAGCCGCGTTTCGATCGGTCTGTAGGCTCTTCCACTCGCCGTCCAATCCGCATAGATGATCCGCTGCGGGCCGTAAGGCGTGTCGAAGAACTGCTCCTGGCCGATGATGTTTTGCCGGAAGCGGGAGAAATAGCGCTCGAGTGAGGGGGCTTGAGGCATACTGGACATCGGCTATTTTGTTTTTCCGGTTGTAGCAAATATGCCAAAGAGGTCATAAGGCTTCCTGTGATAATAGTTGCTGAAAAAGGTTGCAACCAGGGTCATGAAAACAGCGAAGCCAAGGACCATCATCAGTTGTGAGACCGAAGTCTTCTGAATGGGGTGTTTCGACTTCCGGTCACAGACCTCGCCGGGACAATATTGCGTCTTGCCTTTATTGAACAACGAATAGAATTTACATCCAAGGCAGATGCCAAAGGCCGACTCGAAAAATAGGAACAGCAAACAGATGAGGCAGGTAATGCCGGTGATGGGACTAAAGGCGTTGACCACCACCATAAAAATAAACATGGTGGCTGACAGGACCACCCCTATGATCCACGCGAACCGCTTTTGCTTCGCGCCGACATATTCCGGTGTCTGCCGGGAAACGATGAGCCTGCCGACGATCAATGACGGCGAAAATGTTGGATTGATAAAGACCCTGATAATAAAATCACTCAGAAAAAACGTGATCACATACTTGATCGGCACAAAATTATTGTCGAACATAATGTACATCAACGAAAGGAAGGTCGCCAGGAAGAGGAGCCCCGCCGCCGCCCTGATCTCCCGTTCGTTTAATACGCGGATGTCGTAGCCAGGGACATCTTCCCCGAATTGTATTGTTTTACTCATGGAGGTTTCTTTTCGTAATACTACTTAATCAATTAAATACCTGCAAGTTGCGTCAACAGAAGGCGGTGGACGGTATACGAAAGCGGCTTTCCGGTCAACGATGGGAGCAAGCAGACGAGGTTGGAAAGTTTTGCCGATATTTAATGCTTGAAGCAAACGATGAAGGCCCTTTTTGATATAAAACGTTTTAAGCTCTATGCGTGGGTAGGCCTCGCCATCGTATGCATGTGTATCATCCAGGAAATGTCCGATGACAAGGGATTCTTCACGGCCCTGCTGGACTGCCTCTGGCTGACCACCTACCTCACGATGGTGAACTATGTTTTGTACGAATACTTTTTCCCGCAGTTCCGCTGGCGGAAATTCCATATTGCCATCCTGCTTCTTGTAGTGTATGTATTCTTGTTCTCCGAAGGCTTTCATCTATGGGCGCTATTGGGGTATGTGCTGCGTATAAATACGGACTATATCGAGCCCGCGGGAAAACATCACAATCTTCACGAAGAGGCAAACTTCGCCTTCCCTTCGGCCATTATATTTGGCATTTCCAGCATCATTTATCATAACGGGAAGCTCCGGCAGACGACGCAACAGCTGCGGATCGAAAAGCAAACGGCGGAGCTGAGTTTCCTCAAGTCGCAAACCAATCCACATTTCCTCTTCAACACCTTGAACAATATCTACTCACTATCGCGGGACAAGTCCGACCGGGCGCCGGAGACGATCATGCGGCTCTCGAAGATCTTGCGCTATATGCTGTATGACGCAGGTGGCCCTTATGTCGCCATCGAACAGGAATTAAAGATCATCGACGATTATATCGCCTTGGAGCGGATCAGGTATGACGATACGCTCCGGGTCAACTTCAACTACGATGTGGAAAACATGAAACAGGCATTGCCGCCTTTGCTGCTCATGCCATTGGTGGAGAATGCTTTTAAGCATGGCGTCTCCGAAACAAGGAATCAACCGTTTATAGACATTCACCTTTCGGTGACGAACCGGCAGCTGGCATTCTACGTGCGAAACTCCACGGAAGGTTCCCCGGGCAATGGCCATGTAAAGGAAAATATCGGGCTGTCCAATTTGCGCCGCCAGCTGGAATTGCTGTATACCGACTACGAGATCCTGGTGGAACCGCGGTCATCCGAATTTTCCGCTACTTTAAAGATAAATTTGGCAAGCCATGCCTAAGCTCAGGTGTATCATAGTAGAAGATGAGCCGCTGGCTGTAAAGGTCCTGGCTGACTATATCGCGGATGTACCGTTCCTGGAATTGCTGGTGACTTTTAAAGATGCCATACGCGCGACCGATTACCTCAGTCAAAATAATGTCGACCTCATCTTTTTGGATATTCATCTGCCAAAATTAAAGGGCATGTCCTTTTTGAAGACGCTGGCCAGTCCGCCGGCAGTGATCATCACCACGGCTTATCACCAATATGCGGTGGAAGGTTTTAACCTGAATGTCACAGACTATCTGCTGAAGCCGATCGAATTCGAGCGATTCCTGGTCGCGGTCGCCAAGGTAAGGACGGCCCATGTGCCAAGGCAGGAACCGGCCGACGAGCCCGAGTCGAGGGATTTCGTATTTATCAATGTGCAGAAGAAGAAGGTCAAGATCTTGTTTTCCGAGATCGTCTTTATCGAAAGCCAGCGCGAGTACATCAAGATCAGGACCACAGGGAACGAGTATATCTCGAAGATGAGCACGCACGAGATAGAGGCGATCCTGCCTGCTCATTTGTTCAAGCGCGTTCACAGGTCGTTTATCGTTTCGATCCGCAGGATCGAGTCCTATACGGCAGAGATGATCGAGATCGCCGGGGTGTCGATCCCTATCGGAAAAGGATATAGGGATGGGATGGCGAACTTATAAAAAATAACGAATAGTTTGTGAAGAAGCTGATATTGGTGTTGGTCTTTTTCCCGGGCGTTTTTTGCCGCGATGGCGCATCAGCCATCCCCCCTGCCGTCATGGACATCTCAATGGGCGGCTAACACGTAAAGACCCTGCCGATGAAGTTTGGGTCCACTATTTGAAAAAACAGGGCTATTTATAGTTTCCCCATTGCTTTCAAAAAATCCGACATTTGTTTCTAAACTTCATCCCAAGGTTATGGAACGGACACAGGCATTGACGGAAGAGCAAATGGCCATTATCAATTCTACCGGCGATATCAGGATCAATGCCGTGGCAGGCGCGGGCAAGACGACTACTATCATCGAGTACGCTGCCACGAGGCCGTCGGCATCGAGGATTCTTTACCTGGCTTTCAATAGATCGGTAAGGCTGGAAGCCATGCGAAAATTTGAAGCACGGGGGCTCGGCCGCGTAAAGGTCGAAACGGCCCACTCACTTGCTTACAAACATATAGTGCCCCGTCATGGCTATTCCATAAAGGCACAAGACTACAAGACCTATGAAATTGTCGATCTGCTTGGCCTTTCGGGCAACGGTGAAAAGCATGCCGAGCATATCATCGCCGGACACATCAATAAATTTCTCACTTACTTCTGCAATAGCGACAAAACTAAGGTACAAGACCTCAATTACCTGGATACGGTGTCGGACGCCAAGGCAAAAGCGTTTGTGAAGTCATTTTATGGGGGCATCGAGGACGGCACAAGGGCTTTACTCGCTAAAATGGACAAAGGCGAAATTGACATTACCCATGACTTCTACCTCAAGAAATTCCAGCTGTCGGCCCCTTCGCTGCCTTATGACTATCTGCTCTTTGACGAAGGGCAGGATGCGTCCGGCGCGATGCTGGATGTCTTCCTGAAACAAGAGGCCACAAAGGTCATCGTCGGAGACATGCACCAGCAGATCTACGCCTGGCGGTACGCGGTGAATTCGCTGGCGAAGACGGATTTTAAGACTTTTCGCCTTTCTGCCAGCTTTCGTTTTCCCCAGGATATCGCTCTTCTTGCCTCGGGCATTTTGTCCTGGAAAAACCTGTTATCCCACCAGGAGCCTGTCTCTATCATAGGCAAAGGGGTGAGTACGAAGGCAGGCTCAAAGGCAACCATTGCAAGGACTAACCTGGGACTGCTCGTAAAAGCCATCACCTATATCACCGACAACAGGAAGGCAAAGCATATCTATTTCGAAGGGAACATCAGTTCCTATACCTATGCGGACGATGGCGCATCGTTATATGATGTATTAAGCCTTTCCAATAGCAGTCATGACCGGATACGGGACAAACTGGTCAAGTCCATGAAAGATATCGGGGAACTGGAGGAGTATATCGAAAAGACCGAAGACGTTCAACTCTCCATGATGGTGGAACTGGTAAAAGAATATGGCAATGAGATCTATGGTATCATCAAGTCGTTGAAAGGATCTCCACACCGGAGACGAGGACAAAGACAAGGCGGAAATGATATTCTCCACGGTACACCGCGCCAAGGGCATGGAATATGATACCGTCTTTTTGGTCGACGATTTTATAACGGAGGAGAAATTGGCTAAATCGAAAGACAAAGCCGATGCATTGAACACCACAAAACTGAATGAAGAGATCAATCTTTTGTATGTGGCCGTGACCCGAACCCGGTATCAGCTGTACATTCCGGAAACCTTACTCCCTGCCGGTTTTGCAGGCGCTTCTTCTATTCATGTGGAAAGGCCGAAGAAGGAGACCAGGGCAGGTGCAAGCATCTATAGGTCGGCTGCACCGCGATCTTCGGCGCCGCAGTCTTCCAGTCAATCGTTCCTCGCTGCGAGAAGGGCCGCAAAAAACAGGGATACGACTTCTGCAGTACCGGGAAAGACAGTAGCGGAAAAGACAGCATTGGAAAAGACAGCATTGGAAAAGACAGCATTGGGAAAGACAGCGTTTGGAAAGATAGTATCAGGAAAGATAGTATCGGGAAACGCAGTACCAGGAAAGGCGGCATTGGGAAAGGAGATAACAGGAAAGGCAGCATTGGGAAACGCGGTAACGGGAAAGGCGGTATCGGAAAGGGATGCTTATCAGCCATGGACGCCGGACCTGGACAAGGCCCTGAGAAAAATGGCCGAGACACGGGCCCCAATCGCCAAAATCGCCGGGCATTTTGGCCGAACCAAGGGCGCCATCTATGCCCGCCTCAAGAAATTGGGTTATTTTCCGGAGTAGGCGGGCAATCACGCCACCTATATGTGGTCGAGTAAAAAAAAGCGGGATCAGCATGTAGCTTTTTGTAAAGCGACTTCAAAAAAGGGGTATCAGGCTTGCCCGCCAAACAATTAATCCATTGATTTATCGTTGAGAAGGAAAGAAACCGATTTCACCTCTACGATGAAGGCAATTTTTGTGCTGTTTCTACTGCCATTGCGACTCTTTTCCCAGGATCTTTCGGGAATTTGGGTGGGAACGATCGCCACCGCCGGAACACAAATGCCATTTGAACTGGCCATCAATCAGGATATGACCGGTTATTCGATGATTACCTTCACGTTTAAGGGTGCTGAAAAAACAGCCGTCAAGCGAATTAACCTGATCCGGAAAGATAGCGTTTACACGATTTCAGACGATAAAGTGATCTACAACAATTTTACGGTCCGATCCCGGAGCATCAAAACTTTCTGTGAATTATCCGTTAAGACAGTTGATTCTACTATGGTTTTGAGTGGAGCTTTCCACACGCGAACGCGGGACCTGCGCAAGGGCGACGAGGACCTGTCTACGGGGACCATCACGCTTCAAAAGCAAAACAGGCAGGCTCAGACAAGGCTGATCACCAGACTCGACAGTTTGAAATTGTCAAATACGCTTGCGTTTTCAGATCCTAAAGCTACTATTGTTGAAACCCCGGTGGCAGCTCTGTCCGAAAAAGGAGCCCCTGCGGTGGCCGGAAATATGGTAGCTCCGGTTCAAAAAGTTGTTCGGCCCGCAGCAGAAGTTGCATTGCGTAAAACAGATGTTATTCGCACAATTGATTTCAAATCCGACAGCCTTACACTGGCTTTGTATGATAATGGAATTGTCGATGGAGACACGGTTAGTGTGCTGCTGAATGGTGAAGTGATCATTCCAAAACTGGGCCTTACTGAACAAGCATTTCGAAAAGTCATAAAAATACCGCCCGGCTTGGGTGATTCGCTGCAATTAGTGATCTATGCAGAAAACCTGGGTACGATTCCACCGAATTCCGGCCTTATAATTATTGAAGATGGCACCGACCGTTACGAAGTTGGCTTCGAGGGGGATATGAAAAGAAGCCCCGCGGTGACGCTGAGAAGAAAGCGGTAATGGTGGTCCTGACAGGAATCGAACCTGTATCTAAAGTTTAGGAAACTTCTATTCTATCCATTGAACTACAGGACCATCGGACGTCGTCGCCGGCAAACCGGGGCGCAAAAATAAGGCATTTTTTTTTAGCTAGCTGGAAAAGCTTACTTTAAGCGCCGTAAAAAAAATATGAACCATGAATCGATTGATCCTGCCAGGCGTTCCCCGCTATTTGCTCCTATTGGCCGCTCCATTGATGCTGGCGCTTTCCGGCCGCGGCCAGGGCCCGCAATTCAGCCACCAGACCATCTTTGTAACAGACCTGGACCGCGCAGCGAACTTTTATGAGAACGTAATGGAACTCAAGCGCGTCCCCGAGCCTTTTCACGACGGAAAACATGTGTGGTTCCGGCTTTCGGAACATGGCCAGTTGCATGTGGTCTCCGGCGCCAAGGAGGATATTCCCCACGATATAAATATACACCTGGCTTTTAGCGTGCCCGACATAGCCGCCTTCACCAAACACCTTGACGCGGCCAATGTCAAATATGGCAACTGGGCGCAGACGAGCAAGACCCCACAGGTCCGCCCCGACAAGGTACAACAGGTCTACCTCCAGGATCCCGACGGGTACTGGATCGAGGTCAACGACGATAAGTTCTAGGCGATGCATTGACGAGCAAATTCCAGGCGCAAAACACCTTATCTTTGCCGCCTATGAAGTTTTACAATGTCGTCATCAAATACCGCCCACAGATAGCGATCGGTTTCCTCATCATCGGCATAGCAGCGAATGTGTATGCCGGTTTCTGGCCTGCCTTCCTCCCCTACCTGATCGCGGTGATCCTGCTGTTCGGCTATTTCTTCTTCGGGCCGCTACGGCTTATCCAGGAGCATATGGAGTCCGGTGACATGGAGAAGGCCGAGAAAGTGCTCAGCTCTGTCAAATACCCTAACCTGCTGTACAAGCCGATCCGGTCGGTCTATTATACCTTGAAAGGCAATATCGCCATGATGAAGCAGGATTTCGACGGCGCAGAAAAGAACATGAAAAAAGGCCTCGACCTGGGCATGCCGATGAAAGAAGCCGAAGGGGCAAGCCTGCTGCAGATGGGGATGCTGTCGATGCAAAAGAACGATATCCGGCAGGGAGAGAGCTATATCCGGCAGGCCATCCGCAAAGGACTGCCCGACAAAGAGAACCAGGCTGCGGCGTTCCTGCAGCTGTGTTCCATCATGATGACCAAGCGCGAGTTCCGCGCCGCCAAGGACTTCTTCCGCAGGGCCAAGGCGCTGAAGCCCACCACCCCACAGATCGTCAGCCAGATCAAGGAAATCGAGAAGTACATCAGCAGGATCCCCGGTTAGCAGGCCGCGCGTCCGCGGCGAGAAAGCGACTGCATAGGGTATGAGGATCGCCGGCTACAGCGAAGCAAGGCAGGGGCGCAAGCGGCAGTCAAGGAAACCGGCCGAACAGTTTTTCAACGACCTGATGACGATAACGGAAGATCTCGTCCAATTTGCGCCGAACCATGAGGACATTGGCTAAGTCACCGAGAAGCCCAAAAGGTATGGTATAATGCACCTCATCGGTCATCTCCACCCCCCCTTCTATATTCCTGAAATGATGCTGGTGATGCCAGAGTCGATACGGCCCGCGGCGTTGTTCGTCGACAAAAGAATGTCCAGGCTCTACCTCGGTGATCTCGGTCAGCCATTTCGTCTTCAGCCAGGGCAGCGGTCGCAGTTTGTATTCGATCAGCTGTCCGGCATAAATGCGGTCACCTTCGGTTGCCGAAAGAACAACGAACTTCATATCGGGCGGAGTGATGACGGGGAGATTGGCGGGATCGGAAAAAAAAGACCAGACCTTTTCGAGGGGAGCGGGGATGAGCTGGATGCGATGCAAGATATGAACGGCCATAACGCAAAGTTAACGTTATTGGGCATCACACAAACCTTTATCGGGCGGTGACACAATCCACCATCTGGCGGAGCGTACGGAGGGAAAGACTGTTCTTCTCGAGGAAATCAAACGTGCCGTATTGGAGAAATACCTCTTTTGTATTAAGTCCTTTCTGACTGGAGAACAAAATGACGTATACGTCGGGATTTACGTCCCGGACGCGCTGTAGGGTATCCAGACCGTTCATTTGACCATCCAGGTTATAATCCAGCACGATAACGGTCGGTTGCTTATGTAGTTCGGTGATGCAGGATTCTCCGTTCGTATAGAAATGAATGTTGTTGCTCAGTGTCTCAAGCTCCTTTGCGATAAGGCTCTGATAAATCACATTATCCTCCACTACAAAAATTACCGGCTGCTGATTAAATTCCATGATTGCTGTATTGCACCGAAAAAACATGGAAAATAATGCCAGAAAAAAAATCAATCTAATTTATTGATTATCAAATGTTTTATTCGTTTCTCGATTGGAATTCACTCTCGGTTTGGGAATTCCAGCCTGTCGTTGGGAATTATCCTAGCACCTCGTCTCGCAGCTGTCCGATGCATTCCCCGATCACCGCATCGATATTGGCGATCAAAGGCGGAAGGTCCTGAAGCGAATCCAGTTGACGGGCATTGGCCTCTACCGTTCTGATATCCTGCCGGAGGGATTTGATACCCATAGAGTCGATCGTCGATTTCAGTTTGTGGGCGGTTTTCCCAACCTGCTCCCAATTTTCCGCTGCCAGGGCGCTTTTCAGGTCCACGACATTCTGGGGTACCGTTTCAATAAAAAGGGTGACCATCTTCCTGATAAAAGTCTCATCACCTCCGGATACTGATTGAACCATCGAAAGGTCATAAAGTCTGGGATTGTCGGACGTCATATGATTACGGTTATGGGTATGTTCGAAATTTGCTTGAATGGCACCTGCCGGTTCCGGAACCGGCACCAGGGGAAGGTTGCGGGAGATGACGCGGAACAGCCTGGCTTCGTCAAAGGGTTTTGCGAGGTAGTCGGTCATGCCGGCGGCGATATACTTTTCACTGTCCCCTTTGAGAGCGTTCGCGGTCAATGCGATGATGGGGATGCCGGACTTCGCGGGATCGGGCAGTTTGCGGATGCGATGGGTGGCCTCGATGCCATCCATTTCGGGCATCTGCACGTCCATGAGGATACAATCGAATGCAGCTCCTTCCAGCGTCTCCACGGCTTCCCGCCCATTGCCGACGATGACCACTTCAAAATCCCAGGATTCCAGGATATGACGGGCCAGGAACTGGTTTAGTTCGACGTCTTCGGCCACGAGTATTTTGCGGTATCCAAGGCTTTTATAGTCTATTTCCGGATTTACTTCATTTTCCTGCATGTCTTCGATACTTAAATGGTACGGGATCCTGATGGTAAAGGCTGATCCCCTGGCCTCTTCACTTTGCGCGAGCAGTTCCCCGCCCTGCATTTCGATCATATTTTTGCTGATGGCCAGCCCGAGACCGGTGCCCCCGTATTTGCGGGAAATGGATACATCTGCCTGTTCGAAGGGCTCGAAGATCGTGCGCAGGCGTTCTTTGCTTATTCCAATACCCGTATCCTGAATGGTGATCTCGACGACGACGCCGTCATCGTTTTGATCACTGATGCTGGTGATAATATTGATATGCCCCTCTTCGGTGAATTTTAGCGCATTGCTGAGCACGTTGTTCAACACTTGCGTGAGGCGGTAAGGGTCACCTTCGACCACCATACCGGCGGGGATCGAATTCTGAAAGACGAGTCCCAGTTCTTTTTCTTCAGCCCTGTAAATAAACGACTGTATGGTAGTGGCGATCTTATCCACAATTTTGAACGGGATTTGCTCAAGCTGCAGTTTACCCGCAACAATCTTCTCCAGATCGAGGATATCGTTTACGATCACGAGCAGGTTGTTGGCGGAGTCCTGGATAAGCTGCAGGTAATTGCGCTGCTGTGGGTCGAGCCGGGTCTTATTGAGCAGGCTCGCAATGCCCAAAATGCCATTCATCGGCGTTCTGATCTCATGGCTCATATGGGCCAGGAAAGATTCCTTCGCTTTGGCAATCTCTTCCGTCAATTGCTTGGTGATCCTAAGCTCCTTCTCCATCTTTATCCTGTCCGTGATGTCCTGCGCGAAGCCGATCACATACGGCTCCATTCCACGTTCTTCCATCCGGAAATTCTTGTACAGAAGATAGATGATGTCGCCTTCTTTGCTGATCACGCAAAACTCACCGCTGACTGCATTTTTGGCTTCGCCGATGAGCTTCATGTAATCTCTTTCGAAGCCGGGATGATGTTTGACAGGGACGATCTCCCGGATATTATGACCTAACAACTCTTCTTCCTTATAGCCCAAAACCCTGCAGGTGGCAGGGTTGACAGTAAGGAGCTTGCCGTTCATATCGTGCGTACAGATGAGCGCCTGGCTATGATTGAAAAGATCGCGGTATCGTTTTTCGCTGAGCTTTACCTTTTCTTCGAAGTCGCTCGTCTCGGTGATCCGGACGACGTAAATGATGACCTCCTTTAATTGTCCGTCTTCCCCGAAGACGGGGTATATGCGATGTAAAAAGTGCTGCACCATGCCCTCCTGATCCTGGTGTGATTCCGACCACTCTACCACCTTACGGGTCCGCCGGGCTTTTTCGAACACCATACGACGGGCCCTGGCCTGGGCGGAGGGCCGCCCGGCAAATTGACAAAATTCCTCATTCGTCTTGCCGATCATCCACTCCCTGAGTTGCGGATCGGAGACGGCGCTGGGATTTGCATAGAGGAAGCGGTAGTCCGCGTCCGCTACAAGAATCTCTGCGGGAACCTTGTCGAGGATGTCCTCAAAAAAGTCGCTCGGTAAGTGCATATCCTGGGTTGTTCTTTCGATCTTTATTTCATCTTCAACTCCCCGTTCTGGATCATGCGGTAAAGCGTGGATTTGCCAACATCCAGCTTTTTTGCCACAAGCAGAACGTCCTTATCGTGTTTGTCCAAATAGTGCTGCAGGATCTGTATCTCAAATTCTTTTAATGTCATTTCCCGGTTCAGCAGATCGGCAATACTGGCCGACGTGTTGAGGGTGATGTGTTCCGCCTGGATCGACTCCTCATCCGCCATGACAACGGCTAATTCCACCACTGATTTCAGCTCGCGCACGTTGCCGGGGAAAGGGTATTGCAAGAGTTTTTGCTGGGCTTCGGGTGAAAGCGTCTTCTTCTCAAGTTTATTCTCTTTCACGAAAAGATCGATGAAGTGTTTGGCGAGGATCAGGATATCATTTCCTCTTTCGCGGAGCGCAGGTAACTGGATCGGGAGACCGATAAGCCGGTAATACAAGTCTTCCCGGAATGTTTTTGCCTTTACTTCTTCCAACAGGTTCTTATGGGTAGCCACGACAATGCGCACATCGATCTTCGTTACCGCGTTGCTGCCGATACGCGTGATCTCCCTTTCCTGTAATACCCGAAGGAGCTTTGCCTGGAGGTTGATATCCAGTTCTCCTATCTCATCGAGGAAGAGCGTCCCTTTGTCCGCCTCTTCGAATTTTCCAATACGGCGGGTGACCGCGCCTGTGAAAGCTCCCTTCTCGTGACCGAAGAGCTCACTTTCAATGAGGTCTTTTGGGATAGCCGCAACGTTGACCGCAACGAAAGGTAGTTTGTGGCGGTCCGAATTATAATGGATCGATTTGGCGATCATTTCCTTACCGGAGCCGGTCTCACCCGTGACGGACACGGTGATATTGGTTTTCGCCGCCTTTTCGATCATCGAGAAGACCTTTTCGATCTGTTCGCTCTTTCCGATGATCATTTGGGAAAAGTCGTACTTCCTGCCTACCTGGCTCTTCAGGGTCTCTACTTCCTGTTTGAGGTTGCTGATCTCCCGCAGATGGAGAATGCTGTTCCAGAGCCGGTCCTTTGTGTCATCATCCTTTACTATGTAGTCGAAGGCCCCGTTCTTCAGCAGGTTGATCGCCGTGGCCACATCTTCCTGCCCGGAGATGACGATCACCCGGATGTCCGGATTATGCTCCTTGATCTTCTTTAAGACTTCCGCTCCATCACAATCGGGCAAGGAGTAGTCGAGCGTTACAACATCAGGATTCTCATGTAACTGTGCAAAAAAATCGCGGGGGGATTCGAACCGTTTAACCTCGTATTCAGGGTTGAGGGAAAGATAATGCTGGAGCATTGAGCCGTACCAGACATCGTCTTCTACGATAAATACTTTAAAGGACTGATGGTTTTTCATATCTGCGTTTACTTAGGATAGGATTTAAACGTCGAAAAAGCTAATTTATTCCCATATTAAGACATTTTCCAATCTATTCCGCCTGTTTTTACCGATCAAAGACTTATCGCACAATGACATTAAGGGCAAACTATATAGGCCCCCATTGAACTGTCGTGGTTTTTGGGTATTTTTTTATGAAAACACCGGGTCGTACCTTTAACGTATGTCGACGAACGGGGAAAAATTACGACAGCATTTTTTACAGGAATACGGGCGACTCAACGATCGACAGCGACTTGCGGTAGACAGCACGGAGGGGCCTGTTATGGTCATAGCCGGCCCTGGAACGGGAAAAACGCAGATCCTTGCCGCACGGATCGGTAAAATACTCTTGGATACCGATACAACGCCCGGTAATATACTTTGCCTCACATATACGGACGCCGGGACCGTCGCGATGCGGCGCAGGCTCTTGTCGTTCATCGGCCCCGACGCCTACAAGGTCAATATCCACACCTTCCATTCTTTTTGCAATGACATCATCCAGGAAAATCTTAACCTTTTCGAGAAGACAAGCTTGGATCCCATCAGCGACCTGGAGCGTATACAGCTTTTCAAGACGTTGATTGATGGGTTCGCCAAGAACCACCCGTTAAAACGGTACCGCGGGGACGTGTACTTTGAAATGAACAACCTCCAACACCTGTTTAGCACGATGAAACGGGAAGGCTGGACACCCGCATTCATCAATCAGAAGGTCGACCTCTACCTGGCGTCCCTGCCGGAGCGCGAAGTGTATATCGCCAAACGGGCGACGAAAGAATTTAAGAAAGGCGAGGTCCGGACGGACAAAATAGCGGAGGAGGTCGAGAAGATGGACAAGTTAAGGGCTGCCGTCGGGGAATTTGATCGCTACCAGGCACTCATGCGGCTTCACAACCGGTACGACTTCGACGACATGATCAATTGGGTGATCCGGGCTTTTGAAGACAATAAGGCGCTCCTTTCCGATTACCAGGAACGCTATCAATACATACTGGTCGACGAATACCAGGACACCAGCGGGAACCAAAACAGGCTGGTCAGCCTGCTCATCAGTTTCTGGGACAATCCAAACATTTTTGTCGTCGGAGACGATGACCAGAGCATTTACCGGTTCCAGGGCGCCAACGTGGAGAACATGCTGGCATTTGCCCAACAGTACGAAAAAGATCTGCAGAAGATCGTTATGACGGACAATTACAGATCCACACAGCCGCTCCTCGATATATCCAGGACCCTTATCGAGCGGAATAAGGAGCGGCTTGTTACGCAGATCCCGGGGCTCTCCAAGCAGCTGATCGCTAGTCATCCTAAGACTTCCCAATTCCATTATCCGCCCAGGCTGTTCGAATATCTAAGTCCGCGGCAGGAGATGACGGGGATCACACTCGAAGTGGAAAGGCTTTTGGCGGAAGGTGTCGCGCCGGGCAGGATCGCCATCATCTACAAAGAGAACAAATACGGCGAGGAACTGGCCCGCTTCCTGGGACTGAAGCAAATACCCGTCTATAGCAAACGCAATACGGACCTCTTCAGCGTACCGCTGGTGCAGCAGGTCATCCTCTTGTTGCGTTATCTGGCTGCGGAACACGATGCGCCCTATGGCGGGGACGAGATGTTGTTCGAACTCCTGCATTTCCGCTTCTTCGGCATCGCCCCGATAGAGATCGCCAAGCTTTCGGTTGAGGTTGCCGATCGGCAGTTTGGGGAGGACCGAACATCCCTTCGCAGACTGTTATACGAAAAGGCCAACCGGCCTCCCAGGGATTTGTTCGATGCTGGCCTGCCCGAAAACTTCAAGAAGGCGAGTCGTGTCCTCGAGCAGCTTATCGGGGACGTGCCGAATACGACCATACAGGAATTGTTCGAGCATTGTGTACGCGATACCGGTTTGCTGTCGGCCGTCTTTGGCGGACCGGAAAAAATATGGCTGATGCAAGTGTTGACGGCGTTATTTGATTTTGTGAAGGAGGAGTCGAGACGAGACCCGGACCTCGGCCTGGAACAGCTTATCCAGATGATCGATCTGATGAAGTCAAACGGCCTGCCGCTTCCGCTGGCCAAGGTGTCGGGAAGTGAAAAGGCGGTCAATCTGTTGACGGCCCATGGCAGTAAAGGACTGGAATTCGACTATGTGTTCTTTGCAGGCGCCAATGCCTCGATCTGGGAGAAAAAGCGGAAGCCGGGCGGAGGCTATAAATATCCCGATACGATGTTTGACCGTCCGGGCGAAATGGCTGCCAGTGGTGCCGGCGCTGCAGGAGAATCGGCGGGGGAAGAATTGCGGCGTCTTTTTTATGTCGCATTGACGAGGGTGGAACGGCATTTGTTCATTTCCTATTCCCGGTTTCGGGATGATGGGAAGGAGCTGGAACCCTCCGTTTTTATAGCCGAGATTCTCGATCAGCATGCCCTGCCGACGGAGAAGGTGGTCCTGCCCGCGGAAGAGCAGACGGCTTTTGACGCCCTGCCGTTTGGGGATGCCGTCGCGCCCGAGATCGCGGCGGCGGAAGAAGACCTGATCACCCGGGTGTTGGAGAAGTTTGTGATGAATGTAACGGCCTTGAACAATTATTTGAAGTGTCCACTGGAATTCTATTACCGCAACCTGGTCCGCATTCCCTCGCCCAAGAACGAGGCCACGGAATTTGGCAGTGCGATCCACCATGCACTCCAGCGGCTCTTTGAGAAAATGAAGGCGGACCCGAATGAGCAGTTCCCGGCCAGGGCGGAGATGCTGACGGACTTCGAATGGTATATGCGGCGTCATAGGGAGATCTTTACGAAAGAGGCTTTCGCCCGGCGGTTGGAATATGGTGTCGAAGTGCTCAGTAACTACTATGCTAAATACGTCCATCAGTGGAATAAGATCGTCGCGGTCGAAAGAAACATCCGTAATGTGACCGTGAAGGGCGTTCCGGTTAAGGGTAAACTGGATAAGCTGGAGTTCCAGGGAAGGGAAGTAAATGTGGTAGACTATAAGACGGGGGACGTAGACAAGGCCAGGGAGAAACTGTTGCCCCCCAGCGAGAAAGACCCTAACGGCGGGGACTACTGGCGTCAGGCCGTTTTTTATAAACTCCTGGTAGATGGATACGACCAAAAGGATTGGAACGTGGCCAGCACCGAGTTTGACTTTGTCGAGCCGGACAAGAAGAAAGAATACCGTAAGATCAAGATAATGATCAACCCCGAGGACACGACGACCGTCACCGAACAGATCGTCCGGACCTGGGATAAGATCCAGAACCGGGAGTTCTATACCGGTTGCGGCAAGCCGGACTGTCACTGGTGTAATTTCGTCAAGACCAATGATCTGGCTATTGCCCTTCACGAGATGGTAGAACAAGAACAGGAGGAGGTATAGCCACGATTGAAATAACATTTTCTTACGGCCCACACGAGCCGCCAGGCGAACTGGGGCCGACCGCTGAAATAACATTTTCTTACGGCCCAAACCATTTATGTTTGCAACATGAAGATCAAAGGTCTCTGTTTTTTCGTGCTTTATTCCCTCATGATCTACGGCGTAGTCGGTCGTTTCTATGGATGCGCTGTTATCGTCCCGCCCACCGGCGGCCCGAAAGATACTATCCCCCCCCGGCTGATGTCTGTGCTTCCAAAGGACTCGGCCCGGCGCGTGGCCCTCACCGGCGCCAAGATCGTTTTTACGTTCGACGAATATATAGACGGTAAGGATATCCGTACTGAGCTGCTGACATCCCCGGTGCTGAAGGTAGACCCGGTGGCCGACACCAAATTGAAGGTGGTAACCGTCAAGATCAAGGATACGCTGCAACCGAATACCACTTATGCGCTGAATTTTGGAAAGGGCATCAAGGATTTTAACGAAGGCAATGTCTACAGGAATTTCGTCTATGTATTCTCCACGGGTGACACGATCGACCAGGGCGAGTTTTATGGGAATGTGGTGATCGCCAACACGGGTAAGACGGACAGTACGATCGTAGCCATGTTGCATACGAAAGCGGATGATTCGGCTGTCATCAAAGACCGGCCCCGGTATATAGCCAAGTCGGATACGACAGGAAGGTTCCATTTCCAATATGTGAAACCCGGCAAGTATTACCTCTATGCGTTGAAAGACGAGGGAGGAGCCCATAAATATCTGTCCAAATCGCAATTATTCGCTTTTGCCGACAGCCCCATCGTGATTGGTGCACACAGCAGCAGTCCTGCCCAGACCCTCTACGCCTATGCCGAGACGGCCACCGACTCCAAGATTGGGACCGGGGGAACCGGCGGTGCCGGCGGCAATAAGACCATTGCACCCAAAAAATCAAAGAACCAGGACACCCGATTGCAGGTGCAGGTAAATGCCGCCAGTGGTGTTTTCGATGTGCTGGATACATTCAGGCTGACTTTTTCGGGCGGTCTGCGCATCTTCGATTCGACCCAGATCCGCTTTACCGATGAGCATTTTAAAGATATAGACGGCAAGCTGTATCGTTTTATACGGGATACGACCAACAAGATCTTTGCGCTGTATTATTCCTGGCCTACCGATGCCAAATACCACTTGATCCTTCCAAGGACCTTTGGCCAGGACTCCCTGGGTCGAAAGCTGTTGAAAGACGACACGCTTTCGTTCAGCACCAAGAAGAACATCGACTACGGGGAAGTGCAGATCAGGGTACAGAATCTGGACCTCAGCCGTCATCCGGTTCTGCTATTCGTGCAAAACGACAAGATCAAATATGCAAGGCGTTTCAATAGCCGCCGAACCGTCAGAGAGTTGTTGTTCCCCCCGGGGGAATATGAATTGCGCATCCTGTACGACCTTAACAGCAATGGGGTATGGGACCCCGGGAAGTTCTTCGGCAAGGATAAAAGACAACCCGAGAAGGTCCTGACCATTAGGCGGAAAATGAATGTCAAGGCGAACTGGGACAATGACTGGGATACGTCCCTCTGACGCGGCGCCGGCACCGTGAAACGGCACTATTCGGCAGCTAAGCCGTACCTTTGCAGGATGCAATTTTCATCATCCTTATTGGAGCAGGCGGTCAGTGAGTTTGCAAAGCTGCCGGGCATAGGCAAAAAGACGGCCTTGCGGCTGGTACTCCATTTGTTGAAACAGGATACGGGGAATGTACAGGGGTTTGGAGAGACCCTGATCCGGATGCGGAATGAGATCCGGTTTTGTCAGCGCTGTCACAATGTTGCCGATGCCGATATCTGTTCCATTTGCGCCAATTCGATGCGCAAGCAGGAGTTGATCTGTGTGGTAGAGAGTCTGCGGGAGGTGATCGCCATTGAAAGTACACAGCAATATAGTGGTACCTATCATGTCCTGGGTGGGAGCATCAGCCCATTGGATGGCATCGGGCCGGACCAGCTGAACATCGAGACTTTGGTAAATAGGGTCAGGAAGGAGCGTACGGAGGAATTGATCTTTGCCTTGAACCCCACGATACAGGGGGACACCACTATCTACTATATCCAGAAGAAATTGCAGGATGCACCGGTGCGGGTCACGACGATAGCCAGGGGTATTGCCTTTGGCGGAGAATTGGAATATGCGGATGAGATGACCCTTGCACGGTCGATCACCAATCGTTTGCCGGTAGAGAGTTACCGGGCGGGCGGTTAGCCTATTGCGGCGGCGTCAGCCTCATACCAGCGAGCGGTCAGCCTCATGCCCATGGGCATGGCCCCCATTACCAGCGAGCGCCCGCACCCTATGCCGGCCGACCGAACCGCCAGGCGCGGCAGTAATCGTCAGCCATCCGAAGTTGGAAATCTGTATTTTTTGCGTAAATTTGCGCTTATGCAGGCGGATTTGTTTATTGTTCAGCCTGTAATGCCGGCGACGGCGTAAAAACTGAACTAATAAACGGCTGAAATATACCACCAACTTCCCCGGTTATTTCCCTCGTTTTCAGTAGTTCGGATTATGCCAAGCCTTCAAAAAAAGGAGGAGCACATGAAAACGATACAGGATGTTCTGAAAGAACGCATACTTATCATCGACGGGGCGATGGGCACCATGATCCAACGGCACAAATTGGAAGAAAAGGATTATCGTGGCGAACAGTTCAAGGACTGGCCCATAGACCTGAAAGGCAACAACGACTTATTGTGTCTTACCCAGCCAGCTATTATCGAGGGGATCCACCGCGAATACCTTGAGGCGGGCGCAGACATCATCGAGACCAACACCTTCAATGCGCAGCGGATCAGCATGGCCGACTATCACATGGAAGAGGTGGCTTATGCCATCAATATAGCGGCGGCGACCATTGCCAAACGGGCGGCCAGGGAGTATACCGACCGCAATCCGGAGAAACCGCGCTTCGTTGCGGGAGCGATCGGGCCAATGAGCAAGACGCTATCGCTTTCGCCAGATGTCAATAACCCCGGGTTCCGGGCCGTGAGCTTTGACGAGGTCTCTTCGGCCTATTACGAGCAGGTAAAAGCGCTGGTGGAAGGCGGTGTAGATATCCTGCTCATAGAAACGATCTTCGATACGTTGAATGCCAAGGCGGCTATATTCGCCATCAAAAAATATTTCCGGGATACAAACCAACCGGAATTACCGGTTTCCATCAGCGGCACCATTACAGATGCCAGCGGCAGGACCTTGAGCGGGCAGACGCTGGAAGCCTTTTATGTTTCCGTCATGCATGCACGGCCGTTGAGCATCGGCCTCAACTGTGCGCTGGGCGCGCAGGAGATGCGGTCGCATATCGAGGAGCTGAGCCAGATAGCGGCCTGTTACACTTCGGCGTATCCGAATGCGGGCCTGCCCAATGCCATGGGAGAATATGACGAGCAACCCGAGGAAACCGCGCACTTCCTGGAGGAGTGGGCGGAAAACGGGTTTGTCAATATCGTTGGCGGGTGCTGCGGCACTACCCCGGAGCACATCCGGCACATAGCGGAACAGGTAGCCGCCATAAAACCCCGGCAGTTGCCGGTCGTCGAAAAAGAATTAGTATGACAGCTGTTTCCATAAAACCCTTTCTCCGCCTCAGTGGTCTTGAGCCCCTGGTGTTGCGTCCCATGACGAATTTTGTGAACGTGGGCGAGCGTACCAATGTGACCGGTTCGAAAAAGTTCGCCCGGTTGATCAGGGAGAACAAGTATGAAGAGGCGTTGAGTGTCGCCCGTCAGCAAGTCGAGAGCGGCGCCCAGATCCTGGACGTGAACATGGACGATGCCCTGCTGGATGGGGAAAAGGCGATGCAGACCTATCTCAATCTATTGCAGGCCGAACCGGATATCGCCAAGATCCCTATCATGATCGACTCATCCAAGTTTGCGATCATCGAAGCCGGGCTCAAATGTGTGCAGGGAAAATGTATCGTCAACTCCATCTCGCTTAAGGAAGGCGAGGAGAAATTCATCGATCAGGCGATCGTCTGCCGGAGTTATGGCGCGGCAGTCGTCGTAATGGCCTTTGATGAGAACGGTCAGGCCGATACGCTTAGAAAGAAAGTAGATATCAGCTATCGCGCTTATAAGATACTGACCGGACAGGTTGCCTACGATCCCCAGGATATCATTTTCGACCCGAATATCTTCGCGATCGCAACGGGCATCGAAGAACACAACAACTATGCGGTAGACTTTATAGAAGCGATCAGGGAGATCAAGCAGAAAATGCCGCTGACCCGTATCAGCGGGGGTGTGAGCAATATTTCTTTTTCGTTCCGGGGAAACGAGACGGTGAGAGAAGCCATGCACAGCGTATTTCTGTATTATGCCATCAAGGCGGGTATGGACATGGGCATCGTGAATGCCGGGGCGTTGGTGGTGTATGACGAGATAGAACCGCAGCTCAAGCAGCTTTGCGAAGATGTCGTCCTGAACCACAGTCCGGAGGCAACCGATAAACTGCTGGCTTTTGCCGAAACCGTAAAGGCAAAAGGCAAAGAAGAGGTAAAGAATGAGGCCTGGCGTTCGGGCAATGTCGAAGAACGATTGAAACACGCCCTGGTAAATGGCATCACCGAGTATATCGACGGCGATACGGAAGAAGCCAGGAAAAAGTATCCGAAGCCGCTGGACGTCATCGAAGGGCCGCTTATGGCGGGCATGGATGTGGTCGGAGATCTCTTCGGCAGCGGCAAGATGTTCCTCCCGCAAGTGGTGAAGAGTGCGCGGGTCATGAAGAAATCGGTGGCGGTGCTGACACCTTTTATCGAGCAGGAGAAGGAAGAACGACGGGTTGCCCACGAAAAAGCGGGCACCGTCAACCTGGAGGGCGCGGGTGCCGCCAAAATACTACTGGCCACGGTCAAGGGGGATGTACATGATATCGGGAAGAATATCGTGGGAGTTGTACTCGGTTGTAACGGCTATGATATCATCGACCTCGGTGTAATGGTCCCTACAGACAAAATACTGGAAACTGCCAGGCGCGAGAAAGTGGCCGTCATTGGCCTCAGCGGCCTGATCACGCCGTCGCTCGATGAGATGGTGCACGTAGCCAAAGAGATGAAAAGGCAGGGATTCGAAGTCCCGCTGCTCATCGGCGGAGCAACGACCTCCAGGATGCATACCGCGGTGAAGATCGCACCTGAATTCGATCGGGGCGTCGTGCATGTGCTCGATGCGTCCCGCAGCGTCACCGTTGTAGGACAGTTGTTGAGCAATGATCAAAAACCGGATTTTTTAAAGGGGATACGAACCGAATATCTAAAACTGAAAGAGGATTTCAGCAATAAGAAATCCGTCAAACAATATTTATCATTAGTTAAGGCGCAGGACAATAAAGTAGTCATCGATTGGAATGCCTTCCAGCCGGTGAAGCCGGGTTTCACGGGCACCAGGGTCTTTGATGATTACGATCTGGCGGCTATCGTTCCGTTTATAGACTGGGGCCCGTTTTTTATCGCCTGGGAGCTGCATGGAAAGTTCCCGCAGATCCTCAAAGACGAGGTCGTGGGCGCAGAAGCAACTAAATTATACAACGATGCGCGGGCCCTGCTGGACCTGATCGTGAAGGAGAAGTGGCTGAGGCCAAGAGGCGTCATCGGATTTTGGCCTGCACGATCGGATGGAAAAGACACGGTAATGGTGGAGACGGGCGGTCCGGAGGGCCAGGTGAAGCTCGAGTTCCTGCGGCAGCAGATCAAGAAGGCGCCGGGCCAGCCAAATATGTCGTTGGCGGACTATATCGCCCCTGCCGCAACGGGTAAAGCCGATCATATGGGTGCCTTTGTCGTGAGCATCGAGGGGATCGAGCCCCATATCAGGCGATTCGAGGCCGCGTTTGACGACTACAATAAGATCATGCTGCAGGCCTTGGCAGACAGGTTGGCGGAAGCCTTTACGGAACTCCTGCATAAGCAGGTCAGATTGGAATACTGGGGCTATGCTACTGAAGAGCATCTTAGCAACGAGCAGCTGATCCGGGAAGAATACTTAGGTATCCGCCCGGCGCCCGGCTATCCAGCCTGTCCCGATCATACGGAGAAGATCAAGCTTTTTGCAATGCTGGATGCGACAAAGCAGGTGGGGACGATACTGACCGAATCCCTGGCCATGTTTCCTGCTTCGTCTGTGAGCGGCTGGTATTTCGCCAATCCGGAAAGCAAGTATTTTGGAGTGGGCAAGATCGAAAGGGACCAGGTGGCCGAATATGCGGCCCGGAAGGGTATGCCGCTTTCCGAGGTGGAAAGATGGCTGCGGCCCGTACTCGAGTACGACGCGTGAGCGTGTGATAGAGTTGTTAAGATAAGTTGAGATCATGAATTTTAACTAAATTTGCCATTCCAATAGCATAAAATCAAACAGAGTATCAGAGCGTTATGAAAAAAATTGGCTTGGCTTACCCGATCGTCGCCCTCGTGTTGTTCGCTCTCCCTTTTTTGGGTTTCGCGCAACAACAATCGCAACCCCCGAAAAAGAAAAAACATTTTATAAAGGAAGTCTATGCTTCCTGGGGTTACAATGCAGAATGGTACACGCACAGCAGTGTGCATATTTCGCAGTCTGCACTGGGAAATAACTATACCATGCAAAGTGTGAAGGCACATGATCACCTCGGGTGGAACGATGGGTTGTTTACAGAGGCGCTCTCCATTCCCCAGTACAATTACCGACTTGGTTTTCTGCTGGATGAAGATAAGGGGTGGGGCTTCGAGATCAACTTTGACCATACGAAGTACATCATCTCCGATCAGACTATGCGGATCAAGGGCCGGCTCAACAACCATCCGGTGGACAGCAATATTACCTTTAACTCCGCCAATGGCTTTTATTACTTCCTCAACAACGGCGCGAATTTTCTACTCTTCAATGTCACGAAAAAATTTCATTTGATCAAGACGCACGACGAGAAAGTAAAAGTAGACTTTCTTGGTAAGTTTGGCGTCGGACCGGTGATCCCTCATACAGACAACGAACTGTTCGGTCAAAAGAACGACCAGGGCTTTCAGATGGGCGGCTGGAATGTGGGGGCGGAAGGGTCTTTACGAGCTACGTTTTACCGCTACGTGTACCTGGAGTTCTCCGAGAAGCTGGATTATGCGCGTTATCACAACCTGAATATCTATGACGGTGCCGCGCATCAGGCCTTTGGCACCGAAGAATTGATCCTGAGCCTTGGTTTCGTCATCCCGACGACGAAGCGACACTAACGGGCAGTCGGCATTAAGGATTTTTTTCCGGCCGATGATATTTCTCGAAGAGCCGTCCTTTCCGTTTGCGTGCTTTCTCCCGATGATGGATGATGCTTCTTAATAAAAAAATCGATATGCCCGGGATGACCCTTTCCAGCGTTGCATGGATGATCGTTTTGTAAATTGCGACACCAATATAGTGCATATGTCTTCACTTCGCATCGTAAGCTATAATGTCAATGGCATCCGGTCAGCTATGAACAAGGGATTGATCGAATGGCTGAAGAGCGATCCTGCAGATGTCGTTTGCGTACAGGAGACGAAAGCGCATAAGGACAACGTGGCGCATGCGCTTTTTTCTGAACTGGGCTATCATGACTATTGGTTCTCCGCCCAGAAAAAAGGCTATAGCGGCGTGGCCGTCTTCACAAAGATAAGACCCGGAAAGGTCCAGTATGGAACGGGGCATAAGGTGAGTGACGACGAAGGCCGGGTCATCCAGCTGGACATCGGCGATATTCGGTTGATCAATGCATATTTCCCTTCGGGAACCAGTGGTGATGAACGGCAGCAATTCAAATATGGGTGGCTCGAGGAATTTCATGCTTATCTTACGGAATTGAGGAAGACCTATCCACGGATCGTGCTGTGCGGCGATTACAACATTGCACATACAGAGCTCGACATCCATGATCCTAAAGGCAACAAAAAATCCTCCGGCTTTCTGCCTGAAGAGCGGGCCTGGATGTCGAAGTTGTTGAATGATGGGTGGGTGGATGGCTTCCGCGAGCTGCACCCCGAGCCGCATCGCTATTCCTGGTGGAGCCAGCGTTTTCCCAGCGTGCGGGAACAGAACAAAGGCTGGCGCATCGACTATATCAATGTCACGGAGCCGTTACGCTCCAGGCTGCTTGGCGCAGACATTTACCACGACGTCAAACACAGCGATCATTGTCCGGTGTACCTGGAATTGAAGACGATTTAGACGCAGCACACCGCTTTTTCCCGACATCCTCCACGCAAAATAAAGCTTTCGGATACCGAATTTGGCGATTACCTTTATCGATGAACCTCGGGTCCGTATGGAATATGTTCTTTTTATCTGCCTGATCATCCTGATCTTTTTTGTTGTGGGGCTGCGTAACAGCTTCATGGAACGCTTCGACAAGCTTGAGCGGGAATTGTCGCGTTGGAAAGACGAAGTCTCGCGCCCGGGCGGCTCGGCGCCTTCTCCGCCATCGTCGAGACCAGAAACCACCGGGAAGCCGGCTCCGCAACAACCGCTTCCCCGGCCAATACCTCCGCCAGCGCAACGACCCACCGCAAGGCCAGAGCCCGTGCGGGAGTCAGAGCCATTCACACCTCACTTCACAAGACAACCGGAATCCGCAGAACCAGACCCCTTGCGGCCGCAGCCCTCAACGTCGACACCACAGCACTCACCTTCGACCTCAACACCACAGCCAGACCCCTTGCGATCGCAGCCCGCGACCTCAACACCACAGCACTCACCTTCGACCTCGACACCACAGCCTGCCGCCTCTACACCGATGCCGCGCGCACCGGGACGCCCCCGGCCTGGATTCTTCGAACGACATCCGGACCTGGAGAAATTTATCGGCGAGAACCTCGTCAGTAAGATCGGTATCGCGATCTTGGTCCTGGCGATAGGGTTTTTCGTAAAATATGCAATAGACAACGACTGGATCGGCCCCATTGGCCGGGTGGGAGTAGGCGTTCTCTGCGGCGGGATCCTGATCGGGATAGCACACTTGCTGCGCAATCAATACAAGGCCTTCAGTTCAGTGCTGGTGGGAGGCGGCCTCGCCGTACTCTATTTCACCATCGCCCTGGCCTATCACCAATACCAGCTTTTCGGGCAGATGTCGGCCTTCGTGATCATGCTCGTGATTACGGCTTTTTCGGTGTTGCTGTCGATGCTGTATGACCGGCAGGAGCTGGCCATCATCGCGCTTGCAGGCGGCTTCTTCACGCCTTTCCTGGTGAGCAACGGCCGGAACGATTACGCGATCCTGTTTAGCTACCTGCTGATCCTGAATGGGGGTTTGCTTGTCATTGCCTACAACAAAGCCTGGCGCCTGCTGAACATCCTGGCCTTTGGATTCACGGCGGCGCTTTTCGCCTCCTGGCTCATCAGCCTGCCCTATGACGCTACTCCCGCCACCTACCGCGGAGGCTGGTCGTTCGCTACCGTTTTCTATTTGCTTTTTTTTGTGATCAATGTCGCCTATACGGTCCGGACGAACAAGCGCTTTGTCGCCTCGGATTTCGGCATATTGCTGGTCAACACCTGTCTTTATTTCGCCGCAGGCCTCTACCTGATCCAACAATTGGGGCTTGAGCGTTATAAGGGGTTGTATTGTGCCGTGATGGGCATATTTCACCTGGGGGCCACGTGGTTCTTATTCAGGAAGAATACGATCGACAAGAATATCCTCTACCTCCTGGTGGGGATCACGCTGTCGTTCGTGTCGCTGACGGCGCCGCTGCAGCTTCATGGGCATTATATCACGCTGTTCTGGGCCACGGAATCGGTCCTGCTCTACTGGCTTTTTTTAAAATCGCAGATCCGGCTTATCCGGCTGGCTTCTCTGGTGATATGGGCGGCCATGCTGGTGAGTCTTGGGATGGATTGGCTAAACAACTATGCCACCGTCCATGATACCATCAGACAGGACCATATTCCTATCCTGTTCAACAAAGGTTTCATGACCGGCCTCTATTCAGCCCTCTGCTGCGGGGCCTTGTATTATTTAGACAGGATGGGGTTGCGCGGAACGGTGGCTTTGGCAGCCGGGGTTATCCTGTTATACTTGGATGGTGTGCTGGAGATCTACTATCAAATGGAAACAGGGATTTCACCGCTGTACCTCACGGGCTTCACCTACCTGTATATTTTTGTTGTCGCACGGGTCGAGAGAAGAGAGACCAAAGATCTCTGGCGGCCATCGGCAACAGGCCTGTTAATAGCTGCCGTCGCCCTCTACCTGTTCACACTGCCGGCGATCTTTTACATACAAGCGACGATGCTGGAGCAAGGCCGGCATACGGGTCATTTTTATGCACATTGGGCGGGCGTGGTCTTCGTGGTGCTGATCCTATCGGAATTGATCGGGCGGCAGCGGGCCGGAAACGTGCGTGTATCCGCAGCGGCGCTTACCTGGCTGACCTGTGCGATCACGGTCATCTTGTTGAGTGCAGAAGGGCAATTGCTCGTGAATGCGATCTTTTATTCCCATAACAATAGCCTTGACTACCTTTCGAGGGTGTACAATAAGACGGGTCTGCCGATCTTATGGGGTTTGTGTTCTTTTGTTTTTATGTGGCTGGGCATGCGGTCCAGATTCAAACCGCTGCGGATCGTGTCCTTAGTCTTGTTTAGCATAACACTGATCAAGTTGTTTCTTTTTGACATCAGGAATATCCCTGTTGCGGGAAAGATAGCCGCCTTCTTTTGCCTGGGCGTCCTGCTACTGGTCATATCGTTTATGTATCAACGGCTTAAAAAAATCATCATCGAGGATGGCCAGAAGAAGACTGTATAAATACCTGCGACTGGTTGCCGCCTGTATGTTCTTTTTGTGCTACCGGGCGGAGGCCCAGGGCGTCTTCAGCTGCCGTGCGACCTTGGATACGGTGAAAGAAGATGGTTTCTATAAAATTGCCTTGTCGCCGGAGCTCATAGCGAAATGCAGAGGCGACCTCGGAGATCTTCGCATTGTAGGCCCCGGAGGCAAACCCATTTCCTATGTGCTGAAAGACCCTTCGCAGGTTGCGGGTGTTCAAGGGAAATGGATCGATCTTCCGAAAGCAAGCATGGTGCAAAGGGACAGCGCTAACAAGCACTCTTACATTGTGCTTGAATATCCGGAGGCCTTCGAGATCGACTCGCTTACATTTACGATCACGCATCCCTTATATTACAAGCGGGAGGCGCGGGTTTCCGCAGACGGATCGACTCCCGGAGAATGGGCCCGGGTCACCGATATGGCCATCGACCCGCAGCATTGCGGCTTTAGGATCCCAATGGTCAGGACGCGCCGTTTACAGATAGATATCAGCAACGAGGACAATAGCCCGTTGTTCATCGGCGAGGTGGCGGCTAGTCAGTCGGCCCGTTATCTGCTGGCGTATTTGCAGACGGGATTGGCCTATTATGTTTTGGCGGGTAATCCACAAGCCTCGATGCCCAAATATGATCTAAGCTATTTCACGGATAGTATGAGCGGAGCGCCGAGAGACCTGTCGATCGATTCTTTGCAATACATTGGTACTCGTGAACAGCAGGTTGTGGAAGATGCAACGAAGGATCATCGGCCAACCAACACATACATCGATCGCTCGACCCTCCTGCTTTGGGTCAGCCTGCTTGTTGTGCTGTTGCTATTGATCTATTTTAGCATAAGGATGATAAGAGCCATCGGCAAAAAAGATACACATGATCGTTTATAATATCACCAATAAGGTTCGATGGCCTATACTCGAAGCATGGCTACAGTGGCAGGTGGAGCAGCAGATACCGGCCATGCTTGCGACCGGGCTTTTTGACGGGCATCGCTTGTACAGGTTGTTAGAGCAGGACGAGGAAGAAGGCCCGACATTTGTCATACAATACGATACGAGTTCCGTGGAACGTTACGAACGTTTTACAGCCGAATATGCACAGCTGTTCCAACTCGACGGGTGGCGCAAATGGGGTGATGATTTTATTGCCTTTAGCACTATCATGGAGTCATTGTAGTAGGCCTTCGGCCGGCACGCCAAGGGCGTGTTAGCCAACAACGCTTGTGCAACTATTTGTATAAAAAATTAAAATTTAAGTCGCCGGATCGGATTTTGTTGTAGATTCCCGGGAAACCGGCCACTGGCAAGCATTTCAGGCCACGCGCGCCGCAAGTGGCCACTACAAAGGGTTTCAGCGTACGGGCGTAATTTGTGCGTCGCGCAATCCCAGCTTCAATTCTTGCTAATCCTTATCCGGCGCGGTTTAGCGCGAGTTACGATCATTGAAGTACCAGGTAAAAAAATTTTGTTGGATTCAAAAAGCGGGTATATTTGTCCCTCCTAATTAAACAAAAAATTACACTATGAACAAGGCTGAATTAATCGCGAAAATTGCCGACGACGCTGGCATTACAAAGACGCAGGCAAATGCTTCCCTGGATTCTTTTGTTGAAGCAGTCACCAAGACGCTAAAGGGGAACGGTAAGGTCACCCTCGTTGGTTTCGGTACTTTTTCCGTTTCCAAGAGAGCTGCCCGCAATGGTCGCAATCCACAGACGGGTGCTGTTATCAAGATCAAAGCGAAGAAAGTAGCCAAGTTCAAGGCAGGAAAAGAATTGTCCGCGAAATTATAGTACTTAACAATCATCATAGCTAACGTTATTATTATGGGAAGAGGAGATAAAAAAACGAAGAAAGGAAAGATATTCAAGGGCTCGTTCGGCAAGAGCCGTCCTGCAAAACCTGCAAAGAAAGCCTCGACTGCCGCAGCTCCTAAGGATAAGTAATGCGTTATGGCGCGAGTCGTTCGATCTTCCAGGATACGCCATTTTGCAAGCTATAGCGGAGCCTGTCATGCAGACGGCTGGGGCGCCCCTGCCAGAATTCTATGGTGACCGGTTTTACCGTATAACCTCCCCAATACTCCGGCCGTTCGATGGAGCGGCCGGCCCACTCCTCCCGGTACGCTGATTCTTTTTCTTCCAACCATTCCCGGCTCTCGATGGCCTCGCTTTGAGGCGAAGCCCAGGCGCCGATGCGGCTGCCCTCCGGGCGGCTGGAAAAATACTCGTCGCTGACGGCTGCGGACGACAAAGACACCAGGCCGCTGATGCGGATCTGTCGCTCCAGTTCCTTCCAGAAGAAGACCAGGCTGGCGCGGGGGTTCTCCAGCAATTGCTGCCCTTTTGCACTGTGGTAGTTGGTAAAAAAAGTAAATCCGCGGTTATCAAAGCCTTTCAATAATACTATCCTGGCGTCCGGCACGGCATCTGCAGAAGCCGTTGCAAGGGTCATGGCATTGGGCTCTTCGACGCCGGAATGGATCGCTTCCTGCCACCATTTTTCGAATTGCGCAAACGGGTCTTGCTGGATATCCTTTTCCGAAAGGGTCTGCAACTTGTATTCCTTACGAATGTCGGCAACGGGAGTAGACACAGAGGATGTTTTGTTTGCAAAGCTAAGCAATAGTAGCCTATTCCATGCCCTGGGGAACGTCATTGACGCTGCCCGGTCCGGTGATCTTTGCCAGGAGGTTCTCCATATCTGTGACACGACGAAGCTGGCTTTCGATCTTTTTGTTGTGTTCGGCGATCTCCTGCAGATCGTGGTTGAGTTCCTCGAGGAAGGCAGAACGCTTCTGATATTGTACGCGCTGGAAGTTCGCTTCCTTGAGCTTTTCTTCAGTATCGCCCAGGATGCGGGTGAGCCGCTGGTTCTCCTCGCGGATTGACAGGTACTTCAGCTTGATCTCATCATGCTCCTTTCCCAGTTTGAAGTATGCCTCCTTGAGCCCTTCATAGTCCGTTCCGCGGTTATAAGGTTGCGTGAGATAGCTCTGTAGTTTCTGCAATTTGTCCTGCAGGGTGTTGTATTCCTCATATACCTTGTCGAGGCGCTGGGTCATATCCTCCGCCAGTTTCTGTTGATGACGAAGGTTGCTGACTTCGGCTTCTTTCTCGATGAGGAGCTGACCTGTCATACGGAGTTGCCCGTTCAGGTCTTCGTTGCTGCGCAGGAGGTCCTGGTTCTTTTTCTCGGAGTCCTCGACGAATTTCGTCTGCTCGAGCAGGCGATGGATGCTGTTATTGTGCTCGACGAGTTTCTCCTGCGCCATCTTCAGCTGGAAGAGGTAATCCTGGGTGTAATCGTGTTGTCCTTCGGGCTGTTCTTCGGGTACAACGTCACCTTCTCCGGCAGGCAGTTCGGGAGGCGCAAGCTTGAGCTCGACTTCTTCGAGCTGGGCGCGAACGATATCCAGTTCATGACGAACGTCTTCAAGCTCTTTCTTACTCTCCTCCAATTCTATAGTGAGGATCTGCTCGGTCTCCTGCGTTTGGGAAAGGCGCTCACGCAGTTGTTGCTGCGCCCTTTCCTGCATATCCATGTCATTGTAGTACTTGAGCTTCCAGTTATCGTTGTCACTGATGCTCGTGGCTTGGGTGGGTTCGCTGATGCGGTAATTCTTTCTCGAATTCCAAAAGAAATGTATCGTGAAACCGAGTATCAATGCACCCAGTTCAAAAATTATGATCTCAGGAAGACCCATCGTTAGTTGCAGCCCCAAAATGATATTCAAGTTGTATAAGGTGTTCATAATGGTTCGGAACAATTTACCAAACAGACTACTTTAAAAAGTCAATAAAGCTTTCCGGGAGTGATCGAACAACTGCACTGCTTTTCATTGAATATTGTGGGGGAGGAAGCCGAAGTACTACTTTCCAGTAGTCAGCAGATAATGATTGCTCAAATTACAATGCTTTACCCAGAAATGCAAAGATTTAATGCGGAAAATACGGTCGGGCCGGCGAAATTTTTGCGGAGTGGCCATCGCGGCTTGCATGCAGGTAAACCAGGGGGAAAACAGTTTAAATATCAATCCCTTACAAGCGTTCCAACCTTCTCGCCGCGGACAACGCGCAGCAGGTTGCCGGGCTTATTCATGTCGAATACGATGATGGGCAATTGGTTCTCCATACAGAGGGTAAAAGCCGTCATGTCCATCACCTTAAGATGCCTGCTAATGCATTCCTGGAAAGTCATCGTCTCGAATTTTACCGCTGTGGGATCCTTCTCGGGGTCTGCTGTATAGATACCGTCCACACGAGTGCCTTTGAGGATGACCTCGGCGTTGATCTCGATGGCGCGGAGTGAGCCTGCTGTGTCAGTGGTGAAATAAGGATTTCCAGTCCCTGCGCCGAAGATGACCACACGGCCCTTTTCGACGTGCCGGATCGCTCTGCGCCGGATATAGGGTTCGGCGATCTGTTCCATCTTTATCGCACTTTGCAGGCGGGTAAAGACGCCGATCTTCTCAAGGCCGGCCTGCATAGCCATTCCATTGATCACGGTGGCGAGCATGCCCATATAGTCGCCGTGTGCTCTTTCGATCCCCGTCTCCGCTTCATTCATGCCTCTGTAGATATTGCCGCCGCCTATCACGATGGCAACCTGAACGCCCAGTTCCGCGATACTTTTAATGTCTTTGGCATATTGAGCGATGACCGCGTTGTCGAATCCAAAGCTCTTGTCTCCCATCAGGGCCTCACCGGACAATTTCAGCAGAACACGCTTATACTTGGGGATCATGGGGCAAATATAAAAAAAAGCAGGTGGTCTCCCACCTGCTTTCAAATTTTCTTTATCCTAACTGGACTCTTTTGAATTGGACCACTTTTGCCGAGGAGTCTACACTCTTGAGGTAATCGCCTACCGTTTTCGAGGCGTCTTTCACGAAGGCCTGGGCAGTCAGGGTGTTTTCCTTGAAGAAGGCGTTCAATTTCCCAACAGCGATCTTGTCGATCATTTCGTCGGACTTTCCGGCCATTTTCGGGTCGTTCTTGATCTGCTCGGTGACGATGGACTTCTCCCGGGCCACGACATCGGCAGGAACAGAATCGGGGTCAACAGCTACGGGGTTCATAGCGGCGATCTGCATGGCGACGTCTCTGCCGGCTTCGAGTACAGCGGGTTTATTGCTCGACAGGCCTACGAGCACACCCATGCGGTAGGCGCCATGGATATAGGCTGATACACCTTCGGCGTCGATCCTTTCGAAACGCGCGAGCTGGATCTTTTCACCGATCCTTGCCACCTGGTCATTTATCTTGTCGGAAATAGCAACGCCATCCAGTTGGGCGGCGAGCAGTTCTTCCAGGGTCTTGATGTTATTCTTGACAGCGACATCCACGATTCGCTGGGCGAAGGCAACAAAATCTGCATTTTTTGCCACGAAATCCGTTTCGCACGCTACGGTGACGATAAAGCCGGTTTTGTTATCGGCGGCGGTCGTCGCGATGATCACGCCTTCTTTTGCCTCACGGTCGCTGCGCAGGGCGGCTACCTTTTGGCCTTTCTTGCGCAGGTAATCGATTGCTTTTTCGAAGTCGCCGTCGCTTTCGACGAGGGCTTTACGGCAATCCATCATTCCGGCACCGGTCGTCTGGCGCAGCTTATTGATCTCAGCTGCGGTTATAGTTGCAGTTGACATATACTTGACTTTTTTTATTGTTTAACGGGCGCCAGTGCGACGCGGACCCGAATTCGGTATCCTGCGCTTGGGCTGGCTGGTTCCTTTTACTTTATCACCACGTCCTCGGGCGGCTTCGCTTTCAGCTTCCGCCTGCAGGCGGGCGGCTTTCCTTTCGTTCTCGTCCGTACCTGTTTCTTCCACATCCTCTTCCTTAGCGGCTTGTCTTTCGGCCAGGCCTTCGGCGATGGCGGCGGTGACATAGTTCACGATAATGGCGATGGATTTGGTAGCATCGTCGTTTGCAGGGATCGCGAAATCGACCTTATTGGGATCGCAGTTGGTGTCCACCATGCCAAAGGTAGTGATGCCCAGGCGTTTGGCTTCTGCCAGTGCGATGTGCTCGTGACCGATGTCCACGATGAACAAAGCGGCAGGTACACGTCCCAGCTGGGCGATACCACCCAGTACTTTCTCTTTCTTATCCCGCTCACGGCTGAGTGTGAGCCTTTCCTTTTTGGTGATGCTGTCGAAAGTACCGTCGTTGAGCATCTTTTCGATGCTCTGCATCTGCTTGACACTTTTGCGGACGGTGTTGAAATTGGTGAGCATACCGCCTAACCAACGTTCTGTAACGAAAGGCATGTTCACCTTACGGGCGCATTCGGTAACGATCTCCTTCGCCTGCTTTTTGGTACCAACGAACATGACCTTCTTACCGCTCTTGGCGATCTGCTTGAGGGCAGCTGCAGCTTCCTGCAGGCTCTCGGTGGTCTTGTTGAGGTCGATGATATGGATACCTTTCTTCTCCGCAAAGATATAAGGCAGCATCTTGGGGTTCCACTTCTTACGCAAGTGACCGAAGTGAACACCTGCTTCAAGGAGTTGCTGTTGTAATGAAGTGTTATTTTCCATTGTATGATTTTATAATAATAGTTATGACGGGGATTAACGTTTGCTGAATTGGTAGCTCCTTCTTGCTTTCTTGCGGCCCGGTTTCTTTCTTTCCACAGAGCGCGGATCGCGGCGCAGGAGACCTGCAGCTTTCAGAACAGGGCGCCACTCAGGGTTTACTTCCAACAACGCACGGGCAATACCCAGCTTTGCAGCCTCGGCCTGGCCTTTCATGCCACCGCCGGCAGCGTTGATCTTCACGTCATATTTATCCGTCCCTTCTATCGTCTTGAAAGGCAGCTCGACCTGGTTCTGCAGGTACACGAGTGAAAAATACTGCTTATAGTCTTTGTCGTTGATCGTTATTTTGCCTTCGCCGCGGCTAAGGAAGACGCGGGTTACAGCCTCTTTACGGCGGCCAACTGCATTTTTTTGCTTTTCCATTTATCTAAATAATTAGAAGGTTAAAGTTTTGGGTTGCTGTGCGGTGTGCGGATGCTGCTCGCCGGCGTAGACGAATAATTTCTTATACATCTTACGCCCCAGACGATTTTTAGGGAGCATGCCTTTTACGGCGCGCTCGATCACCGCATCCGGGCGACGTTTCAGCAGATCTTTTGCAATCTCTTCCTTCTTGCCGCCGGGGTAGCCGGAGAAGTTGATGTAGATCTTGTCTTCCAATTTGTTACCGGAGAATGTCACCTTGTCCGCGTTGATGACTACAATGAAATCGCCGCAATCGACGTGAGGCGTGTAATAGACTTTGTTCTTGCCCCTGAGGATCGCTGCGATCTTGGCACACATACGACCAACGGTTTGATTAGTACCGTCCACAACGTACCAGTCGCGTTTAACGGTAGCCTCGTTCGCATGTTTGGTGGTGAAATGTAATTTGCTCATTTTCTTGTTGTTTTACATGAAACCGGCGCTATCCCACCGGCGTTTAATGTGATTTACCCGTACAAGCAGGACTCCCCCCGCTTTTCAAGGGAGTGCAAAGGTAATTTCAATTGGCATCATGTTCCAAGAAAAAACAGGGGAATTTTTGAGCGTGCTTTTGTAACATACTGATTTACAATAAAAATTTTGACTGCAAAATAAAAGCCGTCATCCTGTTCAACCAGAACCGGCGGGAAATTTCACGCCTAACGAATATCTTCACGAAAAATATCCGCATGTCCATCCCCATCCTCGCCCTCGGTCGCAGCACATTCGGCGATCCGGCCAACAAAGACCATCTCCCGACCATCGAAGAGGCGCAAGCGTTACTGACCGAATGGGTGCCCAATGAACGGCTGCGGCTCCATATGAAGCAGGTCGGAGCCATAATGAAAGCCTGGGCCCTGGAGCGGGAAAGCGCGGATGAGCGGACGGCATTAAAGTGGGAGCTGGCCGGACTGCTTCACGACGCCGACTGGGAGAAATACCCCGAAGCGCATTGCCGCATCATCATCGAAAAACTCGAAGCGTTGAAGACCGACCCGGAGGTGATCCATTGCATAGCCTCACATGGGCCGAAATATTTTGGGGTCGAGCCTGAGACGACTATGGACAAGATGATCTATGTGTTCGACGAGCTGTCGGGCTTTATACATGCCGCCGCACTGATCCGCCCCATGCGCTATGAAGGCATGGACGTCAAAGGCATTATGAAAAAGCTGAAGACCCCGTCGTTTGCCGCTCAGGTGAGCCGCGACGACATCAACGATGCGATCAGCCGTATCGATACTTCCCTGGAAGAGATCATTCAATTTGTGATCGACCACCAGCGAGATGTACGATAGGTTTTCCGGCGGGAGGCGGTCGGCGGATCACTGCGCCCAATAGCCCCATCAGTGTATGACCACGAACTGCACGTGCGCAGTACCGCCAGTGGTGACGAGTTGCAGTATATAATACCCATTGGGCAGGGCCGCAGGATCGAGCGGAAAAAGGCCCGCCTGCAAGCCATATTTACCAGCTGCCTGGTTCCCCATATCGAGGACAGCCACCCGGGTGCCGCTGATAGAATAGATCTCCAGCGTGGTGTTCCCTGCTACCGGCAATTCATAGCTGATCGTCGTATTGCTGCCAACCGCCGGGTTCGGATAGATAGCCAGCTTAAGCTTCGTCACGGGTGTAGGGACGGTGTCTGTTACGATCGTATCCATCGCATTGAGGTTTTTGCTGAGGTAGACATGGTATTCGCCGGGAGCGAGGTCGAGCGATTGCGGGACGCCCGTGGCCCTGATCGTATCACTGCCCAGATAGTCGTACCAGGTTCCTGCGCTTGCAAAGCTTACCGATCCCGTTGCAGGGACCACATCGAAATTCCCCACGACCATCGCACTGAGATCGCCGGTTGCCACCTGCAAATATTTGAAGTTCCCGGTGAGCGAATAGGTCGTCTCACCCGTAGCCAGGCCTGGATAGGAAGCGCGTAATTTCAGGAGGGCCGCATAGGTGTCGTGCAATTTTTTTCTGGAAGTATCCTGCAGATAGTCCCAACGGATCGGCTTTGGATCTGTCCTGCAGGTGCCGCTGGGGTCCACCGTATTATTGGGGCACCAATTGACACTATAGTCGAAACCCAGTTCCCCAAATTCCGTGAGCATCTTGGGCCCGGGCGCCAGGCCCCAGAACGCAGTAGACATGGCATCGCGCGCCAGACCGGTGGCCGTATCCTTTACCTTATAGTAGCTGCTGCTATTCCCATACTGTTCGTTATTGTACATGAGGCGTTCGTCGTCGTGGCTTTCCTGGTAGACGACGAGTCCGGGGTTGTTCCATCCACCGAGAGAAGTGTAGATGCTGCCGGTGAGGTCCCAGGTCGCGCCGCCGGGCGAGGGCGTGCTATAGCCCATGGTGGCCTGGTTATAGTTGGTATTAAGGTCTTCACCCCACAAGAGCATTCCGTAGTTGGCTTCGACCTGCTGTTCGCTATTGTCGGCAAACATCTCCAGGATACAGTAACTGCCGGGTGAGGCAGCCTGCATCTGGTTGTAGATCGTATCCCAGGTAGCCACACGGCCGGCGTCATAGTTGCCCCAGGCAGTTACATTGCAATTATTACCCGTAACATCGCAGGTGTTGGTCTGCGTGAACCCTTTGGCCAGATCCCAACGGTAGCCATCGACATGGTAATTGGTCAGCCAGTAGTTGACAACGCGACGCGTAAAATCGATGGTGGCCGGACTTTCGTGATTGAACTGATAACCGACATTATAAGCGTGCGTTGCATACTGGTTGAACCAGGGATTGTTGGCGGCAGGGACAGAAAGAGCATTGTTCCAGTACATCTGTACCATCGGCGAGCTGCCAAAGGAATGATTCATTACCAGGTCCATGATCACCGCCATCCCCTGTTGATGACAGGCGTCGACGAATTGTTTTACCGCTTCAGCGTTACCATAGACTTTATCCGGTGCAAAATAGAAATTGGGATTGTAGCCCCAGCTGACTGCACCTTCGAAGTTGGTGATGGGTTCTATTTCAACGGCATTTATTCCAAGGTGTTTTAGATAGGCCAACGTGTCGATGAGGGCCTGCCAGTTGCCGGCGGTGGTAAAATCGGCGATCCAGAGCTCGTAGATCAGCAGGTTCTTCTTATCCGGGCGCTGGAAGTTGGTGACCTGCCAGTTGTAGGCGGGCTGTCCCGTCTGGATGATACTCGCAAGCGTGCCGGCCGCCGCAGCCGGAAAAGTTTTAAGAGCAGGATACGTAGACGAAGGGATAGACGGATCCACATTTTTGTCGAGCACCTTTTCCGTATTGTAATCCGCGACTTGCAGGGTGTCATCCATCACATATTGATAGGCATATTCCGTACCGGGGGTGAGGCCGTTGATCTGCAGCCAGTAATAATTGCTGTCCGGGGTCTTATTCATTTGATACGCCGGTTCCTGCACCCAATTGTTGAAATCGCCGACCACGACGATGGTATGCTTCAACGGGGCATAGAGCACCAACAAGGCCGCGGTATCGCCGGGCAGGTAGTTGATGCCTTCCTTTGCACCCGCGGGCAGAGGCGCGATGACCGAGGCGCCGCCGACGTAGAAGTTGATGGTGTCGGCAATAGGCGCCCCACTGCTGGCCGTGGCGATCACTTGTTGATTACCGGCCGTGGTGATGTGCAGGGTTGCTTTCAGGGAGTCGGTCGACGTGCCCGTGGCGACGACCGATCCATTAAAGGAAAGGCTGATGTTGGCTGCACTATTGGTGATAAAGTCGACGGGCAGTGTATCGCCTATCGACTTGGTGATGGGTTCGGGTATGGGAACGTAATGGGGTTGAAAAGGAGGCAAAGCATATTTGCCGGCCAGAACGCCCGGGGGATAGACGGTCACAAACATATCGCTGGCGTCGGTATTGCGCTGGACCAGTGAGCCGGTACCGTTCCGGAACAGGATCGCAACGGCATAGATGGTCTCGCCTGCGGGCACGCCCAAAAACGCCCGGATGCCCGCAATGGTATACTGGTATTTATTGTTGCCCAGCGATACCGCTTGCGCCGCAGGGTTAGCGGTACCCCAGGTAAAGGGCGCATACCGCCAGTCGCTTGTACTGGTGCTCAGATTGGTGATGACGCCGATATGCACATAGACATCACTTGGGGTCGCATAGTCGAGGAGCCCCTGGTTCCCCCTCGAGCAGTCAACGGTAAAGACCACCGTACCCGTGTCTTGCGGGAAAATAGGTACGGTGGTGAGGAGTTGCGCCTGAGCATAATTGGCGAGGAATAGCACCAACAGCCCTGTCAGGATACCCCATTTTATCATTGCGTGACTGTAAACGTATAGTTAAGGAAATCCGCTGTTATGGTATAATTGCCTGCGTTGGCCGGTCCATTGAAATTTGCCGTGTAGACAGCATTGGTGTTGTTGTAATTATAGCCAAAAGACCCACCCGTTGCCGGCGGTGCATTGTTCCCGGATATGGCATATTTCGCCGTCCAATCGCCATTCACCGGCAGCATCAGGTATTGACCGGCCGCAGATAAGGGAACAGTGATCTGCCACTGCGTCGAACTGATTTGGGTAAATACCTGGCTGGGTTCAGGAACCGGATTGTTCCAACCACCAGCCGTCGCGCTCCCCACGAGGAAGAGGCTGTCTGGCGGCGGCTGCTGACTAACTGCTGTTACGGTGTAGGTGCCTGTCTGGAAGTTCACCCAGATCTCGTACCAGCCGGCGGCGGCAGGGCCGTTAAAATTCGTATTGTAGGTGGCGTCTCCTCCATTGTAACCAAATGAACCGCCGGAAGCGGGTACGTTTGCGTCCGTGACGGCGTATTTGTTGCTCCAGTCGCCGTTGAGTGGCAACAGGAGGTATTGACCGCCGGCCGATAGGTTGAAGACACCCGCATAGTCTACAGAATCGACCATTTCGAACTGTTGACTTATCGGTACGGGATTGTTCCAGCCGTCCGCAGTCGCGCTGCCGACGAGATACAGTTTTTTGGTCTGAGGCGGTGCAACCTTGGGCGGCGTCACGTAGGGAGTGTAAGAGATAGTCACAGTATTTGACATCAACTGTTCATTGTTGTTCGCATAAGAGGAGATCACGCGGACATCCAGGTTACTGGCAACATTGTAATTGAATCCGAAGCCGAGCGCAAGTGTGTTCAATTGCTTGGCTAAAAAAGAATCGGACCGCACACCGGTCACAGTCCAACTCATGGCCTTTGCAAAGTTACGGCCGGACGAGTCGATCTGGATCGTGTACAAGACCGATGCTGAGTCCGTTGAATAATTGGGATTGGTCCAACTAACGGCCAATACATTTTTAAGGGAGTCGGCGGTAGCGGGTGCGACAGACATCGTCGAAGTCTGCACATTCGGCGTGGACCCCTGGTGGTAGTAGGCATTGGTCATTTTACTGCAAGCCACACTTCCCAGTATGAAGAGTCCGGCCAGTAAAAGCAATCGGGATGTATTCTTTTTCATATGGCTTATTGTGTAATGGTATAGTTACCCGTTTGAAAATTGAACGTGACGGTATAAGTGCCGCTGACCAGTGGACCGTTGAAATTGTTGTGCGCGTTATAGCCGAATGCTCCGCCGGTAGTTGCCGGTGAACTGGCCGATGTGGCGTATTTGTTTGTCCAGTCGCCTGCCACAGGAACAGCCAGGAATTGCTGACCGCCCGTAAGCGGCAAGGTGATCGTGTAAAGTGTCGCGCTGACCTGCGTAAATTCCTGCCCGGCCACAGATGCGGGATTGCCGCCGGCCATCCAGCCATCGGGGGTAGCACTTCCGGTGATGTACAATTTTCCGGAAGCAGGCGGCGCGACAGCCGGTGGGATCGCATAAGGTGTCACGGAAAAACTAAGCGAGGACGAATATTGGGTGCCTACAGGCGCAGAACCCGACGTATAGGCGGAAATAAAAGATTCGATCCGGACCACAATCGTATGAGAGACGCCGGTAGCGAGCAGCATTTGATTAGACAGCAGGGCGTTTAGCGATGAAACGGTGAATGTTTGACTGAGACTGGAACTGATGGCGATCGTCTGCAGGATCGGACTTGCAAAATTGCTTGCGGTGTCGACCTGCAGGTAATAGGTGACATTCATCGAACTTCCCCCGTCGGAATACTGGTAGTTGGGGTTCGTCCAGCTAAAAGTCACCGCGTTCCCCGTCGTATCAGATAAAGGCAACGGAATGGAATCGGAAGCGGTCGATGTCAGTACCGGGGTCGCTCCGCCGTTGAAGTACACTTTTGCGTAATCCTTCTTGCAGGACGTGAGCAGCATAGAGCCGGCGCCCGCAAGGAATAAAACGTAAAGAATGAATTTTTTCATATCAAATCTATTTTAATCATTCGTTATTAATACCCGTTATTTTGAATAAGATTAGGGTTCGCAGACAGGTCTGTCGAAGGCAGTGGGAATATGTTGTAGACAGAGCTGACACCGGTACCGGAGGATACGCCGCCTTTCCAGGGCCAGAGATAACTTTGGGAAGTGAAGAGGCCAAAACGGATAAGGTCCGTCCGGCGAAAACATTCCCAATACAACTCGCGGCCTCTTTCGTTGAGGATATCCTGCGCAGAAATGCTGGTTACATCCCCGTTGGTATTGCCGTAAGCGCGTTCGCGCAGCGCATTATAATATGCGACGGCCTGTGCCATGGTCCCGCCGGTGCCGCCCTGTACGACTGCTTCCGCATAGATCAGGTATTGTTCGGCGAGCCGGAAAAGGGGGAAGTCGGTGTTGGAGAAGACGCTGGCGCCTGCCGGCGTCGCGCCGGTCGAAGTCACGTTTTGGAATTTGGTGGTGGCGAGCCCGTTGGTGAAAGTGCCGATACTGGCAATGGCTTCTGTTTGTCCGTTGGTATAAAACTGTCCACGGGTGTCGGTCTTACCGGAAAGATCGGGGAAAAGATTGGGGATATTCGCTGTCACACGATTGCCGCCCCAGCCGCCGCCCGGCACACCGTATTGGGCGGGAACCATCGAACCGCCGATCGAGGCGTTGATAATAAAGGTGGTGCCCCCGTAGTTCTGCGTACTGATCTGATCATAGGCAATGGACAGGATCTGTTCCGGGTTATTGAGGTTGTTGTCTGCAAGGAACAGATCCTGGTAGACGGGGTGCAACGTATAGCCGGCAGCGATGACTTTGCTGGAATAAGTGATGGCATCGCTATACCTGGCCGTGCCGGTATAGACCTGCGCATTGAGATACAGACGGGCGAGCAGCGCCCAGACACAAGCCTGGTCAGCCCTGGCGTACTCATTCTGCCGGGCCGCAACCAGCGCATTGGCGCTGTCGAGGCTTTTTAATTCAGATTCCACGTAGCTGAAGAGGTCGGCCCGGCTAATCTGTTTCGGAACATATGTACCGATGGGATCCTTATCAGTTACAAAAGGCGGGTTGGCGAAAAGGTCCATCATTTCCCAATATTGAAACGCGCGGAGGAACCGGGCTTCAGCAATATAATGCCCAATGTCAGCCGCGTCCTGCCCGCTCAATTTGGATGCGGATGCCTGCTGGATAAAAGAATTACAGACCGTGATCTGGTACATGCACCTGGCGTACAAACCGAGCAGGATGGTATTGCCCGAGGTCCAGTCCATATTGTGAAAATCCGGTACACCAGGGTCGCCCCAAGCGCAAACAGCTTCGTCCGTGCTGAGCTCATTGGCATCCCAAAGGAGACGGATGAAATCGGATGTGCCGGCGTCGATGCCGCCCAGATCAGAACTACCTGAACCGCCGCTGCCCGTAAGCGCATAGGCGCCGTAAACCTTTGCCAGGGCCTCTTTGGCATTCGCCGCGCTGCTGAATACCGTTGAAGCAGTAATGCTGTTCGGCGGCTCACGGTTGAGATCCTTCGAACAGGAGATCAAGCTCGCGGAGGCGATTGCCAACAGGCTTGCTATCGTGAGAGTAGGAAATTTCATATAGTAATGCTTTCAATGATTAACGAAATAATTTAAAAATTCAGAGAAGCGCCTATGGTGTAGTTGCGCGGTCTGGGATAAACGCTATTGCCGATACCACTGTATACTTCAGGATCGATACCTGTATACTTTGTGACGACGAACACGTTCTGGCAGTTGGCGCTGATCCGCAAATTGGCGTTGCGCCCGATCGCTCCCACGTTATACACTAAGCCGATATTATCCAGTTTTAGAAAAGAAGCATTCTGAATATAATAGTCGGAGAAGTACTGAGGGGTATAGAATTTGGTCTTATAGTAGCTCGTGGAGGCATTCTGCAAGTACTGCAGCGGGTTCAGGATATATTGACTAACGCCCAACCCTGACTCGACGTTATTATACATGTAGTTGCCGATATTGGCCCGGGCCACGAAGTTCAGGCTCCATTTATCGTAATTAAAGGTGGAACTGAATCCCATGATGACCGGCGCGAAGGGAGATTTGTAGTGGTACTGGTCGTTGGGCGTCGTGATCACACCGTCCCGGTTCCGATCCACATAAGCGCCTTCGATGGGCTTGCCGTTCCTGTCGTAAACCTGTTGAAGCACCCAGAAGGAATTGGCCGTATGGCCTACCGTCTGTATCTGGATGGTATTGCCCGTGCCCCCGCCGATACCCCCTACTTCGTCGCCATAGAAATTGGGGTTCTTGTCATCATTGGTGAGCTGGGTGATCTTGTTCGAGTTGTACGTGAAATTGAAATTCATGTCCCAGGAGAAACGCCTTCCCTTTATGGGCGTGGCGTTCACATTGAATTCAACTCCCTGATCCTTCATCGTCCCGATATTCTCATTCAATTCATTGGTGAAATTGGAGCCCACGGGAATGAAGATGCTATTGAATAAATGGGAAACCTTCTTATAATAATAGTCTATGCTGCCGGTGATGCGATTGCCAAACAGGCCGTAATCGAAGCCAATGTTACTGGACGTCGTTTGTTCCCATCGGAAATTTGGGTTATAGGCCGACGGCGTATACATATTGTAGTAAGAATCTCCCAGTTGATAGAGCGAATTGTTGCCGCTCAGGCTATAGCTGGGAATGTATTCGTAGTCTGCCAGGCCGTCCTGGTTGCCCGTGACCCCATAGCTGCCCCTGATCTTAAAATCTGAAAGCCAATTTACATTTTTCAGGAATGCTTCCTGGCCGGCACGCCAGGCAACGGCTACCGCCGGAAAGATACCATACCGGTGGCTTGGTGCAAACCGGGAAGAACCGTCGTCACGGATCGAGCCCGTCACTATATATTTCTGATCGAAAGTATAGATCAGGCGACCTACATAAGAGATCAGTGTATTCTCATATGGCGAAGTTGGATACACCGGCGCGGAGCCGCTGATGGTATCGCCTTTTGTATCGAAGCTGGCGTAGTTGTAGGGTGTGATCAGGTTATTGGCATAACTATAGAGGCCGAGGAGATTGAAATTACTCTTGATGGAGGGGATGTCCTTCATGTAATTAAGACTGTACTCCTGGACGGTGTAGGTGTTGTTCGCCTTGTATTTACTGTTCAATCCTGGCCCGGGAGAGTTCAGGATGTCCTGCGCGGCGTCAGCGGGTACGATGGTGCGGCCATGCCCATTGGCTACATCATAACCCCAGTTGGCAATGGCATGCAGCCCGGGCACCATGGGCAACTCATAATCGAGGTGCAAGTTGCCGATGCTGATCGAAGCCGTTCCAGTATTGTTGTACTGCTCCAGAAGCGCCAGCGGATTCCGGGTGGCGAGCGAGTTGAGGCCGCCGGTGGAACGGTTCGTCCATTCAAAATAGCCGCCGAATTGGCTGCTTTTTGAATAGGGGGACTGGGTAGGATCGAAAGCGATCGCGTCGCCGATAGCGCTTCCGTTGGCAAAGCGCGACTTAGCTATCGCGCCGTTCAAATTGAGTTCGACTTTGAGGTGGTTGTCAAAGAAATGCGGGGTGAGATGGATGCCCACCGTACCTCTTTGGAGCAGATCCGTTTTCAGCAGCCCTTGTTCGTCGTGGTAACCGAAAGAGACCCGGTAAGGGAGATGACCGGTCGTTCCCGACACGGAAATGTTGTCATTGGTGGTAAGGGACTGGTGAAAGATCAACTTCTGCCAGTTCGTGCTGCTGTTGCCCATCATATCGGCAAAAGTGGTATCGGCGGGATTAACCGCGACTTGCGCATTCACATAGTTGCGGAACTGACCCGCATTGAGCACCGAAACGTCCTTCGCCACCGTACCGACCGAATTGGACGTATTAAAATTGAAGATGGCATTGCCTGCACGCCCCTTCTTGGTAATGACGATGAGTACGCCCGCGGAAGCGCGGGAACCGTAGATGGCCGCCGACGAGGCATCTTTCAGGACGGTAATGCTCTCGATATCGTCTGGGTTGATAAGGCTCAAAGGATTGGATATGCCGGAAATGCTTGAGGTGCCATCGGAAGTTCCGTTCGAGTTAACGGTGGAAGGCAGGGGTACTCCATCCAGGACGATCAGCGGCGCATTGTTGGAGTTGAGCGACGAGATGCCGCGTATGCGAATAGTGCTGCCCGCGCCGGGAGAGCCGCCATTAGCCGTTACGGTCACGCCTGCCAATTTGCCGACGATAAGCTGATCAGGGCTGGTGATCGCTCCCTTTTGGAAGTCCTTCGTGCCGACGGTGGAGACGGCACCCGTAAGGTCCTTTTTCTGGACGCCGCCGTATCCAATGACAATGACCTCGTTTTGGATATTGCTGGCAGCAGCCAGGCTTAACCGGATCTCCAGGCCCGTGATGGCTACCCGCTGCGATGCATAGCCGATAGAAGAGACGACCAATATTTTTGCTTCCGGGCCTACCGTCAAATGAAAGTTTCCGGCGGCATCCGTGGTCGTTCCTTTCGACGACCCGCTGGGGATGACTGATACGCCCGGTATAGGTGCGCCTGTCGAATCTGTGATCTTTCCCGAAATGATTTTGCTTTGGGAGAAAACGGGGATGGAGAGGAGTACTAAAAGACATAGCACTACGCTTCTCATGGGCAGTTGTTTTTTTCGCATGGTGGCAATCGTTATGTGTTTACGTATATTATTACACACCGATGTCGTGTAAATAATACACAATATTATAGAATTATTCTTTTCCCTACCAATTATTTGCTAAAATTTTTTTTGGAAGAGGTCGGCGGCCGGGCCATCGGCCCCGCCCAGGGAATTAAAAATCAATGCCGAACCATTTCTTGCGCTCCTTCTTTTGGTATTTGTCGTAATTGAACTTGTAGAGCTTCCCGGGGCGATGCGGCACATCTGTCTCCAACTCACCGGTGTCTTCGAGGAGGTCCATCGAGAAGAACTTCTTCCGGAAATTGCGCCGGTCGAGTTTTACATCCAAAATAGCTTCATAGAGATTTTGCAGTTCCCGTAACGAGAACTTCTTTGGAAGCAGACTAAAACCAAGCGGATGTTCCTGGATGCGTTTCTGCAACCAGCCATAGCAGACGTCCAGGATCTGCCGGTGGTCGAAGGCCAGTTCGGAGAGTGTCGTGACCCGGTGCCAGTGCAGCTCGTTGTCGAGGATCTTGAGCTGGTGGTGCTCAATATTGATAAGGGAGCAATAGGCGATCGTCACGACACGCGCAGCAGGGTGACGTCCGACCTGTCCGAACCCCTTTTACCTGTTCAAGGTACACATCGTCCATGCCCGTGCGTTCGCGTAGGATGCGGTAGGCGGCTTTGATCCAGGTCTTCATGGTTGCTGACGAGGTCCCCCAGCAGGGACCAACGGTTCTCGTATTTTTCGAAGTCACTTTTTATCAACAGCACTTTGAGCTCGTTGTCATCGAATCCAAAGATGACACAGTCGACCGAGATGCCGATGATCCCGTCGTTCTCGAGCTCCCTGAGAATCGTCTTTATATTTTTTTGACCGGAGGCTGCAATGTCCGTGGCAAGCGGACGATCGTTAGGTATATTTTCAAGGTTCATTCAAGGACTAAGTTAGGCATTTAGTTAACTTTATGCCATAAAATTGACGTATGTATCCCGCTGACCAAACGAAACGCCTGCAAAAAGTAACTGCCGATCTGCTTTCTGCCGTGAAGGAACACCCGCCGCGTGAGCGTGAACTGGAAGAGCTGCGAGGACGTATTGCGCTTTCATGAGTACCGGTACGCGGTACTCAATGATCCACTGGTTTCGGACTTTGAATATGACACCCTGTATAAGGCATTGGAGCAACTCGAGCACCGGCACCCGGAACTGGTGACGCCCGACTCGCCTACGCAACGTGTGGCCAGTGCACTTACGAAGGACTTTCCCACGATGCAGCACCTGGTACCGATGTTGTCGCTGGAGAATTCCTACAACGAGGACGACCTGGTGGACTGGGACCGGAAGGCCCGGGAGCTCACAGGGCTGGAAGAAGTGGAATATTGTATCGAGCCCAAATTCGATGGCGCGAGTATCTCTCTCATTTATGAGAACGACCGGTTGCTGAGAGGCGTTACGCGGGGAGACGGCGTCGCCGGAGATGAGATCACTACGAATATCCGGCAGATCCGCTCGGTACCATTGTCGGCCGCTTTCTCGAAATTCGGCTTGAGCATGATCGAGATCCGCGGCGAAGTGCTCATGAACAAAAGCAACTTCAAAAAATACAACGACGGGCTGGCCGAACAGGGTCTCCCACCGCTTGCCAACCCGAGGAATGCAGCGGCGGGGTCTTTGCGGATCAAGGATCCGAGGGAAGTCAGCCGGCGCAACCTGGAGGCATTTCTTTACCATGTCAGTTATTTTACCACGGCAAAGGATTGGGAAGGTACAAGGGGAGCTGAAGCGCTGAAGACCCATAGCGGCAGTCTGCAGCTCTTGTGGGATCTCGGGTTTCGCAGTCCACAGAAGGAAAAGCGTGTGGTCAAAGGCATAAAGGCCGTTATTGATTATTGCCACGAATACGAGCATGGCCGGGATGATCTTCCTTATGAGATCGACGGCATGGTCATCAAGGTCAATTCCATCGCGCTTCAGGACAAGATGGGTATGACGACGCATCATCCCCGCTGGGCTATTGCCTTTAAATTCAAGGCGAGACAGGCAACGAGTATTTTGCGGAAAGTAGAGTTCCAGGTGGGCAGGACGGGCAGTATTACGCCTGTTGCCAAGATCGACCCGGTCCCGCTGAGCGGGGTGACAGTAGGGTCTATTTCACTTTTTAACGAGGATGTGGTCAGGGAAAAGGACCTGCACATCGGCGATCATGTGTTGGTTGAGCGCGCCGGTGATGTCATTCCGTATATTGTTAAACCGCTGGCGGAGCTGCGCAACGGAAAGGAAACGGTGATCGTTTTTCCAACACACTGTCCGGTTTGCGGTCACCCCCTTGAAAAACCGGAGGAAGAAGCCGTTTGGCGTTGTGTGAATATCAATTGCCCGGCACAGGTGGTCGAGAGGATCATTCACTTTGCCAGTAAGGATGCCATGGATATCCGAAGTTTCGGCGACGCGAATGTGCGTAAGTTCTACGGACTTGGATTCCTGAACGATGTACCGGGCATCTACCGGCTGCCTTACGATAAGATCAGGGAATTGGAGGGTTTCGGGGAAAAGAGCGTCAACAACCTGCAGGCGGCGATAGAGACATCCCGGCAACAACCTTTGCACCGGCTGATCTTCGGACTGGGTATCCGTTATGTCGGCGAGACTACGGCGAAGATCCTGGCCGTATCCGTCGTTCATCTGCGGGACTTTGCCGGCTTTTCCCTGGAAGACCTTCAAAATCTGGAAGATGTGGGACCGAAGGTGGCATCCAGCGTATACCGCTTCTTTCACAATCCCGACAACCTGCATCTGCTGGACGACCTGGAAGCGCTGGGGCTGAATTTGAAAAGCCATAAATCCGCTGCCGGGATCGGAGGCAACCTGAATGGTCAAACGTTCTTATTCACCGGCACCCTTAACCGGTTAAAGCGGTCGGACGCCGAAGCCGCCGTGGAATCCAATGGCGGCAAGTTACTGAGCGGAGTCAGCAGTAAGCTGAATTACCTCATAGTGGGAGAGGATGCGGGAAGCAAACTTGAAAAGGCCAAAAAAATACCCTCGATCCAAATCCTTACAGAAGACGAGTTCATTAAGCGGCTAAACATATAATAATATTTTCTTACGTCACTGCTAATTCGAAATTCTTTTTCGTAACTTTAAGAAAATTGATAGGCATGATTAGAAAACTTACCGGCGAAGTGTGGAAACCCTTGCAGTTTCCCGGCTGGAAACAACTCCGAAAAAAATACGCACTTTCCTCCCTGGGTCGCGTTGCCAGCTACTCGGAAGATGTGCAAGCCGACGGCAAATTGCTGAACGGCAGCCTCACGACCGGTTATAAGACCCTCAATCTTCACCGGCCTGGCAATAATGGTACGCTTTATATTCATCGGGAGATCGCCCGGCTTTTTCTCGGCAAATCTACGCAGAAGCACAAGTACGTGATCCATGTAAATCACAACAAGCTGGACAATGCATCGAAGAACCTGAAATGGTCGACGCTGGAAGAGATGATCGATCATCAGCAAAAGAGCCCGGCTAAGATCGCCTACAAAAAGGTACAGGCCAATCGCACTGTTGGGCTCAAGCTCACGGCTTCACAGGTCAAGACCATCAAGAAGACCCTGTCGAGCAAGAACCGGCAACTCACGATCAAGAAGCTGGCCGAGAAATACAAAGTAAGTGAAATGACCATGTACCGGATCAAGAGCGGAGAGAACTGGGGCAGGATAAAATAGAAGTTCGGCAATAAAAATTAGCAGCCAAGATGTTGAAAGCGTCGACGTTAAAGTTTCTGAAGGATCTGAAGAAGAATAACAATAAGCCCTGGTTTGAAAAGAATAAAGCCTTATATCTGGACGCTAAGGCGGATGTCGAAGCGTTTGCGGAGGGTGTCATTAGGGAATTTGGAAAAAAAGATGGCCAGATTGCAGGCCTGGACCCAAAAGATTGCACCTACCGCATTTACAGGGACGTCCGTTTCTCAAAGGACAAAACACCTTACAAAACCAATTTGGTCGCCTATTTCAATAAGGGAGGCAAGAAGTCTCCATCAGCCGGCTATTATATCCAGATCGAGCCCGGCAGGACCATGGCAGGCGGCGGTCTGTGGATGCCCCAAGGTCCGGAACTCAATAAGACCCGCCAGGAGATAGACTACAGCTTCGCGGAATGGTCAGGCATTCTCCAGAACCGCGCCTTTAAGAAATGTTTCCCCGAAGGTCTCGACAGAGAAGACCTTTTATCTCGGCCGCCCAAAGGCTACTCCGATGACAATCCCGCCATAGAATACCTCAAATTGAAAAGTTTTATCGTGACCCGGTACTTTACGGATGCCGAGGTTTTGCAGAAGTCTTTCCAGAAAGAGATCTTCAGGACATTCGAAGCGATGATCGACTTCGTCTACTTTCTCAACAGGTCTTTGGAATAAAGATATTCGGCGATCTGCACTGCATTTGTGGCGGCGCCTTTCCGAAGGTTATCGCTGACTACCCATAAGTTGAGGGTCCTCGGTTGCGTTTCGTCACGGCGCAGCCTTCCTACGAATACTTCGTCGCGCCCGTGCGCGTCTTTTGGCATCGGGTATTGTTGCGCGGCAGGATCATCTACCACTACGACGCCCGGTGCTCCTTCCAGCAGCGCGCGGACTTCGGTCAGATCGAATTCATGTTCGAATTCCACATTGACCGCTTCACTATGGCCGCCCATAACGGGAATGCGTACTGTCGTCGCGGTGACCCTTATGCTGTCGTCGCGCATGATCTTCTTGGTTTCATTCACCATTTTCATCTCTTCCTTTGTATAGCCGTTGTCGAGGAAGGAGTCGATCTGCGGGATGGCATTCAGATCGATAGGGTATTTGTAGGCCATTTCGCCGGTCACACCTTTTCTTTCGTTGAGCAATTGCGTAACGGCCTTTACGCCGGTTCCCGTCACACTTTGGTAGGTGCTGACGACGATTCGTTTTACCTTATATTTTTTATGCAGCGGGTTCAATGCGACGACCATTTGGATCGTCGAACAGTTTGGGTTGGCGATGATCTTGTCTCCGGCGGTGAGGACCTCGGCATTCAGCTCAGGCACGATCAGTCTCTTGGCCGGGTCCATGCGCCAGGCGGAAGAGTTGTCTACGACGGTGATACCGGCCGCGGCAAATTTTGGCGCCCATTCCAGCGAGGTGCTGCCGCCGGCGGAGAAGAGGGCGAGAGCGGGGTTTGCAGCGATGGCGTCTGTCGCGCTGACGATAGTATATTTCTTTCCCTTGAATTCGACTTGTTTTACCGATCGATCTTTCGGATGCCACGGGCAGCAGCTCCGTGACGGGAAAATTCCTTTCTGCCAATACCTGTAACATTTTGGTTCCGACCAATCCGGTGGCGCCGACGACTGCAACTTTCATTTCGTATTTTTTTTTACATTAAAAAAGCCTCCCCGTTGTGCGGGAAGGCTCTGATTTATTTTGTGGAACAAAACAACTAAGCGCTATCCCGCTGAGGGAAGGTCATCTTAATCTGCTTTGTATTGTTTATGCTGATCATCATAGCGAGCCCAAAAGTAACCAGGAACATAAAAAAATCCAAATTTTTCTTCAAATACCCTTTTTGTTGCGCTAACTTGCTTGTACTATACAAAAACACCACACATGAAAAGACAAGTTATTCCTGCGGCGGCCCTCGCGCTTATGGTCCTTATGTATTCCTGTAAAGGTAAGGCGAAAGAAACGGCAGCCGATGGCGGAACTACGCAGACAACCCAACCGGCAACGACACCTGCCGCAGCCCCTGCGAATGAACCGAAAACATATGCAGTGAGTTTCAGTCCTGACAGTGCCCTGCTGGGAAAGAACAAGGAAATTTTGGTAAAGATCAAGAATGCCAAGGCGGTTGCTTTGGTCGACCCCGACGGGAAGGACCAGGGCATCGAATTCACCTTTGACCTGGAGGTCACCAATAAAAATGCTGTAGGCGGCAACCAGGTATTCTTCCGGACCGACAATTTCAGGCTGACGTTGGACAATGGCAACAATATTACCGAGACCAAAGGCGGCGCCGAAAATGTAGATGCCGAATCGACAAAGGATATTAAGGAAATCACCTACAAGATCCCGGCAGGCGAAAAACCAAAAACGTTGAATCTTTATCACGAACAGACGCGTGTCAGCGTAACGGTAGACTTGAAATAAGCGTTCCGGTAAGCTATACGAGCTTGATATCGAAATTGACCAGATCGACGAACTGCCTGATCCGGGTATCGATGTCTGCGCGGGTGATCTCCTTTAGCCTGGTGGGACCGAATTTCTCCACACAGAACGACGCCATCGCCGACCCGACGATGATGGCCGTTTTCATGTTCTCGAAGGAGATATCCTTCGTATGAGCCAGGTGGCCGATAAAGCCGCCGGCAAAAGTGTCGCCGGCGCCGGTCGGGTCGAATACTTCTTCGAGCGGCAGGGCGGGCGCGACAAACACCTGGTCGCCATGAAAAAGCAGGGCCCCGTGTTCGCCTTTTTTTATGATCAGGAATTTCGGTCCCATCTTCATGATGGCGCGGGCTGCTTTTACCAGGGAAAATTCGCCGCTGAGCTGACGGGCTTCGCTATCGTTGACCATCAGCACGTCCACCATCGTGAGGAGCTTTTTGAGGTCGTCGAGGGCACTGTCCATCCAGTAGTTCATCGTGTCCATAGCGATCAGTCGCGGGCGCTTTTTCATTTGTTCGACGACGCTTATCTGGAGACTTGGGTTCACATTTCCCAGCATCAGGAACTCGCTGCCCTGGTAGCTTTCGGGGATCTTCGGGTCGAAATCCAGCAGCACGTTCAGGTCGGTCACGAGGGTGTCGCGGGTGTTCATGTCCATATGATATTTGCCGCTCCAGAAGAAGGATTTCTTGTCCTTTACCACTTCGACCCCTTCCAGGTTCACGCCGCGCTTTTTGAGCTCGTCCATCTCTTCTTTGGCGAAATCATACCCTACTATCGAGACCTGGTTGATAGGTTTTACAAAGTTACTGGCCGCATAGGCTGCATAGGTCGCCGCACCGCCCACGATCCAATCCGTTTTTCCAAAGGGTGTCTCGATGGCGTCGTAGGCCATCGATCCCACTACAATTAGTGACATGAATGTATATTTTTGGCCTGCAACCTACACAATTATAACCTAACACTCGTTAGTTCTTATTATATTTGTTCCCAAGCCGCCGGAGGCGGCTCGTCCGTTAGGACAGACGTTAGCGCTTTGCCGGAGAGGCGCTATTTTTGTGACCGCGCCTCTCCGGCACATAATATGGCGAAAATCCACAGTAAGCGGAACAGCACCAAAAAAGAGGTGATCATCGAAAAAGCTTCGCGGCTTTTCCGGGAGAAAGGGTTTGGCGCTGCATCGATGCGCGATCTGGCCGAACACGTAGGCGTCGAGGCGGCCAGTCTGTACAATCATATCCAGTCCAAATCGGAGATCCTGCAGACGATCTGTTTCAAAGTAGCCAATGAGTTCATGACGAACCTGGAGGCGGTAGAAGGTAGTCCCCAGCCCACATTGAAGAAAATGGAGGCCATCATCCGGCTGCATATCCGCATGATGCTGGACCAATACGAATACGTCTATATCGCGGATCACGAATGGCGCCATCTCCCGGAGCCCTATCTCTCCAACTTCCTCAACCAGCGGAGGAACTACCGGAAGCGGTTGGGAGATATCATAGAAGAAGGGATCGTTAAAGGAGAGATCAAGCCGATAGATGCCTATACGGCGGTGTTGGTGATCCTCTCTGCGATCAGTGGGATAGATTCCTGGCAACGGTCACGAAAGAGCACCACGGCCGAGGCACTGGAGACGAACATGGTAAGATACCTGATCGAAGGGTTAAAAAAATAAGCCGTGGCGAGTCACTTTACAACACTAACGATCGAAGATGTACGCCGGGAGACGGCGGATTGTGTATCGATAGCTTTTACTATCCCGCCACAGCTGCGGGAAACATTCCATTACCACCAGGGGCAGAATATCACGATCCGGGCTGTCATAGACGGGAAGGAACTGCGACGCTCGTACAGCATCTGCAGCAGTCCGCTGGACAAAGAACTCCGGATAGCGGTCAAAGCGGTTCCCGGCGGTCTCTTCTCCACTCATGCCAACGAGCGGCTGCAGCCGGGTCATCAACTGGAAGTCTTACCGCCGTCGGGGAAATTCTATACGGAATTGAAGCCCGATAATAAAAAGCGGTACCTGGCCTTTGTGGCGGGCAGCGGCATCACCCCCGTCCTGTCACTGATGCGGACAGCGTTTGCAGTAGAGCCGGACTGCCATTTCACGCTCGTCTACGGCAACCGTCACCGGGCCTCCATCATCTTCCGGGAGCAGCTGGAAGCACTTAAAAACAGGTACATGGATCGCCTGGCGCTGCACCATGTCCTTAGCCGGGAGCAGACGGATATTCCGCTCCAGCATGGGAGGATCGACGCGCATACATGCGAAGCGCTCTGCGACCGGTTGATCGATCTGCACGGGATGGACGAGGTCTTCCTGTGCGGACCAGGCGACATGATCTTTTCCGTGAAAGATTGGCTGGAACGGCAGGGGGTAGAAAAAAAGAAGATCCATTTCGAGCTTTTTCATCCATTGGAGACAGCACCCTCCGGGGCTATACGTCAACGGCAGCAAGCTGGAGATGCGACGCCGGAGCGCGAAGAAAGCGTCAGCGAGGTAACAGTCCGGGTAGATGGAACGAGCCACGAGTTCACGCTGCCTTTCGAGGGCTCGTCTGTTCTGGATGCCGCCTTGCATGCAGGAGCGGACCTGCCTTTCGCCTGTAAGGGGGGCGTATGCTGCACCTGCAGGGCGCGGCTAATAGAAGGAAAGGTAGAGATGGCACTTAACTATGCATTGGAAGCGGATGAACTGGCAGAGGGTTTTATTCTCACCTGTCAGTCGCATCCCAGATCGGCGAAGGTCGTCATCGACTTTGATTCGAAGTGAAGAAGATCAATAGCTGTTCCAGATGATCGTATAAGGCAGGAAAGGGTTGCCTGAGAAAGTATAGATGATATTGATCAGGAGTAGACCAATGAGGAACCGGAGGATGATGATCACGATGGCGCTGGAGATCGTAAAGGCTACGCGCTGATCTTCGGGCGTTAGTTTGAGCACCGGTATTCCCAGATAGAAAAGATATACGCCGTAGAGCCCAAGGACCACGCCTTCCTGCAAAGTGGGCACGGCATAGAAAATACCCGCGAGCCACGCAGGCGTGCTGGAATAGGCCACCAATTGCGCCGACCGTCCCAGCGCTCTTGTCGCGCCGAAGCCGGGCGCGATCCTGTCCACGATATAGGTTCCCAGCCAGTAAACTGTAAGGGAAGTGATAAGACTATTGATCGCCATGACTGCGCCCCAATAGAAGCCGCTTACCCGGAAAAGGAAGCCATCGACACCGACAAAGCCATAGCCAATAAAACTGGCCGCCGCCGGGATCAGCGCCATAGGCAGCACATAGCCCAAAAGAAGTGTCCTTGCCGTGCTCCTCTCCTCCCCGACGGATCGCCAGCCTGCAACGGGCCTCAGGATCATTTGTTTTGCCCGGACAGCAAGGGACATATCGATTGTTTTAAGAGGACGAAAGGTAAATAAAACCCCGCCAATCCCCGGCTTTTATTATCGTTTTGCAGTTTCATTAGAGGACATGCAACGAGGGCTAACAGTTGTTAGCTTGCAAAAAAGAAGTATATTTGTTGGACAAAAATGAGTGGTATGCTTGCTACTGCTGATGAAAAAGTTTTCCAGGAAAAAGTTGAGCAGGATCTCCGGATCGAACCGAAAGATTGGATGCCGGAGGCATACCGGAAGACGCTGATCAGGCAGATCTCGCAGCATGCGCACAGTGAGATCGTAGGTATGTTGCCTGAGGCCAACTGGATCACGCGCGCGCCAAGCCTCAAGCGAAAGGCCACGCTTATAGCGAAGGTGCAGGATGAGGCGGGGCATGGCCTCTATCTTTATTCGGCGGCGGAGACCCTTGGTATCGGCCGCGACGAGATGATCGGGCAGCTTCACAGCGGAAAAGCAAAATATTCCTCCATCTTCAATTATCCGGCGATCTCCTGGGCGGACATGGGCGCGATCGGCTGGCTGGTCGACGGCGCAGCCATCCTCAACCAGATCCCCCTGTGCAGGGCCTCTTATGGTCCGTATGCCAGGGCGATGGTCCGCATCTGCAAGGAAGAAAGTTTTCATCAGCGGCAGGGCTTTGAGATCCTGTTGGTACTCAGCAGGGGGAGTGAAGCGCAGCGTCGGATGTGCCAGGATGCCATCGATCGCTGGTGGTGGCCGACTGTAATGATGTTCGGGCCTAGCGACGACGCATCGCCTAACAGCGCACAGAGCATGCAGTGGAAGATCAAACGGTTTAGCAATGACGAGTTGCGACAGCGGTTCATAGACGTCTGCGCGGAGCAGGTAAAGCTGTTGGGGATGCGGTTGCCGGATGAGCAGCTGCAATGGAACGAAGAACGGCAGCACTATGATTTCGGACCGATAAATTGGGCGGAATTCTGGAATGTCATCAATGGCAATGGTCCCTGCAACAAGGAACGGCTGGCGGCGCGCGTGCAGGCGCATGCCGACGGGGCATGGGTGCGGGAAGCGGCGTTGGCGCATGCCCGGAAGCAGTCGGTACGCCGGCAAAAGGAGGAAAATGCAGCATGAATGACAATCCACCGACGAATGCAATAAAGGCGCGTGCGGAGCAGTCCTGGCCGCTTTGGGAGGTGTTTATCCGGAGCAGACAAGGACTCGACCATAAGCATGTCGGCAGCCTGCATGCCGCGGATGCGGCGATGGCGATCGAAAATGCGCGGGATGTCTATACCCGGCGCATGGAAGGGATCAGCATTTGGGTAGTGGAGAGCCGGCATATCCATGCGTCGAATCCGGATGATGCCGCGTCTTTATATGATCCGTCGAACGACAAGGTTTACCGGCATCCGACTTTTTATGATCTGCCGGACGAATTAAAACACATGTAAGATGTCTCTTCAAGCACTTATAGACCATACGGTACACCTGGGTGACGACGCCTTGATCCTCGGTCATCGCAACAGTGAGTGGACAGGCCATGGCCCGGTCCTGGAGCAGGATATCGCCTTGTCGAATATCGCGCTTGACCTCATCGGCCAGGCAAGGAACTTTTATCAATTTGCGGCGGACCGAATGAATACAGGTGGGATCGTTTTTGGGAAGCAGGGGACGGAAGTGTCGGAGGACATGCTGGCCTATCTGCGGGATGTATGGGACTTCCGGAATTGTTTGCTGGTGGAACAGGCAAACGGGGACTGGGCAAAAACCGTGCTTCGGCAATTCTTCTTCAGCGCTTATCAATACCACTTTTATGGCGAGCTGAAGGATTGCCGCGAAAAAACACTGGCCGCCATCGCGGAGAAATCGCTCAAGGAAGTGACCTATCATTTGCGGTGGAGCAGTGAATGGGTGATCCGGTTGGGCGATGGCACGGAAGAAAGTCATGGCCGAATGGAAAATGCGCTGGGCGACCTGTGGCGATATACCGGCGAACTCTTCCAGCCCGCCCCATATGAAAAGACGCTGGCGCCGGCAGGATTAACTGTCGACCTGGCAGCTATCCGCCCATCCTGGGAAGAACGTGTCCGGGAAGTATTGGCAGCGGCCGGGTTGAGCTATCCCTCAGGGGAGTGGATGCAGACAGGCGGCAAGCAGGGGAAGCATACCGAGCAATTGGGCTATTTATTGGCCGAAATGCAATTTCTTCAGCGCGCATACCCGGATTGCGAATGGTAGGTAATGGATAATGTGAGTATTATATGGTCTTTGTTAGAAACAGTGAACGATCCGGAGATCCCGGTGCTCTCGGTGGTGGAACTGGGCATTATCCGCGACGTTCGGTTGACCGATGGCCGTCCGGAGATCGTCATAACCCCGACGTATAGTGGTTGTCCCGCGATGGATATGATAAGGGCCGATATCGGATCGACACTGTTGCGACATGGGCTTGAGAGCGCCCGGATCGTGACGGTGCTGTCGCCCGCCTGGACCACGGACTGGATGAGCGACGCCGGCAAGGATAAACTGAGGGCCTACGGCATCGCTCCGCCGCAGCCCTTACAACAGATGTGCAGACTGGAACTTTTCCGTCAGAAGAAGGCAATCGCCTGTCCGCGATGTGATTCTCATCATACTGCGCTGATCAGCGAATTTGGGAGCACTTCCTGCAAGGCCTTATATCGTTGTGAAGAATGCAGAGAACCGTTTGATTATTTCAAATGTCATTAACGTATGTCTACCGTTTTACTCGATATCAGGGACGGTGTTGGATTTGTTGTACTCAACAGGCCGGACCGCTTGAATGCTTTTACCGGGGAGATGGCGCTGTCATTGCAAAACCGGCTGGATGAGTGCGCCAGCCTGCCTGAAGTGAGAGCGGTCTGTATCACTGGGGCTGGCAGGGCCTTCTCGGCGGGTCAGGACCTGGCAGAAATAACAGCCCCGGATGGGCCTGGCATGGATAAGGTCCTTCGAGCGTATTACAATCCCATCGTCACGCGTATCCGCAATCTGCCCAAGCCCGTAGTAGCGGCAGTCAGCGGCGTGGCGGCGGGCGCCGGGGCCAATATTGCGCTCTGTTGTGATATCGTGCTGGCAAGCAAGTCGGCCTCCTTCATACAGGCGTTCAGCAGGATCGGTTTGATCCCCGACAGCGGCGGGACCTGGTTCCTGCCGCGGCTGATAGGCTGGCAGAAAGCTGCGGGTATTGCCATGCTGGGGGATAAGATCGGCGCGGTGGAAGCCGAGCGGATGGGGATGGTCTACAAAATTTATGAGGACGATGAGTTTCAGGGCGCGGTGCGGGCGCTGACGGCGGTGTTGGCGCAAATGCCAACCCGTGCGCTCGCTTTCACCAAACAAGCATTCAATCATGCTGCCACCAACACGCTGGAAGCGCAATTGCTGCTCGAGGACGAACTGCAGCAACAAGCGGCACTGACCAGGGATTATACCGAAGGAGTCAGGGCTTTTCTGGATAAAAGACTTCCCTTGTTCAAGGGGGATTGACTAAATTTGTACAGGACGCCGTGATAAGGGAATGAGGCCCCTAAAACGGCTCGACAAGTTATGTTATACGAATTCAAGGGCCACCGGCCGGTGGTCGATCCAACGGCATTCGTTCATCCACAGGCTGCAGTAACTGGCAATGTCATCATAAGCAAACAGGTGTATATCGGCCCCGGCGCCGCCATCCGCGGCGACTGGGGGCAGATCGTCATTGAAGATGGCTGCAATGTACAGGAGAACTGCACCATTCATATGTTTCCCGGCATTACGGTAAGGCTGATGGAAGGAGCGCACATCGGTCACGGAGCGATCGTGCATGGCGCCACGATCGGGCGCAATTGCCTGATCGGGATGAATGCCGTGATCATGGACGGCGTGGTCATGGGGGATGAATGTATCGTCGGGGCACTCAGCTTTGTCAAAGCAAAGATGGACATCCCGGCCAGGAGTATGCTGGTGGGCAATCCGGCAAAGATCATAAAACAGGTGAGCGATGAGATGCTGGAATGGAAATCGAATGGAACGGCGATCTATCAGCGCCTGCCGCAGGAGATGAAGGAGAACTGGAGCGGAATTAATCCGCTCAGCCCGCTCGATGCGCCTATCAATTCGGGCGCCAGACCGGAGAATGCCGATTACCGGCCCTGGAAAGAGCATCAAGCTTCATCCGGGGAAGCGGATGCCGGCAAAGAGCCTTACCCTACAACACAGGAGCCCAGCACGGCTTACGGCTATGAGAAACGGAGATTCGCCATTGAAGAATATCTTCAAATGGAAGAATTTTCCAACGTGAAGCACGAATTCTATCAAGGCGAAATCTTCGCTATGGCCGGAGCAAAGCCCGACCATAACACCATCGTGATAAACATCATCGTCGCCCTGGGAATAAAACTTCGTGACAGTTCTTGCCGGCTGTTCAACAGTGATCAGCGGGTCCACATAGCAGCAAATACCCTCTTCACCTACCCGGATGTGTCCCTTGTTTGCGGAGAACCGGTTTTTTTAAAAAACGATGATTGCAATCTCACGAACCCCGCCATGATCATAGAGGTGCTGTCTCCATCCACAATGGGCTATGATCGGGTTGAAAAATTCCATCTATACAAGCATTTGCTCAGCCTGCAGGAATACATGCTGGTAGATGCACAAGCTGTTTTTGTGGAGCATTTTGTCAAAGACGCGGCTGGCAAATGGATATTGCGAAAATACGAGCGGCTGGATGAATGCCTACTGGTTGGATCGGCGGGCGTGTCGCTGTCGTTGGCAGAGATCTATGAAAAGGCGCGGTTTCTGAAGAGATAGGATAGTATCTTTGCAGTCCAGATGGAAAAGTCGAACTTTGTAGATCAGATAAGGATATTTACCCGGACCGGGCATGGCGGGGCCGGCAGCAAACATTTTGCACATACCAAATACAATGACATGGCGGGGCCGGATGGCGGCAATGGCGGACGCGGTGCGCATATTATCCTCCGGGGCAGCAATCACCTTTGGACCTTGCTTCACCTTCGCTACTATAAGAACGTACTGGCAGAAGACGGTGAAGCAGGCAGCGGCAACAACTGTTCGGGACGTACCGGGAAGGATATCGTCATAGAAGTTCCGCTCGGTACGGTAGCCAGGGATGAGGAAACAGGTAAAGTGGAAGCGGAGATCCTGGAAGATGGACAGGAGATCGTTTGGCTGAAGGGAGGAAAAGGCGGCCTTGGGAATGCCTTTTTTGCCACGCCGACCAATCAGGCACCCGAACATGCCCAGCCCGGACTGCCTGGAGTAGAAGGATGGAAGGTGCTGGAATTGAAGGTGTTGGCTGATGTTGGCCTCGTCGGTTTTCCAAATGCCGGCAAGTCGACCCTTTTATCCGTAATAACTGCGGCCAAACCGAAGATCGCCGACTATGCATTCACTACACTGACCCCGCAATTGGGGATGGTCGAATACCGCGACGGCCGGTCTTTTTGTATCGCAGATCTGCCCGGCATCATCGAGGGTGCCGCCGAAGGGAAAGGTCTCGGACATCGCTTCCTTCGACATATCGAGCGAAACCCGATCCTCCTGTTTCTGATCCCGGCGGACAGCCCCGACCACGCCGGGGAATTTCGCATCCTGGTAAATGAACTCGAAAAATACAATCCGGAACTGCTCCACAAGCGTTTTATCATTGCCATCAGCAAGAGCGATATGCTCGACCAGGAGCTAAAAGAAGCCATCGGCCGGGAGCTTCCAGCCGAAATACCCCATCTCTTTATCTCTTCTATCACCCAACAGGGACTGGTCGAGCTTAAAGATGTCCTTTGGAAAACCCTCAATGAAGACACTACAGATTAGTAATATTAAAATATATATGTTAATATTAAATTCATATAGAAATATTGCAATTAATCGATTCCCGACATATATTTGCTTTTATAGTTCCCTCTCACCCTTCACAGCCTGCCGCCCCCGGACAAAATCCGGACATCGATTCATGATTGCAGCCGGCGATTGTTTCCAACACGATTTCTAATTATTGTCTCCCACTTCCCTGACTTTTGCCTCCATCGAGCTTACTGCATTGCTGCCGTCCACCGTATTGCTGCCATCGGTAGTTTGCCATATAAACGGGTTGCCATATCCTGACAGTTCATCAAAACCCATTTATATGAAACCGCAAGTAAAAACAGTACTCAGCAAGTTGTTCCTTGGAACCTCCCTTCTTATGGCAGTTGCCTCGGCGCAAGCTCAAACGGTCCCTCCCTCGACTGGCCAAAGCGAAATCGCCATCAAAAAAAGTTGATTAGCTCTTCTAACCTCTTAAAATTTATAGTATGAAGAAGTTACTTTCCATTGCGCTGTTTATCGGAATAAGCGTGGCTGGCTTCGCCAACGGACGCGATTCAGTTGACCGCCATGGCGCCGACGCCAATGCCGCGGAAGTGAAGTATCTCGCCGGCAAGGACGGCGACGTCTTATTCAATGTCGTTTATAACAATGTTACCGGCCAGCGTTTTAGTGTGCTGGTGCTGGATGAGTTTGGGAACCAGCTCTATCAGCATTCCTTCTCCGACAAGCAATTCGACAGGAAATTCAAACTGGCAGATGCGGAGAGCACCAATAGCCTCACATTCATCATCCGCAATTATGGCGACAATTCGGAACAGCGCTTCCGGGTTGACGCAAGCAACCGGATGATCGAAGACGTAGCCGTCAGGGAAGTCCATTAAATAAAAAAGGCCGCCTGTTTCTCGATGCAGGCGGCCTTTCGATTTCGTTCCTACTGGCTTAGCTGGTGGCCTTCACTTTTTGCAGCCGCCGCGGTGACGGATTTCTGCACATCGGTAAACGACATGTGTTGGAGCTGTATTCTCGTAAGGCCTGCCAGCGATGAATTGGCGAGGACATTACCTGGAATGATGACGTAACGATAGAGAAATCCGCCATTGGAATAAGACAGGTCTGTCAGCGCGCTAAGATCAAGGACGCCGACAGATATTTGCTGTTCAATATTGTAGTACGAACTAAGTTCGGCAACGTCAAGCGCGGTGGTGTCTCCGGAACCGTCCGTTATTCCGAAGAAACCGATGATCGCACCCGACGAGACCACACTTTGTGTTATCCTGCTATTGTCGAAATCCTGATAGTAAATGGAGTCATTGTTAGCATCGACGTTTAACTGCATACTCAAGGCTGCCCAGGAGGAATAATAAATACTATCCTTCACCACAGTAGTATTGTTGGTTGTCTTTTTACAACCAACCAGGGAAATGATCGCAATAACAGATACGGTGCCGGTCAGCACTAGGAATTTCAATTTTCTCACAACTTTACATTTTAAAGGTTATAGATATTGTACTGCACTCTATCTGCAATACGTAGTAAACGGTAAAAAGGTCTAAAAAAAATCGGTAAAAAAGGCCGTTTAGCCGGTCAATATACCACTATTTTCTCTTTGCCGCAACCTTGAGGTTGTTATCCTTCCATCGCCAAAGATGCAGGCAGGCGACGCCTCTTTCCCGATCAGCTTTTAGGCAAACGTGAAACTCACCCCCCCATCCTTTTCATCCTTCAATACGATGCCAAGCTCCAGCAGCTGTTTGCGGATCTTATCGCTGGTCGCGTAGTCTTTGCGCGACCGGGCGTCCTTACGAATGTCGATCAGCAATTCCATAACGCCTGTGAGCTTCTGGTCGTCACCTGCCGATTCACCCCTGAGGCCGAGGATCTTTTCGAGGTAGTCGGCGAAATAACGTTGCATGAGCAGCAATGTATCCGGGCTGATCGCATCACGGTTGATCTGGCCGCCTTTCACGGAGTTGATGACGGGCACCAATTCGAAGATATTGGCCAGTACCTTGGCGGTATTGAAGTCATCGTTCATGAACTCGTCGAGTTCGAAGAGTAATTTTCGGATATGTCCATCCAGTACCGGGTCGGCGGCAGTGGATGAATCGCCAACAACCGTCTGCCTTTGCAACAGCTCATAGGCTTCCCAAAGCCGCTTAAGCCCTTTCTCCGCGGCCTGCAGCGCGTCGTTGCTGAAGTCCAGTGTGCTCCGGTAATGCGTTTGGAGGATGAAGAACCTGATCGTCATGGGTGAATAGGCTTGTGTAAGGATCGGGTGTGTGCCCGAGAAAAGCTCGGTCAACTTGATCTGGTTGCCGTAGCTCTTGCCCATCTTCCTACCGTTGAGCGTGATCATATTGTTATGCAGCCAGTACCTCGCAGGGATGTGTTTGTTGCAGATCGTACTCTGCGCGATCTCACTTTCGTGGTGAGGGAATTGGAGGTCCATTCCACCGCCATGAATATCGAAATCTGCCCCGAGGTACTTTGTGCTCATGGCCGAGCATTCGATATGCCAGCCCGGGAAACCCTCGCTCCAGGGGCTTTGCCAACGCATAATGTGTTCGGGCGGCGCAGCCTTCCACAAGGCAAAATCCTGGCGGTTGCGCTTTTCCTCCTGTCCGTCGAGATCACGGGTGGTCTCGAGAAGGTCATCCAGCACTCTTCCGCTCAGTTTTCCATAGGGATAGTGAGCAGCATATTTCTTCACGTCGAAGTAGACCGATCCGTTGACCTCGTAGGCATACCCTTCGCGGATGATCGTCTCGATCATGCCGATCTGCTCGACGATGTGACCGGTGGCGGTGGGTTCGATATTAGGATCGAGATTGTTGAACTCATGCATGGCCCAATGGAAAAGGTTGGTATATTTTTGAACCAGTTCCATTGGCTCCAGTTTTTCGACCTTAGCCTTTTCTGCTATTTTGTCTTCGGCTTCACGTCCTTCTTCTTCGAAATGACCGGCGTCGGTGATGTTGCGCACGTACCTGACCTTGTAGCCGAGGTGAAGCAGGTAACGGTAAATGAAATCGAAAGTAATGAACGGACGGGCATGGCCGAGGTGGCTCTCCCCACTAACGGTAGGACCACAAACATACATGCCCACATGGCCGGGCGTGATCGGGGTGAACACTTCTTTTTGCCGGGTATATGAATTATGGACTTTCAGTTGACTCATAAGGCGCTAAGATACGGGTCTTTTAGTTTATTGGGGTGCAGCGGCGGATAGCCGCAGGTCGGCGACAACGGGGTTATGGTCGGACCAGGGCAGGGAGAATTTACGGCATTGGACCACCGAGAATCTCCGGTCCGCGAGGATGTAGTCTATCCGCAGTGTGGGGGAGATATGCACGTAAGTCCTGCCGATACCGAAGCCCTTTTGCACGAAAGCATCCTGCCAGCCCTTGCGGATAGTAAAGTAGGTATAAGAATTAGGCACGTCGTTGAAGTCTCCGCAGATGATGCCGGGATAGGCACTTTTATCCAATATTGCCCGCACCTCCTGGGCCTGGTCGGCCCGATGGCGGAAGGCATAGCCTAATTTTTTGGCGATGGAGCGGGAAGCCGAGAGGAGGCTGTCATCGACGTTCTTTATGATCTCGAGGTCGTGAAAATCCTTCTCGTGAAAGAGTACGGACTGAAGGTGTGTCGTAAAGACCCTGACAGTATCCTTTCCGATGAGCAGGTCAGCGCTGATCAGACTTTCAGTGGCATGGAAGGCCGGTGCACGGGTGTAGCTCATGGCCATGGAATCGACGATGGGATATCGGGACAGGATGGCTACACCCGACTCGTATTTTTCATTGTGTATATTGCTCCAGGTGTAGTCGTGGGAGAACATATAATACGGCAGGTGCAGCCTTTGCTGGTAGTAAGGGATGTTACAGCTATCTGCAGGTTGATGCGAATGGATGAATTCCTGGAGACAGACGACATCGGGGCGTTGGCCGGCGATGAAGTCGAGCATCTTTTCGCGGTGACCGGAAGCGCCCTTTTTCTTGGTGATCCATTCGTCAAAGCTGCGGATATTCCAGGTCAGGACGCGGATCGAATTGGGCGCCTTGGCCGCGGAAAAACCATTCAAGGGGTGGAGGGCCAGCAGGCTGTGGATATTGGACCACCCGATCGCCAAAGCCAAAAAAGAGACCAGGGACCAGCGGCGCCAGCCGGGCAGGAAGATGCCCGCAAGCACAAAACATGCGAGGAGCAAAAGGAGAAGTGGGAAGATCAGTCCCAGCAGAGCGATGAGCCACCATCTGCCGGGGTGCAGGAAAGCATTTGCACAGGCCAGCAGGAAAAGTAGAATAGTGACAATGTTCAGGATGATGAACACCCGCCGGGCCAGCAATTGAAGGATCGCCATGTGTATGCCTAAGTTACAAATCTTCTTCGTCCGCGGCTCTTTTCAAGATCTCTTTTTCTTCGTCTGTGAGGAAGCGATAGCCTTGCTGATTGATCTTGTCGAGGATCTCGTCGATCCTTTGCTGCGTGACGTTAGGTATTTTTTTGAAGGGCTGGGTGCCGGAAACCTTGTAGTAGAATTCGTCTTTCGGAGAACGGCCTTTCTTTTTGCGGTCGGGGTTGAAGAGATCGTTGCACCAGTCGAAGAGCTGGTTCATCCAGATGCTGCCGTCATGTCCGCTGCGCAGGCGCAGGATGAAGAAAAACCCGGCGGCGCCACCGGCAAGACTCGCGATATAACCGCCTGTATCCCCACCCCCGTTTGACAGGGTGGAGAAGTTTATGATCAGGTACAGAACGGTCAGGATCCAGAGAGGGATGCCGCCGTTGATCATGGGGAAGATGCGATAATCCGGCGCTACGGTCGTCACTGCGACGGCAACGGCGATCACCGGGGCATTGGCGCCCGCCAGCTGGAACAGCGAAGCCTCGGCCTGGAACCTGGGGATGAATGCAAAACAAAGCACAAAGAACAGGGCGCCCGCTATGCCGCCGTAGAGGTAGATCGGGATGAGTTTGCGGTTGCCGGTAAGATCCTGGAGGATGTAGCCGAATCCCCAAAGCCAGAACATATTGCCCACGAACCGGAAGAGATGCTGGTCGGCGAACATATAGGTGAGGACGGTCCAGGGACGACTCGACAGCTTATCGAGGTTGGCCGGGAGGAAGAGCCAGGACAAAACATTGGATTGGAAAGCGGCAGGGTTTGGCGTATTGAGTTTATAGATCAGGTATACAAACTGTAGGATGGCAAAGATCACGGCGTTGATGACCACCAGCTGAACCAGGGCATTTCCATCCTGCCCCAGCACCATCTTTTTCCGATAGTTGTCTTCCATTACACGCATACTGTTAATTATTATTTGCCAAAAAAACGCCCCCTGAAAATTAGCGTTTTTTTCCGCAAAGCGCTAATATTTGTCCGCGGACGAAAACGCTTCCGCGTTTCAAAGTTACAAAACGTCCGCCCCTACCGAACAACAGTTTGCAGCGCAAACTGTTTAGTAAAAGTTTCGTCGGTTGTTTCGATTCCAATAGATGACCAGCAAGAGCCCGATCAAACCGCCGCCGAGATGCGCCCAGTGTGCCACATTGTCGCCCGCAGAGGCACGGACGCCGGCGACCAATTCTACTGCCGCATAGCCCAGGACTATCCATTTGGCCTTGATGGGCACGAAGAAATACAGATAGACCAGGCTGTTGGGGAACAGGTAACCAAAAGCTGCCAGACAGCCGAAGATGGCACCGGACGCCCCGACGGTAGCCTCGTTCACCCTGAAAGTCGGATCGTATAGAAGTTCCTGTTGCTGCTCCGTCGACAAGAAACGAAATTGATCCATAACGGGCCCCATTTCATGGTACAGGACCGCCAGGTGAAAAACAGCCGCGCCGATCCCGCTGACTATATAAAAGGTCAGGAACCTTTTCCCTCCCCAATAATTTTCCAGGATGGACCCAAACATCCACAAGGCAAACATATTAAAAAGGATATGCTGTATGCCGTGATTATCGTGAAGGAACATATACGTCACCAGTTGGTGCAGTTTGAACAAAGCCGAATGCACATCGTGCAAGGCAAACATATTGAACATCCATTCTGCAGTACCGGACCCCAACGTCATCTCTGCCAGCCAAATCAATCCGTTGATGATAATGAGGTTCTTAATGACTGGCGGGATCATCTGGAAACTGCCCGGGCGAAATTCTGCCATACTTCCTTTTTAATTTGTCTAATTAGTCATGCAAATTAACGTTTTTCCCGCTGAGAAATGCGTCCCCCCGGCTTTAGGGACTTGTTATTCTCTGAGCTTTAGCTGCACCACATTCTCAATATGATGGGTATGCGGGAACATGTCCACGGGCTGTACTCTGGTAACGGCATATTTTGCATCTAGCAGGTGCAGATCGCGCGCTTGGGTCGCCGGGTTGCAGCTGACGTAAACGACTGTCGGCGCCGCTATTGCCAGGATCTTGTTGACCAACCCTTCGTGCATACCGGCTCTCGGCGGGTCGGTGACGATCACATCGGGCCGGCCTTCGCGCTGGAAGAACTCATCTTTACAGATGTCGACAGTATCGCCTGTAAAAAATCGGGCATGCCCGATACCGTTGAGGGCGGCATTCTCCCGGGCATCGGCGACGGCTTCTTCGATGACCTCCACCCCGATGATACGGGCAGCCTTGCGGCTGAGAAAGATACCGATGCTGCCCGTTCCGCAGTACAGGTCATAAACCGTTTCGCTCCCGGTGAGCTCCGCATATTCCCGCGCGATGCGGTAAAGCGCTTCGCCCTGACGCGTATTGGTCTGGAAAAAGGATTTCGGGCCGATCTTAAAGTGAAAGTCCTCCAGCCGCTCGACGACATAGCCCTTCCCATACAGCACCCTTGGCTCAAGGCCGGTGATGCTATCGTTCCACTTCGTGTTGACCGTCAATAATAGTGTGGTCAGCTCCGGAAATTGTTGCCTGAGCTGCTCACCCAGGATATGCACCTTTTCGTCGTCTTCATGGCCGACGACCAAATTGGCCATGATCTCGCCGGTCGTGCAGAGGCGGAGCTGCAGGTTGCGGAGCCAGCCCTGATGTTCCTTGATGTCATAGAAAGGCAGCCGGTGGAGCAGACCGAATCCCTTCACGGCCTTGCGCAGGCGGTTGGTCGGTTCCTCCTGCAAATGGCAGATATCGATGTCCACTACTTTATCGAAAAGCCCCCTCGCATGAAAACCCGCCACATCCTGCCCGGAGGTGATGTTGGGATCGTGGAGTTCCGACGGAAGCAGGAAGCGCCGGTTACTGAACGTGTACTCGATCTTGTTGCGGTAGCGGGTCGTCTGTGGAGCGCCCAAAATAGGCGTTACCGGGGGCAGCGTCAGCTTCCCTATCCGGCGCAGGTTATCTTCCACCTGCTGCTGTTTGTATTGCAATTGAAGGGAATAGGGCAGCATCTGCCAGCGGCAGCCGCCGCAAACGCCAAAATGGGCGCAAAACGGTTCCACCCGGTCCGGCGAATAGGTTTGGTAGGCGGTGATATGCCCTTCGGCCCAATCCTTTTTGTTCCTGGACAGCCGGATATCGACCACATCCCCGGGTATGGCATTTTCTATAAATATGACTTTGCCGTCTACACGGGCCAGGGACTTGCCTTCGGCGGCATAGGACTCGACCAGGACATTCGAAAGAAAGGCGTTTTTGTTTCTTTTTTTCACCATGCAAAAGTAGGGCGATTTATTTCTAATTTTACCCGTCTATGCGTAAGATCCTGCTCTTCTTCGTGATATCCCTGTTTCTTTTGAAAGCTTCGGCTCAAAGCGGGCATGACATCCGCCTTCACCTGAAGCCCTATACAGGAGGCAAAGTCTATTTGGGTTACTATTATGGCAAGATAAAGGCATTGGCCGATTCGGCGATGCTAAGCCCCAACAGTGACGGCGTCTTCAGCGGCAAGGAAAAACTGCCGGGGGGCGTGTATTTTGTCGTTTCACCCGGACGGACGATCCTTTTCGAAATGCTGATCGACAGCGTGCAGCATTTTTCCGTATCCGCCGATACGACCAGTCTGCCCAGGAGTCTTGTCTTTACCGGCTCACCTGACAACGCGGTGTTCTTGGCATATACCCGGTTCACCGCAAGCAAGGGGGCCGAGATCACGGCGACGCAGAAGGAACTGTCTGCCGTGCGGACCAGGGCCGATTCGGCAAAAATAAAGAAGAAGCTAAAATTGGAGAATGCCGATCTGCAGCATTACCGGGAAGACCTGTCGGCCCAATACCCGCATTCCTTGCTGACGGCACTTTTCCGTTTGCTGAAAGAGCCGGTGGTACCCCCCCAAACGACGCCGCCGGGCGGCAGGTATGACAGCAATTTCGCTTACCACTACTATAAGACGCATTATTGGGACGGAGTCGACTTCACGGACGAAAGACTGACCCGGACACCCGTCTTCGAGCCCCGGCTGGAACGCTATTTTAAGGATCTCGTACCGCCGCTCGCGGATTCCATCGAACAGGAGGTGGATATGATGTTGCTGCAAGCCAGGGTGAGCAAGCCGATGTTCCAATACCTGCTGGTGTATTTTGTACAACGGTATGTCAATCCGGAGTACATGGGCCAGGATGCCGTCTTCGTGCACCTTTTTGAAAAATACATCAATACGGGGCAGGCAGAGTTTTTCGCCGAGAAATACAGAAAATACCTCAACGACAGGGCTTACAGCTTAATGGCTAACCTGATAGGCCAGCCGGCAGCCGATTTGGCCATGATCGATACCACCGGCACCTCCAGGCCGCTTTACGAAGTCAGCGCTCCCTTCACGGTTATCTGTTTCTGGGACCCGACTTGCAGCCATTGTAAGGAGATCGTGCCTAAGGTCGACTCCATCTTCCAAGCCAAATGGAAAGGGGAAGGGGTCAAAGTGTATGGGGTAATGGTGGATGGCGGAAAGGAAGCATGGCTGCAATTCATTAAGGATCACAATTTAACCGATTGGATCCACGTTTATGAAACCAAGGAACACCAGGACAGCGTAGAAAAGGCAGGGCAGCCAGGATACCGGCAATTGTATGATGTTTACCAAACTCCCATACTCTATCTACTGGACAAAGACAAACGCATCATTGCGAAAAAACTTTCTTATTTGCAATTGGATGAGGTCATAACCCTGAAAATGCGCCAAAAAAAATAACAATAGTATGAGCTTACCGGTCAAAAAGTTATTGGTTACCTTTTACCTTTTTCTCCTTGCGTCCGGCGTTCATGCTCAAACGCTTTTTACCGTGGATGGCAGGGAGGTCGACAAAGCAGAATTCCTAAAAGCCTACAATAAGAACAACAACAACCAAAAGCCTACGGAGAAATCCTACCGCGAATACCTGGACCTGTATATCCGGTATAAGTTGAAGGTAAGGGCGGCTTACGAGGCCCGGATAGATACGCTTCCCGCACAGCGAACGGAATTGCAGAACTTCCGGGCGCAGGTCGCCGAGAATTATCTCAAGGACGAGACGAGCCTCGACCGGCTCGTCAAAGAAGTCTTTGAAAGGGGCCAGAAGGACATCGCGCTTTCGCATATCCTTATCACGTTCCCAAAGAATCCGACGCCCGCCGATACGCTGAAAGCCTATGAAAAGGCGATGGCGGCGTACACGCTTTTGAAAAAAGGAAAGAAATTCAGCGAAGTCGCCCTGGCATATTCGGATGATCCTTCTGTTCCCCACAATGGGGGATTGGTGGGTTATATAACCGTTTTTACATTGCCCTATGAGTTGGAAAGCCTCGCCTATTCGAACCGGCCGGGACAATTCTCAAAACCTTTTCGCACGAAAGGGGGCTACCATATCTTTCGCGACGATGCGGAAAGAAAGGCGATGGGCCGGATCAGGATAGCGCAGATCCTCCTGCCGTTCCCACCGACGGCGACCCTGGCGGCACGGGATGTGGTGCGGCAGAAAGCGGACTCCGTCTATAATTTGTTGCAGCACGGTACGGATTTCGCCGCTGCAGCCAGGACGATAAGCGGGGACAACCTTTCCTACCAGAGCGGCGGAGAGTTGCCGGAGTTCGGCATCGGCCGCTATGATTCCGCCTTTGAGGCGATGGCTTTCGGCCTCGACAAAGAAGGCGCGGTAAGCGCGCCTTTTGCAAGCTCCTTCGGCTATCACATCCTCAAGCTGATCGGAAGAAAACCTTTTCCGGTTCATTTTGACGAGGCTAACGCCGCAGTGATCAGGCAACAGGTGTTGAACGATCCGCGTATCGAAGTGTCGCGCAGGGCCCTGCTGAACAGGATCGAACAACAGACCGGTTTTCAGCGGGCGGCAGATGTCGCGGACCTGGACCTGTGGGCATTTACGGACAGCGCCATGCGAAATACCGGTCTCAATTCCTTTCGCGGCCTGGTCTATTCCACGGTGCTTTTATCTTTTGCCCATCAGTCGTATAACCTGAAGGAATGGCTGGACTACAGCCGTTCCATCAGGGGCCAGCGGCCCGGCGGTAACCAGGCAGACAAAGAGCTGTTCGAGCGCTGGATAGAACGGATGGCGCTGGATTACTACCGCAACCACCTCGAGGATTACAATAAGGATTTTGCTTTTCAACTCACCGAATTCAAGGAAGGCAACCTGCTTTTCGAGATCATGCAGCGAAAGATCTGGGACAAAGCCTCTGTCGACAGTTCGGGAATAAGGAATTATTATGAGACCCACAAAAACAAATATTGGTGGGATGCCAGCGCGGATGCCCTGCTGTTCACCTGCAAGAGCCAGCAGGTGGCCGATGCCCTGAAAGCACGGCTAATGGCACATCCGATCACCGACTGGAGGCAGATGACTGATAGCGGCGCTACTGCGATACAAGCGGATTCCGGCCGCTATGACCTCTCGCAGCTCCCCAATCCGGGCAAGGCTACCTTGGGCGCATCCACTTATACGGCCTTCTCCACCAATACGGCAGACAATTCTGTAAGCTTTGGGTATATCCTGACTATCTATAGCGCCAGGTCGCCCCGGAATTTCCGGGACGCGCGGGGATTCGTGATCAACGACTTCCAGAATTGGATGGAGGACCAATGGGTCGCCGACCTGAAGAAGAAATACCCTGTCAAAGTGGAAGAAAAAGTGTTCGCCGATTTACCGCGCTAACGGCGGCCCGGATCAGAACACCGCTTTCACAACTGTTTCGACGATCTTTGCCTGCCCGAGCGTGTAATAATGCAGGACGGGCACACCGGCCTTCTTCAATTCTTTACTCTGATGGATCAGCCATTCGGTACCGACCTTTGCCACGTCCGCATCATTCCTGCACTGCAGGATCGCCCCCGACAGATCGGTAGGCAGGTCCACGTGGAAGATCTTGGGTAACATAGACAGCTGTTTGAGCGTCGTCATCGGCTTAAGACCGGGGATGATGGGCACATGAATGTCGTGTTCACGACAAGCTTTTACAAAATCGAAATATTTCTGGTTGTCGAAGAACATCTGGGTGGTGATGTACTCTGCTCCCGCTTCGACCTTGGCTTTGAGGTACATGAGGTCGGTCTCCAGGTTGGGCGCTTCGAAATGCTTTTCCGGGTAACCGGCTATTCCAATACAGAAGTTTGTCTTACTGCCGTTCTTAATATCATCTTCGAGGTAAACGCCCTTATTGAGGCATACGACCTGTTTCAGCAGATCGATGGCGAAGCGATGGCCATCGGGCTCGGGCTCGAAGGAGCTCTCATTCTTTGCGGCGTCGCCTCGCAGCACCAGGACGTTGTCGATGCCGAGGAAGTTCAGGTCGATCAATGCGTCTTCGGTCTCACGTTTGGCAAAGCCCCCGCAGATCAGATGAGGTACGGCGTCAATGCGGTAATGGTTCATGATCGCGGCACAGATGCCGACTGTACCGGGACGCTTGCGCACTTCGACTTTCTCGAAAGTACCGTCGGTCTTTTTTTTGAACATCGTCTCGCTGCGGTGGTAGGTGACGTTGATAAAAGCAGGCTTGAATTCCATCAGTGGATTCAAATGTTCATATATAGAGCTGATGGTCTTGCCTTTGAGAGGAGGGAGGATCTCGAATGAGACCAGCGGCGCCGTCGCATTCTTAATATGGTCGATAACCTTCATAAGGCCGCAAAAATAATGGATTGCGGCGGATAAGTCTTAAAACGCCTATAAATTTAGGCCAGGGAGCTTGCGCCTTGGCTTCAGGGGCTTATTTTTGCCACCAAAATAAAGAATTTGAGTCTTACCATTCATTCCCAAGACCTTGTAAAGACTTATCACAACCGGACGGTGGTAAATCATGTGTCCGTCAAGCTGAACCAGGGCGAGATCGTGGGATTGCTGGGCCCCAATGGCGCAGGTAAGACCACGACCTTTTACATGGTGGTGGGCCTGATCAAGCCCGATGCCGGCGATGTTTTCCTCGAAGACGTGAATATCACCCGGTATCCGATGTACAAACGGGCACAACTCGGCATTGGTTACTTGCCGCAGGAGGCTTCGGTCTTCCGGAAACTGAGCGTGGAAGATAATCTCCTGGCGGTACTTGAAATGACCAAGCTTACGCGGGGCGAGCAGAAGAAAAAACTGGAAGCCTTATTGGATGAATTTCACCTGCATCACGTACGGAAGAACAATGGGGACTCCCTCAGCGGCGGCGAACGGCGAAGGACGGAGATCGCGCGTGCCCTGGCGGTGGACCCCAAATTCATCTTGCTGGACGAACCTTTTGCCGGCGTGGACCCCATTGCCGTAGAGGATATACAGACCGTTGTAGCCCGGTTGAAGTTCAGGAATATCGGCATCCTGATCACCGATCACAATGTAAATGAAACGCTTTCGATCTGCGACCGGGCCTATCTGCTCATCGACGGAAAGATCTTCAAGCATGGTACGGCCGAGGAGCTGGCGGAGGATGAACAAGTGCGGAGACTCTATCTCGGCCGTAATTTTGAATTGAAGCGGAAAGATTATCTCCACGACGAAGCGCGGGCGCAGCAGGAAAAGAATACGCTTTAATGCTTTCCGGGAAATGCGCTATATTGTAATCAGATCCATCTCAGATGAAATTATTAAGCCCGGCCATATCGAGACTTGCCAGATTACGCCTGGGCCGCATAGAGCAGTGGATGCATCATCCGGTTGCCGTGCAACGCGAGGTGCTGCAGCATCTCGTGACTTCCGCACAGTATACCGAGTTCGGGCGCAAATACAATTTCTCCAAAATTTTTTCCCTGCGTGAATTCAAGCAGGCTGTTCCGATCCATGAGTACGATGATCTGAAGCCGTATATCCAGCGTATCATGAACGGGGAACAGAACATCCTGTGGAATACCCCGATCTACTGGTTCGCCAAGAGCAGCGGCACCACGAGTGATAAAAGTAAATTCATTCCCGTCAGTGAAGAAAGCCTTCAGGACTGTCATTACAAAGGCGCCAAGGATGTGCTGACGATGTATTATGATTTCAATCCTGATTCCGATCTGTTGACGGGGAAGGGCCTGGTCATCGGCGGCAGCCATACCATCAACCAAATGAACGATGACGTGCACTATGGCGACCTCTCGGCCGTACTGTTGCAGAACTCGCCGTTCTGGGGGCACTGGATCAGAACGCCGGAACTGAGCATTGCCCTGCTGGATGAATGGGAGGACAAGATCGAGCGGCTGGCGAAGAATACGATCGTCGAAAACGTCACCTCGATCTCGGGCGTGCCGACCTGGACACTCGTGCTGATCAGGCGTATCCTGGAGATCACGGGCAGGAGCAGTCTTGCGGAAGTCTGGCCGTCGCTGGAGTTATATATCCACGGCGGCGTTGCTTTTACCCCTTACCAGGAGCAGTTCCGGAAGTTGATCGGAAAAGACATACACTACCTGGACATGTACAATGCCAGCGAAGGATTTTTTGCCGCCCAGGGCAACCCGTTTGACGATGGGATGCTCCTGTTCCTGGACCATGGGATCTTCATGGAATTCATGCCGGTCGAGGAATACGGTAAGGCGCAGCCGGAGACGATCGGTCTGGACGATGTGGAACTGGGACGCAACTACGCCCTGGTCATCAATACCAATGGCGGCCTTTGGCGGTATCTGCTCGGGGATACGGTGCAGTTCACATCTAAAGATCCTTTCCGGATAAAGGTAAGCGGGAGACTGAAGCATTTTATCAATGCCTTTGGCGAAGAGGTCATCGTTGACAATAGTGATAAGGCGATTGCCGTGGCCTGTGAGAAGACGGGAGCGATCGTAAACGATTATACGGCGGCGCCGGTATATTTTGGCGACGAAGGGAACGGCGCACATGAGTGGCTCGTGGAATTCGAGCGGGAGCCCGACGATCCGCAACGCTTTATTACAGAGCTGGACAAAGCGCTTCAAAACATCAACAGCGATTATGAGGCCAAGCGCCACAAAAGTATCGCGCTGCGGATGCCTGTCCTGCAGGTGCTGGAAAAGGGTGTCTTCAGGTCCTGGATGAAAAGTAAGGGAAAACTCGGCGGCCAGCACAAGGTACCCCGGCTCTCGAACGACCGGAAATATATCGAAGAGATACAGGCCCTGCTTATTCCCGGAGGAGCAGGCATACTATGATAAGGCTGACGAATGAAGAAGTGTAGAAGAGGTACAGGTAAGGGACATCGATAAAGCAATAGAATATCACCAGCGATAATTTTAGTGTGGCCAGCGGCAGGTTGGGAGAGCCCGGCCGCAGCGCATTCCTGAGCCGGCGACGGGCGGCGATCATAAAGACAGGCGGCGCCACAAAGCTAAGGGTGATCAGCAGACCATGCAATAACCTTATCCGGCCGGGACCGAAGAACCAGGCCAGACCCGGAGCGGAAGAGAATACATCGCGACTGTCTTTCCATACTCTTGCGGCAAAGGATACATAATTTTCGGGAAGGTGAACGAGGCGCAGGAAGGTCGACCACCCCACAGGCACAAGGCAGAGCAATACAAAACACAGCCCGCCCATGCCGGCGATCACGAACAGGTCTTTCCATTTTTTTTCAAGGGCCAGGTAGAGCAGGTAGGCAGGTATCCAGCCTACGAGCGCGTAACGGCTGAGCATGCATAGGGAAATAGCTATGCCCGTTAGAATGGGGTTGCCTGAGAGGAGAGCGAGCACCAGCAGCACGTACAGTGCGATCACCGTTCCTTCTTCGGCGACGCTGACGATGCCCGCAGTATTGTCTGCCACAACCCACCAGAAGAGCAGGAAGGCAAGGACACCCAGTAGAAATGAAAGGTAGTGGTGCGTATGAGGGCGGTAAAGAAAAAGAAAGGTGATGAAAGAAAAAAGCAATCCCGCGATGGCGATCCAGCGCATATCGATGCCCATCGCAATGGCGGGCACGTAGGGAAGCCACATGGCTGGCAGGTAGATAGGCTGCGTGCCGTTCCAGATCCAGGGTATCGTATCGTAGATATGGCTGCCCTCACCGGCGATGAAGCGTTCTCCCATCACCTTGATGATCGGAAGCATGTCCGCATTGGTGATATCGATGGGACTTTCGTCGAACCAATAAGTAGACCAGGACCAGGTGGCCAGGATAATAAGGCCGGCGATTATAAGGCGGTAATGGTTGGCGCGGGTTTTCCAACAGCGTAGGTTGATGGCGGGAAGGGCTATAGCGGGGAAGGACAGGGGCAGAAAGGAAAGGGCAATACCGGATGCCAAATACGTGATCGAAAGGAAGGGTGCGGCACCCGGTATTTTGAGACACCAGGTGATGCTCAGGGTTTCAACCGCAAAGGCGGCTAGCAATATGGTAGGCAAATTTTTAGGGCGGTTCATAGGTGCTAAAGATATATATTTGGCCCATGAAATTACTCGAAAACAAGGTCGCCATTGTTACTGGTGCCAGCAGGGGCATCGGGGAGGCCATCGCCCTGAAACTGGCGGAACATGGTGCGCATGTTTCTTTTACCTATCTGACCAGTGACGAAAAAGCAACCGTTTTGGAAGATAAGTTGAAGGCGCTGGGTAGCAAGGCCAGGGCGTATAAGAGCAATGCCGGCGTCTTTGCGGAGTGCGAGACAATGGTCAATGAAGTAGTGAAAGAATTCGGTACGGTCGATATTTGTGTGAACAATGCCGGCATCTCCAAGGACAATTTATTGCTGAGGCTTACGCCCGAACAATGGGACGAAGTGATCAAGGTCAATCTTAATAGCGTGTTCAACATGACCAAGCAGGTCATCAAGCCGATGATGAAGGCTAAGAAAGGATCGATCATCAACATGAGTTCGATCGTCGGTGTAAGTGGGAATGCCGGACAGACCAGCTATGCCGCGTCCAAGGCCGGGATACTCGGTTTTACCAAATCGGTGGCAAAGGAATTAGGGAGCCGCAATATCCGTTGCAACGCTATCGCTCCGGGTTTTGTGGAAACGGACATGACCCATTACCTGAAGGAAGGCGAGGCAGCAAAGAAATTTCTCGAGGGTATTCCGCTGGGCCGCTTTGGCCGCGCCGAGGAGATCGCCAATACCACGCTATTTCTCGCTTCCGAACTGAGCTCTTATATTACTGGCCAGGTCATCAGCGCCTGCGGGGGGTTGAATATATGACCCCGCCGCCCCGCGGCAGCCAATCTGTACAAAAACGTATACCTGTCATAAAACAATCGAATGACGTGGAACATATAGAAAGACTATTAGCAAACAACAGCGCCTGGGCCGCCGGAGTGAAGGCGGACGATCCGGAATATTTCGAACGGCTGTCGAAATTGCAGACACCGCATTTTCTTTGGATCGGGTGCAGCGACAGCCGGGTGCCGGCCGACAAGATAACGGGCACCCAGCCAGGAGAGATCTTCGTCCATCGCAATATCGCCAACCTGGTCCTCAATACCGACGTAAACCTGTTGAGCGTCCTCGATTATGCCGTGAATCACCTGAAGGTAGACCATGTCATCGTCTGCGGTCACTATGGCTGTGGCGGCGTCAAGGCGGCCATGACCAACCACGACTACAAGTATGTGCTGAATATGTGGCTGAGGAACATCAAGGATGTATACCGGATATATAGCGATGAGCTGGAAGCTATTGCCGATTTCGATCAGCGGGTGGACCGCCTGACGGAATTGAATGTGAAGGAACAGGTGACGCATCTGGCCAAGACTTCGATCATCCAGCGCGCCTGGAAAGAGGATCGGCGGCCGCAGTTGCATGGCTGGGTCTATGGATTGAAGGATGGTCTGATCAAGCCGGTCTTCGATATGGATCCGGGCGCATCCATCGATCCGATCTACCAATATGATGATCTTTAAGAAAACGGGGCCTTATTACTATTATTCGGGCGGGCGGCATTATGGATCGTCCTTCGGACGAACCGCCACCGGCGATTCTATTATCGGGCGCCTTTTATTTTTGCGAGCGCCTGCCGGGCCGATGGCGAGAGGATCAACCTCCCGCTAACTGCCGCACGTTCCAGCAGGAGCTGATCCCAATGCTCGGTACCCTTCCAAAGCATATGTTTCAAAAGTGCCGTCGCCTCGGGGCTGGTGTGCGCCAGTTGGTTGGCCAAACGGATGATCGACTCGTCCATCCCAATGGAGTTGCCATGTAATTCTGCATAGAGCCCGCGTCTCCTGGCCCATTCTGCGTCCCGCCACATGGTAGAGTCGATGGCGAGGCTGCTGAAACTCGAAAGGCCTATCTTTCTTTCCACGGCGGGACCTACCACGAACGGGCCGATGCCAATAGCCAATTCGCTCAATTTTACGTCGGCACCCTCACAGGCAATGGCATAGTCGGCCGCAGCCGCAATGCCCACACCGCCGCCTACACATTTGCCCTGCACACGAACGATCACGAATTTGGGGCATTTGCGCATTTCGTTTATAAGATGAGCGAAGCCGCTAAAGAACTGAAGCCCTTGTTCGGCGGTCTCGATGGCGCGCAGTTCTTCGAACGAGGCGCCGGCGCAAAAAGCCCTTTCTCCGGCGGACCGCAGGACGATGACATGCGTATCGTGGTCATGTCCGGCACTGTGGACCTCATGAGTGAGGGCCTCCAGGAGACGCCCGGGCAGGGAATTGCCTTGTGGATGGTGGAATTCAACGGTCATAACGCCGTTATGTCTTTCCGACTTTACGTAGCCGTCCTTGATTTCTCGGAGCATAGCGATTGTGTTGTTTTAGGTTCTTGAACTTCGCCCTTGCCGCCGCTCGGGAACGTTCGCAAGCTTGCGCTTGCCTCCGGCGACTTCAGGATTTAAGGGTTTCCAGGTCTTCGCTGCACCATGGTGAGGATAGTGGCAATCGCCACGCTTTCACCCGTTTCATCATAAACGTCGACATACCATTTTACAATGCCCCTGGGAAGGTCTTTTTCTTCTTTTTTTTCCTGGGCGATCTTTTCTTTACAGGTCAGTCTTACGCCGATAGTAGCACCCGCATATACCGGCTTCAGAAAACGGCATTCTTCGAGCCCGTAATTGAGCATAACGGGCCCCTTACCCGGATCTACGAAAAGGCCGGCTGCGGCACTGAGGATGAAATATCCATGGGCCACAGGTCTTTCGAAGAGCGTATCGCTAAGTGAGCTATGGTCCGTATGCGCATAGAAATGATCCCAGCTCACATTTGCGAAATTTACAATATCTGCCTCTGTAACCGTGCGTTTATGGGTAATAACGGTATCGCCTATCTGGAGTTCTTCGAAATATTTCCGGAAGGGGTGTTTGTCTTCCACGGATTGCCTGGCCTTGGGCTGCCAGGAGTTGGTGAGTGCAGTGATCATAGCCGGCGAACCCTGTACGGCCACCCGCTGCATATAATGTTTGACTCCGCGGACGCCGCCCATTTCTTCTCCGCCCCCGGCACGGCCGGGTCCGCCATGCACCAGCAAAGGGAGAGGGCTGCCATGCCCCGTACTTTCCTTCGCGCACTCGTTGTCGAGGATGAGTATGCGGCCATGGTGGGTCGCGGCGCCGAGCGTATAACGACGGGCGATATCGGAATTGGCGGTGACGATGGTACTGCAGAGTGACCCTTTCCCTTTTTTCGAGAGCGCGACGGCTTCGTCGATGCCTTTGTAAGGCATAAGCGTGCTGACAGGGCCAAAGGCTTCGATAGCATGCGGCTCTTCATTGTCGAAAGGGTGTTCGTTCAGGAGAAGCATGATGCTAACGAAGGCACCGCTTACCGCGTCCCCTTCAATAAGATCGACACTGTCAAGCGAGCCGTAAATAAGCTGCGATGACGCAAGGATCCTGGTGACCTGGGCGCGAACCTCTTCCCGCTGCATCTGTCCGGCCAAAGGACCCATACGCACTTTTAAATTTCCTGGATTGCCGATGGTTGTCTGGGACAGGGCTTTTGTCAGGGCCCTCGCAGCGTCTTCCAGTTTATTGTCCGGCACGAAGATGCGGCGGACCGCAGTGCATTTCTGGCCGGCTTTTACAGTCATTTCCTTACGCAGTTCCTTAATGAACAAGTCCCATTCCGGCATGCCCGGCTCGACATCGGTTCCCAAAACGAGGCAGTTGAGGGAGTCGGCTTCCATATTAAAGGGAGTGCTCTCCTGGACGATCCTGGGATGGGTCTTCAATTGCAGGCCGGTGCTGGCCGAGCCGGTAAACGTCACGACGTCTTGGGCACCCACATGGTCGAGGAGGCTGCCGGCACTGCCGCAGACGAGTTGGAGGGCGCCGGCAGGGAGGATACCCGAGGCCACGATCTCGCGGACTACCGCCTCGGTGAGGTAAGCCGTCACGGTGGCAGGTTTGACTACGGCGGGCACGCCCGCCAACAGGTTGACCGCGATCTTTTCCAGCATACCCCAGACAGGAAAATTAAAGGCGTTGATGTGGATAGCCACGCCTTCTTTTGGTACCAGCAGGTGCTGACCCATGAATGTGCCGCCTTTGCCAAGGCTAAGCCCTTCGCCGTCGAGGCAGAAAGTCTCGTCGGGGAATTTCCGGCGTAGGGAGGCGTAAGAAAAAAGGTTGCCGATCCCGCCTTCCAGGTCGATCCAGCTGTCGGCACGGGTGGCGCCCGTGAGAAAGCTGATGGCGTAAAAAGATTCGAGGTGTTCACGGAGATGGATCGCCAGGGCCCTGAGCATCCGACCGCGCTCGGGAAAGGTCATCCGGCGCAGGGCCGGGTTGCCGGTGTTGCGGGCATAGTCCAGGATGGCCGCAAAATCAAGGCCTTTTGTACTGGCATAACCGATCGTCTGGCCATTATAGGCATTGAAAAGGGGCTGGCCATCGCCATCGCCGCTGATCCAGCTTCCAGTAATATAATTTCCAAGCTTCGGCATAATTGGTGACAATCGTTTGTATGGGTCGAAGGTAAGAATTTTTCCGGCCCTCCCGATTGCGGCAAACGGGGCGATCGTGGCGATTGCGGCTGCACACCGGCGGTCCGTGCCAGACTGACAGGGAAAAAAACTGGTCGGTATTTTGTCCCGATGCAGTTATGGAAAACAACTATTCTTTTATCGATCATACGCTTCGCCTCGGCGCCCGGTTCGACGCCGAATTGCTGGACAGCTATTCCCGGACGATCACCGGGGTGGTGGCACAGGTGTCGGAGGCCGTCGTTCACATCCAGGTGCAAAAGCCAGCAGAACAAGGGCGTGCAAGGGGCCAGCAGCGGCAACCGGAGCAGGGCCGCCAGCCGGAGCAAGGGCCGCAACCCGAACGCGGACGCCAGCCGGAGCAGCACCTCGTTCCAGCCTCGGGTTCGGGATTTATCATCTCGACGGATGGATTTGTCGTCACTAACAACCACGTCATAGAACAAGCCCGGGAGATCCGGGTGTCGCTGGCCGATGGCCGCACAGTCAATGCAGAATTGAAGGGGACGGACCCATCCACGGATATCGCCATCTTGAAGATCGACGTGACGGGACTGAAAGCACTTTCTTTTGCCGATTCCGAAGCCTTGCAACCGGGACAGATCGCCATCGCGATCGGTAATCCACTGGGTTTGCAGCATACTGTAACGGCCGGGGTGGTCAGCGCGCTTGGACGGACCCTTCGCGCCAGTAATGGGCGGCTCATCGACGATATCATCCAGACGGACGCGTCATTGAATCCAGGCAACTCAGGCGGTCCGCTGGTCAATTCATTGGGGCAGGTGATCGGCGTCAACACTGCTACGATAGCATCGGCACAAGGCCTTTGCTTTGCGGTCTCTTCGAATCTCGCTGCATTTGTGGCAGGAAAACTCATCATGGAGGGCAGGGTGAAACGCGCCTATCTGGGCATTGCAGGACAGCTGGTGAACCTGACAGGAAGGATGATCGCCGCCAACAAACTCGACAAGCAAACGGGTGTATATGTCTTCGAGGTCGTACCCGATCAGCCCGTGGACAACAATGAGATACGCACCGGAGACATCATCGTATCCTTCAATGGTCATGCCGTAGGGTCTGTCGACGAACTGCACCAGCAGTTAAGCGCTCAAGTGATCGGCCAATCGGTGTCGCTGCACGTACTGCGCAATGGCCACAGGAAAACCTTACGTGTGGTGCCGGGAGAAATGAAGTAGAAGTGCGGCGGCGCAGTCTTCGCGCTGCCCGGATGCGTCTGGCCTTCGGCCCGGGCTTTTTCAGGCCCTGTCACGGAGGTCGATCTCTTTGCTCAGGGACTGGAAGATTCCTTCAACATCGCCTTCGCCGTGGATGTAGACCACTTTGTCGTATTTTTTGTAATATTCCGCTACAGCGGCGGTCTTCTTCTCGTACTCCCCATAGCGGGCACGGATGGTGGCTTCGTCAGCGTCATCCGACCTGCCGGAGGTGAGACCCCGGTTGAGTAGTCTTTTGACGAGTTCTCCTTCGCTCACCTGAAGCGCGAGCACAACAGAAATAGAAGTGCCTTTTTGGGAAAGCAGTTTGTCAAGGGCCTCGGCCTGGGCGGTAGTCCGGGGAAAGCCGTCGAAAAGGAAGCCGTGGGCATGCGGGTTATTGTCAAGGGCTGAACTGATCATTTCTATAACCACCTCATCCGGAACGAGTTGCCCCTTGTCCATGAAGCTCTTTGCTGCCAGACCCAACGGAGTCTGCCCGGCTATTTCGCTTCGAAGCAGGTCCCCGGTACTTAGGTGTTTGAGGCCATACCTGGAGATCAATCGCTCGGACTGCGTACCCTTGCCGCTACCCGGTGGGCCGAATAAAATTAAATTGAACATAATACGTACTACTTACCCTTGTGAGTTGACAAATATAATATACAGGAGTTAAAAAAGGTAACATTTTTGGGCCCGGCCGGTAAAAACAGCTATTTTTGCACCCCGTTCGCCCTTGGTTTAGAGATAGGTATGCCGGGGCTTATCAGCCAACTTAGCTCAGCTGGTAGAGCATTTCATTCGTAATGAAAGGGTCGTCGGTTCGATTCCGATAGTTGGCTCCTCACAGCTTTTTAAGCAGAGTAAACGCTCGCTACATGAAATTATCTCACCTGGCTGAAACCCTTAGCGGTTCGGAGATCGTCAAGTTGGGCGGCGAGATCCGCGACATGATCCGGAAAGGCGAAAAGATCTACAATTTTACGGTAGGCGATTTTGATCCGGCTATCTTTCCTATCCCAAAAGAACTGGAAGACGGTATCGTGGACGCCTATAGAAAGCATTTCACTAATTATCCGGCGGCGGAGGGCAACCTGGACCTGCGCGAGGCCATCTCCGTTTTCCTCAAGGATAGGGAAGAGTTGGTATACGGTCCGGACGAGATCCTGGTGGCCAGCGGTGGCAGGCCTTTGATCTATTCCTTGTTCAGGACCCTCGTCGACAAGGGGGACAAGGTTATTTATGCCGTACCAAGCTGGAACAACAACCACTATACCCACCTCAACGAGGGCGTGCATGTTGTGATCGAGGCGGAGCCGGAGAATAATTTTATGCCAACGGCAGAGGCTATACGGCCTTTTGCAGCGGAGGCGACCCTCATCTGTCTTTGTTCGCCGCAAAACCCGACAGGCACTACCATCTCCAAAAAAGACCTCTCTGACATCTGCGAGCTGGTATTGGAAGAGAACAAGCGGCGCGGCGCGGGAGAAAAGAAATTATACCTCCTCTATGACCAGATGTACTGGCAGCTGACCTACGGCACCACCGTGCATTATAATCCGGTTTCGCTTCATCCGGCGATGCGGCAGTACACTGTTTTCATCGATGCGATTAGCAAGGCCTTCGCGGCCACCGGCGTGCGTGTAGGCTGGTCTTTCGGGCCGGCCGGGATCATTGGCAAGATGAAGGCGATCATGACGCATATCGGGTCTTGGGCGCCCATGGCCGAACAGAAGGCGACCGCCGCTTATATTGTACAAAAGGAGAAAGTAGACAGCTACCTGGCTGGTTTCAAGGCCGCGGTATCGGAGCGGTTGAACAGCATATACGAAGGGTTTACTGCACTGAAGCAAGACGGGTTTGGAGTAGATGTCCTTGAACCGGAAGCCGCGATCTATTTAACGATAAAAGTAGACTTGAAAGGAAAGAAAACGAGGGACGGGAAAGTATTGGCAGACCAGGCTGCAGTAACTTCTTATTTATTGAATGAAGCAGGTTTGGCGATCGTGCCTTTTTCGGCATTCGGAGCGCCGGTCAGCTCGCCATGGTACAGGCTTAGTGTAGGTACATCCAAAATGGAGGATATACCTGAAATGTTCCGTAAATTGCGGGAAGTAATGGGAAAACTATCTTAGTTCTTATTGCAAATAAAAAAGAACGGTTTCAGATCGCGCTGGCGGACGATGCGCTGAATGCTGTCGCGTTTATGGAGCGTCTTGTGTCTGTTGACATCGAATACTTCGTGGGCACAACAAAACGTTTCAATGGTTTCAAAATGGAACAACAGGTCGTTCAATTGCTCCAGCTCACGCTCCATTAATTTTTCGTTCATGTGTTCGTCTTTCACAAGAACAAGCAAATCCCTGTTACAAGCTTTCATTACTATTAGATTTTAATAACCAGTCATACCTTTGTTAAAACCACAACCGCATTTCTTACTACTACCACCTATTCCGCGACCCGAACTGCAGCCCAAGAGCACAATGCTACAAAAAATAAGCAATAATGTCAATATAGGTCTTGTGGTTTTCATGAATCTTATCCTACTAATTTAACTACTTTACGATGAAAATAGTATTCGCAGTTGCTATCTCCTGCAAAAATTAACAATTTCCGATCGCGCAACCCTAGGGTCCTGGTGGCTCCCCTGGATTGGGGCCTTGGCCACGCAACAAGATGTGTTCCAATCATAAAGGAATTACTAAATCAGAAATGTGACGTCATCATTGCAGCAGTGGGGCCCCAAAAAGCCCTCTTGCAGCTGGAATTCCCGTCTCTGACCTTCATCGCCTTATCAGGTTACGACATCATTTACGACAAAAACCGTGCCTTTACTATCTTGCGGCTTATCGGGGCGATTCCAAAAATCTTGATCCGGATCAAGCAGGAAAAGGCCTGGTTAAGGCAGCTTTTGCTATCGGACAAGCCGGATCTGGTAATCTCGGACAACCGCTATGGGCTTGCATTACCGGGCGTTTTTTGCGTTTTTTTGACGCACCAGTTGCGGATCAGGACCCCCTTTGGCCGGTTGGCGGATGCAATATTGCAACGGATGAATTACCGGCTTATCCGGCAATTTTCACGTTGCTGGATACCCGATATCGAAACGGGCGACGGACTCGCTGGCGCATTAGCACATCCGGCCCGGCTCCCGCGCATTCCGACAAGATACATTGGCCCATTGTCCAGATTTGGGAAATTTTCCCAACCACACCTGGAAGGCTCCCCAATCGACGATGCGGAATTGCTGATCCTGCTATCGGGTCCGGAGCCACAACGAAGCCTGCTCGAAGCAAGCATCCTATCGCAGGCCAGTGGCATCACCGGAACGATAGTGTTGGTACGCGGCTTGCCGGAAGGCGGTCCACGGCTTGCCGGAATACCACCGGGCATGACCGTCTTTGATCACCTGCCGGCCCTCGAATTGGAGCCGTTAATGCGGAAAGTAAGACTCGTTGTCGCGCGTTCGGGCTATAGCACAGTGATGGACCTCGCGCGATTGGGAAAGCGGGCCCTCCTGGTCCCTACGCCGGGACAGCCGGAACAGGAATATCTGGGGCCTTTTCTGGCCGGGAAGGGACGGGCCGTCTGCGTACAGCAGTCGGCCTTTTCCTTGCAGGAGGCGCTGGCGTTAGCCAGGCAACACTCGGAAGAAGTGTTGAGGCCGGAGCCGGAAGACGATGCGCTTGCTGCCGAAATAACGGCCGTACTGGCCATGCTCGACCTGGATGAAAATTAGCTAGCTTCCCAGTTTAGGATAATCGAAGAACAGCAGCTCCCGTTTCGCCACCAGGAAGTCGGGCCAGTACGCTGCGTCGCCCTTCACTGCGAAGACGCCGCAGGTCGGCATGTTATCCACCCGGATGGTGTCGGTGAGTAGATTGACGAAGGCCGTTATCCCAGGATTATGCGAGAAGAGGATGACGGTGGAGTCATTGTCATCCAGCTTTCCGACGACCTCCTTGAAAGTGGAGGTAGACGCGTGGTAGAGTTCCGGAACGAAAAGGATGTCTTTGTCTTTTTTCCCATAGGCGTGCACAAAGTATTCCGCCGTTTGCCGCGCCCGTTTGGCGGGGCTTGAGACGAAACGGTCAATGGCTAGCCCTGTTTTTAACATCCGTTGGGCCATGGCGGGGGCGTCCCGCTTTCCTCTGTCGTTAAGCGGGCGATCAATATCGCTGGTGTCGGCATTGTCCCAGCTGCTTTTGGCATGCCGGACTATCAATAGAGTCTTCATTCAAATGTCGAAGGCCTGCGAATTTATGAAATTTATCAGGGAGACCGTGTTTTTCAGCTTTAGCTTTTTCAGGATGTTATGCCGGTGTACTTCCACGGTTTTGAGCGAAATATTGAGCGCTGAAGCGATCTCTTTGGAGGAAAGTCCTTCTTTGAGCGCCCGGACGATCTGCATTTCGCGATCGGAAAGATTATTAATATCGGGGTTGACCTGGTCGCTGTTGAGGAGCTGGTCGGAAAGGATATTCTTTACTTCCTGGCAGATGTAGACATGATTATTGCTTACTTCGGCGATCGCTTCCAGCATTTCCTGACGCGGAGAATTCTTCGTGACATAGCCTTTTGCCCCGAGTCGGAGCATTTTCTTGGCATACGCCGGCTGGGAATGCATGGACACGCCGATGATCTTGGAGCTTGGAGAGTATTTGCGGATCATCTTCAGGACGTCGAATCCGCTCATGGGAGCCATATTGATATCGAGCAGGACAACATCGGGTCTTTTGTCCCGTGCGAGTTCAATCGCACGTTCTCCGTCGCCGCATTCTGCTACTACGTCAAAATTCTCATTTTTCCCCAACAAAAAACTCCATGTCTCGCGGATCAATGTATGATCATCCACGATCATAATAGAAACTTTCTTCATAGTGTGCTTGTTAATTTTCTTGCTCAGAAAAATCAAACATTACCAAGGAGCGTTAACCGGACAGCTTCTTTTAAGGGGATGGGTAGGATTAGCTATATAATATTAAGGATTTTCTCTCAGAACTGCAATTAAGCCAAGAATTATTTTGGCCAATCGGATTGAATCACCCTCACCGTCTTTTCTGAACGTTTCGGGCTATTACCTGATCACTTTGGAGTATTAGTACCCGCGGACGTTCTTACCTTCCATATAATTCATGAAAGCCTTATTAACTACGCGGTTGCCGCCGTCTGTGGGATAGTCGCCGGTGAAGTACCAGTCACCGGTGTTGGTAGGACACGCCCGGTGGAGTGATGCTATCGTCTGGAAGATGACCTGCACCGGCGTTTCGATCTCTGGCGGAGTGATCAATTGTGCGATCTTATCTGCGATCTCTTCAGCGGTAAAAAGTTTGTAGATGCGTTGAACGACATTTTCGGTATGCAACTGACCGGTCCGCGAGAGTTCCTTGCAGCGGTCATACAACTCCTGCAGGCAATGCTCTTTTCCTTTTTCCTTCATCAGCTCTGTCGCGGCCCGGAAGGCGATGAAGTCGCCCAGCTTGCTCATGTCGATGCCATAGCAATCGGGGTAACGGATCTGAGGAGCAGAGGAGACGACGATGATCTTTTTCGGCGAGAGACGGGCCAGCATCCTGATGATGCTTTCCTTCAGGGTCGTTCCCCTTACGATCGAATCGTCGATGACGACCAGGGTGTCAACGTCCTTGCGTACGGTGCCATAGGTAATGTCGTAGACGTGCTGGACCATCTCGTTGCGGCTGGTATCCTCCGTGATGAAGGTGCGCATCTTGACATCCTTGATAGCCACCTTCTCCACGCGGACCTTACGGCTCATCATGTCCGCGAGTTTATCCTCCGTAATATCTTTTCCCCACGAAAGGATGCGTTGTATCTTGATCTTTTCGAGGTAGTCATCCATGCCTTTCCAGAGACCGTAGAACGCGACCTCGGCGGTATTGGGAATAAACGAGAAAATGGTATTCTTGAGGTCGTGGTTGACCGCCGTCAGGATCTGATCGCTGAGGTTATAGCCGAGCGCGATGCGTTCGCGATAGATCTTTTCGTCGCTGCCCCGGGAGAAATAGATACGTTCGAAGCTGCAGGCCCGGCGCTCCTTGGGCTCCAAAATAGTTTCGATGGTCAGTCCGCCGTCGGCTTTGACGATAAGCCCTTTTCCGGGCATGAGTTCCATGACCTCGTTCTCGGCGACGTTGAAAACGGTACGGATGGCGGCGCGTTCGGATGCGGCCACGACGACGTCATCATTGACGTAGTAATAGGCTGGCCGGATGCCATGCGCATCGCGGAAGACAAAGCTGTCCCCATTGCCTAGGAGCCCGCCAACGGTGAAACCGCCGTCGAAGAGCGAGACCGCCTTACGCAGCAGGCCAACCAGATCGAGGCTCCCGGGAGACGCCTCGTCGGCCTGGACCAGGAAATGATTGATGACCTCCATCATGGCGGCCAGATCGCTTTGTTTCTGGAACTCACCAGGATCAATACCGATAAGGTCGAAGAGTTCGTCGGTGTTGACCAGGTTGAAGTTTCCGGCAAGGGCCAGGTTACGGGCCGGGATGGTATTGCGTTTGATGAAAGGATGGCAGAATTCAGCGTTATTTCTGCCCTGGGTGCCATAACGGAGATGACCCAGCAAAAGTTCGCCCAGAAAGCGGATATGTCCCTTCATCAGGCCGGGGTGCTGGGTGATATCCGGCTGGTATTGCTCCAGTTCCTTGACCTCTCCCATGATCTTGGAGAAAATGTCGGCAATGGGTTGGTGATTGCTGCTACGGATGCGATGCAGAAAGGGATGGCCTGGCTCGATGTTCAGTTTGATGGAGGCCACACCTGCGCCATCCTGTCCTCTGTTGTGTTGTTTTTCCATCAGCAGGTACAACTTGTTCAGGCCGTAAAGCACTGTGCCGTGCTGCTGCAGGTAATAGGAGAACGGCTTGCGTAAGCGGATGAATGCCAGCCCGCATTCATGTTTTATAGCATCGCTCATTGACTTCAATTTGCAGCGGGATGGGTTGAGCCAAATTTAACCCATCCCCGCTGCGCGGCTTATGATGGGTGAATTTCGACGGGCCTTCGGTCCTCGGCCCCCTCATTCGCAACCTTCATTGCAATCGGTTGGGCCGCGGACTTTGTCCGCTTAGAGCCGCAAAGTTACTGACTTATTATTTAATGAAAAATTAAAGAAAGGCGCCGTTAAAAAGAAGGAGCAGGCTGTGGAAGACTTTGAGAACCAAAGGTGTCAATGCATGAAACCACTAAATATATGTAGCGTTGGTATTTATGAAGTTAACCAAAGAGGCCGAGTTTTTTAATTTCAGCTTCTTCAGAATATTGTGCCGGTGGACCTCCACGGTCTTAAGGGAGATGTTGAGGCTGGTCGCTATTTCCTTTGAAGAGAGGCCTTCCTTTATGAAATTGATGATCTGCATCTCCCGCTCCGTAAGCGCGTTGATATTCGGTGAATCCTCCTTCTCTTCAAGGAGTTGTTCGGAAATGATGGTCTTGATCTCGTCGCAGATATATTTGTTGCCTGAATTGACCTCTAAAATGGCTTTGATCATTTCTTCCTTGGAAGAATTCTTGGTGACATAGCCGCGGGCGCCCATTTGGAGCATTTTTTTAGCATAGGCCGGCTGAGAGTGCATAGATACGCCGATGACCTTTGAGCCCGGAGAGATCTTCCGGATGCGCTGAGTCGCTTCCAGGCCGGAGAAAGGCGTCATATTTATATCCATCAGGACGACATGCGGCCGCTTGGACCTTGCGAGTTCGACCGCCTCCTGTGCGTCGCCGCACTCCCCTACCACCTGAAACCTGGAGTCGCTATTCAGGATATAGCTCCAGGTCTCCCGGATCAGTTTGTGGTCGTCGGCAATTAAGATATTGATCTTACTCATATAGGATTCTTTTAAAATTATTGTGGTTTCTTTTCCCGGTCAAATGAATAGCTGCACCCTCACTTCACCACCATGGCCCGGTGCTGACCTGATCGCGACCTTTCCACCGAACAGGCCGGCCCTGCTCGTGAACTCGCTGTCGGTAAGCGTGGTAACCAAATGGGCAATCTCCTCACACCTATCCCTTATCGTCATCTTCTTATTGAAAGCAAGTTGAAAGGATTCCAGGGGGCCAATGTCTAAGAATTCGGGTAGCCTTTGCCGTATGGCCTGCCTCACGATCTCCGCTGTCGGGAGAACCGTGCTCCTTTCTGCTTCCCTGTTCCAGCATATCACCTGAAATTGGTGATCCGGCACAAAAAACACCTGTTATACTTCGCAGGATGCCGGCGATCTGCCCCGAGTAATACTTCAACGGTGTTTCGGCCTGCCGCTGATCCTGTTGAACGCGTGTTACTTCCGTGATAAGATACGATTTTTTTCTGTCACTTGAAAGATATGCCTGCTGATGCTCCCAAAACCCCTTTTTCCCGAGGCGCTGATAGATGTCTTCCGTTGCTACATGCTGGTATTCATGGCGGACAAGGGAAGCGCCTGCCCGAGCGCGAGCGGAGACGGGATGCCAAATCGTCCCTCCGCGGCACGATTCCCGTAGACGATCCGGTCTTCGAGGTCGGTAATGATGATGATATTCGAGACCTGTTTGATGAGCGGGAACCCATTGCGCTATCAAATTACTAAAGAAGCAGCTATGCGCTCCTAAATAAGGTGTTATTTCGAACCCAATAAGTGTTTATCTGTAATTTAATTTCCGGCAGTCGCTGAGCCTCCGGTCCACTTGGTGAGGTTACCGCAATTGTTGTATTCCGGATCGATCATGATATAGAAAGTGGGGATCTTCGTCATGAACCATTTTTCCAGGACCGCAGATCGTTTTACGTCCAGCGCACGTTGAGCCACGCGGTCATAATCGTCCTTTAAATTCTCCCGGTGGGGCTCCGATTTGGACACCAGCTTCACGATCCGGACGCCTTTTTTTCCCCTATCATCCGTGAACACGGTAGGCTTCGAGATCTCTCCCGGTTTCATATTGGAGTTCTTGAGCAGCAGCACCAAATCCTTATCGATGTCGGGAATGGTCAGAAAGGTAGTCCCGTTCTTGCCCATGATCTGCCCAGCAGTGGTCTTAGCTATCTCTTCGTCACTCCATTTGACAACGGCAGCGCCGAAATCGTAGTAGTTATTGACAAGACCAGTGCGGATCGAATCCAGTTTTGACGTGGTCTCGTCTATTTCAGGCTGGGTGATCTCCGGTATCCTGAGGATATGTCTGACCAGGAAATCATCCCCATTGCGGCTTACCATCTGGATGATATGATAGCCGTATTTGGACTTGATGACGGGCGAGATCTGACCTTCCTTGAGGCGGAGGGCCGTAGAAAAGAAGACGGGATCCCAGGACTTATCGTTGCGGTTGAGCTCGATGGCGCCACCCTTATCTTTGGTTCCGGGGTCCTGCGAATAGAGTTGTGCCAGCAATTCGAATTTGCGCTGGCCCGATTCGACCTGTACCTTGTAGGCGTTCAGATCGTCGATGGCTAATTTTTCGATATCACGGCTGGCCTTGGGATAGAGGACGATCTGGCTGAGCTGGAATTCGGATTCGTAGAAGCTGCGTTGTTTCTCGGGGATCTTGTCGAAATAATCCTTTACTTCCGTGGGGGTGATCTTGATGTCTTCCACGATCTTCCTGCGCATCGCTTCCGCAAGACGTTGTTCGCGGATGGGGGTCATGAAGTCCATCTTGGCCTGGTACACGGTACGCTGGGCTATCTGTTCGAAGGCATCCTTGCCGCCATAGAGCTGGATAAAATAACGGATGCGCTGATCTACTTCGGCCTCCACGTCTTGGTCACTAACGGGAAGGGAATCTTTCTCAGCCTGTAGCACCAATGCTTTTTGGATGAGCATATTATCCAATATAGTGCATTCGTCGACGCCCTTTACTTCTTGTCCGTTGTTGTTGCGTTGCATATCGGAGATGGCGGTGGCCAGTTCCGATTTCAGGATGATTTTATCGCCTACGATGCCGGCAATCTTATCGGCAATTACTTTTTCCTGTGCGAAGACGGAGGCAGCGACGAGGAGCAGGACGGGTAAGACAAAGTATTTCATGCTACTAAATTATATGGGATATAAAAGATTAGAGTGTGCGTTTGACTTCTTCCTCTTCATACGCTTCGACGATATCTCCGACACGGACATCGTTGAAGTTCTTGATCGTGAGCCCGCATTCCATGCTGGAAGGGACTTCTTTAACATCGTCCTTGAAGCGCTTGAGGGAGGCCAGTTCTGCCGTAGCGCCTTCGCCGATGGGATAGATCACGATGCCGTCGCGAACGAGACGGATCTTGGCGTTGCGCAGGATCTTGCCATCGAGGACAAAGCAGCCGGCAACGGTAGCTTTGTCGAATTTGAAGACGTTGCGGACTTCGACGTTGGCCACCACTTTCTCCTGGATCTTCGGCTCGAGCATCCCTTCCATGGCTGATTTAACCTCTTCGATCGCGTTGTAGATGATAGAGTAGGTCTTTATTTCCACGCCTTCGTTCTCCGCCAGGCGCGCTGCCTGAGACGAGGGGCGGACGTTGAAGCCGACTACAACGGCATCGGAGGCGGTAGCAAGGAGTACATCACTTTCGGTGATCGCGCCCACGGCCTTGTGAACGACGCGTACGGCGATCTCTTCAGTAGACAATTTCTGCAGGGAGTCACTGAGCGCTTCGACGGAACCATCCACGTCACCTTTAATGATGAGGTTGAGTTCCTTGAAGTTACCCAGCGCAAGCCGGCGTCCGATCTCATCGAGGGTGATATGCTTTTTGGTGCGTATCCCCTGTTCGCGGAGGATCTGGCCTCTTCTGTTGGCAACTTCCTTGGCCTCACTTTCGTCCTCGTATACCTTGAACTTTTCACCGGCCTGTGGAGCGCCGTTGAGGCCCAGGAGCAGCACGGGTGAAGATGGCGGCGCATCTTCAATGCGTTTGTTGCGTTCGTTGAACATGGCTTTTACCCGGCCGAAATATTGTCCCGAGACGACGAGGTCGCCGTTCTTCAGGGTGCCGCTTTGAACCAGTACGGTAGCTACATAGCCGCGGCCCTTGTCCAGGGAGGCTTCGATAACGCTGCCGGAAGCTTCGCGCTCGGGGTTGGCTTTCAGGTCCAGCAGTTCGGCTTCCAGGCCTATCTTTTCCAGCAGGAGATCGACATTCAGGCCTTTTTTGGCCGAGATCTCCTGAGATTGGAACTTGCCACCCCAATCCTCCACCAGAATATTCATCCCTGCGAGCTGTTCCTTTATCTTCTCCGGCTGCGCACCGTCCCGGTCTATTTTGTTGATGGCGAAGACCATGGGCAGACCTGCGGCCTGGGCATGGGAGATCGCTTCCTTCGTCTGCGGCATCACCGCGTCATCGGCAGCCACTACGATCACCGCTACGTCGGCGGCTTTGGCACCACGCGCCCTCATTGCTGTAAAGGCTTCGTGACCCGGGGTATCCAGGAAAGTGATCCTTTTCCCTGTGGCCGTCGTGACCTGGTACGCCCCGATGTGCTGGGTGATACCGCCCGCTTCACCGGCTACTACGTTGGCGCTGCGTATATAATCGAGGAGAGAGGTCTTACCATGGTCGACATGGCCCATAATAGTGACGACGGGAGAACGGGCGACCATGTCTTCAACGTCGTCGATATCCTCTTCTTCCTCCATTTCAGCGGCATCATCGATCCCTATGAATTCCACGGTGTATCCGAATTCGCCCGCGACCAGTTCTATGACATCGGCTTCCAGGCGCTGGTTGATGGACACCATCATACCCAGGCTCATACACTTGCCGATGACCTCTGCGTAGCTCACGTCCATGAGGTTAGCGAGTTCGCTGACACTGATGAATTCCGTGACCTGGAGCCGGTTGTCCATCATTTCGTCTCCGCCTGCCTGTTCGGCCATTTCATCCCGCTTGGCACGGCGATATTTTGCTTTCAGGCTTTTCCCGCGGCCGCCGGAACCGGCCAGTTTGGCCTGGGTCTGCCTGATCTTCTCCTGGATCTCTTTCTTGTCGATCTCCTTAGCCTCCCGGGGCGCATGACGGGGGTCGTTCCTGCGGTTGCCGCCGCCCTGGCCTGCACCTGCACCGCCGGGAGCCCTGTTCCCGCCGGTATTCCGCTGAAGAGGTGGGCGCTGGTGACCAGGTTGGCGTGGGTTGCCTGAGCCAGTTTGATTGCCACCCGTAAAAGGATTGGGAGCACGGTTGCCGCCGCCCGGCCCGGGTCTTCCGCCGCCACTGCCGCCCTGATCTTTCTTCTCGATGGGGATGCGTTTGCGCTTCCTTTTCTCGTCCGAGGGTGCTTTTGGCCTGGTCTCGCTATTGACGGGAAGCTCTATCTTTCCGAGGATCTTGGGACCTTCAAGTTTTTCTGCTTTAATGTTTTCGATCACGAGTGGAAGTTCGCTCTCCTCAGCAGCATCGGTCCCTGGCTGGCCAGCAGCCTGCGCGGGACCTTCTTTTTCCACTGCTTCCTCGACGGGGACAGCCGATTCTTTTTCGGCCGTTTCTCCCCTGGCGACGACCGGGGGCTTACCGGCCCCATTGTCCTTATCTTTGGTATCTTTAGCGGGTTCGGCAGCTACCTCCCCGGCAACCGGTTCGGCTGCAGGATCTTCCCTTTTGACGGGTTCCCCGTTTTTATCGGATAAAGGCTCATCCTTCTTCCCGCCTTTTTTGGGCCGGGTAGAGGTGTCGATGGCAGAAAGGTCAATTTTGTTAATGACCTTCGGACCTTCCAGTTCGGGGGATTCGACCCTGAGCACATCGGACTTTGCCTCAGCCTCTTCCCGCGGTATTTCCACGACGGGCGGGGGCGGCGGAGCCTCGACCACAGCGGGTGCCGCCTCTTCCTTTGCTTTCTTTACAACAACCGGCGCTTCTTTCTTGAAAAGCGTCGTTGTGGCGACCGTTGGCTGCAATGCTTCTTCTTCTTTTTTCTTTTTGGCTTCCAGGCTGCCTTTGGGCAGGTCGATCTGGTCGCTCTTGTGCTTGGCTACCTTATCGCTTGCGAATTCCGATTGCAAAGAGCGATACATATCCTCCGATAGTTTGGACGTAGGCTTCAGATCGTCTTTGCTGAATCCTTTGCTTATCAGGAAATCCACCAGGGTATCTTTCCCGATGTTGAATTCCTTGGCCGCAGCCATTAAGCGTAATGTGGTTGTTTCTGCCATATTTGCCTTCCTTGATCCTTTCAAAAAGAAGGGATTAAGTTCATCTCCCTTTTTTGAGTTTTACAAATTTCTATAAAAAAAAGCGATTTACCCGTTATCCTTTTTCAAACTCTTCTTTTAGTACTCTCCTTACCTCGTCGATGGTCTCTTTTTCGAGGTCCGTCCTTCTTTCCAGTTCTTCGGTTGTCAGGTCGAGCACGCTGCGGGCGGTATCGCAGCCGATGCGTTTGAGTTCATCAATGACCCAGGTCTCGATCTCATCACTGAATTCTTCCAGATCGATGTCGAACTCTTCGGGTTCGCCCTCGTTGTCGCGGAAGACGTCGATCGTATATCCCGTCAATTCCTGCGCCAATTTGATATTGACACCCTTGCGGCCAATGGCCAGGGATACCTGGTCCGGCTTTAAATAGACATTCGCATGCGACTTTTCGCTGTCCAGCTCCATATTTGTGATCTTACTGGGGGTCAGGGAGCGCTGGATCAGGAGCTGGGTATTGTTGGTCCAGTTGATGACGTCGATGTTCTCGTTCTTCAATTCCCGGACGATGCCATGGATACGGCTTCCCTTCATGCCGACGCAGGCGCCGACGGGGTCTATCCGGTCATCATAGGATTCCACGGCCACTTTTGCTCTTTCGCCGGGTTCCCGGACGATCTTCCTGATGACGATCAGGCCGTCGAAGATCTCGGGCACTTCGATCTCCAGGAGTTTGGACAGGAACAGCGGGCTGGTCCTGGAGAGGATGATCACCGGAGAATTATTCTTCAGTTCTACTTTCTTGACTACCGCGCGTATGCTCTCCCCTTTTTTGAAGTAGTCCTGGGGGATCTGTTCGGACTTGGGCAGGATCAGTTCGCTGCCTTCTTCGTCGAGGAGCAGGATCTCTTTTTTCCACACCTGATAGACTTCTGCGCTTACGATCTCGCCGATCCGTTCATTGTATTTTTTGACCAGGACGTTCTTTTTGAGATCCCCGATCCGGCTGGCCAGGGTCTGCTTGGCGGCCAGGATGGCGCGGCGGCCAAAATCCAATATCTCGACCTCTTCGTACAGGTCTTCTCCCACTTCGTAATCGGGTTCGATCTTCGTTGCGTCAGTGTAGCCAATCTCTGCCAGGGGATCCAATACCGCTCCATCTTCCACGATGGTACGGCGGCGCATGATCTCCAAGTCACCCTTTTCGGCGTTCACGATTACGTCAAAATTTTCGTCGCTTCCATATTTCTTACGCAACAAAGTCTTGAACACATCCTCTACTACTTTCATCATAGTGGGGCGGTCGATATTCTCTGCTTCTTTGAAGTCCTGGAAGGCTTCGATTAGATTGATACTTGCCATAACACTAAATTTAAATCTCCTAGAAAACTACTTGAATTTTTGTTGTTTTTATGTTATCGAATAAAAAAGTATGGTTGATTACTTCTTTCTTCTTGTGCTTGCCACGGGTCTCCTCCACAATGATGCCATCTTCGCTTACCTCGATCAGCTTTCCTTCTTTTTTTGACCCATCCTGCAGTACCAATTCAACCTGGCGGCCGATGTTCTTTCTGTACTGCCGCAGCAGTTTGAGCGGTTCGTCGAGGCCGGGCGAAGAGACTTCCAGGGAAAAATCCCCTGCTGGAAAAAGTCCCGACTCCTCGAACTTCTTGTAAAGCGCCCTATTGTATTGTACACATTTTTCTATCGAGATCCCCTGATCTCCATCGACGAACACCTTAACATTATTAGTAGGTTTGACCCGGATGTCCACCAGAAAATATCCCGTATCTCCGGCAAGCAGCCCCTGCACTAAACTTTCTATCGCCTTTATTATTTCGTTGACCATGGTCTGAGACAGCCTGGGCCACCGGCCCATCTAAAAATTAAAGAAGGGAACGAGCCCGTTCCCTTTTCTATTGATTCTTTTACTGAGGCAAAAATAAGGATAATTCCGATATCCACCCAAACTCAGTATTTTTATTAAAAATCAAGCATGAGCCAGCCCGATAATTTAGGTTCGTTCTTTGCCCAGAATAAAACGCTATTTAAGGAGTACCTCGAAACCCGTATGGAGATCTACCGGTTACAGAGCCTTCGGCTTTTTGCCCAGTCCGCGGGACTGTTCGTTTGGGTATTGCTGTCTTTGTTCCTGGCTTTTCTTTTCCTGATGTTTGGGGGGATGATGGTCGCCTTCTGGTTCTCGAAGCTGTTTAATAGCTATGTGAAGGGGTTTGGCCTGGTGACCTTATTGATCCTGCTGGTATTCGTCCTGCTGGCCGTCTTTCGCAAGGCTTTATTCGTAGAACCTGTCATTCAAAGCATTATACAAAAATCAAAAGAGGAGGACGCAACCGATGGCTAACTCCACCAAAGTATCGCGCAGTATGGCCTCCCTGGATGGGGACATCCGCCGCTTAAAGGCGAAGGCAAAGGAACTCGAAGGGCAGATCGATGACCAGTTTACCTTTTTTCAGCAACACTCCGGATCACTGTTCGTACGCTCCCTCCTACCGCGCAAAATTGCGGGGGAAGAGTTGACGGGCCATACCCTTGTCGACAAGGTACTGCAGAATGAGCGGCTGCAAACAGTGCTTTTAAAATTAGCGGACATCTTGGCCGAAAAATTGGGCGACGGTCTTAACTGGCTGGTTACCAGAGTATTCAAAAAATAACCTGGGTTTTTTAACAACCTTTTTCCGGTGTTTGTGTTACCTTTGTGCGATGATGCCGCTATCAGAAATATTAGTTCTCTTTGTCGTTTTCTACCTATTGTACCGATTCGTATTTAACTTCCTTGTCCCCGTACTCCGCACCACGCGCCAGGTACGGCAACAATTCAGGAACATGCGCAACCCAATGGGAGGGCAAGAACAAGCGCAGCCGCAAGAGGCTGCATCCCGCCCCCATGAGCGCCACTCATCCACGCGCGGCCCTGCCGAAGACTATATAGATTTTGAGGAGGTTAAGAAATAAACTTCATAGGTGTCTTGTCCTTTCCTAAGCTTCGCTTACCATTGTCCTGCCTTTCATGGTAAGCTTCGCTTACCAATGTCCTTGGCCTCGGATTGTAAGCTTCGCTTACCACTGAAAATCCATTAGGGTGATACCAGGCCGCAGGTAGAGCCCCTTCAGTCCGGCGGTCTCGGCTCCTTCCACATTTATTATCGCATCGTCTACAAACAGGGTCTCCCCGCCGATAAGCCCATGTGCCTGCAGAATATGCTCGTACGACGCCTTATCGGGTTTTCGCATCCCCAGCAGATGGGAGTAATACGATTGCTCGAAATGATCGTCCAGGGTTTCCGGTCCAAAAGTATCCGCATAGATCTTTCGCAGCGCGGCAAGGTGAAGGGCATTGGTGTTGCTGAACAGGAAGATGCGGTAGCTTTTCCCGAGCGACCGGAGCAGTTGGATGCGTTCCGGCGGGAAATCCAGCAGGAGCGCGTTCCAGGCATCCATAATGGCCTTGCCGGAGACTTCCGGACCGGTAAGGTCCCGGATCGCGTCGATAAATTGCTGGTCGGTTATCTTGCCGACCTCATAGTCCTTAAAAAAAGAGGCTGCGTGCCCTAGACCGAAATACTGCCGGATATTCTTCACGCCTAGATCCATAAAAGCTTCTTCCGTGCGGCGATTGTCCAGGTTGAGAATGACGCCGCCCAGATCAAAAATAATGTTCCTGATGCCCTGCATAGAACGAATTTACTTCAACCAGTTGACATTCCCAGAAAGCACATCGCGGGAATTGCCGCCGATCATGATCGTGAAATCGCCCGGCTCCCAATCATATTTGAGTTCATTGTTGTAAAATTTCAGGTCCTCCGGGGTAACATCGAATGTGATGTTCCGGGATTCGCCTGCATTGAGCGTGATCTTCTGAAAACCCTTCAATTCTTTTACCGGCCTGGTGATGCTTCCTACCAGGTCGCGGATATAGAGTTGTACGGTTTCTTTACCCGCGGCAGCGCCGTCGTTCGTGACGGTGACCGTTGCCTTGAGGGTTTGTGCACCCTTCAGTGCCGCGCTGCTAAGGGTCAAATTGCTGTAAGAAAAATGCGTATAGCTGAGTCCGAAGCCGAAAGGGTACACGGGATCATTGGACACATCGAGGTAATTGGATCTGAACTTTTGGAACCAGGCGCCTTCCAGGGGGCGGCCGGTATTCTTATGGTTATAATAGAGGGGGATCTGGCCGACATCCTGAGGCCAGGTGGTAGTCAGTTTTCCGGAGGGGTTGGTCTCGCCGAACAGGACGTCGGCGATGGCATGCCCCGCTTCAGTGCCGCCGAACCAAACATTGAGGATGGCGGGCGTATTGTCGTTCTCCCATTTTATCGTCATCGGGCGTCCCGCAAAGAGTACGAGCACTACGGGCTTGCCCGTTTTCAACAGCGCCTTTAGCAGTTCTTCCTGGGCCTGCGGAATGCCGATCACGCTGCGGCTGCTGGATTCACCGCTCATTTCGGCCGACTCACCGAGGGCCGCGACGACGACATCGGCCTGACTGGCCGCACTGACCGCTTCCTGGATCAGTACATCAGCCGGACGCGGATCATGGTGCAGGGGTTTCCCGAAGATGCCTGCCCGCTGTTCGAACAAGCTGTCGGCGTCGAGGTTAGACCCTTGTGCATACAAGATCTTCACTGCGTCACCCGTCGCCTCTTTTAGCCCCTGCAGCAGGGAAATGGATTTGGAGAAATCCGCGGCTACGCTCCACGTTCCCGTCATGTTCTCTTTGTTGTCGGCGAGGGGACCAACGAGTGCAATAATCCCGGTTTTCTTTAACGGCAACATGTTGCCCTGATTCTTCAGCAAGACGAAACAGTCGGCAGCGATATGCCTCGCGTCTGTCCTATTGGCCGAAGTGAAGATATCCGTTGCGGCCCTGTTGGCGTCGCAGTATTTATACGGATCTGCAAAGAGCCCCAATTTATACTTCGCTTCGAGTATCTTCCGGCAGGCGAAGTCGATCTCGGCCTGGGTGACCTTACCCTGAGCCAGGGATTTCTTCAGCGTCGTCAGAAATCCTTCGCCGACCATATCCATGTCGAGGCCGGCTTGTAACGCGAGCGCAGATACGGTCTGGAGATCGCCAAGCCCATGGGCCACCATTTCGTTGACCCCGGTGTAGTCGCTGACTACAAAGCCCTCGAAACCCCAGCGGCGCCGCAGGATATCGGTCAGCAGGTATTTGTTGGCGCTGGCAGGTATGCCATTGACATCGTTAAAAGACGCCATCAGGCTGCCGGCACCCGCGTCGACGGCGGCTTTGTAAGGAGGCAGGTATTCGTTGAACATTCTTACGGGGCTCATGTCCGTGGTGTTGTAGTCACGGCCGGCTTCTGCAGCGCCATAGAGGGCGTAATGTTTGACGCAGGCCATGATATCGGTTTTGCCGGAGAGGTCCCGCTGATAGCCTTTGACCATGGCTTTCGCGATCTGCGATCCGAGCCAGGGATCTTCTCCATTGCCTTCCGCGATGCGTCCCCAGCGCGGGTCCCGGGAAATGTCGACCATCGGCGAGAAAGTCCAGCAGATACCATCTGCACTGGCTTCCGTAGCGGCGATGCGGGCACTCTTTTCGATTTCGCTCATATCCCAGGTGCAACTGAGTCCGAGCGGGATCGGAAATTCTGTCTCATAGCCGTGGATGACATCCATGCCGAAGATGAGGGGTATCTTTAGCCGGCTTTGTTCCACGGCGATCCGTTGCACCTCTCTGATCTTGGCGACGGATTTGATATTGAAGAGGCCCCCCACCTGCCCCTGCTGTATCTTTTTCGCGACGTCGGAATTGCCGGCCTGCCCGGTAGTGATGTCTCCTGCGCCAGGGAGATTAAGCTGACCGATCTTTTCATCGAGGGTCATTTGGCTCATGAGCGTGGTAACGAAAGTATTCATTTTCACATCTGTGGCATTTTGAGCCCTTGCCACGGAACAAATGAGGAGAAGGGGGACAGCAAGCGTTTTTGTTATTCTCATTTTAGTCGATTTTTATCACGGCGGTCCTCGGAGAAACGCCGTTTTCGTTGAGAGATTCTATCGCAAATTAATATGTTTAAGCCAGGGGCTTTGGAAATTCAGTTTTCGCAGGCCGGCTTTTACTTCGGGGCAGCTCATGAAGAGCCGCCACAACAGGGCGCTCCGGTAATTTTCGATCATCGCCACTTCCGGTCCCTGGTCTATCGCTAGGTAATGCGGTGGATACCATTGGGCCTGCTGGCTGAAGGCATCGTAAAAACCGTATTTCCCCCAAAGCTTACTGCCAAGACTATCATACCAGTACCGGATAGCCGCCATAGACTTTTCGGGTGTATACGGTATCGCAGAGATCGCGGCAGTCGGCGAGATCACGCCCAGGTCGTTTCGCTCATCCGGGGCATGCGCCGCATACCCTTTGACCGAGTAACTGGCTGTCAGTCCCCAATTATATTTCCCGTAGCCGGCAAACTGTTTGGGATTATCGACACACCAGGTATAGTTGATCAGCGTTTGGGTGCGATTCTCCTTCCAGTAATCGGCATATTGATCCTTTAGTCCATGCGGGTCCAAACCAAGATAAGAATATTGCGACCAAAAAAGCGGACCACCGTGAGGCGGGTCGCCCTGCATGTGCAGGTGCAGCGTGTCATTTTTATAGCTTGTGCTGCTGTCGATCCATCCGTTTTGCGCCCAGCCCTCCCGGTATACGGCAGCGGGAACAGGGTGCGCCGTTGACGACGCGGCCAGCACATACAATATAATACATTCGTTATAGCCATGTACCGGGAAATTCATGGTCCAGCCATGCGACGGGCTCCAATGCCAGAACAGCACTTGCTGGCCGCCGTTCCGGTACCACTCAAAATCGACCCCATTCCAAAGGGTTTGGATGCGGGAAGCGAGCGCCTTCTCTTCCACATTGCCCTCCCTGAAATATTGCCGCACACACAACAAGCCTTGCATCAGATAACAGGTCTCGACGAGGTCCCCGCCATCGTCCTCGCGGCCGAAAGGCCTGACACGACCCGTCTCGTCATGCAGCCAGTGTGGCCAGGCGCCATGAAAACGATCCGCCTTTTCCAAAAATGAAACGATCTTTTCCAGGCGCTTTAGACCTGATTTGCGGGTAATATAATGCCGGTGGATCCCGGCCAGGATGGCCATTACGCCAAAACCGCTGCCCCCGGTCGCAATCGTTCGCTGATCGTTTTCGGGATAATCGTTGTCCACATGGATCCGCTCCGCCGCCATCCCGCTATTCGGTTCGGCACCATCCCAGAAATACTGGAAGGTCTGCCGCTCGACGAGATCGAGGAGGGCGGTGTCGTCGAGGCGGCTCGGACGATCAACAGGTCCAACGGCTGCGGTGTGCTGGTTTTGAGCATAGACAGTCGCTCCGCCCAGGCTGGCGACAACAAAGAAAAAAAGTATGATTCGGCGTATCATTGCTGTCAGTTTTAAAAATGAGGGCTCGTGAAGCCCAGGTTTTGCATTCCATGTTGTACTTCCGGACAGCTCATCAAGAGGTTCCAGAGCAGTCCGCTGCGATAATTTTCGATCATCACGATCTCAGGCCCCTGATCGATCGCCAGGAAATCGTTATCGTACCAGCCGGAGGCCAGGTTAAAAGCATCGATAAAGCCATATTGCTTCCATAACTTATCTCCCAGCGTATAATAAAAGAAGCGGAGTGCATTCATAGATTCAGTCGGCAGATAGGGCAAAGACGAGATGGCGGCCGTCGGCGAGATCACCCCGTCGTCGTTGGTAGGAGAGTGGGCCGAATAGCCGCCTTGTTCGTCACTGGCCGTGAGTCCCCAGCAGAGATTGCTGTACCCCAGGTAGTTTTTGGGGTTCGCGACACAATAAAGATAATTGATCCGCGTGTGGGCAGTGTCCTGGGTGAAATAATTGGCATAGGCGTCCGCCAGTCCCCTGGGGTCGATGCCCAGGAAGGAATAGTGTGCGAAGAAGAGCGGACCGCCATAGTCCGGCCCAAGGGGCAGACGCACGCCGTAGAAGCTCTTGGTATTTTGCATGGCGCCGTTGTGCGCCCATCCAATGTCGTAGACCGATTTGGGAATGCTGTCCGGAGTCGCAGAGGCCGCCAGCACATAGGTGATGAGTGCTTCGCACCAGCCGCCCACCTGGACATTGACCGCCCAGCCATAGTCGGGACTCCAATTCCAATAAAGCGTATTTTGGCCGTTCTGCCGGTACCAGTTCCAATCGACCGCATTCCAAATGGCGTTGACAGTTGCGCGCAGACTGGTCTCGAGCGAATCCGATGGATCATCGAAATACTGGCGAGCGCAGAGCAGCCCCGCCAGCAGGTAAGAAGTCTCTACGATGTCGCCGCCGTCATCGTCGGTGCTGAAGGGGATGGTGGCGCCGGTCGTACCGTTCATCCAATGAGAGAAAGCGCCGTGATAGCGGGTCACCTTGGTGGTGTCGGTTAAAAAGCCGACGATCGTTTCGAGCCGGCTCAGGCCTTGCGCCCGGGTAATAAAATTTCGTTGGATACCCGCCAGGATGGACATGATCCCAAACCCGCTGCCACCCGTCGTCACGAGATTGCTGACACTGAACCTTTCCCTGGCAAGCCCGCATATGGGGTGCCCATAGTCCCAGAAGTAGGCAAAGGTCTGGTGCTGCACGAGGTCAAGCAGGGCGCTGTCGGAGATGCGGGGGAACTTGTCGGCGGAGTCGATAGCCGGGGGGACAGTGGGCGGCGTCGTAGGAGTTGCCGGTGAGGAGCTCTTTCCTGAGCATCCGGCAAGCAGCGCTAACAACCATATGGCTATTATTCTATTTTTCATGTCCGGGATGATAAGTTAAAAAAGAAAGACTATCGTTGTTTTTTGCGACCATAAGGATATTGCCATACTTTGCCGACCGCAGCCATTTGAGGTCCCGGATCTCACCTTTCAGCCCGGGCAGGATAGAGACGATCCCGAATGGATCCTTTCCCCGATCTGCCGAAAAGATCGTCGGGAACAGCGCATCATATTTCCCCTCGTAAGGGATCGTGCCTGAAAAGTTGCCGCCGGCAAGAAAGCGTTCGGGATGATCCTGGGGGATAGGGGCGAATGCGAATATCGGCGCCAGCTGGAGTCCGTCCGGCAGTATGGTGGGCTTAAAATTGCCCTTGCCATCATTGATGAAACAGGTTGAGCCAAGCGTTTCCGCCTTGCGTTCCAAGGCATTCGCCAATAGATCGTAGAGCATGTATTGCACGGTCTTCCCAGCTACTTCCTCATAGGTGGGATACGCTTTTTTCAATACGGGGATCGTCCGTTCGAGCTCGTCCTTTGGCAGGAAAGTGTATTCTTTGCCATCGATCGTGTAGCACATCACCTGTTTGATCCTTCCGCTGAAATCGAAGTCCTTGACGTACAATTTCAATGGCCCGTGCTTCCCGGCCCATAGTTTCGAATTATACCCCCAGTTACCTGCGAGCAGGTCCGGATATCCATCGCCGTTGACATCGGCCGCGTAAATCGTCTGCCACAGGCCGGTCGAATTAGGGATGTCCTTCGCGACAAATTTGCCGTGGTCATTCATGAAGACGCGAATGCCCATCCACTCCCCGGTAACGACCAGGTCTTGCCAGCCGTCTTTATTGAGGTCGGCAAAAACCGCCGAGGTCACCACGCCAAGCTGCAATAAGTTGATCATTTTGGTGTCAGCAAAAGTAAAATTGCCTTTGCCATCGTTGAGGTAAAGGCTGGAATTCATGGGCATGCCGAATTTCTCCTGGTCGGTCGCCATACCGATGAACACGTCCAGGTCCCCATCGTGATCGACGTCTGCGACGGCGATACAGGATTTATTCCAGAAATGCTGGGGTATGTTGCCAAGGGATGGCTTGAAATGGCCTTTGCCGTCGTTGAGATAAAGCCTGTCCGCGTTGGCAATGCCATTGGAAGGCATTTCGTTCCCACCACTGACGACCCAAAGATCGGGATACCCATCGCCATTGGCATCAAAAAAGGCTGCATCGACATCCTCGCAGACGGCAAACCTGTTGAACAAGGCGGTATCCGAGCGGACAAAGCTGCCGTCAGGTTGCTGGATCATGATTGACCCGGGCTGACCCTTCGCACCACAGACATAAAAATCATCCAGCCCGTCGTGATTCACGTCCGCGACGGCCAGTTTTGGACCCCTGGTGCTCTCCTTGTGCGGTATCAACGGCTGGTAGGTGAAATCGTTGAAGTCGTTTTCCCGATGCTTCCAACGACAGTCAACCTGGTCCGTAATGTCTTCCAATGTTGGCACGGGAGGAGGGAAGAACCGGTTGTAAACGAAGTGCCCGGATGCATTTTTTTGAAAAACGGTATCGCGTCGATCAGCTTTCAAGTGTCTGACGACCTGGTACCGTTGATCAGGCCAGACGATCAGCAGGCTGTCGACATCGGTCGCGGCGGCGAGCCCAAAATGCAGGATCGGTTCTACGGAAGATTGGAAACCACGGGTAAGCATCAGCTGCGCGTATTGCATCCTGCCGGCATTGAACACATAGGCCTTTGCGCCAATCCCGAATTTGTTATCGCCTTCTCCGGTCAAACACAGGGACAGCCAGCTCTTGCCGCTCGTAGTATTCTTAAAGATAAAGGCATTCGAGTACAGGGGATTGACGATCAGGTCGAGGTTGCCGTCCCCATCGAGATCGGCATAGGCCGCCCCGTTGTAGTAGCCCTTCTCGTCACTAATGCCCCAGTTCTTTCCAACGTCCTGAAACTTGCCTTTCCCATCCCCCTGCAACAGATAACAAAAAGAGCTGCCGTCAGGCATTTTGGCGACCGTCATATCGTCATATTGCGATGAGGCGTTCCGGTTGACTTTTAAAGCCAGGTCGGAAACGAAACGCACGTAGTCCAGATCAACTGGACGTTTGACGATGCCGCTCGATATGAACAGGTCCTTATTGCCATCATTGTCAAAATCAGCAAACAGAGCGCTCCAACTCCAATCGGTAGCCGATACACCTGCGATCAGTGCGACATCGCTAAAGCTTTCCCCATTGCCATTGTTTCTTTGCAGGCAATTCCTGGAAACCTGATCCTGGAAACCGTGGCTCCGGATCTTAAAATTGTAACTTTCAGTGTTTTCATCGCTGCCGTACGTCTTCACCGTTTTCTCATCGGCAGGAAGCATGTCGACGGTGACGATATCTGGTTGGCCGTCGTTATTATAGTCGGCTATATCATTCCCCATGCTGTACCTGGAATAATGCCCGAAATGTTTGGCCCCGCTCTCGGAGAACGTGCCATTGCCATTATTGATGTAATAGTAGTCGTTCTCATGGAAATCATTGCCGATATAGATATCTTCCCAACCGTCATTATTAAGGTCGGCTACGGAGATGCCAAGGCCGAAACAAAGGCTGCTCTGATAAATACCGGCCTGCCCGGACACATCGGTGAATTTACCCGTGGTGCGGATATCGTTCCGATACAGTCTGCCGCCCGAATTAGGGTCGAAACTCCGCCGCTTGGAGGTATCCGTGATATTTTGATTCGGATGCTCGGATTGGTTCAGGACGAAGCAGTCCAGATCGCCATCGTGGTCATAATCGAAGAAAACGGCTTGTGTGGACCAGGCCGCCAGATCCAGGCCATACGCTTTGGAGCTTTCTTTGAAGGTGCCGTCGCCGTTGTTGATAAAAAGCTCATTATGCCCATGCAGGTTATGTTCGCCTTGTACGGCGCAGACGTAGATATCCAGCAGGCCGTCGCCATTGATGTCCGCCATTGTCGCCCCGGTGCACCAGTCCGAGTTTCCTGCAACACCTGCCTTTCCGGTAATATCTTCGAATTGGAAATTCCCTTTGTTAAGATAAAGTCTGTTTCCGCCCCTGCTATTGGCCGTAAAGTAAATATCAGGTAAGCCGTCGTTGTTAATGTCCCCCACTGCCACCCCTCCCCCATTGTAGTAATACAGAGAATAGAGAATGCCGAACGCCTCTTTTTTAAGCGGCTCGTTCTTGAACCGAATATTCGTCTCGGAGGAGGAAAGCCGGATGAAGGCCTTTGGCAGCCGGCCGCAGGAAGTAGCCAGCCACGCCAGGCTGCTAAAACAAACAATCGGGATCATCCGGTTCAAGGTCATGCCGTCGGCTATTTTTTGTACAAAAATTTCTTTGTCTCCCCGGGATAAATGCTAATGAAATGCGAGCGCATCGTCGCGGATACCGGAACGCTCCCACCCTGTAGCAGCACTGTGATCGATTTCGACGGTTGTTCCGGCATATGGCAATCGATACAGTTTTTGGTGATCGACTTTCCTATCTTTTTTACTGCGGTACAAAAATTCCCATGCGCCTGGTTGTGACAGCTCATGCAGCGCTGCGAGAACAAATCCAACCTCCCCGTTTCATTTTCATGAGGGTTATGACAGGTCAGACAGGTCATTTCACTCTGCCTGAAACACTTGCTGGACGCCAGCATCCCGTATTGGTTGCCATGCACATCCACATCGGCCGCTGCTTTTTGAGTGGTATCGATCGCGAAAAAGTCCGCCAGTTTGTTGCCGGCCTGGAAACTGAAGGAGGGTTTTATTTTCGACAGTCTGCCGCCATGACACAATCTGCAAAGATCGAGTTTTTGCCCGCGTGAAAAATTTCCGGCGCCGATAATAAAATGTCCGGTTTTTTCGGCAGGGTTGTCCCGGTGGAATGCTACATGCCTGGCGGCAGGGCCATGACATTTTTCGCAATCTACCCCGTACTGGATAGCCGTGCGGGAAAACGCTTCCCGCTCGACGCCGTTGGCGGATTCCGCCTGAAAATACGTGCTATGGCATTCCAGACAGCGCGACGTGGCCGGTCGGTTGAAAATGACCCTGTTGGAAAAACCGGGGCTATTCGTCCATTGATTCAGGAAGGTAAACCAGGTCAGCGGCAATTGGAACAACTCGTTCGTATGCCAATAAAGAAAGGTCTGGCCTCTTTTGCCCGACCCGACCGTTATATCCATGGGCGCATATTCTTTTGCAGCGCTGCCCGCATATTCGACCTGGTAGAAGCGATCGTTGCTTTTTTCGATGGCAATACAGACCTGGGGACTGAAAAAAAACCTGTCATTCCCCGACGTCAGTCCGCCTTTTATATTTTGCGGGGTAGCTGGCGCAGACGTCAGGTAGTGCGCCGTTTGAACATGGGACCGGTAGATATCGGGGTGGCAGGAGGCACAGGTCTTCGAGCCTGCAAATGCTTCGTACCCCCCGTCTTTGGGCGCTTTCGTCTGGGGTGCCCGCGTCAGGTTTTTATTCTCATGGTCGATGCATTTCACAAATAGTAGGATCGTACATGTCATTCCCAGGATGATAGTAAAAACCTTCACCGGAACGATGGTGAAGGTTTTTATTTGTCGGGCCAATTTAATTATTGTTTGTTATTGAAAAGGGTCTGCACATCCGAGGCTGCCAGTGCGGTATTGTAGAGGCGGACCTGGTCGATTCCTCCCGGCCAGCCCGATTGCCAGGTGTTGTCGGCCTGTGTATCGTAAATCCCCAGCATTTCCTGAAATCCGCCAACGATAAATCCAGTAACCGCGCCGTCGAAGGCTATGGTTTCCTTTGATTTTTGGTCGTATTGCGCGCCGTCGATGTAAAGTGTTCCTGTCTCGATGGTTTGGTCATAGGTGAAGGCTATCTGATGCCAATTACCGTCGAACATGTGTGGAATGTCCTTTGTGCCGGCATATTGGAAATCCCAGTTGTCCGCGGTGCCGTTCGCGAAATGGAATTTGAGCGGCATTGAATCCGAAGTGCTGGATTCATGATCAACGAAGATACAAACGTCGCTCCAGAAATTAGCCGTACTGGGCAAGCTGAGCAGCCCATCTGCGTTGACAGCGTCTTTCTGCGACAGGGTAGCCTGGATCCAAAAAGCAATGGTAAAGCTTGTCGATGTTCCGAAATCGTTGGCGCTCACGTAGTGGATAAATGCAGTGGAGCTGCCCTGCATTGCCGTGCCGCTGACCCCGGTTGTCGACGAGATCGATGGGTCAGGGAAGAAGCAGGGATAGGTAGAGATGCTGTCTTTGAAACGCACGTTCAATTGGTGGTCTGCCGCACTTGTGCTGTCAAAGTCCACATAAAACCTCAAGGGGGTGGTTGGTGTAACCGGGTTATCGGTAGGATAATCCTTGGGCAGCACCGGCCGGCTCAATTTCTCGCAGCTGACCATCCCTAAAAGGGCGATCAGGGCAAGAAGCAGGATTGGCATCTTTTTCATACGCACTAAATATTTTGTGAATTAATAATTGGAATTCTGTTTGAGTACGCCTCCGGACAGGTCGATGGCAGGCTGCGGGATGGGATAGTATTGGTTGCGCGATGTATAGCCCAGACTGCTCAGAATGGTGGGGGCATCGATGCCATCCGACGCCGGGGTCCATCTTACAAGGTCGTAAAATCGATAGCCCTCCATAGCGAACTCCCAAAGGCGTTCGTTCTTGATCGCCGTTCGCATCTGAGCCTGAGTGGTGTCGGCAATGTAGGGCAGGACCGTTCTTCCGGCACCCAGGTTACCGCTGGCCCTGTCGCGTATCAGTTCGAGATTAGCCGCTGCCGTTGCACCGTCGCCGGTTTCGTTGGACGCCTCGGCCAGCATGAGGATGACGTCGGCATAGCGGAGGATGCGGTGGTCGATCCAGGGAGCAGCGCCATTGCCGCCGACTTGTCCGGTAGCTGCCCTTTGGGCGGGGTCGTTGCCGGTGTATAATTTTTTGTTCCAATACATTTCCGCCAGGCCCGATGTGCCCAGGGGGTCGCTGTAAGCAGGCAAAGTGGCGCCCCAGCCACCTTGTGTTGCACCCCCATCGTATTGGCCGGAGAAGAGAATGGTCTCATTCCTTCTGGGGTCTGTACTGTCCCACATATTGACCAATACCTGCGTAGGTACGTTCCAGCCCCAGCCTAGGTTCCAGGCCAGCGGAGCGCCGTCCTGCCGCACCTGCTGAGACGTTCCCCAGCCGTCCTGCCCCTGGTTCTGCGTGGCAATCGCTTGTCCGTTAAGTCCCTCATAGCAGTTCATCTCGAAAATCGATTCTGGACCGTTCTTTCCGGCACCGTTCAAGCCGTCTTTCCAGATGTCGGTAAAATTGGGCATCAGTGAATATTGCGCGGAACTGATGACCGTATTGCAAAGGGTGATCACTTTTCCCCAGTTTTGCCGGAAGAGGTAGGTCTGCGCCCAAAGGGTATTGGCGGCGCCCTGGGTAAGCCGCCCAGGATATCCGTTGTTGTTGCCGTAGGCACTGCTGTTTAACGGTAGCCACAAAGCTGCGGTATCAAGGTCTGCGTCGATCTGGCCGTAGAGCGAATCGATCGTTGATTTAGGCCGGACACCATCGGCGGGATTTACAAAATAGTAGTTGATCAGGGGAACCTGGCCATAGGCTTTTACCAGGTCGAAGAAAGCATAGGCCCTGAAAAAATGGGCTTCCCCGAGTTGGCGCAGCGTGGCCGGATCGTTGGCTTTTAAGGAGTCGCCGGCATGGATCTCCGCATTCGCCAGGTTGATCATGGTGAAGTGGTCGTTCCAGTAGGTGTCGGTAGCCCAGTCGTCCTTGGTATACTGGAAGGTCTCGAATTCGGCATTGATCTCTTTGCCGTCATTTGCGTCGCTGCCCTTGGCCGCCTCGTCACCCCTGATGCTGTTGAAATCCGTCCAGGGCAGGGAGGAAAAACCAGCATAGGTCCTTAGGGTATAGTAGAGACCCAGGCTCTGCCCTTCCAGAGAACCCTGTTCCTTTTGAACGTCCTGCAGCGTGGCCGTTAGCGGCTGCCGGTCGAGAAATTTTTTACAAGCCGGGGACGAAAGCAGAAACATCCCTGCAACCCCGATCCATAAAATGTTTATAATCTTTTTCATATCACAATGATTTCTTGATTAGAAAGATACATTCAGACCCAGGCTGGTGATCCTGGGAAGGGCGTTGTTCGAATTGCCGTTGTCTATGCCGAAGGCGGTAGCGTCGCCGCCGAACTCGGGAGAATAGCCATTGTTGTGTTTCCAGGTCTTCAGGTTCTGCACATTCAAATATAACCTGAGGCCCTTGATGGATGCTTTTGACAGCAGCTTGGTATCAAACGTATAGCCCAGTTGCGCATTGCGGATCCTGATATAGCTGCCGTCCTCGATGCTGTAGGTAGAGCCCTGGTAATTGTATCGCTCTCCAGAGTTGACCTCGGGTACCCAGTTGGACGTGCCCGGGCCATGCCAGCGGTTGATCTGAAATGCCGCATAGTTCACAAAGGAATAGGGTGATTCCAGCGCTGCCCAGGTCCGGAAGATCTGGTTGCCATAGACGCCGCCGACATCGACGCCGAGGTCGAAGTGACGCCAGCTCAGATTGGCGGAGGCGCCGTAAATGAATTTCGGCGATGGATTGCCGATCTGCGTCCTGTCATTGCCATCGATGATCCCGTCGCCGTTGACATCCTTGAATTTGAAGTCACCGGGTTTGTAGGTGCCGATGCTCGAAGCGTTCGGGGATTTCAGGACGTCTAAATTCGATTGATAAATGCCTGCCACTTCATACCCATAAAAATAGCCGATCGGATGGCCCGGTTTCGTGATGCTCTCCTGTTGCCCATTGTTCTGGGAGGCCCGCAGGATTTCACCGCCGGCAAGCAAGGGGCTCAACGCGATGACGTCGTTCCGGAGGAAAGTGATATTGCCGCCGACCCTCAGCGTCATATCCGGGGACAATTTCTGATTCCAGGAAGCGGTCACTTCCTCACCCCAGTTCCTGAGCGTACCCGCATTGGTGACCTGGTTGAAAATGCCCAGGGCCGAGTTATTGATGACACTCATCAGGTCCTCCGTCTTCTTGTTAAAATAGTTGAACTCAAAATGGAACCTGCTCGCGAAGGCGTTGCCTTCTATGCCGATCTCCTGGCCGTGTACGGTTTCCCATTGCAAATTGGGGCTTGGCTGGTAAGCCGGTTGGGCGGCGCTGTAGAGGTTTGTACCAAAAGGTGTAACGGACGCGCCGGAGCCGGCCAACAACACCTGGTAGAGGATATACGGGTTCGATGTCCCAAGATTCGGGTCATACGTACTCTGGTTACCCAATACGCCCACTGACCCGCGGATCTTCAGGTAGTCGAAAAAATGCTGCGACTTCATGAAATTTTCCCTGGTCAGCTCCCAGCCTGCCCCTACTGCCCAGAAGTTCTGGTACCGGTGGGCGCCGGAGATCTCGGAGGAACCGTCACTCCTATAAGAAAGCGTCAGGAAATACTTCTCGGCGTAGTTATACAGCACCCTTCCCAAATAAGAGACCGTGGCATATTCATATTGGGAGGAAGAAGCCGTCGTCGTTGTCGGGTTTTCGAAACCGGAGCTGATATACCAAAAACGTTTGTTATTCGGGATGGGGCCATAGGAACCCTGGAAGGCATTCCCTACCTGCGCGAAATTGCCGGTATAATAGGTAGTGAATCCGCCGATAGCAGTGAGGCTATGGTCATTGAAGGTATGCTTGAAAGTCAGGATCTCGTCCTGTTGAAATTTTTTGACGTTCGTGGAGGTCTGGGTGACGCTGGTGGTGGGATTTTGCACCTGGACGGCGCCAGTCGTCGGATTAAACGCATAGTAGGTCGGCTTATATTGTCTGTCGTCCTCGTAGCTGAGATCGCCGTAAACCGTGGACCGGAAGGTGAAGGACTTCAGGAAGCTGACCTCGGCAAAAGCATTGCCTACAAACCGGTTGGTGAAGTCGACCGTTTTGTTCCATTCATTCTCCAATTTGAGCAGCGGGTTGACTACACCGGACAACTGCAGGGAAGGGGCCAGCGGGTAGACATTCTGAGTGATGGTTTGGGAACCATAGAGATCCTGCAGCTGCATAGAAGTGGGGCCCGAAGATAGCAGCGGGATGACCTGCCGGGCATTACCGAGCACGTCACCTCCATCATAGCCATACGGATTGTCGATCCGGCTGACGATCAGGTTGGCCCCGACTTTTAAGAATTTGCTCACCTTGAATTCATCGCCCAGGTTGATGTTGATCTTATTCAACTGTATATGTTTCACCAGGCCCTGGTCATCGGTGTAACCGACACCCAGGTTGAACTTGTTCTTATCCGAACTGGTGGAGAGGCTCAGATTGCTGTTCTGATAATTGGCCTTCCGGGTTACCGCATTGATCCAGTTGGTATTGGAATTAAGGTTGGTAAAATTCGGCGCAGTAGTGATGCCGGTATTGGCCAATTCCTCCGCGTACAGCGTCTTGAATGTGGAGGCATCGGCGAATTTGGGGGCGTCTACCAGGCTCTTCCAGCCCTGGGTGGAATTGAGATTGATGATCGTTTGTCCCGCCTTGGCCTTTTTGGTGGTGATCACGATGACGCCTGTGGCCCCTTTTACGCCGAAGATGGCGAGAGAGGAAGGGTCCTTCAGGACTTCCATCGACTCGATATCACTGGGGTTGATATAATCGATATTATCCTGGAAGATCCCATCCACGAGGAACAAGGGATGTACCTGGCCGATACTGGTCGTACCGCGGATGCGGATATCGGGCTGGGCTCCCGGTGTCGCATCATTGACGATGTAAACACCGGCGACCTTGCCTTGCAGGGAAGCAATGGGGTTGGCGTTTGGTTTGTCCGCTATCTCTTTGCCGTCGATCTTCACGATGGAACCGGTGAGGTCCCGCTTGGTGGCCTGGCCATACCCGATCACGACTACTTCGTCCATGACCCTTTTCGCCAGGACGAGCTTTACATTGATTACGGATTGGCTGTTGATCGCAATTTCCTGGGCGTCGAAACCGATGTCGGAAACCAACAGTGTTCCCTTTTCCGGGACGGTGAGCGTAAAACTTCCGTTGTTGTCAGTAGTGGTCCCGACGGCAGACCCTTTAAGGGTTACAGATACGCCGCTCAACGGCTCGCCGCTCTCGCCCGTTATCCTACCTGTTATTTTGATGTCCTGGGCTTCCGGGGAGTTGGACAGGACGACGATCAGGTTATTCTCGAGTATTCTGAAACGCAGATCGGTTCCGGTGAAAAGCGTGGTCAGCGCCTCATTGATCTCCTTGTCCTTAATATCGATACTGATCTTTTTACGGATCATATTGAGCCGGCTATTGTACAGGAAGCGAAAATCGCCTTGCTTTTCAATAGAGTTCAGGGCTTTTGAGATCTCGACCTGTTTCAAATTAAGCGAAACCCTTCCTTGCCCGCTGACCTTGGCTGACACCTGCAGAACGGCCACAAACGTCAGAAGAAAGGTTAATTTCATGATCAAAAGAGCTTTTTTTACGGCATGGGGACTCCAGCCCCCAATCGTTAGCATTTTTTTCATATTTTTAAACTTGTGGGTTGTTAGAACTATTGACGAAACCGGCTCGTCCTGATAAGTGCGCCGCCTGGTTTCCGAGATTACCCGCGCGGGAAATGCGCCAACATTTCCCGTTTTTTAATTTCAGGTGCTGTTGTTCATTCGCGTGGTTTGGAGTTTTTTTAATTTGATCATATCAGTCGTGTATGGTTACCTGTGTTCCTTCTATCGTATAGTCAAACTTTGCCGTTAGTTTGAGGGCATCCATGGCCTGCTGGATCGTCTCTTTCTCGAAGATGCCGGTAAATTGCAGTTCCTCGAGCCTCGGATCGTCGAATTGCACAGAGACGCCATACCATCTTTCCAGCTGTTTGGATAGTTCGCCGAATGCTTCCGCCTGAAAGATAAGTTTGTTCTCTACCCAGGATGTTTCGATCATCGCACCTGTATGTTCCTCGAATGTGGGCTTGCCGATAAAGATGGGCGCTTGGTAGGCTTTCAGCATCCGGCTGCGAGGCGCAGGCGCTTTCATGAGGCTGTCATCATCGGAGACCACCAGCTTTTGATTGGGGTTGAGAATGATCTTGTCGCTGGGTTTGTTGCGGATAGATACTTCTATACTGCCCCTGATAAGTGTGGTTTCCGTCGTCCTGTCCGTGGGATATGATTTGATGTTGAAAATGGTACCAAGGACCCGGATATCGATCTTATGGGTATGAATGACGAACGGTTTCACGGCATCCGGTGCAACGTCGAAAAATGCTTCTCCGGTCAGGTCCACCTCGCGGCCGGAGATGCCGAAGCTTTTCGAATAGCCGATGCGGCTGCCGCCGTTAAGCCAAACCTTTGTACCGTCGGGTAGGCTGACATGGGTGCGCGAACCAGTACCGGTCAGGATTTCATTGGCTGCGTTGGCGCCAGGGGCAGGATTGACGCTGGCCGCAACGACGGGCGAAGGCCTCCGCTGGAAATACCATATACTACCGAGGAACAAACAAACACAGGAAAGGACAAACCCGGCGGTCTGCCGGAAGCGGCGACTTATTTTCCAGTGGGGCGTGCCGGCTGGCAAGGGGGAGACAGCTGGCGAAAAGTCGATCCTCAGGTTTTCCATGCGGTCAAGGTGTGTACTGAACGCCTTTTCCGCCATTGCTTTTCCTTTGGAAGGGTTGTTTTTCCACAGATCGGCGATCGTCTGCAGGGGATAGTATAGTTCGGGATTGTTTCGAAGTAAGGTCTCGAGCTCTTCAAGCTCATCGGGCGTGGCTTCACCCGCCAGTTTTTTGGCGATAAGATTCCAGGTGTACTCTTTGTGTTCTTTTCCCATTTGCAGCAAGCTTAAAGCGAGGACAGTCAAAACCAAAAATACCCCCAAAGAAATGGTAAGTTTTTTTTAGAAAAGGTAGGAAAGAAAGGTTTGACCTGTTTTTTTAGAAAGGTAGGAAAGGAAGGTTTGACCTGATTTTCAGATTGTTATGAGGGATGTGGCCGGCTTGTTTCGATGGCGTTGGATCAGTCGCTTTGAGAATGATCCCTTTTGAAGCAGGAAGGAATGGTCTTGTTGACGTCGAAGCTGACGGCATTGCCGATCTTCTGCAGGGCGATCGCCAATTGATTTTCGACCGTCTTTATGGAAAGGTTCAGGATTTCGGCCACTTCACGGTATTTCAGCCCGTCTTCCTTGACAAGCTTAAAAATGATCTTGCATTTTGGTGGCAACTGGTCGATGGCCAGCCGGATGAGCGCCAGCATTTCGGCAGTGATGAGTAGTTGTTCCGGATCGAAATCAATGCTGGTGAATTCGGCGTGAAATTCGTCTAGGGTATTGGTGATGCCGTGTTTGTCGCGGCTGAGGTAATTGAGGGCAGTATTGCGGGTCGAAACGTATAGGTATACTTTGAGGTTGTCGATCTTTTCCAGTCCCCGCCGGCGTTCCCAAATCTTGATGAATACGTCTGACACGATCTCTTCGGCGGCTTGCTTGGATTTAACGATGGATTTGGCAAAGAGGAGCAGGGGGGAATAGAGGGAAGTAAATAGTTCCTTGTATGCGGCCTGGTCGTCAAAGCAGGCGATCCGCGATTGCAGATATGTAAGGCTGTCAGCAGTCATCCACAAAGTATAGCAAGCAGTAGATCAGAAAGCAAGGTAAGAAGATTTAAATGACTGACGCGTTTTTTTGTTTCCGCTCCGGCTATCATGAAATTTCGATTTTCATGCTTGGGAGGGATTCTGTAATTTCGCAGCGCCTTCGGGAAACCCAGCTTTCTCAATCAGGCAGGACCCTTAGCTCAGTTGGTTAGAGCAGCTGACTCATAATCAGCGGGTCGTTGGTTCAAATCCGACAGGGTCCACTCAAAATCAAGCACTTAGAAGCACTTCGCAGCTAGGTGCTTTTTCATTTGATACATGTTTTTGAAAGATATATTTGTGGAGAAAAACTTAGGTTTCCCTCGGCGACGTCCTCTTCTTTCATCTATTTCTTACTTTACGGTGCGACATTTTAATTCATAATAGTTCAATCCATGAAAGTGATTTTTGTCTTTTTGTGGTCTTTGGCCTTTCGCCGAATTGGGCTAATGCGCAAAAGGCTAGTGTCCATGTCCGCCTTATCGACAGTTCTTCTGCATCGCCCAGTCATTATATATTTGAGCTGGAGGTCCGAAATAATCGTTTTGAAAAGTATTGGCTAGAAGACACAGCCCGAATGCGAACCGATGTAATGGGATATCCTTTGGGATTGTTTAATATCAGGGTTTCCAAGTATGTAAAAACGGATTAAGGATGTATGAAAACCTAAAAAAACACCAGGGCGACCGGCTTTCTTTAGTTGACTCCTGTGAGGCTTTGTGTTGCAATTGTAGTGTTAGAGAAAAAGCAATCGATCAAAATGAAGTTGCCTTTACTGACAAATTACAATCTTGAAAAGGGCCATTATATCATTGAGGTAGCCCTCCACCCGCCGG